>JARWBI010000024.1 GCA_029846755.1 Falsirhodobacter flavus | reverse complement strand
GGTCTTCCTATCCGCCATCGCCCTCGCAGCAACCGTCATGTTCTGGCTATGACCGATGAACGAGTCCTGACCCTAGGACTTTCGTTCTCGACTTCGCCAACGAGGAAGACGACATCTTCAAGGCGTTCAAGCCATATTACGAAGATACGCCCATGGGCGAGAGCGTGGACCCGCAACGCTTGAACGAGTTGCAGCACCGTGTGTTGGAGTGGGCGATCTTCACAAGGGAAGATGTTAGCGCATTCTCGGTGGTTTGGTATGGGAAAAAGAAGGACCACACGGCCACCGATCACCGCATGATGAATGTCATATTGGATCGCGCTGTCGATGCATTCGAAAGGCGCGAAGAGGAGGAGCTTGAAGAATTCAGGGGTCAGATCACTGCGTTTCGAAACCTCTATGCCTTTCTGTCCCAGATCATCCCTTATCAGGACAGCGAGCTTGAGCAGTTCTACACGTTCTGCCGAAACCTGATTTCCAAATTGCCGCCCCCCGGCGACGGGTCATCATTCACGTTGGATGACGAAGTTGCGTTGAAGTATTTCCGTATTCAGCAAATGACCCAAGGATCAATCAGCCTTGATGATGGCGAATCTGACCCGCTGAAAGGTCCGACTGATGTGGGTTCGGGAGGCCGGAAGGATGAAGAAGTTGGGCTGAAAGACCTTGTGGAAAGGCTGAACGAGCGGTTCGGAACGAGCTTCTCCCGTGCCGATCAACTCTTTTTTGAACAGGTCCGCGAAAGTGCCGAGGGCGATGAACGCATCGTCGAGGCCGCGCTCGCCAACAAATATGACAACTTCGCCTCCTATCTTGAGCGAATGCTGGATGAGCTATTCATCGACCGCATGGACGGCAACGAGGAAGTTTTTTCGAAAGTCATGAGCGATCAGCCCTTCCGGGCAGCGGTTCACAAAGGTTTGGCGCGAGAACTTTACGAACGCATTCGGGCGGGGCGGCGGCATTAATCTTTAGATGGAGAGGTGATTTTATGCCGCGTAGAAGCATCACGGATGAAGAGGTTGGCCTGATCAAAGCGATGCTGCGCCGGGGGATGCGCAATCGGGACATCCAGTTTTACTTCAACCGGAAAGATCGCCTGTAAACTCCGGGAGGATCACTGGGATCAAAGCCGATGACTATGGCCCAGCGGTGCCAGCCGCGACAGAAGCCGCATTGGACGCCTCCCTTGCTGGCTTCGCGCCTGCCGATGTGGGGGTGGTGATCGAAGCTGGCGCTCCACGTGAACCGACCTTGTCCGCGCACACGCCCCACATACCGCGCAACTTGTCGGTCTCGACCTGCGTAGCGAACGCCAGATCTCTCCAGTTTTTGCGGATGCGATGCCGTACCCTCACAGTCCGTTCACCGCCCTTCGCGTTGATATAGGTACTCGAGATGGTGCTCCGAAGCCGAGTGGCACGCGTTAGCTCGGGTGCTTTTGACCGCCGATCAGCCCTTACCTTCTCTAATTTGGACAAGGGTGCCGCGCGTAGCGGACATAGTAGAGCGCTGTGGGACATAGTCTCTGCGTCTCTACATCACGTCATTTTCTGTGGGATTCCACCAAGTCTTCTTTGTTCTAGGTAGGTCGCGCACTTCACTTTCCGTCTACTAGCCAGTCAACCAAGACCTTCGTTGATGCCAATAGTACGAGGATGCACAGGTATCCGAATACAAGGGCGCCGAACCCGCCCACGGCAATCCAGCTGAAAGTGGTCTGCTTGTTGACGGCAAGGAGTAGGTCTACGAATGGCTCCTTCATGATCTGAAAGAGCGCCAAAAAACTGCCCACGGCCAGAAGATGAAAATTACTGGAATCCTTCGGAAAAGTCCTGCTCTCCTGTTGCGAAAAAATTCCGGATCACGCTTGCTCCTCAGTTTGCCAATAGCCGAACTATGCCTTTGATAATGAACAGATCAACGAACTTTTCGTTTGGCGGTATCGATCTTCACCCTGCGTTTATACTGCGCATCATCTCCCACAAGTCCATGTTCCTGATCTTCATGTGCCTTAGCTCCCGGGTCGCTCCGCCCCTGTAAAGATCAATGCCATGCTCGCGGATGGCGATCAGGAGCTGTGGAACCCGAATGCCATAGGCGCATGAGGCGACATAGATAGGCGTTTTGCTGCTGAAACGGATCCCCGCCTCACGCTCGACACCCTCGCACCATTCCATCTTGAACGCGTCAAGCGTGTCGCGCTTGAACCCGAGCATCCTGTCGTTGAAGCGAAAATCCGGCACGAGCAGCTCGGCATCGACCAGACCTTTCAAGAGTTCGACGCCGACGCCGAGATCACGTGCAGCATCACGGGAGTTCATCAGCCCCTTGAGCTGGGGCGCGATCTCGTCGATGAGCTGCGGATCGACGACCGTGCTTGAGCCGGCTCTGATGCCGTACTGCGCTTCCAACACCTGCGCGGTGATCTTCATCCCGACATTGTGCTGCTCACACAGCGATCTCAGCGTCGTCGGCCTTTTCCCCATGGTCCTTATGCCAAAAACCATTTCCTGCCCCGTGAAGCGGAAGTTTGCGCCGACGTATCGTGCGAGGATGGCGCACACCGGATGATAAACCACGTTTAATCTGCGAGCATAAAAGTGGCTGAAGGCGTTGCCGAAGGTAGCGTGATAGTCATCGCCTCGCGCGCCCATACCTATATGTTTCTTGAGAAACTCCATGATCGCTGAAGGTCCTTCGATCAGGACATCGGCTCCCGCGGCGCCATGCTGGCGTCGCTCCTCGGACCCGATGTCTGACCAGCTTGAATGCTGACCACGCAGTTCCATCGCGCCGAACACCTCAGCGGTATGGATAACGACGTCGAGTTGAAGGTTGTCGATCCATCCGTGAGTGGCAGTGCCGTCAAGCCGGCCGATGATGTAGCGTTCCAAGGTGGTGGGTTCAGCGGTTGGGGGAGTGGCCGCAGTCAAGGCAGCCACCATCTTCGGGATCAGCAAGGATAGGTCGGCTTGCACCCGGCCCGTCTTCTCAGGTGTGGCTGTCATGAGACGAACGCAGTGGATGGGGCAGACGTGAACAGCGTCTACCAGCCATTCCGTACGACCCAGGCAAAAGGAGCGATGGTCATCCGTTTCCAACCCCTCGACGCATTTGGGGCAGAAGCGGTAGCTCCCCGTCGAGCATCGCACCTCGTTTTGCTTGTTGGGACCAACCTGAAGCCGGTGAATGCTCTCGGCGTTGACGCTGCCTTGAGCAAGAACTCTGGAGCTATGGCCGACATAGCTGGCGAAGCCTTCGAGGCTGAGTGGATCGCCTTTCAGAAAGGCAGGAAGGTCCAGATCGAACAGATAGGCCAGTTCCCGAAGGGAGTTCACGCCGGAGATCTGTGCAATGCGATAGCCGTAGGACGGAAGGGTCTCCCGAAGGAACGGAGGCGGGAATACCATTTCAGCGCCTCCGCTTCGGTGGCGTGGGCGGCTCTGGACCTAAGGGTGTGCGCCCGGTTGGGATGCTGCGGAAATCCGGTGCGAGGAACGGATTTCGGGCAGGCGTCTCCCCTGTTCGTTGGGCGTAGTGGCTCGCGAAACTTGCCGCGTTCAGTGCTGCCTGGTTTTCCGCAAGAGCCCGAGTTATGGCACCGATGATCAATTCGACGATGATGCCAAACTGCTCGCGGCCCGCATGAATGAGGCGGGGGATGAACTCGACATCTCTCAAATCGGCGGCCAAGGGCAGGGCCGCCTGCTTCGCGTAACTTCCGACGAGGCCCGCGACATTCCTGCGGGAGTCGAGCTCGGTCTGCGGCAGGAAACGCACTACGTAGAAGCGACGAGACAGCTGCGGGTCCTGCGTCAGAAGCTCATGAAGCTCAGGCGTGCCGCTGATGATAAGGTTGATCGGCCAGTCCGCGATCTGCATGAGGCTCTTCAGGGCGTTGATGACCGCGGCCTTCTCATTGTCTGAGCCTCGGCCGCCCAATTCCTGTCCTTCGTCGAGGTGGATAAGCCATGTCTTTCGCAGGTGGAGATGGAACGCCACCATCTCCCACATCCGCGACGCTGTGGTGTCGCGGGCGAGAGGGAAGGCCAGAGCATGCAAGATTGCCCTCGCTAGGTCCTTTTGCGTAGCTGGCGTTGGCACCCGGATGGATATCCAGCGGTATTCACCGGAAACGGCGTCTGGTGGACCCATATGCTCCAGCATCTTTCGGACAGCCGTTGTTTTGCCGCTTCCGGACTCCCCGATCACGACGATGGCGCGCCCTTCCGAGGGCAGGCAAAGATCCAGTTCAGCCTGCCGCTTATCCCGCAATTCACCGAGCAGCTTCCGTGCAGTCTCGTAGCCCGGATGGGCTACGAAATGCTTGCGCAGGGAGACGGCAAGGCGCGCCACCTCTTCCGGGGACATCGTCTTACTCGTCATCTTCGAACCTCCAGTCTCCGCCCACGAATGGGTCGTCCCCATTGTCGTCCGCAGTTGGGGGCAGATCCTTGCTGTCAGATGAGGAGCTTTCGGGCGGGAAAGTTGCCTCGTCGTCCTGGGGCGGCTGGATCGGCGGTACATCCTCCGCATCAGGAATTGTCTCCACGCCAGCCTCAAATCCGCCACTGAACCAATCTGACTCTGCTCCGCTTTCGGTCGTTGGCACGGCTGGCAGAAGGTGCAATCCAAGCCCAAGCGCCTTTTCAGCCTTGTCCACCTCGTCGGCCGAGAGCGTCATGCGGCCGAGCTGGGCCGCTTTCGCAGCCTCCGTCGACAGCAGCTCCAAGCGACGCAGCCCGTCGTGGTATACTGCGGCGGTCAGCGCGGCACCTTCGCGATGATGACCCATCACCGTCTTCGCGTATGCACACCATTGATAGAATGAGACGCCCGAAAGAGCTCCAGACAGATCGTAGGCAGGGTACCACTTGCCGGCGACCTCCACTGCGATCCAACCCATGTCCAGCTGATCAAAACGCAGGCGCACCTTGTGCACATGACGGTGCTTGTAGGCCTCCCGGAGTTCGTCGCACGCATAATCCGCTCCGAAGACTCGAACGCCCCGGCCGGTGACCGCCCGTTCCAGCTCGACGCCGAAGATGGCGCGACGGTCCATCGCATCCACCGGCATCGTCGGACCATGTTTTTGGTCAGGCGATCCCAGCACTGGGCGGGCGTTTCGCCCTGAAGTCCACGATGGGGGCGCTGGTGATAGATGTCGACGATGTAGGTGACGAAGGCGGCAAGAAGGTCATGCTCGGTCAGCGATGCTTCGGCTTCCGAGTCGTAATCTCCACGTTGCTCAGGGTTGGAAAACGTGCGTCCACGGAACCTGCTGACCAAGTGGGTGCCGAAGGTCCCAAAGACACGTTCGATACGAGGCCGGAGTTTTGGATTGCCGGCCGGAGGGTGATGCAGGCGAGAAAGCAGACCAGCAACGACAATTTTGAAGACTTCCGCAACGAAAGCCGAGCCTTGGTCCGTGGCGACGACCTCGGGTCGCCCCGCCTGGTGCCATCCGGCGCGGCATCCGAACTGAACCGCAATATCCGTTTTATCTATGGTAACCGTTTCCAGACACCGAATGGCCGCTTCAGAGGTGGTTGATCGGGACAAAGTCAGGCCGACAATGCAGCGTGTTGCGCAATCTATGGCAACGCAAACGAACAAGCGCTGCTCCTCCAGCGCGGTAATTTCTTTATCTGTCAGCAGCGGGGCCGTTTCACCGGCGGTGACCAGCGTCATCAGGTCGACTTCCCACTCATCAATCTCGACCCGTTCCATGGGTCGAAGAGCCTGGACGCCATATTCAATCAACGCATATTTTTTGTTAGCGGCTTGGACGCCCCGACGTTGCAGACACGTCTCATAGGGGGCGAGCTTTGCGATTGCCCTGTAAACGCTGGACCTGGAGGGGACGGGAAGTTTCGGCAGATGCTGTTGAGATCGTACCTCATTGAAGTCTTCGTATAGGTTAACCGCGCTTTCATGGATTTGGTCGACCGTGGGCCTCAGCGGTGTCGCGTATCGCGCGATCAGCTTTTCGAATGCCGCGAGCTCTCCGGGATGCATCGAACTTCCACGGGGTCCGGAGCGACGTGTTGCAGGTACAAGCGCCATGATATCATAGCCGGAATCCCTATACTTTCTCGCCCAAGCGAGCAGCGAATTGGCGCACGGGGGCACTCGGGTGTGAAATTTACGGCCGGCACGCTTCCGCTTCCCTTGCGCCTGGCTCCAGACTTGAGCCTCGGCAGCTGCAATAATATCCGGCAGGACATGATTGACCGATGGCTCGTTCCATTTTGTCGTTCCATCATCGATCTTCGTCAGGAGTATCTGGACATAGATCTGTCGCCAAAGCGCTTCGCTTCGATCGCGCTCTGGCACGTCACGGAAGTATTCAGGCCCTTCATCCAACCTGCGTTCAGCGCCAGCTCGAGATGCCCCTCCGGGTACACAGCGCAAGCGCGGACTGCGCAGGAGATTGGCGAACTCCTCATTGCTGATCGCTCTAACAGCATGGGGTGGTGTGGTCGCTGTTACGATGATGCCCTCGGTGTTCAGCGACGTGAACCAGTACTCTTGCCCATCGATGATGAAGGTATCCTGTTGAGTGATGTGCTATGTTTCATGGCAGTACCTCATGAGACGATCAGGTGGGTGGAGGTCGGAATGACAGGCGCGCCCAGCTCTTGGGCGCGTTCGACAAGGCGGGTCGTCGGGGCGTGAGCGACGACGGTCGGACGCGGTATGTCGGCTTCGGTGAAGAGCAGGACCTTGTGCGCGAAAGACTTCGGCATCTGCGCCGCGATCAATGCGAGCGTGTCCTTGAACCGCCATTTGTGCACACGCGTTAATGGCCGGACGGCAACCGCGACGGCCGTGCCATCCCGAAGCCTTGCAAGAAAATCGAAGGTGTGCGTTGCGGGCTTTCCCTGCACATCGAGGTAGCGAACAGCCGGTGGCTGCGCGATGATGTCCAAGATGGAAGGGTTTGCAATCAACTGGTCATAGCAGTGCGCTTCGAGTTGCGACTCGAGGCGCAAGATCACGGGGTGGGGGAGGCAGGGACGTGTGTCCACCACCTGAACGCGGGCGCTTATCTTACCGCGCCAAGGAATGGTCCGGCTGGCGGGAGCCAGTACCGGAAAACAGAAAAAGGGGTTCATGTGGATCCCAGACAAAGGGTGCAGGGCAACCGCCCGGGGTGCGGGCGGTCAGCTACATAAGGACATCACGAAGACATCGGCCTGCGACGTGCGCGGGTCGTTGACTTCGATGATGAGTTGCGGGATGCTTGGGGTGTCGGGTCTCAATCGACAAACCAAGCAGGGCTGTGAAAGTTGGCGCTTTCGGGGCCCTTTGCTATTTTACGTGTCCATATCGGCCTCCTTCTCGTAGCGGGCGGGCCAAATCACTTCCGGCGTAGTGCCGAGCTTGTCTGCTATCGCCCGTTGGACTTTTTGCGACCGTCGATAGCCTTGCGACACAACCGTTACACTGCCCGGCGTAATGCCGAGCTCGCGGGCGATAGCACTGATCCCCGAGCCCGCCTTCCGAAGGCGCGCTTTGATCTCGTCATGGAGATCGAGGTCGAGCATCTGTTGAGGGCGGCGGGTCATGAGTTGGACCATATTTTCGGCGTCACGTCAGTATGCGAATCATCTTTTCACAGACTGATTCGCCACGCCAGCAGAAATTTGGACTAAGTGATTGATTTCACTCTAACTAAACACGGTTTGTTTTTAAGTAGAGTCGCCAGATCATGTCTCTTGGGCCGGGATCTGCCGTCCCAACTCCGCGCGAAGAGCGTTCAGGATGATTTCCTCAATCTGGCAAAGGCGTAACTGCCGCTCGTGGACAAGACGCTCGACATGCTCAGCAATGGCCGGATCCTTCGGCCCATAGAGGGGCCAGTCACGCAGGGCCTGCGCGTCAGGATGAGGGGATGGCGTAGAGTTCGGCATGCTGCGGCCTCAAGTCCTATGGCTTGATAGCAAGTTTCATCAGCCGCCAGAACAATAGCACCTGCTGCATCAGGCAGCCACCGATCTGACCGATGCCACCTGAAGGTTTCGAGTGGCTCAGTGTGCCGGGGCGAAGCCAGACCCTTCCAAGGCCTCCACAATGAGTCTTTGGGGTGAACTGCGGGATTCTGCGCTCCGCAGCATGAGCTTTGTGAGCACCGACAGCGGAAGCTTCAGCTCGAAAAGGCATTCGGCGTCATCCGCCGGGTAGCCCTGCAGGTGATCGAGCATGCCCTTCAGGTTTCCGATGCGAAGAAGGTCGAGTGCTTCTTCCTGGTCATCGCAATGATCATCATTCTGAAACATGACTCGCTTCCTGATGTCGAATGTATGTTAAAACCGGTAGAGTTAAAAGCGTCACCGCACAATAGAATTGTGCATGAAGACGACGCCCAGAAGCCCCCTGCGAGACATCGTGGCGCGCAATATGCGCAGGCTTCGTGCTGAACGAGGGTGGTCGCAAGAGCATCTGGCGAATGAATCCGGCTTGAATCGGACCTACCTCAGCGCCGTCGAACGGTCAGAGCAGAATATCTCTATCGACAACCTGTTCCGGGTGGCTCAGGGCCTTGGTGTTGAAAGCTGGATGCTTTTGAAGGCAGAGTGATCGACACGAGGGGCGGAAAGCTGTCTGTGTGCGGCACGGCGTGGCACCCAGCAGGCCCGGCAAAGCGGACATCTGCGCTCAGCCCAGCGATCACCCTGCTCGGACTCCGAGACGCGCGGAAAGCAGTCTGACGGCACTGCGGCATCCTGCGCCTCACTTGCCGATCCACGGCTTGAGCTTTCGTCAAAAAAATCGCTGCCGACGGCCAGTTTCCCGATCTTGGCAGGCAGCGACCGGAGCGTTTCCTCGTCCACCTCCGATACACTCTTAGCAGGGTGGCCGCGAATGCCCGTTTCGGATAACGCAGCAGCAGCGCGCGCGGCTCAAGCAGCTGCTATGGCGCCACTGCAGCCAAGAACTCCACACACAGGTGCCTAGGCGACGCGTGGTGTCCCGAGTGCGAAAGCTCGCAGGACGACACGGGACCCTGCATCATGGTGGGACCATTTCGATCAGGGTGCAGGGTCGCGATGAAGTTGGTGCACGGCCTCGATCCGCGCCTCGATCTCTGCGGTGATCTGCACGTCGCTTGCCCGCAGGTCGGCTTCCAACTGCCCAAGGCTCGTTGCGCCGATGATGTTCGAGGTGACGAAAGACCGGCTGGTGACATAGGCAATGGCAAGCTGCGCCGGATCGATGCCGAAGTCGCGGGCGATGTCCAGATAGGCGCGCAGAGCCTCGGTCACGCCCGGTTTCTGGTATCGCCCGCCCCGGTCGAACAGCGTCAGCCGTGCGCCTTCCGGTCGGGCACCGTCCAGGTATTTCCCTGTCAGAAAACCCTGCGCCAGCGGGGAATAGGCCAGAAGGCCCACATCCTCGCGCGCGTGAAATTCGGCCAACCCGTGTTCGTAAGTGCGGTTCAGAAGGTTATAGGCGTTCTGCACCGAGGCGACGCGCGGCAGGCCCTTCGTCTCGGACAGATGCACAAAACGCGACACACCCCATGCCGTTTCGTTCGACAGGCCGATATGGCGGACCTTTCCCGCCTTCACCATGGCATCCAACGCCTCCAGCGTCTCCTCGATCGGCACTTCGCCCGGATCGCCGCCCCGTTGCGGGGCATGCGCGGCATTGCCGAACAGCGGCACCGAGCGGTTCGGCCAGTGAAGCTGATACAGGTCGACGTGATCGGTCTGGAGCCGTCGAAGCGAGGCGTCCACTGCCTCATGGATGTTCTTGGCGTCCAGACTCGGACGCGATCCGTCCGCACGCATATAGGTCCGGTCACTTGGACCTGCGACCTTGGTGGCCAGCACGATCCGGTCGCGCGTCCCGCGCGCCTTCAGCCATGTGCCGATGATCCGCTCGGTCGATCCCTGCGTCTCGGCCCTTGGGGGGATGGAGTAGCTTTCGGCGGTATCGATCAGCGTGACGCCGTGATCGAGCGCAAGGTCGAGCTGGGCATGGCCCTCGGCCTCGGTATTCTGCTGCCCCCATGTCATCGTGCCAAGCGCGACGGATGAGACTGTCAGCCCCGTGCGCCCAAGCGGGCGGTATTCCAGTGTCATGCTTATTCTCCTTGCCGCAGCAGGGGCAGAAGCAATTCCCCCTGCGTGCGGATTTCGTTCAGATATGGCGTGTCGGACAGGATGAACGTGTCGATCCCAAGCGCGCGATAGCGAAGAAGCGAATCCGCCACATCCTCGGGCGAGCCGACGAGCCAGGTCGTTCCCGCCCCGCCGCCGCCGAACTTGCCGGGCGTGGTATAGAGGATCTCGTCCAGAACCTCGCCTTGGGCTTGCAGATCGTAGAGCCGCCGCTGCCCTTCGGCCACCACGCGGCGGTGATCGTGCCACGAGGCTTGCGCCATCGCGGCGACCTTGGCTTCGGCATCGGCCCAAGCCTCGGCGCGGGTTTTGCGCACCAGCGTCGTGATCCGCAGCCCGAACCGCAACGGCGCAAGGCCACGTGGTAGCGCCTTCAGCCGGGCGATGCGTTCGGCAAGCGCCGTGCGCGGCTCGCCCCAGAACAGCTGCACGTCGGCATGGGCGGCGGCGGTGCGTTCCGCAGCCTCGGACGCGCCGCCGAAATAGAGGGTTGGCCGGCGACCCTTGGGCAGTCGGGGCTGCGCGGTGGACCCGGCCACGCGATAGAATTCGCCGTGGAAATCCACCTGCTCCTCGGACCAGAGGCGGCGCACCAGATGCATGAACTCGCCCGTCCGGGCATAGCGCTGGACCTGATCGCCCTCGCTGTCGCCATAGGCTTCGAAATCGTCCTTGCCGGATACGATGTTGATCCGCAGCCGCCCGCCCGACAGATTGTCCAGCGTCGCCGCCGCCGAGGCGAAATGTGCAGGCGCCCAATATCCGGGGCGGATCGCGATCAGCGGGTTGAACCGCGTCGTTCGCGCGGCCAGCGCCGTGCCGACGGTGAAGCAATCGGGGCGCCCCCATCCGGTACCCAGCAGTGCGCCCGCCCAGCCGTGCCGCTCCAGCGCCAAAGCCTGCGCGGTCAACGTGTCGAGGCTGTTATGCCCCACGCCCATATCGTCGCCACGATGTCCCGATTGGACCTGATTGGGGATATACCAAAGAAATTCCGTGCTCACTTCTGTGCGAACCCCAGCCGTTGCAGCACGTCCCGCAGGATGTGCCGACCCTTCAATGCCGCGACCGTGCCAAGACGGCCAAGGATCAGATCGCTCCACCCTTCGTCCGGCAGGCCCTGTTCCCTGCGAAAAGCGCGGGTGGCGGCGTCATGCGCGACGATGGCTTCGGCATCGCCGGTATCGTATTGCTCCAGATGCAGGACCGCCGATTGGGGCAGCCGCGGTTTCACCTGCGTCGCCACCGCCGGATCGGGATGGCCCACGACCAGCCCCACCACCGCATAGGCGTGAGGAGGCAGGCCAAGTTCGGCCGCCAGTTCTTCGGGGTGGTTGCGAAGCGCGCCGATATAGACGGTGCCAAACCCCAGCGATTCTGCCGCCACCAGCGCGTTCTGCGCCGCCAGCGCCGCATCCAGCGAGGCGAGCAGCAGCGTTTCGGTGAAGTCGATCGCCTCCAGCCGCTGGCCGCGCCGTTCCGCCACCCGCGCATGGCGCGACAGGTCTGCGACCCAGACCAGCAGCAGGGGCGCATCGACGATGTGCTTCTGCCCGCCCGCCATCTGGGCGATGCGCGATTTGCGGGCGGGGTCCTGCACGGCGATCACGCTCCACGCCTGCACGTTGGAAGATGTAGGGGCCGAGGATGCTGCTGCAACCAGCGTCTGAACCGTGCCCAGCGGCAGCGCGTCCGGCAGGAAGGACCGCACCGAGCGATGGCGAAGCTGCGTCGCGATCACCTCGTTCCAGTGCAGGCCGCCCTCGGCGGCATAGCGATCGCGAAAGGCGAGTTGGTCATGTTTCATGGCTCAGGCTGTCCGTAGCGCGGCGGGGCGCGAGTAAATGCTGTCGGGGCGGGGCAGGCCGTAGTGATCGCGAAGGGTGCTGCCCTCGTATTCCTCGCGGAACAGACCGCGGGCGCGCAGGATCGGCAAGACTTCGGCGGTGAAGACTTCGATCCCGCCCGGAAGCCACGGCGGCATGATGTTGAACCCGTCGGCAGCGCCGTTCTGGAACCATTCGGTGATCGTATCCGCGATCTGTTCCGGTGTTCCGGCGACGACACGGTGGCCGCGCGCACCCGCAAGCCGGTGCAGCAGCCCGCGCAGGGTCGGCTTTTCGCGCTCCACGATGTCATGGACGACCTTGAAGCGGCTGGCCGCGACGTCGCCCGCGCGCTCGCGCAGCAGATGGACGGGGAACGGCGCATCCAGATCGTGGCCCGCGTAATCCACCCCCGTCAGGCGTTTCAGCTGATCGAGCGAGAAGGCGGGCTGGGTCAGGTTGTTGAATTCCTCCTCCAGCGCCTTCGCTTCGGCTTCGGTTCCGGCGATGAAGGGGCTGATGCCGGGCAGGACCTTGATGTGGTCCGGGTTGCGCCCGACGCCGCGCGCGCGGGCCTTGATGTCGGCATAGAATTCCTGCGCGCTGGCAAGGGTCTGATGCGCGGTAAAGATCGCCTCGGCATGAAGGGCGGCGAAATGGCGACCGTCCTGCGACGATCCGGCCTGCACATAGACGGGCCGCCCCTGCGGGCTGCGCGACAGGTTCAGAGGGCCTTTGACGCGGAACCGCTCGCCTGCATGGTCGATTGCATGGACCTTGGCATCGTCGACGAAGACGCCGCTGGCCGCATCTGCCACGACCGCGTCATCCTCCCAACTGTCCCAGAGCTTGCTGACCACATCGACGAATTCATGTGCGCGGTCATAGCGTTCCTCGTGGACGGGATGATGCTCCAGCCCGAAATTCTGCGCGGCATTGGCGGCGGATGTGGTGACGATGTTCCAACCGACCCTGCCATGGCTGATATGATCGACCGAGGCGAACAGCCGCGCGAGGTTATAGGGCTCGAAATAGGTGGTCGACGCCGTCGCGATCAGCCCGATGCGGTCGGTCACAGCTGCAATGGCGGCAAGGGTCGTCAGTGGCTCCAGCCGGAAGCGGCTGGCGTAACGTATGTTTTCAGCCAGCGCCGGGCCGTCGGCGAAAAAGATCGCATCCAGTTTGGCCGCCTCGGCCTTCTGGGCCAGCGATTGATAATAGCGGATCTCGGCCAGCTGGTCGGGCTGCGATCCGGGGTAACGCCATGCAGCCTCGTGGTGGCCACCGGGATAGATGAACAGGTTCAGGTTCAGCTTGCGGGTCATCTTGCTTTCTCCAATGCGGCGGTCAGGGCGTCCTTTTCAGGGCAGCCTTCGGGGCAAAGCAGGGTCAGGATCTGAAGATTGCCCTCGGCTGCCGAAAGGTCGCCGGTTTCGAGGAACAACTCGCCCTGATATTCCAGCGCGGGCCGGTGGGTGGGATCGTAGTAAAGCGCCTCGCGATACCAGCGGTCCGCCTCGTCGAAGCGGCCCAGCTTGCGGGTGGAAAATCCCAGCAGATTATAAAGATCCGCGTGCTTCACCGTTTCGGTCAGGGCGGTCAGTTCGGTTGCCGCCCGTTCGTATTCACCGGAATAGATTTGCGCGCGGATGGCCGACAGGTCCGGCAGATCGGTAGAGGGCGGCGTGTCCACCGCCCATCCAGGGGTGGCGAAAACGAAAGCCAGAACCGTTGCGGGCCACCTCATGCCGCCTCCGCATATTCGCCCATCAGCGACAGAACCCGCCGCTTGATGGCCGAAAACTCCGCCCCCGCCCGATCGCGCGGGCGTGGCAGGTCCACCGCGATCTCGTCCACGATACGGCCGGGGGTGGAGTTCATGACCACCACCCGGTCGGACAGATAGATCGCCTCGTCCACGTCATGGGTGACAAGAATCATCGTCACGCCTTCCGCCTTCCAGATGCGGACCAGCTCCTCTTGCAGTCGCAGTCGGGTCAGCGCATCCAGCGCGCCCAAGGGTTCGTCCAGCAAGAGGATGCCGGGTCGTCCAACCAGCCCCCGCGCGATGGCCGCACGCTGGGCCATGCCGCCCGAAAGCTGATGCGGCCATGCGCTCTCGAACCCCGACAGCCCGACCAGTTCGATGTGGTCGGTGACGGTCGACTTGCGCTCGGCCCCGGACAGGCGCGAATTCTCCAGGGCCAGCGCCACGTTCTGCTCCAGCGTCAGCCAAGGCAGCAGGCGGTGGTCCTGAAACACGATCCCCCGGTCAAGGCTGGTGCCGGTGATGCGGTGCCCGTCCAGAAGGATGTCGCCCTGATACCCGGTATCCAGCCCGATGATGAGCCGGAGCAGCGTCGATTTCCCGCAGCCGGACGGCCCGACGATGGAGATGAACTCGCCCGGTGCGACATGCAGGTTCACCCCCGACAGCGCGTTCACCTGCCGCCCCTCGACCTCATAGGTTTTGGCGACGTTACGGATGTCCAATGTTCCGCGATTGCTCATGTCAGCCCTCGAACCCTTGTTTCCAGCGCAGGATGTGGCGTTGCAGCAGATACATGCCGCGGTCGATCGCAAAGCCGACGGCGCCGATGATGACCATGCAGACGACAAGCTGATCTGTCAGCAAAAGCCCCTGCGCGCGGAAGATCAGGAACCCGATCCCCTCCAGCCCCGACAGCCCTTCGGCCACCACGACCAGCGCCCATGCAAGGCCCGCAGAATAGCGCAGGCTGACCATGATCGACGGGATGGCGGAGGGCACCAGCACGCGGCGGATCAGCTGCCAGCGCGTCAGGGTCAGCACCTCTGCCAGTTCGATATGGCGCTTTTCGGCGTTGCGGATGCCTTCCAGCGTGTTCAGGAAAACCGGAAAGAACACCGATTTCGCGATCACGACCACCTTGGCCGGCGCGCCGATCCCCAGCCACAGCACGATCAGCGGCAGCCATGCGATGCCGGGGATGTGACGGATCGTGTCGAAGGTCGGGCCGAAGAACTGCTCCACCCGTTTCGACAACCCCGCCGCGACGCCCAGGGCGACCGCCGCGACCGAGCCATAGACGAAGGCCTGCGCCACGATGGAGATGGAGGCGAGGAAATCCAGATGCAGGTTCTGGCGCGTCAGCATGGTCCAGGACGCCTCTGCCGTTGCGGCGGGCGAG
The DNA here is from genome assembly GCA_029846755.1 of Falsirhodobacter flavus. GTDB lineage: Bacteria > Pseudomonadota > Alphaproteobacteria > Rhodobacterales > Rhodobacteraceae > Falsirhodobacter > Falsirhodobacter flavus. The sequence goes on along the minus strand of JARWBI010000024.1, from coordinate 10,491 downwards.
GGCAGGAAGACGGGCGGTACCCATTCCAGCGACGTCGCCGTCTGCCACAGCGCCAGAAGCAGCGCGGGCAGCAGAAGGCCCGTCAGGTTTACCCCTCGCAGGCGCGGAAGGCGCGGCGCGGGGCGCATACGAAGATCGGTCGTGACTGTCATCTGCGGCCCCTTCAGTGATAGACCGAGAATTCGCCGCCCGCGAAGAAGCGGTCATCCACGAAGGCGTCGATCTGTTCCGGGGAAAGCTGACGTTCCGTCAGGATGTCGTCGCCCGCGTTCACATACCATTCCTGAAAGCGCTTGATATTCTCGCGCGCCGAGGTGGCATCCTGTTCGCCCTTCATGAATTCATAGGTGGATTCGTCCGTGATCTGAAACTTCGCCACCTCGACCGGAACGCGCGTGCCGACCGAGATGATCTCGGACGCCTCGTCGATATTGGCGGCGATCCATTCCTTGGTGCGTTCATGCGCGATCAGGAAGGCCTGCACAGCCTCGGGGTATTCATCCACGAATTCGCGCATGGCGAAGTAGGACACGCGCCCTGCTCCGTTGACATAGACGCCGTCATCGGGCGACCGGCCGATCACCTTCACCTCGCCCGACAGCCAAAGCGCGGCGGAAACGTTGGTGGCAAGATGCGCCGCCGTCGCGTCGATGGCACCCGACAGCAGCGCCGCGTTCACCGCCGCGCTGTTGTCGATGGATTGGTATCGAACCTTGCCCTGCGCATTGCGGCTGTCCAGCGGCAGGCCCGCCTTGGTCAGCACCTCGAACGGCGAGGTGAAGTAGCACGAGATGCGCGAAGAGGCGAAGTTCTTGCCTTCCAGATCCGCGATCTCGTTGATCTCGTCGTTGCTGGCGCGGGCAAGGATCGGGGTGCGGTATTGGTCCGAGGGTTCGGAGAGCCAGACAATGACCGCATCCAGCCCGTTCGCCTTGTGGACCGTGGCAGGATAGACCATGCGCTGCGCAATCGCGATGGACCCCTTGTTCAGAGCGGCCGATTCCGCGCCGACCAGCTCCGCACTGCCCGAGGCGATCAGGTTCACCTCCGGGATGCCGATCTTGTCGAACTCCTCTTTCAGGAACCCCTTTTCCTGCGCCACGACCGTCCAGGGACGCAGTTGCAAATTGATGAAGGGAAGCGGGTCCGCAGCAAAGGCAGGGGCAGCCAGTGCCGATAGCATAGCAGCGGAGAGAAGGCGTTTGCAGGCGTTCATGGCATCCTCGGGCGAATGAATATCGACTCGATTGATAGACATTCGTCGGCGGGCTGCGCCAAGGAAGGTTTTTCTCCAAAGTCGATTGAATCGTTTTCCATCGGGAATTCGTTCCGGATCGCGCGGTGTTGTGCGGCTTTGCCACCCGATACGGACCAGATTGGCGAACAAGCTGCCAAGCATCGCGACGGGGCCGGAACGGCAAAGAAATGCTTTCGACGCGGTGAAGGATTTCTTCCTTCGCACCGTCGCAAGGGGCGGATTACGTGGCCCCATGTCTGGACGCATCGCCCTTGCCGCATCGCTTTCGCTTATCTCAACCGCCTCGCTGGCGGCGGAGGCGTTGCGCGTCGATGCCGGGCCGCCGCCACAGATGCCGAACAGCCCCGCCGCACGGCTGTTCACCGATGATGGTTTCGAACGGGCCCTGGCACGCGATCTTGGCAAGGCGATGGGTCGGCCGGTCACATTGGTGGCCGAGGGCGCGGATATCGTTCTGCATCATGGGGCGGAGGGGGCCCTCGTCGCCCGTCAGGCGATGACGGTGGCGATGCGGACCGATACCGATATTGCGTCATGGGACGATCTGCGGGGCCGGACGCTTTGCCTTGCGGATACGAACGCCGCCGGGATCGCACTGGCAGCCGAGCTTGGCGCGCTGCCCGTGCCGCAGTCTGCGCCGGCGTTGTCGCTGATGCGAGTGCGGACCGGGGAATGCGACGCGGCCCTGCACGATGCGGGGGCGCTCGCCGCGCTGTTCGCCGATCCGGACTGGGCCAAATTCTCGGCCACGCTTCCCCCGCGAGAGGTGCCTGCCCTACGCGCCACCGCATCCCCGGCCTTGCTGAGCCGCATGACCGATGCGCTGGCCGCCATCGCCTCGCCCGCCGCTTGGCAAATTCGCAATGCAGCCTGGGCGCGGGATGTCGCGCTGGAGGTCTGGCTGGAACAGGATGCCCCCGATTGTCACTGAAACCTTTGATCCTTGCACTGTGCCTAATCGCACCCGTTGCTGCCGCCCAAGGCATAGGCGAGGCTTTCGAGATGACCAGCACCGACGGGGAACGGATCGGCCCCGACCAGCTTCGCGGCAAGCCCTATGTGCTGTTCTTCGGCTATACCTTCTGCCCGGATGTCTGCCCGATGACGCTGAGCGTACTGGCCGAGCGGTTGGACGCGCTCGGCCCCCGCGCGGAGGATCTGCGCATCGTCTTCGTGACGGTGGACCCGGAACGGGACACGGCGGACTATCTGGGCGAATACCTCGATTGGGTCGGGCCGGAGGTGATCGGCCTGCGCGGCACCGCAGAGGAAACCGCCGCAACCGCCCGCGCCTTTCGCGCCACCTATGCCAAAGTGCCGCTGGCGGGGGGCGAATACCTGATGGATCACACGGCGGCGCTTTATCTTATGGACGCGAATGGCGGCTTCGCGGGCAAGCTGGATTACCGTGCCGCGCCCGAGGTTCATGCCAATGCGCTGGATCGTCTTCTGCGCGCTGATTAGCGCACCCGCGCAGGCCGATCCCGAGTTGGGGCGGCGGCTGTTCCACGATCCGGCATTGTCGGCCAATGGGGCCATGTCCTGCGCCGATTGTCACGACCCCGAACGCGGCTTCACCTCGGGCGCGGTGGGAGGGCGCACGCCGCCGCCGCTGCATGTCGCCACGCAACTGTCCGTCTGGGGATGGGACGGGCGGCATGAAAGCCTGCGCGCGGCAATCCTTGCGCCCCTGACCGACCCGCGCGAGATGGCGAACCCGGATGCCGATGCCGCTGCCCGCCGCGTGGGGCTGGTGGATGCGGATGCGCTGGCGGATGCGATCGGGGCCTATCTTGCGACGCTGGACAGCCCCCCTCCGACGCCCGAGGGCCGGGGGGCGGAGCTGTTCCGAAGCGCGGGCTGCGCCGATTGCCATTCCGGCCCGCTGCTGACCGACGAAGGCTTTCACAACCTTGGCCTTTCGGCCTTTGGCGAGCCGTCGCAGGATCTTGGCCGGATGCGCGTGACCGGCGATCCCGCCGATGCCGGGCGGTTCCGGACGCCGTCGCTGCGCCATGTGGCGCAGACGGCCCCGTATATGCATACCGGGCATTTTCGCACGCTGGAGGGGGTTGTGCGTTTCTATGCCCAAGGGGGCGGCAAGGTCTGGGCGCGCAATGCAGCCGAGGCGGACCGCCCGATGTACCCTGAGGCGGCACGCCTTGATCCGCGCATTCGACCGCTGGACCTGAGCGAGGATGACATCGCCGCGCTGGTCGCGTTTTTGAAGCAGCTATAACGCGAGCTGGCGAAGGCTTTGGCGCAGCAGCGCGGCAAGGGCGCTGCCTTGGGCAACTTGTTCTGGGATGGAGCTGGACTCCCACGCCTCTCCGCGCATCGGATGGCCAAGGGCGAACAGATCGCCCGGCGCAGTGCCGTTGAGGCCGACGACCGCCAACCCCTGTGCACGGATGCCGAAGCCCGACGGGTGCGGAACCGCCAACCCCTGTGCGATCAGATCGCGGACCAACGGCGCGTCGATGCGTCGCCAGTCATGTTCCTGATGCCCCCGGCAGTCGATGATTCCGTCCACCTGCAAATGCAACTCGCCGCCCCGGCGAAGGCGAAGGTGCGCCTCGCCTTGCCCGACGCGCACCAGCCGCGCGGCGCGGGCGGTGAAACGCCCCTCGGCGCGTGCACGTTCCAGTGCGGCAAAGGATGGCGGGGCCGCCCGATGGGCCATGACGTCCCACAAGGACCGAAGATGGCGATTGAAGCGACGCCGTTCTGCCATCGGCGCGCCCTGCCACAGCGGCAGCACATCGCCCCGCAGGGCGGGCGGCAATGCCTGCCAGTCCCCTCCGTCGGCAAGGATGCGGCGGTGTTCTGCCCGCACCGCCGACAGCAGGCCGCGCGCGGTGGTCGGCAGGGGGTCGGGCAGAAAGGGCGGGATGTCGGGTACGACGCGCCGCGGCTCGATCAGGTGCCCGCGCCGGGATATCGCATGGATATGCCCGCGAAACCCCCGCGATTCGAGGCTGGCCACGGCATCCACCATGCTCAGGCTGGCCCCTACGATCAGAACGTCCCGTGCATCTGCCAGGCCGTCCATCGCGGCGGCGTCCCACGGATGCACCGCGCCTTGGGCAATACCGCCCAAAGGATGCACTCCCGTTGCCAGCACAGCCCGCGCGGCATGTACTTTCGCCCCCGAGGACAGACGCGCCTCGAGCCCATGGGGCTGGCGCCGAAGGGCCACGACTTCGGCGCGCAGATGAGTGAAGCTGGCGCGGCTTTCACGGATCGCGCGGTCCAGCTCCGTCTCGACATAGGTGCCGAAAAGACGGCGGGGGATGAAGGCTTCGGCCACGTCGCCCGTATGGCCTTGCCCTCTCAGCCAGTCCGCCAGATGCAACGGATCTTCGGGATAGAGCGAGAAATGCGACGCTGGGCCGTTCACCAGATGCACATCCTCGACCGTGCTGTAGGCCACGCCGCGCCCGACCGTGGCGCGCGGCTCTACCACGATCACTGACAGAGGGGCGGTGGCGGTGTCCAAAAGCCGGATCGCCAGCAATGCGCCCGCGAAGCCGCCGCCGCAGATCAGGATGGCCGGAGGGTTGGAGATCATATTCATGCAGGTGTTCCAAGCAAAGATGTCTGACCGCGCAGCCATGGCAGAAGCGGCGATCCGGGTTCGGCCCGAAGCGACCAGGACCGATCCAGCGGAACGGGACCCGCCAGCGCGACGAGCCTTCCGGCAGCAAGGTCCGCCTCGGCCAGACGCAGCCGGGCAAGGCCGATGCCCCGTCCGGCGATGGCAGCCTCGATCACGGCTGCACCGTCGGGCAGCCGCAGCGCGCCGGGCCGCGCCTGCCCGTCATGCAGCAATACCAGACCCGTCTTGTCCTGCAGACCGGGGCGACAGACGCGGATGACGCTTTCGGACAGGAACGGCTCCCACCCCCGGCGGGGGCCAAGCGCGATGGCGCAATCGGCATCCTCGTTTGCGCCGACCAGTTCCACATCCGGCAGATCGGCCATCAGCCGGTCGATGCGTGGCAGCAGCCATTTGAGCGTGAAGCAGGACGGTGCCGCCAGACGGGTCCGGGCAACCGCCGAGGCCCCGCCATGGGCCAGGGTTTCCACCATCCGGGCAAACCCTTCTGCCAATCCCGGTGCAAGGCGCTGGCCCAGCGGCGTCAGTTCGACACGCCCCTGAAGCCGTTCGAACAGAATGCCGCCCAGATGATCTTCCAGTAGACGGACCTGCTGCCCAATCGCGGCGGGGGACACGAGCAATTCTTCCGCCGCCCCTGCGAAACTGCGATGTCGCGCGGTGACCACGAAGGCGCGCAGCGCGTTGAGGGGCGGCAGGCGCGCCTCGGTCAGCCATCGTCCTGCGGGTTCGAACCGCATCAATGAAACCCGACGCCCAGCCGGGCCAGAAGGTGACGCCTAATTTCGCCAAAACGTGGCGTGCCGTGGTCGCGCTCGGGGCCAAGGTCGATGGTCAGATCCTCGATCAGGCGGCCGTCTTCCAGAACCAGAACGCGGTCGGCAAGGGTGATCGCCTCGTCCACGTCATGGGTGACCAGCAGCACCGAGGGCCTGCGCCGCACGCAAAGCTCGCGCAGCAGCGCGTGCATGCGGATACGGGTCAGCGCGTCCAACGCACCGAAGGGCTCGTCCGCCAGGAGCAGTTCGGGCTCGCGCACCAGCGACCGGGCAAGGGCGACGCGCTGCTGCTCTCCTCCCGAAAGCTCGACCGGCCATGCACTTTCGCGACCTTGAAGCCCGACTTCGGCCAGGATGACGCGGCCTGCGGCATCGGCCCCGGTCAGGCCCAGCGTCACGTTCTGCAGCACGTTCCGCCACGGCAGAAGCCGCGCATCCTGAAACACCACCGACAGGTTGTCGGGCACATGCAGCGCCCCCGACCCCGCAACCCCGTGATCCAGCGAAGCAAGCGCCTTCAACAGCGTGCTCTTGCCCGATCCGCTGCGCCCCAGAAGCGCGACGAATTCCCCCGGCGCGATGTTGATGTCGATGCCCGACAACACGCTCCGCCCGGCAAAGCCGCGATACAGATCGCGCGTGCACACGGCCTTCAGTGGGACAGCGTTCGACGCCATGACAAAGCCCTCCTTTCGACAAGACGCACGGCTGCGTCGGACATCAGCCCAAGCACGGCATAGACGACGACGCCCACGATGATCACCTCGGTCTGGCCATAGGTGCGGGCAAGTCCGATCATGTAGCCAAGCCCGCTGGTCGCGTTCACCTGTTCGACCACGACAAGCGACACCCAGGCCAGCGTAACGGCAAAGCGGAGCCCCAGCATGAACCCCGGCAACGCGCCCGGCAGCACCACCTCGCGCAGGAATGCCCAGCGCGTCAGGTCCAGCGTCTCGGCCAGTTCGACGTAACGCGCGTCGATGCTGCGCAGCGCGTTGTGGGTGTGGATGTAGATGGGCACGATCACCGCCAGCGTGATGGTGATGATCTTCATCTGCTCGCCGATGCCGAACCACAGCATCAAAAGCGGGATCAGCGCCAGCGTCGGCACCGCGCGCTTGATCTGGACCGGACCGTCGATGATAGCTTCGCCGAAGCGCGAAAGGCCGGACACGATCGCCAGCACCGTTCCGATCACAAGCCCGATGGCCAGCCCCGATGCCGCGCGCAGGGTGGATGTGCCAAGGTGATCCTGCAACCTTCCGTCGGCGATCAACTGGCCGAAGGTGGCGATGACCGTCCACGGCGCCGAAAGAATGCGCGGGTCGATAAGGCCAAGGCCCGACCCCGCCGCCCAAAGGATCAGCAAAAGCGCGGGGCCGAGTTGAAGGCCGAAGGGAATGGCGGGGCCGGGGCCAAGCCGTCTGCGCCGCCGCTGCGGCTGGGCGGGCTTCGTGCGGATGAAGGTTTTGGTGCTCAGGACCGTCATTGGGTGGTCTTTCGGATCAGGGCGCTGGACCCGTCGGCAAGCGCGCCCGAGGCGATCTTTTCGAACCGGCGGTCAAGGATCTGTTCCGCGTCGAAGGCTTCGCGCCCCGTCGCTGCCGATAGAAGCGCGATGGTGTGGGAGTGGCGGGCCGAAACCTCGTCCCAGCTTGCGGGAATGACCTGACGACCCGTCTGTTCGATCAGATAATCGGCATCCTCTTGCGACAGCCCTTCGCGCGCGATGTAATAGCCTTGCGCCCATTCCTCTGGGTGATCGTTGACCCATTCCGTCGCCTTGGCCCAATATTGCACGAAAACCGCCAGCGCCGCCGCCTTGGCGGGATCGTCCAGCACCTCCTGCGGGGACCAGAGGTGGCCGGGATCGTCGCGCAGCCCGTGATCGATCACGGTGGCCCCGTCCGCGCCATATTGGTTGACGTAACGGCGGATGTTGGTGCTGCCGATCGGCGCGACATCGACCTGCCCCGAAGCCAGCGCCACGGGATAGACGTCGCCTGTGCTGGGCAGTTCGACCAGCGTGACGTCATTTGCAGTCAGGCCCGCCGCTTCCAGCGCACGCAAGACCAACGCACCCTGCGCCTGACCCGGGCTGTAGGCGATGCGCCGACCCTTTAAATCGGCCAGCGTGGTCACTTCGCCACCCAGTTCCGGCGTGATGCCGAAGCGGTAGATCGGATGCGCGATGGGGTCCTCGCGTTCCTTATATGCAATGTTTCTGACCGGAAGGTTGGTCCATGTCGCGTGGATCGACGGGATTTCCGCCACTGATCCAACGTCCAGTGCGCGGGCACGGAACGCCTCGCTCGTCTGTGGCCCGCCGCTTATGTTGGCCCATTCGATGCGAAACGGGATTTCGTCGGCCAGCCCCGAAAGCTCCAGCGCTGTTTGGGTCACCGGATCACCGATGCGCAATACCGTTCCTTCCGGGACGATGGCAGGAATATTTTCCTGTGCGGGGACCATGCTGGGCAGAAGCGCGACAAGCGCCATCAGACCAAGCTTCAAGGCGTTATCGTGTTTCATCAAAACCTCCGACACTGTGCCGACCGATTTTGCGGGCAGGAACCGAGAATGGTCGATGGTTTTTGCACACTTTTATGAGGCCATTGTCAGCATGATTTTTCCACGAAAAGAACGCCTCGAAGCTGATTTCCACGATTGCCCGCACAATACCCCCAAAAAGAACTGAAACGCTGGGCTTTGTTAGGGAAAGCTTTGCTAGGCGTTGTTGCGTTAATCGGTTGGAGTCCGCACTGACCCTTTCCCGCTTTACGTTCAGCCAACGGCTGTGATGTCGGCTGTGCCGAGTGTGTTGTATCTGTTCATGATGGCGATGCGGATCTGGATTTCTGCGGTCTGCCGATCCGGGTCGCGTGAGGCGATGCGCTCGCCAAATGCCTTGAGGCAAATCATCCGCGCCTCGACGCGACTTCGGACATGGTAGCCGACCGATCGCTTCCAGCTGGCTCGTCCCAAGCGTCGTGTCTCTTGCAGGATGTCGTTGCGGACGCGGGCGGCCGGACAATCCTCCTTCCATGCGCGACCGTTCTTGCGGATGGGGATGCGCGCGTCCGCCCCTCGATCAACGATCGCGCCATGGCATCGCCTGGTGTCATAGGCGCCGTCGGCCGTGACCGAACTTATCTCTTCATCCTCGGGAAACTGCGCGAGCAGGTCCGGCAGCAGCGGGCTGTCACCCTGCCGACTCGATGTGAATTCGACGGCCCGGACATCGCCGCTCGGACGCATCCATGCCGATATGGACCTTGCGCCATTGCCTGCGGCGAGACGCACCATGTTTGCGCGCCTGCCACTCGCCATCGCCGCGGAACTTGATGCCGGTGCTATCGACGAGCAGCGTCACGGGCCCGTCGGGGCGGCGGTAGGGGATCTGCACCGCAAGCCGGGCCTGACGTCGGCAAAGCGTGGAGTAATCCGGAACCGGCCAGTCCAGTCCCGCCATCTCGATCAGGCTGGCGACCAGCCCGACCGTTTGCCGCAGCGGCAGGCCGAACAGCACTTTCAGCGTCAGGCAGGTCTGGATCGCGCTCTCGGAGAAGGTCTCCGGATGACCGCGCTTGCCGGTCTTCTTAGCATGCCAGGCCATCGTCGGGTCGAACCAGATCGACAGCGAACCGCGGCGGCGCAGGGCATCATTGTAGTCAGGCCAGTTCGTCGTGCGGTAACGGGGAGAGGAAGGCTTTGGCATGGCCCGAAGCTAACATGCAGGACTCACAACGTGAATCCGCATCACTGATAAGTGCAACAACGCCCAGCCCCATGCCCTTTCCCGGGCGGCGATCATGCACCGCCTGCTCCAGGGCATCGAGAACGAACCCCGCATGCGCCGAACTGCTGACGCGCCAGCCAACGATCTTGCGAGCATAGGCATCGATGACAAAGGCGACATAGGTGAAATCGTCGTCCATTGGGCTCGGACCAATGGCGCCACAACGGACAACCCCACAGCATGTTCGGGGCCGGAACGCGGAACTGGCGGTTCACCTTGTCCAGCGGACAGGGGGCTTTCTTGGCCGGGATCGTCGTCCTGTGTGGCCTGCCGCGGATAATGCCCTGAATACCCATACTCTTCATCAGCCGTGCCACCGTGCATCGCGCGACATCGAAGCCCTCACGGCCAAGCTGTCGCCAGACCTTCCGGACACCATAGACCCGCCAGTTCTCTTCGAACACGCGAAGGATCTCGGGGCGCAACGCTTCGTCCTGACGTGCCCGATCCGACAGCCGGGACGGATCGGCCCGCTTCGCAAGGTGAACATAATAGGTGGACGGGGCGATCGGCAGCACGTCGCAGATCGGCTCGACCCCGTGCGCATCCCGGTGCGCGTCGATGAAACCCACCATCACCTCGACCGGCGGTCGAGCATCTCCGGCAGTGCTGAAGCAGTGCCGCACTGCCTGCGATCATCGCAAAATATGCTGACGCCTTGCGAAGGATCTCGTTCGCCTGACGCAGCTCGCGGTTCTCGCGTTCCAGCGCCTTCATCTTCTCGGCCATCTCGCGAGAGACGCCCGGACGCTTGCCGCTATCAACCTCGGCCTTCTTGACCCAATCGTTCAAGGTCTGCGGCGCACAGCCGATCTTCGCCGAAATCGACATGACCGCCTGCCATCGCGAGCAATGCTGACCCTCATTGTCTAGGACCAACCGCACCGCGCGCTCACGCACTTCCGGAGAAAACTTGTTCGTTGTCTTGCTCATGATGCTCCACCTTACTCAGGAGTTGGAGCCTCCTGTCTTTGCAGAATGCGTTATCAAGGATGTTGCGGGCGGCATCCCGTGAGCCTCCGGGGTCATGAACGAA
>JARWBI010000023.1:22757-28300 GCA_029846755.1 Falsirhodobacter flavus | reverse complement strand
TCCTCATTCGAATCTCCTCAGCTCACGCTACGAGAAAATTCTACAACCGCATCCCCTTAACCATGGGGAGGATTACCAAGGGCCATGCCTCGGGAGTTGGAAAAGCGACGAAGGGCACGACCATCAGGCCAACGGCCACATGGGTCATCATCATCACGGCCATCAGGACCAGCCGATCGGCGTTCACCTTGACCATCGCGTTCCACGCCGCATGCAGCACCGCCGCGCCCAGCACCATCAAAAACAATCCCGCCGTCATGTCGCTCTCCGTCCGTTCGGCGCCAAAGCGCTGGAAGAAAGGGCAGACGTGCCGCCCTTTCCGGGGCCCACTCAGAACTTCAGCGTGACACCCGCATCCGCCACAGTCTCGCCCGAGCCGATGGTGTCGGTGCGAACCACGCCGGCCATGAAGGCGGCGCCGCCTCCAAGATCGTAGCTGACGCCGATCCCGTAGCTGTCCAGATCCTCATTCACCTCTTCGTCGCGGCGCACAAGGCCCGTCAGCGTCAGCTTCTCGTTCAGGGTGTAATCCACCGTCGCGCCGAAGCTTGCATCTTTTTGTAGATAATCGTCATAGCCGGCGTAATAGGCCTTGACCGTGACTGCATCGAAGATGGCCGTGCCCATCGCGATCCACTGGCTGCCGCCATATGCGTTCCGGTCCGGATCGCCGTTGTCGAGATATGCGAGGCCGATCTTGTAGGTATCGCCCGAATAAGCCGCCGCGACCGAGTAGGCCAGTTCGGCATCGCGCCCGCCAACAGCGTCAGCCGTCCCGCCTTCGACCCGGTTGCCCGCGGCATCGATCCCGCTCGGCAAGTTGCCGTCGGTCATCGCAAGGTCGAACTCGAACCCGCCGCGCGTGAAAGCGAGTTGATGGCACGGTTCGGGGTTGGGCGCGCGACGCTGCGACAAGCAATGGCAACACTTCAACAGCGCGGACTGGTCCGGATTGAACAAGGCCGCGGAACATTCGTCCATGAAGGCGCCGTCCACTACGAAATCACGCGCCGAACCCGTTTCGCTCAGAACCTGTTGAAGGGCAGCTGGTCACCCTCGCCGACGATCTCTGAAACCGAAATGATGGCTTCGACTGCAGACGTCGCAGAGCAGCTTCACCTTGAGCCTGGGACGGATGTCTACAGGATCAGGGTCAAGCAAAGGACGGGCGTTTCGGTGCTGAGCGTCACTGACTCGTTTTTCCCCGCAGCGCGTTTCCCGAACTTTCCGACGTTCTACACCGCAACGCGCAGCACCACGGAGAGCTATAAAAACTTTGGGATAAATGACTATGTCCGCGAACGCACTTGGGTCGCGGCACGCATGCCCACGGTCGATGAAGCACGGATGTTAGAGCAGCCGCGTTCCATACCTATTGTCGTAAGTCGAAAGCTTGACTGCGATCTTGAGTCGAAACCGATCAGCTACGCCATCACCTTGTGGAGTGCGGATCGGGTCGAATTCGTCATCGATGGGTTAGGCTGACTCTTCACGGTGTTCAGTCACTCAGCGAAAGCTCCGAGGCCAGCCTTGAGTCGCTCATCTGGCTGCGGAGATTGTCTCGAAACCTGACCGCTCCGGGCTCGCCGTTCGCCGCCTTGGTCTGAACCCTCTTGTTCGCGCTTTTTGGCGCCGTGTTCATAGAGCCATCCGCGCCAATCAGGTCGGCAAAAGCAATTCGGCCAACAGCACACACTGCTATTGAAATTTTCCGGTTGCGAGCTTGTAACTCGTTAGCAGGAACTGGCGGCTTTGAATTGCAACCATCTAAGGGCCTGCGACCCATTTGGTGCCAGTGAGCATGCACAGGCCCTATGACCGTGCTGTGAGCGTTCCGTCGCGACCGCCGTGGCCCTCGGCACGCGCCGCGCATTCCTTTAAGGATGCGATGCTGCATCGATATTCTCCAAGAAAATAAAGCGCCAAGGGAACATGCGATCGAAACTTTGTCGCAACTTTGCCTTGACCATGTATCAATGCACCTCCCGCACTCCATAAAGGCAGCTAGGCAGTAGGATTGCGATTTTGGATATGAAAAAATTCTTAGGACGCCGGTGGCATAACCTATCTCCGACGAGGCGCGAAAGTCTCAAGGTTACTTTATGGTGGATGTTTACTATCGCAGCAATGCTTAACATTGCTACGATCATCGTCCATTTCAACAGACCTGACCAAGCACCTTACACCGGTGCCATCGTTACGGTATTCGCGTTCTACGCATTCACACGAGCGAAATCTGCTCAAGATGGCTACGCCAATGACGCGATCGAGAGGCTCAACGACATAAAAATTCGACAGCTCCGCTTTTATCTTGAACGGGTTGAACACTCGGTCGCGGTAGAGGCTTACGAGCGCGCTCAAGCGGACTACCGTTTGCAGCAAGACATACGGAAGAACGTCGACAGGCAGAATTCTGTCCAGCCAGGTGGCCTGACTTTCGCCACCTCTGCCTTGACACGAGCGCGCGACTCAGCTCCGAGACCGCCCAATAATATTCACCGACACATTGCAACAATCGCGCACTACGATGAGCTGTGCGTCGAATACCGCGAAGCCATCGATCTTGGTCCGGTCGCTTGGGCAAGATGGAAGCCTGTGGGATCATTTACGGTGCCGCTCTATCGGCTTTTGGCGGGGATTTCCTAAAATGGTGGCACGGTTGATCTCTCGAGAGAGCGGTTTTCTTGGCTTAACTTTAGGGCTCCGAACGTCGATTGGGGGACGAAGCCGCCATTCGCTGCATGTCCTTGATCGCAGGAGATCAGCGATGCCGGGCAAGTCGCAGCTCACGCTGCTTCAAGAATGCGACGCAGCTACGGAGTCCTCGGAAAGGGCTGGCAGCACGACCTGATCAACCAGGCGAACCAGCAGGTCGCGGTCGATTGCCATCCTCAGGATCAGGGCGCGATACGCCGCCATGGAGGGGATGATCTGGGCGGCCAGCGCGACATCTGCCGCGGGGGCAATTTTACCTCGCGCCTTGGCGCGATTCATCAGCACGGTATTCGCAGCGATCCACGGCTCGAAGATCGAATAGTCGCCGGTTTCCGCCAAGCCCGGAACTTGGCTGATCATCGACACCACCCCCGCCATGGCGCGCAGCACCCGATCCACCTGCGCCCCTTCATGGGGCTGGAACAGCGCCAGAAGATCGCCGCGCAACGAACCGGTATCGGGCAGCGCCTCCAGATCGATCTGCTGCGCCTTCATATGCGCGACCGCGTCCAGCACCAGATCGGTTTTCGTTGGCCAGCGCCGATACATCGTGCCTTTCCCGGCCTGCGCCCGATCCGCAACCTTCGCCGTGCTCAGTCCGTCATAGCCGACCTCTGCCAGCACATCGATCGTCGCCTCCAAAATGGCGACGTCGCGATTGGGGTCGCGCTTTCGACCACGTGCCGTGGCGGGATTTTCGAGATCGGGCATGGACAATCCTAATGCGATACTTCATGGTTCCGGAACCATATGGTATTATCACTCCGATTTGACCGAACCACAAGCGAGGCCTGCACATGCGCTACAATACCCTCGGCCGCACAGGCCTCTTTGTCTCCGAGATGTGCATCGGCACCATGACCTTCGGCCAAAGTGGCGGCCCCTATGCCGCAGCAAGCGGCGTGATGCAGGACGAGGCCGAGGCGATCCTGCGCCGCGCCTTCGACGCAGGCATTAATTTCATCGACACGGCCAACGTCTATGCCGGTGGGCAATCCGAGGAGATCGTGGGGCGCGCACTGTCCTCGCTCGGGATTTCGCGCAAGGACGTGGTGCTGTCGACGAAGTTCGAGCATGGCACAGGTTCCGGGCCGAATGACGGCGGCGCCTCGCGTCAGCATATCCTGCACGAGGTCCACGGCAGTCTGAAGCGCCTCGGCACCAATTACATCGACCTTTACCAGCTGCATGGCTTCGATCCCGCCACCTCGGTAGAGGAAACGCTGCGGACTCTGGACGATCTGGTGAGGCAGGGTCTTGTCCGCTACATCGGCGTCTCGAACTGGGCCGCGTGGCAGCTCGCAACGACCCTCGGCCATGCCGATCGGCGGGGGCTGGAGCGGTTCCAGAGCTATCAAGGCTACTATTCGCTCGTGGGGCGCGACGTGGAACGCGAGATTGCACCACTGCTCACGGCCGAGGGTCTGAGAATGCTGGTCTTCAGCCCGCTTGCCGGTAGTTACCTGACGGGCAAGTATCGCGGCGCATCCGAGGGTCGCCGCGCCACCGTTCCGTTCCCGCCGGTAAACGAAGACCGCGGTGCGCCGCTTCTGGATGTCGTCGACAGCATCGCCGGGCGGCACGACACCACTCCCGCCGCGATCGCGCTGGCATGGCTTTTGCACCAGAAAGTCGTGGCCAGCGTGATCCTTGGACTGAAGAGGATCGAGCAACTGGAGGAGAACCTAAAGGCGGCCGAGGGGAAACTTTCAGAGGACGACCTCGCTGCGCTGAACGCGGCAAGCGCCCTTGCGCCCGAATACCCGGGCTGGATGATGGCATCCGGAGAGGGCCCGCGCCGCAGTCTGCTGGACACCGGCATGATGCCCAAGGCATCGCGGGGGGCACCATGACCATTTCCGCCCTCGGCGAGGTCGGAGCAATTGCCTGATGGCTGAAAACCGTCTCAGGCTGGTTGTCGAGATGGGAGCGCTGTTCGTTGCAGCCCCCATTCTGGTCGCCCTCGTGGCAAGGCCGGGACAGGTGTTCCCCTCGGTTCTGCCGCTTCTGGGGATCGGCGCGGTGCTGCTGCATCTGACCCCTGATTTCCGGTGGTCGTCGATCTTTCAGGGCTGGCGGGGAATACGCCTCCCCCTTATCGCCTTTGCAGGGGTCGCGACATTCGTTGCGGGTTGGATCGGCATCCAATGGCTGCAGCCTTGGGCAACCTTCTGGCTGTGGCGTAAGGAACATGGCCTGTTCTGGGCGCTGCTGGTGGCCTATCCACTGCTCTCGGCCCTGCCGCAGGAAGTGATCTACCGGACGCTCTTCTTTCGCCGCTATGCCACGATTTTGCCCGAAGGCCACTTTGCCACAGTCCTGAACGCAACGCTCTTCTCGCTGGCACATCTGATGTTCTGGAACTGGGTGATCCTCCTCGTATCGTTCGTGGGCGGGCTTTTGTTCGCTTGGTCCTATCGACAGCGCGGTCTTGTCGAGGCCTGGGCCCTGCATAGTCTGACCGGTTTTCTGCTCTTTGCGACGGGGGTCGGGTGGTATTTCACGCCAGAAGCCGCAGCCCGACCTTTTTGAAGCGCGGGAGTGTCTTTTGAAGGTCCGGTTTGGGCTCTTTTTCCCCCTCCGCCCCTGCCCTATCGCGTAGAAAGCTGATGCGGAGATCGCGGTAGCGGCCGCGATCGCTGATCCGATGGACAGCCGCGCCTCCGCTCTGGCGCGCCTGACACCTTTTCTGTTTGCGTGGTCCGCCTGCCATCCGGCCGGCGCTCTGAACACGGGCTCTGGTGCCGCTCCGCGTCAGCCTCCACGGAGAAATCCGGTTCCTCCCGCGCCAGGGCGCGGGTCCCTCCCAATTTCACCGCTCCGGCCCC
>JARWBI010000023.1:0-22659 GCA_029846755.1 Falsirhodobacter flavus | reverse complement strand
CCGTGTGTCAGATCACCGTCCGGCCGCAGGTCGGGCTGCGCCCACCCTGCTTTGCCCTTCGGATGACATGAGGTCATCCAAAGTGAAAAGCACGGATGGCTTCGCCACTCGGCGGATCAGAAGGGCACGAACGGGAAATGTCGGAAACACACGCACGAGGTAGTTTCGTGACGCAAAAGGCAGTTTTGCGCAGTGTTCACACACGGCCCCACCAGGCCGCAGGACGGGCTTTGCCCTTACCTGCTCTGCTCTTCGGAATGCATGGGCATTCCAAAGATCAGAACAGGAAGGCCCGCCCATCGGCGGAAAGGGGAAGAGACCCGGCCCGCGTCACGCGAAGGAGGGTCACAAATGACCGCAGAGAAGTTTGACGTTTATTCCCATGTCACAAATCAGATCATCACGCAGATCGAGGCGGGAACACCGCCCTGGCGCAAGCCGTGGACCGGTGGTGGTGCATCGGTCAGCTTGCCGGAGCGGTTCAACGGCGAAGCCTATCGGGGCATCAACATCCTGATGCTTTGGGCCACGGCGATGGCCAAGGACTACAGCTCAGCCCGCTGGATGACGTTCAATCAGGCCAAGCAGCTTGGGGGTCATGTCCGCAAGGGCGAGAAATCCGCAACCGTCGTGAAATACGGCACCGTCGAGCGCGAGGACGAAAACGGCGAGGAGCGTCAGATCCCCTATGCCAAGGCCTACCCCGTGTTCAACGCCGACCAGATCGAGGGTTTGCCCGCTGAATTCTACATTCTGCCCGATCCGCCCCGTGATCTGGGCACCGTAGCCGACCCCGCGCTGGAGGCATTCTTTGCCGCGAGCGGTGCGCAGATCGACAGCACCGAGGAGCCCCGCGCCTATTACAACATTAAGACCGACCGCATCCACATGCCGCCGATCGCGACCTTTCACAGGGCCGCAGGGTATTACGGCACCTTGGCCCATGAGCTGACCCACTGGACAGGGGCGACAAAGCGGCTTGACCGGTTGGGCCGGTTCAATGACCGCAAGGCTTACGCGTTCGAGGAGCTGGTCGCGGAAATCGGAAACTGCATGCTTTGCGCACAGATCGGGGTGGAGCCTGAACTCGACCAGAGCGCCGCCTATGTCGAGGGGTGGCTTGCTGCGATGAAGGAAGACAGCCGCGCAATATTCCGCGCTGCGTCTGAAGCTCAAAAGGCCGTGGATTACATCATGGAGCGCACCGCGCAGGCCGACCGGATGGCCGCCGAGTAACAGCCCGCACAGTCGCAATGATCGAGGCCCCCGTCAGCAGGCGGGGGCCTTTTTGTGTTGTGGTGTGATCTTGGCCGAGGGCGGTTTTGGGGTGACCTGTCGGCGGGCAGCCTTGAGGCCACCCGCCGACAGGCCCGTCGCTTCGCGCGGACGCCCCCAAGGGGGCGGACGGTCTTAAGCCGCCCTCGCTGGTAGCAGCTTGGGCAGATGGGGCAGCGCCGCTGGGTCTCGAGTGTTGAAATAACGCTCCGAATGCTCGGGAATCCAAACGTTATCAACGAATTCGATGAATAGCGGCAGCATACTGTTTGGATATTGCCGCGCATCACCTTCCCATTCATCGGTCTTGTGTGAGTACATCGAGTGAGATCCACTCAGCCGGGGATGGTTCTCGTCGAGCCACTTTGCGAAGAGCTTTCCTACGCTGGTATCGGGGCGTAGTTGTGTCCCGTTTGGGGCCCGGTCCGCCATCATGTGGCCGACCATTTCAAGGCGTCCCCACAACCTGACAACCAGTTCGTTGATCACTGAGAAATGACCCGCGCTGACCCGGTTCCAGTTCTCGTTGTAGCGCTTGATAAACGCAGGAACGTGACCACCATAAGAGCCAGTTTTCCGAATGCTCGGAAGGACTTCTGAAGTGATCCATTTCTTGAAACGCTTTGCTTCTGGCTTGGATGAACGCAGCACGAGAGAGTAGAGGCCGGACTCGCTGATGACGGTGGTCTTCTGCTCCCTGCCCATGGCGTCGGAAATTCCGACGCCATCCTTCTCATCGTCATCAAGACGGCTCGCGGCATCCCGTGGGTTCGCAATTCCGATCTTTTTGCAGACCTCAGTCAAAACGAACCAAGGCTCTCCTTCACGATCGATAACACGGAACTGATCGTTGTCTTCGTACTCAAAAATTTGCATTGTATACTGCATTTACGTCCTTTCATGACGCTGGTGCAGTACGATTTTGCTTGACGGGTGTTCCTCTTCATGGGACATACCCTTTGACAGTTAAGCCGAATCGTACTGCGATTACGGAAAAGGACCGGCCCATAAAGGGTTCGGTCCATTTTTTATTTTAACAGAAAATTTACCAAATTGCAAGCGTGAGTTCTTCTATTGTTCTCTTGCGTCTCTAGGTGTTGCGTTTAGGCAACAATCTGTGTGCGCGCCGGTTAGATTGCCGCCTCTAGCAGCCCGATTTCGTCTTCGGTCAGGTCGAACAGGTCATAGACGATGCTGTCGATCCGGGCTTCTGCCTGGGCGATTTCGGCGGTCAGCCGGGCGATCTCAGCGCGGTCGCGGTTGATCCAATCCTCCCAGTCGGACCGCTCGGCCAGCGGGATGTCGGCCTTGAACACCTTCTTCACCTCGGCGCGGAAGGCGGCAAAATCGGGCAGTGTCCACCATTCCTTGAGCTTGTTGGTCAACTTGGGTTCGTGGTCAGGCGGGCAGAAATCGGGTATCCGGCGGGCCAGAGCGGTTTGCAGGGTATAGCGGGCCTCTGCGTGGGTTTGAGCAGTTTCAGCGAGGGTGGCAAGGGCGGCTTTTTGAGCGGGAGTGGCATCTGGAATGGGTAAGGGTTCCAAGTATTGTGATTTCATCCGAAAATAGCCGCCCCTGGCCACTGTCGTTTCACTAATTAATGAAAACCACAAAACAGAAGATGATAGTAACGCCACCTCAAAGTGGCTCGCGTAAGGTATGCAGAAACAAGTCATGTCAATGTAATTACCTGTATCGACTGAAAAACTGGGTCGATTTGCGATGTCTCGGTAGATTAGCTTGGTGCCCTCATAAGTGGCTTGATATTTCTGTTGTGGCTGTTGCAGCTCAAACCATTTCTGCTTGGCAGCTCTAGCTGCGAGCTTTGCCTTATGAGGTCGAAGCCAATCTTCGATTGCAGGATAGTCTGAGATATTAATACCTGCTTTTGGGATATAAATTATCCATTTTTCTGGCGCTTCAGATTTCCATTGCTGGAGCTGGGTTCCAAACAGTATTGGCTTCAACAAATCGGTCGATTTAGGGTCAGCCAAAACAAGGTTGTCACGTTCTGAACGAGTCAGGATGAAGGCCGCATTATAACCAGTCTTTATACCTGCAAACGGCGAGCCATAAACCTCTTTGAGAGTTTTGCGACCTTTACGTATCTTGGCGCGCAGCGCACGCAAGGCTGGGTTTTCCAGTTCCCACGATCCGGCACCCAAGGCTGTTTGTGGATATGGGCCGGCAGCAGCTTCCCAAGTGGCCAAGAAGTTGTTTTCCGGCAGGGCATTCACCTTCCAAAAGCGCAGCTCATGCCCTTTGGGCGCGGCCCCGCGTTTCATGGTCAGGATGGCCGGATAGGTGGTCACCCCCTCGAAGACTTGTAGGTCGCCAAAATCGACTACGCTTTCGATGGTCGCCTCTTTCAGAAGGTATTCGCGCAGGGGCTTGCCCGAGCCGGTCTTGAAGAAGGTGTTCGAGGAAATGTAGCCCAAGCGCCCACCCGGTTTCAGCAAGCGCAGGCCGCGTTCGTAGAAATAGCAGTAGAGATCAGCCCGGTCGGACACGACCTCATAGCGCTTTTCCAGATAGGGTTTCAGCAGCTTCAGGAATTCCATCCGCACATAAGGCGGGTTGCCCAGGACTACGTCAAAGCCGCCTTCGGCAAAGACGCCGGGGAAGGCGGTTTCCCAGGTGAAGGCGTGGTCGAGATAGGCGAAGTTGCTGTCCTCGATTAGGCTGTCACCGACGCGGATGCTGCCCGACAGGCTGTCCAGAGCCTTGCCGCGCCGGGCGGTCTTGATCCAGAGCGACAGCTTGGTGATCTCGATACTTTCCTCGTTCACGTCCACGCCGAAGAGGTTGTCGGTCAGAATTTCGCTGTCCGGGACATAGTCGAGCAGATCGCCAAAATGTTCGGCCTTGGGCAGTAGGTCTTTGATCTTGTCGTTCACGCGGGTCAGTTCGGCCTTCATGAAGTCGAAGGCCATGATCAGAAACACACCGGAGCCACAGGCGGGATCGACAATGCGCAAGGATTTCAGGCGATCGCGATAGGCTTGCCAGGCTTCCAGCTCGGCCGACTTTTTTCGCCAGGGGATGTTTTCGTAGTCGGTGACGTCCGCGCCCTTCTTGGCGTGAGCGCGCAAGGTGTTTTCGAAGATTTCCCGCAGATGCGTGCCCAGAGTTTCGGCCACGATGAAGCGCGCGATGTAATCAGGGGTATAGACCACCCCGTCACGCTTGCGCCGCCCGCTTGTGCCAGTGGTTTTCTCGGGTTCTTCCTCTTCACCGCGGGCGATCGCTTGCAGACGTTCCACGTCCGCGATGGACTGTTCGAAGATATGGCCGAGGACCGTGACCGAGACTTCGGAGGCGAAGTCATACTCGCCCAGGGTTTTGAACCCTTCACAGATGTCATCGGAGAGGTGCAGCCCGTTGATCACCGCATCTTCGCGGAATAGCCCCCCGTTGTAGCGCGGTATTTTCAGCTCGTTGTTGCCCACGTCGATCGCGCGGAACAGACCCTTGAAATTGTCCCAGACGGGGCGCGGATTGTAAGGGTCGCGCGCGACGAAGGCGTTTTCCAGCGTGTTGTCTGGCAGCAGGCCGGTATCTTCGGCAAAGGCGATAAACAGCACCCGATCGAGGATCTTCTGCGCCAAGGCGATCGCATCGAGGGGCGCGATCGCGGTATCGGCCTTCTGGACGGCGCTCAGGAGCTTGAGGCGCAGGTCCTTGTAGTCCTGATACAGGCTGTCGGTGATGTCCTTGTCTTCGCGGCGGCTTTCTTTCAGCAGATCAGCCGTGCGGCCAGACAGCAGATTTTCCGCCGACAGGAGCAGCATGAAGCGCGCGTATTCTTCCGGGGCTGTCAGCTGGTCGAGGCGGAATTCCTCATAGGCCGAGGTGCCTTCCCCGAAGCCGTAGAGGCGCAGCTCGATCATGTTCGAGACCAGAACCCATTTCACGCCGCGCGCATTCATGGCGTATTCCCACGCCTGTTGAACGGGACTTTTGTTCCGGCCCGGCATGATTGCATCGAGGTCGCGGGTATCCGCGCCCTTCAGCTCGAATGGCGCCACGATGTCAGGCGTCTTGCCGCCAAAGCGGCCAAGCGCCAGATCGACGCTGCCGCGCAGAATATTTTGTTCGGTTGAGACGTTGTAATCTGCGCCACCAGCCGGGCCGTGGTAGCCGAGAACACCTTCAACGATCTTGGAGGCGAACTGCCCATGCAGGGCGGTTTCTTTCAGGCGTTCAATCCGGCCCGAGCTGATCAACTCTGCCCAGGCTTCCAGCGCAGCCAGATGGTCTGACGGGATCGGATCGGCTTTGATGTGACGCTTCAGGGTCTTACGGTTGAACAAATTCATGAATTAAAGGGCTTTCTTGATGCTGCCCCATGGCAGCGAAACATAGAGATCGCGCATGAGAGCAAAGCGCTCTTCAAAGGGCGGAAGGTCACCAATTTCGAGGGCGAGCGTTTCCCAATCGGCCTGGGCGCGTTGCTTGATTTCCGGGTCATCCATGGACTCTGGCTTGGCCTCGATCCCACGGCTGCGGCATTTCTCGATCAATGTGGTCAAGATGGCTGTTTTGTCAGCGCCGCTGAAATCATGCTCGCCAATCAGAAATGCGATGTCATAGACATCCTGTCGCCGGTTGCGCTTGCGTACGGGTTGCTGAAGCAACGCACGGAATTTTTCAGCGACAAGCTCATGAATGGTGAACGCACGCACCGCCACACCGGCCCCGTGCAGGTTCAGCTCCTGGAAGGCATAGACCTGATCACGGAAACTGATCTCGACATCAAGAACCCGGCTTGCCTTGCCGTCCGCCAGCCGGGCCTCTTCACCTGTGCCACGCTTGGCAGAGCCAATGCGGACCCGGAGCGCGGGGAATTCGTGATCCTCAAAATTCTCTGCGCGCGGCATTTTCTTCACCGATTGCACCCGGCAAAGAAGATCGGGATAGCCGAGCTTGATCGCGGTTCTGGGCAAAAGTTCATTCAGTTCGGTGGTGAGCTTTTCCGTCAGGTCGGCGGGTTCTGCCATTGAGGTGAAGTCCACATCCCCGGTGACCCGATTGCTTTTGAAAGCGAGGGCCATGACCGCCCCGCCCTTTAAAACGAGTGTTTTCGATAGTGAGGGGGCTAGGCCGATTGCCCCCAGGACAATCTCCGTAACCTGGCGATCTCGATAGAGCGTTGGGTTTGCACGTGCGGCTTCGACCCATGCGCGAACATCGACATCGACGATGTCGAATTTGCTATCTTGAGCGTGGGGGTCGTTGTCAGACATTTATTGAAATCATCCAGCGTTCTGAGAATTCAGGGGCATAGTCGGCGTCAGGGTCGAGTTTGCGCGATCCGCCCCGTTGAGCAAACTGCTCCCAGTTGTGCAGCGCCGGATCATCTATGTCCATGACTTCAGACAGAATATAGCCTGCGCGGACTTTGGCGATCTTGCTGTCGAGGAGATCAATTGCGGCAATAATCTCGGGCACCCACTGATCCGCCTCATTTTCCCAGACATCGAGAACATGGCGCATGCCCCCACAAAGCTGTGGTTCAGCAAGCATGTCAGCAAAGGTTTGGCCAATCGAAGTGATCCGCGTTTCCTCACCACTCACGGAGGCCGGTGTCCAAGGGTGGCTTGACACATGCACCACGATTGGTCGGCGACGGATCGTATCCTTGAAGCCGGGCCTGTTCAGAACGGGCGCTTCGATCTGGTCCAGATCGGGCAGGTCTTTATGAAGAAGTTCATCTCGGAGCGCATTCCAAAGGGGTCTTTTGGGGGTTGTCAGGTGCAGCGCCTGTGGGCTGCGATCAGTAAGGCCATAGCGCTGCATGGCAGATAGATGCGAGACGTAGGCGAAGGGATCAGCGATGCAGGCGACCTCTTCCGCCGAACCAGCTCTCGTTGATTGCGTGACACGCCAAACTCCCGATCGGAAGTCAGAGTCCATGACAAGCGCCTTCCGGGCCTCAAGGCGACGTAGCGCATTTTTGGCGCGTGTCTGGTCCCAGTCGTGCGGGAGGCGCTTCAACGGCTCGCCATTCAGCACTTTCTTGTGAAACAGATGGTAGCCTAGAACGAAGAAATCGTAGAAGGTTATGACCGGCAAGTCCTTGTCGGTTATAGCTTTTTCGATACCTTCGGTAAAATTCATCTGCCGTCCTTACCCCTATGTCCTAAGGACATAGGGGTAAGGACGGCGTTATGTCAAGAGCGGCCATCATCGTATGCCACTTAGCATATTAGGCACGAATGCGATATGTGTATGTCCTAAGGACATACACATATCGCATTCAGATGTAAATAGCGGCTTCAAATTCCCCCAAACATTGCCAGCTGCTGAGGCTCCACCCAATAGCCGCGCTGACGCTTGGACGCTTCCAGTGTGATCAGAGCCGCGACCGCCTGGCTTTCATCCGCGAACCAATCCATCCGAACCTGACCGCCCTGGCCTATCCGCCCCCATTCCCGATAGAGCGTCCATTCGCCAAACAGGTTGGGCATGACGGCCATCCGGTAGAACCGGGCGACATTCTTCGCAGGCAGGTGTTTTTCGAGATAGGTCTGCATGGGTCAGAGATGATACTTGCGCGCGATTTCCAAGGCTTCGGCCTGTTCGGTGCCGATGTATTCCTTGGTGCTTTCGATGCTGGCATGGCCGAGCAACAACTGAGCTGCGCGCAGGTTGCCGGTTTGCTGATAGATATGGGTGGGGAAGGTCCGACGCAGCGAATGCAGGCCATAGAGGCTGGGATCGAGGCGGGCCTTTTCCAGCCAGGACTTGAAGAGCCGCCAGAGCTGACTTTCACTGAGATGGGACTGGGACCACCGTGCCCCCTGCCCCGTGAACAGCCAGCCGTGCAACGGCTTTTCTGAAGCTGCGAGATAGGCGCGCAGACTGTCGCGCGTGCCCGAGGACAGCCGCGCCTGGACCGGGCGTGCATTGCGGGCTTCGGTCTTCTTCTGCCGGATTTCTACGATCTCGCGTACCCCTGCCAAAGTAGCCACGTCCGAGACCCGCAGGCGCACCAGGTCCGAGCCCCGGAAACTGGTATCGAGGGCGGTGTTGAACAGCGCCAGGCTGCGCAGGTCTCTTTCCTGGCGCAAGATCAGCCGGATCAGGGCGACCTGGTCGGGCGTGAGGGGTGGTTTCTTGCCCACCACACGGCCCTTGTTCCAGACGGTTTGCGCGGTAGCGGGCATGGGCAGATCCTTGCAGGGTTCTAAGCAACTGTGCCCCTAAACCTCGCATGAGGGAAGCGACTCTTCGCGATGGATGCAGACTTTCCCTTGCTTTGCTGGGATCCCGGGTGGGGTTGGCATGCAAGCTTCTAATCAAAAGCTCGCATTGTGGCCCTGCAATATGAAAATGGCGCGGCTATACACGTGAGCCGCGCCTAAGTGACCGAAGCGAGGGAGGATGCTTCGACCTTCACCGTCCGAGCCGGTTGTTAAACCGGGTCATGCTGTTGGCTTCCCCTTCGATTTCGAAGCCTTTGTGCGTCTTGCGGACACGAACGCCGGTGGCCGATGCAGCATTGCGAATCCTGCGCTCCATTTCCTGGTTGAAGTCACGGGTCATCGCGCCGGCCAACGCGCGCCCATTGGTGAAAGTCCTGCCCTTGTACGTTAGCTTCAGCATGGTTCAGCCTTTCGGAGGGAAGGGGTCGTTGCCGTAGCTGTAGGCTTCACGGAAACGCGCATCGCGACCCTGAATCCGCAGCTCCGACTCCTGGTTACGGGCGATGCCCCGACCGAAGTCGATGGCTTCCCGCTGGGTGTCGAACTCGCGGGTCAGGCGCTGGTTGCCCTCACCGCGGACACCCCACTTGTCGCCGTGGCGGACGACATACTGGTTCTTGCCACTTGACATTTTCGCTTTCCTTTCGGTTGCGAGTTGGCGTAACGATTGCAACATCGCAATCAAGCCCTATATTGCGACTATGATGGAGGATTGCAAGAGTGAAATCGTCATGAAGGAGCAGTTCCACAATGAGGCGTTCTTCAACACGCTCGATGCTCACCGCGAGGCGAAGAAATTGACCTGGAAGACCGTGGCTGAGCAAGCGCAGGTGAGCGCCTCTACCCTCACCCGTATCGCCCAAGGGAAACGACCCGATGTTGATACCTTGGCCGCACTTTGCCGGTGGTCTGGTTTGAGTGCGAACGACTTTATCGGCTATGGTGAAGTCGCGGCTCGACCGGAACCCTTGGCAGAAATCGTCGCTCACCTCAGAGCGGATAAAAACCTCAAGCCCGAGGGAGCCAAAGCTATCGAAGTTATGATTCGAGCCGCCTACGAGCAGTTCCGAAAGGAGAGGGCGGTTGGCGAAGGTTAAGTTGCGTCGGGGTTTTCCCACCGAGGCAAACAAGTGGGCATTGGACCTGCGGGGCGAGATGAACCTCGCCCCGCATGATCCGCTCTGCCCGGTCAGACTCGCAGAACATCTTGGGGTTCCCATTCTCAAGTTGTCGCGTATGCCAGATTGTGAAGAGCGCTCTCTGCTTCTGCGGAAGCAGCACGATTTCTCAGCCGCCGTCTGCTTCGACGGACTGGCGGCGTTTATCCTGACTAATGACGGACACGACCTGAAGCGACAGGCCTCAGACATTGCGCACGAGCTTGCCCACGTCCTTCTTCGGCACCCGCCCGCGAACCCGTTCTATGAGAACGGCATTCGTGAGTTTGCTCCGGAGCATGAGGCAGAAGCTGAGCGGTTGGGACCGAACTTGCTAGTATCGAACGAAGCGGCAGTGAGAGCGCTTCGTCTCACCATGAGCGGGCAATATTCGCTCTCGAGCCTCTCAGACGCATGGGGGATTACCGAGCAGGTTATCCAAATGCAGATAAACCTCTCTGGGGCAAGGCGTAGGCTGGCCGCGTGAGGAGCCTCCCGTCCGGCGCTCATTGGTCTCCCGTGAGCTTGTCACTATAAAATAATTGGATATTTTAAAAAATCCGGTTACTATAATTATCGGATAAATTGGAGGCGTCCATGCCCACTGTCGTGATCGCGTCGCCAAAGGGCGGGGCCGGGAAGTCAACCGCTGCCATCCTGCTAGGGACTGAACTGGCCCATGCTGGTGCGAGTGTCGTAATGCTGGACTGTGACCCCAACCATTCACTGACACTCTGGGCCGATCGAGCCCCCCTGCCCGACCGGATCAAGGTGCTGTCCAACGTAACGGAGTCTGACATCGTCAGGACCATCAAGCAGCACGATACCGATGGTCAAATCGTTGTCGTAGACCTTGAGGGTGTAGCCTCACGGCTGGTTTCGCGGGCGATCTCACAAGCGGACCTCGTCATCACGCCTATGCGCGCGACAACATTGGACGCGACGATCGGTGTGAGGGCGCTGCAGCTTATCGCCGAAGAAGAGGAAGCGCTCGATCGGAAGATCCCGCATGCAGTAGTTTTCACAATGACCAAAGCTATCCGCTCGAAGCAACACAGCGGCATCGCCGAATCCTTGGCCGCTCAGGGTGTGGACTTGATCAACCCACCGCTTATGGAGCGCGCTGCTTTCTCCGCGCTTTTTGAATTCGGTGGCAACCTGAGGAACATGCCCGCGCAGGGGAACATGGATGGAGCCATAGAGAACGCGGCGCTGTTCGCTCAGGCTGTGTACAAACGCTTGGCAGAGGGGGGCTGACATGTCCGACGGTAAAGCCTTCAACATCGACCTTGGCCGCCTGAAAAGCCGGGAGAAAGACCGCAGCCCGCAGGCTATCGAGAAGGCCGAGCGGGCAGGGGAGGAGCTAGGGTTCGTGGCGCGCGACGGCCAGAAGCGTCGTGGGCGCAAGCCAAGCCCTCGGACAGGGCAAGTTCATGCCAAGGTCTTGCCCGGTGTCTCTGAAGAAATTGCCAACGAGGCGAAGCGCAGGGGGGTGCAGCAAGGTGTTCTGATTGAAGAGGCCTGGGCGCTCTATAAGGAAAAATCCGGTATTTAAAATTATCCGGTATTTTTCCGATTCTGCATCCACTTCCGGCAGAACCCCAGAAAGGCTGCCTCCGGGTTGCGCGGCGTCTCTGGAAGCCACCCGCGCCACTCGCGTTCAAGAAAGTGGACATCGAAGCCGGGCGCGAGCATCCGCGCTGTCTCGTAGACGTCAGGGTCAAGCTGGGGCGCGATCGCACGGGGCAGGACCACTTTCACGTTCTGACGGTTCGAGAAGGTCACCATGTCCTCTTGTTCATCATAAGCGATGGCGTAGTCGGGCATGTGGTCGTGTTCCTGGTCCTCGCGCACGATGTTCAGGACAAGACGCCTGAACTCTCGCGGGGTCGAATTCGATCCACACTTCTTCTGCAGAAGCGACAAGCTGATCCGCCACTCCTTTTGCGCTCCACAGTGTTTTCGGGCCAGTTCATAGATGCGCCGCTCGAGGGGCTTGCGCAGGCGGAAGTAATCGCGATGCAGCGTCAGGACCTCTTTTGACCTTATCGCGTTGAATACCCAGTCCGACAGCTTGATCTCAACCTCTTGCATACGGCCATCACGGGTTTCCCTTACAATTTCCGCACTCTCAATCAGGCCGAAGGTTCGGAAGATTTCCTTGCCCCCGGTCACGATGTTCGTGCTGATGCGCGTACCGGCCAAGCGCTCAAGAGCAGCCTTCAACTGTGCGTAACCAGATCCTGCGGTATTGCGATTTGTGGCTACCAGCATGTCGAAAGCGCGGAACCGGACAGTCTGGGAAACTTCCTTGCCGTCATTGATGGCCGTCATCAGCTGGCTGATGCAGTAGATCAGAATGTCTCTATCATGGACAGTTGCCAACCCATCCACAGACGGCTTGATCGCGATCTTGATGCCGTTGTGCTCATACTCCCTGACGCGGGTATCTGGCTTGGTAGAAAGTGAAAAAATCGGATGTTCCATCGAGGCCATGTCAGCCTTGGGAACGGCATCGAAGATGTCGCAAACGAAGAAGTCACCCTGCGGATAGCGATCCGGCAGAAGAGGGGATCGATTGATTGCGGCTTCATCGGACACAGAAATGCCTTTCGTACTTTCACACACAGTAAGGCAGGGGGCACTCAAAATCCATGCCTATTCGTACTTTCACCCACGCAAGGCAGTTTCGTACTTTTGCCCACGCTTCTTCGTACTTTCACACACGGTCTATCGTACTTTCACACACGCACCTTCAGAAATAGCGACAATGTTTCAATAGCTTGCGTGACATTTTCGAAGCTTAACACTGAATCTAACACATATTTAACACCTAGGCCTGTGGATAACTTTGACACTTGCCTTCAATGCAGAGGGTTAGAGTCGAACTTTCCACCATATGCCCTGGTCTTAAAGTACAGGTTCTGCTTGGCCTTGAGCGGGTTGCGATTGCCCACCAAGAGCAACAGATCATCGGCCTTCATGCCCGTGATTTGCTCTGCTGTCATAAGCTTCTGACGCTGTTCCGAGTAGGAAAAATCCCGACCCTCGTTCGGGGCTTTGCCCTCTCGAATTTGCTGAGAATAGACTGTGCTTTCCCCGAGGTGGCGCGCAGCCCATTCAGCGGTTTCGATATCGTTGAGGTTGAAGACGCGCTTGGTGATGCAGGAGCCGAAGATCGAGCGGGCATCATTCGGCCCATAGGCCTTTTCGACCTGGCCCGTGTCCTGGGTGACGAACAGGGCTTCGACACCGGCCCCTGCGGCGACGTTGGCAATGTTCATGATCTGCTCCATGCGGCCCATCCGCACGAATTCATCGAGAACCAGCAGGATCGGAGCGTTGACCTTGCGCCGTCCATCTTGGCGTACCACAGTGCCCAGAACGAGGTTAATGAACAGCCGCATGAAGATCGCTTGCTTGTCCACTTGGTCGAGCGGCACCACGATGAAGAGATCGACCTGGTCATCGAGAAGATCATCCATGCGGAAGCTGGACCCAGCCAGGAAGTGGCGCATGTTGTCGGACTGCATCCACTCAAAAGCTTTCGAAACCGCTGTCTGAATCGACCCGCGTTCGCGGTCACCCGCGCGCAGGATCGTTGCGGCGGTCTGGGCGGGACGGTGGCCGACGATGTCCTTGTTGTCTGACCACGCTTCAAGTGTGCTGTCGAGATTTGCAGACAAAAGCAGATCGGCGACGGCGATCAGGTTGCGCCGGTCGGACTCTTCCTGCGTCACGACCACTTCGATCGCGGCGGCGACCAGCTGGCGGGCCATTTCCGAGAAATGCGCACCGTCGCCTTGTTCCGGTTTGACCAGGCCGTCCGCAACCAGGGCCACGTCGCGCGCCAACTCGTAGGGGCGGATGTAGTCGAGCGGGTTGAACTGATCCTTGCCGTCCTCGACAAGGCCGAAGGGGTTGAGGACGGCCACCTTGCGCCCGAGCTCTTCCCGGTGCCGCCGAGTGACGGCGAAATTCTCGCCCTTAATGTCCAGAACCACGACCGGCCCCTGGTGATCGAGGATCGCCGGGATCACGGCGCTCACGCCCTTGCCGCCCCGTGTGCCGGAGACGACGAGGTGATGCCCGCCGCGCCATCCCTTCGCATCGTTCTTGACGTAGCGCAGGAGTTTGCCCTTGTGCAGGGCGAGAGGCAGACCGGTCTTGTTGCGTACAAGCTGGGCAATATCGCGCGGGTCCATCCATCCCGCTTGCCACGGTCCTGTGCGCGATTTGCGGTTGCGGCCAATGCGCGGATTGAAGATCGCCATCAGCGGGGTGCTGACAGCGACAGCCACTCCGAAGGCCCCAAGCGCGAAGGAGATCGCCATGGCCTGTTTCTGCGGATCAGAATACCGCGCCAGCCCCTTGAGTCCTTCCCAAATGGCACGGGGGAGGGGCCAGCCTGCGCCCGTCCATGCCTGGATAGTCGCCAGTATGTCGCTGAGCGGCGCTCTGAGGGGCGTCAGGGCTGTGAGGGCGGCAGCGCACAGGCAGAGCCATGCAAGGAGCTTCAGCGGTGTTCTGTGGCGCTCTGCGGCGGTTCCGAGGGTGTCGAGGATGGTGGCCACGGCGATGATCGGGAAGGCATAGGTGGTCACCGGGTAGATCGCGACCGCTTGCGGAGCGAGGATGAGGGCGGCAGCGGCCAGGATCACAGCACCCATCATGATCACCCAGTGGCGGGCTTCCAGAACAAAACTCATGACCGGTCCTCTTGCGCGTCAGGAAACAGAATCTGCCAGAGCCCCCGGTCGCGGTCCCGCTGGGTGAGGCGCTCTGGCAGGTCGCGCCGCACGATGCTCTGAAGAGCAGGTTCGGCGTTCAAACGGTCGAAGACCAAAGTGCCCAGAAGCCATTTGATGCGGTCTTCGTCTTTCTTCTCAGACAGACGCCTCCGGGCATCGAGCGCTGCGATCTGAGCGTCGAGCTGGGCTTTCTTCTCGGCCAGTTCTTTAATCCGGGCGTCGGTTGGGCGGCTTTGGGACATGGGGCAACCTCGGGTATAATGGCGGCGAATGTAGTGGCGGATTGATAGCTTGAAAAGATTTAAATGCGCGCTTATACATTGTCTTCGACAACGTGCGCGTCCTCATGGGGGTAAACCCCCGCGCCGGACGGCTTCCCCCCAAGGCGGCGATGCCGCCTGAACGAGGGTTTCACCCTCGCGCTCCCGACCAGCGCAACCAGGCGCTGGACCCTGTTTTGAAGAAAGGCCTCCCCGGCGTGGCGATCTATCATCTCAGTGCAAAAGTGATCAGCCGGGCAGGTGGCCGGTCATCGGTCGCAGCCGCCGCCTACCGGACGGCTGGGCGGCTGCGGGATGACCGGCAGGGGCTGGAGCACGACTATTCCCGCAAAGGCGGGGTCGTGCATTCTGAAATCATGGCCCCCGCCAATGCGCCCGACTGGATGCGTGATCGCGACCAGCTCTGGAACGCCGTTGAGGCGGTTGAGAAGCGGCGCGATGCGCAGCTTGCCCGAGAAATCGAAGTGGCCCTTCCCCGTGAGCTTGATCGCGGGGAGCGCCTGGACCTGTTGCGCGGCTTTGTTCAGCGAGAATTTGTCGATCGCGGCATGATCGCGGATGTGGCCATTCACGAAGGCAAGGCCCGTGATGGCCACGGTCAGCCCCATGCACATGTCATGCTGACCATGCGCGAGCTGACCGGCGAGGGGTTCGGGAAGAAGGATCGCAGCTGGAATGCGCCGGACCTGCTGATGGGCTGGCGCGAAGCCTGGGCGCGGGATGCGAACACCGCCCTTGAGCGGGCAGGGCGGTCGGAGCGGATTGACCACCGGTCCCTTGATGTACAGCGCGCCGAGGCCGAGCAACAGGTCGAGCGCGCGCGCGGGGGCGGGCAGGAAGAGATTGCGCTTGAGCACGAGAAGAAGGTGGTCGAGCTCAGCCGCGAGCCCGAGCCGAAAATCGGCCCATCGGCCAATGCCCAGGAGAAACGCGGGATCGTCACGGAGCGCGGTGAGGCTTTCCGCGCGGCTCAGGCGCGCAATGCACAGCGCCAAGAGTTGGGCTGGCGGCAGTTGGAATTGCGTCTTGAGCTGATGGAGCGCGGGCGCGCCTTCATTGTCACCGCGCGCGAGCGGCTGGATCAGCTATGGGGCCGCGCCGAGGCGGCGATGTCACGGATCAAGGAGAGGGTTATGGGCGAGGTTGAGAGGCCGCAGGCTGGGGCCGAGCGGGGCGATATGGACGCGCGTCGGGCGGCGGTGTTGGGGCGCGATGTTGATCGACCCGAGGTGCAAGCGCCGGATGTCGGGCGGGAGAGGGTTGCGCCTGACGATCCAGACCGAGATCGTCGGGACGCCATCCTTGGGCGTACACGCGATATCGTACAGGAGCGGGATGCAGCTGCGATAGAACGCGACATTCCCTCCCGTGACGGCGAGGGCCGTGACCAGGGGCGGCGGGATGACATTCTCGGGCGTGGCCGTGATACTGCGCCCGAGCGCGGGCAGGGCCGCGATCGCGACAGAGAACGTTAAGCACAGAGAGGAAAAATGAATGGAAAGTGTGCAGGAAATTATCGCGGAACTTCAGCGGCGTGGACCGATCGACGCCGCTGAATTCTCCCGAATGTCGGGTCCAGTGCCGACCGTATCTTTGGTCCGCGCTGCCCTTGAGAGGATTAGCGGTGAAGAAGGTTGGGGTGGATACCGATACTACTGCGATGTCGTCGAGCGTTGCGGACGCCATCCAGAAGAAGGTGCCTCTGAAGCGTCGATGCTTGCCTATGAGAAAGCACGGCAACTTCTTGTCGCTGGGCCAAAGAACAGAGCTGACCTGGATGCCATGCTTGAACAGAATGCGCTTTGAACATGCGCGTGGATGACCGTGAACCCTTCGTTCTGCCCGACGGGCGCACGGCCTCAATCAAGTACACGTTCGTCGTGTCACCTGATCGGCCAAGGCTTGACTGTCATGGGCTGTTTCGGCCCGACAATGGGATTGTTCTATGGCAGAATGGGACGGAAGAACCCTGCCTGCTGTTCGGTGGGAGCGCCAAGGCGCTCGACGATCTGCGTGAGCATGCAGCCTTTTTGCCCTGCGGACCCGCTCGGCAGAAGGCGCATGAAGCGTATCTGAAAGCTCGCAAATATCTTTGGGGCGAGATGGTCGGGCGCACGGTCTCAGTCGAAGGCGGTGGTAATGCCCAGAACAACATCTGGGTTGTCGGCATCGAGGAAAGCTCGACCGTGGAATTCGAGATTATGCTGGCGAGAGAGCAAGTCGGCTGACTTTGTACGGCAATGCCCCCGACAGTTTTGCCGGGGGCAAGTGGCGCAGCTCTGTGCCTAGCAGTCAGGCAGGTTGTCTAGGTTATTCTGAGAAGCCTGGTCCGCATACGTCCGCAGATACTTCTTCCCACCCTCGTTGACGACATGAATATCGGTTCGATAGCCAGCACGGTCGACGAAATAGCTGTGCGTCCTGCTCTCAATATCGCTGATGGCGTCTGCCTTGGACCGGGGTGACCAGTATTCCCCACCATTACATAGGCGGGTGATATCTCCATCCCGATCTTTGCCCGATGCAGTTACTCTTCGATCAGCCATTTTTGAATGTCCTTCTACATGAGGTATGAATCGTAACAAGGACCACATAATAGCAGATTGCTGGGTGGAACAAAATAGAAACGCCGTAGCGGCCCTTTTTTGACGCGCCTTTCAATGAGTGTGATCCCGGCAGTGTGCCGGTCTCGCTTTGAGCGATAGACAGGGCAGGGGATCGACGGGCTGGCGCCCGCTCACCCCAACCCTGACAGTTTCCAAACCCTGTTGATCCGCCTGCCATCCCGGCAGGTCCGAGAAAACCGGCAAGCGCCGCCTTTGGCGTCGGTTCCGGTCGAGAATTCCGGTTCCTCCCACGCGCAGGCGCGCGGTTCCCTCCCAAATTCACGCCCTCCACCCGGTTGTCACGGTGTAGATTCGCAAGATGATTTGCCGCGCCACGGTGCATGAACTTCGAAAAGCACCGACAACGTGTCAGGCATTCTTGCTTCATCTGCCACGCAATCTTGCCGCTACAAGGTCGCGGCCGCTGTTCGGCTGCGGTTCATACATCTCTTTCGAAGCCCCATGTCTGTCTTTCAGTTAGCTGCTTCGGCTGGTCGTGCAGCCTGCTGACATAGAACAGGCACCGTCTTGGCATTGAGGAGGATGCTAAGCGTCTCGGCTTCCGGGGAACCGTCCTCCATCTTTACAGGATGGACGGCCCAAATTGGCTTCTCCAAATCTACGCCCTTGATAGAAACTTCACAAAGTTGACCCGAAGCCAGTTCATCGAGAACCGTGCTTTTCATCACCAACGATACGCCTAGTCTCGCTCTGACCGCACGCTTCACCCCTTCAGTGCTTCCGGTTGTGTGGCTGATCGATAGCTGATCTGCTTTTTGACCGAAGGCACGGCGGAGAATAGTGCCCGTCCCGGTTCCACGCTCGCCTCCGATCAGCGACTCCGTGAAAAGTTCAGACGAGTCTATCGAACCCTTGCTTGCCCACCGGTGATCCGGGGAAACAATCAAAATGAGCTTCTCGGTGCGCCACAGGCTGGCCTCGTATCCATTCCGGCCGTCCCACCACTCCATGAAAGCAAGATCAACTTCCTTTCTCTGGAGTTTTTCTAAGATCTCCAGGTTGGAGGCGATTACCAAGTTGGCAGAGCGCCCTTTGGCACCATGCAGGCGCTTCAGATGCTCCGGCATGAGGTAGATACCGATGTTGCTGCTCGCACCCAGTTGAATTTGTTCCATGTGCAAGCGGTCAAAGGCACGTGCAGAAACCGTCAGCAGGCTCTTGGCAAATGGCAAGAATATGGCTCCGTGCCGCGTCGGAACACAGCGATCGTTCCCTCTATCTACCAGTTGCACCCCTAGGATATCCTCAAGGCGCCTGACGCTGTTCGAAACCGTAGGCTGCGAGATTTGCAGCCGTCGCGATGCCGCACGAAAATTTCCCGTCTCGATGACTTCAACGAAGGCAGCGACATGAGACAGATGATACATGCAGGATACCTTGTTAGAGAACAGACGCGGGCTCATTGATAGCGGCTCGCGGTCTGCGGCCTTCAAGAAGATCAATGATGTTGTCAGCCGCCTCATGCTCGATCGCAAGGCGAGTCTTGGTAACCGCCGAGCCGATATGGGGTGTCAGCAAGGTGTCCGTGCGACGCTGCACCAAGCCAGGATGGACAGCTTCAGGTCGATCCGGCCGCGCCCAGTCCTCCATCTCGTAGACATCTGCGGCGTAACCCGCCAGATGTCCCGCCTCCAGCGCAGCCACCACGGCCCCTTCGTCCACAACGCTCCCACGTGATGGATTGATCAGAAGCGTCCCCTTCCGCATCTTCGCAACTTCCAGTGCGCCGAGCAGATGCTGCGTGTCGTTGGCGAGCGGAAGGGCACACACTACGAAATCCGAAGTGGAAAGAAGCCGTTCGAAATCCGTGAACGTAACCTTGAGCCTTTCTTCATCATCAGAACCGAGCTCGCGCCTGTCCCAATAGCTCACTTGCGTTCCAAAGCCCGTGAGCCGTTCAGCAATGGACTTGCCGATCGCTCCCATGCCTAAGATGCCAACCGCTGCGCCCTTCAGGCCCACGCCGTAGAAACGCGGTCTCCACCCCTTGTAGCCAATTCTGACAGCTTCATCCCCCGGCAGGATGTGCCGCCCCAAGCCAATCATCAAGCCGATGGTCAGTTCTGCGGTCGGATCAGTCAGAAGATCGGACACGATGGAGACATGGACCCCTCGTGCCGTGCAGGCAGCAACATCAAAGTTGTCGAAACCCTTCAACGCGCAAGCTACAAGCCGCAGGCTAGGAGCGTGGCTCAGAACCGTAGCGTCGATCCGATCCGGCATGAAAGCCATCATCGCAGTCGCATCACTGAGTTCTGCCAAAAGCCTGTCATGCGCCCAAGTATCGTCCGACTCGTTGACGCTGACGCGGGCATAAGGCGCCAGCTTGGTCAGGATCTCGTCATGGACTTTGTGCGTGATAACGATCTTGGGCAACATGTCGCGCTCCCTGTTGTTGTTTTATTGAAGTTGGCGGCGAAGAAGAGCGCCGACCTGATCGACCACGGTGACCATCAGAAGAACGACCAGCATGATGGCAAGAACCTCCTGATAATTCATAATCCGAAGAGAGGTCATCAGCTCAAAGCCGATGCCGCCGGCTCCGACCGTGCCAAGGATGGTGGAGGCGCGGAAGTTATACTCCCAACGGTAGATCGTGACATCGGCCAGTTGAGGCAGGACTTGCGGCAGGATTGCGCGCGTGACGATCTGGAAGGGTGAAGCACCGGCGGCCCGCGCCGCCTCGATTGGCGCATTGTCACAATGCTCGATGGCTTCTGCAAAGAACTTTCCGACCATGCCAACGGAGTGAAGGCCTAGAGCAAGAACGCCGGGCAGAGCCCCGAAGCCTACCGCTGCAACGAAAACGATACCCATGATCAACTCAGGGATCGAGCGCAGGCCGTTCAGCAGGCCGCGGGCGATCATGTAGATAACGCGGTTTGGCGCTGTTTTTCGCGAAGCGCAAAAGCCAACGGGAAGCGAAATCAGAACCGCGATTGCCGTCCCGGCGATGCTCATGGCAAGAGTATCAACCAAGGGGCCGATCCACTCCATCCCACGGCTGAAATCGGGCGGAACCATTTCACTTCCCAACTGCCAAAGCGAAGGAAGGCCGGAACCAAGCCGCTCCAGATCAAGCAAGCCGGAGTGGTAGCTGCTGACAATGATGACGCCAGCGATGATCACCGCGATCACGGCAGCGCGCTTCCAAGCTCTACTTTGGCGCTGAAGGATGCTGTCGAAACTTTGGGAAAGCGCTGTCATTGACGTGCTCCTGAAAAGTGAGGCGCAGACTTCGCCTGCGCCCGCAATGAATGGCGGTTGATATGTCTTATTTGCTGAGGTCGAGGTTCAGCATCTTACCGAGATCCCGCACGACATCGTAAGCCTTGTCGTTGATCGGCGCGAAACCATCTGCCTTGAACGTCGCCAGCACTTCCTCATCGTTCAGGTTGATGAACGCGTCGGTGATGGCTTGCTTCAGGTTCGGATCGAGGTCAGAGCGCATCGTCCAAGGATACTGCGGAAACGGATCGGACTCTTCGAGCGCAACAACTTTCGCGGGGTCGATCGTGCCGCGAGCAACCATAGCGTTGAAGATGGGCAGCGAAAGACCACCAACCTGGGCATTGCCGTTTTGCACCGCCAGCGCCACGGCATCATGGGAGCCGACGTAGTTCTCACTGTAATCCGTCTCTGCTTCTAGACCCGCTTTAAGCAGCATGGATTTCGGGATCAGGTGGCTGGAAGTAGATGCCACGTCACCCCATGCCACATCGTGGCCGGCAGCATCCGCAATAGTCTCAATGCCGGCTTCAGCGTTGCCGATGACAACGGCGCGGTAAGTTGTCTCGCCGTCTTTCATCAGTGCCGCAAAGGGTTCGATCTCGGCCTTCGTCTTGGCCAACGTGTAGGAAAGCGGACCGAAATATGCGAGTTCAAGCCGACCGAACCGCATCGCCTCGATCATCGAGGAGTAGTCGGTGGTCACGATCAGCTCGATGTCGCGGTCAAGAGTTTCTTCAAGATACTCTTCCAGCGGACGATTGTTTTTGATCACTGTGGCGGCGTTCTCGTCGGGCAACAGCGCCACGCGCAGAGTTTCTGGATTTGCCTCCGCATGCACTGCGGAGCCGCAGCCGAGAGCAGCGAGAACGACAACGGGGAGCAACTTCTTCATAGGGCGGCCTCCATGGCAGCAACAGGTTGTGGTTGGGAGTGGGATGAATGGTGATGCGCTTGCTGCGAACTCCGGCCTGAAGCTTCGCTGCGGTAGATCGAGGCGCACATCTGATCTGTCAGTTCATCAACGGACGCATCTGCGACTACAGAGCCATCACGCATGGCGATGACCCGATCACCAAAGCGCCTCGCCAAGTCGATCTGGTGCAGGCTGATGACAGCCGTTATGCCATCCGTCGTGCAAATGTGGCGGAGTTGCGAAAGGACTTCGACGGCTGTTTCCGGATCGAGGCTGGCCACAGGTTCGTCAGCCAGTATCAATCGGGGCTGCTGAACCAGAGCACGGGCGATGCCGACACGTTGCTGTTGGCCGCCCGACAACTGGTCAGCCCTCACCAAGGCTTTGTCGAGCAAGCCAACCCGAGCAAGACATTCCAGCCCAAGTTGCCGGTCAGAACGCGGAAGAGGAAAGAGGGTTCGAAAGGATGAGTGATAGCCCAAGCGACCGGTCATCACATTATCAAGCGCGCTCAAGCGCCCGATGAGCTGGTGCTGCTGGAAAATCATCCCGGTGCGCCTGCGGTGCACTCGGAGCGCCCGCTCTCCGTCCAGAGATCCAACGCCATCAGCGATAATCGAACCGGACGTAGGAGCAACTAAGCCGTTAAGGGTGCGGATGAGTGTGGATTTACCCGCGCCAGAGCGGCCCAAAAGGACGACAAACTGCCCCTGCGCGAGCTTCAGCGAGGTCGGTTTTAGAGCTTGTGTGCCATTCCCATAGGTCACGGCAACCCTGTTCAAAGCCAACATGATGATGCATCTTTCTAATCGTTCTGCGGTCGCGATAGGATGGGTCGATCACTAGGCGCGCAATATGACGACTACTTTTCAGGTGGATGACATAATCATGATCATGCACATCGATGCTTATGCTGCACTCTACCTAAAATCCTTGGAAGCGGACGCGGTGATCGCGGTTATGGCCGCGATCGCTGATCGGAAGGACAGCCGCGCCTCCGCTCCGCTCTGGCACGTCCGACACCTTTCCGTTTGCTAGGTCCGCCTGCCATCCGGCCGGCGCTCTGAACACGGGCTCTGGTGCCGCTGCGCGTCAGCCTCCACGGAGAAATCCGGTTCCTCCCGCGCCAGGGCGCGGGCCCCTCCCAATTTCACCGCTCCGGCCCCGTGTGTCAGATCACCGTCCGGCCGCAGGTCGGGCTGCGCCCACCCTGCTT
>JARWBI010000022.1 GCA_029846755.1 Falsirhodobacter flavus | reverse complement strand
CGGCGCGCGGCAAGGGCAAATCCCAGGCTGCACCGCCGTCGTCCTGCCCCTTATCGGCCTCAAGGTCCTCTGACGGGATCTGTCGCAAACTCTGACAGATGCGTGACT
This sequence comes from Falsirhodobacter flavus, assembly GCA_029846755.1. Classification (GTDB taxonomy): domain Bacteria; phylum Pseudomonadota; class Alphaproteobacteria; order Rhodobacterales; family Rhodobacteraceae; genus Falsirhodobacter; species Falsirhodobacter flavus. The sequence goes on along the minus strand of JARWBI010000022.1, from coordinate 28,961 downwards.
GGGGGGTATGCTGAGCTGAGGACGCGGCAAGGAGGACAAGCCATGACCATATCATCCAAGGGCGCCCATTTCCTTCTACGCTACAGTGTTTCGTACCGCGCTCTCGAAGAGATCATGGCAGAGCGCGGCGTCTCGATTGATCATGCCACGCTGAACAGATGGCTGGTGCGCTATGCCGCTCTGATTTTTGAGAGTGCTCACTCCAAGAAGCGACCAGCAGACCGCTCCTGGCGAATGAACGAGACCTATATCAGGGTGAGAGGTCAGTGGGTCTATCTCTACCGAGCTGTAGATAAGTTCGGGAAAACCTTGGATTTCAAACTGTCGACGCATCGGAACAAGACAGCCGCCCCAAATTCCTTGCTCCTGCGATGGAGGCGAATGGCCTGCCGCGTAAGATCGTAATCGACAAGCGCCACGAAGACGTTCGCGATCGAGGACATCAACCGCATGTTGAAACGCTTCGGTTGCCCAGTCCCGATCGAGATGACGCGGATCAGGTATCTCAATAACGTGGTCGAGCAGGACCACCGCTTCATCAGGCGAAGGGTACGGCCCATGCTCGGCTTCAAGAGCTTCAAATCCGCCGCATCAGCTATCGCGGGGATCGAGGTGATGAACATGATCCGCAAGGGGCAGTTCTCAGCCGGACTCCGCCGCTATGAGCAATTCCGACAACTCGTCGCATGAACGCTGCGGCACACAAAAGCGGTTTCCACCATGCTAAAAGTTTGCGACAGAACCATCGCCCGCTGGCCTGTCCGCTAATGCCGCCGCGCGCCGCGACTTCAATCCCTCCGTTCTCTATGCCCGACGACCCCGAAGCGCTGGCTCGGGTGACGGCTTCATCTGCGCGATGATTGTGATTACCCGGTTATATCCCGCGGATCATCCCACCATCGCAGCGGACGATAGATCCTGTCACGTAACTCGCAGCGCCGCTTACGAGGAAGGCGGCAACGGCGGCGAATTCCTCGATCCGGCCATAACGTCCGGCGGGGATCGTTGCGCGCGAGGCCGCTGCAACTTCGGCCTGTGTCAGTCCGCTTCGAGCGCCGGCGGCGGCGTCAAGTTCGTCCACGCGATCGGTATGGATACGGCCAGGGATGAGCATGTTCGCCGTTACTCCTTCGCCCGCCACCTCGGCGGCAAGAGTCTTGGACCAGCCGGCAAGCGCCCCGCGCAGGCTATTCGATATGCCAAGGTTCGGGATCGGCTGCTCCACGCCCGACGATCCAAGCGTAAGGATGCGGCCCCATTTTTGTGCTCGCATCTGCGGAAGCAGAGCATGGGTCAAAGCTACGAGCGGCTCGACCATCATTCCAAAGCCCGCCTGCCATTGGTCGGGCTGGCTGGCAGCAACGGGACCCGGCGCCGGACCGCCCGAATTGTTCACAAGGATATCGATCCCGCCCATCTTGTCCGCCACGGCCCCCACCAGAGTGTCGACGGCGCCTTTCTTCGACAGATCGCAGGTGACCCAATCGGCCCTGCCCGGCCCTGAGCTCGAAAGCGCCTCGGCGGCGGACTGCAACCGCGCTGCGTCCCGTCCGGTTAAAAGCACATGCGCACCTTCGGCGACCAGCGCGCTGGCCACGCCCAAGCCAAGGCCGCGCGACGATGCCAACACGAGGGCGCGGCGGTTTCTCAGTTGCAGATCCATAGTCGTCTCCTTCTCAGCCGATCCGGCGCAGGTGTTGTTCCTGACGTGCGATCAGCAGGTCGATGTCCTTGATATCCTCGGCGCTCAGTCTCTGTCCCGGCTTTCGCAGCGCATCATGTGCGATGACGCCGCGGCGGGCGAGAACGTGCTTGCGGATCGCCAGACCGAGGCCGGGCTGCTGTTCATAGCGGGCAAAGGGCAGGTAGGCATCGAAAAGGTCCTGCGCCGCATCCGTGCGACCCTCGGCCATCAGCCGGCACACGCCGACCATCATTTCTGGATAGGAAAAGCCGGTCATTGCGCCATCCGCACCACGCACCATCTCCTCGGGCAGGAAGATCCCGCCGTTGCCCGTCAGGATAGAGATGCGGCGGCGGCCTCCGGCCTCGGCCTTGCGCAGCGCCGAAATCTTAGCAAGGCCCGGCCAATCCTCGTGCTTGAGCATTGCGATCGAGGGCACGCCTTCGACGATTCGGCCCAATGCCGCGCTCGAGATCTGCACCCCGGTTGCAAGCGGGAAATCCTGGAGCACTACGGGCACGTCGCCGCCCAACGCTTCGTCCGCCTGATGGTAATAACTGATGATGTGGTCATCCGTTCTGAGTGTCATGGGCGGCGTGATCATCACCCCCGCCGCACCCAGATCCATCGCCTGAAGGCCAAGTTCGCGCACGGCAGCAAGGCCGGGGGCCGAAACACCCACCACGACTGGCAGCGCACCGGCACGCGCCAGAACGCGCTCCGTCACCTGCAGGGATTCCGCCTGCGTCAGCTTTTGTGCCTCACCCATCATTCCAAGGATGGTCAGCCCCGTCACCCCTGCCGACGCATAGAAATCCACAAGTCTGTCGAGGCTTTCGAAGTCGATCACGCCATCGGGCAGGAAAGGAGTGACCGAGATGACATAGACGCCGGTCGCCTTGTTCAACGTGTCGAAGCTCATCCAGATGGGTCCTTTCGAACTGTGTCGCTATTGTGTACCGTTGGTATGCCGGAGCAAAACGACGTATGTCAACCGGCGTTCCCGAGGGTCTGCAAGACATAGTTCCACTGCCTAATCGCTATGCACCAGGAGAAGAACTGAATAAATATTTTGCGCACGCTTTTAGGTATACGTATGGTATCCGTAAATACCTGTCCCTCGCTGCGTTCAAGTCGTCAAATGCATTCGGGTCGACAGGACCAAAAAAAGACAAGCAACGACAGGGAAACGACATGAAGCATCACTGCATTGCCTTTTTCGCCGCATTCATGACGGCATCCCCCGCGCTGGCCGAAACTCATTGGGATATGTCGGTCGTCTGGCCCGAGGGGAACTTCCACACACGCAACGCTCAGGCCTTTGCCGAAGGCATTGCCGAAGCGACCGACGGTGCCGTGACCGTGACCGTCCATTCCGGCGGCGCGCTGGGCATCAAAGGCCCCGAGGGAATGGCTGCAGTCCGTGATGGCATCGTTCCCATCGCCGACATCCTGATGAGCCAACAGGTCGGCGAGAATCCGGCGCTCGGGATCGAAACGCTTCCATATCTTGCCCCGACATCGCAGGATCTTGCGCTGCTCCATAAATTCTATCGCCCTAAAATCGAAGAGATCGCGGCCGAGATGAACCAGAAGCTGCTCTATATGACCCCCTGGCCCGGTCAGGCCGTGTTCTCGGACAATCTCATCAACAGTGCAGCCGATCTGGCGGGTATGAAGATCCGGGTCGTCGATGCCAATGGGCACAGCTTTTTCGAGGCGCTCGGCGCGGCGCCTGTCCAGATGCCGTGGGGCGAAGTGGTCCCGTCATTGGCTGCGGGAACGATCAATTCCGTGACCACCTCGTCTTCGTCGGGGGTGGACGGGGCGTTCTGGGAATTCATGCAGAACATGAACACCTTCAACTGGCAGGCTTCATCCAATATCGTGACAGTCAACCTCGACGCATGGAATGACCTGGAACCGGAAACCCAAGCTGCCATCGAAGCCGTCGCGGCGCGTATCGAAGGGCAGTTCTGGCTGAATTCCCGCGCCGAGGATGCCCAGAAGATCGCCATGCTGGAAGAGCACGGCGTCATCGTCACCCCTCCCTCCGAAGAGCTGAAGGCCGAACTGATGGCGGTTGCGACCCCGCTTTGGGACGCATTCAAGACGCGGGTTCCGGATGCCGCGCCGGTGATCGATGCCTATCTGGCCGCGCGCGACTGATCGTCATGCAGGATCTTGCTTTGCCCGCGAGCGTCCATAGGGACGAACCCTTTGCGCGCCTTCTACGCCCGATCGACCGCGCGACCGACGCCGCCAACCTCCTCTCCGCGCTGTGCCTTCTGGCCATCTTCGTCCTCGTCGGGGCCGAGATCGTGACGCGCAACGTTCTGAACCGATCCATTCCCTTCTCATGGGACGTTTCAGCGTTTCTGATGGGGGCCTGTTTCATGTTGGCTGCGGCCAGTGCGTTGAAGGAGGGCAGCCATGTCCGTGTCAGCGGGGTTGCCGATGCGATGTCGCCTCGCGGGTCGCGAATACTGGACGGAATGGCGGCGGTCGTTGGCCTTGGCATCACTGCCGTCCTGACCGCCGCTTTGACCGAGATGGCGTGGCTGTCCTTCCAGCGGGGTTCGACCTCGGCCTCTATCGTGCGCATCCCGCTTGCCGTGCCGCAGGCAGTGCTGGCCGCGGGATCGCTGCTGCTGACGCTTCAGATTGTGGCGCAGTTGTTGCGCGTGATCGGCGGGGCAAGGCTCGCGCGTGGCGAGGGGATCGAGTGATGGGTATGGTCACCTTTTCGTTGCTTGGGATGATGACGCTGATCCTGGGCGCCGGCGTCTGGATAGGCATCGGCCTTGTCGGGACCGGCATCGGCCTTCTGGCGGTGTTCCGCCCGGCCATGCCCTTCGACAAGCTTCTGGCGCAACAAGCCTTCAACACGCTTACCTCGCCCGAATTGCTGGCACTGCCGCTGTTCATTCTGATGGCAGAGCTGTTGTTCCGCACCCGTATCTCCGAAGCGCTGTTTTCCGGCCTTGCGCCGTGGCTGCGTCGGGTGCCGGGACGGCTCGGACACCTGACTGTGCTGGGCTGCACGCTCTTCGCCTCGGTTTGCGGATCTTCGGCCGCGACCACGGCGACGGTGGGGCGGATCACCGCTAAAGAGCTTCTGGATCGCGGCTATGACCGCGCGCTTGTCACCGGCTCGCTCGCAGGCGCGGGAACGTTGGGGTTCCTGATCCCGCCCTCGACCATCATGATCATCTATGGCGTAATGGCCGAAGAATCGATCCTGCGGCTGTTCATCGCTGGCATTCTGCCCGGATTGATGATCGCGGGCAGCTACTCGGGCTACATCGCCATCCGCGCCCTGATGAACCCCGCGCTGGTGGGGGCCGCGCCGCCGAAATCGACGTTTCTGGAAAAGCTGATCGCGCTGAAGGATCTGGGGCCGCTGCTGATACTGATTCTTGTCGTGATTGTGTCGATGTATGGCGGCATCGCCTCGCCGACCGAGGCGGCGGCGGTGGGGGTTGCGGGGGCCGTCGGCATCGGCTTCTGGCAGCGTACGCTGGATTTCAGCGGGCTGATCGCCTCGGCCCGCTCCGCCGCGAACGGTTGTGCGATGATCGGCATCATCATGGTCGGCGCGATGTTCCTGTCCACGGCCATCGGCTATCTTGGACTGCCGCGTTTCATCGCGTCGACCATCGACGGTTGGGGTCTGTCGCCCTTTGCGCTGATCCTTGTACTGCTGGCGTTCTATATCCTGCTTGGAACGGTGATGGAGGGCTTGGGCTGCATCGTCATGACATTGCCCATCACCCTGCCGCTGGTCGAGGCGGCGGGCTACAGCAAGGTCTGGTTCGGCATCTTCATGGTCATCGTGATCGAAATGGCCCAGATCTCGCCGCCTGTGGGGTTCAACCTCAACGTCATCCAGCGCCTGACGGGGGACAGCATCGGGCGCATCACCCGGTCGACCTTCCCGTTTTTCATGATCCTTGCCGCTTTCGTGGTGCTGATCGGGCTATTTCCGGGAATCGTCGATATCGTCCCGAACCTGATGGCACGATGACAGGTGAGTGCCGTCCCGTTGGGCGGCACGTCCATGATTTGCGCGGTTTTCCAAAGACGGGCCTGAACCGCCGATCTAACGAACTATTGCTTACGAAGCCGAATCAAAGCGTTAGACGTTTTCCGACCTGCCCAAGCTTTGATACAGCCCACAAAATAGGCGCTAATGTATAAAGCAAACTAATATATATACTTGTATTATAGCCGGTCTTTATATTGCCGCACCCCTACCTCGACGTGCAGAATTGACGGCAAGAGGTCAACGAACCTCGGCCAAACCGACAGGAGAGATCATGAAATTCCGGGTTCTTGCCACCGCGCTTGGCTGCGCGGCCGGCCTGATGACGAATGCCGCAATCGCGCAGGACGGGCTGAAGGTCGCATTGGACGGCACCTTCGCGCCCCATGCCATGCCCAGTCTTTCGGGAGGGATCGAAGGCTTCAACGTCGATCTTGCGAACCTCGTGGGTGAACGGCTGGGAACGACGATCCAGATCGACGCCGCGCAATTCGCGGGACTCGTTCCCGCGCTCCAAGCAGGCACCTACGATTTCCTCGTCGCCCCCGTCACGGTCAGCGAGGAACGGTCGGCCAACATGCTGTTCACCGAAGGCTTCATGGATACCAACTATGCCTTCGTGCAGCTTGCGGGCAGCGAAGCGGGGACGACCATCGAAGATTATCGCGGCAAGACGCTGGCGGTGAACAAGGGCTCGAATTACGAAGCCTATCTGAACGAGAAGGCGGCGGAGCTGGAGCTCACCGTCATGTCCTACGGCACCACCTCGGACGCGGTCGAGGCGGTGATGACGGGCCGCGCCTTTGCGGCACTTGCAGGCCACACAAGCGCGGCATGGGCGGTAAAGCGCAACCCGCGCATGATGCTAGGGGCCGAGATCGCGACCGGATTGGTCTGGGCATTCCCCTTCCGCAAGGACGACATAGAGAACCGCAACCGCATCGATGCGGTGATCGAATGCCTGAAATCCGACGGATCGCTTGCCGCCCTGTCCGAAAAATGGCTGGGCGTCACGCCCGCCGCTGGCACGACCATCGTCACCCCGACCCCGGGCTACGGCACCCCCGGCTTCGATGGATACGACGACACCCCCCACGAGGTGAGCTGCTCCTTCTGATCCCTCGGCGGTGTCGGCCCCTCGGCACCGCAATCCGACAAATCTGCGAGGCACCATGGCACAGACGCCGATGCTGGAAATCACCGCGCTGGAAAAGCGCTTCGGAACTGTCGAGGTTCTGCGGAGCATCAACCTGAAGGTCGGACGAGGCGAACTGGTCTTCGTCATCGGTCCGTCCGGTTCGGGCAAATCCACCATGCTGCGCTGCTGCAATCGGCTGGAGGAGCCGACCTCGGGCTCTATCTTCATCGACGGGCGCAACATCGTGAACTGCCCCGCCGCCGAGTTGAACCGCCTGCGGCTTCAAACGGGAATGGTGTTCCAGGGCTTTCATCTCTACCCGCATATGAGCGTGGTAAGGAACGTCATGCTGGCGCAGATCAAAGCGCTGAAGCGAAACAAGGTTACCGCCCGCACCCGCGCGATGGACATGCTGGATCGTGTCGGCCTTGCCCACAAGGCGGACGCCATGCCGAGCGAGCTTTCGGGCGGCCAGCAACAGCGCGTCGCCATCGCCCGCGCCCTTGCGCTGAACCCGAAGGTGATGCTGTTCGACGAGCCGACCTCGGCGCTGGATCCCGAACTCGTCGGGTCGGTCCTGAAGGTGATGAAAGACCTGCGCGCCGAAGGGATGACCATGTTGGTCGTCAGCCACGAGATGGCCTTCGCCCGCGAAGCCGCCGACCGCGTCGTCTTCATGGATGGCGGCGTCGTGGTCGAACAGGGCCCGCCCGAGGCGATCTTCGGCAACCCGCAACATGACCGCACCCGCGCCTTCCTGTCGCGCGTCTCGCACCATGCGGGGGCGGAATGAACGCGCCTGCCGGATTCCAACGTTTTGTCGAAGTGTTCTTTGACGGCGCGATCATCGACCGTTACCTGCCGGACCTTCTGTCGGCGATGGTCACGACGCTTTGGCTGGGGGCGATCATCATCGTGACAGGGGTCGCGGTCGGGCTCGTGCTGGCCTGTCTTCGCAGCCTGCAGGTCTGGTGGCTTACAGTTTCCATCGTGATGTTCGCGGACATCCTTCGCGCGCTGCCGCCGCTGGTTCTGATCCTGATCTTCTATTTCGGGCTGCCGGGGCTTGGGGTAATGATGTCGGGGCCACTGGTCCTATTCATCGTGCTGGCCGCCGTTCTGGCTGCGTTCTGCGAAGAAATATTCTGGGCCGGCCTGACCGCCCTGCCCCGCGGCCAGTGGGAAGCGGGGCGCGCCACCGGCATGTCCTTCGCGCAGACGCTGATCTCGGTCGCGCTGCCGCAGGCGGTCCGGATGGGCGTGCCGTCGCTGGTCAACCGATCGCTGGCCATCACCAAGATGACGGCGCTTGGGTCGGTCATCGGCGTGAAGGAGGTTCTTGCGGTGTCGTCATCGGCGCAGGCGATGTCTGGGTCGGCAACGCCGCTGACCATGGCCGCTGCCGCCTACCTCGCGATCTTCCTGCCCGCAGTAATTTTTGCGCGCTGGCTTGAACGCCGCTTCAGCTGGAAGGTGTAACGATGCCCGGTATCATGGAGATGTTCTTCAACCTCGACATCATGGCGCAGGCTTGGCCGCTGCTGCTGCAAGGGCTGTGGATGACCCTGCGCCTTTGCGCAGTGGTAATCGGGCTGGGGCTGGTCGGGGGATTGCTTCTGGCGCTGGCCGCCACCAGTCCGCGCCGCTGGCTGTCATGGCCGGTGATGGCGCTGATCGACCTGATGCGCGCCCTGCCGCCTTTGGTGCTGCTGATCTTCGTCTATTCCGGCATGCCCTTCGCGGGGGTCGAGATGTCGCCCTTCATGGCCGTCGCGGTCGCCTTCCTGCTGAACAACTCGGCGTATTATGCCGAGGTGTATCGCGCCGGGCTGCAAAGCGTGCCCGCCGGACAATGGGAAGCCGCACGCGCCACGGGACTGAGCAAGGGGCAGATGCTGGGCCACGTCGTCATCCCGCAGGCCGTCCGCAACGTGCTGCCCGACCTTCTGTCGAACACGATCGAAGTGGTGAAGCTGACCTCGCTCGCCTCAGTCGTGTCGCTGTCCGAGCTTTTGTACCAGGCCAACATGGCCCGGTCCGTCACCTACAACTCATCCCCGCTGGTTATGGCCGCGGCGGTCTATCTGGTCCTGCTGTGGCCGATGGTGCGCCTTGTCAGCCGGTATCAGCGCAAACTCGCACTTTAGGAGAAGACATGAAGATGATCGTTGCCGGCGCCCAGATCGGCGGTATCCAGAAGGACGAGCCGCGCGAGGCCGTCGTGTCGCGCATGATGGTGTTGATGGAACAGGCGCATGAAAAGGGGGCCGAATTCGTCGTCTATCCCGAAATGACCCTAACGACGTTCTTTCCGCGCTTCTATGTCGAGGATCGCGCCGAATTCGACCATTGGTTCGAAACCCAGATGCCGAACGCCGCGACGCAGCCGCTGTTCGATCTGGCCCGCCGCCTGAAGATCGGATTTACCTTCGGGTATTGCGAACTGACGCCCGAGGGGCTGCATTACAACACGTCGATCACCGTATCGCCCGAGGGCGAGATCGTGCTGAAATATCGCAAGACCCACCTGCCCGGCCATGCAGAATACGAGGCCGAACGCAGCCACCAGCATCTGGAGAAACGTTATTTCCTGCCCGGCGACACGGGGTTCAACGTGGTGCGGAACCAGGGGGTCGTCATGGGCATGGCGATCTGCAACGACCGGCGCTGGCCCGAGGCGTGGCGTGTGCTGGGCCTGCAAGGGGTCGAACTGGTGACGATCGGCTATAACACACCCAGCCAGAACAACCTTTCGGCAGAAGAGGGGATCGAGCGGCGCGTCTATCACCATGAACTTTCCGTCTGCGCAGGGGCGTATCAAAACTCCACCTATGCCGTTGCCGTCGCAAAATGCGGGATGGAAGATGGAAACCACATGTTCGCCGGATCGATCATCGTCGATCCCGACGGTTACGTGATCGCCCGCACGACCGGCGAGGGGGACGAGGTCATCGTTGCGGAATGCGATTTCGACAAATGCGCCTTCGGAAAGCAGACCGTGTTCAACTTCGCTGCCCATCGCCGCACGGAACATTACGGGCGCATCACCGCGCAAACCGGCATGAAGATCGAGGTCTGAGATGTTCGACACGGTCATCCACTCCGGCACGGTCGTCACGGCGTCGGACACGTTCCGCGGCGATATCGGCATCAAGGACGGGCGCATCGCCGCCGTTGCCGAACAAATTGAGGGCGGCACCCGCCGCATCGATGCGGGCGGACGGCTGGTGCTGCCCGGCGGGATCGAGGCCCATGCCCATATCGCGCAGGAAAGCTCTGCCGGAGTGATGACGGCGGACGACTATTACAGCGGCTCGGTGTCGGCGGCGTTCGGAGGCAACTCCAGCTTCATCCCGTTCGCGGGGCAGCATCGCGGGCAGTCGGTGGATGATGTGCTCGCGACATACGATGCGCGGGCCCAGCGGTCAGTGCTGGATTACAGCTATCACCTCATCATCTCGGACCCGACCGAGGCGGTGCTGCGCGACCAGCTTCCCCGCGCGTTCAAACGCGGGATCACCAGCTTCAAGGTCTTCATGACCTATGATCTGATGAACCTCGGCGACGGCGGGATGCTGGACATCCTGACGGTCGCCAAGGAACACGGCGCGATCACCATGGTCCACGCCGAAAACAACGACATGGTCAAATGGATGAACCGCCGCCTGGCGGGGCAAAACCTGACCGCGCCGAAATACCACGCCATCAGCCGCCCCGAACTGGCCGAGGAGGAGGCGATCAACCGAGCCATCAGCCTCGCCAAACTGGTCGATGCGCCGCTGTTCATCGTGCATGTCTCCACTGCCGGAGGAGCCGCCATCGTCCAGCGCGAAAAACTGGCGGGCACCAAGCTGTTCGCAGAAACCTGTCCGCAATATCTGGCGCTGACCCGCAACGATCTGGACCGACCGGGGATGGAGGGGGCTAAGTTCATGTGCTCGCCCCCCGTGCGCGACCACGCGACGCAAGACGCGCTGTGGCGGCATATCCAAAGCGGCACGTTCGAAAGCGTCAGCTCCGACCATGCCCCCTATCGTTTCGACGCCAGCGGCAAGTTCGCCGCAGGGCCGGACGCGCCCTATCCCAAGATCGCGAACGGGATGCCGGGGATCGCGGCGCGGCTGCCCTATCTGTTCTCAGAAGGCGTGGCCAAGGGGCGGATCACACTGCAACAGTTCGTGGCGCTGTCTGCGACCAATGCGGCCAAGACATTCGGGATGACGCAGAAGGGGTCCATCGCGCCGGGCATGGATGCCGACATCGCGATCTGGAACCCGGACGCGACGCGCCGCGTCACGCTGGCCGATCAGCACGACAACATGGACTTCACCCCGTTCGAGGGGATGGAGTTGACCGGCGCTCCGGAAATCGTGCTGAACCGAGGCCATGTGATTGTCGAGAAAGGCCAGCTTCGCGCAACCGAAGGGCAAGGACGTTTCGTTCCCCGCGCCACTGTCGATCTTACCGGCAAGCGCGGGTATCTGGCCAAAGAACTGGATCCCGCACAGAACTTCGGAGCAAGGATCGCGCCATGATTCTGGTCATCAACCCCAATTCCTCCGAAGGCGTGACACAGGGGCTCCGCGACGCACTGGCCCCCTATGGACCCTCGTTCGACTGCGTGACGCTGGCGGGCAGCCCCGCCACCATCGCCTCGGCAGAGGATGTGGCGCGGGCGGGCCTGCGCGTTCTGGACACCGCGCGCGAAAGGCAGGCACGGGCCGTCATCACCGCCTGTTTCTCGGACCCCGGCCTCGATCTGATGCGGGCCGAAGGGATGACCGCCTTCGGCATTCAGGAATGCGGCATCCTGACCGCGATGGCCCGCGCCGACCGTTTCGGGATCATCGCGCTGTCGCCCAGATCCATCCCGCGCCATATGTCGAAGATGCGGCAGATGGGCGTGATCGGCCGTCTGGCGGGCGAGGTCGGCCTATCAGGCGTGTCGGCGCTGGATGCGGGCACCTCGGCGGCCGTGCTGCAAGAAACGAAGGAGGCCGGGCGCAGGTTGGTGGACATGGGTGCAGGGGCGATCGTGCTTGGCTGCGCGGGTTTCGCACCACGCCGCCAGTTGCTGGAGCAAGAACTTGGCGTTCCCGTCATCGATCCGGTGCAGGCCGCGGCCGTCATGGCGCTTGGCGCGGTGATGGCCTGATGCCGCCCCGGTCCGGCAACCTGCCCGACGTCTCGCTGCGGCTTCTGGAGATTTTTGCAGCGATGATGCGCTGTTCCACCACGGTGGAAACGGCGGATGTGCTGAAGATCTCGCAGCCTGCCGTATCGTCCGGTCTGCGCCAGCTTGAGGCGCAGCTTGGCATGACGTTGTTCGAGCGGGCCGCGCGCCGCCTGACCCCCACCGCCGAGGCACGCGAACTGTATGAGGAGATCCGCCCGATCTTCAGCCTGATGCGCGGCTTTTCCCAGCGGGCGCGCGACATGAAGCTGGGGCTGGCCGGGCGGCTCCGCATCATCTCCACCCCGCCACTGGGCCATTCCATAGCCCCGCAGGCATTGCGCCGTCTACTTCGGAACGGGCCGGACGTTTCGATCAGCTTCGACGTCCGCCGGCTGGAACATGTGGTCGATGCCGTGCATTCCGGACTTGCCGATGTCGGCCTCGCACTGTCGCAAGATCGGATGGAACATGTGAACATGGACGTGCTGCATCGCTCGCACATGGTCGCGCTGGTTCCCGCAGACGGGCCGCTGGCAGCGTTGCCCCATGTGACCCCCGCCGACCTTTCGCCCTGTTCGATGGTCGGGCTGGAGCAGGAATCCAACCTCGGCCAGCTCGTCCGTTCCGCATTCGAGCAGGCAGGCGCACCCTATGCCCCCGAGGTGGAGGTGCGGTACTGCCAGACTGCGGCGATCCTGGCCGCGCACGAACTTGGCGCGACCGTCGTCGATCCATTCTCGGCGCGGGCGCAGTCGTCACCCCTGCTGGTGGAACGGCCATTCCTTCCGTCGTGCGAGGTGCGGGCGGTCCTTTTCACCCGCAAAGGGGTGCCACATACCGGGCTGATGCACAGTTTCATCTCCCAGCTGCGGACCTGTCTTGCGGAATTTTCCGCCCTTCGATGAGTTATTTTGCGAAGACCCCATCGAAATCGGCAAAGCCCTTGATTTCGATGGGGTTGCCGGCAGGGTCGAAGAAGAACATCGTGCGCTGCTCGCCCGGCTCGCCTTCGAACCGCACGACGGGGGGGATGTCGAAGGCGACGCCGTTCGCCGCCAGCCGGTCCGCCAGCGCCTTCCAGTCGTCCAAGCGCAGCACCGCACCCATATGCGGCATCATCACCATGTGGTCCCCGACCTTGCCGGTGCGGGTCGTCTCGAATGGTTTGCCAAGGTGGAGCGAGAGCTGATGGCCGAAGAAATCGAAATCGACCCAGGTGTCAGTCGAGCGGCCTTCCTCGCAACCAAGAATATCGCCGTAGAAGCGGCGCGCTTCGTCCAGATCGGTGACGTGGATGGCAAGGTGAAAGACGGACTGCATGCAAGGCTCCTGTAATGTTGCGCCTTTGCTAAAGCCGACCTAGAGAAGGGAAAAGCGTAATATTTCTTTCCTGAGCAACGGAAAAACTATGGATACCCGTTTTCTGGAAAGCCTCATGACGGTGGCGCGGCTCGGCTCCATCGTCGGGGCGGCGCGGGTGCAGGGCCTGACCCCCGCCGCCATTAGCCAGCGCATCCACGTGCTGGAACAGGATATCGGCGCCCCCCTTTTGCTGCGGCGGGCCAATACGGCCACCCCGACGCAGCTTTGCCTCGATCTGTTGCCGATGATGGAGCAGATGGTGGATCTGCGCGCGGGCCTGCGGCAGGCCGCCGATCCGGGAACGGCGGCGGGCATCCTGCGGCTGGGCGCGATCTCTACCATGCTCAGCGGGCTTGTGCCTCGGCTTTTGCCTGCGCTGCGCAGCATCGCGCCGCAGATCGAGGTGCGAATCGAACCGGGCAGTTCCGCCGCGCTTTACGAGGCGCTGCGCGAGGGGCGGCTGGACGCGGCGCTGATCGTTGCGCCGCCGGACGGCCCGTCGCCGGACATCACCCTCCAACCGTTGCACGAGGAGCCGTTATGCCTTCTCGCCCCTCAAGGCGCGTCCCACCTGCCCTTGGCCGATCTGTTCCGCCAGATGCCGCTGATCGCCTATGATCCCCGGTCATGGGGCGGGCGCCTTTCGGAAAGATACCTGCAGGACCGCGACATCCACCCTGCGCGCTTTTGCACGCTGGACGGATTGGAGGCGATTTCCAGCCTTGTCGCCAGCGGGATCGGGGCATCCATCGTGCCGCGCTGGCTGGGATTGCAGGGGGGCGCACCGTTGCCGGATGCGGCTGCCTATGCCCGCCGGATCGTTCTGGCAAGTCCGGCGCGGCCCGCACAGCCTGCAAATCAGGAAGCGTTGATGCAAAGTCTGACAGAGTCATAGAAAACCCTTGCGGGCTCGGTATACCGTCGGTATTCGATAATCCCAGCCTGAACGTGTCGAGGATAGCATGAGAACGATCGACCTAAACTGCGATCTTGGCGAAAGTTTCGGGGCGTGGACCATCGGTGACGATGCCGCAATGCTGGACCTCGTCTCGACCGCGAACATTGCCTGCGGATTTCATGCCGGCGATCCTTCGGTCATGCGCCGCACGCTTCGGATGGCGCGGGACAAGGGTGTGGCGGTCGGCGCGCATCCTTCGTTCGCCGACCTTTACGGCTTCGGCCGCCGCCGCATTTCTGGCGAAAATCCGGATGATCTAGAAGCGCAGCTTATCTACCAGATCGTTGCCCTGCGCGGAATGTCCGAGATCGAAGGCCATAAGATGACGCATGTGAAGACCCACGGGGCGCTTGGCAACATGGCGGCGGTGGACCCCGACCTTGCGACACTGTGCGTGCGGGCGGTCAAGTCGGTGGACCCGTCGCTGATCTATGTCTCGCTGCCCTATTCGGAAACCTACACCGCTGCGGAAAAGGCGGGGCTGCCCGTTGCGTGCGAGATTTATGCCGACCGCACCTATACCGATCAGGGCGAGCTGACACCGCGCAGCCAGCCCGGCGCGGTCATCCACGATGCGCGCCAGAGCGTCGATCAGGTGCTGGAAATGGTCGTTGGCGGCCACATTCCCACCACCGGCGGCAAGCGCCTGCCGGTCGACGCTGCCACCCTTTGCGTTCACAGCGATACCCCCGGCGCGGTCGAGATGGCGCGCGGCCTGCGTGCGGCGCTTGCCGCCGAAGGCATCGGGATCGCATCATTTACAGGAAAGACACAATGACGAGAACGGTTTACCTGAATGGCGACTGGGTGCCCGAGACCGAGGCAAGGATCTCGGTCTTTGATCGCGGGTATACGATGGGCGACGCCATCTATGAGGTAACGTGCGTTCTGGACGGCAAGCTTGCCGATTACGCACCCCATGCCGCACGACTGAAACGATCTGCGCACGAGCTTGGGATGCAGATCCCGCTGGACGACGACGCCCTTCTGGCCGCGCACCGCAAACTGGTCGAATTGAACGGGCTGACCGAAGGGCTGGTTTACCTCCAGCTTTCGCGCGGGGCGTCAGACCGCGACTTCACCTATCCCCGCGATGGCGCGCCGATGACGCTGGTGATGTATACGCAGCCGAAGAAGGCCATCGACAATCCGCAGGCCGCAACCGGCATCGCGGTCATCACCCTGCCCGACCTTCGCTGGGGACGGCGCGACATTAAGACCGTGCAACTGCTCTGGCCGTCGATGGCGAAGATGGAGGCGATGGCAGCCGGCGCGCAGGACGCATGGCTGGTCGAGGACGGGTTTGTGACCGAGGCAAGCTCGGCCACCGCGCATATCGTCACGGCGGACGGAGTTCTGGTTACCCGCGATCTGTCACGGGCGCTGCTTCCGGGCGTCACCCGCGCGGCGGTCATCGCGCTCGCGCAGGACCACGGCCTGCGGGTCGAGGAGCGCGCCTTCACCGTGGCCGAGGCGACGGCTGCGCGCGAGGCGTTCATTACCTCGGCCTCGAATTTCGTTCTGCCGGTGGTGCGGGTGGATGGGGCGGATATCGGCGACGGGATCCCCGGCCCGGTCGCTCGCGAACTGCGCCGGATCTATATCGACACGCGCCGCGCGGGCGCGATCTGACCCATGGGACAGGCCGAGATCCTTCGTCCGGGAATGATGATGACCGTGCAGGATGCGGGCCGCCGTGGGATGCTGCGTTTCGGCGTGTCCGGCGCAGGGCCGATGGACCCCGATGCAATGCGGATGGCCAATGCGCTGGTCGGCAACCCGGCGGATGCGGCGACGCTGGAGTTCGCTTTTTTCGGCGGGGCGATCCGGTTCGGCGATGACCGCATGGTGGCGGTCTGCGGCGCGGTGCGCGATCTGCGGATCGGGGGCAATCCCGTCGCGCCATGGCAGTCCCATCTTGTCCGTGCGGGACAAGAGGTGACCATCGGGGCGATGGCGGAAGCCGTCTGGGGCTATGTCGCCATAGGCGGGGGGATCGGCACCCAGCCCGTGCTTGGTGCGCGCAGCACCCACCTGCGCACCGGCATCGGCGGCATCGAGGGGCGTACCCTGCAAGCGGGCGACATGCTGCCGCTGGGCGGCGCTGAACCCATGCCGATGCGGAAGCTGGGCGCGCCGTGGCGTGTCCGGAGCGGCGCAATCCACGTCGTTCCAGGCCCGCAGGATGACCGTTTCGGCGCGACTGCAGTAACGGTTTTCCTGCGCGGCCCCTTCACCGTGACGCAGAAACGCGACCGGATGGCGATGGTGCTGGACGGCCCGCGCATCCATGCGGAAATGGGTCATGACATCGTGTCGGACGGCACGCTGCCCGGATCGATCCAGGTGCCAGGTTCCGGCCAGCCACTGGTTCTTCTGTCCGACCGCCAGACGACGGGCGGCTATCCCAAGATAGCCACCATCGCCAGCGTGGACCTGCCGCGCCTTGCGCAGATGGTCTCGAGCCGCCCCTTTCGTTTCACCGCCATATCCCAGTCCCGCGCCGAGGACATGCTGATCGCCCATCGCGACTCCTTCTCCCGCGCCCTTGCCGAAGTCGAGACCGCCCGATGACCGAACCTCTTTCCAGTCGCGCCTATCGGCAGATCATCGAACTGATCCTGTCACGCAAACTTGCCCCCGGCGCGGCGCTGAAGGAAGGCGAACTGGCAGGCGAGCTCGACATGTCCCGCACTCCCGTCCGTGAGGCGATGAAGCGGATCGAAGCCGAGGGCCTCGCGCATCGCGACGGGCGCTTTCTGCGCGTCCGCCAATTGACCCATGCCGAAGTAGAAGAGGTCTTTGCCCTGCGTGCCGCGCTGGAAGGCTTTGCGGCACGGCAAGCGGTCACTCTGCCCCTTTCCACGCTGGATAACATGGCCAGTCGCGTGTGCAACTTGATGGCAGGGGGCCCCGGCGACGGCGACGTGCAGAGCCGCGTCGATAGCGATTTTCACGCGATGATCGCCCAAGCCAGCGAAAATCGCACACTGGTTCGCACCGTCGCCGACCTACGGCTGCGCACATGCATGTTCGACGTGCATCAGGTGCCCAACCGCTTTTTGCAAGGGTGCGAAGAGCATCTGGGCATCATCGAAGCCCTTTCCGCCCGCGACGGTGCCACCGCCGAGGCGCGGATGATCGCACATGTGGGCAACGCCGCCCGCGCGATCCTAGGACGGCTCGACCGGCTGGAGGCGGACGCATGAAATGCCTGATCGTACAGCCGATACATGGTGACGGGCTGGACCTGTTGCGGACCAACGGGGTGACGCCGGTGCCGTGTCCCGCGGCGACGGATGACCACATCCTGCCGCTGATCGACGATTGCGATGCGGTCATTACGCGCGATGCCGGTCTGTCGGGACGCGCGATCATGGCGGGACGCAAGCTGCGCGTGATCGTGATCCACGGCGCGGGACATGATCCCGTGGATATGGAAACCGCGACGCGCAAAGGGGTGCTGGTCTGCAACACCCCCGGCGCGAATGCCCGTTCGGTTTCGGAACTCGCCCTCGGTCTGGCCATCGCGGCGGCGCGGGCCATCCCCGCTGCCGACGCCGCCCAGCGCCGCGCCGAGGCGAGCTTTCGCGAACGGGTCGCCACGACCGAATTGTCGGGCAAAGTTGCGCTGATCGTCGGCTGGGGCAGTATCGGCTCCGGTCTGGGACAGATGCTGCGCGATGCATTCGGAATGACGGTTCTGGTTCATTCGCCCCGCGCAAGGGATGTGCAGGGGTTCGAAACCGTCGCGGACCTGCATGCGGGCCTCGCAAGGGCCGACCTGATTTCGCTTCATACGCCATTGCGGGACCAGACGCGGGGATTGATCGGAACCGCGGCATTTGCAGCCTGCAAGCGGGGAGCCATCCTTGTGAACACCGCTCGGGCCGGGCTGGTGGACGAGGTCGCACTGGCCGCCGCGCTGTCCTCGGGGCAGATCGCTTCGGCGGGCTTGGACGTCTACAGCCCCACCGCGCCGCAAGGTTCGCTGGGGCGTTTCCCGCAGGTGATCTTCACCCCGCATCTGGGCGGCTCCACCCAAGAGGCGCTGGCACGTGTTGCGACGGCCAGCGCACGCAACACGCTGGCGGCACTGCATGGCATCCGTCCAGAAACCGCATTGAACGCACCGGAGGCATGGTCATGAGCGATGCAATAGAACGGATGGTCCATGCCATCTTGTCGGAAGTGAACGCGATTTCGGTGCCGGGCCCCGGCTTTACCCGCCCCTCCTACAGCCCGCAGGAATCCGAGGCGCACCGCGTCATCGAACGCCATGCGCTGGCCCTTGGGCTTGACGTCTCGCGCGATGCCGGGCGGAACCTATTCGCGCGGCTTCCGGGCCGCGACCCTGCCGCGCCCGCGCTGTATGTCGGCTCGCATCTGGACACCGTGGCGATGGGCGGCGCCTATGACGGAACCGCCGGCGTTGCGGGCGCGATGGCCCTTGCCGCAGCCTTCGTCGAGGCGGGCGAGACACCACCGGTCGATCTGGTCGTCACCGTCACACGGGCCGAGGAAAGCGTCTGGTTCCCGGTTTCCTATATCGGGTCGCGCGCGGCGATGGGGCGGCTGACCGCCGACGACATGCTGGCCCGCCGCGCTGATACGGGCCGCACGCTGGCTGATCATATCCGCGACGAAGGCGGCGATCCCGATGCCGTGCTGCGCGGCCACAGCCTTGCCCCCGCCTGCTTTGTCGAAATGCATATCGAACAGGGTCCGGTTCTGATGGGTGCGGGCGAGCCCTATGCGCTCGTGCGCGGCGTTCGTGGCGGGCTGCGTTACCGCAATGCCGAAATTCGGGGCACGTGGGCGCATTCGGGCGGCGCACCGCGCAATGCGCGCAACGATGCCGTTTTCGCCTTTGCCGATCTGGTCACTGCCATGGATCGACACTGGGGCGAGACGACTGCCGATCTGGCCGTAACCTTTGGCCGGGTCGACGCGGCCAGCGCCGAACATGCCTTTGCAAAGGTTCCCGGCCAGCTTGGCTTCTGCATCGACATCCGCAGCGAGGACGACGCGGTTCTGGACCAAATGGACGCCCTGCTGCGGAAGGAAATCGCAAGGATCGAAGCTTTACGCGGGGTCGCGTTCGATCTGGGCGCGCAGTCCCGCAGCAAGCCCTCCGCCTTGTCGCATGGCCTTGCCGATCGCATCGCTGACGGCGCCGCGCGGCTGGGCGATGCGCCCCGCCGGATGTTGTCGGGCGGCGGTCATGACGCGGCAGCCTTTGCGCAGGCCGGCTGGGATGCCGTAATGGTTTTCCTTCGCAACGGGAACGGCAGCCACAACCCCGACGAGGCCATGGACCCTGATGATCTGGTCGCCGCCGTTCGCGCCTTGAAATCCACTTGGGGCGACACGCAAAGGGCAGCGGAATGAACGACGACACCCTGACCGAGCACGCCTATCGCAGCCTGAAGCAACGCATCCTCGTCGGCGAGTTGAGCGCGGTGGACAACCTGACGGAACGGTCTCTGGCCGAACAGTCCGGCATTTCGCGCACGCCACTGCGGGGCGCCATCTCGCGGCTGGAGGCGGAGGGCGTGATCTCCCGCCTTCAGAACGGCACGCTGATGATCCGCGAGGTGACGCTGGAGCAGCTTTTAGAGATTTCCGAGGTCCGCCGCCTTCTGGAAGGGACCGCCGCGGCCCGCGCCGCAGAGCGCGCGGCCATCACTGGCCTTGCCCCGGTACTGGCCGACATGCGCGCGGTCATGCAGCGCCACGCCGATGGGTCCGAGACCGCCTTCGACGCCTTCTGGATCGAGGACGACCAGTTCCACCGCGCCGTGGCCGAAGCGGCCGGCTTTGCGATCCTGCCCGGCATGCTTGCCGACATGCGCGAGACGGCGCGGCGCTGCACCATCAGCCGCCGGCACGACGGGTTCGCCCAGCAGGCCATCGAACACATCGCCGTCATCGACGCCATCGAAGCTGCCGATCCCGCCGCCGCCCGCGCGGCGATGGAGGCGCATTTTATCAGCGTGCGGAAGCGTTTCCTAGACTGGCTGACACGGCGCTGATCAATAGCCCCGGGCCTGATCGATCGCAGGCGGGATGATTCCATCGCGTCGATAGCGTGCGATGTTGCCAGTGACGACCGCAGCCGCCGTCCCTGCATCGGTGGGGGCAGAGATATGGGGCAGCACGGTGACGGATGGATGATCCCACAGCGCATCGTCTTTCGGCAGGGGTTCCACCTCGAACACGTCCAGAACCGCATGGGCGATCTCGCCTGCGTCCAGCGCGGCGACCAGCGCCCCTTTGTCGATGATTGCTCCGCGCGCAAAATTGATGATCTTCGCGCCCTTCGGCAGCATCGCCAGACGCTCTGCATCCAGCAAATTCCGCGTATTTTGGGTGAGGGGAAGAAGCACAAGAAGAATGTCGCTCTGGCGCAGAACCTCGGCCAGACCCGCATCGCCGTCGTGGCACTGGACGCCGTCGATTTTCTTCGGGCTGCGGCTCCAGCCGACGACCAGGAATCCGGCGCTGCGGATCCGCCGCGCAGCATTGGCACCCAAGGCGCCAAGGCCAAGGATACCGACCGTGACCGCCGATGGCGGACGATAGGGAAGCTGGCTCCAATTCCGCGCGCGTTGTTGGCGGGCGTAGTCCGCCATGTCGCGGAACAGGTAATAGGTCCATGCCAGCCCTGCCTCTCCCATGGTGCGGGCAAGCTCGGGGTCGACCAGTCGCACGATCGGTGGCCGGAACCCCGGCAGTTCGGCCACCAACCGTTCCACCCCTGCCCAAAGACTATGAACCCAAACCAGCGCTGGCAACTGCGCTATCTCGGCAGGGTCCGGATTTGCGACGATGGCGATATCGACAAGGCTGCGCTGCGCAGAGGTAAGGTCACGAAACGGAACGATAACCTCATCCGGCATCGCCAAGCGCAGCCGTTCAAGCCACTGCGCCTCTTGCGCCGCGGCGATGCGGGTGACCAAGGCAATGACCTTCGAAGATTCAGGCATGGGGATTGTCAGCAACCATTGAACATATTAATGCCATACCAGCGGTATACGCATCATGCAACCCGCTGCGGAAACACTTCGGAGATGGCTGGATGACCCACCCTAGCACAAGCACGGCGCCACGCATCCTTCCGGCGGGTGACGCAGCCCTGGTCGTGGAATTCGGGGACGAGATTTCCGTAGAACTGCACGACAGGGTCATCGCGCTGGATCAGGCCGTGCAGACCGAAGGTGTGTTGGGCGTGACAGAGACGGTGCCGACGTACCGATCGCTTCTGGTCCTTTACGATCCCGGCGTGATCCGCGGCGCGGTACTGGCCGAGACGTTGGCGATCATGGCGCAAAAGGCGGGCGGGCGCATGCAGGGCAGCCGACTGTGGCATGTTCCGGTGCTCTACGGCCACGATGCCGGACTGGATCTGGACGAAATGGCCAAGATGAAAGGCATGACGACACAAGCGCTGATCGCGCTGCACGGGTCGGTCGATTACCGCGTCTACATGATCGGCTTTGCACCGGGCTTCACCTATCTGGGTGGATTGCCCGAGACGCTTCACACCCCGCGTCTGACCACGCCCCGCCAATTGACCTCCGCAGGCGGGATCGCCATTGGCGGGGCGCAGGCATGTATCGGGGCGCTGCCCTCCCCCAGCGGATGGCGGTTTCTGGGACGCACGCCCCTGCGCAGCTTCGATCCGGCCCGCGAGGAGGTCTTCGCCTTCCGCCCCGGCGACATGATCCGCTTCCACCCCGTCACCGAAAACGAAGCGACCGCGCTGGACGCGCGGTCGGCCAAGGGCGAAATCTGCGCCGATTACGAGGTTGCAGGCTAAGTGCCCGCCCCCCGTCTTATTCGGCCAGGCTGCGGATCGGATTTGCCGGCGCGGGCGAGTAGCCGACTAGATCCGTCGTCAGCCGAGCATAGGTTCCATCCGCAATCATATCGGCCAGCGCCTTGTTCACGGCAGCAGTCAGGTTGGGCTTGCCCTTCTTGATCGCAAAGCCCTTCTGGATGCTGCTGACCGGCTCTTCCAGCATCAGCAGCGGAAGGTTCGCCGCCTTGATGGTATAGCCCGCAGCGACCGCGTCGGTCACGATCGCATCGACGTTGCCGTTGACCAAATCCTGCACCGCATCGGATTCCGCCTTGTAGGCTTTGACGTCGCCGCCAAGATCCTCGGCGATCTTGGTCCAGTTGGAAGCGACCAGCCCGCCGACCGGATGATCCGCGATGCCCGCCGGGGTGGTGATGTCGCTGCCCTCGCGCACGATCACGCGGCCGCCCGATTCAAGCCAGCCATCGGCGAAGGTTACGGCCTTCTGGCGTTCCTCGGTGATGTCCATCGCGACGCTGATGATGTCATACTGGTCGGCTTCGAGCCCGATCAGCACGCTTTCCCATTTCACCAGCACCGGTTCGTATTCGAGGCCGAGACGCTTTGCGACCTCGGACATGATGCGGATTTCCAGCCCGTCCAACTCGCCGCTGGGCGCGCGCATCGAGAAGGGAGGATAGGTCCCTTCCGTCGCCGCGCTCAGCTTGCCGGGGACCAGCAGCTCCAGCTCTCCCTGCGCCATGGCACCGGTCGCGAAGGCCATCGAAAGGGCAGTCACGGCGCCAAGCGCCAAGAATTTCAATTTCATCTCATACACTCGCTGTCGGATTTTTCATTGCCGCGCCTTCAAGCCTTGCTTCGGCCAGGATCGCCAGAAGTTCGGCCATGACGGTGGCCCCGAGCAGGGCGGTGATCTGGCCCGGACCGTCATAGAGAGGATTGAGCTCGACCACGTCGCAGCCCGCAAGATCGATGTCCTTCAGCGCGCGCAGAAGGCCAAGCGCCTCGCGCGCCGACGGGCCGCCGCATTCGGGCGTCTCCACCCCCGGCGCATAGGCGGGATCAACGAAATCGAGATCGAAGCTCAGATAACTTGGGTGCCCGGCGACACGTTCGGAAATGCGGCGGGCTACTTCGGGCAGGCCCATCGCGAACATCTCGTCACAGGTGATGACCTCGAACCCGAGGTCGAGCGACTGGCTGACATCCGTGTCGCGGAACAGCGAGCCACGCAGGCCGACTTGGATTGAACGGGCGGGATCGACGATCCCCTCCTCCACCGCGCGGCGGAACATGGTGCCGGCACTGTAACGCTGGCCGCCGAAATAGCTGTCCCACGTGTCGGTGTGGCTGTCGAAATGAATCAGCGCCAGCGGCCCCGTCCGCGCCGCCACGGCCCGCAACGCAGCCAGCGACACCGAATGATCGCCGCCAATGCCGAAGGGCACCGCGCCCGCAGATACAACAGCCGACAACGAGGCCTGAAGCTGGACTAGGCTTTCGATCTCGTATCCCGGCACGACATTCGCATCGCCTGCATCGGCTACGCGCAGCACGTCGAAGATGCTGATGTTACCGCGATAGGGATTGATCGGACGCAGCATCACCGACATCGCGCGCAAGGCATTCGGTCCGAACCGCGCGCCGGTGCGATACGGCGCCCCGGAATCGGACGGCAGGCCGATGATCGCCGCGTCCAGATTCTCCAGCCGCGTTGCCATGGGCAGCCGCATGAAGGTCGGCGGGCCGATGAAACGCGGCGTGGAGAGCGAGTCGGTGGGAAGCACG
Source organism: Falsirhodobacter flavus (assembly GCA_029846755.1). Classification (GTDB taxonomy): domain Bacteria; phylum Pseudomonadota; class Alphaproteobacteria; order Rhodobacterales; family Rhodobacteraceae; genus Falsirhodobacter; species Falsirhodobacter flavus. Next base: position 4,985 of record JARWBI010000022.1, on the reverse strand, counting down.
CTCATCAGCTCAGCCTCGTATAGCGGCGTTCGAGCCAGTTCGCGAGCTGGGTCAGGACCGAGGTCAGCGCCAAATAGATGACCGCGACCGCGATGTAGAAATCGAACGGGCGGAACGTGGCTGAAATCAGTGTCTGAGCATACAGCGTCAGCTCCACCACCGTGATCGCCGAGAGAAGCGAGGTGTTCTTCAAGGTGGAGATCGACTCGTTCGTGATCGACGGCAGGATGATGCGGAACACCTGCGGCAGGATGATCGTGCGCATCGTCTGCGCATGGCTGAACCCGATCGCCAGCGCGCTTTCCGTCTGGCCCTTGTGGATCGCCGACAGACCCGAGCGGATGATCTCGGCCACATAGGCGCCGGAGTTCACGCCAAGGGCTATGACCCCGGCGGTAAAGGGCGACAGCCGGATGCCAAGCTGCGGCAGACCGAAATAGATGATGAAGATCTGGACCAACGCGGGCGTTCCGCGGATGAACCAGATGTAGAACCCCGCGATCCCCCGCAGGATGCGATAATCCGACCGCTGTGCCAGCGCGGCGGCAAGCCCGCAGATCCAGCTGACGATGATAGTCAGCACCGTCAGCCAAAGCACCAACCACGCAGCCCGCATGAAGCCGGGACCATAAAGCGCGATATCTCCGAACAGCTGGTTCATGCCTGGGCCTCCGATGACGGGGCATCGTGGAGGATGCGGTGAAGGAACTGCCGCAGGCGCGGGCTTTCGGGATTTTTCAGCACGACATCGGGCGGCCCCTGCTCGGCCATCACGCCCTGATCGAAAAACAGCACGCGGTTGGACACGTCACGGGCAAAGGCGATCTCGTGCGTGACGAGCAGCATCGTCATCCCGTCGGCGGCCAGCGAGGCCATGAGCGTCAGGACCTCGTGCACCAGCTCGGGATCGAGCGCCGACGTCACCTCGTCGAACAGCATCAGCTTGGGCTTCATCGCAAGCGCACGGGCGATGGCGACGCGCTGCTGCTGCCCGCCCGAAAGGCGGCCGGGATAGCTGTGGCGTTTTTCGTAAAGGCCGATGCGCGACAGCAGCGCCTCGCCCTCGGCGGTGGCGTCCGCCTTGCTCTGGCCGCGCAGCATCATCGGGGCGTGGATGACGTTCTGCAGCACCGTCATATGCGGCCAAAGGTTATAGCTTTGGAATACCATCCCGATTTCGGCGCGCAGGCTCTGAAGCTGGGCCTGCGTGGGATGGAAGCGCGATTCAGCGCGGTAGTCGAAGGAATACCCCCCGAATTCCATAAAGCCGGACTGCGGCATCTCCATCGCGTTGATCGACCGCAGGAAGGTCGATTTGCCCGAGCCGGAGGCGCCAATGATCGACACGACCTCGCCCTGGGCGACGTCAAGCGAGACACCCTTGAGCACCTCGTTGTCGCCGAAGCTTTTGCGGATTTCGCGAAGTTTGAGAAAGGGGCCGGTCATGCAATGTCCACTTCGATGTCGCGCGGGGTCTGGTCGGAACCGTTGATCGGCGTCACGTCTTGCGGACAGGCGGACAGCACCAGAAGCAGGTCCATCTCGGCGCGGAACGCAACGTGGTCGCCCGGCTTGCTGACGGGGGGACGGCGGTCCAGTGCGCCGCCGTCCGCAACCGGCACGTTCATGAACACGTTTAGCGAGGCGGGGGTGAAGGGCAGCGAGATGCCGTGCTCTGCAATAGCCTCGTGGAAATTGTCAGTGCAGCTGCGGTGATGGCCTTCGCAACCCAGTTCGCGATAGATCGCGGCATTGCAGGGGCACAAAAGCGTATCATGGCAGCCCGGCGTCGTATCTTCTGTCATCGTCATCATCGCGCGGCGGTGGATCGACACGACGCGCATCCCACGTTCAAGGAACAGGTTGCTGTTGACCGAGCGCGTATGTTCCATTGCCGAATATTCCAGCGGGTCGCACAGGTTCAGCGCCCATGTATCAACGACCTGGGTGCCGTGCGGATTGCGCAGCGTCGCGGTTTCCCGCGCCTTGAGCACAAAGGCCGCGCCCCGCCCGGCAGGAAGGATATGGCGGCGAGGGGTCATGGTGCGGCTCCGATCAAGAACGTTCTGGTCATGGGGCTTGGTGCCTCTGCGATCGGGAATATGGAAACGATTTAAGTATACCACTGGCATTCCTTAACCCGAAATGTTCATTTCGCCCCCATACTGAGCATTTTCTCGCGGGTTTGCTTACTTCGTCGGCGGCCCGCGCCTGACACTTGAGAAATTCATCGCTTGTTAATTGCTTGTGGAATACTATGGGTATACTCAAAATCTAAACACTATGGCTTCAAGCACCGCGTGCGATCAGGGACCCCCGAATGGAACGCTTCTTTTCTGCCGCAGAATATGAAGGGCGCTGGGCCCGCGCCGAGAGCCTGTTGACGACGCGCGGGTTCGAGACGGCAGTCGTCTTCGGTCGAGGCGGCGGAACGACGGACAACTGTGGCGACATTCTCTATCTGACCAACCACTACTCGGTCAGCGGCGGCACCGATTCCCTGATCTGGTCCGCCCGGTCCTTTTCGGGCGTGATCCTTCAGCGCGGCAAGACGCCAGAGCTGCATATCGACGAGCCCGAAGGGCGAGATGATCTATTGGCGGTGGACAATGTGCACTTCCACAATCATCCCTTCATAGGGGTCGCCGAAGCCTTGGTGGCCAAGGGCATCACGGGCCGCGTCGCGCTGTGTGGCACGCAGTTCATCCCGATCAAATATTACAATCAATTGATGGAACGGACCCCGCAAATTGAATGGGTGGAATGCGACGATCTGATCCGCCAGCTGCGCCGCATCAAAAGCCCGGCGGAACTGGACTGCTATCGCATCGCGGGCGAGGCCGCGACCGACGCCACCACCGTGCTTATGCACGGGCTTCTGTCCGGTAAAAGCGAACGTGAGGCGGCAGGAGACGCCGCCCGTGTCGCAGTGGCGCGCGGCGGGCGCGTTCAAGCCATCGGCACAAATCACGGCGCGACGATGCAGTACGACTATCGCAACCCGCTGACGGGATCGAGCGCCGACACCCCCGCCATTGGCGACATGGTGCGCGGCACCGTCCATGCGGCCTTTCATCAGGGCTACTACCTCGACCCCGGTCGAACGGCGGTCCGAGGGCCTGCGAATGCCGACCAGCGACGTCTGATCGAGGCGACCAACGATATCGTAACCTGCCTCGCCACGATGATGCGCCCGGGCACCCGCCTTCTGGATGTGGCCGCCGAAGGGGACCGCCGGACGCAGGCCTTCGGCGGCGAGGTGTCGCCGCTGATGAAGAACTTCCCCTTCTTCGGCCACGGGATCGGGCTGTCCTTCGAACAGCCCCGGATCTCCACCGTGATGTCCCTGCCCGAGGACCGCGTCGAGCAGAACATGGTCTTCGGCGTCGAAGCGTTTCTGGCGCTGGAGGGCGTCGGCTCCGCGTTTTTCGAAGACATCTTCATCATAAACGCCGATGGGCCGGAGCTTCTGACCCGCACGCCTCATTATTTCTGGTGACCCTTTCATGACGTTCGACTGGTTGCGCGGCACCGAAGCCGCCTTTTCTTCCGCCGAATTCGCGGGCCGTCAGGCTCGCGCCCAAGCGGCGATTGCCGCCGCCGGTTTCGGCGCACTGATAGTGACCGGCCCCGAGGCGATCTATTGGCTGACGGGACGCCAAACTGCCGGATACTTCGCATTTCAAGCACTGGTCTTGCCCGTCGACGGCGCCCCTGCGCTGCTCGTTCGCCAGCTCGAGATGGCGGGCACGAGAGCCAACACATGGCTCGACACGGTCGTTTCCTATCAGGATGGCGAAGACCCGGTTGCCGCACTGATCGCCATGATCCACGGGATGGATCTGTCCGATATCGCCATCGAACGTGACGGCTGGTTTGTTTCGCCGCGTGTCATGGCCGCACTCGATATGGCCTCGGGCGGTTCGCTGCACGATGGTTCGGGACTTGTCGCGCCCCTGCGCGCCGTCAAATCCAGCGCGGAACTTGACGCAATTCGCCACGCGGCACGGTATGCCGAAGCAGGCATCGCCGCCGGAATAACGACCTGCCGCGATGGGGCGGATGAAAACGCAGTGGCCGCCGCGATGATGTCAGCCGCGATCGCAAGCGGGTCCGAGACGATGGCGATGGAGCCTCTGGTTTCCTCCGGTCCCCGCAGCGGATTGCCCCATATGACATGGCGGCGAAGGGTGCTGGGCCATGGGGACTGCGTCTTTCTGGAAATCGCCGGAAGTCATGCTCGCTACCATTCGGCACTGATGCGATCGGTCTGGATCGGCACGCCCCCTTCCCGAGCACTTTCCATGCTTTCATGCGCCCGCGACGCGCTTGCCGCGGCATTGGACGTTTGTCGTCCGGGACAAATCTGCGCTGCACCGCACCGGGCGGCACAATCGGTCATCGACAAGGCTGGCTATACGGCAGCCTTTCGCAAACGGATCGGATATTCGATGGGCGTCGCCTTCGCTCCCGACTGGGGCGAAGGTGGCATCCTGAGCCTGTTCGAGGGCGTCGAACGCGAGATCGAGCCTGGAATGGTCTTCCACCTTCCTGCAACGCTTCGCGACTACGGCAATTTCACAGTCGGCGCGTCGGAGACGGTGATCATAAGCATCGACGGGCCCTGTGAAGTGCTCTCCTCAATCCGGCAGGATCTACATATCCGCTGAAGGAGATCATTTATGTAGATCCGCTCTTTATTTAGGGGCCAACCTGATTGCGAAGAGGCAAACCACCGTCCTCCTGACGCGAATTCACCCCGCCGCCCAGAGCCTGTACCGCCCGCGCCCGGTGATCTCGCGCAGCAGCCCGCGGGCGTGCAACTTCGGCAGCAGACGCTCGGCGGTGTCCCGGCTGACGCTGGCGGCATGGGCCAGATCTTCGGCGGTGGCATAGGGGCGGGCGGCCAGCGCCGCGATCAGCCGGGCGGGGTTTGAGCCGCCGAGATCGGCCATCCCGGCCAGCGCCCGTTGCTGCCAGAGTGC
>JARWBI010000021.1 GCA_029846755.1 Falsirhodobacter flavus | reverse complement strand
ATGTCCATCGCCACCACGGTCGCGCCGCGGGCCTTGACCTGTTCCAGCAGCGCCTCGTTCTGCGCCGGCCAGAAGAACGAGATCAGCGTCTGACCCTCGCGCAGCTTCTCCGCCTCGGACGGCTCCGGCCCGCGAACCTTCACGACCACGTCGGCGGCCGCATAGACGTCGTCGACAACCTCGACCCCCGCACCGCGATAGGCGTCGTCGGTGAACCCGGCCTTCGCACCAGCCCCCGCCTCGACAAGGCAGCTATGCCCCAGCTTCTGCAACTGAAGGGCACTCTCGGGTGTCATCGCAACCCGAGCCTCGCCCGCGAAAATCTCTTTCGCCGCTCCGATCTTCAAGTGAGGCTCCCCCTGTCTGGATCAACTTTGCGTGCTTTTAAACACTGCGCAGTATCCTCGTGCAAGCGCCATACACGCCGCACGGGGCTTGCACAGGACTGTTAGCGCGAGCAAAATTGTCCCACCCAAGCGCGCGACAGGAGCGACGATGCCCACCGATTTCCGCAAGACCAAGACGATGTTCGATCTTCCCGATGGCGTCACCTATCTTGACGGCAACTCGCTTGGACCTCTGCCCAAAGCGGCATCTGCGCGAATTTCGCAGGCGGTGACGGCCGAATGGGGCGAAATGCTGATCGGCGGATGGAACAAGGCGGGCTGGATGGAACAGCCCGCACGGCTCGGCGATCGGATCGGGCGCATCATCGGGGCCGAACCGGGCTGCACCGTTCTGGGCGATACGCTGTCGATCAAGGTGTGGCAGGCGCTGGCGGCAAGCCTGTCGCTGCGCCCGGAACGCCGGATCATCCTTTCGGACGACGGCAACTTCCCCTCCGACCTCTATATGGCCGAGGGGCTGGCGCAGATGCTGGGCGATGGCTACCGCCTCGTGACGGTTCCGCCGGAACATGTTGCGGATGCGATCGACGAAAGCGTCGCCGTGCTGATGGTGACCGAGGTGGATTACCGCACCGGACGGCGGCACAACATGGCCGACCTGACGCGCCGCGCGCATGAGGCCGGAGCATTGGCGGTCTGGGATCTGGCCCATTCGGCGGGGGCGATGCCGGTGGATGTTGCGGCGGGCGGTGCGGATTTCGCCTGCGGCTGCACCTACAAATACCTGAACGGCGGGCCGGGTGCGCCGGGGTTCATCTATGTCGCGCCGCGCCATGCCGATGCGATCCCCGCGCTGTCCGGCTGGCTGGGCCATGACGCGCCTTTCGCGTTCGAACGTGCCTACCGCCCCGGCGCGGGGGTGCAGCGGATGCGCGTCGGAACGCCGCCGGTGATCCAGATGGCCGCGCTGGAGGCGGCGCTGGATGTGTGGGACGGCGTCGATATGGCCGACATCCGCGCGGCGTCGCTGGCGCTGTCGGACCGTTTCATCGCGGGGGTCGAGGCGACCTGCCCGGACCTGTCGCTCGCCACTCCGCGCGATCACGCGATGCGCGGCAGTCAGGTCAGCTTCCGCCATGCCGAGGGTTACGCCATCATGCAGGCGCTGATCGCGCGCGGTCTGGTCGGGGATTTCCGCGCGCCCGACATCCTGCGCTTCGGCTTCACCCCGCTCTACATCGGCAACGAGGAAGTGGACCGCGCCGTCGCAATCCTGTCGGGCGTGATGCAAGGCCGCCTCTGGGACCGCCCCGAATACAAGGTCCGCTCCGCCGTTACCTAACGGTGCCACCAGTCGAGGTCGGGCCCCGCCGGAACGATCCCGTTCGGGTTCAAGGCCTTCAGCGAGTAATACCCACGTTTGATGTGATCGATGCTGACGGTGTCCCGCACCCCCGGCACCGCCAGCATCGCCTTCAGGAATGCCGTCAGGCGCGGATAATCCGCCAGCCGCTTCAGGTTGGTCTTGAACAGCCCGTGATAGGCCGCATCGAAGCGCACCAGCGTCACGAACAGGCGGATGTCGGATTCCGTCAGCGCCTCGCCGAAGATGAACGGGCCGAGGATTTCCTCCTCCAGCCGATCCAACGTCATGAACACGTCCGACACGGCCTCCTCATAGGCTTCCTGAGATTGGGCGAAACCCGCGCGATAGACGCCATTGTTCAGCGCGTCGTAGAAACTTTCGCTCATCGCGTCGATCTCGTCCCGCAGGGGCTCGGGATAAAGGTCCGGCCCGGAGGAAAGCCCGCCGAAATCGTTCATCATCCGCAGAATGTCGGCGCTTTCGTTGTTCACGATCGTGCCGCGCTTCTTGTCCCACAGGACCGGCACCGTCGCGCGTCCGGTGAATTGGGGATCGGCGGCGGTATAGACCTCGTGCATCGCGGAAAAGCCGTTCACCTCATCCTCGGTCGCGTCCGGATACCCGCCGAAGGTCCAGCCCTGATCGGTCATCACGGGCGAGACGACGCTGACCGACACCGCCTCCTCCAGCCCTTTCAGCTTCCGCGCGATCAGGGTGCGCGAGGCCCAGGGGCAGATCAGCGCGACATAGAGGTGATAGCGCCCCGGCTCGGCGTCGAAGCCGTCGCGTCCGACGAAGTTGCGGAAGGACGAGGTCGGACGGATGAAGCCGCCTTTCTCGTCGGTCTTGCTGACCGGGGTCCAGTTCGCGGACCATTTTCCATCCACCAGCATCTCACGCCTCCCTTGCGCGCAGGGCGAAGCGTGTGCCCCATGGATCATCCACCGCCACAGGCGAAAGACCCGGCGCGCCCAGAAGTTCCACCTCGGCCAGCCCGGTCGAAGGATAGGAGCGCGGCCCCGCCCCCCGGCTGTTCCAGACGTTCGCCGCAAGGTGGTGGTGATACCCGCCCCAGCTGAAGAACGTCGCGCCGGGATAGCGGTGGGTGATATCGGCCCCAAGACCCGTGATGAAGCCTTCCGTTTCGGGGATCGCCCCGACCTGCAAATGCACATGCCCGACGACCGTGCCTTCGGGCGCGCCGTCCCAACCGCCGCCGCCCGCCGCCGCCAGCTCGTTCAGGTCCAAGGCATAGGTGCCCATCCGCACGGTATCGCCGTCCCAGTGCCAATCGCTGCGCGGGCGGTCCCAATAGATTTCGATCCCGTTCCCCTCGGGGTCGGACAGATACAGCGCCTCGCTCACGTCATGGTCGGACGCGCCCTGAAGCTGCACCCGCGCCCCGGCGGCATGGTGCAGCCAACGGCCAAGGTCGGCGCGGCGCGGCAGAAGGAACGCGGTGTGGAACAGCCCCGCCTCGCGCGGGCCGCGGCGGCGGGCAGCGGGATCGGCCCGCAGTTCCAGCAGCGGCCTGCCCCCCGCGCCCAGAACCGAAACCGTGCCATCAGCCGACAAAGGCTCCAGCCCGATCATGTCGCGGTAGAAGGCCGTCATGCGGCCGATGTCGTTCACGGTCAGGGCCACACGGCCGATCTGCACGGGGGCGTCGCTGGTCGAAGTCATCATCCACTCCATCACTCGGGCCGAAGATAAGCGGGTCATGCGCGGCCCGACAGGCCAGCCCCCGCACAGCCGATGTGCGGGATTTCGCAACGCCCACGCGAAAGTCATTTCCACCGCCGACATCCTGCGCCATTCTGGGCAGAAAAAGGCAAGGACATGAGCAGGATCATACCGACGGCACTTCTTCTTCTGGCGCTTGCCGGATGCGCCAGCAATTCGCGCCCGCCCAGCGACGCGGAAAACGCCTGCGCCATCCTGCGCGAGCGTCCCGATTTCGCCCGCGCCGTTCACGCGTCCGAGGCGAAGTGGGGCGTGCCCGCGCATGTGCAGCTGGCGACCATGTATCAGGAATCGAGCTTTCGCGGCGATGCCCGCCCGCCAAGGCGCTGGTTCCTGGGGTTCATTCCCGGTGCGCGGGCCAGCACTGCCTATGGCTACGGCCAGGCGTTGGACGGCACATGGGAGGAGTATCAGCAGAAGGAAGGCGGCTGGGCCGCGCGGCGCGACAACATCCACCACGCGGCGGACTTCATGGGCTGGAGCATGAACGAGACGTCACGTTCGCTCGGGATTTCCAAATACGACGCGGCGAACCAGTATCTCGCCTATCACGAAGGGCGGACGGGGTATCGGCAGGGCCGCTATCTGCAAAAGCCGTGGCTGATGGGGGTGGCGGCGCGGGTGGACACGCGGTCGCAGAAATACGCGAACCAGCTTCGGTCCTGCACATGGTAAGGGCGCCCCGCAAAGGGCGCCCCTGAAAATCAGCCGACCAGTTCGAGGCCGGAGAAGAAGAACGCGATTTCTTCGGCAGCCGTTTCCGGAGCGTCCGAACCGTGGACCGAGTTTTCGCCGACCGACAGGGCGAATTCCTTGCGGATGGTGCCGGCATCGGCGTTCGCCGGGTTGGTCGCGCCCATCACTTCGCGGTTCTTGGCAATGGCACCTTCGCCTTCCAGAACCTGCACGACGACCGGCTCGGACGCCATGAACTCGACCAGTTCGCCATAGAACGGACGGTCCTTGTGGACCTCGTAGAATTTCCCGGCCTGTGCGGTCGACAGGTGCAGGCGCTTCTGTGCGACGATGCGCAGGCCGGCTTCCTCGAACTTGGCATTGATCTTGCCGGTCAGGTTGCGGCGGGTCGCGTCAGGCTTGATGATCGACAGGGTGCGTTCGATGGCCATGTTTTGCCTCTTTGGGTGGGACGATAATCTGCGCCGACCTGCTAGCATGGGGCGGCTGCGGTGACTAGCCCTCGCGCCCGTAGAAGTCCGAGCCCGGATCGTTCAGCACCATTTCGCGCAGGCGCTGCCACAGGTATTCGCGCATCCCCGGACCGGGGCGCACTTCTTCCGCGATGCGGCCGGGGCGCGGGGACATCAGCACGATCCGGTCGGCCAGCGCCAGCGCCTCGTCCACGCCATGGGTGACGAACACGACGGTGGACGGGCGCGTGGCGATCAGGCGGCGAAGCTCGCCCTGCATCAATTCCCGCGTCTGCGCGTCCAGACTGGCGAAAGGCTCGTCCATCAGCAGGATCGGCGCTTCGGCGGCCAGCGCGCGGGCCAGTGCCACCCGCTGGCGCATCCCGCCCGACAGCGCCCCCGGAAAGGCATCGGCAAAGCGCGACAGGCCGACCATCTCCAGATACCCCGACACATCCGTGCCGGGGCGCGCGAATTCCACGTTCTGCCGCGCCGTCTTCCACGGGATCAGACGGTAGTTCTGGAACACCATCGCCGTGTCGTGGCCCGGCTCGGGGCGGTGCCCGTCCACCAGCACCCGCCCCGCCTTCGGCTCCAGCAACCCCGCGATCATCCGCAAAAGCGTGGTCTTGCCGCAGCCCGACGGGCCGAGCAGCACCAGGAATTCACCGCGCCGCACGGTCAGGTCCAACCCGTCCAGCGCCGTCACCGCACCGAAGGCGTGGCCAAGGCCTTCGATGCGGATATGCGTCATCGTGACAGCCGGTCCATCCCTTCGGCCACGCCCAGTTTTGCAAGAACGGCATCAAGCGGCCCGTAATCAATCCACGCGGACGGCTCGGGCATCTTCAACCCTGCAAACTCCTCGCCGTCCTGCATCCATTCGGCGGTGTATGACAGCTCGTTCGCCTGAAGCCCGCCATTCACCGACCAGCTTTCGACGAAGGCCGCCGCCAGCGCCTCCAGTTGGTCCTGCGGCACGTCCGGGCGTGCCTTCCGCATCGCCGCCACCCACACATCCCGATCCGCCGCGAAATCGCGCGAAGCGAGGACCAGTGCCTCGATCACCGCCTGCACCTCGTCATGCCGTTCGGCAAGGACCGAGGCCGGGACGACGTTAACCTTCGACACGACCGGAGCGGCGGCGTAATAGGCGTCCGGGTCCACCAGCACCTCCAGCCCCTGCGGATCGGGAAGCGATTGCCAGATGCCGATGGACATGGTGGTGGCATCAATCTCGCCCGCCAGAAGCGCCTGCGCACGGCCCGCTGGCTGGCCCAGCGCCACGATCTCCAGCGCCGCCGTATCGACGCCCTGCGATTGCAGCACCTTCATCGACAGCGAATGATCGAGGCTGCCGATCCGCCCCACCCCAAACCGCTGGAACCCCGGCTTGCCAGCGATCAGGAAGGGCAGCGCCTTGTTGGGCGAGGCGACCGCACGCAGATCCGCCTGCCCGCGCGCAACAAGCGACAGCACGGCATCGGTGCCGACATTCGCCATCTCTCCCTCGCCCGCCTGAAGCGCGGCAAGCGCCATCGGGGTCTGCTGCACACGCACGAGTTCGACCTCTACCCCCGCGCGGGTGAAATACCCCTCCTGCAGGGCCAGATCCATGACCGAATTCGGAACCAGCGGCGTTTCCAGATCGGTCACGATCAGGCGGAACGACTCGGCCCACGCGGGCAGCGCGAAAAGCGTCAATGCAAGTGCAAGTCTCATCTTTCCTCCCTCCACCGTGACAGGTGCGCCTCCACCGCGCGCATTGCCTCGGTCACGATCACCCCGATGGTGGCCAGCATTGCCACGATGACGAAATACTCCGCCATCCGAAAGGTGTTTCCATAGATCGCGAGCAGCCCGCCCAGACCGCGAACCGCAGTGTAAAGCTCGGCCACCACTGTATTGATAAGCCCGATGGTCGCGCCCAGCCGCAGCCCCGTCGCCAGAAAGGGCAGCGCCCCGGGCAGCACCACATGGCGCCAGATGCGCCCGCGCCCCGCGCCGGTCGACCGCGCCATCTCGATCAAATCCCGGTCGGCGGCCAGAACCCCGGCATAGGTGTTCAGAACCACCGGCATCACCGCACCCAGAAACACGATGAAGGTCTTGGCCTGAAATCCCAGCCCCAGAAGGACGATGATAAGCGGGATGAACGCCACGCGCGGTGTTGCGGCCAGCGCAAAGACGAACACGTCCACCACCCGCCCGAACAGCCGGAAACTGCCCATCGCCAGCCCCAGCGGAATGCCCACCAGCGCCGCCGACGCCATCCCCGCCACATAGATGGAAAGACTGTCGCCCACCGCACGCCAAAGCCGCCCCTCGGCCGCCAGCCCGATGCCCGCATGCCAGACCTGCCCCGGCGTCGGCAGCAGCCCGCCCGGCGCCCACCATTCCCAAAGCAGGACGACCCCCGCCATCAGCCCAAGACGCAGTGCCCAGATCATGGCGCGATTGCCGCATGTCCGCCGCGGCATGGCAATCCGACTTTCGGATGAGGGATCATCCTTATTGGTGACGCGAAAAACGCCCCGCCCTCTGCCAGTCTTCGCTTATCGGGGCGGAGGAAGGCATGGACATGCGTCATGCGCCGCGGGCCGCAATCGCGCGGCTTGCAAACGGCATCGCCGAAGGGCTTGTCGCACACGATCTTCTGGTGGAACGGCTGATGGTCGCGCTGCTGGCGGGCGGGCATGTGCTGATCGAAGGACCGCCCGGCATCGCCAAGACCCGGGCGGTGAAACGGCTGGCGGACGGGCTGGACGGTAGTTTCGCGCGCGTCCAATGCACGCCCGACCTGATGCCATCCGACCTGACGGGAACGCAGGTGTTCCGGCAGGACGCGGGCAGTTTCGATTTCGTCTCGGGACCGCTGTTCCATTCGCTGGTGCTGGTGGACGAGATCAACCGCGCTCCGCCCAAGGTGCAATCGGCGCTGCTGGAGGCGATGGCCGAGGCGCAGGTCACGGCGGGCGGCATCACGCGCGCCCTGCCCGATCCGTTCATGGTCGTGGCCACGCAGAACTCCATCGAACACGAGGGCACCTTCCCGCTGCCGGAGGCGCAGCTTGACCGTTTTCTGCTGCATGTAGACCTCGGGCTGCCGGATGCGGATGCCGAACGCGCTATCCTCGATCTGGCCGAGGCGGAGGCGCGGCATGTCCCCGAACCCCTGCCGCGTCTGGCGCATGCGGATCTGTTCGCCGCGCGCGATGCGGCGGCAGCCGTCCGGCTGGCCCCGCCGCTGAAGGATTTCATCGTGCGGCTGGTGATGGGCACACGCCAGACCCAAGGCACCCCGCTGGAGGGGTTGGTCGATCACGCCGTCTCGCCGCGCGGCACGCTGGCGCTGGCGGCGTCGGCGCGGGCGCGCGCGTTCCTGCACGAGCGCGACCATGCCCTGCCCGAGGATGTCGAGGCGCTGGCTCCCGATGCGCTGTCGCACCGTCTGGTGCCAAGCTGGCGCGCGACATCCGAAGGCATCCCGGCACGGGCCATCGTCGCCCGCCTGCTGGAAACCGTGCGGCCCTGGTGATGGACCCCACGGCGGTCACCGCAGATGCGCTGATGGCGCTGCGTCACGCCCCGCCCCGCCTGCCCTTGACCGCCGACCGCCCCGGCACCACCGCCACCCGCCCGCGCGGACAGGGACACGAGATCCGCGAGATCCGCCCCTTTGCCGACGGCGACGATCCTCGCCATATCGACGCCGCCGCCACCGCCCGCACCGGCATCCCCCAGATCCGCAGTTTCCACGAGGATCGCGACCGCGCGCTGATCCTGATCGCGGATTTCCGCAGACCGATGCTGTGGGGCACGCGCGTCTTCCGCTCGGTCCTTGCGGCACGCGCGTTGGCCAAGGCCGGATGGCAGGCCGAGGCGGCAGGCGGCGCGGTGGGCGTTGCGGCCATCACCGACGGGGGCTTGTTCATCGAACGCCCGATGCCGCGCGTCCGGGGCATGGCGCGGGTCGCGGGCTGTCTGGAACGCGCCCATGCCGCCGCGCTGGACCGTCGCGACCCGACTGCGGACCTGACGCCGCTGCTTTTGCGCGCGGCGCGGACAGCACCGCGCGGGGCGGGCATCGTGCTTGCCTCATCGCTGGACCAACCGGGCGACGGGCTGGACGCGGCGCTGGGTGCGATCCTGCGTCGCGGACCCCTGCGCCTGATCCGCCCCGCCGATCCGTTCGAGGATGCGCCCCCCGCGATCACACTTCCCTATCGCGACGGCGGCACGATGCTGCACGGAAGTTTCACGGGCATTCCTGCGCATCGCGACAGAATGACCGCACGCCTGCGCAGCCTTGGCGCGGAGGTCGAATGACGCTTCTGTCGCAGCTTCATCCCCCGCGCTTGCCCGCCGATTTCGCCGCGCTGCACTGGCCCGAGGTTGCCGCCGCGCTGGCCCTCGGCACCTTGTTTGCTGTGATCGTCCATGCGGCAATCCGACCCGCGCTGGTGCGCCGCCCAAAGCCGCGGCTGGACGACCTGCTTGCCGCGCTGGACCGGCTGCCCCCTGATGCGCGGCTGATCGAGGAGTTGCACCTGCTCCGTCGGCTGGGCGGCACCGCCCCCGACGGCCTCTATTCCGGGCCGCCGCCCGACCTTCGCCCGCTGATCCGGGCGGCATGGAAGGGGCGCGGCGATGTTTGACCTTGCCCATCCGCTGGCGCTGCTGCTTCTGCCGCTTCCGCTGGTGATGCGGCTGCTTCCTCGCGCGCCCATCGGCGGCGCGCTGGAGGTGCCGCCCGGCATTGCCGCCTCCGCCCGCCCCGCCCCGGCGCATCGCAGCGTTCCGCTGCTGGCCGCGCTGTGCTGGGCCGCGCTGGTCCTTGCGCTGGCGGGGCCGGAGCGGTTGGTTCCGACGCGCGATACATCCGCCACAGGGCGCGACATCATCCTCGCGCTGGACATGTCCGGCAGCATGCTGACCGAGGATTTCAGCCTAGACGGACGCCAAGTCTCGCGGCTGGACGCGGTGAAGGCGGTGGCGAAGGGCTTCGTTCTGGCGCGGGGCGGCGACCGGATCGGGCTGGTGCTGTTCGCCGACCGCGCTTATGTCGCGGCCCCGCCGACCTTCGATCTGACCGCCGTGGGCCGCGCGATCGACGAGGCGTCCATCGGCATCACGGGCCGGTCGACCGCCATCGCGGACGGTCTTGGCCTTGCACTGAAACGTCTGTCTTCGGGCGCGGCGCAGACGCAGGTGATCGTGCTGCTGTCGGACGGGCGCGATACGTCGAACCGCGTGGATGCGACGCAGGTCGCGGCACTGGCGGCGAGCCATGGCGTGCGCGTCCACACCATCGCGCTTGGCCCCGAGGATCTGGAGACACGCCCCGCCGCGCGCGATGCGGTGGACACCGCGACGCTGCGCGCCATCGCCGAACGCGCGGGCGGGCGGGCATGGCGCGTGCGGCAGATGTCCGACCTGGCCGCTATGGGCGAGGAACTGGATCGGCTGGAGCCGAACCCCGGATCGCGCCCGCCGGTGATCGTGCCGCAGCCCTTGTGGATCTGGCCCGCGATGCTGGCGCTTGGCGCGGCGGTGGTGCTTGGGATGCGGGGGGCGGAATGATCCTGTTGCGCCCGTGGTGGCTGGCCGTGCTTCTGCCGATCGTGCTGCTGGGATGGGTTGCCCTTCGGCGGGTGCGGGCGGGCGGATGGGACGGGATCGTGGCCCCCGCCGTGATGGCACGGATGCGCGCGCTCGGCATGGTGTCGGGCGGCGCAGCGCGCTGGCCGACGGTGCTGCCGTTCCTTTCGGCGGCCATCGCGGCGCTTGCGCTGTCAGGCCCTGCCCGCCTTACGCCCGCGGTCGCGCTGATCCGGCAGGACCCGCTGATCCTGTTGATCGACATGTCGCCCTCGGTCGCGGGCGGTGCGCGTCTGGCCGATGCACAGGCGGCGGCGGCGCAGGTGCTGGCGCTTGCCGCCCGCCCGGTCGGGGCCGCGCTTTACGCGGCGCAGGCCTATGTCGCCAGTGCGCCGACCTCGGATGCGGCCTCGCTTCAGGGGCTGATCGCGGTGCTGGGGCCGGACACGATGCCGCTGGCGGGCAGCAGGCCGGACATCGCCATCGGATCGCTGGACGAATTGTTCGGCACGCTGGACGGGGCCGACATCCTTCTGATCTCGGACGGGGATGGCGCGGGGCCGAGGGCCGAGGAACAGGCCGCGCGGCTGGCGGATGCGGGCGCGCGGCTTTGGGCGCTGTCGCTGGACGGTCCGGGGCCGGAGGGTGCGCCCGCCGCCGATCCCACCGCGCTGGAGGCCATCACCCGTGCAGGCGGTGGCGCGACCCTTCCGGCGCGCGAGGCGGGCGCGATGATGGAGCGCATCGAATCCGCCCGCACCGCCCGCCTTGCCACCGGCGATGAGGCCCGCCGCATCTTCCACGACCTCGGCCCGTTTCTGATCCCCTTTGCCATGGCCGCGCTGCTGCCCCTGTTTCGGAGGCGCGGATGAGGCGTGCCGCGATCCTTGCCGCCGCACTTGGCATGCTGGCGCTGGCCGGACCCGCCGCCTTGGGCAAACTGGCGCTGATGTCGGGTCTGCCATCCATTGCCGCGCAGCTGATCGACGATCCTGCCGCGCGGGGTGTCGCGCTCTATCGCGCCGGGGACTATGACGCCGCCGACCGCGCCTTTGCCGATGCCGGGCGCAGCTCCACCTATAATCGCGGGCTGTCGCTGGCGATGACCGGGGATTACGCCCTGTCCCGCGCCTATTTCGAGGCGGTGCTGTTCGCCAACCCCGCCGACGGTCAGGCCCGCGACAACCGCGCCGTGGTTGATGCGCTGGCCCCGCGAACCATCGGGGAAGGCAACGAGTCCGGCCGCATCGCCACAACCCTCGCCCCGGCGGATGGCCCACCCGTCGAGCTTTTTTCCGCCGAAAGCCGCCCGCTGGATGACGGCACGCGGGTTGCGGATGACGCATGGCTGGCCGCATTGCCTGACGATCCCGCCGAATTCCTGCGACTGCGCCTTGCGGATGAAAAGACCCGCCGCGACTCGCTGGGCCTTGGCGGTGCCGAGGAGGCGGTCCCATGGTGATCCTGCTGATGCTTCTGCTGGCCTTCCCCGCCTTTGCCGAGGATCGGCTGGAAATCATCGCCCATCCAACATCGCCCCGCATCGTCGAGGGAGAGATGATCCCCGTCACGATTCGCGGCACCTATGACCGCAAGGTGGCGCTGGAGAGGCTTCTGGTCCTGCCCTCGGACCGGTTCGACTGGGTGCAGCTGGAAAAGGACGACTGGCGCGAGGAACGCATCGACGGGCGGCTGCGCATCGTCTTTGAACGCAAGCTGGCGCTGTTCCCGCGCCGCACCGGCATCGCCGCCTTCGGTCCCGTCGAACACGAGATGACCGTGATCGGCCAGGGCAGCCGGCGCGAGGAAGTGACCGTCGTGTCCCATCCGCTGGAACTGACCATCGCGCCGATGCCGCTGGACCCGCCCTTTCATCCCGTGAACCCCTGGCGTTTCGCTGCGCGGGAATTGACGCTGACCGACCAGCTTTCGACCCGCCCCGACCGGTTGGAGGACGGCCAGACCGTCACCCGCCGCGTCACCCTGCGCGCGGTGGGCGCCCTGCCCGAGATGCTGCCCCCGCGCCCCGTCGTGTCCGAAGGCTGGCTCATCGCCTTCGCCGCCCCGGTGGAGCGCAGTCTGGAACTGACGCCGGACGGCCCGGTCGCCACCGCCATCTGGACATGGCAGTTCCGCCCCGAAACCGGAGAGCCGGGCGTGCTGCCCCCCGTCGTCATCCCCTTCTTCGACACCGCCGCGCGGAAGGTGTCATCGGTAACGATCCCGCCCCTGCCCATCGGTTACGCCAGCTTCCGCAGCGCCGAAGCGGTATCGGGGGCGACCAGCGGCTGGGTCTCGCTTCTGGCGTTGGTCTGCGGTTTCGGGGGCGGGTTTTTCGCGCTGATGCGGGGCGAGCGGCGGGCGGGGCCGATTCTGCCTATCCTTGCCGCGCGCTGGTCGCCGCTGCCGACGCTGCGTCTGCACCGCGCGGCACGGCGGCACGATCTGCTGGCGCTGCGCCGCGCCGCCGAAGACTGGCTGGACGCCCGTCCGGAACGGAACGCTGCGGCCTCTTCCGCGCTGGCGGAACTGGACGAGGCGATCTATGCCGAACGCCCGCTGCGCCACGGGTTCCGCAAACGGCTGCGGGGCTAGAAGCAGAGGATCTCGGCCTCGGCCTGCGCGCGGCGAAGTTGGGCTGCGATCTCGGTCGTCGTCGCCGTGCCGCGAAAGATCGCGGACCGCTCGCCCGAGGTCTGGCGCATCCGCAGCACCGTCTCGGCCGAGACGTAATCGTCATATGGCAGGATCGACGCGATCACGTCCACTGAACAGGAACAGCGGTCCAGCGCGTCCCGAGTCTGCCCGTTCACCGCCATGCAGCCGAAGACATATTCCGCCCGCGCGTTGGTGGGGTAATCGCTGACCTGCGCCATCGCCGGGCCTGCCAGCAGCCAAAGGATCATCCAACGCATCAGTCGCCCTCCACCAAGGTCAGGCTTTCATGATAGCCGCCTGTCCCCGCAGCGGTATCCGCCGAAAGTTGCAGGACCTCTGCGCCCTCGGTTCGGAAGGTCAGCGTCAATCCCGCGAACTGGCCCATCTGTGCACGGTTCGGATCTTCTGCGAAGGGCATCACGGGCGCGTTCAGCGGTGCCTTTGCCAGCGCGTCGCGGATGCGGTTTCGGATGTAGAACGGGCTGCCTCCCGTCGCCTCGGCCATGTGGCGAACGGTGGATTCCAGAAAGAACATCACCGCCGGGTGCGCGGACTCCGCCGCGAACTCGCCCACCGGCCTGCCGTCCAGCATCAGCGTCAGACGCGGTCCCGGCCGGAGCGTCAGCGTCGCGCTTTCGCCCCCCAGATTGCGGTCATAGGTCAGCGGTCCATCAAGCCCCGACAGCGTGCCGGGGGCAAGGATGACATCGGACAATTCGCCTGCCGAAAGGGGCGTTGCGATCAGAAGGGCCAGCAGGAACTTCATGCATCCTCGCGCGTCAAAACGAAGCCGCGCCCGCGCAAGGTGCGCAGCGCCAGCCCGAAGGTGGACAAGGGCGGCAGTTTGCGGCGCAGATACCCAAGGTAGACATCGACGACATTCTCGGTCGATCCGCCATGCGGCGCCCAGAGCCGGTCGAAGATTTCGCCGCGCGTCAGGACCCGGCCCGGATTGTGCATCAGAAAGGTCAGCAGATCCGCCTCGCGTTCCGTCAGGACGATCCGCCGCTCGCCCATCACGCTGCGGCTGGCGGGATCGAACCGGAGCCCGCCCAGTTGCAGCACCGGATCGCGCGGGGCGGCGCGCTTCAGCTGGACCCGCAGCCGCGCAACCAGTTCGGCCATCTGGAAAGGTTTGACGATGTAATCGCCCGCGCCTGCGTCCAGCCCCTCCGTGCGATCCTCCACCCGGTTCAGCGCCGACAGGACGATGGCGGGGATGTCGTGGCCGCGCAGGCGCATCTCCTCCAGCAGGCGCGTCCCGCGATCGTCGTCCAGCATCATGTCGACGATGGCGGCGTCGCACGGGTCGGTCGCAAGACGGGCCAGCGCCTCGTCCACCCCCGCCTCCCACAAAGTGGCATAGCCTTCGGCGCCAAGACCGCGCTGAAGCAGCGATGCGATGTCGGGATCGTCCTCGACGATCAGGATGCGGGTCATGCGGCCTCCTCGGCCCGGTCGGCCAGCGGCAGGGTTATGGTCAGGCGAAGTCCGGTTCCGGGGCTTTCAAGCGCAAGCACCCCGCCATGTGCCTCGATCACCCAGCGGGCAAGTGCAAGGCCGACGCCGAAGCCGCGCCCGCCGCCTTTGGCAAAGCGTTCGGTCATGGCGCTGCCCGGCGGCAGGCCCGGGCCGTCGTCGGTGAAGGTGACGGTGCCGCCATCCGCTTCGATCCACAGGTGGGACCGCGGCGCGTGGCGGGCGGTGTTTTCCATGATCCCGGCAAAGACCTGCCGCAGCCAATCGGCATCACCCTGCACCATCGCGGGGGCGATCCGCGTCCGAACCACCACGCCCGCGCGGCGCAGGACCGGGGCAAGGTCGGCCTCGGCGGCGGCGATGACGGCGGGCAGATCGACGGCGGCGCTTTCAAGGTCCAGTTGCCCGCTGTCGGAGCGGGCGATGCGCAGCAGATCCTCGATCCGCCGGTAAAGCCGCTGCGCGCGGGCTTGAATGGTGGCGAAACTGCCGCCAAGCTCCGCCTCGCCCATGATGACGGTCAGCGGGGTGCGCAGTTCGTGACTGACATCGGCGAAGAAGCGGCGGCGGCGGGCATCGACAGCGGACAGACGGGCGTTGGCCTCCCGCAATTCCTCTGTCCGGGCGGCGATGGTCGCCTCCAGTCGCCGCTGGCCACGGTCCAGCCGGTTGGTGCGGCGCCGGATGCGGGCCAACGCCAGCGAAAGTTCGTCATGCGCGGTGTCCGGCCCGTCCATCCGCAAACGGCGCAGCAGCGGGCGCAGGATCGCAAGGTGCAGCGCCAGAAGCGTGGCAGGTGCCGCAACGGCGATGGCGATGGCCAAGGCGCGCAGACGCTGGCGCAGATGGCCCATCGCCTCCATCGCCGCTTCCCTGCGTCTTGCGTCCTGCTGGATCTGGCCCGCGATGACGGCGGGCACCTGCGCGGCATAGAAGCCGATGGCCGCCGTCGCCTCGGGCGAGGGAAGCGGATGGCGCGACAGGCTGGACTGAAGCTGGGCGAAATGGCCGCGCAGGCTGGCGATCACCATGCGCTGCCCTTCGCGTTCGCGGGCGGCAGGCGCGGCGGCGATATCCTCGGCCACCAGCGCGTCAAGCAGGTCCAGCGTGGCGGTCACGGCGACATCGCCCGTCATCTCGCGCGCGCCAAGGCGGCCCATGACCCATTCGTTCACCCGCGCCGACAGGCTGGAATAGCTTTCGATCCGGTGCTGCGCGGCCATCGCCTCGGCCGCCAGACGCTCGGTGCGTTGCAGCCCCACGACCGCGATCACCGCCGCCGCAACGGCCAGCGCGGCCAGTGCCGCAGCCCCAAGCGAAAGGCGTGCGCGCAGGTTCATCGCGCCCCCCGCAGCAATCCGTGGACCGTCTCGCGCAGCGTCGTCTCGGCCACCGGCTTTTCCAGCACCGCCGCGCCAAGATGAGCCGACGCCTTGGCGATGGCATCCGCGCATTCTCCGCTGACGATCAACGCCGGAACCGCCATGCCCAGCGCATCGCGGACGGCGGCGATCACATGAACGCCCGTATCCCCCTGTTCCAGCCGATAGTCGGTCAGGATCATGTCGGGACGAAACCCTCGCTCCAGATGGCGCAGCGCCGCTGCCGTCCCTTGGGCCTGCGCGACCGACATCCCCCAGCTTTCCAGCAGAAAGACGAAGGCCTGCCGCATGTTGGGATCGTTCTCGACCACCAGCGCCGAAGACCTTGCGAAGACGCCCGGCACATGTCGCCCCGGCGCGGGCCGCGTGTCCACAAGGCACACCCCGCCCACCAGCGGCAGGCGCACCCGGAACAGCGATCCGCGCCCCGGCTGGCTGCGAACCTCCAGCCGATGGTCCAGCTGGGCACAGGCGCGGCCCACGATGGACAGGCCAAGGCCCATTCCCGGCACGTCCGACCGCGACAGGCGCTCGAACTCGTTGAAGATGCGGCGCTGGTCGGCAGGGGCGATACCGGGGCCGGTGTCATGCACCTCCAGCCAGATCGCATCGCCGTCGCGGCGGGCACCCACCAGCACCCTGCCCCGTTCGGTATATTTCAGCGCGTTCGAGATCAGGTTCTGCGCGATCCGCCGCAGATAGACCGGGTCCGACATCACCACCGCCGAAGACCGCACGAAGCGCAGGTCCAGCCCCGCCGCCAGCCCCTGCATGTCGATCGACAGCCGCTGGAACAGCCGCCAGAGCGAGACTGGCGCGGGGTTCACCTCCAGCTTGCGCGAATCCAGACGAGCGATTTCCAGCAGGGCGCGGATCAACTCCTCGGCGCTTTCGAAATTGGCATTGATGCGGGCGACGAGGTCGCGCTGCCCGGCATCCTGCGCCACCTCGCCCAAATGCGACAGGAACAGCTTGGCGGCGGACAAGGGTTGCAGCAGATCGTGGCTGGCCGCGCGCAGGAAACGGGACTTGGCGCGGTTCGCCTCCTCGGCGGCAGCGCGGGCGGTGGCGAGTTCGGCGTTGATGGCCGACAGCTCCGCCAGCGCGCGTTCCAGATCGCGGTTGCGGGCCAGCACCTCCTTTTCCAGAAGCGCGGCGGTCCGGGCCAGCGACCAGGTGGAACTGCGTTCGGCGTCGAGCTGGTCGATCCGGCGGATCAGGGCGGCGTTGATGCGGCGCAGCTTCACCATATCGGTCATGCGCGCACCTCGGGCGGAAGGAAGGCGAGGCCGACGAAGGTGTGGTTCACATGGATGCCGCGATGCTGTTCGCCATAGGTGTTGAATCCGGCCACGTTGTAATCGTGATAGAGCCTTGCAACGATCCCCTGCTGCCCCGCCCGCTCCAGCGCGATGCGGCGCAGGATGCAGTCGAAGCCGAGGATCAGCGCTGCGCCCTCCAACCGCGAAAGGCGCTCCTCCAGCCCGAAGGTCAGGTCTTCGGCGCGTCCGATGGTCATCACCTCGCCCGTCGCGACCGAGGACATGAGCCGCAGGCCGCCGCCCTCGGTCACGCCGGATATGGCGCGCACGAACTGCTGCCCGCCGATGCGCACCAGCAGCGGAAATTCGGCGAAATGCGCAGGGCCAAGATCCGCGCGCACCGCCCCGATCAGCCGGGCATATTCGTCGGCGGCGGGTTCGGCGTCGATCTCCAGAATCAGGCGTTCCTCGGGGCGGGCGTCGGTGATGACGAGGCGGGTGGGCGTCGGGCTGATATGGTCGAAGATCACCTCCTCGATGCGGAAATCCGTCTCCATCAGGCAGAACACGGCACCGTCCACCGCGCGCCCGTCCAGCGCAAGATGCGTGCGGCCAAAGCGCAGCCCGTCCCCCGCCGATCCGCCCAGAACCAGCAGCCCAGGCAGCGTCGCGTCGATCATGGCGCTCACCAGTTCCTCGCGCTGACTCAGCCCGTCGATCAGAAGGATGCCGAAACGCGACCGCCCCGGCACCGTCCCCAGCCCCTCCGACGCCGACCGCAATGCGCCCATCCATTGCAGCGCCGCCGCATCGTGCAACCCGCGCAACGGCACGGCGCTGACGGCGAAATGCGCGGATGGAAGACCGATGGCCACGACCCCATCGCTGTCATAGCTGCCGAAGGCGAACCCGCCGGCCGAGGAACAGCCCATGATCCGCGCCGCGACGAACCGCCCTCCCAGTTCTTGCGACAGCGGCGCCAGCGCCTCGCCATCCGAAGCGAACAGCATGACTGCGGCGGGGTGCAGCCCGTCGAAAGCGGCAGCGATCTCCCCGGCCATCGCCGTGACCGGGCCGCTTGTCCTGATGACACGCGGGTTCATGGTCAGCGGACGAAAAGCCGCGCCCTGTTCGCCAGCAGCGCCACCTGCGTGCGATTGCTGACATTGATCTTGGACATGATCGCCGCGATATGCGTCTTCACCGTCGCCTCGGCAATGGACAGCTCATACGAGATCAGCTTGTTGGGCCGCCCCTGGCAGATCAGGCGCAGGATGTTCATCTGCTGCGGCGTCAGCGTCGCGAAATCGCGGGCCAACGCGGCGACGGCGGCATCCTCGCCCTGATCGTCGGGATCATAGGCGTCGGGGGTGACGATCCCGCCCGCCCACATCGTCTCGAACGCTTCGATCATCCGGCTGCGCGCGAGGGTTTTAAGGACATAGCCGCGCACCCCTGCCGCCAGAAGCGCGGCCACGGTGCGGCTTTCGAATTCGGCCGAGATGACGGTGATCGGCGCATCGCCCACCTGCATCTTCAGCGCAAGCACGCCTTCGACGCCCGCCACATCCGGCAGGTTCAGATCGAGCACGACGGCATCCGGCACGCCATCGGCGCGGATGCTGGCCTGCGCAGCCGCAAGGCTTGCCGCCGTCCGCACCCGGCGCAGGCCGAAGGCATGAGACAGCGTGACGGTCAGCGCATCGCACATCAGCGGATGGTCGTCGACGATCAGGATATCGCAGACCGACTGGCTGTTCGCACCGCGCGCGACATCGCTTCCGGAATCCCGGATCGGTAACTGTTGCATGGATTTCCTCCCCTGCCGGTCGGGCCTCCACTCCCTTCCGACAAGAAAAACTCTAGGACGCTCGCGCAGGGTTGAGAACTGTTTTCTTGCGCTTCATCAGAAAATAATAAGGCGTCAATCGATGCGCGCCGCCACCGCCCGACCGATGGCAAAGGCGCGCTGTTCCAGGATCACGGGGGTTTCGCACACATAGGTCAGCGATTGCTGACGGTCGAGGAAGATGCGGGTGGACCAGTCGATCTCGGCCTCGGCGACGTCGATGGCATCGTAATCGGGCGGATCGGCGGCCGACAGACGCTCGAAATCGGCGCGCTTTTCCTTGATCGCCACATCAAGCGCGGTCTGCTTGTTGGCGTATCGGGTAATGCCCGACATGACGCGGTCGCGGGCAAGGTTGATGTGATCGAAGGTGGCAACGTAAAGCGCGGTCAGATCGCCGGGATAATCGGCGATCACCGCCTCGACCTCGGGCATCGGGGTGCGGCGCAGGGCGATATGGGCGGCGATGGCCTGCACCTCGGGGGTCTTTGCCAGCGCGGTTGTGGCCTCGTCGGGAAGCGGTCCGGCCCAGACCTGCGCCAGCGACAGATGCGGCACGCGGCGCTGGATGCAGGGCCAGTCGCCGCCCTCGGGGGCTGCCAGCGCGGGGGTGGCGATCAGCATGGCGATCAGGATCTTGAACATCGGCTCCTCCTATCTGCGGCGCCAGAGGCCTTTTTCGGGGTTATACATGAACACGGTCGCGCCGAAGAAGATCGCGGTGCAGCCCAGCACGACCGCCAGCGCCACCGGCTCCAGCTTCAGGTAAAGCGCGAAGCGGATCAACTCCACCGCATGGCTGAAGGGGTTGAAGGCGCAGATGTCGTGCAGAAGCGGGCTGGCATCGCGCATCCGCCACAGCGGGTAAAGCGCGGTCGAGGCGAAGAACATCGGAAAGATCACGAAGTTCATCACGCCCGCGAAATTCTCCAGCTGCCGAATGGTGGACGAGATCAGCAGGCCCAGCGATCCCAGCATGATCCCCGACAGCATCAGCGCGGGCAGCACGGACAGATACCCCATTGCGGGCGGGCGCACATCCCAGAACCACGCGACGGCCA
Source organism: Falsirhodobacter flavus (assembly GCA_029846755.1). Lineage (GTDB taxonomy): Bacteria > Pseudomonadota > Alphaproteobacteria > Rhodobacterales > Rhodobacteraceae > Falsirhodobacter > Falsirhodobacter flavus. The sequence goes on along the minus strand of JARWBI010000021.1, from coordinate 9,634 downwards.
GAAAGGCATAAACTTGGATGACCGACACCAGCACCCCCGCGACCAGTTTCGATCCCAGAAGGAACCAGCGCGGGAACGGGCTGACCAGCAGCGTCCGCATTGCCCCGGTTTCCCGGTCATAGACCATCGACAGCGAAGATTGCATGCCGTTGAACAGCTGGATCATCCCGCACAGGCCGGGGACGATATAGACCTCATACAGCACATAGGTCTGGTATGGCGGCGTAATCGACAGGCCCAGCACCGCGCGGAAGCCTGCGGCAAAAATGAAAAGCCAGACCAACGGACGGACAAGTGCCGCAAAGAAGCGCTCGCGCTGGTGGGTGAAGCGCAAAAGCTCGCGGCTGGCGATGCCGAGGAAGACGGTCAGCCAGCGCATGTCATCTCCAGAAACTCGGCGGTGAGGTCGTTGCCTGCGGGACGATGCGCCAGAACGCGGCCCTTGTGCAGGATCACCACCGGATCGTCCGGCGCGATCTCGTCGAACACATGCGTCGCCCACAGGGCAGAGACGCCCTGCGCGCCCAGCCCCCGCACGATGGCCAACACGTCCTGACGCGAGCGTGCATCGAGGCCCGCCGCCGCCTCGTCCAGCAGCAGCAGGCTTGGTTCGTGGATCAGGGCGCGGGCGATCTCGGCCCGGCGTTGCTGCCCGCCCGAAAGCGTCCGCGCCTTGGCCCCCAGCCGGTCCGACAGGCCGACCATCGCGAGCACGCGGTCGATCCGCGCATCGGGCCGCGCGATTCCGTGCAAAGCCGCGTGGTAGCGTAGGTTCTGGCGCAGCGTCAGGTCCAGATCAAGCGCGCGGCTCTGGAAGACCACACCCAGACGGGCCAGCGCATCGCGTGGCTGGCGGCGGATGTCGAACCCCGCCACCTCTATCCGGCCCGAGGTGCTGTCGTAAAGGCGGGTAATCAGAGAAAACAGCGTCGTCTTCCCGGCCCCGTTCACGCCCAGCAGCGCGGTGAATGACCCTTTTGGCACGTCGAAGCTGACATCCTCCAGCGCGGGGACGCGCCCGAAACGGTGGCTGACATGTTCGACGCGAAGGGCACTCACTCCTTCCGGCGCTCCAGTTCCTTGTATTCGGCGTCCATCTTCACGTCATACTGGCCGTCGGCGCAGATCACGTCGTCCAGATCGAAGATGCCGTCTTCGACCTCGATATTGGCGCTGTCCACCTCGCACTGCACTTCGGCCAGCGCGGCGTCGATGGCGGCGACCTGTTCGGGCGTCGCGTCCTGCGCAAAGGCCGGGGTTGCAAGGAAGATCAGCGGGATCAGTCGTTTCATGGCTTATCCGATCGTGAAGGTTGCGCGTTGGGATTCCCCCGAAGATCCGGGGATCGAAAGGGTGTAGGTGCCGGGTGTGATGGCGATGAAAGAGATCTCCGCCTCGCCCGCCGCGTCGAATTCCAGCGAATGGACCCCCATCGGGCGGATTTCGATGTTGTTGATGACGATCTCGTTGATCCAGATGGCGCGGAAGAAGTCGCCCCCCGAAAGCGCCAGTTCCGCAGACCCGTCGGCCACGATCTTCATGCGGTAATAGGTGCCCGATTTCAGCGCATAGGGCGCCTCGGCCACCGGCTTGCCGGACCCCAGCGTCAGGGCCGCAAGCTCCACCCGGTTGGCCTTGCCCATCAGCCCCGCAAAGCCGTAGTCGAACTGTTGTGCCGACGCGGGCAGTGCCGCCAGCAGAAGTGCCGCGATGATGCGTTTCATGTCCCCTCCCTATTGAACCGCGACCACGCCCCAGGGCTGCTCGCCCACGGGCACGGATTTGACGACCTCGTTCGTCGCCACGTCGATGATCGAGATGTCGTTGGAATTGCCGTTGGTGGTGTAAAGGAACTTGCTGTCGGGCGAGAAGCCGAGCTGCCAGACGCGCTGGCCGACCAGCAGGTATTCCTCCACCTCCCACGTCTCGCCGTTCACGACCGCCACGCGGTTCGAGGGGCCAAGCGCGACATAGATCTTGCTGTCATCGGGCGTCAGGCGCACGCCCACGGGCTGAAGCGCTTCGGGCAGAACGCCCGGCACGTCGAAGGTGATCTTGTGGACGATCTCGTTTTTCGCCGTGTCGATGACGGACACCGTGCCGCCGATCTCGGCGCTGACGTAAAGGTGGCTGCCGTCGCTGTCGTATTGCGCAAAGCGCGGGCGGCTGTCGACCAGCACGTTGGCCACGATCTCGTATGTCGCGGTGTCGATCATATGGGCCATGTTCGTCGTTTCCGACGTGTTGACCACGATGGAGCCGTCGGGGTGCACACCCATCCCCTCGGGTTCGACCCCCACCGGAACCTCGGCCAGCACCTGCCGCGTGTTCACATCGACGACCGTGACGATGTTGTCATCCTCGTTCGCGATGTAAAGCGGGTTGCCGGACGGGTGCAGCACGAACAGTTCCGGGTCGGGGCCGGAGGGCAGCGACGGCAGCTCCTCATAGGTCGCCGTGTCATAGACTTTCACAAGGTTGTCGTCCGACGCGCAGACATACAGGAATTTCCCGTCCGGCGAAGCCGTGATCCCGCGCGGGCGCTGCATCCCCTCGATCGTGTGGATCACCTCATGCGTCGCGCCGTCCAGCACGGTGATCGTGTTGCCCTTCTCGTTGCTGACGAAGATCTTTTCGGCCTGCGCGGGTCCGGCGACCAGCGCGAGTATCGCAATCAGTCTCATCTTCCCTCCATTCGGCATTCGGTTTCCGCGCGGTCGATCCCCAGCGTGTCCATCTGCGATGTCTGGTGCAGGTATTCGGACTGCGGCGAAACCGAGGCGACCACATTCCCCGACGCCAGCAGGATCGGCTGGCGCAACTGTCCGTCCCAATCCCGGAAAGACAGCGCCTGCCCCTTGAAGGCGGCAAGCTGGAAGGCATCACTTCGGATGTAATCCTCCAGCACCTGCGGGTCGGTGGAGTTGGTGCGGGTTGCCGCCTCGCCCAAGGCGCGCAGGGCCATCCAGACCTGGAAATCCTGATCGCGGGCGAAACGGCCCGATTGCCGCTCGAAGCGGGTCTGCCACTGGGTCGCGCCCCACGCCTCGTGCGCGGGATGCCAGTTTGCCGGTGTCAGGCCCGCAGACCCCGCGACGGGGCGGGCGTCCCATGTGTGGAACGGCAACCAGTCGGCAAAGACGCCCGCGTGATCTGCCGCCACGACGATGTCATGCGCCGCCGCCCTTTGCGTAAAGGCAGGCATCTGCGCCTGCACCTGCACATGGCCGCTGTCGGTGCGACGCGCGCCGCCGCTATCCTCGAACACCCGGCTGTCGGTGATCTTGGCGCCAAACTTGGTGGCCGCGCGGCGATAGGCGTCGGCCAGCGCTGTATCCTCGGGGTGGCTGCCTTCGATCAGGAACCATTCGTCCCAGCGTTTCCACATCAGAAATTGCGCCAGCGCGTCGGTCATCATCGCATCGCTGGGCGCCACATGCAGCAGGTTCGCCCGGCAATCCGCGCCGCGCAGACGGTCGCTGGTATCGGCGGCATTGAAGACCAGCCCGCCCATATTCGCCAGCCGCACGGTCGTGTCCGCATCGGCCAGCGTCACGATGAACCGCACGCCCGCGTCCAGCAGCTTCTGCATCTCTGCCTCGGCGGTCTCGGGCGTGGCGCGGACCTCCAGCGTGGTGAAGGTCTGCCCCATGAAGCCACCCGTGGTCGCGTTGTCGGCGGTGCCGAGCGTGCCGCCCGCGAACCCCAGATCGTCCGGCATCAGGTCCAGCCGCGAGATAGGCAGCGGACCCGGCTTATCCACGCGGATCACCGCCGCCACGATCTCCTGCGCCAAGGCTGGCTGTCCGAACGCCACCAGCGCGGCGAATGCCACTGTCTTCCGCATGACGGCTCCTCCCCCGGCCATTCAGGCATGTGGGCGGACATCGGCCAAACTTCTTTTCATATTAAGAAACGAATAAGCCAATGATTTCATTGCGTGTCATACTTTCGTCGGATTGCCGACGCTTCCCTACGCCGTAACCATCGACGAAAAGCGGAGGATGGAATGCGTCTGTTCACACTGGCCCTCGCGGCCACGACCCTGATCGCCGGAATGGCCGAGGCGCATGGCCCCTCGCGCCAGAAGACCACGCAGGAGGTGGTGCTGAACGCCGCCCCGAACGAGGTCTGGCAGGCGGTGGGGAACTTCGGTGATCTGTCGTGGATGCCGGGCGTCGCCGCCGTCGATGCGCCGCAGGGGAACGAAAAGGACGGCATCCGCACCGTCACGCTGGACAGCGGCACGGTGCTGACCGAGGAGTTGACGAAATACGACGCCGAAAAGCGCACCATGTCGTTCCGGATGACAAAGGACGATATCGAAGCGATCCCCGTCACGAATTTCTCGACCGTTCTGACGGTGAAGGATGAGGGCGGCAAGGCGCTGGTGGAGATGCGCGGCGGCTTCTATCGCGGGTTTCCGAACAACGACCCGCCCCCCGATCTGAACGACGATGCGGCTGTGGCGGCGGTGAATGCACATTACCGCGCGGCGCTGGATGGGCTGGTGGAACGCTTCGGCCAGTGATGGATCTGGCGGCCGTCACCTCGCAGAATGCCGGGATGGTCACGATCGTCAAGGATGGCGCGGTGACGGCATCGGTGCCGGTTCCGGGCAAACCCGCTGCCATCGCCGTCGACCCTGTCCGCGGCATCATCCATGTCGTCGCGGTAGAGACGAAGCGGCTGCACCGCATCGCCCCCGATGGGCGCGAGATCGCGCGCATTCCCCTGCCCGGCGCCCCCTTCGGCGTGGCGGTGGACCCGGCGACCGGGCATTCGCTGGTGTCCGATTGGGAGGGCAGCGTGATCCTCGAGGTTGGCGATACGGTGCTGCGCGAAATCCCGACGGGGGCCGCCCCTTCGGGCATCGCGGTGGCAGAGGGGCTGATCGTCACTGCCGACCGCGATGCGGATCAAGTGACGATCATCGGGGACCGGACGCGGCATGTCCCGGTCGGCCATCATCCGTTCGGCGTCACCATCCATGACGGGCACGCCTTTGCCGCGAACGTGCTGTCGGACATGGTGTCCGTCGTGGACCTTGCCGATGCAACGCTGGTCGCGACGATCCCGGTGGGCGAGCGGCCCTATGCTATCGCCTTTGCCGCCGGACGCGGGTTCGTGACCAACCAGTATGAGGAAAGCGTGACGGTCTTCGATGCGAAGACTTGGCAGGTCCTCGGCGAGATCGAGGTGGGCGAATATCCCGAAGGTATCGCGCCCTATGGCGATGCGCTGCTGGTCGCCAACTGGTTCTCCGACACCCTTTCGGTGATCGACCCTGTGGCGTTGACGGTGACCGATACGCTGGACATGCCCGCAGGCCCTCGCGCCTTCGGCAGCTTCACCGCCACCCTGCCCTAGCTTTTCAGGGCCGTGCCGAAATCGTTTAGGATGGGAACCCCGGCATCCTTCAGGATCTGGTCGATTTCCCCCTGATTGCGGCGGATGACCGAGTTCAGCTCGTGCTTCCAGTTCAGCTCGCCCGCGCGCACGCCCATGGTGATGCGATAGAACAGCTTCGGCGTTGCGGTTTCGTGGATCAGCGGCACGGCGATCATGTCCTCGCGCGTCTTCACCAGCGGCCCGCCGATCGGGCCCCACAGGATCGCGGCGTCGATTGTCCCTGCCTCCAGATCGGCCAGCATGTCGCCCGCGGGGTTCTCAACCCGCCGGTCCACCACCAGATCGTAGCCCTTGGCCAGACCGATCAGGCCCAGCCGCGCCAGATGCGTCGCAGGCGGCGTGCCTGCGATCACGCCCACATGCTTGCCCTGAAGGCGCGGGTCGGTCAGGCGGTCCACCCCCTCCAGATCGCTGCCGCGCTTCACGATCAGAACGTGGGTGGAGGTGTAGTAGTGGTTCGTGTTCAGCACCAACTCATGCCCTTGGGCAAATCCGATGATGACATCGCATTTCGCCGCCTGAAGCGTCTGACGCACAAAGCCCGATACCATCGGAAACCAGGTATAGGTTAGCGGCACATCCATCTTCGCCGCCATCAGCTCCGCGATCTTGTTCTCGAACCCCGACCCGTCCTCATGCGACATCGGGGCATTTGCGGGATCGGCGCAGACGCGAAAGGCGGTGCGGTCCACTAGGTCGGCAACCTGCGCGTTCGCAGGCAGGGCCAAGGCGAAGGCAAGCACCGCCCAACGCATCGCTCAGCCTCCCATGCAGGCGGTTTCCGCCTCGGTGAAGGCCTCGGACTTCTCGGCCCGCTTTGCCGGGCGACCGCGAGGCACCTCGTCCGTGCCGCGTGCCAGAAGATAGGTATAGATATCGTCCAGATAACACATCACGTTCGGGTTGGTCCCGAAGGCGGGCATCACCGAGTTTTCCGACGCACCGACCTTCTGCCGCCCACTGGCGACGACTCCCTGGAAGTCATAGTAATCCATATGCAGCGCCGACGTCTTCAGCGCGGGGGCATAGGTCGACCCCTCGCCATCCGGGCCGTGACACACATGGCATTCCGCGTGATAGCGGCGATATCCCGAAAAAGTCGGCCAATCGACAGTGCCATCCTCGGCGATGTCTGGCACGGGCGTTCCTTCGGCGTTGAAGCTGCGGATGCCGTCGTTGCTGTCCACCGCCAGATCCTTCTGCTGCGCGACGGCTTCCCCTGCCAGAAACGCGAGTATCACGGCGGCAAGGGCCATGCGTGGCTTCGTCATTCGCTCTCCTCCCAAAGAGTCTTTCCAGAAGGTTAGTGCCGGGGCCAACCCCTGTCCCTCAGCCTTTAGTCGGGCATTAAAAAAGGGCCGCCCCGCAGGACGGCCCCCTGCCCGACCGATGTGCCGGATCAGTCGGGAAGCGCGAAGACCGTCAGCGAGCCGCCCAGCGCGGTATAGTCCGACAGCGCCGCATAGCCGCCAACGGCACCAAGCCCGTCATTGGCATTGGTCAGACCCGCTGCAAGGCCGATGCCCGCCCAGCCGCCGGTCCCAGACAGCACGGCAATGTATTGCTTGCCTCCATGTTCATAGGTCATCACGTTGCCGATGATGCCGGACGGGGTCTTGAACTTGTAAAGCTCCTCGCCCGTGGTTGCGTCCACGGCCTTCAGATACCCTTCCAGCGTGCCATAGAACACCACGTCCCCGGCCGTCGCCAGCGCGCCCGACCAGACCGAGAACTGCTCGGGCAGCGACCACTTGATCTCGCCGGTCACAGCGTCCCATGCGATGAAGTTGCCCATGCCGCCATGGCTGTCCGGCGCGGGATACATCGACAGCGTCGCACCGACATAGGGCTGTCCAGCGCTGTAGCTGACGCGGAACGGCTCGTAATCCATGCAGACGTGGTTCGTGGGCACGTAGTTCAGCTGCGTCTTCGGCGAATAGGCCGAGGGCTGCTGGTCCTTGGTGCCAAGCGCCGCCGGGCAGATGCCGGTGGAGTTGACATCCTCGCCGTTCTGCTCGGTCGAATATTCGGCAACCACCTGCGGGCGGCCATACTGGTCGCTGTTGGGGTCCATGTTCACTTCGGTCGCCCAGTTCACCGCCGGATCGTATTTCTCGGCCACCAGAAGCTCGCCCGACTCGCGGTCCATGGTATAGGCGAAACCGTTGCGGTCGAAGTTCACCAGCAGCTTGCGCATCGTGCCGTCGATCTCGCGGTCGATCAGCACGTTCTCGTTCACGCCGTCGAAGTCCCATTCGTCATGCGGGGTCTTCTGATAGAACCACTTGGCCATCCCATCGTCGGGATCGCGGGCCATGATGGTCATCGACCACTTGTTGTCGCCCGGACGCTGGCTGGGGTTCCATGTGGACGGGTTCCCGGTGCCGTAATACACAAGGTCCAGTTCCGGATCATAGGTGAACCAGCCCCAGGTCGTGCCGCCGCCGATCTGCCACTGGTCGCCCTCCCAGCTGTCGATCGAGCTGTTCGCGCCGATGGGCTTGCCCAGAACCATCGTATTCTCGGGATCGACCAGCATCTCCTCGTCGGGGCCCGTAGAATAGGCGCGCCAGGCCTGCGTGCCGTCCGCGATGTTATAGGCGGTGACATGGCCCCGCACGCCGTATTCCCCGCCCGAGATGCCGACCAGCACCTTGTCCTTGATTGGAATGACGGTCGCGGTGTTCGTTTCGCCCTTGGCCGGATCGCCGTTCACGACGCTCCATTTCACGTCGCCGGTGGTGGCGTCCAATGCCACGAGCGTGGTGTCGGCCTGATGCAGGAAGATCGTGTCGTCGGCAAAGGCCAGCCCGCGATACACCGTGTCGCAACACATCACACCGATCACGTCCGGGTTCTGTTCGGGCTGGTATTTCCACAGGATCTTGCCGTCGTTGTTCAGATCCAGCGCATAGACGATGTTCGGGAACGGCGTGTGGACATACATCACGTCGCCGATGACCAGCGGCGCGCCTTCATGCCCGCGCAGGACCCCGGTCGAGAAGGTCCACGAAACCTGAAGGTCGCCGACATTGTCCTTCGTGATCTGGTTCAGTTCCGAATACCTGTTGCCGGTATAGTTGCCCAGCTGCGATCCGAACTGCTTGGGGTCCTGCTGGATCGCCTGCAACGAGTCGTTTGCATGGGCAGCCGAGGCAAGTAGCGCCGCGGTCAGCCCGAGCGTGAGTCTCCTCATGGTCTTCCTCCCTGAAAAACCTGCAAAAGCTGCCGGGCATGCTCCTCCACGAACGGGCCGGCGGCTCTTATTCTGATCTTATTTGGCGATGCCATTCGCCCTGCGTCAATTCAAACACCGCCCGTTCCGCCCAAAGTATGATCCAAATGAAAACGCCGCCCCGAAGGGCGGCGCATCGGTCGGACGGTCTGCCGTCTATTGCGACTGCGTCTCGAGGTAAGCCAGCAGGTTCACGCGTTCCTGTTCCTGCTTCAGCCCTGCGAAAGTCATCTTGGTGCCGGGAATGACCCCTTTCGGATTTTCGACGAATTTCAGGATTTCCTCGGGCGTCCAGACATGGCCCTCCTCGCCCGCCTTCTTCATCGCGTCGGAATAGCTGAACCCCTCCAGCGTGCCGGTCGTGCGACCGACGATGCCGTGCAGGTTCGGCCCTGCGCGCGAGGGCGCATCGGCATCGACAGCATGGCAGGCCATGCATTTGCGGAACACTTTCTGTCCGGCTTCGGCATCGCCTTCCTGCGCTGCGGCAAGCGCGGGAAGGCAGGTGAGGATGATGGCTAAGGTGCGGGACCGCATGGTTTCTCCTTTGGCTGCTCGGGCTTAGTATATAACGACGCTTCGGATGCTTTCACCCTTGTGCATCATCTCGAAGCCCTTGTTGATGTCTTCCAGCCGCAGGGTGTGGGTAATCATCGGGTCGATCTGGATCTTGCCGTCCATGTACCAGTCGACGATCTTCGGCACGTCCGTCCGGCCCCGCGCGCCGCCAAAGGCGGTGCCTTTCCACACCCGGCCGGTGACCAGCTGGAACGGACGGGTCTGGATCTCGGCCCCTGCGGGCGCGACGCCGATCACCACCGACACGCCCCAGCCCCGGTGCGTGCATTCCAGCGCATCGCGCATCACCTTCACGTTGCCGGTGCAGTCGAACGAGTAATCCGCGCCGCCGATCTGGTCGAACGGGGTCTTGGTCATGTCCACGATGTGCTGCACGACCGAGCCGTCGATCTTGGTCGGGTTCACGAA
>JARWBI010000020.1 GCA_029846755.1 Falsirhodobacter flavus | reverse complement strand
CATGGTCGCGAACGGCAGCAACTTCCAGGAAGTTCAGGCAACCTGAATACAGTTGCCGGCAAACCCGGAGCGGTTCACTAACGATATGAGCTGCCCCTTTGAACGTAACATTCGTTCATCCGGCATCAGAAGTCAATTTCGAGATGCGGGAATGGTAAGTTGACTGCAGCGTCGCTTCCGCATACCTGTGCGCAATGAGTGGAGAGCAGGCGGATAGCAATATGGACGAAGGTCGTGAGTCGGTAGGCACGCTTGCAAAGCTCTCTGCTTTCTTCCGTCGCTTGGCCAAGGGGATGTTCCTTTTATCCGCGATCAATCTGGCTGTTCCGAATTTCGATGAGGCGGATCTCGTTCGATCTGCCTTAATGTTTGTGGTAGGATTTTGTTTCTTAGTCTGGAGTTTCACGATTCCGATTGCCTTTCATGGAACCTTTCGTCCTACTGGGTACGGGTTAAGGTACAAGTTAAACAACGCTCTTACGTGGCTGAAGTCCCGATAATTCCGAGGGTTTGGTATCTGGGCCAATCTAGTCATGTATTGAAGCAGCAGGATCTGCTCAGATTAAGCCGATGATTTGAATAGGTCGGCAGGTGTCTGCATGGCGAGAGCCTGATGAGGACCGAGGGTGTTGTGGAATTGTGTCCAGTCACCGATTGCGCGGGCGGTGTGCTAGATGCTTTCGAAGCGGTGGTGAGCGCAATGCTCTTTTCGCTTTCTGATCGCGCCCCCGACCATGCCGTTCTGCGGCGGGCAATGCGGGTGATGAGCTCGTGCTCCAAGCTGTAGCTTCGGACCAGGGGGATGTAATGTCAGCTGGCTAGGACGAGGCCATAGCATGTTTGGAATGACGCCCTGTTGAGGGATAAGGTCGCTCGCGCAGCCTCCTAAGCTGTGCGTGAGGCGGCGATAACCGGGTCCCAAATCACTATGGTAGTTTTGCGATCCACACTACAGAGAAGACTCGCCATGGCTATGGTTGAGCGTACTCCGGATGCCCGGATTCGGTTATGCGTGACATTTCCAGATTCCGGCATGAGATGCAGACTGTTACCTCTATAATCTCGCCCCTACCGAGGAGCCCGATGGCCATCGCAAGCTACATCACCCCGGGGGACGTCGCCTACATGGACCGTGAGGTGAGCCGAAACCCTCTTTACAGGATCTGTAGCCGATCAACATCGAGCCAGATCAAAGAGGGTTGCGATACGCACACTGTCACAAGCGTTGGATCCCCTTTCGCCGAATCCTGCGGTGGTTCCAGAAAAAAGACCAACAGCGATCAAAGACAACAATGTTTTCATAAGGATGGCAGCCCTGATAAAGCTTACGCGGCACAGCGCCGCGTTGAAAGCTTGCGGTGCAACCAGTAAAATAAGGCTGAATGGGGCGGTCGAGCGTCGCTGCGCCAGATAACTCCTCGTATCGTATTTGGCTAGAGCATCGCGGCAAGTCGGAGCCGCCAGAAGAGCCAGCCCCCGGCCTGTGGCGTTGTAGGCCCCAGAATCCTGGAGACCCACAGTTCTCTGTGCAAGGGTAATACAACGGGCCGTCCCGCACGCAATGGTGAGGCGATGCGGCGATAGAACACTCGAGATGGCTGACAGCTGGCGTCGAACGCCTTCGCTAGAACGGGCTGCCGTCATTCGAAGCCAAATAAACAGATTCGACGTAGATTCGGAACGATACAGGGGCGATTGCCGCCAACCGTTATCGAGTTGTTAACCAAATCCGTGTGAGTCAAGCAGTCGCGTGACTCGGTTTGGGGGCGACATGGACGACGATAGAGAGCAAATAGGTATAAAGATCCGAGAGTTAGCGTCGCTGGCGCTGTCTCGGGGGTATTATGATCTTTCCGATGCCCTTCAATATGTTGCCGTGAAGCATACACGTTCTCATCACCGGCTCGATGCCCTTCTTCTTCCGAATCCTCCGTCAGATCCTGAATAGGCTAAGGCAGCACTCCCACTTTTTCTACAGCATCCGTCGCGTGGGGCCGGTGAACGTCTTACCATTAATCCAGTGTTAACCACATTCGACCATGAATAGAAATTATGAGCTAGTTTCAGAGGCGGTCGGTTTATGGACAACGACAATCCTAAATCTCTTGAAAGCTTCTCCGCCGGGGCGGGTACAATTTTGGATCTGCTAGATAAAGTATACTTCACTTGCCATCACCACCAGCGGGACCGGATCGCTGCGAAAATCCAGGATCTAATGATTGAGATTTTGCTCGTGGAAAGCTGTAAGATCAGAAATGCTTCCGCAAATATACCGCATCATCCTTTACGTACGGTATAAACGGTGTTCATGGATATTCCATATCAGCCGAACTCAGACCGGATAATAGCGCCGGATCAGACAGATGGCAAATGTAATTGCATGCTTTGCCTTGTCCGAAGCAGTGAATAATGGAACGATCCCTGAGGCGTAATGTATTATGAACAAGCGTGTTTCCGGTACCTATGATAGTTTTGCATCCATTTTGAAAACGGGCGCAAAATATGAATCCGAATTCTCAAGCGTCGTCTCGCGGGCCAAGGCGATGCCGCGCCACTACGGCATTCTGGTCGCCTTTGCGGTCATGGTGATCCTGCCGGTGCTGGCCAGCGCGTCCTATCTCTATCTGCGGGCGGCGGATCAATATGCCTCGACGCTGGCCTTCACGGTGCGGAGCGAGGAATCCTCGGGCGCGATCGACCTTCTGGGCGGGCTTGGGCGCACGCTTGGAACTACCAGCGCGAATGAAAGCGACGTGCTTTACGAATTCATCCGCAGCCAAGACATCGTGCAGGCCATCGACGCCAAGGTGGACCTGCGCGAGATGTATTCGCGCCACCACGATTCCGATCCGCTGATGACCTTCGATTCGGACGGCAGCATCGAGGATCTGCGCGATTACTGGCGGCGCATGGTCCGCATCTCCTATGACAGCGGCTCGGGGCTGCTTGAACTTCGGGTGCTGGCCTTCGATCCCACGGATGCCCGCCGCATCGCCGAGGCGATCCACGACGAAAGCTCGCGCATGATCAACGAGCTTTCGACCGTCGCGCGCGAGGATGCGACCCGATATGCCCGCGATGATCTGGATGTCGCGGTCGAACGGCTGAAGAACGCCCGCGACGCGCTGACCTCGTTCCGGGTGGAAAACCAGATCGTGGACATCACGGCCGATCTTCAGGGGCAGACGGGCGTGCTGGCCAGCCTTCAGGCGCAGCTTGCCGACGCGCTGGTCCAGCTGGACCTCGTGGCGGGCAGCACACGGGCGGACGATCCGCGCGTCGTGCAGTCGCAGCGGCGGATCGAGGTGATCGAAGGCCGGATCGAGCAGGAACGCCAGAAGTTCGGCAACACGCAGCGCGGCCCGAATGGCACCAACTATGCCACCGTCGTGTCGGAGTTCGAGCGACTGACCGTGGACCGCGAATTCGCCGAAACCGCCTATACCGCCGCGCTCGCCTCCTATGACGCCGCAGTGGCCGAGGCGAACCGGCGCAACCGCTACCTCGCCTCCTACATCCGCCCGACGCTGGCCGAGATCGCGGAATTTCCGCAGCGTGGCCTGCTGGTCGGTCTGGTGGCGCTGTTCTCGTTCCTCGCCTGGGCGATCGGCAGCCTCGTCTATTACGCGCTGCGCGACCGGCGCTGATGATCCGGTTCAAGAACCTGAGCAAGGGCTTCCGCACCCCCGGCGGCGGGCGCAAGATGCTGCTGTCGAACGTGTCGCTGACGATACCCAGCGGCACGTCGGTCGCGCTTCTGGGCCGCAACGGGGCGGGGAAATCGACGCTGCTCCAGATGATCGGGGGGCGTATCAGCCAGGACGACGGAGAGATCGAGACGACCGGAACCATATCCTGGCCGGTCGGCCATTCGGGCAGTTTCCACACCGACATGACGGGCGCGCAGAACACACGCTTCATCGCGCGCATCTATGGCGTGGACAGCGACGAGCTGTGCGACTTCGTCGCTGATTTCGCGGAACTCGGCGCACATTTCAACCTGCCGGTGCGGACCTATTCTTCGGGGATGAAGTCGCGACTGGCATTCGGGGTGTCGGTGGGCATCCCCTTCGACACCTATCTGGTGGACGAGGTGACGGCGGTGGGTGACGCGTCCTTCCGGGCGAAAAGCAAAGGGCTGTTCCTTGAACGGATGAAGACGGCGGGGGCCATCGTCGTGACCCATTCCATGCCCGAGGTGCGCCAGCTTTGCCGCGCGGGCATCGTTCTGAACAACGGTCACATGACCTATTACGAAGATGTGGAGGAGGCCATCGCCGCCCATATCGCGAACATGGGTGTCGCTACAAATCCGTCGAGTGCAGCTACACCCGCCGGTGAATATGAGGGCGCCAATTGAGCGAATTCAGTACGAAGCCGATTGTCGACCTGCCAAGTCTCCCGCCGCCGCGATACCAGACGTTGCGGGTCATCGGTGCGCTTGTCCTGCGCGAAATGGGATCGACCTATGGTCGCTCTCCGGGCGGCTATATCTGGGCCATCCTTTCGCCGCTGGGCACCATCATCATGATGTCCATCGCCTTTTCGCTGCTGGTGCACGCGCCGGCGCTTGGGACCAGCTTCATCCTGTTCTATGCCACGGGGTTTCTGCCGTTCGGTATGTTCTCGATGGTCAGCGCCAAGATCGGGCGTGCCGTGCGCTATTCCAAGCCGCTGCTGGCCTATCCGCGTGTGACATGGATCGATTCCGTCATCGCTCGCTTCATCCTGAACGTGCTGACGGAATTGGTGGTCTTCTGCCTGATCATCGCGGGCATCTTCATCATTGTGGATACCCATACGATCCTTAACGTCTACTCCATCTTGATCGGGCTTTCGATGATGGCGGCGATGGGGCTGGGCGTGGGGATGATGAACTGCCTGCTGATCGGTTACTTCCCCGTCTGGACGCGGATATGGGAGATCGTCAGCCGTCCATTGATGATCGCATCGGGCATCTTTTATCTGCCCGACGATCTGTCGCCGCAGATCCGCGATCTGCTGTGGTGGAACCCGCTGATTCATGGCATCGCGCGGGTTCGTGAAGGGTTTTATCCGACGTATCACTCCAGCTTCGACACGATGGGATACGGGTTCGGGCTGGGGATGATCCTGACGATGCTGGCCTTGATCTTTCTCCGCCGGGGGCATTTAGATGATGGCGACTAGAGCATTCATACTGCTCATGCTCTGGACCAAGTGTTGGCAGACCTGAGATAAAATAGCGCCGTTAGAGATTTATGAACAAGCGTCTTCAAATCGTCGTCGCCATGGCAGGTCCATCCAGAGCTATTCAACCAATAGGCCGCAGCCTCTAATGTGATTTCCGCTTGTAGGACGGCAACTCTCAGAGGTCTCTCTGAGCTGTGTCCCATCGCATAGCATGAGCCGATGGCACTATTGATCTGGTCTATGGCTTCCTCGATAAGGCTAGCGCCAGTTCCACTCCCCAAACTCCCCAAACTCCCCAAACTCCCCAAACTCCCCAAACTCCCCAAACTCAAGCCGGTCAGAGCAACTGACAAGTCATCTATTATCCAATGTAAGTAAGAAACTGTCGTCTGTACGGGATACGAAGGAGCCATTCCTTACTCCAAAGGCAGCCATGCGCTCCTAGCGGGCGCAAATGTTTCAATCTGTAGGCAGATGCTTGGTATGTGAGGATTTAAAATTTGCGCCTCCGATATCCCCATGCCTTTCGAAAGAAGGCTGCGAGCTGTACATGGCTATAAGCTAAAGACGCCGCAGTGGCGCTGCCGTTCCAAATAAGATAGGAGGCCAAATCTCCACGGCCTGTAAAGAGCGTGACTGCTGGTGTCGAGGAACCGCGATGTACTTTCGGAATCACGTAGACGCGCCGCCATCTGAGAAGCTGGCGGAGGTCAGGCGCCCAAGACTCTTTCCGCAGGTTTACACCCCAAAGAATGACCTCATTACCGTCAACCATTATCCGGTCATCCGCGTCAACGGACACTTCGCTTGCAAAATGCGCGGCGGCGGCCGAAGCTGCGCGCTGTTTGATCTCAGACATTGATGCCTCTCAGTACAACGCTAGTTTCCAGCGAATCCCTTAACACGGGGCTAATAAAAGCTTTAAACTTCTCCATATATATGTCTTCTTCCGAACTCAGTCTGGAGGCGGTTTGTTAATCCCCTGGGCGCTTAATTCCTCCGGTACTAAGCACGGGGGAAGTCATGTCGATCAGCGAAAATCACTTCGGTCAGCATCTTATTCTGAATAAGGATATGCTAGATCCAGGTGGTCCGTTTGACCGCTTCGTCGACCTTCTTCCGGCGCAGTCATTCCGGTTTCCTGGCGGCGGAGTAACGGAGGATCTAAGCCCTCACGACGGAAGCTGGGATGCGATTTTTGGAGACGCGAGACCCGGTGGCGATCCGGATCGTGTCGTGACAGTGAAGGAAGCTTTCGCATTTGCCGGGGAACATAATGCGTCGATAAATTTCGTCCTTCCGACGGCGCATTTTTTCAAGGATGGCCCATTCGGCTACCGCGCTCCGGATGCCGATGCGATCGATGCAATGATGGTCCGTGTTTCGGAGATGCTCGACGGGGTATACGGCGAGGTTCGAATCTCAACTTTCGAGATCGGGAATGAATATTGGGGCGGTCAAGATAAAATGACCGCCGCTGAGTACGGTCGCATAGCTGATACGATGGCGAAATCCCTGCAGGCGGTCATCGACGAACATCGAGGAAACATAGGGAGCGATATCGACTGGGTGGAACCTTCCATTGCAGTCCAAACCGGTGCATGGTGGAAATCATATACGGATGAAGGATCTCAGATCCTCAATGAGCTAAGCCCGGAGGGCCGGGACGCGATCGATGCGGTCGTTGGACATCATTATCCCAGTAATTATGATCAAGCCCAGAGTCACCAGTATTTCTATAAAGAGATCGAGAAGTTTATAAAGGCGGAAGGCCTTAACGACGCTGACATATACATCTCAGAATGGAATATGTCGAAGAATACTGATGAAAACGGTATGGCGCAAATACCAGGGTTTCTTTCGGCCTTCGATCAGATGATTGAGCGTGGCGTCGATCACGCGAACGTCTGGGGGACGCAGTACAAGTTTTTGGCAAGTCGCCTTTCTGGTATGTCTAATAACCACGCAGACGGCGTTGCTCCAGAAGATGTTGATATCTGGCTGACTCCGACGGGCGAGGCTTATCGGCTTCTTCAAGACAAAGCAATCGGAACAGACCTTCTGCATCTCAACGCGAGCGAGATTTTAGAGGGTGATGCCGCGGGGCCGATCTCCATCCACTCCTATGGCAGCGATGAGAAAACAATACTTTTCATATCATCTCGTGCCGGTGAACCTCTCAATCTCGATCTAGACGTAGACGCCCTGATGCTCAAATTCCCTGGTGGACACATTGACGCATCCTTGCTGTCGGCTCAGGATATCCCCAGGACATCGAAAGATGAGTCAGATCCGACCTCGATTCATGCGAGGGCGAAACTGGAAAATCTGAACCATGACGAACTCCTCTCGAGCGGAGGCCAGTTCGATCTGCCTCCCCACGGGACGATCGTTGTAACGATCACCAAGGCAGGGAAGGGCGTTCTGATAAAAGGACAGGACGACGTGATCGACCCGTCGGACGATCTCGGTGAGGTCATGGTTGGAGGAAGCGGAGCCGATACAATATTCGGCAACCTTGGTAACGACACGATTTTTGGTGGCTCAGGCAATGATCTGCTCTATGGGGGAGAAGGGGACGACCTCATTGAGGGGGGCGACGGATCCGACGTTCTTATCTCCGAAGATGGCAACGATACCTTGGTCGGCGGAAATGGGCGCGACGTTATGGTCTCCAAGGGTGGCGACACCGAGATAGAGACGGGTGAAGATGGAAGCCTAGTTGTCGTAAACGGGGGCTCCAGTCATATCAACAGTCTAGGTGCGGATTATTTTTCGATAGACGGTGCGAAGCACGTGACGATTGACGGGTTCGATGCCAATCTGGATCACCTATATTTCGGAGTTGGGGGCAACCTCAACTCGATCGCCGCTGAAAAACTAGTTGTATCCGGCGCGGACCTTCTCATCAGTTCTGATGAGATAGGGAGCGTACTCTTGACTGGAGCTGCGAGCCAAGCGGATCTGCTTCACAAACTTCTTGCCGAGCAGGTGGATCCAGTTGCACAGGCGGAGACACTCGCATCCTACTTGGATGGCCTGTCCAGCGATCAGGCCAAGGCCCTCGTAGAAGAAACAGAACAGGCTGAAGACCTCAACCCGGTTTTCGGGGGGTTCACGCGCAAGCATCTAGAGAAATTCACTCCGGAGGTGGCCGGAGCGATTGCAGATCAAGTTGGTAAAGGTGATACCGATGAACCCCCCCAACCTGAGCCTCCGGAGGACGACCCCAGCCCAGACGATGGCGAGGCTACCCCTAGACCCGTAGAGCCCAAGCCACCGGTAGAACCGCTGCCAGGGGATGAAACGGGGGTGGGCGATGGTGACTGGACAGGACAACCCCCGGACAATGACGTACCTGCAGATGATGGGCATGATGATGACATCGAGCATGGCGGTGGTGGTGGGGGAGGGTGCTTTATTGCAACAGCGAGCTTTGGGGACGGACGGCATCCGGACGTCATGCGTCTACGACGTTTTCGCGACGAGGTCTTGGTCGTCTCGAGGACTGGAAGAGCATTCATCACGATGTACTGGATTGTTGGCCCATGGCTCGCCAAACTGGCGACTCCTTCGAACTTGTTCGGAAAATCCGTTCGTTGGGCGGTCGGACGAGCTCTGTCTTCGAGAAACTGAACTTTCTAGGACAAACTTAAGAGATGTCAGCGGGCCACGGTCCAAGCTTTGGTGCGCCGTGCCGCTGCGGCGTGGTCTTGCTCATAGCGCATGGCTGCAAGAGAGCGTAGGTCCTTGCCTTGGCTGGATCCGCCCCGCTTATCGATGAGCCCTGAGGTATACCGCTTTAGCCCTATTTCCGTTTCGTGCCGAGGGTAAATTTCACGGACATCATGGTTTCATCTATGATGTGCGGGCTAGTCGTGTGAACAAACGCAGCTTCGACTCTTTAGACTGCAGCCGATCGGAAAAACGCCGCGACAACCAGCGCCACGCAGAACACCGCAGCTCTGCGACCAAGCTATCGATCTCCGTCAATCTGAGCCATGGGGCGAGTTTCGACCTTCAAGATTTTATGGTTCTCCACGAGCTGCGGCAACTGATTAATCGGGGCACGCACCTTCGGGCTAATGTCGTTTTAGAACATCACGTCTTGATACAATCGGCCTCCAATTAGGTTAGATATGGCACGGAACAAGACAGCCAAGCTCTGCAGTTCGGCGAGCAAGGCCCTCGGTAGAGCTTCTACAGCGCAAGCAGTATTAAGGGCTGAATAAGACATTTCTTGTGGTGCCGATATCCGTCGCTACGCCTCGCATCAGAATCGTGATCGCCTATGGTTGTCGTTTATCCTCAGAGGGGGTTAAGTCTCCATCCAGCGATATTGTCTGCAAGACGATTTATAGATGCTGCGGGGGGCTGCAGCCTTTGGTTCGCCAGAACTCTCTCTAAGGGTATTTCGTAGGGCGCACATATGGTCCGGGATCAGGCCCGGAGCCTTGCGGGGCGAGAAACAGCGAGATTATAGTATTCGTTCGGCACGCCGGGGCTGGAATGCCCCGATCGGTTTTTCTTAACCCCCGCTTATACACTTCAGGATAGATCATAAGGATAAATTCTCAGCTCGGTCGACACCAATTTGGAGTCGGCAGGGGCAACGGCGGGTCTGTAGAAAATGACGAAGAACACAATATATGTTAATGGCAGAGAAGAGCTCCTCGCGACGATGCCCCGGCTGGCGGGCGGCGAGACAGTTATCCTCGCGGACGGGGATTATGGAAGCCTTTCCATATCGCGCTCAAGTTACTCCGAAGCCGTGACGTTTGTTGCGGAGAATCAAAAAGGCGCCAAGTTTAGCTCGATTACCCTGCGAGATTCAAATGGCTATCATTTTGACGGAATTGAGGCAGAATGGTTTACGGGTCACTATAATTTTAGGGATCTTTCGATCATCAACAGCAAGATCGGCGGCACCCTATCACTCCGCGGAGGGGATGGGATCGTTGTTCATAACAGCGATATTGGTGGCGGTGTAGGTGGGAAGATACAGCCCCATGCCGTGCGTTTTATGGATGTATCTAACTTCGAACTCACCGGAAACTATCTTCACGAGGTGACGGTGGATGTATTGAACATCACCGGGGATAGCCATCACGGGCTGATAGAGGGGAACCTTATCTATGACGTCATTTCGGAGCCAGGCATCCATCCAGACCTTTTCCAAATGTTTGGGGCAAAGGGCAAGACGCCGCATGATCTTGTCATCCGTAACAATGTCGCAATCGATGACGTAGGAACGGGAAATCAAGCCGCGCAAGGTTTCTTTTTTACCGATTATCAGGGTGTTGGCTATCAGAACATTCTTGTCGAGAATAACATCATTTCAAGTGGAGCGGTGAACTCGCTCACAATACGCGGTGCGACGGAGAATGTCAAATTCTTGGACAATCACGTTATCAGCAATGCAAACGGTGGTGCTGGTACAATTCGGCTGGGATTGAACAATGAAGGCCTTACAGTGGAAGGAAATCTGGCACGTCAGTGGTATATCGAAAACGAGGGGCACGGAGCGACGATCGGCGATAATCATCTTTATGGTGACGCCGACATTACAGATATCATTCGCGGATCAGATAGAAACGATTGGAAAAGCTATCTCCCAGCCGCAAAGTCCGAAGCGGCTTTTGGAAGCAGATATGGCGCTCAGGATCTATTGAAATTGCTTCTGGAGGGCTCGGCCCCTTCCGTGGATACGTCTGCTACGACAATCCTGCCCACAACAGTTCTGAGCCATGATGATCGCATCACGATGCGCGGCCTGAACGATGGGCGACACAAGGTGATCGAGCACAGCGATGGACTTTCTCTTCCGGAGGGGACAATTGAGCTTTCCTTTTCGACTTCCACCAATCACTGGACCCGCACTATCCTTTCGAAGCACAACGCGAGCGAGACACCTGGCATCTCACTCAGTGTCACTCGCGGCAGACTTGAGCTTGAGATCGAAGACAGCGCAGGTACAAAAACGATTGCGTTGAAGGAAGATATGGAGAACCAAAAAAAATATGATATCAGCCTGTCCTTCAACGGCCATCGTGTCGAAGCTTGGCTGGATGGTAATCTTGTAGGGAGCGTTGCTTCGGATTTCTCGTTTGAACAGAATCGAGATCCGCTGCTGATTGGGGGGCGCAATGAGGCCATCGTAGGTGCCGATGTCGATCTGTCATCTCCATTTCACGGTCGTATCGATAAGATCGCCATTCATGACAAAGCAATGTCGGCATCTCAGCTAGAGGCGTTCAAAGCTGGGCAACCTGTTGTCGTTCCGGCAAATACGACACCGCCGGTAAGGGATGCTGTATCTACCGTGTTGTCTCATGCGGCGCTTATCACTATGCGCGGTTTGGACGATGGCCGACACAAGGTGATCGAACACTCGCAAGTCTTGGCGATCGATGCAGGAACTATCGAAGTCACTTTCTCGACCTCAACGAACCATTGGTCCAGATCTATCTTCTCTAAGGAAAGTTCGGGACAAGGCCATGAATTCGGGCTGACCGTAACGCGTGGCCGCCTTGAGTTGTTTTTCGGAGGCGAAACGGGGTTGCAGCGGCATGTCCTGAAGGACGGAATGCTCAACGGTCAAGACTACCAGTTCCAGCTGTCATTTGACGGAAAAACTGTCAATGCGTGGCTCGATGGCCTGAATGTTGGTTCATTCGCGTCAAGCTTCACATTGGCGGATAGCACCAATCCCCTGTTGATCGGCGGTCGCAACAACGCCGCGCCTGGCGAGCCTGTTGAGATATTTGAACCATTCCATGGCCGTATCAGCAATTTGGCAATCCACGATGAAGCCATGGATCCGCAGGAACTTGCGCAGTACAAAGCCGACGCGCTCGAAGCAAAAGGTGTACCCACGGCGCCGGCGGAAGCCGCTTCGTCGCAATCTTTGCTCCATTGGATTCAGGAAATGACCAAGGATGGGATCGATCTCGATGAGTTTGTCCTGAATGAAGATGGACAAATCATTGATATTTCCCTCGAGGCACGGACGATCGAGTCGCAGCCTGTGTTCACGATGGACGACACGCTGGTTTTTCGTGGCTTTCAAGGTGCGGGCGAGATTGTTGAGCACGAAAGTTCGATGGAACTCGCCACCGGAGTTATCACGGCAAAATTCAGTACGTCAAAGACCGATTACGAACGGACCGTCTTCTCGAAAGAGAGCGGCGAGATGGGAGACGACATAGCCGTTTTTGTGAAAGGCGGACGACTCCACATCGAAGTTGAGGATGGTTCAAAAAAAGGGGTGATTTCTGCTCCCGTCGAGGCTGGGGCATACTACGATCTCAAAATTGGTTTCGACGGGAGAACTGTCGAAGCTTGGCTCAATGGAAAGCACTCGGGGTCAATGGCATCGGCGTTTAATCTTGCTAACAACGCCGAAGCACTGGTTATCGGCGCTGGAAACAAAGGCCTTCGCGGTGAGGTCGACGTTATCGCTTCTTATCACGGCAGGATCCACGAAGTCTCTTTCTATCAAGAAGAGCTCACGAACAGCGGTGAGTTGCCTGTGAGCTTTATCGATCTGGGGGATCTCAACCTCGTCCCAACGCAATGGTCAGACCTTTACTAGCCCTCTGCTTTTGGGAGGTCGCGCGAAAATTGGGGTCACTGTCGAACCACTAGACCATATGCTAGCGATTGGCCCGATATTCTCTTAGCCGTGTATGCTGGAACATCGATAAAACCGAAGAAATTCATATCGATGAAGTCAATAGGCCCTTCACCGTATCTATGTTTCTGAACGGATCCGTCACCGTGCTTCTACTGGGCCGGTGACGGAGGGACGCGTACCGCCCGGGGGATACTTAGTTCCGGACCTCAAGCCGCTACTCCCGCAAAAAGAAGCGGCCCGGAGGCCGCGATCCGTCATATTGCTTTGGGGCGATCGTCAGATCGCGAGGTCCGCTTCGGACTTTCCGCCCTCGATCGCTTCGGTGAACCAGCGCGGTTTGCGCCCGCGTCCGCTCCATGTATCTGACGTGTTTGCGGGGTTCGCGTATTTAGGTGCGGTGGGCGTCTTCTTAGTCGCCGCCGTTTCCTCGATCAGTTCGGCCAGTGAGTAACCGTGCTCTTTCGCGGTGGCCTGAAGGGTCGCAAGCGCCTCGGATTTTCGCCGCTTCTCGAACGTATCAATTGCCTTTGCAACGTCCTTCTGTAGCGACTTCAGATCGGCTAGGGACATCGAATTGAGTTCGGTCATAAAACTTCCTTGAGAGATGATGATGCCGTATCTTACTTGAATTATCCGCTTATGGCAATTTGGGCCGATGAAGCAGGATTCTGAGCGAGCGGCGTCTTCCAGGAGCCTGACGCAAATGGGTTAAGGTCGGTTTTCTGTCCGTTATCGAGGCGGACGGCATTGCTTATCTTGCTTGATATTCGCCTGACTGTTAAACTTGGAAGCAAGTTAACTGGAGGGCTAATCGTGACTTTCCAACGACTTCCTTTGATTTTCTCAATCGGCGTAATGACCTATTCATCAGCGGGCGCGCAGGAGGCGGGAATCTTTTCTGAAATGGATCGTCTTCACCCGGTCTGGGCCGAAAATGGCATGGTTTCGGCGCAAGAGCGTGAAGCGGCAGAAATCGGGCGAGACATTCTGGCCAAGGGCGGCAACGCCGTGGATGCCGGGGTGGCCGTAGCCTTCGCCCTGGCAGTAACGCTGCCGCGGGCTGGCAATATCGGTGGCGGGGGCTTCATGTTCATACATGATGCCGAAAGCGGTGACACCAAGGCGATCGATTACCGTGAGATGGCGCCGTCCGGCGCCTCCCGGGACATGTTCCTGAATGACGCGGGCGAGGCCGACAGCACGAAATCCCTGCAAAGCGGCGCGGCCTCCGGTGTGCCGGGGACGGTGGCGGGGATGCGCATGGCGCTGGATACCTATGGCAGCATGGACTGGGCGGAGGTGATCGCCCCGGCAATCCGACTGGCCGAAAAGGGCATCTCAGTTACGCCCGAGCTTGCCGACAGTCTGGAAGCCTCGCGCGAGGAGTTTATGGCCTATCCCGACAGCGCGGCAATCTTCTTGAAGCCGGATGGCTCAGGCTGGCGACCCGGCGAGCTTCTGGTTCAGGCCGATCTGGCGCAAACGCTTCGGACGGTGGCCGAGCAGGGGCCGGACGGTTTCTATAAAGGCGCCGTGGCAGAGAATATTGCAAAGGCCATCCAGGCGGCGGGCGGGCCGATGACGGTGGATGACCTGGCCGCCTATAAGCCGGTCATGCGGGAGCCGGTACGCGGCACGTATCGGGGCTATGACATCGTGTCGATGCCGCCTCCGTCATCGGGTGGCGTCCACCTGATCCAAATCCTGAACACGCTGGAAGGCTATCCCATCGGCCCGCTTGGGCATAACAGCGCCGAGACGATCCACTTGATGGCCGAGGCGATGAAGCTCGCCTATGCCGATCGGTCCGAATACCTTGGCGACCCTGATTTCGTCGATGTTCCCGCCGAAGCGTTGACAAGCAAGGACTATGCCGCGAGCTTGCGCGAAAAGATCGGCGCGCTTGCCACGCCATCGGCCATGATCGCGCCAGGGGATCTCGGCCCCTACGAATCCGACCAGACGACGCATTTCTCCATCGTGGACAAGGACGGAAATGCGGTTTCAAACACCTACACGATCAACCTCGATTACGGCTCCGGACTCGTGGCGGGCGGAACCGGCGTTCTGATGAACAACGAGATGGACGACTTTTCAGCCAAACCCGGCGTGCCGAACGCCTTCGGCCTGATCGGGGGCGAGGCAAACGCGGTCGAAGCGGGGAAGCGGCCGCTGTCCTCGATGACGCCGACGCTGGTGCTGAAGGATGGCGAGGTCTGGCTTGCAACAGGATCGCCGGGGGGAGCGCGGATCATCACAACGACCCTGCAGGTGATTATGAACATGATTGATCACGGCATGAACGTCGCCGAGGCGTCGACCGCGCCACGCGTCCATCATCAATGGCTGCCCGACGAACTTCGTGTCGAAGAGGGCATCAGTGTGGATACGCTGCGGCTTTTGTCGGCAAGGGGGCATAGCATTGCCGAGAAGCCGGTCATGGGATCGACCCAGACGATCATGCGGGATGTGCAAAGCGAGGCATTACTTGGCGCGTCCGACCCGAGGAGGCCGGACGCGGCGACGGTCGGTTTCTGATCACTGCATCGCTCCGACGCACACTGTTCGCGGCCGTCTACCGCGCCTTTGAGAGCATCGCCGTTTGCAATACGTAGGCCATTAAGAGCGATCCGCATAACGTAGCCCATGCCCTTTTTCGGGCCGACGGTGTTGCTTTACCGAAGCTTCCGGTGGTGGACATTCGGCGGCAGCGGAGAAATGTAATTGGCTGACCTGGGCTGGCAGTCCCAATGACGCCCCGCCAGCGTATGGAGCTACAAAACGGAACATCCTCCCGATGGCGGCCTCGGCGCAAGCGGGGACCGCAATCTCTGGCGTATCTTCCTGTTGTCACGGCAGCGTGACATGCTGCGGCTCGTGGATCGGGCAGCCGTTAAAATGCGCCCTGAAGGCAGAGGACATCACATAGGTTGCCCGCCGCGCGCGGTTCACCGATCCCAGCGGGCGATGCGCCTCTAGCCCGGTCCAAACGGAAAAACGCAGCGTCTCGTCCACGATCCTGGCCCGTGCCGCGCTCCATCCGGTCTGAGGGTCCGCTCGCAAACGAGCCACGGGGATGTAGGGGCTCTTCTCCTCGTCCCACGGCACCATCGGGTCTTCTACCGGCATGGCGACCGGATCGCGGCAAAGCTGCGCTCGAAGTTCCCATTCCAGCGGGCCCGCCTGCGCGGCGACCGCCACCTCGTCGCGCAGGGCGTCAGGGCGATTGCGGGTCTTCACGATCTGCCCTGTATGGCGGGTAAGGGTTTCCGACACCGGGGCAAGTGACAGTTTGGCGATATGCGCGCCGTATCGAAATGCGGTCTGGGTGTAATAGGTCTCGCCCAAGGGATGCACGTTAGGCGCACCTCCCAGCGTCTTGAGCGTGGCGCTTTCACCTCCGACGGCCTCCAGCCCGGTCTCGGTGCCGCGCAAAACGGCTGAAAGCGCCTTTTTGGCCCATTCCGCACGGTCGGTGGTTTTCGCCAGAAGCTTCAGGCTTTTCAGGAACGTCCTGGCATCCGGGGCGCTGAACGTGGGGCCGTTCACGAACACGAGATCCTGCGTCCGGCCTTCCGCGCCGCTCAACCGCTCTCCTTTGACATCCAGCACCTTCAAAGCAAGGCCGCGAGGGACAGAGATGCTGTCGGCCAGAATATCGCCGGGATTGGTCGAAATCCGCAGGATGGCCGAATGACGTCCGGGCGACGCGAAAAGGCCTTGGGACAATTCGGTCGGCAGGTCTGGAAAGATATCCAACTCCGCTTCAAGGATGCCGTGGCTTTTGGCGTGAACCGCGCGCACCGCATGCCCATAGTCGACCGACGTCGTCTGCATGATATCGGACAGGACTTCCATCAACCCGACGATCGTCTGCTCCTCGTCCGGGGCGATGTCTTCCACATCGGGCGAGTAGAGGGTGGCGGGCTGCATGGCGATCTCCGGGCTGCGGCGGGCGTGTTGCACAACCGCGTCTTGCGGGGATCGTTCCGCTCGTGACACTTCGCGCCGATAAGTCCAGACTGGCCCGACCGCAGGCCCAAACCCGATCGAGCAACATGACCCCAGAAGAACGCGAAGATCTTGAAGACATCGAGGCGTCGGTGACGCAGATCGCCACGCTCGTCCGAGCGGCCGACGTGGATGCGAGCCTGTCGGCCGAAAATGCCGCTCGCATCGCCGACGTCGCGGCGCAGACGCTCAGCCTCATCGCCGACCTTCTGGCCGAGGCCGAAGACGACGACCTGGCCGAAGAACGGGTAGAAACCCTGCGTGACTTGCTGCAGATCGCGACCACGTCCGACGCCACGGCGCGCAGGATCATAACGGGCCGCTCGCTGAACTGACTTGGGCACGCCGATGGCGTTCGCGCCCGCTCTATGCGCGCACTGCGCGAGATCGAGGAGGCCGTCGCGACCCGTTCTGCCGTCGATATCGAACGGATTGGCACCTCGATGGAGGCGAACCAGAATGCCTAGCCCGCCGAGGTGGCGCGGATTTCCGGCCCGTCGGTGCCCACCGTGGCGACCCATGGAAGCCTTGGCCCGCAGGAAGGGATGAGCGTTTCTCCGCGGGTAAGCTTCGATCAAGAATTATGAACGACAGGTCCGCGAAGTAATTGTAAACGTCCGCGGAATCAAAAGGATGACCATCGGCGGATCAGGATGCTGGCAGTTGTATCCACTTCTGCAATCGCTTCGGCATGCGCGGTCAGATCGGGCGTGGTTCAGTATAGTCGATCCTCCCCCGCGCGTACGAGTGCCAATGCGACGTCAAGATCGGGCCATTCGTCGGAAAAGATCGCGATGCGATCTGTCGGATGAGTGCAGGCAAGGATCCGTGCCCTACTCCTTGCTGCAATACCGCTGAAATTCGGCAAAAGGTGGAGGTAGCGGGGGAGGACAGTCCGCGTCATCTGCGAGGGTGAACTCGGAGGTATAGTTGTCGATATCGCCGTGAACATTGCAATGCCCAGAGCAGTCCCGCAGCTGGCCAACCCGCGGGCGACGGCGCCGTCATGCTCCGTCGCGCCAGCGCGGCAACCGCCATACGCCATACGCCATCATACGCCATAGATAAAATGACCTTCGACGCTGATTGTTTCGGCAAGCACCTGCACGGCACCGGCAGAGGTATTCCCACTATTCTTCCACCAGGCAGATATGGCTCACACAAGAGATGGCTGACGCAAAGCCCTAGCATGGTGATCGCGCGTACGAAGCCGAGCCTTCTGGGCCGAATCGCCTACGGCCTCGTATGCGGTCTTGACGGCGTGAAGCGGGTGGCCAGCGAGCTATCAGGGGCTTGGAGGCCGTAGCTGCGCAGGTGCTCCCCAGACCCGGAAGAGCAGTTTTGGCCCAATCCAGAGCGCCGCCTTGACCCATTTTGGTACGAGCAATCGTTTGATGGTTCCCGCCGCTATTACACTCGCATTTGTGCAAGCGGAGCAGGTCTCAGACAAGTCATGGTGCCTGCTGGTTACCGACCAGATACGACTCGAGGCGCTGAGGCGCCGAGCGCACCAATTCCGCTGACATCTCTCCATTCGTAGAATGAATACGATGCTGCCCAACACGACACTTGGAACGGTAGAGGAATGGATCGTTCATTGCAGCCTCTATCTCGCGCTGGAAAATGCTCGCTCCGGGCTGAGACGACGTCATTGCTAGCTTGCCCGCTGCGCAGTGCGACTGACTTGTTGCGGCTTGCACGCAGCGCAGTCGGTGAAGGAAAACCTTTGGCATTAATATATTGTTAACGTAAGATTTTGTTTCGGCGGCGATTAGCCGACGCAAGACAGCCATAAGCCTGAAAATGCCGACCGCTCGCCTAGTGGTTGTTTCCGTGGTTGCGCCGATCGCGCACTTCGTATCGGATGGTTTCAAGAGTAACGGGTGGAGATATGGATTTGGAGCAGCGCATCATTGAACTTGAACGTGAGGTCATAGAAACGCGAAAGGCGGCCACTAATCTCTTAGTAGAGATCATGGCCGCATCGGACGGGCGAGTTGACGCAGACCTTGTAGCCAGGTTGAACGCAGCCGATACTTCGCCAGAGGGCGAGCGCATCCAGCGTCTGGTGACGGCGACGGTGTCAGGTCTTCGGCACTAACCGCAAATGCGTCAGACCAGCGACTACAGGATGGGCGGAGAGCCTGGTTGCGAGCGCGTCGATTTGTTCGGCGACGTCGTTTAGACCGCGTGCATAGGCAAGAGCAGTAGCGCTGAAGAGAATCTGGCCGATCTCGGCCCTCGGGTCCGTCTGCATTGTCGTCCTGTAATCACATTGTCAAATTGCTGCTACTCTAGGGCGAAGTTCTAAGTATTCCATAACCTTTAGATAGATATCTGAGGATGCGCTAAATTTGCATCACAACCATAGAGCGACTTCCAATATAAAACAAATAACTGAGGTCGATGGGGCTAGAACTTATTGTATTCTGTCGAAGACCGAGCGGCATATGCGATCTGTCGCGGGCCTTCGGCTGCGCGCTAGCGAAAAACAATGAACACGGCGAACGCGTCGAGTCGGCATCACTACGTTGCGCCTTGCGGAGGGGCTGGGTCCGCCAGTTCCCGAGATTCGGTCACCAACAGGCCAGACTTGCCGCGCAGATCCTTAAATGGGGGCCAGACAAACTCCGCTTAACAACAGCATCGGCGTCGATTTCTAAGGCGATGGCGAGGTTTCGGCGCGCGACCGCTGTAAGTCGTGCCGTAGGCACTGGCGCAATGTGCCCATCAGCGGGGTCACGCAGACGGCGATATCCGAGTGTGGATTCACAGCCAGCCGGCAGGGCGACAGCCGCTGCCGCAGAAACTCCGGGCACACGCCTCGCGGACGCGAAGATCGGTCAGTTCGAAGCAAACCGTAATTAAGACGCCAGCCGATGCCACGCTGCGATCATTGACTGCGAGGCCTGCGAACACATTAATTCGCCAGAGCAAGCGCGCATCAGAACGAACAGTTCGCCGCCCGTGCACCAATGATATCTAGCAAGGGGAGGCGCGACGGTGGGGCGCTGCGCAGAAAAACTGACCTCGTGATTTTGACGAGCCCACGGCGAGGCGGGACAAAATCTTGTAGAAATATAGCTCCGTGCCGCAATTATAAGGGCTACAACCGCGCTGCACCGCGGAGGTCTTAGCGTTGGCTGAGTATCGCGAGATAGGCTAGCTTGGTCCGCGGTCGATGAGCGCACCAATGCCGACTATAGTAAAGGATGGCCCATGCTTTTGAGGAACAAAGTACACTTTTTTGCATCTCTATGCATGAAGCAGGCAATCGCTTCGAGGAATGATTGCTCGTCATTTATCTCCTTTGACACTACTGCAACGCGACGGAGCAATGGAAGGCGCTCCGGTGCCAGCTTCATCGCTCTACGCAGGTGATGTAGCGTAGTCGATTTGTCGCCAATTTGCGAGAAGACATTCGCTCGCCATACGTGCCAATCTGGATTATGATAGAGGATGTGGCTGAACGATTGGAGTTGCTCCCGGTGTTTCATGGTCCACTTTTCCTCATTCAATGATCGGCACAGGTTGAGCGCTGACCTGTAGCTGTCTTCATCGAGCGCTGAATGTATGATCGAAGCAATGACCTTTGCGTCAAACTCGGCGATTTCGACTCCGCGGTGGCCATCTGAAATAATACGCGGGAGTACGGTCTTGTCCGAATGATCGTGGTCTAAGAATACGTGGAAGTATCGAACACCTGCAGATAACGCCAGAGCATTGAAATCTCCGAATCGACCAATGAGTGTCTGAAAATTCGAAAGCTCTAAGATCAGGCAATTGCGGGGTGCAAAAAGCATGTTCGCAAGGCCTGCTCCGTGTAAGGCTACGATGCATTCGGCTTGTGCGACTGCGGTTGCCTGATCTCGCACGCTCATGTCTTCAAAATAAATCGTCTCGAACCCCATGCTCTCGAGAAGGGGTTCCAGTAGGTGCTCGCCAATTACGCGTCTTGTGCGCCTGGAACGCCGTTTTACATAAAGGCGACGAGATCGGGCGTGGCTGTGCAGTACACGTGGAAGAACTATCTGGCGTAACGCTTGCAGGGGCTTATCGGTCGAGTTTCGGCCTACAATTTGGCTTACTAGCGTTGAATCTTGCCGGGCTGCGAGGGAATTCGAGCAACGATCTCCATCGCTCGGCGATAGGCTATCGGGTGGTTCATAAAAATCACGACTGCTTAGCGCGACGATTGCCTTCTCCTCGTTCAGGGTTCCCCTCGAGAAATGTATTCGGTTCCGAAGTTCGGGAAACCAAGTCTCGATGAGGTCATATGCAAATCTACGTATACCTGTACCGGATGCCGTCACGAATATAATCGGGCCGATTAGGTTATTCGAATGAACTAAGGTAAGAAGAGGCAGCGCTTCCGTCAAAAAATGGTAATAGTTAAAGAAGTTACGAGCCTCGATTACGAAGGGCAAGAACCGCCAGTCTTCATTTGATTCTGGCTGATATATTTCGCAATCCAGAGAGGCGGTTTTGAAGCGTCTGGATACGATAGCGGCTTGAATCGCCTGTTTACGGCCTAGCCTACGATAGCGCGCCAGTAGTCGGCGACCAGCTCCTGCGCTTATAAGGTACTTGCCAGTAACTGTTACGTATTTATCGTGAAATCCGACGTCCGACGCGACGGCCAAGACCGTGGGGAAGATAACACCATTCTTCCATATTGTCCGGCGAATGTCCGCAACGGCGTCGCAGAGTTCCAACTGTTGTTCAACATCACTGGCGAGTGCGACTGCACCAAAATCAAGGGGGTGAGCAAAAGCTGGAGCGCCGGATTGCCCTTTGATGACTGCCATTCCCCGGTCGATGCCGGGGATGAAGAAATCTTCTGCGGAGGCCCTTGTGAGCCGGGGTGGGTCAATCACGCTTTACGTCCAGTCAACTTGCATGTTCCGCTTGAAATCGGCTCATGTGCCGAAGTTTGCATGAACGATATCGTCCTATCAAGCGACATTGGGTTGCAGGGCGGCGGGGCATTCGGTTGAGATCGCGCCGAATTTCCGCCGTGTTGAAGGCTTCGCGCTACCGACATTTCCAGCGTAGGACACTCGCGGGCTTTTGAGAGGACATCCTAGCGCCAAACAAAGCGGGCCGCGCCAAGCGCCCTGCAGATGATCGACAGCACCGTGATCCGCGCCTACCATCAGGCAGCAGCCGTAGACGGGGCCTCCCCGACAGGGTTTCGGCCGTTATCATGCGCCCGGTGGGAAATGATCGACCGGTTCGTTTTCTGGACCACCTCCCAGTTCACGACCAAGATCCACTCTTCGTCAACGCTGACGGACTTCCATGAGGACAGAGATCACGCCGGGTCAGACGTTGGACTATCTGGATTTCTCCTTGCCTGAGCGTGCTGCTCGCAGATCACGGATACGACGCGGACAAGACTAGGGATGGCATGGAGGCGCGCAACGGCTCCCCGTGATCCCGATGCGCAAGTCTCGCAAGAGGCGCATCGCTGTCGTCCGTCGGCTGTATCGCTTGCCCAATCTGGTCGAACGCTGTTTCAACAGGCTCAAGAACGCCCGGCGGGTCGCAACCTGCTACGACGAGACTGCGGAAAGCTTCCTCGGCTTCATCGACATCACGCCGATCCGCCTATGGATACGCCATTTGTCAACATAGCATAGTTGCAGCGGACTGTGTCAGTGGCGCGCCCATTCGGAAAATCTTCTGCGGCGAACCAACACTTCTTCGAAGACATATCTCAACATTGGAAATATGCGACATTCGTGCAACTTAAGGCGGCGTCGATCTATCCAAAGTAGATTTGATGCAATCCTTCCGTGCACTGCTTGGTAGTGAAATTCGATCCAGCTTTTGCGCAGTGGAAAGCAGATGCCCCGCTGAACCAGCCTTATTTATTTGCCCTCTGTGATCCTGTGCCTGCTAGCGCTGCCCGCCTGCGACATCATCAACATCAACGACCGTTTGCTCAACTCTGCGGATCGCAGGATCACGCAGTACTCCACCATCCCGGCGGCGGCGGCGTGGGCGTCGGTGCCGGGGCTGCTCTGCCCCCTGAGAACTGGATCGTTTGAAGCTGGAGTTTTCGGTTAATCTTTCCTGGCTGGGAGAGGAGCCGAACGATGAAGGCATCGAA
This sequence comes from Falsirhodobacter flavus, assembly GCA_029846755.1. Taxonomy (GTDB): domain Bacteria; phylum Pseudomonadota; class Alphaproteobacteria; order Rhodobacterales; family Rhodobacteraceae; genus Falsirhodobacter; species Falsirhodobacter flavus. Next base: position 8,855 of record JARWBI010000020.1, on the reverse strand, counting down.
GTTCACGGAGGCGCAGAAGGCGTTCATCCTGAAGCAGGGCGAGGAGGGAACGCCGGTCGCGGAGATCTGCCGCAAGGCCGGGATCAGCCAGGCGACCTACTTCAACTGGAAGAAGCGCTATGGCGGGCTGCTGCCGGACGAGATGCGTCGGCTGAAGGCGCTGGAAGACGAGAACAACCGGCTGAAGAAGATCGTGGCTGACCTGACGCTGGACCGGGAGATGGTGAGCGTGTGAACGCCATCGGTCCGAGAGAGCACGCGAACGGACGTCATCCGCCGAAAGCTTTGAGGCCTGCCCGCGCACGGGAACTGGTTGATGGGATGTTGGTGGACTGGGGTGTGTCGATCCGCCGGGCGTGTGGGGCCCTGCGCTTCGACCCATCGAGCTACCATTACAAATCCCGCCGAACCGGGCCGGCCGCTTTGGAACTGAGGATCAGGGAGATCTGCCAAACGCGGGTGCGATACGGATACCGGCGCATCCACGTCTTGCTGCAACGGGAGGGTTGGCAGGTGAACATCAGGAAGACCCGAAGGATTTACAACGAGTTGGGTCTCCAGTTGCGCAACAAGCATCCGAAGCGGCGGGTCAAGGCGAAGCTGCGCGATGATCGCGCCGAGGCCCTCGGGCCGAACGATGTCTGGGCCATGGATTTTGTCCATGACCAGCTGGCCCTGGGCAACAAGCTGCGCATCCTGACGATCATCGATACGCATTCCCGCTTCTGTCCGGCTGCCGATCCGCGCTTCACCTACCGCGGCGAAGATGTGGTCCAGACACTGGAACGGGCCTGCGCCCAACTCGACTATCCCAGAACCATCCGGGTCGACAACGGCAGCGAGTTCGTCTCGCGCGATCTCGATCTGTGTGCCTATGCAAACGATGTCACGCTGGACTTCTCACGCCCCGGCAAGCCCACGGACAACGGCTTCATCGAGGCGTTCAACAGCAAGCTTCGGTCCGAGTGCCTGAACGCGCGTCGCCATTGACGCTCGGACCAATGGCGCGACAATGGCAACTTCATGAGCCTTGCGGATGCACGGGAAAAGCTGGAGGATTGGCGTAGGCACTACAACGAAGACCGACCCCACAGCGCGATCGGATACAACGTCCCCATCGCGATGCACTATCCCGGCGACGCAGCCAGCCCGTCGCCATGACCAAGCCGGAGGCGAGGCCCCCGCGGAGCGTCCGATGGATGAGGTGCCGCACCAGATCACCCTGCCGAATGGCAACCGCAGCTACGGCTTCAAAGGCAACTGCGTGATCGTCCTGGAGCCGAAGCGCGCCGTGGTGAAATCCGAGGCCGAAGCCTGCAAGCTGCACCACCGGGATATCGTCCTGCTCTACGCGTCAGGCGACTAGATACCCGTACCGCGTCACCACGTCCTTGATTTCGTCCCGGGACCAGTCCCCCACCCATTGCGACAGATGTATCCCCTCCATGGACACCCAGAACGCGGGCCAGACGAGATAGCGGATGGCGCCCTCGATAAAAAGACGCGGCTCAGTTGCGGTGATGTCTGCAAGCACTGTCATGCACCCAGACTGGCAGGAGGCAGTTAATGAAAGGCAAATGCCTGGTCGGGAGCGGGCCTTCAGCAGAGCGTGACATCCCGGCCAGGCAGATAGTACACTGGCAGCAGTTCGGGGAGACGGGCACATGTTGAAAAGCGACACGCGTCAGGCCCATTGGCGGCGGGCAAATCCGCTGAAGTACCTCGCGCATCTTGCGGTCCAGCAGGCCCTGAGCGCCGGGAAGCTGAGCAAGAGACCCTGCGAAGTCTGCGGCGCCGTGACGGTGGATGCGCATCACGACCGATACGACGAGCCCCTCCACGTGCGATGGCTGTGCCGGAGGCATCACGTCAAGCTTCATCTCTTCGGCGAAGACATGTTCCCGGTTCCCACGTCTGGAAAATAGCCAATGCGCGTCTCAGGTTCCCCTGAAAGAATAACCGGAGATGCTCATCGCCGCGCGCTCCGCCTCAGCATATGACAGAAGGAAGCGGGGAAGGGATTCAACAGCCGCTGTCCAAAGCGGCTAGTAGCAATCTAGAGTTGCAGCCAAATTTAGCTCATGTCCTTTTGGCTAATTGATAAAGCGCCGTGGTCTGAGAAAGATGAATTGCTGACTATCGCGGGTCGGAGCCGACTCGGTTGGTGGTGCCAAATCTTTGTGTAGCGAGTGGCGTTTTTTGTTGCGTCGGCCCCCATTCGCGCGGCTCGGAAATCGAGCGCTCCTGCCTACGAAGCGCGCGTAAAGCAAAAAGCTAGAATATCCTGAACCGTTTTATCTAGTTGGTGCTTGCGCGGTCCGCTTGCTCCGCCGCAGCAACCAGATTCCTGCGACGCCCGACAAAAGAAAGCAAACTGAGGCCGGGAGCGGGACCGGGGCGACTTGATCAGCGTCATAGGTCTGAGAGACGCGCACCTCCGGGGCGTAGTAGCCGTAGAAATCCACAGATGTGGCTGGCATGCCGGTGGAAGGATCGATGAAAGAGCGGCGGATACCTTGATCGTTCCGCAGGTAGGCCCCGTCGAGCGTCACATACCAGCTCTCACCTCCGGGCCCGTTGTCGAACCATGCCCTCAGGTCGACCACATTCCAAGCGCGATCAAACTGGACACTATATTCGTAGAAACTCTGGGTGCCCAAGGCCTTCAGTCCAAGGGGGAAGGGGACAAGCGCATCGGCGAGCTCGCTGCCATACGCAAATGAAGTCCCTTGAAACAAAGACGTATCGATTGTGAAACGCGGACCCTCTATTCGGCGAGGCTGGTATTCGTTCCGAACATCCAAGCCAAACGACGGGTCGCCTTCGATATAACGCTGGGCATAGCTGACATTTGCCCACCCGCTTGCTTCATAGGTAATGACCGAAGCATTTGCTTGTCCCAGAGTTCCCAAAACGATGACAATCGCCAAACGCTTTTTCATTTTCCACCTATTGGCGTGAGTGCACGCATTTGCAACACAACCTCAGGTTTATATGTAAGTGGCAGATAAGCAAGACAGCTTTGATACGTCGCTTGCATTTCTGAAGTGACGGCCGAACAGGGGTCATCTGCACGCCGCGCTGCCATGCCACATGGCAACTGCGCCGCCCGGTCTTATTTGCCACTTCGATCTGATGGAGAGAGAGAGCATGAACGAGTTCGGCAAAGCGGGGCTGACCTCGGTCCTCGACCAACTGGATGAGCTGACGGACGAGGATCAGGTCTCGATCGGTCAGATCGTCGACAAGCTCGGTGCATCTTCCTTTGCCTCCCTGATGCTGATCTTCGCCCTGATTGCCGTCTCCCCCGCCAGCGCAATCCCCGGCGTGACGGCCTCCGTCGGCCTCATCGTAGCCATTCTCGTTGTGCAAATGATGGCGGGCAAGAAAAGCGCGTGGCTGCCCGCCTTCCTGCTGCGACGGCAGCTGAGCGCACAAAAGCTAAAGACAGGCCTGGCCTGGCTACGGAAGCCTGTGGGATGGATAGAGCGCATTCTGCGGCAGAGGCTGACCGCGGTGCTGCACCGGCCCGTGCTGCTTCTGCCACTGACGTTGGTTCTGTGCCTGGCGCTGTTCATGCCGGTTATGGAGCTGGTGCCAACGTCCGGCTCCGTCGCATCCACAGTCATTGCCCTTTTCGCGGCGGGCCTTCTGGTGCGGGATGGCGTGCTGGTCATCTTGTCGATGACGTTGATGCTTGCTGTTCCCGCGGTCATTTGGCAGTTCGGGTTTGCTGGCTGATCCTTAGGCCGATGAAAGGTTGAGCTACTCCCCGATCCTTGGACAGTTTTCGGGGATATTTAGGCTACTGCGGGTGCCTGCCGGTCGGTTTCGATCCTGATGAAGTAGACCACGGCGGGAGGCAATCCGCCAAGGGCAGTGTGTGGCCGCCGATGGTTATAGAAGGTGACCCAAGATCCAATGGCGGCCTCTGCCTGAGACCCGGTCTCCCAGGCATGCAGGTAGACGCATTCGTATTTCAGGGACCGCCACAGGCGCTCGATGAAGACATTGTCGATGCACCGCCCCTTGCCGTCCATCGAGATGCGGGTGCCGACGCGCTTCAGCCGATCTGTTCAGGCGGAGGACGTGAACAGGCTGCCTTGGTCAGTATTCATGATCGTGGGCGCGCCGAACCGGTGGATGGCCTCGTTCAACGCCTCGACGCAGAAGTCCGCTTCAAGGGTGTTCGATATGCGCCAAGCCAAAACTTTGCGCGTGAACCAGTCCATGATGGCGACCAGATACAGGAACCCCCGCCGCATCCTGCCCAGTCATGATCCCGGCCCTCATCGGGAGGCTTGCGCCGTTGACCCGGATATTTCATCAGCAAATCTGTGCAGTTGCGCGCGCCGTCTGCCACGACCTCGACGCTTTCGGCGGTGATCAGGTAAATGCCGCCACAGTGCGATGGCATGACCGTCTTTGGAATAGGCATATTGATAGATCGTCTCGTGGCTGACCCTTTGCGGAGCGCGCTCAGGCCGAAGCCGTCCGGCGATCTGCTCCGGCGTCCAGCCGGCCTGAAGCCGATCGATCACGGCAGCGCGTAATAGCCGGACAGGTGCTGAAGCTCCGCGTCGACGAAACGATTGCGGCTCAGCTCACGAAAGATCGTCGAGCGGTGGCGACCGAGCCTGAACGCGATCTCAGTTGCAGGCACTTTCGCGTCACGCCAACGCGCGATCTTGCGACGCTCTTCGAGATCCAGATGCAGATAAGAGGTGGGCATGTGAACTCCTCCTTGATGCAAGATGCTGATCTTACACCAAAGTCGCAATTCAGACTTGAATCCACCCCTTTACGAGCGATTGGGCAATCTGTCTTATGTTACCTGCGGGGTGGTTGACACCCTGAAGGATCGTTGCTGAACTATTATGCATGGTAGGCAGATGAAAGCTGCGCTAGGACCTTACGACGATGACGCACAACCGCGCTCACCCAATGATTTTAAGCTCAAGATCCCGGAACTACTTTGAAAGCGACCGGCTGGCAGACTAGCCAGGTGCTCGAATTTATCCCTTCCGGAAAGGGGTTGTTGATCTGTCCCCTTGCAATGGACGACGGTGGTCCAAAGCGATCAGACGATAAGAGGCCGTGATCTTTTCGGGCGAGTTGTGTGCACCGTTTCCCTATTCTTCCTGTAGACTGTCTACCGCTTCCGACTGGAATTGCGTGTAATGCTGCGCGTGAGCGCGTGTAAGGGAGATGAGCGGCCTGATGGCGGCGCGGCGTGGTAACCGTGGAAAACACACGAAACCGGCCATCCGTGCGCTGTGTAGCGCCGACCGCGCCACGCGCGTTGTTTGGGCGGAAAGCGGGCTGACGGCGGTGCGGCATCGCCCCTGCGGCGGACTTGGCAAAGCAGTCATCCGAACGCGCGCTGCGATCACCCTGCCCGCGAGCCGCGATGGGCCTAGGCTGTGTGGAAACTCACCGCCGAGGACAGCCGACGCACTGCTCGGATCAAGACGAGGCGGCCAACGACAGATTTCGACGGGATGCGGTCTGGCGGTTCTTTTTAGCCTTTCACCGCTGCCATCAGCCCATGGACGCGCTGCAAAGGGACGACCTCTCCAAGACTGATACTGTGCAAAGACCGAATTTCCGCTTTGGCGGACCAGATGGTCATCCGAACCTCCTTGCCATGCCGTTGATCCTGCGAGAAGGATTGCCGCCGGGTGATGGAGATACACCGTGCTGAACGCAATCTTGGAGAGCAAATCCGGCCGATTGAGCCGGGATGCCGAGAAGAACATCCGCTGGAGCGATTTATTTCGTGGCAGCGAGGACTTAGTCACCGCGACCATCTTCGAGCGACTGTCCTATCTGCCGGTCGAAACAGCCTGGCAATTGCTTGCGACCGCGGCGAACGGGCAACTGCATCCTTACCGGATGGTCGAGCTCAAGACGCTCGAATTCTGGCCGATGTGGGAAACCGAGGACAGAGCGCGCGGAGTCGAGCCCGACATCTTCATCGATATTGCTCTGGGCGATCCGGCCCGCAGGACCCAAATCATCGTCGAAGCCAAGCACGGTGGTGCCCAATATGCCGGTCAACTGAAGAATGAAGTCATGGCTTGGTCCAAGGCCGTGGCGGATGGCGAGCTCGAAATGCCGGACGACCTCATCGTCATGGCCGTCGGAGGCATCAATTCGGCAAGCCGCAGATTACAACTGGAGCACGACTTCGCCGCCGTGACCGCGGAGATCGAAGATGTCCCGAACCTCGCCATGGTGGCGCTCGACTGGTCAGATCTCGCGCGCGCGGTTAGCCTGCATCTGCCGCGCACCTCTCATGAAGGGCGAATCATTAAGGATATGGAGCGCGCCCTTGGGCTCTATGGCTATCGCTACATGGTAGTAACCCGGCACTTGGAAGAGCTGTTGGGGCAACGGCGGATCAACCGCGGCATTCTGGTCCCGATCATGAACCTCAACCGCTACCCCGTGGAGAGCCTGAAATGAATGAATTGCGACCGATACAGATGCCGGACTACGAGGAGATGCTCACGGATGTCCGGCACGCCTATCGGATTGTAGCTGCCTATCAGCAGAAGCTTTTTTTCACGCTGCGCCAGATCGGGGCCGGATTTCCGGAGCTTGAGTTCTCCTATTGGCATCCTGCTTGGAACAACCGGCCACCGAGTCCGAAGACCAAGCCCTGGGAAAGGTGGAACTGGGATTTTTTGCCACTCCACACTTCAGACTACTGGTTCGTGCGAAGCGGCAGCGACATGAATGCCAAGCTGGCTGACAGGGATTGGTTCATGACCGTTCGGATCACGGCTGACAGTGGTTTCGACGGCAAAGGCAAGTCGACCACGTCATTCTCTGGTCCCGACCCAATGCTGATGGACCCCGTCGAAAATACAGTAACGGCGATCTATCTCAACTTTTACCAAGTGACCAAAGAGGTCGGTGCCGGGCATGTTCCGCATGAGATCTGGAACACGGATATCGAGGATCGGGACGAGTTCGCGTGGTCGAACCTCCCCAACGTCGGCGCACGCTGCATTACCTTTGGCGGACCGCTCTCAAGCTATCTCGACGAAGGCTCCATGGAGCGTTTGATCGCTGAGATCCGCACGCACCTCACGCAGGACGGGCTACTGGTGAATCCTATGTCACGTTGACAGAGCCATAGCCTTATGCAGGCGACGTCGCCGAGCCGAGTGTCAATCGGCACTCAAAACTTGCATACCGAAACACATCGCACCGCCGCGAGCCATGTCGCGACCAGCACCACCTCCCGGCCATCGCCATTAGACTAGCCGAAATCCCGCTGCGTCGCGCAGGCTCGCAGCACCGAAGGTGTAGACTGCGGTGCTGTCGGGACCCGCAAGGATCGCACTGATTTTTAGCGGAGATCGCGCGGGATTTTAGAGCCCTTGAGGCGCGAGCTGGGAAGCTAGCGCATGTTACGGCAGCACCCGCTACTCGGTGCCCTTTGGATTGCGATCGCGGTCCTTTGGTATATATTGGTATCCGAAAGGCGCATGAGAGAGGAAAGTCCATGGCTCGCAACACCTCTGTTTCCCTTGGGGACCATTTCACCACCTTCATTGACGCTCAGGTCGAGACAGGGCGTTATGGTTCTGCCAGCGACGTGGTTAGGGCGGGATTGCGGATGCTCCAAGAGCATGAAGCCCGCTTAAGGGCGCTAGAGGCTTCGCTCGAGGACGGTGAAGCCTCAGGCGAACCGCGCCCGTTCGACAATGCCGCGTTCAAGGCCCGCATGCGGGCCGAGCATGGTCACTGAACAAATATACTATCTCACGCCCGCTGCGGAACAAGATCTGATGGAGATATGGCGCTACACGGTGCGCCAGTGGTCGGTCGAACAGGCTGAAACCTATCAAGACAGTCTGGTCGATGCATTTGAAGGATTGGCAGCAGGCCAAAAACAAGGTCGGCCTGTGGCGATCCGTCGGAGAGGCTACTTGTCCTACGCGGTAGGGGCGCACGTGGTGTATTTCAGGAATACAGAAGGTGGAATCATCGTCGTGCGCGTTCTGCATGGTCGTCAGGACGTTCAAAGGCATTTTTGATCCGGCGATCGCACGCACTAGACCGAAAAGACTCATCTCCAACCGAGACTACTATACGACAGTGAGGCAGATTTTCGCGGACATCAGCGCTGTGAGTTCTGCCCCAAAGAAAGGTCGTCGTCACACGTCCTCCGCCACCCGACGCCTCGGGAACATGTCCTCCCCGAACAGGTGCAGCCTGACATGGTGGCTACGGCACAGCCAGCGAACGTTCAGTGGCTCATCATATTGGTCATGGTGAGCATCGACCTTCGCCGCCCCACAAATCTCACAGTTCTGTTTCTCCAGTCGACCGGACGCAAGCGCTTGCTGAACGGCAAGATGGGCGCTGTATTTTCCTGGATTGGTCCGCCGCCACTGTGTCTGCCTGGTCTCGCTCTTCAACATGACTCGTGTGCCGCTTCCTGATCAATGTGGAGCAAAAGATCGGTCCCCATTGTGGTTTGATCTCTCGCCGATTGCAACGGCACGGCTCTCGCAGCATCCTGCCATAGATATTGCGGGATGTTTTCATGGAACCTATTACAATCGCCCTCATCGTATGGCTGATACTGCCGGTCATATTTTTCATTCTCTGGATCAGATCCCGAAGGGCGGCGACCAACGCGGAAGCCGACCGATCGACTTCCCAGAAGGAACTGTCCCAGCTCAGGGAGAGGTTCTCCCAGGTGATTTACATCGAAGATGAAGTCGCGAAACTTCGGGGTGACGCCGATGACGCCCAGCGGTGTTGATTTCCACCGAGACGTGACCCGGTTTTTCCACCGAGAACTGACCCACCTTGAGGTTATGTGAAGGGGGTCA
>JARWBI010000001.1:1153918-1158270 GCA_029846755.1 Falsirhodobacter flavus | reverse complement strand
GACGCCAAGAAATCCATCGACGGCCTGCTGCCCATGATCGAATGACAAAAACGCCCCGCAAAAGCGGGGCGTTTCGCTTTACACCCGGCCCGCTGACCCCCTAGTGATAGAGGACAGATCAGAAAGGCCGGGCCATGCAGCTTTCCCCACGCGAAATCCTTGAAAAGCTGGTGTCGTTCCCGACCGTCAGCCGCGACAGCAACCTGCCGCTGATCGACTGGGTCGAGGAATATCTGGACAGCCACGGCATTCCCGCCCACCGCGTCTGGAATGAGGCGCGCACCAAGGCAAGTCTGTTCGCCCATGTCGGCCCCGAGGCCGAAGGCGGCGTGATCCTATCGGGGCACAGCGACGTGGTGCCGGTCGAAGGGCAGGACTGGACGTCGGACCCCTGGGTCGTGACCGAACGGGACGGGCGGCTTTATGGGCGCGGCTGCGCTGACATGAAGGGGTTCGTCGCGCTGTCGCTCTGGGCCATGGCCGAGGCGCAGCGGTTGGGTGTGAAGCGGCCGCTGCAACTCGCGCTGTCGCATGACGAGGAACTGGGCTGCATCGCCGCGCCCGACATGATCGCGGAGATTGTCCGCAGCCTTCCCCGCGCCTCCGCCGTGATCGTGGGCGAGCCATCGCGGATGCGGCTGGTGAACGGCCACAAGGGCAGCACCGGCTTCAAGGTCCATGTGCGCGGGCACGAGGTGCATTCGTCGATGCTGCACATCGGGGTCAATGCGATCATGCTGGGAGCCAAGCTCATCGACTGGGCCAACCGCGTGAATGCCCAGAATGCCCGCCAGCCCGCAACCGATCTTTCCGGCCTGTTCACCCCGCACTGGACGACGCTGCATGTCGGCACCATCACCGGCGGCACGGCGGAAAACATCACCGCGCGCGACTGCCGCTTTGGCTTCGGGTTCCGCGTCGTTCCGGGCGAGAGTTCCGAGGATTGGCTGAACCGCCTCCGTGCCGAGGCCGCGCGGCTGGAGGCTGAAGCCCGTGCCATCCATCCCGACGCCGCGATCACGCTGGATCGCAGCTTCGTCGTCCCGCCGCTGAGGCCGGAACAAGATGGCGCGGCGGAACGGCTGATCCGCGCGATCACCGGCGACAATGCCAGCTGCGTCGTCAGCTATGGCACCGAGGCGGGGCAGTTTCAGGAAGCCGGCTTTTCCACGGTCGTCTGTGGGCCGGGCGATATCGCGCAGGCACACCAGCCCGACGAATACATCGAGCTGTCACAGTTCGAGGCAGGAGAAACCTTCCTTCGAAAGTTAGTCCGCGGGTTGCACGAAACGGATTCGCTGTAGTTCCACTTTTGATTAAAAAGTGGGCAGCTTTCTGCATCTGAGGAACTTTTCCTTCGCATATGTCGCGCTGCAAAGTTGCAACATTCCATGCACCGCGCCGCCGTGGCGAGTTTCTACTACAGATTGCAAAATCCTTGTCGTTTTCGATGATTGCGCGGCAACGCAGATTTCCTGCCGGGCGTGCCTGCGGACCGTCATTGGGTCCGTCCATCTTTGTTGAACAACAAAGATTAACATAGAGTTAAACTCTCACTTGACAGTGAAACGATCTCAGGGAGAAAAATTTATATGAGATAAACCTATGGGCGAGCCGTCGCTCCCCGATCCCGACATTTCAGATCCAGGAGAATTCGATGGCCGAGGGTTACATTGTCAATCTGGGTGGAGACAGCCTGCTTTCCGGCGGGGATCTTGTCGGGATTCTCACGCTGGGCAATCTCGGTGCCCAGACGTTCACCCCGGTGCGGACCATCGCGACAGGCCAAATCGCAACCCTGGGCCTGCCCGTCCCCGGCGTGACATCTTGGACCGGCACATTCGTCCAGGGAACAGACGGCAACATCTATTTTGTGAACAATGCCAATGGTGGGCTTCTGGGGACCAACCTTACGTTGTTGCCCACGGTCGTCGGCGGTTCGCTTGTCGCAGTGCCGCTTTTCGGCACACCGGCGAACGATACTATTACCGGGTTGCCGACTGACGATGTCATCTATGGCGGTCCGACCACTTCGGAAACGGGCACCGCTAACGACAGCATCTCGGGTGGGGCTGGCAACGATACGATCTATGGTGGCGACGGCAACGACACCATCAATGGCGATGCCGGCAACGATTCGATCTTCGGCGGCGTCGGCAATGATACGCTTTTCGGCGGTGCGGGTGCGGACACGCTGGAAGGGGGAGCCGACAATGACTACCTCTATGGCGGCACCGAGAACGACAGCCTTTATGGCGGCGCCGGCAACGATACGCTTCAGGGGGGCGCAGGTTCCGACCTGCTGGATGGCGGCGCTGGTGTCGATCTTGCCGATTACACCGATGTAACGGCGGTCCGGGTCGACCTGAACCTTGGGACTGCGGTTGGCGGTAATGCGACAGGCGACACGCTGACGAATATCGAAGGCGCTATTGGCGGCGCCGGCTCCGATACTTTGGTTGGCAATGCCGGAGACAACATCTTCTACGGCAATGACGGGACCGACTATCTGTTCGGCGGTGCCGGAGCCGATACGCTTTTCGGCGGTGCGGGCGACGACACCCTGGACGGCGGTGCCGGGAACGACGTCATCACCGACACTGCGGGCAACAACTACGTCTCGGCCGGCGATGGTGCAGATTCCGTCACGACCGGGGCGGGCAATGACACCATTCAGGCGGGGTCCGGTGCCGACACCATCGACGCGGGCGCGGGCGCAGATTCCATTGTTGGCGGCGGCGATAGCGACAGCATCGCGGGCGGCGACGGCGACGACATCATCCGTGGTGATAGCGGCTTCGGTTCGGCGACTACGACGCAGGGTCTGTTCGATTGGGGCCTCGCAGCGAACACTCAGGTAAGCCAAGGCATCACTACGACCGTATCGTTGACCACATCGAACGGCACCACCCTGAACCGGCCCGCCGTCACGACGGGTCAGTACAATGGCACTGCTTCGCCGACGCTTGAAACGGCCGGTCAGCTGCTGTCGCCCGCGAATGCCACCGGCACCAGTACGCTGAACGTGGGTTTCAGCAGTTCGGTAGGTAACGTAAGCTTCCGGGTTAACGACCTTGACGGCATCAACGACGGCACCAACAATTTCCGCGATCAGGTGGTCGTCTTCGCCTATGACGCGGCCGGCAACCGCATTCCTGTCGAGATCCGGCCCGCAGCCGCGGATATGACCACTTCGAACGGCAGCCAGATCGTCGGTGGCGCGGCCAATGCCGGGACGACGAATTCGGCTTCCGCTGCCGGTTCGGTGCTCATCAACATCCCTGGTCCCGTCGCACGTTTCGAGATCGTTTATTCCAGCGCGTCCGGCACCACTGCGCGCGCGGTGGATGTCACTGACATCCAGTTCAACACCCTTGCCCCCGTGACCGAGGGGAACGACACCCTGTTCGGCGATGCCGGGAACGATTCGATCTTCGGCGATGGTGGTAACGACGTGCTCTATGGCGGCACGGGCGCCGATACCATCTACGGTGGGACGGGCAACGACAGCATCTATGGCGGCGAAGGCAACGATTCGATGCTGGGCGATTCCGGCGCCGATACGTTCTTCCTGGAAGCCAACTATGGCACGGACGTGATCGCCGGAGGCGAAGATACGCCGGATAGCGTCGACCGGATCGACACGACGGCGATTGGAACCGCCGTGAACGTCAACTTCACCGGGGGTGAGGCGGGAACGGTCGTCAACGGCGCGAACACCGCCACCTTCACCCAGATCGAGGCGATCCGGACCGGGGCCGGAAACGACACGATCAACGCTGGCCTCAACACCTCCGGCGGGCTGTATGAATCAGGCGCGGGTGCCGACACCATAACGGGCGGCAGCGGCAACGATACGATGTTCGGCGAGGCCGGCGGCGATACGTTCGCTCTGATTGGCACGGCCATCGGCTCCGACTCGATCTATGGCGGGACGGATGCGGGTATCGACACGATCAACACCGCAGGCCTCGGGGCGGGCGTGTCGGTCACGCTGAACCTGACCTCCGGCGCCGGCAAGAACGGCAACGTGCAGCTGACCGGCGGGACCGGAACGGCGAACTTCGACGATATCGAGGCCTTCGTGACCGGCGCCGGAAACGACACGGTCAACGCGGCAGGCACCACGGTGGGACTGTCTTATAGCACGGGGGCGGGGAACGACCTCATCACCGCAGGATCCGGGGCAGATACGATCCTCGCGGGCGATGGCGACGACGTCATCACCGGCGGTGGCGGGGCGGACACGATCGATGCGGGTCTGGGCAACGATCTGGTGAACCTGACCGGGGCGTTCAACAACACGACGGTGACGGGCGGGACGGGCACCGATACGCTGTCGGGCTCGGCGC
>JARWBI010000001.1:0-1153821 GCA_029846755.1 Falsirhodobacter flavus | reverse complement strand
GACGGCGACGACGTCATCACCGGTGGCGGCGGGGCGGACACGATCGATGCGGGTCTGGGCAACGACCTGGTGAACCTGGGCGATGGCTTCGGCAATGACGTGATCGATGGCGGTGCAGGCACCGATACGATCAACGGTGCCGCGCTGACCAACGCCGCGACGATCACGTTCGGCGGCGACACTGCGGGCACATTCGCCAGCGGTGCGGGCAACTCGGCCAGCTTCCAGAACGTCGAGGCGTTCGTTACCGGGGCAGGCGATGACGTCATCAGTGCCGGCAACACCACGACGGGTAAGAACTTTGCGACCGGCGCGGGCGCGGACTCGATCACGGCGGGTTCGGGAAATGACACCATCGACGCGGGCATCGGCAACGACACTGTGGTTGCGGGCGCGGGCAACGACTCGGTGGACGGCGGCGCGGGCGACGACTCGATCGATGGCGGCGACGGCAACGACACGCTCATCGGCGGCGACGGGGTCGATACGATCCTTGGCGGTGCCGGCGACGACGTGATCGACGGCGGGAGCGGCAACGACCAGTTGTTCGGCGGCGACGGGGCCGATTCGATCATAGGTGGCGCGGGCGACGACCAGATCACCGGCGGCGCGGGTGCCGATACCATGATCGGGGGCGCCGGGAACGATACGATCACCTTCAACGGCGGTGACTCGGTCGAGGGTGGGGATGACAACGACACCTTCGTCTTCGACGCGAATCCGGCCAACCTGGGTGCGCCGATCAACATCGGCGGCGGGGCGGGCTATGACCGGATCGACCTGACGGGGCTTCAGAACTACTCGTTCCAGAACATCACGCAGCAGACCATCGACGGGTTCGTCTCCTATTCCGGTCAGATCATCTACAACTATGGCACCGGCCAGCAGCAGATCATCAACTTCACCAATGTCGAAGTGATCTGTTTCACCCCCGGCACGATGATCGCAACGCCGATGGGGCCGCGCGCCATCGAAAGCCTTGTTCCGGGCGATCTGGTCATCACGCGCGACAGCGGGCTGCAACCGATCCGCTGGGTCGGGCGGCGCACGGTTCCGGCGGTGGGTCGGTTCGCGCCGATCCGCATCCAGCAGGGCGCCGTGCCGGATTTGGCGGCGGATCTGATCGTCTCGCCCCAGCACCGGATGCTGATCGAAGGGTATCGCGCCCAGCTGATGTTCGGTCAGGACGAGGTGCTGGCCTCGGCCAAGCACATGGTCGATGGCAAGCGGATCACGCGCCAGGAGGGTGGCGAGGTCACCTATATCCACATGATCTTCGACCGGCACGAGATCGTCTTTGCCAACGGCGCAGCGACGGAAAGCTTCCACCCCGGCAACTTCGGGCTGGATTCGCTGGAAGATGCCTGCCGCGAGGAGTTGTTCGGGGTGTTCCCGCAGCTTCGCGCCCTGCCGACCAGCTATGGCCAGACCGCGCGCCGCGTGCTGCGGGCGCATGAGGTGACGGCCATCGCAAGCTGAGGAAAGGGTCAGCCGCCCGTGTGCGACATGTGGCGGCTGACCTGCCCGGCGACTTCGCGCCGGGAATAGTCGAAATCATGGCCCTTGGGCTTGCGGGCGATCGCCTCGCGGATGGCGGCACGCAATGCGTCGTCATCGCCGTTTCGCATCACTTCGCGCAGATCGGCGCGGTCTTCCTGGCCGAGGCACATGAACAATTCGCCCGTGCAAGTCACGCGGACGCGGTTGCAGCTTTCGCAGAAATTATGGGACAGGGGCGTGATGAAGCCGATCTTCTGCCCCGTCTCCAACCGGACATAGCGGGCAGGGCCGCCGGTGCGCTCGCTCAGGTTCGCCATCGCGTATCGGGTTCCGATCCGATGGCGCAGGTCCATCAGCGACCAGAACTGGCCGACGCGGTCCTCCATCTCGCCCATCGGCATGACCTCGATGAAGGTCAGATCGTGGCGTTCGCGCGCACACCAGTCGATCAGAGGGAACAGCTCGTCCTCGTTGAAGCCTTTCAGCGCGACGGTGTTGATCTTGACGCGGATGCCCGCAGCCTTTGCCGCCTCGATCCCCTCCAGCACCTGCGCAAGCCGCCCCCAGCGGGTGATCTTCTGAAACTTCGCAGCGTCCAACGTATCCAGCGAGACATTGATGCGCCGAACGCCGCAATCGGCCAGCTCACTGGCGTATTTCGCCAGTTGCGAGCCGTTGGTGGTCAGCGTCAACTCCTCCAGCCCATTGCCAAGATGGCGCGAGACGTTGCGGAAGAAGCCCATGATCCCGCGGCGCACCAAAGGCTCGCCCCCGGTAATCCGCAGTTTCTTCACGCCCATCCCGACGAAGGTGGAACACAGGCGGTCAAGCTCCTCCAGTGTCAGAAGCTCGGCTTTGGGCAGGAATGTCATGTTTTCCGACATGCAGTAGAGGCAGCGGAAATCGCAGCGGTCGGTGACCGAGACCCTGAGGTAGGATATGGCTCGTTGAAACGGGTCGATAAGCGCGTCGTCCATCGGTGGAATTTAGGCGCGCGGAGCCGCGACTGCAAGCGCCGTGGGCGACGATTGACAGCCAGGGGCGACGGGCTAATCTTCGTGCCATGCGCATATACATCGCCCTGATCGCCCTTCCATTTCTTGCCTCCTGTGCCGAGGTGTCAAATCCCTTTCGGCGCGAGCAGGCCGCACCGCCTGCGGCGACGGCGCTGGGCGCGATCGCACGCACGCCCGAAGCCTACGACCTGACTTCGGCGGCCGAGCGGGAGCGTGCGCTGGCGGCGCCGGTGAACACCGGGGCGGAACGTCTGGGTGCGGTCGTGACCGTGCTTGGGAATGCGGGCGAGCCGGGGTTCTGGCTTCGGTCGTCGCTGGTAAAGGATCCGCGCAAGGGGCGGGTTGAAACGGCGGATGGCGCATCGGTCGCCGTGGACCTGCTTCCGGGTGCCGGATCGGCGCAGCTGTCGCTTGCAGCCTATCGCGCGCTTGGTCTGTCTTTGACGGCGTTGCCGCAGGTCACCGTCTACGCCGACTAGGGTTTGTTCATATTCCGTTCACGTTTGCGCCTTGGCAGCGGCGTGCGGAAGCCCTATCTTCAGCCCGATCATCCGGGGATAGTTCATGGAACAGAAGTTCATCGAGGTGCGCGGCGCGCGTGAGCATAACCTCAAGGGCGTCGATGTGGACATCCCGCGCGACCAGTTCGTCGTCATCACCGGGCTTTCGGGGTCGGGGAAGTCCAGCCTTGCCTTCGACACGATCTATGCCGAAGGGCAGCGCCGCTATGTCGAGAGCCTGAGCGCCTATGCCCGCCAGTTCCTTGATATGGCTGGCAAGCCGGATGTCGATCACATCTCGGGGCTGTCTCCTGCGATTTCCATTGAACAGAAGACGACCTCGAAAAACCCGCGTTCCACCGTGGGGACGGTGACCGAGATCTACGACTATCTGCGGCTGCTTTATGCGCGGGTCGGCACGCCCTATTCCCCCGCGACCGGGCTGCCGATCACGGCGCAGCAAGTGCAGGACATGGTCGATGCCGTAATGGCGATGCCCGAGGGCACGCGCGGATACCTGCTGGCCCCCATCGTGCGCGAGCGGAAGGGCGAATACCGCAAGGAATTTCTGGACCTGCGGAAGCAGGGCTTCCAGCGCGTCAAGGTCAATGGCGAGTTCTTCGAGCTGGACGAGCCGCCGACGCTGGACAAGAAGTTCCGCCATTCCATCGACGTGGTGGTGGACCGGATCGTGGTGCGTGACGGCATCCAGACCCGACTGGCCGACAGCTTCCGCACGGCGCTGAACCTTGCCGACGGCATCGCGATCTTCGAGGCGGCCGATGGCGGCGAGCGCACGACCTTCTCCGAAAAGTTCGCCTGTCCGGTATCGGGCTTCACCATCCCCGAAATCGAGCCGCGCCTGTTCTCGTTCAACGCGCCGTTGGGCGCCTGCCCGGTCTGCGACGGTCTGGGGATGGAGCTGTTCTTCGACGAACGGCTGGTCGTGCCGGATCAGGGCCTGTCCATCGCGCAAGGGGCCATCGCGCCTTGGGCGAAATCCAAGTCGCCCTATGTGACGCAGACCATCGAGGCGCTGTCCAAACATTACGGCTTCGACCGCAAGACCAAGTGGAAAGACCTGCCCGCCGCCGTGCAACAGGTCTTCCTGCGCGGGTCGGGCACCGATGAGATCACCTTCCGCTATGATGAGGCGGGTCGCGTCTATCAGGTCGCCCGTACCTTCGAGGGGCTGATCCCCAACATGGAACGCCGCTATCGCGAAACCGAAAGCGCGTGGAGCCGCGAGGAGCTGGAGCGGTATCAGAACAACCGCCCCTGCGGTGCCTGCGGCGGCTATCGCCTGAAGCCCGAAGCGCTGGCGGTGAAGATCGCAGGGCTCCACGTCGGGCAGGTGGTCGAGATGTCGATCAAGGAGGCGCATGCCTGGATTTCTGGCGTGCCGGAGCATCTGACCAACCAGAAGAACGAGATCGCCCGCGCCATCCTGAAGGAGATCCGCGAGCGTCTTGGTTTTCTGGTCAATGTGGGCCTCGATTATCTTTCGATGAGCCGGGCTGCGGGGACCTTGTCGGGCGGGGAAAGCCAGCGCATCCGTCTGGCCAGCCAGATCGGATCGGGGCTGACGGGCGTGCTTTATGTGCTGGACGAGCCGTCCATCGGCCTGCATCAGCGCGACAACGACCGGCTGCTGACGACGCTGAAGAACCTGCGCGATCAGGGGAACTCGGTTCTGGTGGTCGAGCATGACGAGGATGCGATCCGCGAGGCCGACTACGTCTTCGACATGGGGCCGGGCGCGGGCGTGCATGGCGGCAGCGTCGTTGCGCATGGAACGCCTGCCCAGATCGCGGCGAATCCGAACAGTGTGACGGGCCAATACCTGTCCGGCACCCGCGCCATCGAGATCCCGGCAGAGCGGCGCAAGGGCAACGGCAAGAAGCTGACCGTGGTGAAGGCTTCGGGCAACAATCTGCGCGACGTGACGGCAGAGTTCCCGCTGGGCAAATTCGTCTGCGTGGCGGGCGTCTCTGGCGGCGGGAAGTCCACGCTGACGATCGAGACGCTGTATAAGACGGCGGCGATGAAGTTGAACGGCGCACATGAAACGCCCGGCCCCTGCGAGACGATCAAGGGGTTTGAGGCGCTGGACAAGGTGATCGACATCGACCAGCGGCCCATCGGGCGGACGCCCCGGTCGAACCCCGCAACCTATACCGGCGCCTTCGGTCCGATCCGCGATTGGTATGCCGGGCTGCCCGAGGCCAAGGCGCGCGGCTATCTGCCGGGGCGCTTCAGCTTCAACGTCAAGGGCGGTCGCTGCGAGGCGTGTCAGGGTGACGGCGTCATCAAGATCGAGATGCATTTCCTGCCGGATGTGTATGTCACCTGCGAGACGTGCAAAGGCGCGCGATACAATCGCGAGACTTTGGAAATCAAGTTCAAGGACAAAAGCATAGCGGACGTTCTTGATATGACGGTCGAAGATGCGCAAGGCTTCTTCAACGCAGTGCCGAGCATCCGCGAAAAGATGGACGCGCTGGTCCGCGTGGGGCTTGGTTACATCAAGGTCGGCCAGCAGGCGACGACGCTTTCGGGCGGCGAGGCGCAGCGGGTGAAACTGTCGAAGGAGCTTTCGCGGCGCGCGACGGGGCGGACGCTCTATATTCTCGACGAGCCGACGACGGGGCTGCATTTCGAGGATGTGAAGAAGCTGCTGGAAGTGCTGCACGAGCTGGTCGATCAGGGCAACACGGTGGTGGTGATCGAACACAACCTCGACGTCATCAAAACAGCGGACTGGATCATCGACATCGGCCCCGAGGGCGGCGACGGGGGCGGTCAGATCGTCGCAGCCGGAACACCCGAACGGGTGGCAGAGGTCGCTGAAAGCCATACGGGCCGATATCTTAAGCCGATGCTGAAGGCCGCGCGGGTGGCGGCGGAGTAATCCTGACGTTGTGTTGACAGACGATCGGCGTGGCGCAACTCTTTGCTGAAGCAAGGGAGGAAGCCATGCTGATACAACAGCTACTCAACACCAAACCGGGCGGCGTGCTGACCATTGCGCCGTCCGAAACCGTGGCGGCGGCGGCAGAAGTTCTCGCTGCCAAGCGAATCGGTGCGCTGATCGTGTCGGGCGATGGCAGCGACGTGCTCGGCGTGATCTCGGAACGCGATATCGTGCGCGAGATCGGTCGTCGCGGCGCCGTCATCCTGGACGAGGCGGTGTCGGCGCTGATGACCGCCAAGGTCACGGGCTGCGTCGTGACGGACAGCGTCGACGACGTGATGCGCCGTATGACCGACGGGCGGTTCCGGCACATGCCCGTCATGGACGGCGAGCGAATGATCGGGGTGATTTCCATCGGCGACGTGGTCAAGGCGCAGGTAGCCGAGCTCGCGATGGAAAAGGATGCACTGGAAGGCATGATAAAGGGGTATTAGAACGGTTTCCCCTTGCGCTGGCCACCGCAATCCTGTTGCGTCTTAATGGTTTGACGGCGCAGGGGGATCTTGTCATGCGTATCGGTCTTTATCCCGGGACCTTCGATCCGATCACCCTCGGGCATACGGACATCATCGAGCGGGCGGCCCGTCTGGTTGACAGGCTGGTCATCGGTGTCGCGATCAATCGCGACAAGAGGCCGCTTTTCTCGCTGGATGAAAGGGTCGAGATGGTGCGGCACGAATGCAGCGCGATCACGGGATGCGAGATCGTCGTCCATCCTTTCGAAAACCTCTTGATCGGTTGCGCCCGCGATGTCGGCGCCTCCGTCATCATTCGCGGACTGCGCGCGGTAGCGGATTTCGAATATGAGTTCCAGATGGTCGGCATGAACCGCGCGATGGATTCGTCAATCGAAACCGTGTTCCTGATGGCCGATGCCCGCAGACAGGCCATCGCATCCAAGCTGGTCAAGGAAATCGCTCGTTTGGGCGGCGACGTGTCGCCCTTCGTTCCCCCGGCTGTGGGGGATGCGCTGAAATCCCGGCTCGCATGACCGCCAATACATCATCGCGCATATTCGAAGCGATCAGTCGGCTGAGCCTTGAACGGCGTAGTTTCGGCGTTCGTTGGGGTTTTGCCGCGCTTGCCTTTGCCGTTGCGGTCGCCTCGCGGTGGGTGCTGGACCCCCATCTGCCGCCGGGTTTCCCTTTTCTTACCTTCTTTCCCGTCGTGATGCTGACCTCCTTCTTCTGCGGCCTTCGCCCGGCGATCGCGGTGGCCGTCGCCTCGTTCTTCGCGTCATGGACGCTGTTCGTCTCGCCTCGTTTCAGCGCCAGTTTCTCGCACGAGGCAATGATTGCGATGGGTTTCTACACCTTCATCGTCGTCATCAACATCGTGCTGATCCACGTCATGTCCCGTGCCATCCTGCATCTGAACGACGAGCGGATGCGATCTGCGCAGCTTGCCGAACAGCAACGCCTGATGTTTCACGAATTGCAGCACCGGGTGTCCAACAATCTTGCCATGGTCGCAGGGTTGCTGACGATCCAGCGGCGGCGGTTGACCGACGCCGTTGCGGTCAAGGCGCTGGAGGATGCGGTATCGCGGATCAATCTCGTCGCGCGTATGAAGCGGCTGCTTCACGATCCGACCGCGCAGGATCTGGATTTCGGCGGTTTTCTGACTAGTATGACCCGCGATCTGACCGAAGCGGCGGGGGTGGCGGACCGGATCGATTGTCGCCTGTCCTGTCAGCCGATCCGCATTTTCCGCGACAAGGCGATCCCGCTGGGGCTGATCGCGACGGAACTGCTAAGCAACTCGCTGGAACATGCCTTTGCCGAGGGGGAGACGGGGACGTTGAGCGTTCTTCTGGTGCAGGAGGACGATCGCGCCGTGCTTCGGATCACCGACAGCGGGCGCGGTCTGCCGGAAGGATTCGATCTGGAGGCGGCGGACAGCCTCGGCCTTATGATCGCGCGGCAGTTCACGCAGCAGGTCGACGGCACGCTGACCATGAAAAACCGCGCCGAGGGCGGCGCGGTGTCAGAGCTTACGTTTCCGCTGACCTAGATCAGCTTGCCCATCGCGACGGCGGTATCGGCCATGCGGTTGGAAAAGCCCCATTCATTGTCATACCAGGACAGGATACGGACCATCCGCCCTTCCATCACCTTGGTCTGATCCATGTGGAAGATCGACGAATGCGGGTCGTGGTTGAAATCCGACGACACGTTTGGCTGATCGGTGAAGCCGAGGATGCCCTTCAGCCGACCGTCCGCGGCGCTGCGGATCGCCTCGTTGATCTCCTCGACCGAAGTGTCGCGGGCGGCCTCGAACACGAAATCGACGACCGAGACGTTCGGCGTCGGCACACGGATCGCGACGCCGTCCAGCTTGCCCTTCAATTCGGGCAGGACCAGTCCTACGGCCTTGGCGGCCCCGGTGGATGTCGGGATCATCGAAAGGGCAGCGGCGCGGGCGCGATACAGGTCCTTGTGCATCGTATCCAGCGTCGGCTGATCTCCGGTATAGGAGTGGATCGTGGTCATGAACCCCTTGGAGATTCCGACGGCATCGTTCAGCACCTGCGCGACCGGCGAAAGGCAGTTCGTGGTGCAGGACGCGTTCGACACGACCGTATCGGCAGCCGTCAGCGTGTCATGATTGACACCGAAAACGATCGTCTTGTCGGCGCCGTCCGACGGTGCCGAGACCAGCACCCGCTTGGCACCGTTCTGAAGATGTGTCGCGGCCTTGTCCTTGGACGTGAAGATGCCGGTGCATTCCAGAACGATATCGACATCGCCCCAAGGCAGCTCGGCAGGGTTGCGAAGGGCGGTGACCTGAATCGGGCCGCGGCCCACATCGATCGTATCCGCCGTCGTCGTCACCGTGGCCGGAAAGCGGCCATGGACGGAATCGAATCGCAGCAGATGCGCGTTCGTCTCCACCGGGCCGAGGTCGTTGATGGCGATCACCTCGATATCGGTGCGGCCGGATTCGACGATGGCGCGCAGGACGTTGCGCCCGATGCGGCCGAAGCCGTTGATGGCAACCTTGACAGTCATGCATCTCTCCCAACTTGCGTTTGCGCTAACATGCGCGCCACAGCGGAAGATGCAAGGCGCATCAGCGCCAGAACATCACGTAATCGATCAGGTCGAGCATTTTCCGCATGGCAAACATGGTGCCGCCCCAGCCAAGGGCAAGGTCAACGCAAATGGCCACGACGAGGATCGCGGCCAGGATCAGGGCAATGCGGTTGGTCATCCGGCTCCTTACTGGAGGAGCCGGCCCATCGCGGAGGCCACGTCGGCCATGCGGCAGGAGAACCCCCATTCGTTGTCATACCAAGCCAGAACGCGAACGGTGCGGCCACCGATCACCTTGGTCTGGTCCGGCGCGAAGATAGACGAATAGGGCGTGTGGTTGAAGTCGATAGAGACTTTCGGCTCGGGGTCGTAGGACAGGACCGAACCCATGATCCCGGCAGCGGCTTCGCGCACGACTTCGTTCACGTCATGGGCGGTGACGTCCTTTTTCGCGACGAAGGTCAGATCCACCGCGGACACGTTCGGAGTCGGCACGCGGATGGCCGACCCGTCCAGCTTGCCCTTCAGCTCCGGCAGAACCTCGCCAATGGCTTTCGCCGCGCCGGTCGAGGTCGGGATCATCGCCATCGCGGCGGCGCGGGCGCGATACAGATCGCTGTGACGACGGTCCAGCGTCGGCTGATCGCCGGTATAGGAGTGGATAGTGGTCATGATGCCCGAATCGATGCCGATGGCGTCATTCAGCACCTTTGCCAGCGGCGCGAGGCAGTTGGTCGTGCAGGACCCGTTCGACACGAGCAGATCGTCGGCGGTCAGCGCGCGGTCGTTCACGCCGTAAACCACGGTGCGGTCCACGTTCTTGGCCGGGGCTGAGATCAGAACGCGTTTCGCACCGCGTTCGATATGGGCCTTGGCCTTCTGGCCGTCGTTGAACTTGCCGGTGCATTCCATGACGACATCGACGCCATCCCAGTCCAGCTCGTTCATGTCATAGGTGGACATGACGCGGATCGGCGCGCCGCCCAGATCCAGCATCCCATCGGCCACGCGGACCGTGCCGGGGAAGCGGCCATGGACCGAATCGTATTTCAGAAGATGCGCGTTGGTTTCGATCGGTCCGGTGGCATTGATCGCGACGACCTGAACGTCGTTGCGGGCCGCCTGTGCGATATGGGCAAGGGTGCAGCGCCCGATACGCCCGAATCCGTTGATCCCGATGGTGATCGTCATATCGCAAAACCCTCATACTGGCGTGTTGTAAGGGTTCTAGCGTGGCAGCACAGTTGCCAAAAGTGAAAACCTTACTACTATCAGTATGTTATCGCAAACATGGGTGATGGCGCTAACGTCTCGCGCTGGAAAGGGTCTGGAATGAGCGGTCTTCTGGCATTGCTGGACGATGTGGCGGCGATTGCAAAGGTGGCGGCGTCCTCGGTGGATGATATCGCAGCCGCCGCGACCAAGGCAGGAACCAAGGCGGCGGGGGTCGTGATCGACGATGCCGCCGTCACGCCGAAATACGTCACCGGGTTCGAGGCGTCGCGCGAATTGCCGATCATCTGGCGAATTTCGCTTGGCAGCCTTCGGAACAAGCTGATCTTTCTGCTGCCGGTCCTGCTGCTGCTGGAGGCGTTCGCGCCTTGGATCATCACGCCGCTGTTGATGCTCGGCGGTCTCTATCTGTGCTTCGAGGGGGCGGAGAAGCTGCTTCACGCCTTTGCGCCCCATGCGGACGAGGCGGTTGCGGAAGACATGGACGTGAAGGACCCCAAGAAGCTGGAGGAGGAAAAGGTTGCCGGCGCGATCAAGACCGACTTCATCCTTTCGGCCGAGATCATGACCATCGCGCTGAGCCAGATCGAAGGCGGCGGCTTCTGGTTGGAAGCGATCACGCTGGCCATCGTCGGTATCCTCATTACCGTCGTCGTCTATGGTGCCGTGGCGCTGATCGTGAAGATGGACGATATCGGTCTGCATCTGGCGGCGGGCGGCGGTGCGCTTGCCGGGCTTGGACGGGGGCTGGTGCAGGGGATGCCGGTGTTGCTGTCGGTCCTGTCGACGGTGGGGACGGCCGCGATGCTCTGGGTCGGGGGCAACATTGTCGTGCATGGGTTGCACGAGCTTGGGATGCACGAGCCATATGGCACCATCCACCACTGGGCCGAGGCGGCTGCGGCTGCGGTCCCGTCGGGCAAGGGGTTCGTGAACTGGCTGGTGACGGCGGCCTGCGACGGCGTGATCGGCGTGATCCTCGGGATGCTGTTGATCCCGGTCGCGGGGCTGTTCATGAAGAAGGCCGCCCACTAGGGGCGGCCTTCGGGCGATCAGAGGAGCGACTTGGCCTTGGCGACAGTCGCTTCGGCGGTGATGCCGAACTCCTCGTAAAGGCGTTCGGCCGGGGCGGAGGCGCCGAAGCCCTGCATCCCGATGAACCCGGCTTTCTTCTCGGAGCCACGCTCGCCCAGCAGCCATTTGTCCCATGGCATGCGCACGCCCGCCTCGATGGCTATACGGACGGGGCCGGGGGGCAGGATCTTGCGGCGATAGGCTTCGTCCTGCTGGGCGAAGATCTCCATGCAGGGGACCGAGACGACGCGCGTGCCGATGCCCTCGGCCTCCAGCATTGTCTGGGCTTTCAGCGCGATCTCGACCTCGGTGCCGGTTGCCATCAGGATCACCTGACGCTTCCGGGTCGCTTCCGACAGGACATAGGCCCCCTGTGCGGTGAGGTTCTTCTGGCTGTGCGCCTTGCGGACGGTCGGCACGTTCTGACGCGACAGGGCCATGACCGAAGGGGTGGTCTTGGTCGTCAGCGCCAGCTCCCACGCCTCGGCGGCTTCGACAGCGTCGGCGGGGCGGAACACCCAGGTGTTCGGTGTTGCACGGCTGATGGTCAGATGCTCGACCGGCTGGTGGGTCGGGCCGTCTTCGCCAAGGCCGATGGAGTCGTGGGTCATCACGAACACGCTCGGCACGCCCATCAGCGCGGCGAGGCGCATTGCCGGGCGGGCATAGTCGGTGAAGGCCATGAACGTGCCGCCATAGGCGCGCAAACCGCCATGCAGCGCGATGCCGTTGATTGCCGCGGCCATGCCATGTTCGCGGATGCCGTAATAGACATAGCGGCCCTTGCGGCTTTCAATGTCGAACACGCCCATGTCAGCGGTCTTGGTGTTGTTCGAACCGGTCAAGTCAGCCGAACCGCCGATGGTTTCCACGACGATGGGGTTGATGACTTCCAGCGCCATTTCGGACGCTTTGCGGGTCGCGACCGATGGCGCATCTTCCGACACGGATTTCTTCAGCGCGCGGATCGCGGCGCCCAGACGCTTGGGCATGTCGCCTGCGAATTGGCGCGCGAATTCGGCCTGCTTGCCCTCGGACAGGGCCTCAAGCCGCGTCTGCCATTCGGCACGGGCGGTCGCGCCGCGCTTGCCAATCGCTTCCCAAGCCTGTTTGACGTCCTTCGGAATCTCGAACGCACCATGCGACCAGCCGTAAACCTCACGCGTGTCGGCGATCAGCTTCTTGTCGGTCAGCGCGCCGTGGCCCTTCGACGTATCCTGCGCCGATGAGCCCAGAGCGATGTTGGTCTTGCATGCGACCATCGCAGGGCGCTTGGACTTCTTCGCTTCGGTCAGCGCGCGGTCGATGTCCTCGGGGTCGTGGCCGTCGCATTCGAACACATCCCAACCCGAGGCCGCGAAACGCGCCTTCTGGTCGGTCACGTCCGACAGCGACACCTTGCCGTCAATGGTGATGCCGTTGTCATCCCACAGCACGATCAGGCGCGAGAGTTTCAGACGGCCCGCAAGGCCGATCGCCTCTTGGCTGACGCCTTCCATCAGGCAGCCGTCGCCCGCGATGACCCAGGTGTAGTGGTCCTGGATCTTCGATCCCCAGCGGGCGCGCAGCGATTCCTCGGCAATGGCCATCCCGACCGAGGTGGCGATGCCCTGGCCCAGCGGGCCGGTCGTCGTCTCGATCCCGCCGGCATGGCCGTATTCCGGGTGACCCGCGGTAATCGCGCCCCATTGGCGGAAGTTCTTCAGCTGGTCCAGCGTCATCTCGGCATAGCCGGTCAGGTGCAGCAACGAATAGAGCAGCATGGAGCCGTGGCCCGCCGACAGCACGAAACGGTCGCGGTCGGGCCAGTGCGGATCGGCGGCGTCGAATTTCAGGTGGTTCTGGAACAGGACCGTCGCGACGTCGGCCATGCCCATGGGCATCCCGGAATGCCCCGAATTGGCGGCTGCGACGGCGTCCAGCGTCAGGGTGCGGATCGCGACGGCTTTCGACCAGTGATCGGGATGTCGGCTGCGAAGGGTGGCGATATCCATGTCGCGCTCCTTGTTGGAATGATTGTTAGCGTCAATACCAGCAAAGGCGGCAAGATCAAGCGGGCCGCGGGAAAGGGGGGCTAAATCCCCCGCCCAAACCCGCTAAGATCGGCACAAAGAGGGCGAGCGACGATTCGTCTGGAAGAACGGAGGTGAGATGCAGGATCTCGTGGAACTGGAACGGCAACTGAGCCGCGCGCTGGAGCGCATCGCCAAAGCGGCGGACGGGCTGAACGGCGCGGCGCAGGAAACGCAGGCGGTCGAGGAGGAGCGGTTGGTCAATGCCCAGCTGGCCGAAAGGCTGCGCGCCGTGAAGGAAAAATCCGCGACCCGCATCGCTGAACTGGAGGCCGAGGTCGAGGCACTGCACGCGCAAGTGTCGGAACTGGATACGCTGCGCCGCGCGGCGGGCGATCTGCACGAACAGCTGGCCGAACTGCGCGAGGGGCAGCCGGTCGAAGGCGCGCTTCTGGCGGAACTGGAAAGCCTGCGGGCGCTGCGCGCTTCCGATCTGGCGGAGGTGGATGCGCTGCTGGCCGCGCTGGCACCCCATATCGCTGCGGCGGAGGCGAAGAATGGCTGATCTGGAAATCAACATCGGCAACAAGGCCTTTACCGTCGCCTGTCAGGACGGCGAGGAACGCTATCTGCAATCGGCTGCCGGGATGCTGGACGAACAGGCGCAGGCGCTGCTGTCGCAGATCGGACGGATGCCTGCCGAACGGATGCTGCTGATGGCGGGCCTGATGCTTGCCGACCGCACGGCCGCGTTGGAGGATGAGCTTTCGAGCCTGCGCGCTGCGGTGCAGGAGTTGGAATCGCGCCCTGCGCCCGCGCCGGAGCGGATCGAGGTTCCCGTCATCCCGCCTGCGGTCGTGGAAACTTTGGCAGAACTTTCGGCGCGGGCCGAGGCGCTTGCGGCGGCATTGGAAGAAAAGGCGGCACGCTGATGAAGTATATCGTTCTTGCGGCAGTATTGGCGGCAGGCGCGGCTCATGCCGAGGTTAGCTACGACACCACCCGCTACATCTGCGAGCGTGGGGTCGAGATCCCGGTCACCTATGTCGCCGATACCGTCGCCGTGTTGAATGTCGAAGGGAGCCAGATCACGCTGGAGGTCGAAGAAGCGGCGTCCGGTGCGCGCTATGGCTGGCCATCGGGTGGGTCGCATTACGTCTGGTGGACGCAGGGCAACACGGCGATGCTCAACTGGTTCGACGGCGAAGTGGGCGAGGAAGTGACCCTCCTCGCCAGATGCGAGCGCCAGTAATCAGGCGTTCGCTTCGCGGATCTTGTCGGCGGCATCCTTGTCGAAAGCGATGCCGTTGTTCGTGAACAGCGTGTCCAGCTCGCCCGACAGCGTCATTTCGGTGATGATGTCGCAGCCGCCGACGAATTCGCCCTTGACGTAAAGCTGCGGGATCGTCGGCCAGTCCGAGAAATCCTTGATCCCCTGCCGGATCTCGGGATCGGCCAGCACGTTCACGTCCTGATACTCGACCCCCATATAGGTCAGCACCCCCGCCACGCGGCTGGAAAAGCCGCATTGCGGCATCGCCTTGGTGCCTTTCATGAACAGCACCACATCATTGGCTTCGATCGTTTCGCGGATCTGGTCCTGCGCGGTCATAGTCTTTCCTTTCGGCATCGCCGGCGTCAAAGCGGCGTTCGTCGTTCCTTGGATCACGGCGCCTTGGTGGTCAGCGCCAGCGCGTGGAGTTCGCCGTTCGATCCATCCATCTTGCCTTTCAGGCTGGCATAGACCGCGCGCTGCTGCTGGACGCGGTTCATGCCCTTGAAACTTTCGTCGATCACCTCGGCCGCCCAGTGGTTTCCGTCGCCCGCAAGGTCGGTAATTGTGATCTTCGCATCCGGGAAACCTTCCCGGATCAGCGTTTCGATTTCATGGGCTTCCATCGGCATGGCGGGGTCCTTCGGGTGGCGTTCCACCAGATGTAGCCCCGCCGATGCCTTGGCGCAAGTCAGGCCACCGCCTTGGCAAATGCGCCGCGATAGATGTCCGACAAAGCGGACAGCGGTGCGGACGCCTCGCCCAGCGTGACGGTATCGCCGCCGAAGCTGCCGACATGTTCCAGTGTCACGCCCGCCGCCTGTGCCGCGTTCACCAGCGCAGGGGCATCGGTCTGCGACACTGCGACCAGATAGCGGGCCTGATCCTCGCCGAACAGGTGGCCGATATCGGTCGGGGCCAGCGTCAGCCCCAGATCGGCACCGTCCGCCATCTCGAACGCCGCAAGTGCAAGGCCGCCATCTGCCAGGTCGGTCGCGGCGCGGACCAGCTTGCGGTTCGCGCGCAGGAACTCGCCATTCTGCTTCTCGGCTGCCAGATCGACATGCGGGGCGTCGCCATCTTCGCGACCCAGAAGTTCCGCCAGCAGCGCGGATTGGCCAAGATGGCCTTCGGTCGCGCCGATGACGAAGGCCATGTCGCCGTGCTGCGGCAGCCCTGCGATCAGATCGTCCAGCGACGCCAGCAGCCCGACCGCGCCGATGGTCGGCGTCGGCAGGATCGCGGTGCCATCCGTCTCGTTATAGAGCGACACGTTGCCCGATACGATGGGCATGTCCAGCGCCGCAACAGCCTCGCCGATGCCTTTGATCGCCCCTACGAACTGGCCCATGATCTCGGGCTTCTCGGGGTTGCCGAAGTTCAGGTTGTCGGTGGTCGCCAAGGGCAGGGCGCCCACGGCGGTCAGGTTGCGATAGGCTTCGGCGACTGCCTGCTTGCCACCCTCGAAAGGGTTCGCCTTGACGTAGCGGGGGGTCACGTCCGACGTGAAGGCCAGCGCCTTGCCCGTGCCGTGGACGCGCACGACGCCTGCGCCAAGGCCCGGCGCGCGGACGGTGTCGGCCATGACCATGCTGTCATATTGTTCATACACCCACGCCTTGTGGGCATAGGAGGGCGAGGTGATGAGCGCGTGCAGCCCGTCGATGGGGTCGATCAGCGGCACTTCGGCCAGCGGCGCGGCCCTGGGCGTCTCCACCCACGGACGGTCGTATTCCGGCGCGCTGGAGGACAGTTTCGACAGTTGGATGTCGGCCTTGATGTCGCCGTTGTGGACGATCAGGAAACGGTCCTCTGGGATCGTCTCGCCCACGATGGCGAAGTCGAGATCCCATTTCACGAAGATCGCGCGGGCTTCTGCTTCCATCTCGGGCTTCAGCACCATGAGCATCCGCTCCTGGCTTTCCGACAGCATCATCTCGTATGCGGTCATGTTCGTCTCGCGCTGCGGGACGTTTTCCAGGTCCAGCCGGATGCCGAGGCCGCCCTTGTCGCCCATCTCCACCGCCGAACAGGTCAGGCCAGCCGCGCCCATGTCCTGGATCGAGATGACGGCGCCGGATGCCATAAGCTCCAGGCACGCTTCCAGCAGACGTTTTTCGGTGAAGGGGTCGCCGACCTGCACGGTCGGGCGCTTTTCCTCGATGGTGTCGTCGAACTCAGCCGAGGCCATGGTCGCGCCGCCGACACCGTCGCGGCCTGTCTTGGCACCCAGATACACCACCGGCATCCCGACGCCCGAAGCCGCCGAATAGAAGATCGCATCCGTATCGGCCAGACCTGCCGCGAAGGCGTTGACCAGACAGTTGCCGTTGTATGCCTTGTGGAAGCGAACCTCGCCGCCCACGGTCGGAACGCCGAACGCGTTGCCATAGCTGCCGATGCCTTCGACCACGCCCTTGACCAGATGGGCAGTCTTGGGGTGGGACGGCACGCCGAAGGACAGCGCATTCATCGCCGCGATGGGGCGCGCGCCCATGGTGAAAACGTCGCGCAGGATGCCGCCGACGCCCGTGGCCGCGCCCTGATGCGGTTCGATATACGAAGGGTGATTGTGGCTTTCCATCTTGAAGATGACCGCCTGACCGTCGCCGATATCGACGACGCCCGCATTCTCGCCCGGGCCGCAGATGACCTGCGGGCCCGAGGTTGGCAGGGTCCGCAGCCATTTTTTGGACGATTTATACGAGCAATGCTCGTTCCACATGGCACTGAAGATGCCAAGCTCGGTGAAGGTCGGCTCGCGCCCGATGATGCCCAAGATCCGCTGATACTCGTCGGGCTTGAGGCCATGGGCGGCGATCAGCTCTGGCGTGATTTGCGGGTCGGACATGCGGTGTTCCTTCGGCCGGTGGCTATGCGTGCCTAATAAGGCAGGCTTGGGCATGAGGGAAGGTGCCATCGCCGTTCGTCATGCGATGAAAATCGAGGCATCCGCCCGCCGCGTGTGCAAAAGCCAAAAAAAAAGGCCGAGCATAAGCCCGGCCCAAGTCCAACAGGGAGGTATGAGGGGCGCGGGTGCCAGAGGCGCCCGAATGCGTCCCTCGATTACCGATCTAGACAGCGTGAGCAGGCCGATCAAGGGAAACCGGGGCAATGGCATGGCATATCCGCCATGCTGCGGCTGCATATCTCGTGCAGAGCCTGCTGAAAGGATGCGCGTTCGGCCTGGCCCGTTGCCCGCAAATCGCACGCAGAACGCATCAGGCCTGCGCGCGTTTCCGATAGGCGACGACCTCCTCGGTCACGAATTCGCGGAATGCCGCGACGCGCTTCGAATGGCGCAATTCCTCGGGATAGGCGAGAAAGACCGGCACGTCGCTGGAAGACACATCGGGCAGCACGCGCACCAGATGCGGGAACTCGTCCGCCAGATAATCCGGCAGCACACCGATCCCCAGATGGTTCACCACCGCCTGCATCACGCCGAAATAGTTGTTGACGGTCAGGGTCGAGGGGATCTCGTGGCTCATCAGCTCGGCCACCAGCGCGGCCCCTGCGGCGACCTGCGGCGTTCCGGCATGCTGGCAGATCAGCCGGTGCCGGCTGAACTGGTCCATCGTGGTCGGCGTGCCGTGCTTTTCCAGATATTCCGGCGAGGCGTAGAGCTGCATTCGGATCGTCATGAGACGTTTGCGGATCAGGTCGGCCTGCGACGGCTCCTTCATGCGGATCGCCACGTCGGCCTCGCGCATCGGCAGGTCCAGCACGCGTTCCTCCAGCATGAGGTCGATCTTCAGCGCGGGGTATTTGCTGTAAAGCGTGGTCAGGCGCGGAGCGAGCCACATGGTGCCAAGCCCCGTCGTCGTGGTCACGCGCAATTCACCGAAGACCTCATCCTCGCTGTCGCGGATGCGGGCGGCGGCGGCGTCCAGCCGCTTGGCCATCGCGTTGGTTGCGTCGAACAGCAGCTCTCCCTGCTCGGTCAGGATAAGGCCGCGCGCATGGCGATGGAACAGCGTGACGTTCAGACTTTCCTCCAGCGCGCGGATTTGGCGGCTAACGGCGGATTGGCTGAGGTGAAGCGTATCGCCCGCATGGGTAAGGCTGCCCGCATCGGCAACTGCGTGGAAAATCCTGAGCTTGTCCCAATCCATCTTTCGACCTCGACTCCGGCGGTCCGGCTTAATCCATCTAATCTCTGCATGGCAGAGTTGCAAATGGAACATGGGTCCGCTGCCATTGCATTGCAAATGGGGGCGGCGGAATGCCGCGCTGCGGCGTGATCCTGCCCAATCCCTGTGCGAAAGGTGGCCGACATCCCGCCTATGACCGTGAACCGTCGGGAATTGCAAGCGCGCATTTGCCCTACTATGATCCGCGCTCAACGAAAAAGAGGCATAGGCAGATGGCAGTTGGCGTGTTCGATTCCGGTCTTGGGGGCCTGACCGTCCTTGCTGCATTGCAGGATCGCCTTCCGGATGTGCCTTTCGTCTATCTGGGCGACAATGCCAATGCGCCTTACGGCGTTCGCACGGCCGACGACATCTTCGATCTGACCTGCCGCGGGGTGGAACGTCTTTGGGCCGAGGGCTGCGATCTGGTCATCCTTGCCTGCAACACTGCATCGGCTGCGGCATTGAAGCGCATGCAGGAGACGTGGATCCCCGAGGACAAGCGCGTCCTTGGCGTGTTCGTCCCGCTGATCGAAGCGCTGACCGAAAGGCAGTGGGGCGACAATTCGCCCCCGCGCGAGGTCGCGGTGAAACATGTCGCCCTGTTCGCGACCCCGGCGACCGTTGCGAGCCGGGCGTTCCAGCGCGAGCTGGCCTTTCGCGCCATCGGCGTCGATGTCGAGGCGCAGCCCTGCGGCGGCGTCGTCGACGCGATCGAGGCGGGGGACGAGATTCTGGCCGAGGCGCTGGTGAAATCGCATGTCGAGGCGCTTCTGCGTCGGATGCCCAAACCCGACGCGGCGGTGCTTGGCTGCACGCATTATCCGCTGATGGAAAAGGTGTTCCAGTCGGCCGTGGGCGAGGGGGTCGCCGTCTATTCGCAGCCCCGCCTCGTGGCCGCCGCGCTGGAGGATTACCTCGTCCGCCGTCCCGAATTCGTCGGTGCTGGGCGCACGCAACGCTATCTGACCACCGGCAATGTCGAAAGCGTGAGCGCCCATGCCACGCAATTCCTGCGGCGCGGGGTGCGGTTCGAAGCGGCGTGACTTGTCTCGCGGCGCGGTGTGGGGCAAAAAGCGCGCAGTGCCGCAATCGGAGACAGCCATGTCGCATCGCATCGCCATCCTCGGCGCCTCGGGATATACCGGGGCGGAGCTCGTCCGGCTGATCGCCAGCCATCCGTCCATGCAGATCGTCGCCCTTTCGGGGGACCGCAAGGCCGGCATGGCGATGGGCGACGTGTTCCCTTTCCTGCGGCATCTGGACCTGCCGAAGCTGCAAAAGATCGACGAGATCGACTTCTCGGGCGTCGATCTGGCATTCTGTGCGCTGCCCCATGCCACGTCGCAGGCGGTGATCGCCGCGCTTCCGTCCGATCTGAAGGTGGTGGACCTGTCCGCCGATTTCCGTCTGCGCGATCCGGCAGAATATGAGAAATGGTATGGTCAGCCCCATGCCGCCGTCGAACTGCAGAAGACAGCGGTTTATGGCCTGACCGAATTCTACCGCGAGGAAATCCGCACCGCGCGTCTGGTTGCCGGCACGGGCTGCAACGCGGCGACCGGGCAATATGCCGTCCGTCCGTTGATCGAGGCCGGGGTGATCGATCTGGACGAGATTCAGATGGACCTGAAGAACGGCGTGTCCGGCGCGGGCCGCAGCCTGAAGGAAAACCTGCTCCATGCCGAGCTGTCCGAGGGCACGAATGCCTACAGCGCGGGCGGCAAGCACCGTCACCTGGGCGAATTCGATCAGGAATTCTCCAGGATCGCAGGCCGTCCGGTCCTGATCCAGTTCACGCCGCACCTGATCCCGATGAACCGGGGCATCCTCGCCAGCGTCTATGTCCGCGGCGATGCGCAGGTGGTCCACCAAACCCTCGCCGCCCGTTATGCGCAAGAGCCCTTCATCAAGGTTCTGCCCTTCGGTGGGCTGCCGTCGTCGCATGACGTGCGCGGATCGAATTATGTCCATATCGGTGTCGTGGGCGACCGGATCCCGGGCCGCGTTCTGGTCGTGGCGACGCTGGACAACCTGTGCAAAGGGTCCTCGGGGCAGGCGATGCAGAACGCCAACCTGATGCTGGGGATCGAGGAGACGGCGGGCCTGACCCTCGCGCCAGTCTTTCCGTAATGCGCAGCCTGAAGAAACGCCGCCGCATCCAGATCATCGCGCTGGCCTTCGTCGCGCTGGCGGGGTCGACTGCGTTGATCGGCTATGCCATGCGCGATGGGATCAACTTCTTCCGCTCGCCCAGCCAGGTCCTCAGCGATCCCCCGCGCGAGGGCGAGGTGTTCCGTATCGGCGGGCTGGTCGAGGCAGGCTCGCTTCTGCGCGGGCAGGGCGAGACGATCAGCTTTGCCGTCACGGATGGCGGGCATTCGGTTCCCGTCCGCTATACCGGCGTCCTGCCCGACCTGTTCGGCGAGAACGAGGGCATGGTCGGCACCGGCACGATGGACGGGGGGACCTTCGTAGCCTCTGAAATCCTTGCCAAACATGACGA
The DNA here is from genome assembly GCA_029846755.1 of Falsirhodobacter flavus. Taxonomy (GTDB): domain Bacteria; phylum Pseudomonadota; class Alphaproteobacteria; order Rhodobacterales; family Rhodobacteraceae; genus Falsirhodobacter; species Falsirhodobacter flavus. The sequence goes on along the minus strand of JARWBI010000001.1, from coordinate 1,132,565 downwards.
AACCTACATGCCCAAGGAAGTCGTGGACGCGCTGAAGGAGCAGGGCGTCTACAAACCCCCGGGCAGCTAGGCGCATTTTCTCTGCATTGCGGCGAAGCCGGTATACAAGGCCCGCCGCGATGATTAACGTAGCGTTTTGAATGGTGTGAGGATTTGACCCCTATGGCTGGGAAAAAGATTGCCGTTGCCGGTATCGGTTATGTCGGGCTTTCCAACGCGGTCCTGCTGGCGCAGCACAACCGGGTGCGCGCGCTGGATGTGAACGAGGCGCGGGTCGCGATGCTGAACGATCGCAAATGCCCGATCGTCGATGCCGAGATGGAGGAATACCTGGCGACGCAGGTGCTGGACCTGACCGGCACGACCGACGCGGCCGAAGCCTTTGCCGATGCCGATTTCGTCATCGTCGCAACGCCCACCAACTACGATCCGGTCACGAACTTCTTCGATACCTCATCGGTCGAACAGGTGATCCGCACGGTCATCGGCATCAATCCGAACGCCACCATCGTCATCAAATCCACCATCCCCGTCGGCTATACGCAGGACGTGTCGGAACGGCTGAACACCGATCAGGTGATCTTCAGCCCCGAATTCCTGCGCGAGGGCCGCGCGCTTTACGACAACCTCCACCCCTCGCGCATCATCGTGGGCGAACAGTCGGCGCGGGCCGAGGAATTCGCGGCGCTTCTGCATGAGGGAGCGGTGAAGAAGGATGTCGAGATCCTGTTCACCGACGCGGCCGAGGCCGAGGCGGTGAAGCTGTTCGCGAACACCTACCTTGCGATGCGCGTCGCCTTCTTCAACGAACTGGACAGCTATGCCCTGAGCCGGGGCCTGAACACGCGGCAGATCATCGACGGCATCAGCCTCGATCCCCGGATCGGCGGGCATTACAACAACCCGTCCTTCGGCTATGGCGGGTATTGCCTGCCCAAGGATTCCAAACAGCTTTTGGCAAACTACTCCGAAGTTCCGCAAAACCTGATCCGCGCCATCGTGGATGCGAACCGCACCCGCAAGGATTTCATCGCGGACCAGATCCTCGCGCGGAACCCCAAGCGCGTGGGCATCTATCGTCTGGTGATGAAAGCCGGTTCGGACAACTTCCGGCAAAGTTCGATCCAGGGGATCATGAAGCGGATCAAGGCCAAGGGGGTCGAAGTCGTGGTCTATGAACCCGCGATGGAAGAGCCGCAGTTCTTCGGATCTGCCGTGACGCGGGATCTGGAAAGTTTCAAGCGCGACAGCGATGTTATCGTGGCCAACCGCGCGACGGCAGACCTTGCCGATGTGCCGGGCAAGATCTTCACCCGCGATCTTTTCGGTTCGGATTGAGAAACGAGAACGGGGCCAGCATCGTCACAGCCCCCCGACTGTTGATGCTGGCCCCGCAAGGTCTGGTTGAATATTCCACCCGCCGGTCCGAGTCGTGCAACCTGTCCTTTAGGACAGGCTTTGCCCGGTCGGAACCATCTACCTTTCCAGTCGGTTGATCGGACGACCCCGATGGAGAAAACCGGCATGACGATTACCCTTCATTTCGAAACCTTTGGCCCCGAAGACGGACGCCCGGTCCTGTTGATCCATGGCTGGCCGCTTTCCAGCAAATCATGGGAAAACCAGATCCCCGCGCTGACCGATGCCGGATACAAGGTCATCACCTATGACCGCCGGGGTTTCGGCGAGTCCGACAAGCCTGAATTCGGCTATGATTACGATAACCTGGCCGAGGATCTTGCGGGATACCTCGACACACGCGATCTGCGTGACGTGACGCTGGTGGGCTTTTCCATGGGCGGGGGCGAGGTCGCGCGATACATCGCAAATCACGGCGAGGCCCGTCTGCATAGCGTAGTCTTTGCCGCTGCGGTTCCGCCCTTCATGATGCACGGGCCGGACAATCCCGAAGGACCGCTGACCCCCGAAAAGGCGGCAGAGATGGAGGCTGGGCTGCGGACCGACCGAGATGGCTTCTTCGACACCTTCACCACGCAGTTCTTCAGCGTCGATGGTGATCTGAAGGTCGCCGAAGCCGATCGGCAGAAGGCGATCGAGCTGTGCAAGTTGTCTGGCCAGACGGCGGCGCTCGCCTGCATGAAGGCATTCGCAACGACGGACTTCCGTAGCGATCTGGCGAAGGTGACGGTTCCGACGCTGGTTCTGCACGGCGCCGGCGACGGAACTGTGCCGTTCGAAGGGTCGGGCAGGCGTACGCACGAGGCGATCCCTTCCAGCCGGCTCGTGGTGATCCCGGATGCGCCGCATGGGTTGAACGTCAGCCACGCGGATGATTTCAATACCGCACTGCTGGACTTTCTTGACTCCTAAGGTTTTGCACTCGCCGCGCAATTCGCCCTGAAGTATAGTCGCGTCACCTTGGCGCGACATTTCAAACAAAGGGGCGAACCCGATGAACTCGACCGCGAAACTTCCCATGCAATTGTCGGACATCACGACGCGGCTGCCGGACTGGCGGCCGCAGGTCATTTTCGATGTCGGCGCGAATGTGGGCCAGACTGCATCCTCGTTCGCCGCTGCCTTTCCGGATGCAGCGATCCATGCGTTCGAACCCGTCCCGGCGGCTTTCCGCAAGCTCGCTGCGGTGGCCGAGGCCAATCCGGGCGTGACAGCACATAATCTGGCCTTGGGAAAGACCCGCGGCACCGCGACGATGGTAGCGAAGGGCGCCTCGACCGCCAATCATCTGGCGACGGAGGCCGATCCGACCGAGCATCTGGTCGAAGTGCAGATGACCACGGGTGCCGATATGGCGGCGGAACTGGGAATCGACCGTATCTCTTTGTTGAAGATCGACACCGAAGGCCATGATTTCGATGTTCTTATCGGGTTCTCGCCAATTCTCTCGCGCACCGATTTCGTGCAGATCGAGGCGTCGATGAACCCTTATAACCGCACCCACGTTCCGTTTCGTCTGCTGGAGGATTTCCTGCGGCACGAGGGATTCCTTCTGTTCCGCTTTTATGAGCAGACCTTCGAATTCAAGAAACAGGGTCGGCCGGTGTTGCGCCGCACCAATCCGGTCTTCATCCACGGATCGCTGGTCGACTTGTCCGGCATCCGCTGAAGGCTGGACCTCCGGGCCTTGCGCGCTTATCTAGCAGACCCCAACCCCGAGGCAGGCTGATGAACGCCCAGACCCCCATGCCGAAGCTGGCCGTCGCGCCGATGATCGACTGGACGGACCGGCACTGCCGTGTCTTCCACCGGCAGATGACGCGCAATGCGCTGCTCTATACGGAAATGGTGGTGGACAAGGCGATCATCCACGGCCCGCGCGAGCGGCTTCTGGGCCATGCGGCGGTCGAGCATCCCGTCGCGCTGCAGATCGGCGGCTCGGTGCCTGCGGAACTGGCGCAGGCCGTGCGCCTGGCGCAGCCCTTCGGCTATGACGAGATCAACCTGAATGTCGGCTGCCCGTCGGACCGTGTGCAGTCGGGCTGTTTCGGGGCAGTGCTTATGAAGGATCCGGCGCTGGTCGCCGATTGCCTACGGGCGATGATCGCGGTGGCCGAGGTTCCGGTCACGGTGAAGTGTCGCATCGGCGTGGACGATCAGGACCCGGCGGCGGTGCTGCCCGAATTCATCGAACGCGTGGCGGATGCCGGGGTGCGCAGCATCACGATCCACGCGCGCAAGGCGTGGCTGCAAGGCCTGTCGCCCAAGGAGAACCGGGAGATCCCGCCCCTGGACTATCCGTTGGTCGTGGCGATGAAGCGGCGTTTCCCCGAACTTTCCATTGCCATCAACGGTGGGATCGCCACGCTGGATCAGGCGCGTGGTCTGCTGGATCAGGGGCTGGACGGCGTGATGATCGGGCGCGCGGCCTATCAGGACCCGGCTTCGGTGCTGATCGGGGCCGATGCGCTGTGGGGCGAAGATTTTGCCCCGACCCCGTTCGAGGTAGTGGAGGCGATGCGCCCCTACATCGCGGATCATCTGGCGGCGGGCGGCAAGCTGAACCAGATCACGCGCCACATGCTGGGCCTGTTCGCGGGCCGCCCCGCCGCGCGCACATGGCGGCGGCTTCTTTCCGAGGGGGCGGCGCGTCCGGGGGCCAGCCTCCATCTGCTGGACGAGGCTCTGGGCGCGGTTCAGGCCAGCGCGGCGGCCTGACGGGCGACGATCACGCGCGACAGGATGAAGGCGATGATGGCGCAAAGCGCGATCGCGCCCAGCATCGGCACCGGCGTTCCGTCGAAAAACGGTCCCGACAGCGCGATCATGCCGCCGCCTGCCACCATCTGCAGCGTGCCGCCCACCGAGGAAGCCAATCCCGCCTGATCGCCCTGTTCGTCCAGTGCCAGAACCATGGTCGTGGGCATGACCAGCCCGAGGCAGGCGTTCCCGCAGAACAACCCGATCATTACCACCGGTAGGGCATCGAACCCCGACAAGACCAGAAGAAAGGTCGTCGTCGTCGCGATGGCGAACCCGGCCACGGCGGTCAGCACCACGCGAACTGCGCCGAACCGCATCCCCAGATGGGCGGCGAATTGCGACGCCGCGAAGAAGCCGATGGCATTGGCCGCGAAGGCCATCGAGAACTGCGTCGGCGTCAGGCCGTAGAAGGACGAATAGACGAAGCTGGCCGAGGCGATGAAAACGAAGAAGCTGGCCATCCCGAAACCGCCGATCAGCGTCAGGCCGAGGAAGCTCCTATGCGTCAGGATGCGGCGCAGGCCCCGGCGCAGCTCGGCACCCTTGATGCTGCGCCGCGCCTCGGGCGGAAGGGACTCGGGCAGGGCGAAGCGGGTCAGAGCCAGTGCGCCAAGCGACAGAAGGCCGAGGAAGCCGAAAATCTCTCGCCAGTCCCAGAACCGGATCAGCATCGCCCCAGCCAGCGGCGCCAGGAGCGGCACGACCGAGATCACCAGCATGTTCGCCGCCATCAGCCGCGTCGCCTCGTGCCCGCGATAGCGGTCGCGGATGATCGCGCGCGGCACCACCATCACGGCCGCCCCGCCAAGTCCCTGCACGAAGCGCCCGGCGATCAGCATCCAGATGTCCGGCGCAAAGGTGCAGATCATCGATCCCACCAGAAAGATCCCGAGCCCCGCGTAAAGCGGAACGCGCCGCCCGGCCTTGTCCGACCATGGCCCATAGACAAGCTGCGCCAGACCGAAGGCGATGAAATAGGCGATCACCGTGCCCTGCATCGCCGGAACCGTGGTCTCCAGCCCGACGCGGATCGCATCCATTGCCGGAAGATACATGTCGATGGCGAAGGGACCGATGGAGGAAAGCGCGCCCAGGACAAGCGCCTGACGCAGGATTGAACCTGACATGATGGAGACCTTTCGATGAGCAAGAGGGCATACACCCTTTCCATGACAGTGAAAAGACGGCTGGAATCCCTGCTGCTACGCGGTTAACGCTGCGGGATGGATATGCCCGATAGCTCGCTTCTGTTGCAGATGATCGCCCTTTTGGCCGTGATCGGCGGTTTTGCCGGGGTCATCGCGGGTCTGCTGGGCGTGGGCGGGGGGATCGTGTTGGTCCCGGCGTTCTTCTATGCCTTCGGCGCGCTTGGCTATCACGGCCCGCAGTTGATGCAGGTTTGCCTTGCGACATCGCTGGCGACGATCATCTTCACCTCGTTCCGCTCGGTCGCGGCGCATAACCGCAAGGGCGCGGTGGATTGGGCGGTGCTGAGGGGCTGGGCTGCCGGGATCGTCTTGGGCGCAATCATCGGCGTGTTCGTCGCGGCGGGCCTACGCACGGTCGCGCTTCAGGCGATCTTCGGCATTCTGGCGCTGGTTGTCGGGATGTATCTGCTGTTCGGCCGGCAGGGCTGGCGCATCGCCGAGGCGTTGCCGGTAGGGCCGCTCCGCGCCGTCCTGTCCACCGCCCTTGGCTTTCTATCGGTGCTGATGGGGATCGGCGGGGGCAGTTTCGGCGTGCCACTGATGTCGCTTTACGGCGTGCCGATCCACCGGGCGGTGGCGACGGCTTCGGGATTCGGCGCGTTGATCGCCATCCCCTCGGTCGCGGTGTTTCTGTTCGTTCCCGTTACGGATGCGCCGCCGCTGACGGTGGGGGCGGTGAACCTTCCGGCCTTTCTTGTCGTCATCGGGACCACGCTCTGGACGACGACATGGGGCGTGCGGCTTGCGCATGCCATGGACCCGAAACCGCTGAAACGCGTCTTTGCCGTCTTCATCATCATCGTCGCGCTGAACATGCTGCGCAAGGCGGCCTGCTACTGAAGGTAGCGCATCCGGTCCAGCGCACCTTGAAGGATATAGCCTGCGGCGACGTGATCGATCACCTCTGCCCGGCGACGGCGCGAGGTGTCCGCCTCCAGCAAGGCACGTTCGGCGGCGACAGTGGAGAGGCGTTCATCCCAATACCCGATGGGCAGGGGCGTCAGACGCGACAGGTTGCGGGCAAAGGCCCGGGTCTTCTGCACGCGCGGCCCCTCGGTTCCGTCCATGTTCAGCGGCAGGCCGAGGACCAGCCCCACGATGCCCCGCTTTGCGACCAGCGCCAGCAATTCCTCGGCATCCGTGGTGAATTTGACGCGGCGGATGGTCAAGAGCGGCGTCGCGACCTGCCGGAACGTGTCGGATACCGCGACGCCGATGGTCTTGTCCCCGAAATCGAGCCCGGCAATGGCGCCATGGGGCGGCAGGCTGGCGGCGAAATCCTCGATCATTGGGCGACTCCGGCCTCAATTGCGGCGGCGCGGACGGTTGCCTGTTCGCCATCGTTGGTGAAGATCTGCCGCGCCTCGTTCCAGATGGTCGCGGCGCGGTCGGTCTGTCCCAGCACGCCATAGGCGGAAATCAGGCGCGCCCATTCCTCGGCCGTGCCGCCGCGCGTGGCCAGCCGGTCCGACAGGCGCTGCACCATCGCACCGATGGCTTCCTGCCGCGCGGCGGGGTCGAGCTGCGACATCGCCGCGATCTGGTCCTGCGAGGGCCCAACGGGGGCGTCCTCCTCCCAGCGGGCTCCTGCGCGTGCCGCAAGCTCGGGCATGGAGGCGCGGATGGTCGGGGCGAAACCCGCATCTGGCGCGACGCGCAGCGCATTGCGCCACAGCCGGAACGCCAGATCCTCGCGCCCCCCCTGCGCCATCATCAGCCCGGAGTAGTAAAGCGCCAGCGGCTGCTGGGCATCCCGCGCCAGCGCGTCTGACAGCACCCGCTCCGCCTCGGGCGAGACATAGCCCCCTGCGGAGAGGATCATCGCCTCGGCCAGCGCGGCGCGGTCTGCGGCGCTGCCGTCGCCCAGTTCCACCACACGGGCCTGCGCCTCGCTCGCGGCGTCGAAATTGCCCATCGCGCCCTCGTTCCGCGCCAGAAGCTGCCAGCCGCGCAGATCCTCCGGGTTGGCGGTGACGGCTTCGCGCAGCCGTTCCATCAACCCCGCGAATTCGTCGTCCACCGTAGTTCGCGGCGGGGTGAAAGCCGCGGCCGCTTCGGCCTGCGAGGGGCGCGCCGCACGCAGCGCCTCCGTCGCTTCGATCCGGCCCGCAAGCGGCAGATCGGCATAGCCCGGTGCGCCGAGGCGAAGATATCCCAGCACCGCCGCCCCAAGCGCGATCGCGACCAGCGCGGCGCCCAGCACCGGACCGCGCCCGAGGCGGGGCGCGACCGCAGCCCGATCCGCGTCCAGCAGCCTGCGCGAGATTTCCAGCCGCAGACGCTCGCCCTCCGCCGCCGCAAGCGTTCCGCGTTCCAGATCGCGGTCCACGTCGCGAAGCTGCTGGCGATAGATGTGCATGTCCGAGCCGCCGGCCCCTTCGGCCTCGCGCCAGAAACCGCGCATCAGCACAGCCGCCACGGCCATGCCGAGCGCACCTGCCACGAGCCAGAAGATCCAGACGGTCATCGCGTTCCCCTTTTCACCGCCATCTATCCCGCAGCGCCCGGTGCCCGCAATGCGCGTCTTGCGGCGATGTCGCATTTGGAGCGATTGTGCCGCAACCGGAAGCGGCTTTCGACGCGCCACGATCCAGAACAGGCAGACAAGAATAGAAGCGACAGGGGCCCCATGAGACGCTATTCCGTTTTCGCCATTGCCCGCGAGGCGATGCGCCATCATACCGGATGGGAAAGGGCGTGGGCCTCGCCCGAACCGCGGGCCTCCTATGACGTGGTGATCGTGGGCGCGGGGGGGCACGGCCTTGCAACCGCCTATTATCTGGGAAAAAACTTCGGGATCACCAATGTCGCGGTGATCGAGAAGGGATGGCTGGGCGGCGGCAATACGGGCCGGAACACGACCATCATCCGCTCGAACTATCTTCAGGACCCGTCTGCTGCGATCTATGACAAGGCGCTGTCGCTGTATGAGAATCTGAGCCAGGATCTGAACTACAACGTGATGTTCAGCCCTCGCGGTTTGTTGATGCTGGCACAGACCCATCACGAGGTGCGCGGGTATCTGCGGACGGTCCATGCCAACAACCTGCAGGGCGTGAAGACCGAATGGATCGGGCCGGAAAAGGTCAAGGAACTGGTGCCGATCATCAACATCCACGGTCCGCGCTATCCCATCCTCGGGGCGCTGTATCAGGAACGCGGCGGCACCGCGCGGCATGACGCGGTTGCATGGGGCTATGCCCGCGCCTGTTCCGCGATGGGGATGCACATCATCCAGCAATGCGAGGTGACGGGCGTCCGATCCGAAGGCGGGCAGGTTACGGGGGTGGACACCACCAAGGGCCATATCGGCTGCAAGAAGCTGGGCATCGTCGTTGCGGGCCATTCGGGGCAGGTGGCGGCGATGGCGGGATTCCGTCTGCCGGTGGAATCGATGGCGCTTCAGGCGCTGGTGTCCGAACCGATCAAGCCCTGCATGGACGTGGTCGTGATGGCCAACACCGTCCACGGTTATATGAGCCAGTCCGACAAGGGCGAGATGGTGATCGGTGGCGGCACGGACGGGTTCAACAACTACACCCAACGCGGCAGCTTCCACCACATCGAGGAAACCCTGCGCGCGCTGATCGAGACGTTCCCGATGATCTCGCGCCTGAAGATGCTGCGGCAATGGGGCGGGATCGTGGACATGACGGGTGACCGCTCGCCGCTGATCTCCAAGACGCCGCTGGGCAACTGCTTCATCAACTGCGGTTGGGGCACGGGCGGGTTCAAGGCGATCCCCGGTTCCGGCTGGGCGATGGCTGAACTCGTGGCCAAGGGCGAGCCGGGGCCGCTGGCCGCCGAGTTCAGCATCGACCGCTTCAAGGAAGGGCGGTTCATCGACGAAAGCGTGGCCGCAGGGGTGGCACATTGAAACGGGGTGACCAATGCTGATCCTTGAATGCCCGCATTGCGGCATCCGCGCCGAGGAAACCGAACTGGCTCCGGGCGGCGAGGCGCATCTGAAACGCTTCGGCCCCGGCTCGTCCGACCAAGAGTTCGAGGATTACATGTTTGCCCGCAAGAACCCGAAGGGCGTGCATTTCGAACGCTGGCGTCATGCCTATGGCTGCGGCAAATGGTTCATCGCCGCCCGCTGCACCGCCACGCTGGAGGTGTTTGGCACCTATCCCGCGCAGACCGCCGCGCCGCCGCAGCACATCATTGATGCCGTCAAGACCCGCCGTCCGGGCTGGGAGGGATATAAATGAGCACCCGTCTTTCCTGCGGCGGACGCCTGATCGACCGCCGCGCCCCGCGCGATTTTTCCTTCAACGGAAAGAAGATGCGCGGCTTTCTTGGCGATACGCTTGCATCGGCGCTTCTGGCGAACGACCAGATGCTGGTGGGCCGCAGCTTCAAGTATCACCGCCCGCGCGGCATCGTCGCGGCGGGACCCGAGGAGCCCAACGCGCTTGTCGGCCTCGGGGTCGGTTCGCGGTTCGAGCCGAACCAGCGCGTCACCACGACCGAGCTGTTCCAAGGTCTGACGGCGACCAGCCAGAACCACTGGCCCAGCCTTGAATATGACGTGGGCGTGGTGAACAACTATGCCGCGCGGTTCCTGCCGGGGGGCTTCTACTACAAGACCTTCATCCACCCGCGTTTCGCGTGGAAACATGTGTTCGAGCCGATCATCCGGCGGTCCGCAGGGCTTGGAAAGGCGCCGATCGACCGCGATGCGGACCGCTATGAACAGGCCTATGACTTCGCCGACGTGCTGGTGATCGGCGGCGGGGTCGCGGGGCTTCAGGCGGCGCTGGTGGCGGGCCGTTCGGGCGCACGTGTGCTGGTGCTGGAACAGACCGCCCATTGGGGTGGCCGCGCTCCGGTCGACGAGGCCGAGATCGGCGGGCTGACGGCGGATGAATGGATAAGGAACGCCGTCGAAGCGCTTGAAGGAATGCAGAATGTGACCCTTCGTCTGCGGACGATGGGCGCGGGGGTCTATGACCACGGCTATGTGCTGGCCGAGGAGAGGATCGCCGACCACACTCCCGCCGATGGACGTCCGCGCAAGCGCCTGTGGCGCATCCGGGCGGCCAAGGTCATCGCGGCGCAGGGGGCCATCGAGCGCCCGCTCAGCTTTGCCGGGAACGACGTTCCGGGCGTGATGCTGGCGGGATCGGTGCGCGATTTCGTCGTGAACCATGCCGTCGCGCCAGGCGATCGGACCGTGGTCGTCACCAACAACGACGACGCCTATCGCACGGCGATCCTGCTGGTCGAGGCGGGGCTGTCGGTGCCTGTGGTTCTGGATGCCCGTGCGGCTGCGGATGGCGAACTTCCCCGCCGCGCCCGCGCGATGGGTATCCGGGTCGAAACCGGGCGCGGCATCGCATCGGTCAAGGGTGGCAAGCGCGTCACCGGGGTTGCCGTCTGCGCGCAGGCGGGTCAGGGCGCGGTGCTGGAAACCATCGCCTGCGATTCCGTCGCCATGTCCGGCGGCTGGTCCCCCATCGTCCATCTGTGGAGCCATTGCGGCGGCAAGCTGATCTGGGACGAGGTGAATGCCCATTTCCGCCCGGACCCCGACCGCCCGCCGACCGGGCAGGACGGGCAAGGGATAGTGGTCACTGCTGGTTCTGCCTCGGGCGCGCTGACCACCGACGCAGTGCTGCGCGATGCGACGAACGCTGCGGGGGGCACGGATGCGCCCGAAGCGGCCGTTCCGCAAGAAGCGCCGGTCGCGGCGATCTGGGTCATGCCGCAGGGCGCGGGGCCGGAATTGCGGGCAAAGATGTGGCTCGACTACCAGAACGACGTGAAGGTGTCCGACGTGCAGCTTGCCGCGCGCGAGGGCTATACCTCGGTCGAGCATACCAAGCGATATACCACGCTGGGCATGGCCACCGATCAGGGGAAGCTGAGCAACATCAACGGGCTGGCCGTTCTTTCTCAGGCGCTTTCGATCGACATCCCGCAGGTTGGAACGACCACCTTCCGCCCACCCTATACCCCCGTGACGCTGGGCGCGCTGGCGGGCGAGGCGCGGGACGATATCTTCCAGCCTCTGCGCCGCACTCCGATGCATGAATGGCACGAGGCGCATGACGTGGAATGGGAACCCGTGGGCCTCTGGCGGCGCCCCTATTGCTATCGTCGCCCGGGCGAGACGTCGCATCAGGCCGTCATGCGCGAGGTGTCGAACACCCGCACGAACGTGGGCCTTCTGGACGCCTCGACCCTTGGAAAGATCATCGTGAAGGGTCCGGATGCGGGGAAATTCCTCGACATGCTTTACACGGGCATGATGTCCACGCTGCCGGTCGGGAAATGCCGCTATGGCCTCATGTGCAACGAGCAGGGGTTCTTGTCCGATGACGGGGTGGTCGCGCGCATCGACGAGGAGACGTGGCTGTGCCACACCACCTCGGGCGGGGCGGACCGCATCCATGCGTGGATGGAGGATTGGCTGCAATGCGAGTGGTGGGACTGGCAGGTCTTCACCGCCAATGTGACCGAGCAATATGCACAGGTCGCGGTGGTCGGGCCGAACGCGCGCAAGCTGCTGGAAAAGCTGGGCGGCATGGATGTTTCGAAGGAGACGCTGCCCTTCATGCAATGGCAGGACGGCACGCTTGGCGGCTTCCGCGCACGGGTCTATCGCATCAGCTTCTCGGGCGAGCTGTCCTATGAGATCGCGGTGCCGGCGAACGAGGGGCGCGCCTTCTGGGATGCCTGCGTGGCAGTGGGAGCCGAGCTTGGCGCGATGCCCTACGGGACCGAATGCCTGCACGTGATGCGCGCCGAAAAAGGCTTCATCATGATCGGGGACGAAACCGACGGCACGGTGATCCCGCAGGATCTGAACCTCGGCTGGGCGATATCGAAGAAGAAGGCCGACTACCTGGGCAAGCGCGGGCAGGAGCGGGCGTTTCTGGCCTCGCCCGATCGCTGGAAGCTGGTGGGGCTGGAGACGCTGGACGGATCGGTGCTGGAGGACGGCGCCTATGCCCCCGCCGAAGGTCTGAACGCCAATGGACAGCGCAACACGCAGGGACGCGTGACATCGACCTATTTCTCGCCGACCTTGGGGCGTGGGATCGCGATGGGTCTGGTGTTGCGCGGACCCGATCGAATGGGCGAGGTGGTGGAATTCACCAAGCTGGACGGATCGCTGGCCAAGGCGAAGATCGTCGATCAGGTCTTCTATGACAAGGAAGGGGCGAAGCAGGATGTCTGAGATGCTGTTCGAAGGTTTCGCCAAGGTCGCGGATGCGGGTCCGGTGGGCATGGTCACGTTGCGCGCAAAGCCCGGGGCAGCGCTGGACGCGGCGCTTGGCACTGTGCCGGGGCATCGGCAGATCGCGGGCAACGTCGCGTGGATGTCGCCCGACGAATACCTTATCTTCGTGCCCTATGCCGACGTTGCGGCGAAAATCACCGAGCTGGATACGGCGCTGGCGGGGGCGCATCACCTTGCCGTGGACGTGTCAGATTCCCGTGCAGTGTTCGACATCACCGGGCCGAAGGCCGCAGATGTGCTGTCGAAACTTATGCCTGTCGATTTCCGCACCCTGCGGGAGGGCGAGATTCGCCGCAGCCGCGCAGGGCAGGTGGCGGCGGCCGTCTGGCGTCACGAGGGCGGGTATCGGCTGTTCTGCTTCCGCTCGGTCGCGCGGTATGTGTTCGGGCTGCTGTCCCACTCGGCGCAGCCCGGATCCGAAATCTAGACCGAGGCGCGGATCGCCCGGATATTGTCGCCATAGACCTCCGGGCGGTCGACCGAACCGCCTTTGAACACCGCCGATCCCGCGACCAGAACGTCGGCCCCGGCAGCCACGACCAACGGCGCAGTCTGGGGCGTCACGCCGCCGTCGATCTCGATATGGATCGGGCGGTCGCCGATCATCGCGCGCAGCTTGCGGACCTTTTCGACCTGGCTGTGGATGAAGCTTTGCCCGCCAAAGCCGGGGTTCACGGTCATCACGCAGATCAGGTCGGTCAGGTCCAGCAGGTATTCCACCGCCTCGATCCCGGTGCCGGGGTTAAGCGCAAGACCAGCCTTCGCGCCCGTCGCGCGGATCGCCTGCAGCGTGCGGTGGATATGCGGCCCAGCTTCCAGATGCGCGGAAATGACATCCGCCCCCGCATCGGCATAGGCCTGAATATAGGCATCGACCGGCGCGATCATCAGATGGACGTCCATCACGCCCTTGATATGCGGACGGATCGCCTTGCAGGTGGCGGGACCGAAGGTCAGGTTCGGCACGAAATGGCCGTCCATCACGTCCACATGCACCCAGTCGGCGCCCTGCGCTTCGATGGCGCGGCATTCGGCCCCGAAATTGGCGAAATCCGCCGAAAGGATCGAGGGCGCGATCTTCAGGCTGCGGTCGAATGTCATGTCAAATCCCCATCGGCATGTCGTGCGGTTGCATAGCCCCGTTCGCCAAAAAGGGGAAGGCTTGAGCGGGCCGCGTCTTGCTGAGGTTCCAGTGCGACCCGCCCGTCGCAGGCGCCCGGTCGATCCAGTGGGCGATCTTTTCGACGACCTCGGCTCTGATGCCAAGGACCCCGGACGAGGGAGGCGCGGCAGCCAGCGCAACCTTGCGCAGCATCTGGCCACCGGCCATTGCGGCGGCCTTGACGCGTCAGGTGAAGGCGCAGGTGTCCTTGCAATGGCGAAGGGTCGGAATGGGAGGTCGAAACCGCCCCTGCGAGGCCGACTTTCCCCGTCACCACTGCCAGCGCCGATAGGTCGTGATAAGAGCCCGTCTGCGGCGAATGCGAAGGCGATGCCCGCAGCTTCGGCCTTGCGCCCATTCGAGATGTAGCAATCGAGGCTGACGCTGGTATCCGCCGATTGTCGGGCCCAAAGATAGGCAGCACCACGCGTGATGTAAACGAACGGTCATATGGGTTTTCGCGCAATGCTGAGAAGGGAAATCGCAGACGAGCGGTTGTCAATAGGACTTCCCGTAGGCCGTTGCCATGTATTGATCGTCGGCGGTCAATATGGACATTATTGTTATTTCCAATTTGCAAAATTGAATATTTTGACGCGGACCGATCGGCATGGGTTTGTTAGCATTGGTTATGCTGCTGTATCGAGTTGAGCGTGGTTATGGTTAGATTATTTCCGGCTACTATTGCGTTGTTGTTGATTTCTGCTCCAGCTCTGGCGCAGGAAGTGGAGTTCAGTTTCGGGGCGCTTATCGCATCGGATTACATTTCGGACGGTGAATCTCTGTCGGATGACAAACCTGTGCTGCAGGGCTATGTCGAGCTTCAGTATGGGAAATTATATATAGGTGCCTGGGCCTCCACGCTTGACGATGGCACCGACACTGCCGAGGCGGATATAACGCTCGGATATCGCGACAGCATGGGTGACGTCGAAATCGATATAAGCTATGCCCGCACGATCTATGATAAATCCGGCGACTGTTGCGGGGAGTTTTCGATTTATGCCGAATATCCGTTGACTGAGGATGTGGTCTTGGGCGGCGGCGTGTCGTTCGATACGATATCGGACGAAACATCGGCAGAAGTCGCCGGATCATTCGAACTGAGCGATCTTTGGACGATCAGCGGCGGCGTCGGTGCCGATTTCGATGCAACGGAGGAGGATGACGACTCGGTTTCATGGGATATTGGAATCGTCCGTTCCTTTGGTGAAAACATCTGGGGCGACATTCGATATTTCGACTCTTCGATCGAATCCTCTCATGTCATCTTTTCCGTCGGGTTCGACTTCTGAACCGCGGCTTGCGGAGCTTCTCGCGGCCTTGGCGGTCTATGGCGTAGGGGTTGCGATTTCGCGGCGAAATGGCCCGTCGATGCGCAGACGCGACTCTGATCGCGCGGTGCGGGATATTCTGGTGCAGCAGAGCGGCCATCGCATCGATGCCGGAACTTGGGTGATCGTGCGCGATATGGCCGGGAAGCCGACGGTCCTGTCGCCGGAACCGAACCGGGGCATTTCCATTTCCTATGCGCCGAACTGGCTTGCGGTTGCCGTGGCGGCACATCGGCATATTGGGGTCGATCTTGAACCTGACCGCGCAATTCCGCAAAACGAATGGCCAATACATCTGATGGCGCCTGCTGAAATGGCGTTCCTGCGCCGCAAAGCCTCGCATTTCCTGACGGTTTGGACGCTGAAAGAGGCCCTGTCGAAAGAGGCCGGAACGGGATTGATCGCGGGGGCGGCAGCGTTCGATACCTCGCGTCTGGCCGCCGCCCCGCCATTTGCGCTTTCACGACGGGGACATGGCGGCCTTGCCTGCCATTGCCGGGTCCGGCTGGAGGGCGAACTCCACCACCTTGCGATCTGCTTCGGTCCGCGGTGACGCCATCGCAGCGAAAGGCCGGGCCGGATTGCCGCCCCAGCAGCTGGAGGCCGAGGGCGCCTCGCCCTTCATGAGAAAGCTTGCGGCGCCAAGCGAGGTGCCGTCCCCGATCACGGTGCCGTAATGCACGAAGGCCCGAAGCCCGAGCGTGACACCGTTCCCGACCACAATGCGATCCGATTTGAACGTGCCGTCTTCAAGCGAGTGCGCTTGAATCGTGGTCATCATGTTCAGCGTGCAATCGTCGCCGATGGTGGTCAATGTCCGTTCAACAACTGCGCAGCCGTCATCGTAAAGGTTGCGCCCGACGCTCACGCCCAGGGCGCGAAGGGCAAGGGGCTTGAAAGGGGTCCCGTTCAGCACCGTCAGAACATCGCCCGCCGAAAGCTTCCAGAACCGCTCATGCGCCCAGAACGCTGCATCGTAGATCGAGCAGAACTGCGGCTCGTGCCGTCCGAAACCGTATGAAGCACGCTCGATCAGGATGGCGAGGGCGATCACGGCAAGGTCCAGGGCGACGATCTGCGCGGCGATCCACAGCGGTCCGGTCAGATCCAGCCCATGCCAGACAAGGTGCGACATCGTCACGACTGCCGCCAGCAGCACAAAGCGCGCTCCCAGAAATAGAAGTCCCGTCCAGAGGTTGCTGCGGTTCTTCAGCCGAAGCCGATCCGTAAGGACCGCTGGGGCCTTGTAGCTGTCGAAACGGCGATCGCGAGAGACGCTGCGCGGGATCGCGAAGGCGGGCGCGCCCAGAAGGCCGGTATCTCCGGAGGGCGGTCCGTCAACCGGAACCATGACGCGCGTTCCGAGCAGGACATTGTCCCCCGTCGCGCCCTGCGCTGGATAGACGATGTCGTTGCCAAGAAAGTTGTCCCGCCCGAAGCGGATCCTGCCCAGCCGGAAAGCGGCGTTGGAGAAATCGGCATTCGCCATCGAAAGATCGTCCGAGACCATCGTTCCCGACCCGAATTCGCACAGGAACGGCACGTCATGCCGCTGCTGGACGCCAAAGTTCGATCCGGTCTGCTTCATGTCGGGAAAGTGATATCCGACGGCCCTCAAGTAGTGGACGATGGCCGAACTGTCACCGAAAAGCAGGTTGAAGAAGCGAGAGTTGGAATTTGCCGTGATGGTGCGCAGCATGAAGTGGCGCAGCCCATAAAGCCGGTAGATGCGCCCTTCCTGCAGGAAACGCCAGGCGATCCGCGGCAGAACGAGGACCCGCGCAAGGTCCAGCAGGATCACGCCCAGAAAAAGAAGCAGCGCATAGCCGAGCAAGGCCGGGAGCGTTGCAAGCGAATGCGCGAACAGGTCGGAGTTCGGCGCGGCGGTTTTGTAGGCCTCCATTCCCAGCAGCAGAAGCAGGATCGACGCCGGACCTGCGGCAAGCAGCCACCACCCCAGCTGAAGCACCGTGAAGCCCAATCGACGCGAAAGCGCGACGTGGCCGGGGGGCAGGGCGCGGAACCTCGTGCTGCAGGGTCTGGCTGGAACTCCGCCGAAGCTTTGGCCCGCTGGAACCCGCTGCCCCTGCACCAGCGCCGAGACGTGACCCAGTTCAGCATCGTCTTCCATTCCGGTGTCGATATCGAAGACCGTCCCATCGCCGACGAAGGCGCGGGTGCCGATGCTCACACGCCCTACAATGATGCGCCCCGCTTCGGCCCGATAGCCGGGGATCATCACGTCGCGCCCTATGATGGCGCCACTGCCGATGCTGACCAGATCGGTGCAGACCGGAGGCGGGCACAAAACCATTGCATCCCACGCCACGCGAACGCCCAGCGCACGCAGAAACGCATTGTAGACCGGCGTGCCCGGAACCTGCGCAAGCGGCGAAAAGCGGATCAGGGTGGCGACCGTCCAGAACCGCGCATAGGACAAGCTCCAGATCGGGAAGCTGGCGGGACGCCAGCGCCCGATCAGCAGCCATTTCGCAGCGACCGGCAATGCCGCCAGTGCAAGGAATGCAAAGATCGACAGTATCGCAGCACGGGCATAAAGCCTGACGGGCCCGGTTGATTCCATGGCCCAGCCAAGCCCGGCCCGCGCCAGATACACCGCTGCCAAGATCCCGAGGAACGCCGCAAAAAGCTGATAGGCCCCCGTCGCCCAATACGCCGCCGAAGACGCGATATGCGGCTCTGGCGCGGCCGGAGCGTCGGAGGCAGCATCGGAAGACGCGTCGATCAGGGATGCCAGCGCGCGAATGTCCGGCGCGCTGTAGATTTCGCGCATGGAAAGCCAGGGCGCGCCGAGTTCGCGGCGCACGCGTGTGCTGAACCGCGCGAGGATCAGTGAGTTCGCACCCAGATCGGCGAAGAAATCGTCGGTGACCGAAAGCCGCTCGATCCCGAGGATATCCGAGAGCGTCGCGGCAAGGCGGGCCTCGGTCGCGGTCGCGGCGGGGGCGAACGCACCGCTGCGCCGGATCAGCCGCTGCCCGCGTGGCGGCGGCAGCGCCTTTCGATCGGCCTTGTCGCTGGGTAGCATCGCAATCGCATCCAGCCGCTCATAGAAGGCGGGGACCATGTAAGAGGGCAGCGCCTTCTCAAGAGCCTCGGCCAGAGTCTCGGGGGGGACGGCATCCGTGGTCGTGTAATAGGCGACCAGTTCGATCAACCCCGGCTCGGCCTCGAATGTCGAGACGACCGCCTGCGCGATGCCCGGCTGCTGAAGGACGAGCGACTCGATCTCCGAAAGCTCTACGCGGTAGCCGCGGATCTTGACCTGCGTGTCGATGCGGCCAAGGTATTCGAGCAGCCCGTCCGCACCGACACGGCCAAGATCGCCCGTGCGATAGATGCGCCCCGAGGGGTTGTCGGGCAGGTGCAGGAAATCGGGAACGAACGCCTTCGCCGTCAGATCGTCGCGCCCGACATAGCCCGAGGAAAGACCGATCCCGGCGATCCCGATCTCTCCCGCCTCTCCGTCAGGCAGGGCCCGTTCGGCGCCCGGTTCCAGGATCACCACGGTATAGGTCGGAAGCGGCATGCCCAGCGTCACGCCGCCCGTCGCCGAAAGACGCGAGATCGTTGCCGTCACGGTGATCTCGGTCGGGCCGTAGGCGTTCAGGATGGTCCGCCCCCGTGCATGCCATCGGCGGACGATTTCCTCGGGGCAGGCTTCGCCGGATACGATCAGCAGGCGCAGATCGGGCAGCGGTTCGTCCAGCGTCGCAAGCAGGGTCGGCACGCAGCACAGCGCGGTGATGCGCTGACGGGCAAGGAAGGCATGCAGGTCCGCACCGACCAGACTGCCAGGCGCGCAGCTTGGAATCAACGTCGCACCCGCGATCAGCGGCACCCAGATTTCCTCGACCGAGAAGTCGAAGGCCAGCGTCAGCCCCTGATAGACCCGGTCGCCGGGCACGTAGCCATAGGTTTCGGCGGCAACGCGTAAAAAGTTGACGATGGACGCGTGTTCGATCCGCACGCCCTTCGGACGGCCGGTAGAGCCTGAAGTGTAGATGACATAGGCAAGGTCGGGCGAGGCGGCGCGGTGCTGCCTGCGCGCGGCCTCGATCCCGCCCGTCTGGTCCGTCGCGATCGTAGGAAGTTCCGCGGTCCGTGCCAGCGCCATATGTTCGCGCGTCGTCAGGACGGCGGCGGCACCGGCATCCGCCGTGATGTAGCGCAGGCGATCCGGCGGAAAGACCGGATCGAGCGGAACATAGGCAGCCCCGATCCTGAGCACGGCCAGCATCGCGACATAGGCCTCGGCGCAGCGACCGAACAGGAGCGCGATCACGTCGCCCGCCTCGTATCCTGCCGCCTGCATCCGCGCGGCGAGGGCAGAGGCCTGCACGTCCAGCATGGCGAAAGTCATCGACCCCGCGGGCGTTTCGACGGCGACGGCATCCGGCTGGCGCGCGACCGCCGCTGCGAAAAGATGCTCAAGCCTGTCTCCCGGGTGCCAACGGGGGCTGTTGTCGCCCTCCGCGCGCAGGATGCACGGGGCACGAAGCGGGCCGGAAGGCTCCGGCGCCGCGGTGTTGTCCTTCATGGGATTTCTCCGCCGTGGGGTGCTAATGCGAAGTGGCCGCTGCGCGCGCTGCCCCCTCAAGGATGTCGAGGCCGCGATCCAGCACTTCGTTCGGAATGGTCAGCGCCGCGAGGACCTTGACCACCTCTCCGTGCGGGCCGGAGGTTTCGATGATGAGCCCTGCATTGTGGCACCGCGCGATGATGTCGGAGGCGAGGCTGCCGGACCGGCAATCGAGCCCCCGGATCATTCCGCGCCCCTTGACCCTGCTGCCGCGAACCGATCGGGCTATTGCGGACAGGCGTTGACCAAGCCGTTCCGCCTTGACGGCGACCTGCGTAGCGAAACTGGGATCCGACCAGAACTTCTCGACCGCGACGCGCGCGGTGACGAAGGCGTGGGTGTTGCCCCGGAACGTGCCGTTATGTTCCCCCGGCGACCAGACATCGTGGCGCGGATGGATCAGCAGGATGGCCATGGGCAGACCGAAACCCGACAAGGATTTCGACATGGTGACAAGATCGGGTTCGATGCCGGATTGTTCGAAGCCGAAGAAATCCCCCGACCGTCCGCAACCCGCCTGGATTTCGTCCAGGATCAGCAGCGCGCCGTGGCGGCGGGCGATCTCTGCGATCCGGCGAAGCCATGCGGGGCGTGCGACGTTGAGCCCGCCTTCGCCTTGCACGGCTTCGACGATGATGGCGGCGGGGGCGTCGATGCCGCCCGATGGGTCGTCCAGCATCTTTTCAAGCAAGTCCGCCGTGTCGATCGCGGGGCCAAGATACCCGTCGAAGGGAAAGCGCGACACGCCGCCAAGGCCCAGCGCCGGGCCTATGCGGTTGCCGCGGTTCCCAGTGGCCGCCAGCGCCCCCATCGTCACCCCGTGATAGCCGTTGGTGAAGGCAACGACATTCGTTCGCCCGGTGATCTTGCGAGCCAGCTTCAACGCCGCCTCGACCGCGTTTGCGCCGGTCGGTCCGGTGAACTGCACGCGATAGTCTAGCCCGCGCGCATCAAGGATATACCGGCTGAAGGTCTCCAGAAACGCCGCCTTGGTCGTCGTGAACATGTCGAGCCCGTGCGCGATCCCGTCCGCTTCGATATGGCGGATCAGGGCCCGCTTCATGTCCGGGTCGTTGTGACCGTAATTGAGAGACGCGCAACCCGACAGGAAGTCGATGTATTCCTGGCCTGAAGCGTCATGGATCAGGCTGCCCGCCGCGTGGCTGAAGACGACGGGATAGGAACGGCAGTAACTTCGAACCTGCGACTCCCTCGTTTCGAACACGGACGACATCACGTCGGATTGCGCGGAATCACGCATTTCACATCCCCACATTCAATCGGAAACTGGTTAATCGATAAGAGTTGCCATGGCGATTCCCTAAATATGTTAGCAGCCGAACCGAACTTTAATTGAAAAACTTTCGGCGGATGGGGGCGCAAATGTTTTTCATCCCTCTACATGATGTGAAAAGTTCTATATAACAAAACTCTGCTCAAAACGTATTTCGCAGCAGCCTAGATGCTTCATTGCAAGAAGCGATGTTTACTAGCCAATACGCAAAAGGATTTCGAGTTTCTAACCGAAAGTTGCTCGGCGGGGAGGGGGCGATTAATCCCAGACTGCCGCGCGGTTCTGATCAATTTATTACCGAATGAAATGTGAAATGGTCTACTGCTGATTTACCCATATAAAAGTATATTCGAAAACAACTATCAACCTTAGATTGAAAATTGGATTGATCGAATCATCAAAGAATCCTTGACGTACTTGCAATATGTTTCAGCATCACGGTCAAAATAGTTTGTGTGTCGCGGCAAACTGGAGCGCAACGCATGGAATCGAAAGGCATCAACGGCACGATTCGGCGTCGGATATGGTTTGAAAGAAGAAGTTCAATGTCCACTGTCCTCCGTCGCAGGATGAAGCCCTCGTGAGGACCTGGGGGGCGACCGCCCGCCGTGTAATCTCCGCAGCCGGAACTCATGACCCGAGGAAATCGCAATGAAAATCGAAGCCGAAACCTTTTCCATCATCGATGCCGACGGCGATTCCATAGCGCGAACCCCTACGAACCCGGAGCCGGGTGCGACTGCGGCCAATTCGGGGCCGGGGCTGGAATATGACGCAAACAGGCTCCGGCCCGGCTACGAGGGAACCGGCTATCTGGATCTTGGCAACGACATCGGCGATCGTGCGTCCTTCTCCTATACTGCGGCAGAGGCAGGCAGCTACGAGCTGTCGTTCCGCTATGCAAATGGCGGCGCGTCCGACAGGCCGATGGCGGTGACGGTCGGCGGTGTAACGCAGAACCTGTCCTTCCCTTCGACCGGCGCACCGGCGGCGACGGGGTGGAAGACGTGGTCCGAGGCGACCGTCAACGTGACGCTGGCGGCGGGGGCGAATACCATCTCTTGGGCAAACACGACGACGAATGCGCCGAACCTCGACAATGTCGATATCAATCCGGCGGGGCCGGTCGATGCTCGCGACCAGATATTCTTCGATCCTGTTGCGAAGATCAATTTCCAGCCCCCTGCGGGGCAAGCGGCGCAGGGGCTTCCGTCGGGATACCAGACGCCCTCCGGGTTCATCGCGGATACCGGAGCCGCCTATGGCGCACGGGGCGGGGGGCGCAGCTTTGGCTGGGTGACCGAGGCGTCGGTGGCGGACGGCACGGCGAACGGGACGATCGCATCGGCGCTGCCTTCGGGGGCTGCGTGGTACAAGGGCAGCGTGTCGGGGGCGTCGAACCTGCAGAAGACCTATGCCCATTTCGAATATCCCTCGGCCGGTGCCGCAGGCGCGCGCGCGTGGGAGATGGCGATCGAAAACGGAACCTATCTGGTCAAGGCATCCATCGGCGACACGGCGGGCGCGTTCGACAGCACATATGCCCTGAGGATGGAGGGCCAGTCTGCGATGACCAGTTGGGTGCCCGCCAACCCGCCCAGCGGATCGCAGGCAGGGGGCGGCTTCCGATCGACGCTGGTGACCAAGGCGGTGACGGTGACGGACGGGCGTCTGACCATCGATTCCATCGGCGGCACCAATACCGAAATCCAGTGGCTTGAGGTCGAGCGCATCCAGGACCTGACCCCGACCGACAATCGCCCGGCCAATGCCGATTATTCCTTCTTCACCGCCCCGGTCGCGGATTCGCTGGCCGATGGACAAGTTTCCATTGCCATTGGCGCGAACGGCAAGCTGCCGGTCGATATCGACCCGACCTCGACGCTGGTGGTCGGCGTATCGCTGCAGGGCGTAGGCTATCGCGGGCCGAACATCTCCTACACCGACAACGTCAAGCTGGTGGAAACGCAGACAGGCTCCGAGGTTGCCGTTGCCGTCCAGATCTCGGGCGGGGCTGATACGCTGAACATCCGCCCCATCGATCCGCTGAAGGAGAACACGTCCTATACGCTGAAGATCGAAAATGTGCTGGACCTTGGCAGCCTGAGCGATCCGAACGCCCCGCTGCGCCAGATGCAGGATCTGACCACCACCTTCGTTACCGGCGAGACGCCCGTGATCGCGCCGAAAGAGGTCGGCTTCGACACTGTCACCGTCCTGAATGGCTTTGCCGACGGGGCGGGCGGGTTCACTGCCATAGAGCTTGGCCGCGACGGCAAGCTCTATGCCGCCACCATCACCGGCGAGATCCATCGTTGGACGGTGAACGAGGATGGCACGCTGAACAAGGCCAGCAAGGAAAGCCTGTCGCTGGATTATTTCGATGCGCCGAACGGGCAGCGGCGCGGCATCGTCGGCTTCACCTTCGATCCAGACGATCCGCGCACCATCTGGATCACCGACAACGCACCGATCCCGCGCGAATCCACCGCTTTCAATACTCCGGAATTTTCGGGCCGCATTTCCAAGATCGTGCTGGGCGAGGGGCAGTCCTTCACCGGGGCGACGGCGGAAACCTATGCGCGCAACCTGCCGCGGTCGGGCGGGGATCACCTGACCAACAGCCTCGAATTCCGAGACAATCCGTCGGCCACTGGGCCGGACCATCTGCTTTACCTGACGCAAGGGTCGAACTCTGCCGCCGGATCGCCGGATTCGGCATGGGGCGCGCGGCCCGAACGGCTGCTCAGCGCCTCGGTGCTCGAGATCGACCCCTCTCGCACCCCGCCTGCGGGCGGCTTCAACCTTCAGACCGAACCCAGCACCAGCAACCCGACCTATCGCGCGCCTTCCGGTTTCAACGCGAACGGCACCTATCCGGGCTATTACAACCCGTTCGCCTCGGATGCCGTGGTCAAGATCTATGCCACCGGAGTGCGCAATGCCTATGACCTCGTCTGGCATTCCAACGGCAACCTCTATGTGCCGACCAATGGCACGGCTGCGGGCGGTCTGACGCCGGACGATCCGACGCAGACGGCGTTCGACACATCGTTGGTCAATGCGCCGAAACAGTTCGACTATCTGTTCGATGTGGACAAGGGCGGCTTCTATGGCCACCCCAATTCGCTGCGGAAGGAATATATCCTGAACGGCGGCAACCCGACCGCCGGCAAGGACCCGAACGAGGTGGTCAGCGGCAACGACGGCGATCCCCTGACCAACGGCTATGCCGTGGGGGTGAAGCCCGACGCCGACTACGATCTGCGCGACATCTACAACCTCGGCTATAACCGCTCGCCCAATGGGGCCATCGAATATCAGGGCAATGCCTTCGGGCCGACGTTGAAGGGCGCGCTTCTGGTCACGCAATTCTCGGTCGGGGACAATGTTCGGATGCTGCAACTGGACGAGAATGGCGCGGTCATCGGCGACGATGTGCTGCGACGTCCGAACGGCGCGGTCATCAACAATTTCATCGACCCGCTGGATATCGTCGAGAATCCTCTTACGGGCCAGCTCTATCTCATGACGCTGAACCGGGCGACGGGGGCGAGCCAGGTCGTCCTGATGAACCCCAAGCCGGGCGTGACCATCACCGACACCACGGCGGACGAGGGCGGCGATCTGGCACTGGTCGCCGTCAACGTGACCAACCCGGCGGCGGCGGTGTTCCAGGTCAACGGGCTGGACAGCGACATCACATCGCTGCGCGTCTCCTTCGGGGGCCGCCCCGAGATCGCGGTCACCCTGGACGGCAACAACCGCTTCACCGCCAATCTTGCGGGCATTCCGGCGGGCCCGTTGACGGCGGCGCTGACGGTGGTTGACGATGCGCTGAACACGGCGACCAAGAGCCTGAACTTCACCGTTCCTGCCGCGCCCACCTATCAACCGCTGGTGACGATTCAGGCCGAGGATCGCACCCCCGGCGACGGCACCTCGGTCACGATCCCGACCACGGGCGGGCAGATCGTGATCCGCGACGCCCAGAACCGCGAGACCGGAACCCAGACGGGCATGGTCAACGGCCTGTGGACCGGGGCATACGGCACCGACGGCAATACCAACCACACCGACGGAGTCCCGGGCGGGTATGCCGACTTCGGATCGACCAACAACGATTACCTGACCTTCAGCTTCAATTCCGCCAGCGCCGGGGCAGGGCTGCTCCGCTTCCGCTATTCCAACGCCTCGGGCAACCGTCCCTTGGCGGTCGAGGTGAACGGCACGGCGATCGGAACGCAGGCTTTCAACCCGACGGGCAGCTTTGCCACCTGGGCGACGGTGGAAGTCGCGGCGACGCTGAAGGCGGGGCTGAACACGGTCACGCTGCGCTCCACCGCCAATACCGGGCCGAACATCGACCAGCTGGAGGTTCTGAAACAGGGCGGGCAATCACCCACCGTTCCCAATGATGGAACGATGACGGTCGGCGGCGTCACCTATGTCAAATACGAGGCCGAGAAGGCCGTCTTCACCGGCGATCCTGCGATTGCCGCAGGGCGCGGGCAATCGGGATCCGGCTTCGTTGATTTCATTGGGCCTGATACCGAAACCCTGACATGGACCGTTTCGGTTGCGCAGGCTGGCAGCTATGGCATGGATGTGGTCTATGCCCTGGGCGCGGGCAAGGCCGCGCGGCCGATGGGGCTTTCGGTCAACGGCGTCGCGCAGTCCCCCTTGCCCTTCGCCGCCAATTCCAACGCCGCCGAGACGACATGGGGCCCGCAATCGGCCACGATCAACCTGCCCGCCGGAACCAGCAAGATCACCATCACCGCGCCGGGCGGGGTTGCGCCCAATGTCGATTACCTGCGCATCACGCAAAACCCGCAGGCGGGCGGCGCGACCAACCCGGCCGAGATCGACGGTTCAGGCCGCATCCAGCTTGAGACGACGAATGGCAGCGCCAAGGTCGTCTCGCCCACCACGGTCGATTTCTTCTTCACGGTCGAGGATGACGGTCTTTACAAGTTCGACACCGCCGCGAATGCAGGCGCGCCGAATGGCGGCGCCCTGCGCTGGTATCTGAACGGGACCGAGGTTGGCCAGACCGGATATCCCGGGGCGGGCGAAGTGTCGGTCTTCGCCGATTTGGATGCCGGACAGCAATACCAGCTTCGCGTCGTCTCTGCTGCGGCAGGGGCGAATGCGCTGGATTATCTGGACGTGGCCACCCAGCCGGTGAACAACGCCGCCGACATCGCGGTCCAAAGCCTCGATCCCGCCTACTTCGATGATCGGCTGCATTTCTCGTGGCTGGAAAATGCAGTGATGCCGGGAAATGCCGACCGCGACATGAAGGAGAACGCCAGTGTCCGGATCACCAATACCGGGACCGCGCCGCTTTCGGTGCTGTCCTCGCTGCTGGAAGGTCCGTTCAAGCTGGCCAATCCGTCGGCGCTTCAGGGGCTGACACTGGCTGCGGGCGCGTCCACCACGGTCGAGGTGCTGTTCGACCGCAGCAAATACACGCCGCCCACGTCGAATGTCGATGGAACCTCCACCGTGTTCGAAGGCAAGCTGAAGTTGGTGACCAACGACGCCGACAGCCCCGTGGCCGAGGTCGATCTGGCCGGGTTCTGGCAGTCCAAATGGGAATCCGGGCAGGAGCCGAACGTCAACGAGGTCTGGCGCATCTTCGGCTTCGGCAACCGGATCGAAGGGCTGAAGCTGACGGGCGGGGGCGAGAATTCGACCCTGTCCACCAAGGACGTCTATGCCAAGACGGACGATACCGAAGTTCTGTCGCCCTATTGGAAGATCGCCGATGGGGTGACGAACGCCCGCATCACCCAGATCGCGGCGCTTCATGGCCCGGGGGGCGCCACCATGGGCATCCACAACCCCGACACCAAAAGCGGCACGATCAACTTCTGGAACCATCAGACCGCCGACAACCAGCGGCTGCTGCCTAATGTGACGAACGAGACGACTTTCGCCACGAAGGTCTTCTCGCGCACCGACGTGCCGGATGGATGGAAGGGTGACGACGTGTTCGGGATCAACGTCGCGGGGCTCTCCAGTGATCCGCGCCTGAACCCGCGCGGCGGGGTCGAGGTGCCGGGGGCCCAGCAGGGTCATTCGGTCAAGATATTCCAGGCGGTCGACGCGAGCGGGACGGCGATCCCCAACGTCTTCCTCGGGATCATGGATTATACCGGCATCAACTACGACTATAACGACAACCTGTTCGTGATCGAGGGCGTGGCCCCCGTCGGGACTGGCCCATCGACCCCCATCGGGGCCGTTGCCGCCGACGCACCGTCATTGATGCAGGCCGACGAATTCCTGTTCCTGCCTGCATTGGCGCTGGCCGATGCGCTGATCGAGACCCCGCCGGACGAGCCGCTGCCGATCTTCACCGATCTTCCCGACTATCTGCTGTAATGGGTGGCAAGGGCCGGGTGAGGGTATTGCCCCGTTCGGCCCGCTGGATCCAGGCGACGCATCTCAAACCGAAGGCAGTGGTCGAGTGGCGCAAACTGGCCACGGTCCGAGACCTGAAGGGCCGCGCTCCACAACAATGAGCGCAGAGGAAGGAGCGATGATTGTGGCATTCTAGGCACTGCAATCCCCACGCTCGGCCTTGTAACGGCATTGAATATCGCGCCTGAGGGATGTGGATGGACAAGCCAAAACGGCAGCGATTCAGACGCTATCTATTCGATCGGCATTTTTCACATCGACCTTACAAAGGTGCGGGCCGCCGAAGGTAAGCTGTATCTCGCTGTGGCGATTGACGGAACCAGCCAATTCGCCATTGCGCTTGCCCTGAAGACCGTCAAGATGGCTGCTCTCCAGTTCCTGCAGGACCTGATTGCCGCAGTTCCCTATCCACTTCGTAATGTACTGACCGACTAAGTCCTAGATCGGGAAGGAAACGCGGTTGTGGGCATGAGATCACGGGGCATCCGAGCGACCGGATACCTTTGAATGGTTGCCCAGGCGGACTCCGTCGTCGAGAAGTGGTCTCTGTCATAGCGAATACAGGCTCGGCGCGTTTACCGCCCTCACCGTCCTTAAGACGGGATCCCAAACCAGAAGCGCATCCGGCGGCTCATGCGACTTATGAGCCTGATGCCGATCTATCAGACGCTCAACACCAGCAAGCCAAGGAAGGGATCACTCAGCAGTTCGACCGCCCAATCTTCAACGGCATTGCGCTGTCGGATCAGGCTTCGCCCTTTGGCCAGCATCATGCGAAACATGTGGATGGCGCGGAAACTGGCGCAATCGGCAGTCCGGCAGAGACCTTTGCTGTCGCGTAAATATCTGACAACAGGAAAGACTTCTCAACCTTGCGCCCGACCACTTTCCAAGCCGCCGAGGTGAACTCTTCTTTGGTCAGGGCTGAGATCATATGCGGAGAGGGAAACATCTCCAGAAAGGCCCGTGCGAGAACCGCGATGGAAACGGTCGGTTTCCGGAAAATAAAGTGGCAAGTAGTGGGTCAGGATACTATGCCACAACTCGGTCTTGGACCTCGACACGGCATCATGGGTCTTGGACAATTCCTGAATGTCGTTCGTGCCCGCCACCATCGGGTCCTGAAAGATTTGCACCGCGCCGATCTGCGGCATGGGCAAAATGACCGCGCATTTTTGGGATCGTCTTCGGGCTTACGCGGCCCCACGGTCCCTGCTCCGATATCGCGAAAGCTCAAGCCGTGGATCGGCATGAGGCTCGGGATCACCCTGCGTTGTCGATCGGGGTGCAGTGTCGGCTGCTGTTCGTCGTTCTATCATGAACCTGCCGATGAGACGGAACAGAACCTCGGCCTGATGCAAGTCACCCGGTCATTTACTGACATGCCGTCATCGCTTGCCAAAGCTGTCTTGCATTCCCATTCTGAAGCAATGCAAAGCTCTACGTTTTTTCTTTTGCCGTCACGCGTTCACGAGGCGCAGGGGAGTGGACGCGTATTTTTTGCACTGTGGCAAACGATGCGTTATCCATCAGCGGTCTGGGTCGCCCCGTTTCTGGACAGAGAACTACCAACCGCATCTTCGATCACGTTCGTTCGGGCCGATGGCATCGACATCCTGTGGGCGGCTGAAGAGGCACTGCGCAGCGTTCCCGGTGGACTGGTGATCGCGCAGCCGCAAAAGCGTCTGTCTCTGACCGAAGGGCGACGTCTGCAACTGGCGGCCGAAGCAGGGTGTTCGACCGGGCTTTTTCTGGTGTCCGATGGTGCGGGCAGTCCGGCTACTGAAACACGGTGGAACTGCACATCGCTTGCGGGGGACTCGACACTGCATCGGTGGGAGATTATAAAGAACAAAAAAGGAACATTGGAAAGCTGGATTTTGAACTGGGATGGCTCGTCGGCTGCTTTCGATATGGTTTCCGCGACTGGCCAGCGATGCGGCCCTGCGGACCAACCCGGTTGAGGGCGCATTCGCGCTGATCCTGCGGTCGGGCAATGTCGATCTTTTGCATTGCCTGAACGCTGAGGCTGAACGCTCAGGTTTGTTCCGCGGAATGCCGCTGGCCGATGCCCGTGCCGTTCATCCCGACGTTTTGACACGCCCAGCCGAGAGCACCATCGGCGTGCAAGAGGCGCTGCGTCGATGGGCTGTCCGCTATTCTCCCCATGTGGCGGCAGATGGGCCGGATGGATTGATATCCGACGTGACGGGCATCGCCCACCTGTTTGGCGGCGAAGATGCCTTGCAGGCCGACCTGCGCGCGCGGCTGGAACAGGCGGGGTTTACGGCCCGCAGTGCCATTGCCGATACGCGCGGCGCGGCCCATGCGCTCGCACGTCATGGCGGCACCCTGGCTGACCTGCCCGTTGTGGCGCTGCGGATCGATCCGGGCATGGCCGAGGCGCTGAGCCGTCTTGGTTTGCGTCGGGTGGGCGATTTGCTGCCTTTGCCTCGGGCGCCCCTGGCGCGCCGGTTCGGAGCGGAACTGGTTCTGCGGTTGGATCAGATGATGGGTGATCGGCCAGAACCTGTCGCCGCCCCGCCTAATTCCCCGAATTTTGCCGTTCGCATGGCCCTCCCGGAACCTATCGGCCTGTATTCGGATGTTATGGCTGGCTTGGCACGGCTTTTGGACCGGCTGTGTGCGGCATTGGTGCGACATATGCAGGGCGCACGCCGGTTGCGGCTGGAAATGCGCCGCGTGGACCACAAGACCGTCGAGGTAGAGATCGGCCTCGCCCGCCCTATGCGCGATCCTTCCCGCATCGCCCGCCTGTTCGCGCCCAAGTTGGAAAAGGTGGATGCGGGATATGGCATCGATGCGTTGCGGCTTGTTGTGACCCTTGCCGAACCGCTTGCCCCTTTGCAGACCAACGGAACCCCAAAGGCCGATGAGGCGATGGCAGACCTAATCTCGCGCCTTGGCAACCGTCTTGGGTTCGAGAACATCCTTCGGTTGGAGCCGACCGATAGCTTGATCCCCGAACGCAGTTTTCGCCTCGTCCCTGCCGCCGAGGCGCGGCCCGGTCCCTTGCCGCGCCTGCCTGCCGTGATCTTTCGCCCTGAACCGGTCACAGGCACGCCGCCTGACAGCTTTCACTGGCGCGGGCAGCGTTACGAGGCGCATCGCGCCACAGGCCCGGAACGCATTTCGCCCGATTGGTGGGAGGAAGACCCGGCATGGGCCTCCGGTCTGCGTGATTATTGGCGCGTGCAGACCCGTCAAGGTCCGCGCCTGTGGTTGTTCCATACGCCGCAGGCTCCCGCATGGTTTGCACAAGGACAATTTGCATGAAATATGCCGAACTGTGCGTGACCACCAACTTCACCTTTCTGACCGGGGCATCCCACCCCGAGGAACTGGTGCTGCACGCCGCCCATCTGGGACTGGAGGCGATCGCGATCACCGACCGCAATTCCGTCGCTGGCGTGGTGCGGGCGTGGAAGGCGCTGAAGGAACTGACCCGTGTGCGGGATCAGGCGGTGAATGACGGTGTGCTCGTCATCCGCTCTCGGCGCCTGATGGACCATTCCAGTCGGCAGGTCCTGACCCATTCGACTGGCGAGGAAACCCTGCCTGTGTTCGAGCATCTGCCGCGCCTGATCGTCGGCAGCCGTCTGGTGCTGGATAATGGGGAGGAGTGGTTGGCCCTGCCAACCGACAAGCCCGCATGGGGGCGGCTGTCCCGGATGCTGTCCGAGGGCAAGCGGCGGGCGAAGAAGGGCGAATGCCACCTGACCCTTGGCAGCGTGTTGAAATGGGGAAGGGGGATGATCTTGATCGCGCTGACCGATCCATCGCCCAAAGTGATCCGCGCTTTTCCGGGCCATGTCTATCTGGGGGCGGCGCCGCGTTACGACGGGCAGGACGCGGCGCGGATCGCTGCGCTGTCGGCGCGGGCGGATGCGCTTGGCATCCCGATGGTAGCGGTGGGCGATGTGCTGATGCACCGCTCGTCCCGCCGCCCGCTGGCCGATGTGCTGACCTGCATGCGCCTTGGCGTGACCATCGACAATATCGGGCGTGCGCGGCTGCCGAATGCCGAGCGTCGCTTGAAAACGGGGGCCGAGTTGGCCCGCTTGTTCCCGCCCGACGCCATCGCCCGCAGCGTCGAGATTGCCGAGCGTTGCACCTTCGATCTGAAGGAGCTGGAATACGAATATCCGCACGAGGAAAAAGACGAACCCGCACAGCAGCGACTGGAACGGCTGGCCGCCGAAGGATTGGCGCGGCGCTATGACGGCATCGTTCCGCCCAAACACAGCGATCAGCTTCGGCGAGAGTTGGACATGGTCGCCAAGGTGAAATACGCGCCTTATTTCCTGACCGTAGCCGATATCGTGAACTTCGCGCGCGGCGAAGGTATCTTGTGCCAGGGGCGCGGCTCGGCAGCCAATTCCCTGATCTGCTGGGCATTGCAGATCACCGAGGTTTCCCCAGACGACATTGACCTGATCTTTGAACGTTTCATCTCGGAAGAACGCAACGAGCCGCCGGACATCGACGTCGATTTTGAGCACGAGCGGCGAGAGGAAGTGATCCAGCACATCTACAAAACCTATGGCCGTAAACGCGCAGGGCTGACGGCGACGGTGATACATTTCCGATCCCGCGCCGCAATCCGCGAGGTCGGCAAGGTCATGGGGCTGAGCCAGGATGTGATCGCGCGGCTGTCGGGGCAGATCTGGGGCTGGTCCTCTGCCGCGCCGGACGATGACCGCGTGCGTAATGCCGGGCTGTCGCTGGACGACCGGCGGGTGCGCCTGACCCTTGCGCTGATCGGCCAGATCATCGGCTTTCCGCGCCACCTGTCGCAGCATGTCGGTGGCTTCGTCATCACTCAAGGACGGCTGGACGAGTTATGTCCCATTGAGAATGCCGCGATGGAGGATCGGACCATCATCGAATGGGACAAGGACGACATCGATGCTCTTGGCATCCTGAAGGTCGATGTGCTGGGCCTTGGAATGCTGACCTGCATCCGCAAGGCATTCAAACTGCTGCGCGACCACGAGGGGGTGGAAGTGGACCTGTCCATGCCGCCCAAGGACAAGCCGACCTATGACATGTTGTGCCGTGCCGACGCGGTGGGCGTGTTTCAGGTCGAAAGCCGCGCGCAGATGAACTTCCTGCCTAAGATGCAACCCCGCAATCTTTATGACCTTGTGTGCGAGGTTGCCATCGTCCGCCCCGGTCCGATTCAGGGCGGTATGGTGCATCCGTTCATCGACCGCCGCCGCCGCCGTAGCGAAACGCCGGACATGGGTGCGCTGACGCCGATCCTGGATCGCACCTATGGTGTGCCGCTGTTTCAGGAACAGGCCATGCAGATCGCCATCCACGGCGCAGGCTTCACCCCCTCGCAAGCCGACGAGATGCGCCGCGCCCTGGCGACGTTCAAAAAGATGGGCACCATCGGCCAGTTGAAGGACAGGTTCATCGGCGGCATGATCCGCAACCACCACGATCCCGAATTCGCCGAACGCTGCTTTGCCCAGATCGAGGGGTTCAGCTCCTACGGGTTTCCGCAAAGCCACGCCGCCAGCTTTGCGCGGCTGGTCTTCATCTCGGCATGGCTGAAATGCCACCATCAGGCGGCGTTCACATGCGCGCTTCTGAATAGCCAGCCGATGGGGTTTTATGCCCCGGCGCAGTTGGTGCGCGATGCCCTCGATCACGGGGTGGAGGTGCGGGGTGTTTCGGTCAACCATTCGCAATGGGATTGCACGCTTGAACAGGGGGCGCTGCGATTGGGATTCCGGCAGATCAAGGGCGTGAAAGAAGAAGACGGCCTGTGGATCGCCCACGCGCGGGGCAATGGCTATCCCGATGTCGAAAGCCTTTGGCGGCGGGCCGGTATACCTGCCGCCGTGCTTGAACGCCTGGCCGAAGCCGACGCCTTTGCCTGTCTGGCGCTGACCCGGCGCGAGGCGCTTTGGCAGGCCAAGGCAATGCGCAGCTCGCCGCTGCCCCTGTTCGGGGTCGATGGCGAGGGTGGTGCGGAACCAATGGTTGCTTTGCCGCAAATGGGGTTGGGCGAGGAGACAATAGAGGACTACTTGTCCATGCGCCTATCGCTTCGTGCCCATCCGCTGGGTCTTCTGCGCCCCCATATGCCGCGGCTGATTGCCCATGGCGCGCTGGACCGTGGCCGCGTGACCGTTGCAGGGCTCGTCATCACCCGCCAACGTCCGGGCACGGCATCCGGCGTGATTTTCCTGACGCTGGAGGACGAGACTGGCTATGCCAACATCGTCGTTTGGAACAAGGTCTATGAACGTTTCCGGCGCGAGGTGATCTCAGGTCGCTTGTTGCGTGTCACAGGCCGGATCGAGCGTGACGGCCAGGTAATCCATATCATCGCGGAGCGGATCGAGGATGCCTCGCAGCTGCTGTCGGCACTTGGCCGCGGAAAAATCGACCCCTGCGATGTCCGCCGCGACGAAATCCGCCGCCCGGCAGGAGGCAGCATATGTGCGCCCGCGACCCATCCGCGGCATCAGGCTGGTCGGCTGTTCCCTAGCCGTGATTTCCATTAGGCGATAAAAGCCGATGCAGCCGGGGATCAGCCAAAGGCTATCGGCTTTGTAGGGCGCTATCGCACAAATCTGGTGCTGGATTCACCTAGTGTATCCAGCACGGTGACTGGGATGCGTGAACCGACCGACACCGCCGACCTGCAGGACCAGAAACTGACAACGAAGCTCTCAGGCGCCGGGGTTTGCTGACCATCCGGTTTGATCCGTAACCGCCCGATTGCCGCCGCATGCCTGAGCTTGGGCTGATCCGGTATGGGACGTGCATAACTACGTCGTTAGTGACGTGTCTTATGCGGGGTTGAGGATGCGTGGCGATGTCCTTGGGTTGGAACGGCGGCCTCGGTGGGATGACGACGAGATGCTCGGCATCGTGCTGTCGGTCGGTGCCGATGGTGCGACAGTCACGCAGGTGGCGCAGCGCCATGAAGTGACGCGGCAACAGATTTACGCTTGGCGGCACGAACTGAAGAAGAAGGGGCTGCCTTTTCCGAGCACCGATGCGCTGTTCCTGCCGATCGCAACGCCCGAGCCGATGGGGACTGCTTTGCCGGAAGCGACGATGCGCCGCCCGGTCGTCCCCGATCCGCAGATCAAGCTGGTGCTGACTAATGGCCGCTGCCTCCGGTTCGCACCGGATCTGGACCCCATGGTGCTGGTGCGGCTGATCCACGCGGTGGAGGCGGCATGATTGGCCCCGGAACCGGTGTCCGTGTCTATCTGGCCTGCGGCACGACCGATATGAGTATGAGGATCGAAGGGTTGTCGGCACTGGCTCAGGACGTGCTGCGTCAGAAGCCGACCAGCGGCGCGGTCTTCGCATCGCGGATCTCCTCGAAGGCCTGACGAAGGCGCATAGAACTTGGGGCTTTGGGCTGTGCTTTCTGTATCTGCGCAACGTTCGCGGACACGTCTGGAACCACAAAAGGGTTCGCCGGATCTGCTGCGAACTGGAGCTGAACCTGCGGATCAAGCCAAGGCGGCGCATCAGGCGGGACAAGCCGGACGTGCTCTCGGTTCCAGACGCGCCAAACCTCGTGTGGTCCATGGACTTCATGGCCGACAGGCTCGCCGATGGTCGCCAGTTCCGGCTGCTGAACGTGCTGGACGACTTCAACCGCGAGGGTCTGGGCATCGAGGTCGACTTCTCGCTCCCGGCCGATCGGGTCGTCCGCACCCTGAACCGGTCGTCGGGAAAACGCTCCCCCGGACCGTTTTCTGATCCTCCTCCCCATCGAATGGCGCGGCAAGCCAACGGCCATCAGGGTCGACAACGGCCCGGAATACATCAGCGCAACCCTTGCGATCTGGGCTGCGAAGCAGGGCATTGCCCTGACCCACATCCAGCCCGGCAAGCCGCAGCAGAATGCCTATGTCGAGCGATACAACCGCACCGTCCGCCATGAATGGCTCGATCTCTACATCTTCGAAACCATCGCGGAGGCGCAGGAGATCGCAACAGACTGGCTCTGGACTTACAACAACGAGCGACCCAACATGGGCATCGGCGGCATTACACCCGCACAGAAACTGACGATGGCTGCGTGAAGTCTACGACCAAACCCTGTTAAAATGGGGAGGATTACCGGTCGATGACTTTGCGCGAGCGGAAAAAATTACGCATTGCCTTAGCTTGTGCACCGTTGCGGAACGGGCGTCGGGACCCGTCGAGATTTTATGGCCTAGGTTGCGTTATAGTGTCCGTGGTTGTCGAGCTACAGACAAGAACTTCCCAAAAATAAGGGTAAATATGCATGAAAAGCATAGGATATAGGGTGGTGCGTTGGAGCGGGTGAAGGGAATCGAACCCTCGTATTCAGCTTGGGAAGCTGCTGCTCTACCATTGAGCTACACCCGCATCGGGGAATGACCTAGTCGCTTGGAAAGGCGCCGTCAAGACTCGGGCAGGATCAACATGTCGATGACATGGACGACCCCGTTGGACTGCTGCAGATCGGCGGCGGCAATGCGTTGCGACTGGCCGCCCGCGCTGCGCAGCATCACCTCGTCGCCCACGCGCTGCATCGTCAGGGTGCAGCCGCCGACGGTTCGGACGACCCGGGTCTGTCCGGGTTGCAGCGTTGCCGCAAGCGCCTGTGTCGGAGCCATGTGGCAGGTCAGAAGCTCCACCAGTTCTTCGCGGTGATCGGGCCGCATCAGATCACCCAGATCGGACAGGCGCGAGAAGGCAGCATCCGTCGGTGCAAAGATGGTGTAGGGCCCGCGATTGCCCAGCGCGCGGTCGATCCCGGTCGCCTGCAGGGTTGCCGCAAAAGTTCGATGCTGGCCGGAATGGGCTGCGAAATCATAGACATTCTCGGCATATGCCGGGAAGGCGAATACGGCCATGACTGCGGCAAGGCGGATGGGGCGCATGATTGGACTCCGTCGGAACAACTTTGCTCAACGCGTCACGAGGCTTCCGGTTCCGCCCTTGCACAAGACAAGCGGCAGGTTTACGTTCGATTTTAACCGAGAATTGGAGGGCGATCACATGGCGCCCGAGCGTCCCAGGGGTGCGGACGCGATCCCTGCGCATGTTGTTGCGCGGATGGAACCTTCCGCTACCCCGCCGGGGTCTTCGCTTTATGCGGCGCTTGACCTTGGCACGAACAGTTGCCGCATGTTGATTGCCCGGCCAAGGGGTAGTCATTTTCAGGTCGTGGACAGCTTTTCCAAGACCGTTCAGCTTGGCCTCGGGCTGGAGGCATCCGGCCGGCTTTCGCGTGCCTCGATGGGGCGCACGGTGCAGGCGCTGCGCATCTGTAAGGGCAAACTGGACAAACATGGCGTCCGCAGGATGCGTCTGGTCGCGACCGAGGCGTGCCGCCGAGCGCGCAACGCCCGCGATTTCATCCGTATGGTGCGCCGTGAAACCGGCCTCGCGCTGGAGATCATCGCCCCGGAGGAGGAGGCACGCCTGGCCGTCATCTCCTGCGCGCCGCTGGTAAGCCCGAAAACGGAACAGCTGCTGGTCGTCGATATCGGCGGCGGATCGACCGAACTGGTCTGGATCGATTTGTCCGCCGTCGCCCCCGAGGATCGCCCCCGGTCGATCATGGCACTGCGCACCGGGTTTTCTGGGCAGGAAGGGGCGGCAAGGGTCGTGGACTGGATCTCGGTCCCGCTGGGGGTTGCCACGCTGAAGGACCAATTCGGCGATGTCGAGGATGACGCGGCGCGTTTTGCCCTGATGAGCTGGTTCTTCGAGGAGAACCTGTCGAGCTTCTCGCCCTATAATGCGGACAACCCGCGCGAGGGGTTCCAGATCATCGGCACTTCGGGCACCGTTACGACGGTTGCGGCCTCGTTCCTTGGTTTGCGGCGCTATGACCGCACCAAGGTCGACGGTCTGCACATGACCTCGGACCAGATCGACACGGTGATCCGGGATTACCTTGCCCTTGGCCCCGAAGGCCGGCGCAGCGATCCGCAGATCGGGCGGGATCGGCACAGCCTCATCATGTCGGGGGCGGCGATCCTTCAGGCGTTGATGCGGATTTGGCCAACCGACCGTTTGTCGGTTGCGGATCGCGGTCTGCGCGAAGGGCTGCTATACGCACAGATGAACGCCGATGGCGTGCTGGAAGACGGACCTTTGAAATGACGGAAAAGAACACATCTGGCCGGGGCCAGCGCGACCTTCGCGTGCGGGTCAAGACTGCGAAGGGGCGCAAGCTGTCCTCGACGCTGTGGCTGGAGCGGCAGCTGAACGACCCCTATGTCGTTCGCGCCAAGAAGGAAGGCTATCGTGGCCGGGCGGCCTACAAGATTTCGGAACTGGACGACAAGTTCGGCTTTCTGAAACCGGGCGCGCGCGTGGTCGATCTTGGCTGCGCGCCGGGCGGGTGGTGTCAGGTGGCCGTCGCGCGCGTGAATGCGCTGGGCGAGCGGTCGGGCAAGCAAGGCACCGTTCTGGGCGTCGATCTGCAAGAGGTCGAGCCGATCTCGGGTGCAGAGATCCACCAGCTGGATTTCCTGTCGGACGATGCCGACGCCAAGGTAAAGGAATGGCTGGGCGGCTCTGCCGACGTGGTGATGAGCGACATGGCCGCCGCATCCTCGGGTCACAAGGGCACCGACCACCTGCGCATCATCGCGTTGTGCGAAGCGGCGGCGGAATTCGCTTTCGACGTTCTGGAGGAGGGCGGCACCTTTGTCGCCAAGGTTCTGGCAGGCGGTGCCGAGAATGAGCTTCAGCTGATCCTCAAAAAGAACTTCACCAAAGTGGCCAACGTCAAGCCGCCGGCCTCGCGTTCGGATTCTTCGGAGAAGTTCGTGGTCGCAATGGGCTTCCGGGGGCGGCGGGCTTAACCGCCCCAGCTCCGCACCGGGCCGCAATCCATATGGACGAAGTTGGAGCGCGAATAGCGCCCTACGCCGCCCGAGGAGCACGCCTCGGCCGCGCGGGCCATCTGGCTGACCGAACGGGATTTCAGCCGCAGATCGGCAGCCTGACCCACCATGTGCAGCGAATTGCGCGCAACGCCGCCCGAACGGGACCGGAGCATGGCATTGGTCTTGGGGCTGCGATAGCCCGAAAGCAGCATATAGGGTTCGGACACATCCATCAGGCGGTGCGACGCGGCCATGATGTCGATGGTGCGGGGGTCCATCTGCACGGTGTCGCTGGTCCGCCAGTCGCGCATGAAGTGGTTGATCTCGCGCAGCCCCTCGGGGATGTATTCCCCTTCGATCCAATAGATCGTGTCGAGGCTTTCGCCCGTCCGGCCCGAATACATCTTGATTCGACGCACGTCGCCCGCGCCGCGAAGGAAGCCGAACGCTTGCGATGTCGTGGGTGCTGCCACCACCATCGTCGCCGCGAATGCTCCCAAAAGCCCGCGTCGCGTCAGCCCCGGTAAGGATGATCCTGCCATTTTGCCTGTCCCGCTTCGATCTTGCCACGTCTGTCTGTGCCGACAGTTCGTCTGCACTCTATGCCATAAGGCGCACGGATTCCCAAGATAGCGTTACGAAAAACACCGATCGTCCGTGCACCATAGGCAGACAACCGCTGATGCATCGGGGTGATGTATCTTCGTCACCGTAAGTTGCAGGAATGTCACGAAGCAAAAGGTCGCGGGGCCTTGCCATGGACAGACGATCCGGTGGCGTAAAGGATAAGGTGAAGCGATTTTTCCTTGGGTTATTTCCGATGACGCGGCGCCGACGACTGGGCCATGCCCTTTGCCTGATGATGGCTTTTCTGCCACCCGCAGCTGCCACCGCGCAGGACGGTCTGGCCCCCGTCATCGCGAAGATCGCGGGAAATGGGGATCAGGTCGCCCGATTCTACCAAGAAAGACACTACGCACCGCTCTGGACCAGCGCGGACGCGGCAGTGCGCCTGCAGGTGTTCCTCCGTGCCATTGCCACCGCCTCGGATCATGGGCTGCCCACCGCGCGTTATGATGCGGACCGGCTCGACCGGCAGATTCGCGCCGCAGCCACGCCGCAGGACGTCGCGCAGGTCGAGGTGGATCTGACCCGGGCCTTCCTTGCCTATGCCCATGATCTTCGGTCGGGCGCCGTCGTTCCGTCCCGCGTGGATGCCACCATCGTGCGCGACGTCAGCCGGAGGGAGCCCCTGACCGAACTGGCGGCATTCGAGGCCGATCCCGCAGGGTTCCTTCGCGAACTGCCGCCGCAGGACCCGGAATATGCGCGTCTGATGAATGCTGCGCGAACGCTCCGCGCAGCCGATTGGGGAGATACGGTTCCTGGGGCGATCCTGCGGCCGGGTCAATCCGGTGGGGGCGTCATCGCACTCCGGGATCGCCTGGTCGCGATGGGCTATCTCGGGCGCAGCGCGGCCGCAGGTTACGACGAGCCGCTGCGAAATGCGGTCGTGCGGTTCCAGACAGATCACGGGCTGTCCGCAGACGGTGTCGCGGGCGAGGCGACCCTGGCCGCGCTGAATGCGGGTCCGGATGCGCGGTTGCGATCGGTCCTCGTTGCGCTGGAACGGCATCGCTGGATGAATGCGGATCGCGGCGCGCGCCACATCTGGGTCAACCTTGCCGATTTCACCACGCAGATCATCGACCACGGCGAGGTCGTGTTCGAAACGCGTTCGGTCATCGGCAAAGAGGTCCCAGATCAGCGGACGCCGGAATTTTCCGATATCATGGATCACATGGTCATCAACCCGTCGTGGTTCGTGCCCCGATCCATCGTGACGCAGGAATATCTTCCGCAGCTGCAGCGCAACCGGAATGCAGTTTCGCATATTCAGGTCGTCGATGCCAAGGGCCGGGTCGTCGACCGCGGCGCCGTCAATTTCGGCGCCTATACCGCGCGGAGCTTTCCTTTCTCGATGCGCCAGCCACCGTCGGACCGAAATGCACTTGGACTCGTGAAGTTCATGTTCCCTAACAAGTGGAACATCTATCTTCATGATACCCCGTCGAAATCCTTGTTCGAGCGGACAGAGCGGGCCTTCAGTCATGGCTGCGTGCGCCTTGCGGACCCGTTCGATTTCGCCTTTGCCCTTCTTTCCGCGCAGGAGGCCAACCCCGAGGCCGCATTCCGCAAGATCCTCGCCACCGGCAAGGAGACGCGTGTGAACCTCGCCGCGCCGCTGCCGGTCCATCTGGTCTATTTCACCGCCGTCGCGCCTGCGGGGGGGCGCGTGAACTATCGCCCCGATATCTATGGCCGCGATGCGGCGATCTGGGATGCGCTGGACGCCGCCGGGGTGGCATTGAACGAGGTTCAGGGTTAGATCAGGGGGGCAGTAACGGAGGTCCACATGCCGCACACGATCCGCGAAATCGCAGTCGCCCTCGGGGCAGAGGCGGCGGGGGACCTCGACATCGCCATCAACGGCGTCTCCGAACCTGCCAGTGCGGCGCAGGACCAGTTGGCACTGGCGTTGGACCCGAAATACGCGGCGGGGCTGGCCAAGGGCAAGGCGCTGGCGGCGCTGGTCTGGCCCGGCGCGGATTGGCAGGAACTGGGTCTGAAGGCGGCGATCTTTGCCCCGCGCGGGCGGCTTGCGATGGCAGGTCTGTCGCGGATGATGGACAAGGGGCCGCAGATCGTGCCCGGTATCCACCCGATGACGGTGATCGATCCGACGGCCGAGATTGACGAGGGTGCAGCCATCGGCCCCTTCGTCACCATCGGGGCGGGGGTCCGCATCGGGGCGCGGGCGCGGATCGCCTCGCATGTCTCCATCGCCGAAGGGGCGCGGATCGGTGACGATGCGCTGATCCTGCAAGGCGCCAAGATCGGCGCGCGGGTGGTCATCGGCGATCGTTTCATCTGCCAGCCCGGTGCGGCGATCGGCGCGGACGGATTTTCCTTCGTCACCCCCGAGAAATCCGGGATCGAGGAAATCCGCGAGACGCTTGGCACTCGTGCCGAGATCCGGGCGCAAAGCTGGGTGCGCATCCACTCTCTCGGCTCGGTCACCATCGGCGACGATGTGGAGATGGGGGCGAATTCCTGCATCGACCGTGGCACGATCCGCGATACGACCGTCGGAAACGGCACCAAGATCGACAACCTCGTTCATCTTGGCCATAACGTGCAGGTGGGTGAGGACTGCCTTCTGTGCGGGCAGGTGGGCGTTGCGGGGTCGGTCAAGATTGGCGACCGCGTGGTGCTGGCGGGGCAGGTCGGCGTTTCGGACAACATCTTCATCGGCGACGACGTCATCGCGGGCGGCGGGACCAAGATCCTGAGCAACGCGCCTGCGGGCCGGGTCCTTCTGGGCTATCCCGCGATCAAGATGGACAGCCATGTCGAAATCCAGAAAGCGCTGCGCCGCCTGCCACGACTTGCCGCCAAGGTTGCAGAGCTTCAGAAATCTGTTTCAAACCCTGGTGTAGGTGACTAGAACTTTTACGCGGACGAACAGGAGACAGCCATGGCATCCGTCGAACAAGAGGTCATTCGGATCATCGCGGAACAGGCGG
Organism: Falsirhodobacter flavus; assembly: GCA_029846755.1. GTDB lineage: Bacteria > Pseudomonadota > Alphaproteobacteria > Rhodobacterales > Rhodobacteraceae > Falsirhodobacter > Falsirhodobacter flavus. The sequence continues at coordinate 1,090,634 of JARWBI010000001.1, read as the reverse complement.
TGCTGGACCCGGCGGATGTGACGCCCGATTCCACGTTGGCGGATCTTGGCATCGACAGCCTTGGCCTTGTCGAATCCATCTTCGCCATCGAGGAGGCGTTCGACATCTCCGTTCCGTTCAACGCCAACGATCCGTCGGCCAGCGGGTTCGACATCTCTACCGTGCGGTCCATCGTGACGGCGGTCGAAGGTCTGGTCGCGCAGAAGGCATGAAGCGCGTCGTCATTACCGGGGCCGGCACGATCAATGCGCTGGCCCACGACGTTCCCGGCACGTTCGAGGCGTTCCGCGAAGGCCGCTGCGGCATCACCGAGCTGGAGATCCGCGACAAGGACCGCCTTTCGATCCAGATCGGCGGTCAGGTCCACCATTGGGACCCAGAGGCGCATTTCAACCGCCAGCAGATCGTCCTTTACGACAAGTTCACGCAGTTCACCCTGCTTGCCGCGCGCGAGGCGGTGGGCCAGTCGGGCCTGAACTTTGACGGCCATCTGGGATACGAGGCAGGGGTGGTGCTGGGCACCGCCGCGGGGGGCGTAAACACCTGGGACGAGAATTACCGCACCGTCTATGAGGAGGGGAAGAACCGCGTCCATCCCTTCGTCGTGCCGAAGCTGATGAACAACGCCGCTGCCAGCCACATTTCGATGGAGTTCAACCTCAAAGGGCCAAGCTTCACCGTTGCGACCGCTTGCGCCAGTTCCAATCACGCGATGGGGCAGGCGTTCAACATGGTCCGTTCGGGGATGAGCCGGGCGATGGTTACGGGCGGGTCGGAATCCATGCTGTGCTTCGGCGGGATCAAAGCGTGGGAAGGGCTGCGCGTCATGTCAAAGGACGCTTGCCGCCCCTTCAGCTTGAACCGCAACGGCATGGTGCAGGGCGAGGGTGCCGCCGTCTTCGTGTTCGAGGAATACGAACATGCCCGTAAACGCGGAGCCGAGATATTGGCCGAGGTGGTTGGTTTCGCAATGACCTCGGACGCGTCCGACATCGTGATGCCGAACAAGCAGGGTGCGGCGCGCGCAATTTCGGGCGCGCTGCGGGATGCAAAGCTGAACGGCGAGGAAGTCGGCTATATCAATGCCCACGGCACCGGCACGGCGGCGAACGACAAGACCGAATGCGCGGCGGTGGCGGATGTGTTCGGCCATCACGCGGATACGCTGATGATTTCCTCGACCAAATCCATGCACGGGCATCTGATCGGCGGGACCGGCGCGGTAGAGCTTCTGGCCTGCATCATGGCGCTGAAGGACGGGGTGATTGCCCCCACCATCGGCTATGAGGAACCGGACCCGGAATGTGCGCTGGACGTGGTGCCGAACGTCGCGCGCGAGGCGAAGGTGGATGTTGTTCTGTCGAACGCCTTTGCCTTTGGCGGGCTGAACGCGGTTCTGGCCCTGCGCAAAGCGTAAGGCCCCCTTCGCGGGGGCCTTGGCCTTATTGTGCGTTGGCGGTGTTCGCCTCGGTCACGGCGGTGAAGCCCGCGGTGAAGCCCGACAGGGACAGGTCCAGCGCGACTTTCTGATCGGGCGCGACGACCGGAACGATGGTCAGCACGGCCTTCGATCCGTTCTTGAACGCATCCACTTCGGCCTGAGTGAACCCGACGCGCGAGACGCAGCCGACATTGCTGCACCAGCTGAAGGGATAGACCTTCTCGGGGGCGTTATCGACCTTCATGACCAGATTGGCGGTCAGCAGCGTCTCCAGCGGGACGATGATCGTCGCACCGGCGGCGGCCTGATTCCCGGCAGGCAGGTTGAACAGGCTGAATTCGGCGACGTTGTTGCCTTCGCCATCCTGAAGCAGCTGATACAGCTGGCAGGGGTTCGTGCCATCTTCTTCACGGATGCAGCGCTGTTCCCAGTCGTTGAACTCCGCCTCGACATACATGCTGCCGGGACCGTTCGGATCGGCGGGGGCCTCGCCCATGCTCAGCCCATCGGCGGCGGGCGCATCTGCTGTGGGCGCCTCCTGTGCGAGCGTGGCCTGTGCGAGGCCAAGGCCGAGGGTCAGGGCAAGAAGGCTCGTAAGGGTCTTCGACATTCGCATATCGTCCTCAAGTGGTTCTGCCAGCCGGATTAGCATGGGCGAAGTGCGAAGTCAGGGATAAACGGCGCGGCAAAAAGGAAAAGGGCCGACTTTCCGCCGACCCTTTTCCAAAGAGATGCTCCCTGTCGGACTGGCCGACTTATTACTGTTACGCTACGGTCTGGCCGATGGTCCGTCAACTGGAATGTTCCGGTTGTCAGGCTGGATGGGAAAAGGCTTCATCCGCATGAGGCGTGTTGGAAGAGGGATTTTCGGATGGACAGCATTTTCATCGGCGGCGGTGGCGAGGGATATGGCGCGGCGCAGACCCTTCTTCTGAAATACGGCAACCGCCATGGTCTGATCGCGGGGGCGACGGGGACGGGCAAGACCGTGACGCTTCAGGTGATGGCCGAAGGATTCTCGGCGGCGGGCGTGCCGGTGTTCATGGCCGATGTGAAGGGCGATCTGGCCGGGCTTGCGCGCGCGGGCAGTGCCGATGCGAAGATGCATGAAGGGTTCGCGGCGCGCGCGAAAACCATCGGGCTCGACCTGACCTATGCCGCTTTTCCCGCCGTGTTCTGGGATCTGTGGGGCCAGCAGGGCCATCCGATCCGCACCACCGTGGCCGAGATGGGCCCGTTGCTGCTGTCGCGTCTGCTGGAGTTGACAGAGGCGCAGGAGGGGGCACTGAACGTCGCCTTCCGGCTGGCGGACGAGGAAGGGCTGGCACTGCTGGACCTGAAGGATCTTCAGGCCATGATGAATTTCGTGGGCGAGAATGCCGACGAGATCGGCACCCGCTATGGCCTTGTTGCGAAGGCGTCGATCGGCGCGATCCAGCGCCGCCTTCTGGTGCTGGAGAACGAGGGCGGAACGCAGCTGTTCGGCGAACCTGCGCTGGATCTGGCCGACATGATGCAGACCGCGCCGGACGGGCGGGGGCGGATCAACATCCTTGCCGCCGACCGGCTGATGAACTCGCCGCGGCTCTACGCCACGTTCCTTTTGTGGCTGCTTTCGGAACTGTTCGAGACGCTGCCAGAGGTGGGCGATCCCGAAAAGCCGAAGCTGGTCTTCTTCTTCGACGAGGCGCATCTGCTGTTCGACGATGCCCCGAAGGCATTGGTGGCCAAGGTCGAACAGGTGGCGCGGCTGATCCGGTCGAAGGGGGTCGGCATCTATTTCGTCACGCAGCAGCCCGCCGACGTTCCCGAAGACATCCTTGCCCAGCTTGGCAACCGGGTGCAGCACGCGCTGCGGGCCTTCACCGCCAAGGACCAGAAGAACCTGTCCCAAGCCGCCCAGACCTATCGCCCGAACCCGCGCTTCGACACCGAAACCGCGATCCGCGAGGTCGGGACGGGCGAGGCGGTGACTTCGTTCCTGGAGGCGAAGGGCGTTCCGGGCGTGGTGGAGCGGACTCTGGTGCGCCCGCCATCGTCGCAGCTTGGGCCGATCACGCCGGACGAGCGGGCGCAGGCGATCTTCGCCTCGCCGCTGGCGGGAAAATACGACCGCTTGGTGGATCGCGAGTCGGCGTTCGAGAAGCTGGCCGCGCGGGTCAAACCGGCGGAGCCGGAGCATAGCGCCGGCCGCCGATACGAGCCGAAGAAACCTGCGGCGCGGCGTGGAGACAGCGTGGGCGAGGCCTTCGCCAAATCCTTCGCGCGGCAGCTTGGAACGCGCTCGGGTCAGGCATTGGTGCGCGGCGTTCTGGGATCGTTGTTCGGCGGGCGGCGTTAATCTTCGGCCAGCGGGTGATGCTTCAGGACGAGCGACTTGAGCTGCTCGTCCACCACATGGGTATAGATTTCGACAGTCGCGATGTCGGAATGGCCCAGCAGCGTCTGGATCGCGCGCAGGTCCGCGCCGCCCGCCAGCAGATGCGTCGCGAAGGCATGGCGCAGCGCATGCGGGGTCACGCGCGAGGGTGAGATGCCCGCCATCACCGCGATCTGCTGCACCAGTTTGAAGAAATACTCGCGCCGCAGATGCCCTTCGACCCCGCGGCCTGGAAACAGGAAGCGCGACTCGCGCGATGCCGAGGCATCGCGGACCTTCAGCCACGCCGCGAGTGCTTCCCGCGCCGGGGGCGACAGCGGCACCAACCGCTCCTTGCCGCCTTTGCCCTTGACCAGCATCATCTGCGGATTGCCCCGTGCGGCGGCTTCGGGCAGGCCGACCAGTTCCGACACGCGCATGCCCGTCGCATAGAGCAGTTCCATCAGGCAGCGGTTGCGGACCTGCGCCGCATCGTCCCGGCCCTTGTCGCGGGCGGCTTCCAGCAGGCGGTCCACCTCCTCGACGCTCAGCGTGCCGGGCAGCTTGCGGGTAGGGCCGGGGCCTTTCATGCGGATGGCGGGGTTGTCGGCGCGAAGCCCTTCCTCGTGCGCGAAACGGTAAAGCTGGCGGATCGCGACAAGGCGCCGTGCGCGGGTCGCCTTGGACAGGCCTTGGGCGTCGCAGAAGATCAGGTAATCCTCGACCGCCTGACGGTCGGCACGGGTGAAGTCCGACCCGCGCCGATCCAGCCAGCCCGCGAAATCCTTCAGATCGCGCCCATAGGCCAGCAGCGTGTTGCGTGCGGCCCCGACCTCGGCGGCCTGCGCGTCCAGAAACCGCGAGATCCAGGCGTGATCGCTCATCCCCGCCGCTCCAACAGCATCAGTTGCAGCGCGACCCGTTTCGCCTGATCGTCAAGGCGCAGCGATAGCAGGATCGACAGCCCCTCGGTCACGCCGCGCAGATCGCCCTGAACCCCGCGCGAGATGCGGTCGATGCTCAGCATCAATGCTTCGCCCACGCGGTTCTCGGCCAGCAGCCCCTGCGCCTCGGGCGAGGGAACAGGGCGCATGAATGCTGCGGCGATGGCGCGGGCCAGGCTGTCGGTCGTCGGAACTCCGGTCAGCCTGCCGCGCGCGATCCCGGCAAGGAACACTTCGGTCGGATCGTCGGGCGCATGGGCCTTGGCGGCATCCGCGTAATCGCCCGCCAGCAGCCCGATGCGATAGGCAAGCGCCGCATCCTCGCCCGCCAGTTCGAGGTTCAGAAGTGGTTCGGCATAGATGCGGGCGAAAGGAACTTCCAGCTCTGCTCCGACCATCTGCGTCCAGGCGGCAGACAGGGCGGAGCCGGGATTGCCCGCTTCGATCCCCGCGTCCAGCGAATGCAGCGCCGCGACCCGGTCCCATACCCCGCCCGAGGCGGCGGCCTGCCGCTCGGTATAAAGGCCTAGAAGTTGGTTCGGCTCCAGCACGCCCGCGCGGGACAGGCGCTCGGCCGCTTCCAACTGCGCCTTCCATCCGGCGGTTTCGCGCAGTTCGGCATGGGCGAAGGCCAGGGGCAGGGTGTTGGTCGAAAGCGGCTCGCCTATCGCCTCGAACATGCGCCAGTTCAACGGGTTGGGGCGCTCGGGCGGCGGCAGGGGTGGCTCGCCCTCGAAAAGCTCGGGGTCGAGAAAGCGCGACAGCAGCGCGTCTTCATCCGCCGGGATATGACCAAGCGCGACACCGGTGCGCAGCGTCAGCGCGGCGGCGTTCCAGTCGCCCGACCGCGCAAGGCAGAAGACCCGCGCCGGGAAGGTCGGCGCAAGATGGGGCGATGCGTCGATCACCTTGCAGGCGCGATCCTCGGTCCCCTGAAGCAGCGCGATGTCGAAGCTGCGGCGGAACGGCTCCACGCTGTCGGACCCGGCAACGTCCAGCAGCGCCTGCGCCTGATCCAGCGCGCCCATCGACAGCAGCTTGTCCACCCGCGCCAGCAGCAGCGCGTTGCCGGTCCCGGCATCGGCAGGCGGGTCCGCTTCGGCCAGAAGCAGCGTCATCATCAGCCCATGCAGGGCGGGTAGGCTGTTTGCGGGCGCGGCGGTGATCTTGGCGGCGATCTCGTCCGCGCGGCCAAGGCCCCAGAGGTTGCGCGGCAGCCCGGTCTGGCGCGGCGTCAGCAGCCCCGCGCCATCGGCCGTCGGCCCGTCAAGCGGCGTCACCGCGACGTGGCCCGGCAGCGGAGAGGTGGAGACCGCAGGTTCCGCCGGTTTCGGCGCAGGCATGACCACGGGGGTCGTCACCGATTGCGAAAGCCAGTCGATGGCCGAGAGCGGCGCTTCGGCCTGCGCGGGCAGGGCGCCCGCAAGACACAGGAAGGCGAGGTGCCTAGCCCGCATCCAGCACCACCGGCTTCGTGATCTCGGACTGCGGCGGATCCATGTCGCCCAGATAGGCGAAACCGGCCAGTGCCGCGAAACCCAGAACCGCCAGCAGCAGAACCGTCTTGATGATGAACCCCATGTCTTGCCTTTCTGCCCGTCGCAGCGCCGCTTCCGGCGTCATTGGCGATTGTATCTGGCAATCGCGTCCAGTTCACGCCATTACCCCATAACAGTGTCGTGGGCCAGAACCCGCGCGCGTTTTGTCGCGGGCTGGAACCTGCGCGGGTTTTGAAGACAGGGAAGAATGGCGCGGCTGAAGAAAACCGTTGTGCTGGTCGGAATGATGGGGGCGGGCAAGACCGCTGTGGGCACGCAGCTTGCGCGGCAGCTTGGCGTTCCCTTCGTCGATTCGGATGACGAGATCGAAAAGGCCGCCGCCCGCAGTATCCCAGAAATCTTTGCCGACCACGGCGAGGCCTTTTTTCGGCAGAAGGAATCGCAGGTCCTGTCGCGTCTTCTGCTGGGCGCGCCTTGCGTTCTGTCGACCGGCGGCGGTGCGTTTCTGGCCGAATCGAACCGGCGCGCGATCTCGGATCACGGCGTTTCAGTCTGGTTGAAGGCCGAGCTGGACCTTCTATGGCAGCGCGTGCGTCACAAATCCTCGCGCCCCTTGCTGCGCACGGCAAACCCGCGCCAGACGCTTGCCGACCTTCTTGCCGCGCGCGAGGGCATCTATGCGAAGGCCGCGATCACCGTGGACAGCCTGCCCGGTGTTCCGGTGGATCAGATGGCGGCCCGCGTACGCGACGCCTTGTCCCGCCACCCCGATATCATGGAGCCGTGAATGGATATCGTCCCTGTCGATCTTGGAAGCCGCAGCTATGAGGTCCGCATCGGCCGAGGGCTGATCGACCGGGCAGGGGCCGAGATCGCGCCTCTGCTGCGCCGCAAGCGCGTGTCGATCATCACGGATGAAAACGTCGCCGCCGCGCAATTGCCGCGCCTGATCGCCGCGCTGGAGGCTGCGGGGATCGAGGCCGCGTCGCTGGCGCTTCCTGCCGGAGAGGCGACGAAAAGCTGGCCGCATTTGGCCCGCGCGACCGAATGGCTGCTGGAGCAGAAGGTCGAACGGCGTGACGTGGTCGTGGCGCTGGGCGGCGGCGTGATCGGCGATCTGGCCGGATTTGCCGCTGCGATCCTGCGCCGCGGTGTGCGCTTCGTGCAGATCCCGACATCGCTTCTCGCGCAGGTGGACAGCTCGGTCGGTGGCAAGACCGGGATCAACACGGCGCAAGGCAAGAACCTTGTCGGGGCATTCCACCAGCCGTCGCTGGTGCTGGCCGACATCGATGCGCTGGCCAGCCTGCCGCGCCGCGAATTCCTGTCGGGCTATGGCGAGGTCGTCAAATACGGTCTCTTGGGCGATGCTGCGTTTTTCGGCTGGCTCGAAACGAACGGTCCGGCGCTGACCGACCCGGCGCTTTGCCAGCACGCCGTGCTGCGATCCGTCCAGATGAAAGCCGAGATCGTTGCCCGGGACGAGACCGAGGAAGGCGACCGCGCGCTACTGAACCTTGGCCATACCTTCTGCCACGCGCTGGAAAAGGCCACCGGATATTCCGATCGTCTGTTGCACGGCGAAGGCGTCGCCATCGGCTGCGTCCTTGCGCTTGAATTGAGCCAGCGCCTTGGTCTTCTGCCGCAAGAAGCGCCGAGTCGTCTGCGCGCGCATCTGAGGGCGATGGGAATGAAGGTCGACCTGAGCGACATTCCGGGCGAGCTTCCAAGCCCAGAGGCACTGTTGGCCCTGATGGGTCAGGACAAGAAGGTCGTCGATGGCAAGCTGCGCTTCATCCTCGCGCGGGACATAGGCGAAGCATTCATCTCGTCCGACGTTCCAGCGGATGCGGTCGTTGCAACGCTCCAGGGGCAATCCAGCGGCCAGAAGCTTCGATGAGGTTACATAACTGAGATTACCTTTCTGCCTTATATAAGGTGGGCACGCGCTAATCTGAAGTGCGACTATCGAGATGTGACAGGATGTTAGAAACCGAAAGGACATCCTGAATAAAAACGCGCTGCAGCCACCTTACGCTTGCCGACCGCCGCTTGATCGAACGCTGGCGACAGATGCGAACGCGCCGGCGGGAGCCCGGAGCAGATCGCGGGCCGGATGCGCCTGGAAGCGGCCCAGCTGCGTGTCAGCCAGGAAACGATTTACCAGTTCGTCTATTCCGAAGACGGCCGCGCCGCGCAACTCTGGCGCCATTTCGCTTCAGGTCGTCGCGGGCGCCGCGGTTATCGCCGCCGAAACTTGTATCCGATCTCAGCATCCTGTTCCGCCCGGACGTCGTCGCCGGACGGCGCGAGTTCGGCAATTGGGGTAAGCCGCGACCGTGGCCCCAGTGGGGCCGCATAAGCTGCGAAGTCGATCATAGCCCCGATCGCCGCAGCGTCGCGGCCCTTGCCCCAGACCGCCCGCCGCTCGCTGACCTTCGACCGCGGCTCGGAGTTCGTGGACTGGCCGCATCTGCAGGCCAAGATCGGGGCCAGAACCTGGTTCTGCGACCCGCAATCCCCTCGGCAGAAAGGCAGCATCGAGAATGCCAACAAGCGATTGCGGCGCTGGATCTGCCGCGACACCGATCCAGAGACCTTTACTCAGGAGGATATGAGAACCCTCTGCGCGGGCCTGAACGCCACGCCCCGCAAATGCCTAGGCTATCGAACCCCCGCCGAGGCCTTCCGAGCGAATATCATCGGCCACGGATACAGGACAGAGCAACTGTCACGCCGTCCAAAGTCGCGTTCGGGCTAGCGCGTCCACCCCCAGATCATTTTCTCCACTGGTCAACTCCACCCCGATCCCCTACACCGCAGGGCCACGAGGACGGAGAGCCGCGATGCCCGACATCATTGCACGCTGCGAGGCGAAAGGCTTGCGGATGACCGACCAGCGCCGCACGGTCGCGCGCGTGATCGGTGGCGCCGAGGATCACCCGGATGTCGAAGAACTCTATGCCCGGGCTTCCGCCATCGATCCCCGCATATCGCTTGCAACGGTCTATCGGACCGTGAAGCTGTTCGAGGAAGCAGGCATCCTTGACAAGTTGGAATTTGGCGATGGCCGCGCGCGGTACGAGGATGCCGAGCGCGATCACCACGACCACCTGATCGACCTTCACACGGGCGAAGTCATCGAATTCGTCGACCCCGAGATCGAGGCGCTTCAGGAAAAGATTGCACGCAAGCTTGGCTACCGCCTCAAGGGGCATCGGCTCGAACTCTACGGGGTCCCGGTGAAAAATGGATAACCTGCGCGGCATCGGTCTGATGATCCTCGCCATGGCGCTTTTCGGCGTCGAGGATATGTTCATCAAGCTGGCCTCGGCCCTCATGCCGACCGGGCAGGTCATCGCCGCGACCGGCCTTTTCGGTGCCGTCTGCTTCGGTATCGCTGCCCTTCTTCGGCGCGAGCGGCTGTTCCGGCGCGAGGTCTGGCTTGGTGCGGCAGGCCTGCGCAACCTTGGCGAGATGGTCGCGACAAGCGGCTTCGTCACGGCTCTTGCTTTGGCGCCACTTGCGCTCGTTTCGGCCATCCTTCAGGCGCAGCCCCTCGCCCTGACCTGCTGCGCGGCGCTGTTTCTGGGCGAAAAGGTTGGCTGGCGGCGCTGGACGGCGGTCGCTGTGGGGTTCATCGGTGTGCTCATCATCATCAGGCCGTGGGATGATGGATTCCGCCCCGAGGTCGGATGGGCGGTGATGGGCATGATTGGCCTGACGATCCGCGACCTCGCAACGCGCAAGGTTCCCAAGAGCGTCGGTTCGGTGCCCCTCAGCTTCTCGGCTCTGTTCGTGATCTTCGTGATGGGCACCGTCATGATCCTGGCGCAAGGCGGGATCGTCGCGCCGACCGCTCATGGCGCGTGGCTGCTGCTGGGCACCGTCGTCTCCGGCACGGTCGGCTATGTCACCATCGTCGCAGCCACCCGCATCGGCGAGGTGTCCGTCGTGATGCCCTTCCGCTACGCGCGGCTGGTCTTCGTCATCGCGCTTGGCGCCGTTATCCTGGGCGAGCGTCCGGACGCGGGCGTGATCGCTGGCGCGACGCTGGTTGTCGGCTCGGGCATCTATACGCTGATCCGCGAACGCCGACTTCGCAAAATTGCTAACGCAAACACGGCTTAGCGCCCCTTCCAATGACGTTTCCGGCAGGTTAGACACTTGTCGAGCGTCAATAGAGGACCGGCCATGAGCACCATCATCGACATCCACGCACGCGAAATCCTGGACAGCCGGGGCAACCCCACCGTCGAAGTCGATGTGACGCTGGAAAGCGGCGCCATGGGCCGCGCCGCCGTCCCGTCGGGCGCATCAACCGGCGCGCATGAGGCGGTCGAGAAACGCGACGGCGACAAGTCCCGCTATCTGGGCAAAGGCGTTCTGGACGCCGTCGCCGCCGTCAACGGCGAGATCGCCGAAACGCTGGTCGGCTTCGATGCGACCGAACAGGTCGGCATCGACCGCACCATGATCGAGATGGACGGCACCCCGAACAAATCCCGTCTTGGTGCGAACGCCATCCTCGGCGTGTCGCTGGCGGTGGCGAAGGCCGCTGCAGAATACACTGCCCAGCCCCTCTATCGCTATGTCGGCGGCACCTCGGCCCGCGTCCTGCCGGTCCCGATGATGAACATCATCAACGGGGGCGAACATGCCGATAACCCGATCGACATCCAGGAATTCATGATCATGCCGGTCAGCGCGGAAAACGTCCGCGACGCGATCCGTATGGGTTCCGAAGTGTTCAACACCCTGAAGAAAGAGCTGTCGGCAGCCGGTCACAACACCAATGTCGGCGACGAGGGCGGCTTTGCGCCGAACCTGAACTCCAGCCGCGACGCGCTTGATTTCATTCTGAAATCTATCGAGAAAGCCGGATACAAGCCGGGCGAGGATATCTATCTCGCGCTCGACTGCGCCTCGACCGAATACTTCAAGGGCGGCAAATACGAGATGAAGGGCGAAGGCAAATCCCTCACCTCGGCCGAAAATGTCGATTACCTTGCCGCCCTCTGCGCCGACTATCCGATCATTTCGATCGAGGATGGCTGCGCCGAGGATGACTGGGATGGCTGGAAACTGCTGACCGACCGTCTCGGCAATACGGTGCAGCTGGTCGGCGACGATCTGTTCGTGACCAACCCGCGCCGTCTGGCCGAGGGTATCGAACGCGGTTGCGCCAACTCGATGCTGGTCAAGGTCAACCAGATCGGCTCGCTGACGGAAACGCTGCAAGCCGTCGATATGGCCCACCGCGCCCGCTACACCAACGTCATGTCCCACCGCTCGGGCGAAACGGAAGACAGCACCATCGCCGACCTCGCCGTGGCGACCAACTGCGGCCAGATCAAGACCGGCTCGCTGTCTCGGTCGGACCGTCTGGCGAAATACAACCAGCTGATCCGGATCGAGGAACTGCTGGGCGAAGTGGCCGAATATGCAGGCCGCTCCATCCTTCGCAAGTAAGGACCGCGGCAGCCGCCCGCGCCGATGGCCCCCGGATGGGGGCTTGAGGCGCGGGCGCCCTACCCGCTGATCCTGCCGCCCGACAAAGGCGTGGCGACGCCCGTGGTCGAAACACAGGACGTCGGCATCCCCCGCGCGACCCGCACCGCCAGAAATGCGAAGGCTTGCGCCTCCAGCATGTCGCCGTCCAGTCCCGCCGCCTCAACAGGCAGCACATCTACCCCGCACCGCGTCGCCAACATCTGCATCATCGTCTCGTTGTGACGCCCGCCGCCCGTGGCGAGAACCCTGCCCACAGGCGCCGGAAAATGCCGCAGCCCTGCCGCCACCGACGCCGCGGCGAATGCCGTCAGCGTCGCACAGGCATCGGCATCGCCCAGATGTCCAACCCGTTGCAGGATCGCGTGGAAATCGTTCCTGTCCAGAGATTTGGGCGGCACTCTTGCGAAGAAATCCCGCGTCAGGAATTCCTTCAGCACCTGTTCGTCCACTGCGCCCGTCGCCGCCAGCGCGCCGCCCTCGTCCCGGTCGAGGCCAAGGCGCGTGCGCACCAGGTCGTTGATCGGCGCATTCGCCGGGCCGCTGTCGAAGGCCAGCACGGCACCCGGCGCCTCGGGCGCCCCGTGCCGGGGATCGACCCACGTGACATTGCCGACGCCGCCGAGGTTCAGGAAGGCCAGCGGCATCTCCTCGCCCGCCCAATGTGCGCAGGCAAAGTGGAAGAAGGGCGCCAGCGGCGCACCCTGCCCGCCCCTGCGGACATCCTCGCTGCGAAAATCCCAGACCACCGGCCGGCCCAGCGCCTCTGCCAGCCGCGCGCCGGATCCGACCTGCAGCGTCCGTCCACCAGCAGGATCATGGGCCAGCGTCTGCCCGTGAAACCCCACCACATCGGCGCGAAACTGCGACAGCACCTCAAGATGCGCCGCCTCGACCACTTCGGCTGCAGCCGCCACCGCCTCGCCGTCCCAGAGGCCCAGCGCCGCGCGGATCGTCTCTCGCTCCGCCTCGGAATAGGGACGATAGGCGCTTTCGCCGAATTCCAGCACCCGCGCGCCGTCCGTCAGCACCATCGCCGCGTCCACCCCGTCCAGCGAGGTGCCCGACATCGCCCCAAGCGCCCAGAGCGGCCCCGATTTCAACATTGGCAAATCCCACCCGTCCCGGCTATACGGCAAACCTCAGAATATAAAGCACGAGACAACCATGACCTACCATGCGAAATCGGATTTCCTGCGCGTGATGATGGAACGCGGGTATCTCGCCGATTGCACCGATTATCAGGCGCTCGACGAGGCTTTGTCCAAGGGGGTCGTCTCGGCTTATATCGGCTATGACGCGACGGCGGCTTCGCTTCACGTCGGTCACCTTCTGAACATCATGATGCTGCGTTGGCTGCAAAAGACCGGGCACAAGCCGATCACCCTGATGGGCGGCGGCACGACCAAGGTGGGCGATCCCAGCTTCCGCGCGGACGAGCGGCCGCTGCTGACCGAGGCGCAGATCGGCGCGAATATCGACGGCATGAAGAAGGTCTTCGGGCAATACCTGACCTATGGCGACGGTGCCCGCGATGCGATCATGCTCAACAATGCCGAATGGCTGGACGGGCTGAACTACCTCGAATTCCTGCGCGATATCGGGCGGCATTTCTCGGTCAACCGGATGCTGTCGTTCGAATCCGTGAAGTCGCGGCTCGACCGGGAACAGAGCCTGTCCTTCCTTGAATTCAACTACATGATCCTCCAAGCCTATGACTTCCTGGAGCTGAATCGCCGCTATGGCTGCATCCTGCAGATGGGCGGCTCGGATCAATGGGGCAACATCGTCAACGGGATCGACCTGACCCGCCGCGTGATCGACAAGCAGATCTACGGTCTGACCTCTCCGCTGCTGACCACCTCGGACGGCAGAAAGATGGGCAAATCGCAGGGTGGCGCGATCTGGCTGAACGGCGACATGCTTTCGGCCTATGACTTCTGGCAGTTTTGGCGCAACACGACCGATGCCGATGTGGGCCGCTTCCTGAAACTCTATACCGAGCTTCCGGTCGATGAATGCGACCGTCTGGGCGCGCTTGCCGGATCCGAGATCAATGCGGCCAAGGTTATCCTCGCGAACGAGGTGACGGCGCTTCTGCATGGCCGCGATGCCGCCGCCGCTGCCGAGGCGACCGCCAGGGCCGTCTTCGAGCAAGGCGGCGTCGGCGAGGAGTTGGAGGTCGTGACCCTGCCCGCGCTGACCGATGGTCTGACTGTCGCGCGTTTTCTCGTGGATGCCGGCCTCGTGGCGTCGGGCAAGGAGGCCAAGCGCCTGATCGCCGAAAACGGCCTGCGCTTCAACAACGAGCTTGTCGCCGACGCCAATGCGCCCGTGACGGCCGATACCATCGGCGCGGAGCTGAAGGTTTCGATGGGTAAGAAGAAGCACCGGCTGGTGCGGCTCGGTTGACCCGTTCGTGAAAATCTTTGGGGGGAAGGTGATGGAAGTCCCCTTCCCCTTGCACTATCGTCCTTGTGAATTGCGTATAATTGACAAAGCGGAATGACATGAAAATCAAGGCATTGCTGACCGCAACCGCACTCGTGGCCCTTCTTGCGGGTTGTGAGGAAATGCTGGAGCCCGCGCCGCCTCCCGGCCCGCAATTCATCGAAAACGCCTATGTCGCGCTGGATGACGGCGAATATGACCTGCCCGCCGTTCCGGTGGACCAGATCCCGCCGCAGTTCCGCCGCCAGATCGTGGACTACGAAACGGCCGAGGTCCCCGGCACGATCGTGATAGACCCGGCGCAGAAGCTTCTTTACCTGGTGCAGGGCGACGGCAAGGCAATCCGCTATGGCATTTCGGTCGGTCGCGAAGGCTTCGACTGGGCGGGCACCGCCATCGTGTCGCGCAAGCGCCCTTATCCTACCTGGACCCCGCCGCCCGAGATGATCGAGCGTCAGCCGAGCCTTGAACGCTGGAAGGACGGCCAGCCCGGCAGCCCGTCGAACCCGCTGGGCGTGCGCGCGATCTATCTGACGACGAACGGCGTCGATCACGGTTACCGCATCCACGGGACCCCGGAATGGCGCAGCATCGGCCGCAATGCCTCGTCGGGCTGTTTCCGCATGATCCATCAGGACGTCATCGACCTATACAACCGCGTCCAGCCGGGCGCGAAGGTCGTGGTGCTGAACCCGGACGGCACGGTGCCGACCAAGCTGCGCCTGCCCCCGCCCGCGCCGAAGAAGGCGAAACCCGCCGCGCCGAAGCCGGTCGAAGCGGCCGAAACGCTGGCCCCGGCTCCCGTGACGGAAACGACGCTGCCGCCCGCAGACGCCGAGGCCGCACCCGAAACGCCCGCGACTGAAGCACCTGTAACGGAAACGCCCCCGACCGAAGCCCCGGTGGCACCGGAAGCGGAACCCGAGGCGCCGGAAACGCCTGCGGCAGAACCTGCGGATCCGGTTCCCGCCATCCGCACCCCGGTTGTTCCGGTGCCCAAAGCCCCCGGCACGGGCGAGGCGGCGCCAAACTAGGCACACATGATCCGCGGAAGGGCGCGCGCCGCCCTTCCCCCCTTCCGGTCGGCGTCAAGCCTGTCTATCCTGTTCGTCCAGACAGGAATTCCGCTCATGACCCTCGGAACGCGCCGACCCGTCGTCGGCATCATCGGCAACAATCACCTCATCAACGATGGCTGGCCCGTCCATCTTGGCGGGCGCATGGTGACCGAAGCCGTCGCGCAGGCGGCGGGCTGCATGCCGATCATCATCCCGTCCGACCCGCGGCTGGTGTCGATCCCGGAACTGCTGGACCTTTGCGACGGGTTCCTGCTGACCGGTGGCCGCCCCAATGTCCATCCCGAGGAATATGGCGAGGAGGAAACCCCCGCCCACGGCACCTTCGATCGCAGCCGCGATGCGGTGGCGTTGCCGCTGGTGCGCGCCTGCGTCGAACGCGGCCAGCCGTTCTTCGGCATCTGCCGGGGATTTCAGGAAGTGAACGTCGCGATGGGCGGAACCCTCTACCCCGAGATCCGCGAGCTTCCGGGCCGCATGAACCACCGCATGCCCCCCGATGGCACGCAGGAGGAAAAGTTCGCCCTGCGCCACAAGGTCCGATTCAGCAAGGACGGCCCGTTCCGCCGCGTGCTGGGCGCGCAGGAGGTGATGACCAACACGCTGCACGGACAAGGTATCAAGACCGCCGGCGCAAGGGTCAGAATCGACGGCCACGCCCCGGACGGCACGCCCGAGGCGATCTTCATCGAAGACGCCCCGGGCTTTACGCTTTCGGTGCAGTGGCACCCTGAATGGCAGGCAGTCAGCGACCCCGTCTCGCGCCCACTTTTCGCCGCGTTCGGCGATGCGGTGCGCGAATGGGCGCTAAATTAAGCGCCTTCGGCGATGACCGCAGCAGCGGCAGCCAGCGCACCCGGCCCATGCGGGATATCCAGCGCGATCATCCCCGCCTCCATCACCGCAAGCGCGCCCAGCGTCATATGCGCGTTCACATGGCCCATATGGGCGACCCGCAGGAACCCGTGATAGGCCGGATCGGTCGGCTCGGCCATTCCAAGCCCGATGCCCAGCGTCACGCCTGCCTTGCCTTCGGTCCATTCGCGCAGTCGCGTTGCGTGCGGCGCGCCCAGGCGGGCCGCCGTGACTGCCCGCCCTCGATGCGCCGGGTCCTCGATGTTCAGCCCGATCTGCGGGTTG
The DNA here is from genome assembly GCA_029846755.1 of Falsirhodobacter flavus. GTDB lineage: Bacteria > Pseudomonadota > Alphaproteobacteria > Rhodobacterales > Rhodobacteraceae > Falsirhodobacter > Falsirhodobacter flavus. Next base: position 1,074,213 of record JARWBI010000001.1, on the reverse strand, counting down.
CCGACCGACCACGCATCGAATGCCGCCCAGACGGTGCGGGCCAGCGTGTCGTGGCGCTTCCACACCGCCTCCAGCCCCTCCTCGGCGATCATGTCCAGCGCTTCGCGCAGCCCATAAAGGTGATGGGTCGGCGCGGTGCCGTTGAAATGGTCGTGGAAGTATCCGACCCGCGCACGCGGCGTCCAATCCCAGTGCGGTGTGCGGAGGTCGTTCCCCACCGCCCGGTCATGCGCCTTGTCCGAAAACCAGACGAAGCCCAGCCCCGGAGGCACCATCAGCCCCTTTTGGCTGGCGGCGATGGCCACGTCCACGCCCCAATCGTCCATGCGGAACTCGTCGCAGCCCATCGAGGCGATGCAGTCAACCGCCAGAAGCGCATCATGCCCGACGGCATCCATTACGGCGCGGACCACTGCCACGTCGTTGCGCACCGAGGTGGCGGTATCGACATGGGTGACCAGAACTGCCTTGGCATCCGGGTGGGCGCGCAGCGCCTCCTCGACCCGGTCCATGGTCACGGGGCTGCGCAGGCCGAAATCGACGGAAACGACGTTCACGCCCACCGCAGCCGCCGCCGTCGCCCAGCCCAGCCCGAACCGCCCGGTCACCAGCACGATCGCCTTGTCCCCGCGCGAGAACAGGTTGAGGTTCGCCGCTTCCCACACCGCATGGCCATTGCCGATATAGATCGCGACGTTGCCCGCAGTTCCTGCGACCGCGCGAAGGTCGGGCACGATCCCCGCGACCATCTCGTGCAGCTGCCCCTGATAGATGTTGGGCGCGCCGCGATGCATCGCCTGCAACACGCGGTCGGGCATGGTCGAAGGCCCGGGAATGGCAAGATAGGGGCGACCGTAGGCAAGGCTCATGGGGCTCTCCGACATCTGGTGCCGGAATCGCTACGGCCCCTGCGCGCCAACGTCAATGCCGCGTCCTTGCCAGCCCGCCCCCGCCGCGTTAGACCCAAGGCCCAAGACGGAGAGCCAGATTGTCACTTGAACAGATGAACATGCGCGATCCCCGTTATGCATCGCACAGGCTGTTCGGGCGGCTGTGGCGCGGGTACCTGTCCCAGCACAAGGGGCTGATGGCCATCGCCTTCGTCCTGATGGTGATCGAGGGATCGACCCTTGGCGCACTGTCATGGATGATAAAGCCGCTGTTCGACCGGGTGTTCACGCCCGAAGGCGCAGGGGCGCTGGTCTGGGTCGGTTTCGGCATCATGGGGCTTTTCGCCATCCGGGCGACCACCTCGGTGCTGTCCAAGGTGATCCTGACGCGCATCTCGCAGAAAAGCTCGACCGCGATGCAGGCGGATCTTCTGGCCCATATGCTGACGCTGGATCAGGATTTCTTCCAGAAGAACTCTCCGGGTCAGTTGATCGAACGCGTTCAGGGCGACACCGCCGCCGTTCAGGGGGTGTGGTCCTCGGTCATCACGGGGATCGGGCGGGACACGATCTCGCTGGTCGGACTGTTCGTCGTGGCGCTGAACATCGACGTGCACTGGACGCTGGCGGCCATGGTCGGTGCGCCGCTGCTGATCCTGCCGGCGGTGATCGTGCAGCGCTACATCCGGCGCAAGGTGAACCAGTCGCGCGCCCAGTCCGGCCTGCGCGCCACCCGTCTGGACGAGATTTTCCACGGCATCCAGGCCATCAAGCTGAACCGGATGGAAAGCTACCAGCTGGGCCGTTTCCGTTCGATCGTCGGCATCCTTGTGCGGAACGAGGTCCGGACGGCGGGCGGACGGGCGACGATCCCGGCGCTGGTCGATCTGATCACCGGCCTTGGTTTCTTCACCGTGCTGCTGCTGGCCGGGAACGAGATCATCTCGGGCGAGCGGACGGTGGGCGAGTTCATGTCCTTCTTCACCGCGATGGCGCTGACCTTCCAGCCGATGCGCCGCCTCGGTGACATGTCGGGTTTCTGGCAGGTCGCGGCGGCAAGCCTGACGCGCATCTTTCTTCTGTTCGACCTGCAACCCGCCGCGCGGCCGCCGGCCACTGCGAAACCGGCCCGGACCGCGCCCGAGATCGAGCTGCGCGATGTCGGCTTCTCCTATGGCGACCAGCCGGTGCTGAACGGCGCCAGCTTTACCGCGCGCGCGGGCAGGATGACGGCGCTGGTGGGCGCGTCCGGTGCGGGGAAATCGACCGTTTTCCATCTTCTGACAGGTCTTGCGCAGCCTGCATCCGGGCAGATCCTGTTCGACGGCGTGGACATCCAAAACTATGCCCTGCCCGATCTGCGCAAGCAATTCGCGGTGGTGTCGCAGGAATCCGCCCTGTTCGACGAAACGATCCGCGAAAACGTCCTGCTTGGCCGCGACATTTCCGAGGAACGTCTTCGCGAGGCTCTGGACGCCGCGCATGTGACCGAGTTCATCGAGGGATTGCCGCAGGGCGTCGATACCCACGCGGGTCCCCGCGGATCGGCGCTGTCGGGGGGGCAGCGGCAACGCGTCGGTATCGCGCGGGCGCTGATCTCGGACGCGCCGGTGCTGCTGATGGACGAGGCGACATCGGCGCTGGACGCGCAGTCGGAAAAACTGGTGGCCGAGGCGCTGAACCGTCTGGGCCATGGCCGCACGACGCTGGTCATCGCACACCGCCTGTCCACCGTGCGCGACGCCGACAAGATCGTGGTCATGGATGCGGGCCGCGTCGTGGACGAAGGCACGCATGACGAGCTGCTTTCGCGCGACGGCATCTATTCCGGGCTCTACCGACTGCAATTCAAGGATCAGGCATGATGCGGACGATCTGGAAGCTGACGGGCGCCGACCGGCTGGAGTTTCTTCAGAACCTCGTGACCAACGACGTGATGCGACTGCGGGATCCGGGCATCGTCTGGGCCGCGCTGCTGACGCCGCAGGGCAAGTATCTGGCGGATTTCTTCGTCGTCGCGCAGGGGGACGATCTGCTGGTGGACATCGCGGATGCGATTACCGAACCGACGTTGCGCCGCCTGTCGATGTACAAGCTGCGGGCGGATGTGCAGATCGCGCTTGCGGGCATCGAGGTGCATCGCGGGATCGGCCCTGCCCCGGCGGGTGCGTTCGCGGATCCGAGACATGAAGCGATGGGCTGGCGGCTTTACGGCGAGGGTTCCTCGCAGGACGTGGACTGGGATGCGATCCGGGTCGAACATGTCGTGCCGGAAACGGGGATCGAACTGACGCCCGAGACCTATATCCTCGAAGCAGGGTTCGAGCGGCTGCGCGGGGTCGATTTCCGTAAGGGATGCTATGTCGGGCAGGAAGTCACGGCCCGGATGAAGCACAAGACCGAGTTGAAAAAGGGTCTGGTCCGTGTCGCCATCGACGGCACCGCCCCTGTCGGGACTGAGATCACGGCAGCCGGAAAATCCGCCGGCACGCTGTTCACGCAAAGCGGCGGGCATGCCATCGCCCATCTGCGGCTGGATCGCGCGAGCGAGGAAATGCAGGCGGGGGATGCCCGCCTGCGCTTCGATCATTCGGCCTGAAGCAGCTCGGCCACGTCCAGCAGGATGAACTCGTTATCGGCAGCCTTGCCGATCTCGCGCCCGCCCGAGAACGGCAGGTTGTTGTCGTTCGCCACCAGAATCTGAGTCTCGTTCACGCGGATTACATCCTCGATGGTCTGGAACGGGAAGTCGAACACGCCATCCTTGCTGCCGAAGGCCGCGCCGATCCCCTCCGGGTCCTGGATGTTCATCAGATCGATGCTGCCGATGCGGCGGATATAGCCTTCGGCGTCCACCGATGCGGTATCGACCAGCGTGATGCGTTTCACCTTGGCGGGCATGGGATAGCCCTCGCCCACACCCTCGCCCGCGTCGCGTTCGATGACAAGCGCACGGGTCGCGTCGATGAAGTTGAAATCGCCGATGGCCACCGCGCCTTCGGAAAGACGGAAGCGATAGCTGTCGCCCGTCCATTCGCCCGCCGCCGGATCGAAGACGATGACGCGCAGGAAATCGCCCTCGGTCCCCGTTTCGGTCAGCAGCGGCTTTTCCAGCATCCCCCACAGAAGGTTGGTGCCGGGCTGAAGGGCCATGCCCTCGTATCCGCCCGAGCGCTGGACGCGGAAATCCTTGCCCGGCTGGGCGGGAACCACGGTGCCGGGCGTATCCGGCCCGGTCAGGACGGTGCCATCCAGTTCGGTGGCAAAAACGTCCAGAATGCGGCCATCCAGCGCGGCGCGGATGATCCAAGGGCCGAACTCGTCGCCGATCCAGATTTCGCCGTTCAGGAACTGGATGCTTTCGGGGTCGAAATCCGCCCCGGTCAGATAGCGTGCATCCGTTCCCTCATAGGCGATGCGGAACGGAACCTTGCCGTCCGGGTCGCGCAGAAAGACGCTTTCGTGCCGCGTGACGGTCCCGTTCGCGAAATCGGGCGTCATGCGGTGGAAGAACAGCAGCGCATCGGGGCTGTTGACCTTGGATCCGAACCCGTTGTCGGTCAGCGCGAAAATGCTGCCATCCTCGGCCAGGTTCATCGCAAAGCCCGACATGCCTTGCACCGGTTGGCCGAGGAAGGGCAGCGACAGCCCGGTCGGATGCGCGCCATAGGCCTTGCCCGTATCGGCAGGGGCAGTCATCGGCGCGCGGTTCGGCGCCTTGCCCGTGAACTTGCCGGAAATCCAGGCATCGCGCGGTGCATCCGCCGGGGGTGCGATGAGGGTCATGGCGGGGAAATGGGCATGACCCGCCAGCGTGGCGGTGAACGCCTCCTCTGCGGCTGCGGGCGCGGCGCTCAGGGCAAGCGCGGCAAGGGCGGGAATGAAACGCATCGCGGAACCTTCTTCTTCACGGTGTTCCGGCTCCGGTTAGCGATCCCGTACGACATAAACTTATAGATTAGGTTGCAGTTTTCTGAACCCAAAACCGATGCAGTCATGCAACAGAACAACCCGAGGATGCGTAAACTCTTGCTACGCGTGTGCCCCTTAATCTAACCTTCACCGTGAAGCCTCCCGGGCGGAGGCAAACACCTCAATACGGAGTCGAACAATGCGTTCTGCCAGCGGGTACCTTCTTGGCGCAGCCCTTGCCGTAATCGCCGCTCCGGCATTTGCTGGCGGCCCCGTGACGCCGATCGGGGAAATCGAACCGATCGCGCCGGCGGCCGCCGCGCCGGTCGCCCGCTTTGCCGGCGCGTATGTCGGGGCCGATATCGGTTATGCCTTCAAGGGCGACGATGTCGTCGGCATCAATCCCGCAGGCATCAATGACGGCGATCTTGAACTGTCGGGCGCGCTTGGAAACCTGCATGTCGGCTATCGCTGGCAGCCGGGCGTCTTCGTTTGGGGTGTGGAACTTGGTATCGAAGGCGGCGGTGTTGATGATGCCGTCAACTCCTCCTCGACCGAGCTGAAATCGGCGGTCACGCTTCGCGCCATGTCCGGCTGGACCCCGAACGACGCGACGCTGCTCTACGGCTTTGCCGGTGCCTCGCATGGCAATTTCGACTACGAAGTCGGCGCCATCGGTTACGACGGCGACGTCAGCAGCACCGGCTATGTCGTCGGCTTTGGTGTCGAACGTCTGCTGAACGATCGCTGGTCGCTGCGCGGTGAATACCAGTACAGCGACTATGGCAAGGAACGTCTGGAAACTGCGGCAGGCTGGACCAATGCGACGCCCAAGTTCCATTCGCTGCGCGTCGGCGTCAACTATCGTTTCTGATCGTCATTCCCGGCGATCCGGGCTGCAAGGGAGAGGCATGGCATGACTTTTTCGATGTTTGGCAGGATTGCCGGGGTCGCAGCGATCGCGCTTGTCGTCGCAGGCTGTTCGCGCGACTGGAAGACCGATTACGCGAACGGGATCGACCCCGCCGTCAGCCGCCAGTGGAACGTGCGCGCGATCACGGTGAACGTGCCGGAGGAGTTGACGGTGTCGGACGCCAACACCTGGGCGCCGCAGGTCGACATCGTCTGGCACGGCGATCCGGCGGGTGACCGCAAGCTTCAGGTGGCCGAACTGGTCGAGGACGGGATCGAACAGGGCTCTGCCGCGCTTCGCGGTCCGCGCGCGGTGAATATCGGCGTCACGATGCAGCGATTCCACGCCATCACCCCGCGGGTCGAGGCGAATCTCGAGAATTCGGGCGTGCATGACATCCGCTATGTCATCCAGGTATTCGATGCCCGCACGGGCGCGGCGCTGACCCAGCCGGAGCCGATTGCCGCCGATATCGCGGCGCTTGTCGGCAAGCAGGCGCGCGAGGCGCGTGCGCAGGGCATCACCCAGAAGGACGAGATCGTTCCCCATATCGCGCGGGTCACGGCGGGATGGCTGGGGATCGGCCCGGATGTCCGGAACAAGTTCCGCCGCCTCGGCCGTTGACTTGCAGGGGCGTCCTGATACGACGCCCCTTCTCAGCGCCGCAGAAGAACGATGTTGCAGCAATCGCCGGATCAGACAGTCAGGGTGCCCGCCTGCATCGCCCGCGGCACGCTGATCGACACCTATCACGGCTCCATGCCGGTCGAGGACCTGTCGGTGGACGATCTCGTGATGACCAAGGATGCCGGGTTCCAGCCGATCCGCTGGATCGGGGCCGTTCAGGTCGCGGCCAAGGGTCGCCTCGCCCCCGTCCGCATCTCGCGCGGGGCGCTCGGGAACAGCCGCACGCTTCTGGTATCACAGCAACAGCGCATTCTGCTGTCGGACTGGCGAGCGGAACTTCTGTTCGGAGAGCGCGAGGTTCTGGCGACGGCGCGCAGCATCGTGAACGAGTCGACGATCTGGATCCATGACGGCGGGCAGATGGAATATTTCCACCTGCTGTTTGATCGCCACCAGATCCTCTACGCCGAAGATTGCCCCGCCGAAAGCCTGCACCCGGCGAATGACGGCATCGCCGCCCTGCCCTTGCTCCTGCAGGATGAAATCCTGACGTTGCGGCCCGACCTGAACGGCAATCTCGACGCGTTCGGGGCCAGCGCGCGGCTGATCCTGAAGCCCTACGAGGCGAAGGCGCTTCGCGATTACGGCTGATGCGCAGGACCGCGATGCCGGGCGCCGGTTATCGCAAAAATAAACACTCGCGCGATTGCCGCGCCGGATGATCTGTGGCAGGAACATCGGGACAGAAACAGAACCCGGTTCCAGCCAATGAGCGAGTTCGCCGCACGTCGCCTGATGATGGTCGACACGCAGGTGCGTCCTTCGGACGTGACGAAATATCCGATCATCGAAGCGATGCTGACCGTGCCACGAGAGGTCTATGTCCCCTCGTCGCGCCGCGAAGCCGCCTATGTTGGCGAAAATCTGGAGCTTGGCGGTGGCCGGGTCATCCTTGAAGCGCGGACGCTGGCCAAGCTGCTGGACGCGATGGACCTGCGCGCGGGCGAGGTGGTGCTGGATGTGGGCTGCGCGCTGGGCTACTCCAGCGCCGTGCTCGCAGGCATCGTCGACGCGGTGATCGCGGTCGAGGATGAGGAATTCGCGGCTGAGGCCGAGCGCAACCTCGCATCCGAGGGCGTGGACAATGCCGTCGTCGTGGCCGGCCCGCTGGCGGTGGGCGCGGCGAAACAGGCACCCTTTGACGCGATCGTCATCGAAGGCGGTATCCAGCAGGTGCCGCAGACGTTGGTCGATCAGTTGAAGGAAGGCGGCCGCATCGGTGCGATCTTCATGGAAGGTGCGCTGGGCGTCGTCCGCATCGGGCACAAGATCAACGGACAAATGAACTGGCGGTTCGCCTTCAACGCCTCGGCCCCGGTCCTTCCGGGCTTTGCCGAGGTCAAGAGCTTCGCGCTCTGAACCGGCCGGACAGATAAGGAGAGCGGGATGCGGAAGTTCAGTATATCGGCGGCGGCTGCCGCAATGGCGGCGGTTCTCGGCGCATCCTCAGCTTGGTCGGAAACGCTGACGGACGCGTTGATCGCGGCCTATCAGAATTCCAACCTTCTGGAACAGAACCGCGCCCTGCTGCGCGCAGCGGACGAGGACGCGGCACAGGCCCTTTCGGCGATGCGCCCGATCGTCCAGTTCACGGCGGATGCGCAGTATTCCTTCGCGCGGCAGCGTGTCAGCTCGGGGCTTCTTCCGACCCTCGGCCCCAAGACCAACATCGAAAACCTGCAAAGCAGCATCGGCCTGACCACCAGCGTCACGCTTCTGGATTTCGGGCGCAACCGCCTCGCGCATGAGGCGGCGAAGGAAACCGTGCTTGCCACGCGCGAGGCGCTGCTTCAGGTCGAACAGCAGGTGCTTCTGTCCGCCGTCACCGCTTATGTGAACGTGCGGCTGGCGCAGGACATCGTCGATCTGCGCCAGAATAACGTGCGTCTGATCTCGGAAGAACTGGACGCGTCGCAAGACCGTTTCGACGTGGGCGAGGTGACGCGGACCGACGTGGCGCTGGCGGAATCCGCGCTTGCAACGGCGCGTTCGGGGCTGACGCAAGCGCAAGGCGATCTGACCGTCGCGCGCGAGGCATATCTTGCGGCAACCGGCAACCAGCCCGGCGCCCTGTCCACCCCGCCGACACCGCCGGCCACCGCCCGCACGCTGGACGAAGCAAAGTCTATCGCGCTGCGCACGCATCCCAATATCCGTCAGGCCCAGCGTCTGGTGACGGTGGCCGAGTTGAACGTCGAACGCGCCAAGGCTGACACCCGCCCGACCGTTTCGGCTTCGGCGGGCCTCGGCTACGATGATGGCGGCAACGAAAACGCCTCGGTCGGGCTCAGCCTGAACCACACGCTCTACTCTGGCGGGCGGCTGTCCTCGGTCTATCGGCAAAGCCTTGCCGACCGGGACGCGCAACGGTCCAGCCTGCAACAGACCGGCGTAACCGTCGGGCAAGAGGTCGGCATCGCATGGTCGGCGGTCGATGTCGCACGGGCCAGCATCTCGGCTGCGGGCGAGACGATCAGTGCCGCGCGCATCGCTTTCGAGGGGATCCGCGAGGAAGCCGCCCTTGGTGCGCGCACCACGCTGGACGTTCTGGATGCCGAGCAAGACCTTCTGGACGCTCAGTTTACCCGTGTCGAGGCGGAAGCCCAGCGCTACCTCGGCGTCTATCAGGTGCTGTCCTCGATGGGACTGCTGACGGTCGAACATCTGGGGCTTGGCATTCCGACCTATGATGCCGCGGCCTATTACAACTCGGTCAAGAACGCGCCCTCCACGTCGACCCAAGGGCGCAAGCTGGACCGCGTGATGCAGGCGATCGGTCGCAACAACTGATCCGGCCCCGATTGTAACACTGCGCGCCCGGGGGTAAACTCCGGGCGTTGCGCTTTTCAAGAGGGTGCCATGGCCGAACCGGACAGCAGTGCAGAGATCGAGGATGTGCTCTCGTCTATCCGCCGCCTTGTGTCCGAGGATCGGGCCGAACGCCCACAGGCACCGCAGCCGATGGGCAAGCTGCTGCTGACCCCGGCACTGCGCGTGGCGAAGCACGACACGGGCCCGGTCCGCGTGGACGAGGCAGAGATCGTGGCAAGCGCGGCGCCCCCACCCTTCACGATCCGGCAGGGCGACGTCTATGACCGCCTTGCCCCGATCGACGAGGAGGTGCTTCACGACCTGGTGCGGGAATTGATGACCGAGGAGCTTCAGGGCCCCTTCGGCGAAAAGATCACCCGCAGCATCCGCAAGGTGGTCCGGGCCGAAATTGCCCGCGCCCTTGCGGCGCGCGACGTTTCCTGAATGCAAAAGGCGCGCCACCCGGGCGCGCCGCAACCAGTCGTCGGCACGGGAAAAATCAGGCGGCTTCGGCCTGATCGCTCTCAAGAGCGTTGCGGCGCTCGCTTTCCTCGCGCGACAGGGCGACCGAGGTGCGGATGCCTTTCGACACGAATTCCATCAAGCCCTTGACCACACGTTCGTTCGGGTCGATCCCCGAGCAGGACAGCACTTCGCGGCCATCACGCGAACGCGCCCAACGGGCAATCTGGTCGGGACCGTTGCCATATTTCTTGTCGTCCGCGATCGCGTCATCCAGCGCGGCAAGGACCACGGCGGCGAAAAGTTTGCGGGCGCGTTGGCCCTGTTCGAAGTTGAACGCGGTGCTGTCGATAAAATCGGCCATCGGTGTGTCCTGTTCTTGCTTTTGTATCTTCCGGCGTTCGGCGAATATGACGATTAACGCTTGATTCGGGAGTTCGTTTTTGGAACGCCCGCCATGCATATACTGCATGGCATGTCAAACCGCACACATTATTTAGCTGCCTTGCTCCGGCATCTCGCGGCAGATATAGGCGTGATTAACGCATCATCAAGGTTTTGCACCCATGCCGAAGATCAACGGAAACGAGATCAAGCCCGGACTTATCATCGAACATGACGGCGGTCTTTGGGCGGCGGTGAAGGCCAGTCATGTAAAGCCCGGTAAAGGCGGTGCTTTCGCTCAGGTGGAATTGAAGAACCTGCGTGATGGTCGAAAGTTGAACGAGCGATTCCGGTCTGAAGACAAGGTCGAGACGGTCCGGCTGGAGAAGAAGGACCAGCAGTTCCTGTATGAAACCGACGGCCGGCTCGTGTTCATGGATGCCGAGACCTATGAACAGACCGAGATCGACGCGGAGCTTCTGGGTGATCGCCGGCCCTTCCTTCAGGATGGCATGACCGCCGCCGTCGAATATTACGGCGAGGAGGCGCTGAACGTCGCCCTGCCGCAGAAGGTCACCTGCCGCGTGGTCGAGACGGAGCCGGTCCAGAACGGCCAGACCGCCGCAAAAGGCTACAAGCCCGCGATCCTGGACAACGGCGTGCGCATCATGGTCCCGCCTTTCATCCAGCAGGATGAGATGATCGTCGTCCATACCGAACTGCTGGAATATTCCGAGCGCGCCTAAACGCTGACCGCGGCCTTCATCCGGTCGCGGCCAAGCTCCGCCTTGGTGCCCGAAACCTCGACGCTTCCGCGTTTCAGAACGTAGAAGCGGTCGGCAAGATCGAAGGCGAAGTCGAAATACTGTTCGACCAGAACGATGGCGATGTCGCCCTTGCCGCGAAGGTAGGAGATGACGCGCCCGATCTGCTGGATGATGTTCGGCTGGATGCCCTCTGTCGGCTCGTCCAGCAGCAGCAGCTTCGGCTTCATGATCATGGCACGGGCGATGGCAAGCTGCTGCTGCTGCCCGCCCGACAGGTCCCCTCCGCGCCGATGGCCCATATCCTTCAGCACGGGGAACAGATCATAGATCTCGTCCGGGATGCGATGCTCGGATTTCGGCAGCGTGGCATAGGCCGTTTGCATGTTCTCGGTCACCGTCAGCAGCGGAAAGATCATCCGCCCCTGCGGCACGAACCCAAGGCCGCGCTTCGCCATTCCCTCGGGGCGCAACACGGGCAGTTCCTCGCCGTCCAGCGTCACGCGCCCGCCCGAACGCGGATGCGTCCCGGCGATGGCCTTCAGAAGCGAGGTCTTGCCGACCCCGTTCGTGCCCATGATGCAGGTGACTTCGCCCGCGCGGGCTTCCATGTCGATGCCGTGCAGGATCTGGCTGCCGCTGTAATGCAGGGTCAGCCCTTCGGTTTTCAGCATCTCATCTCCCCAGATAGACTTCGATGACGCGCGCATCGGCGGTCACATGGTCCAGCGATCCTTCGGCAAGGACCGAGCCTTCGTGCAGCACCGTCACCTTGCAGTTCAGGCGGCGCACGAATTCCATGTCATGTTCCACGACCACTACGGCGCGGGTCCGCGCCAGCCGGGTCAGCAATTCGGTCGTATGCTCGCGCTCGCCCAGCGTCATCCCGGCGGCAGGCTCGTCCACCAGCAAAAGGCGCGGCTCCTGCGCCAGAAGCATGCCGATCTCCAGCCATTGCTTCTGGCCGTGCGACAGCTCGCCCGAGATGCGGTCCAGATGCGGCGCCAGACCCACCTCGTCCGCAAGTTCCCGCACGCGGGTGCGGTCGGATTTCGATGCGCGGAACCTCAAGACGGAGAACGGCCCGCGCGGTTTCTTGAGCGCCATCATGATGTTGTCGAAGACGGACTGATTCTCGAACACCGTGGGGCGCTGGAACTTGCGGCCGACCCCCGCGCGTGCGATCTGCGCCTCGGACATGCGCAGAAGGGATCGCGGCACCTCGCCGAACAGGACCTCGCCGCTGTCGGGCCGGGTCTTGCCGGTCACGATGTCCATGAAGGTGGTCTTGCCCGCGCCGTTCGGTCCGATCACCGCCCGCAGCTCGGCGGTGCCGATGGCGAAGGACAGGTTATTGATCGCGCGGAACCCGTCGAAGCTGACAGAAACGCCGCGCACTTCCAGAAGGGCCGACATCAGCGCCCCCGTCCGAAAAGTGCGCCGATGCCGCCGGGTGCCAGCAACGTGACCAGCACGAAGGTCAGGCCCAGCAGCACCTGCCACCAGTCGACCCAGTTGATCGTATAGAAGCCGAGCGGGATGGACGGTGCCCTGCCCCCTGTGAACCAGCTGGACAGCAACGAGACGACCGCAGCCCCGATCACCGCGCCGTAGAGCCGCCCCCGCCCCCCGATCGCGACCCAGACGGCAAGATAGATCGACGCGATGGGCATCAGCTCTGTCGGGTTGATGATCCCCGCCTGCGGATAATAGAGCGCCCCGGCGATGGCGGCGATGATCGCGGTCAGGGTGAAGACGAACAGCTTGTATCCCTCGACCGGATAGCCGAGGAAGCGGACCCGTTGTTCGTCGTCGCGGATCGCCCGGATGACCGAGCCGAACTTGCCCGACACCATGATGCTGCACAGGATGTAACCAAGGCCCAGAGCCAACGCCGAGGCCCAAAGCAGCCAGACCGATACGCGATCCTGCCCTGCCGTCACGCCCGGAATGTTCTGCAGCCCCGACAGCCCGTTATTGCCGCGCAGGCCGCTGTCGTTCTGGAACAGATAGAGCGCCAGCGCCAGCGTCATCGCCTGCGTCAGGATCGACAGGTACACCCCCGTCACACGGCTGCGAAAGGCCAGCCAGCCGAAGACCAGCGCGAGCAGCCCCGGCACCAGCACCACCAGCAGAAGTTGCAGCGGCAGCGAATGCGCAAAGCTCCAGACCCAAGGGATGTCGGACCCGCCCACGACGCCGAAGATCTGCGTGCCGATGCCCTGCCGGATTTCCTCGGGCGTGGCAGGCAGCGGCGATCCGGCCAGCGACTGCACCACGATCCCTTCGGTCCGCGCATACATCAGCCACATGCCGATCATGTAGCCGCCGAGCCCGAAGAAGGCGAAATGCCCAAGCGAAAGGATACCCGCATAGCCCCAGATAAGGTCCATCGCCAGCGCGACGAGGCAGAGGCACAGCGTCATCCCCAGCGTCTTGACGAAGCTGGTGGATACCATGCCCGCCTGTGCCATCACCGTTACGGCGACGGTGAACAGCGCAAGGCAGGACAGGAAGATCAGAACGGATGGATGGCGCATGTCAGTCCCCTGCCGCGCGGCCCTTCAGGGCGATGATGCCCCTTGGCCGGAACTGGATGAAGATGATGATGAACAGGATCATGTAGGTCTGCGCCGCCAGCGTGTTCGAGGGGTTGAACCACTCGATCCCCTTCTGGAGGAAGCCGATCATCGCCGCCCCCGCCAGCGTGCCCCAGATATTGCCGACACCGCCGACCACAACGGTCATGAAGCTCTGGACGATATATTGCGATCCGAGCTCGGACGTGACCTGGGCGAACAGGCCGATGGCGACGCCCGCGATCCCGGCGATGCCGGAGCCGAGCCCGAAGGCCAGCATGTTGATCCGACCGGGCGAGATGCCCATCGACGCCGCCATCGACGGGTTCTGCTGCACCGCCCTGACCTCCAGCCCCAGCCGGGTGCGACGCATGATCCAAAGGTAGATGCCCAGAAACAGCAGCGCCAGGACGAAGATCGCGACGCGGATATAGCTGATGGAGACGATGTCGTTGAAGCTCAGCGCGCCGTTCAGCCAACCCGGCGCGGTCAGCGGGCGGGCTTGCGTGCCGAAGATGTTCTTGGCCAGCTGTTGCAGCATGATCGAAATGCCAAAGGTCGCCAGCAGCGTCTCCAGCGGGCGTTTATACAGATGCCGGATCACCAGCCGCTCCATCACGACGCCCGCGGCGAAGGTCACGGCAAAGGCCAGCGGCAGCGCGATCAGGATCGACAGCGTGTAATCGGTCACGACCTGCTGCACGGCGTAGCCGGTATAGGCGCCCATCATGATGAATTCGCCATGGGCCATGTTGATGACGCGCATGACGCCGAAGGTGATGGCAAGGCCGATGGCTGCAAGGAAATAGATCGAGGCGAGCGACAGCGCATCCAGCGTCAGGTCCGCGAACTGCATCGCGCCGACCTTGGTGCTGATACCGTTCAGCGCCGCGCGGGCGGCGTCGGTCACGGCGGCATCCGGTTCTTGATAGACATCGGCGATCCGGGCGGCATCCAGCGCCGCGTCGACTTCCGCTTCGGTCGCGGCGGGCGGAACGGTGCCTGCGGCCTCGAGCGCGCCATAGGCGGCGTCCCGTGCGTCCCGCGTGTCAAGAGAGGCGACAGGAATGCCGGCCACCTGTCCGTCCTTGATATTTGCGACCAGTGCCGCCTGCGCGCCCTCGCGAGTCAGGCGGGCGGGCGCGATGCCCTTGGCGACAAGCAGGTCATAGGCTTCGTCGCGCGACAGATCGCTGCCGGGGGTCAGCTCGCGCGCGATGTTCCCGCCCTCCGGATTGACCTCCCGCCGCGTCGCGAGCAGCGGGTTCAGCGCCGCCCGCAGATCCAGGGACATGTCGCTCCCGAACCCTTCGATGGCGGCGACGCGGGCTTCGCCATCGGTGTCGAAGCGGATGGTCAAAAGCCGCTCCAGCCGTGCCAGATGGGGATCGGCGGTCTGAGCCAGCGCCGCGCGCAGCGGCTCCAGATGGCTGGCGTCGGGATTGCGGGCGATCGCCGCCACCACATCCATCCGCCGCTCCGGGTCCGGATCGGCAAGCTGGAACCGCACCAGTGCGGCGGCGATGACCCCGCGGACGCCGGAGTTCGGGCGGATGACGCTTGCCTCCCCATCCGTGGGTTGGCCTGCCAGATCGGTCAGCCCGTCCTGCGTCACGATGACGAAGGCGCCGTCCCCCTCCCGGACGCCCAGATTGCGGGCCTCGAACGCGGCGAGGATGCGCGCGGCGGCGGGATCGCCGCTTGCCGCAAGCGCGTCGATCACCGGGCCGATGGTCTGGCGCGACGGCTTTTCGATCAGCGCACGGTTCTGTTCCAGAACCGCCGCCGCCTGCTGCGCGCAGACCGGAGAGGCGAGGAGGAGGAGGAGCGAAAGAAGAAGGCGCATGATATTCCCGCGTTCAGGACGGGCGCGGCGCAGTCGGCCGCGCCCGGACGTCAGTAGTTCGACTTCTGTTGCACGCAGGTCTGGGTCTGGCTGTTGAACATGCCGCAATCCAGCTCGGCCCAGTCCGCCTCCAGCACCGCCGATTCGGGCAGGAAGTCTGTCCATGCGTCGCCTTCTACCGGGTCTGTCTGGGAGACGATGTCGAACTGGCCATCCTCGCGGATTTCGCCGATCAGCACAGGTTTGGTCAGATGGTGGTTCGGCAGCATCTTCGCCATGCCCCCGGTCAGGTTCGGGACCTCAAGGCCATACATCGCCTCGCGCACGGTATCGACGTCGGTGGTCCCGGCCTTTTCGACCGCCTGAACCCACATCTTGAAGCCGATCATCGTGGCTTCCATCGGATCATTGGTCACGCGGTCCGCGCCTACAAAGCCCTTCCAGCTTTCGATAAACGCGGCATTTTCCGGGCTTTCGGCGGATCCGAAATAGTTCCAGGCGGCAAGGTGGCCGACGAGGTCGGTCGTATCCAGACCCGACAGCTCCTCCTCGCCGACCGAGAAGGCGACGACCGGAATGTCATCGGCCGACACGCCCGCCGCGGCCAGTTCCTTGTAGAAGCCGATATTGGCATCGCCGTTGATGGTCGAGATGACGCCGACCTTCTTGCCGTCCGCGCCCAGCGCGACGACATCGGCGACGATCTTGGACCAGTCCGAGTGGCCGAAGGGGGTGTAGTTGACGAAGATGTCGCCTTCCGCCACGCCCTTGTCCTGAAGGTAGGCCGACAGGATGTTGTTCGTCGTGCGCGGATAGACGTAATCGGTGCCCAGCAGCGCGAACTTCTCGACGCCCAATTCGTCGATCAGATAATCGGTCGCAGGGATCGCCTGCTGGTTCGGCGCAGCGCCGGTATAGAAGACGTTCTTCGAGCTTTCCTCGCCTTCGTATTGCACCGGATAGAAAAGCAGGCCGTTCAATTCCTCGATCACCGGAAGGACGGACTTGCGACTTACGCTCGTCCAGCAGCCGAACATCACGTCGACATCCGATACGGTCAGCAATTCGCGCGCCTTTTCCGCGAACAGCGGCCAGTCGGAGGCGGGATCGACGACGACGGCCTCCAGCGGGCGGCCAAGAACGCCGCCTGCCGCGTTCTGTTCCTCGATCAGCATCAGGACCGTATCCTTCAGCGTGGTTTCCGAAATCGCCATCGTGCCCGACAGCGAATGCAGCACGCCGATCTTGATCGGCTCGCCTTCCTGCGCGACGGCTCCGCCGGCCAGCGCCAGCCCGAGGCCCGCGCCGATCATCAATTTCCCGAACATCGACTAACCCTCCGTGAGGGACGCGGCGCGGGCGGATCCCCATGATCCAGCCCGCGCTGCCATCTCCCCGTTGAACTTGCGGCCTCTTGCGGGCCGATGGGTCGAGTTAGCGGGGGTGTGTCGCCACGGACAAGATCACGGAACGCAGCAGCGGGCGCCCTGCGCGCTGATGTTCACCGATTGGGCAGAAGTATCCCGGATGCCCAAAAAACGGTCACCCTGCGAGTGTGAGCCCGCCCTCGCGGCACAGGAATTCGACGATCCGGTCGATACCCTGCCCCTGGCGAAGCCGCGCCATGACATAGGGCCGATCGCCCCGCGCGCGCTGCGTGTCCTGTTCCAGCAGCGTCAGATCGACCCCGACATGAGGCGCAAGGTCGGTCTTGTTGACCACCAGCAGATCGGATCGCGTGACCCCCGGCCCGCGCTTGCGCGGAATGTCCTGCCCCGCCGCCGTGTCGATGACATAGATCGTAAGGTCCGCCAGTTCGGGCGAAAACGTCGCTGCCAGATTGTCGCCTCCGGATTCGATCAGCACGAGGTCGAGGTCCGGGAACGAACGGCGCAGATCGGCGATGGCGGCAAGGTTGATCGAGGCATCCTCGCGGATCGCTGTATGCGGACAGCCTCCGGTTTCCACCCCCCGAATGCGTTCCGAAGGCAGCACCTGCGCGCGCATGAGGTATTCGGCATCCTCGCGCGTGTAGATGTCGTTGGTGACCACCGCCATTGAACAGCGCTGTGCCAGCGCGGCACACAGCTTTTCCGTCAGCGTCGTCTTGCCGGTGCCGACGGGTCCGCCGATGCCGACGCGAAGGGGGCCGTGGGTCATGTCCTGAAAATCCTTACATCCAGTGTTTCATGCTGCATCGAGGCGAGATCGCCCCGGAATGCCGCGCTGCCTATGGCATCGAGCGAGGCGACCGTCGCATCCCTTGCGAGCGTTCCGATCAAGGGATG
The DNA here is from genome assembly GCA_029846755.1 of Falsirhodobacter flavus. Taxonomy (GTDB): domain Bacteria; phylum Pseudomonadota; class Alphaproteobacteria; order Rhodobacterales; family Rhodobacteraceae; genus Falsirhodobacter; species Falsirhodobacter flavus. Next base: position 1,056,677 of record JARWBI010000001.1, on the reverse strand, counting down.
GAGGTCGCCAAGGATCCTCTGCCCCTCGGTCTGGCCCAGCGGCACGAACCGCGTCGCCGCCGAGCAGAGATTCGCCGCGAAGGAGTACAGATAAAGCGCCACCACCGTCTCGTGTTCGACCGAAAGCGTCCGGGCGGCCTGTGCAAAGGCCAGCACCAGCGGCTGCGGATCGACCCCGGCGGCGGTGGCGAAGGCGGCGCCCTGCGTTTCGGACTCCATCCGCCGCTCTGCAGAAGGGAAAAGCGCACGGGTCAGCGCCAGCAGATCCGCCCCGCGCAGCGCATGTGCCAGCAGGATCGCGTCCGTCCGCCCTGCGCCGAAGCGCAGCACGTCCCCGATCCAGCGTCCCGCGCTGCGCGCATCCGCGACCTCGCGCTGCGCTATCGCCCATTCCAGCCCGTGCGAATATGCATATCCCCCGGTCGGAAATGCCGGAGAAAGCCATTGCACGAGGCGGAGGAGGTCAGTGTTCATGGCCCATCGTTCGCCCATGCCCATAAGCGCCACCCTCGGGCGTGAAACGCTCCATCGTCGGGCGGACGTGCCCCCCAAGCCCGGTCAGCATTCCTTCCAGCACATGATCACGGCGGATCAGCAGGCGATCCCCTTCGATCTGGCAAGGCGTGTGACGGTTGCCGATATGCCATGCAAGGCGCGGCAGATCGCCCGTGACGACCAGAACAGGCTCCATCGCGGCGGCGATTTCCACCACCGTGCCGTCTTCCAGCTCGAACGCATCGCCGTGATCGAGGCTGGTGGTTTCCGCAAGATCCACAAGGAAACCGCGACCCGATGCCGCGACCAGACGCTTGCGGCGCAAGAAGCGGCCTTCGTAATCCAGCACCACCTTGTCCTGCGCTGTCGTCCATTCGCCCTTGCGCATCAGGCGGCGCGCGCCCGGCATGTCGTTCATCCGGCATCTCCTTCGCTTTGGGCCAGAGGTAACGGGCCGTGCGGCAACAATGCAAGATGCGCTTTCTTTTCAGCCGCGTCGCCTCTACCTTCGCGCAAAGGGTTTCGATCCAACATGGGAGACGACAATGAAGAAACTGCTGCTGGCCTCGACTGCGACGGCGATGCTTGCCGGGGCCGCAGGGGCCGAGGAAGTGAAACTGGGGATCATCTTCGGCTTCACCGGCCCGCTTGAATCCATCACGCCCCACATGGCGGCGGGTGCGGAACTGGCGATGAAGGAAGTGTCCGAGTCGGGCCTGTTCCTCGACGGATCGACCGTGACCCCGATCCGCGCGGATTCGACCTGCGTGGACGCATCGGCGGCGACGGCAGCTGCGGAACGTCTGGTCACCTCGGACGGGGTGAAGGCGATCATCGGCGCAGACTGTTCGGGGGTGACGGGCGCGATCCTTCAGAACGTCGCGCGCCCGCAGGGCGTCGTGCAGATCTCGCCTTCCTCAACCTCGCCCGGCCTTTCGGAGGTCGAGGATGACGGGCTGTTCTTCCGCACCGCGCCGTCCGATGCGCGTCAGGGTGCGGTCATGGCCGACATCATCTCGGGCCGTGGCACGACGGATGTGGCGGTGACCTATACCAACAATGACTACGGCAAGGGTCTGGCCGACAGCTTTGCGGCGGCGTTCACGGAAAAGGGCGGCAACGTCACGATTTCCGCCGCGCATGACGACGGCAAGGCCGATTATTCCGCCGAGGTTGCGGCACTGGCCGCTGCGGGCGGCGAGTTGCTGGTCGTTGCGGGCTATGTCGATCAGGGCGGCCGCGGGATCGTGCAGAACGCCATCGACACAGGCGCGTTCGACACCTTCTATCTGCCCGACGGCATGTATGGCCCCTCGCTGATCGAAGCGATCGGGGATTCGCTTGACGGTTCCTATGGCGACGTTCCGGCTGCCGAGGGCGAGAACGTCGACACCTATCACGAGATGGCGACGGCGGCCGGTTTCGACGGCACCTCGTCCTATGCCGCCGAAAGCTATGACGCTGCGGCGCTTGTGCTGCTGGCGATGCAGGCTGCGAAATCGTCGAACGGCGCCGATTACAAGGGCAAGATCATGGACGTGGCCAACGCGCCCGGCGAAAAGATCAACCCGGGCGAGCTGTCCAAGGCGCTGGAGCTGATCGCGGCGGGCCAGGATGTCGATTACGTCGGCGCGACCAATGTCGAAATGGCCGAACCGGGCGAGAGCCTTGGCACCTTCCGCGAATACGACATCACGGGCGGCGCGGTAGAGACTGTCGGTTTCCGCTGAAATCGGATACACGCAACGGATCGGCCCGGCTTTTGCCGGGCCGATTCCATTAACAAGCCTCGCGATCTGAACGCAAAAGGGGCACAGGGGATCAAATGATAACCGTCGAAAACCTTCACAGGCATTTCGGCTCTTTCCGTGCCGTGAACGGTGCCAGCCTGACGATCGAAAAGGGTTCGATCACTGGGTTGATCGGTCCGAACGGCGCGGGAAAGACCACGCTTTTCAACGTCATTGCCGGACGGTTGCCGCCCACATCGGGCCGCGTTCTGATGGATGGCGAGGATATCACCGGCCTGCCCCCGCACGCGCTGTTTCACAAGGGGCTGCTGCGCACGTTCCAGATCGCGCATGAATTCGGGTCCATGACCGTGCGCGAAAACCTTATGATGGTTCCGGCGAAACAGTCGGGCGAGACGCTGTGGAACGCATGGTTCCGCCGTGGCCGCATCGCCGCCGAGGAACGCGCCCTGCGCGAGAAGGCCGACGAGGTGCTGGATTTCCTGACCATTTCCCACATCGCGAACGAACTTGCGGGCAACATTTCCGGCGGGCAGAAGAAGCTGGTCGAGTTGGGCCGCACCATGATGGTGGACGCCAAGATCGTGTTTCTGGACGAGGTCGGCGCAGGCGTGAACCGCACGCTGCTGAACACCATTGGCGATGCCATCCTGCGTCTGAACCGCGAACGCGGCTACACCTTCTGCGTGATCGAGCATGACATGGATTTCATCGGCCGCCTGTGCGACCCGGTGATCGTTATGGCTGCGGGCGACGTGCTGGCCCAAGGGTCCGCCGCGCATATCATGGAGAACGAGGCCGTGATCGAAGCCTATCTGGGCACCGGCCTGAAGAACAAGGTCGTCGCCAATGGCTGAACCCTTCCTGATCGGCGAGAATATGATCGGCGGCTACGGCTCCGCCAATATCCTTCACGGCTGCACCATCGCGGTGGAAAAGGGCCAGATCGCGGTCATCGTCGGCCCCAACGGCGCGGGCAAATCCACCGCCATGAAAGCCGTCTTCGGCATGCTGAAACTGCGCGGCGGCCATGTGCGGTTGGATGGCGAAGAGATCACTTCGCTTTCGCCGCAAGACCGCGTCGCCAAAGGCATGGCCTTCGTGCCGCAGACGAACAACATCTTCGCCAGCATGACGGTCGAGGAGAACCTCGAAATGGGGGCGTTCCTGCGCCGCGACGACATCCGCCCGACGCGCGACATGATCTATGATCTGTTCCCGATCCTGCGCGAGAAACGCCGCCAGCCGGCGGGCGAACTTTCGGGCGGCCAGCGCCAGCAGGTCGCCGTCGGCCGTGCGCTGATGACGCAGCCCAAGGTGCTTATGCTGGACGAGCCGACGGCGGGCGTGTCCCCCATCGTCATGGACGAGCTTTTCGACCGCATCATCGAGGTGGCACGGACGGGAATCTCGATCCTGATGGTGGAACAGAACGCGCGTCAGGCGCTGATGATCGCGGATCGCGGATATGTTCTGGTGCAGGGGGCGAACCGCTTCACCGGGACGGGCGACGAACTCATGGCGGACCCCGAGGTTCGCCGCACCTTCCTCGGGGGCTGACGATGGACATTCTAAACGCCCTCGTGGCCTTTGCGAACTTCGTGTTCATCCCCGCCGTCGCCTATGGCGCGCAGCTTGCGCTGGGCGCACTGGGCGTCACGCTGATCTATGGCATCCTGCGGTTCTCCAACTTCGCGCATGGCGACACGATGGCCTTCGGCACGACGCTGACGATCCTCATCACCGCGCTCATGCAAGGTGCAGGGATCAGCTTCGGCCCGCTGCCGACCGCGCTGCTGGCCCTGCCCTTCGCGATCGTCCTGACCGGGATCGTGCTGGTCGGAACGGACAGGGCCGTCTATCGCTTCTATCGCAAGCAGCGGGCCGCGCCGGTGATCCTGACCATGGTGTCGCTTGGCGTGATGTTCATCATGAACGGCGTTGTGCGGTTCATCATCGGCGTCGAAGATGTGACCTTTGCCGACGGTGAACGCTTCGTCATCGGCGCGCGTGAATTCCGCGATGCGACGGGGCTGGCCGAAGGGCTGGCGATCCGCACCACGCAGGTCATCACGCTGGTGGTGGCCGCCATCGCGGTGGCGCTGCTGTTCTGGTTCCTGAACCGCACCCGCACCGGCAAATCCATGCGCGCTTTCTCCGACAACGAGGATCTGGCGCTGCTGTCGGGCATCAATCCCGAACGGGTCGTGCAGGTGACATGGCTGATCGTCGCCGCGCTGGCAACGACGGCGGGCGTGCTTTACGGGCTGGACAAGTCGTTCAAGGCCTTCACCTATTTCCAGCTTCTGCTGCCGATCTTCGCCTCGGCGGTCGTGGGGGGATTGGGCAATCCGCTGGGCGCCATCGCGGGCGGCTTCGTCATCGCCTTTTCCGAGGTGGGCGTGACCTATGCGTGGAAGAAGGTCGCGACCTATGTGCTGCCTGAAAGCCTTGCGCCGGACGGACTCGCACAGCTTCTGTCCACCGACTACAAATTCGCAGTCAGCTTCGCGATCCTGATCCTTGTGCTGCTGTTCATGCCCACGGGCCTGTTCAAGGGGAAATCGGTCTGATGCGGAACGTGGTTCTTTTCGCGCTGATGGCGGCGCTGTTCGTGCTGACGGGCGTGACGCAAAGCTGGAACACCTCGCTTTCGATCCTGAACATGGCGGTCATCTCGGCCATCATGGCGATGGGGGTGAATCTGCAATGGGGCTATGCCGGGCTGTTCAACATCGGCGTCATGGGGTTTGTGGCACTGGGCGGGCTGGGCGTCGTGCTGACGGCAAGCGCCCCGAATGCCGAGGCGTGGAACGCGGGCGGCTGGCGCATCGTCGGCGGGCTGGTTCTAGGGCTGGCGGCGCTGGCTCTGCTGATTCAGGCGTGGCGGCGGCTGACGGGCCGGGTGCGGACGTTGGCGATGCTGCTTATTGCCGCTATAGGCTTCGTCGCCTTCCGTGCGGTCTTCGACGGCGGCGTCGCGGCGGTCGAGGCGATCAACCCTTCGGTCACGGGCAATATCGGCGGCCTTGGCCTGCCGGTGCTTCTGGCATGGCCGGTGGGCGGACTGCTGGCGGCCGCTGCGGCTTGGGCAATCGGCAGGACGGCGCTTGGCCTGCGGTCGGACTATCTGGCCATCGCCACGCTGGGCATCGCCGAAATCGTGCTGTCGGTCATGCGGAACGAAGATTGGCTGGCCCGCGGCGTCAAGAATGTCATCGGCCTGCCCCGCCCCGTGCCCTATGAGGTGAACCTTCAGCGAGATCCGGGCTTCGTCGCATGGGCGCAGGGTTACGGCTTCGATCCGGTCACGGCATCCTCCATCGTGGTGAAGCTGTGCTATCTGGGTCTGTTCGGGATGGTGCTGGCGGCAATCGTTCTGCTGTCGGAACTGGCGCTGAACTCGCCCTGGGGCCGCATGATGCGCGCGATCCGCGACAACGAGGTTGCGGCGGGTGCGATGGGCAAGAACGTCACGAGGCGGCACCTCCAGATATTCGTGATCGGATCTGCGGTCATCGGGATCGCGGGCGCGATGATGACGACGCTGGACAGCCAGCTGACACCGGGCACCTATCAGCCGCTGCGGTTCACCTTCCTTGTCTGGGTGATGGTGATTGTGGGCGGTTCGGGCAACAACTGGGGCGCCGTTCTGGGCGGCTTCCTTATCTGGTGGCTATGGGTCATGGTCGAGCCGATCGGCGCGGGCATCCTTGGCGCGATCACCGCAAACCTGCCCGAAGGGTCGTGGCTGCGCGTGCATCTTCAGGACGGGGTCGCGCATATGCGGCTGCTGACCATGGGCGTGATCCTTCTGCTGGTGCTGCGTTTCAGCCCGCGCGGGCTGATCCCGGAACGCCGAGGCCGCTGACCCGGCAAGTTCCTGCCCCTTTCGCCTTTGAACGCCCGCGCGATCCTGCCGACCGCGCGGGCGTTGCATTTACCTTGACCCGCACGGCTCCTAGCTTCGGCTCATGAATGCGAAACAGACAGGAGCCTCTTCCGTGAAGAACAGCATTATCGCCGCCATCGTCGCCTCCTCGGCCCTTGCGGGTGCCGCCTTCGCGCAGGAGGCCGCGCCAGCTGCCCCGCCCGCCCCGAACATGGAGGAAACCTATGCCTCGGCCCGCAACCAGCTTGGCGTTCTGGAGTATTGCCAGCAGGCCGGGTATGTCGGCGATGAGCCGATCAGCGTGCAGAACCGCATGCTGGAACTGATCCCGGCGCCGGGCGACACTTCGGCCGCGGATGCGGCCTATGAGAAAGGCAAGGCGGGCACCGTTTCCGCTATGGGCACCGAACAGTCGCTGGCCGATGTGGCCACCGCGCAGTCCTCCAGCGAGGAAGCGCTGTGCAAGCAGATCGGCGAGCTTGTAGCGCAGGCCGGCTCGCAGCTTCCCCCGGGCTGAGCCTGACTTGGCAGGCGGTTCACACCGCCTGCCCCGCCGCCCATCCCGACGACCAAGCCCATTGGAAATTGTATCCGCCAAGCCAGCCGGTCACGTCCACCACCTCGCCGATGAAATGCAGGCCGGGATGTGCCTTCGCCTCCATCGTCCGTGCATCCAGCGCATCCGTATCGACCCCGCCAAGCGTCACTTCGGCGGTGCGGTAACCTTCGGTCCCGACCGGACGCAGCCGCCAGTCGTGGATCAGTGCCTCGAGCCTTTCCAGCGCGGCGTTGGACTGCGCGCCGATCGGCCCCTCCAGCCCCGACACGTCCTCCATATGCCGCGCCAGCTTCTCGGGCAGGAACCGACCGAGCGCCGTGCGGATCGCCGCACGCCCGCTGCTGCCGCGCGCCTCGCGCAACGCGCCGGTGATGCTCTGCCCTGGCAGAAGATCGACGCCGATCTCCTCGCCCGGCTGCCAATAGCTGCTGGCCTGAAGGATCGCGGGGCCGGACAATCCGCGATGGGTGAACAGGAGCGCCTCGTCGAAGCGGGCGGCTGCGGTCACGCGCGCATCCACCGCGATCCCCGCCAGAAGACGCAGCGACTGAAGCTCCTGTTCGGCAAATGTCATAGGCACGAGGCCCGGGCGCGTCTCGATCACCGGGATGCCGAAGGCTTCGGCGACACGGTATCCGAAACCGCTCGCGCCCATCTTGGGGATCGACTTGCCGCCGCTGGCGATCACCACGCGATCCGCCTGCACGATCCCGCGGGAGGTGACGACCTTCCAGCCCTGATCGACCTTTTCCACGCTCGTTCCCAGCCAGAGCGTGACGCCCGCCTGATGCATCTGGCGCAGCAGCATCTGCACGATCTGCGTCGAAGGCCCGTCGCAGAAAAGCTGGCCCAGCGTCTTTTCGTGCCAGGCGATGCCCTCCTCGTCGATGCGGGCGATGAAATCCCATTGCGTGAAGCGTTTCAGCGCAGAAAGGGCAAAGCGCGGATTGTTCGAAATGAACCTGTCCTCCGCGATGCCCATGTTCGTGAAGTTGCAGCGCCCACCGCCCGAGATGCGGATCTTTTCGCCCGCCGCCTTGGCATGGTCGATCACGAGGACGCGCCGCCCGCGCCGCCCCGCCTCGATCGCGCAGAACATTCCGGCGGCGCCTGCGCCGATGATGACGACATCGAATTTTTCCATGTGCAGCACCTACTGCGCGGCCAATCGTCGGGCAATGAAAGAAATCTGCAAATTGCCTCTTGCGGCCTCCTGAGGGCTTCGCTAAACACCGCCTCACACAAGTTGGGGCGTCGCCAAGTGGTAAGGCAGCGGTTTTTGGTACCGCCATTCCCAGGTTCGAATCCTGGCGCCCCAGCCAAAATACTGAATAAGATCAGCGTTTAACGTGTAAGCCTTCTCCCGAGTTTCTTATCGAAATGCCGCCTGTCCGCGCAGGTGGTCTCGTTTTTCCGCCATCAAAGCTGTCTTGCGCCCCCGGTCAAAAGCGAGCGTATGGCGACGCCTGCGACATGGAAATGGATTGCGGATGGTACCCGAGGTCGGACTCGAACCGACAAGCCTTGCGGCGGGGGATTTTGAATCCCCTGTGTCTACCATTCCACCACTCGGGCACTTCCGCCCGATTAGCGCAGTGGAAAGGCGCGGTCAATCACAGACGTTCGGCGCTGAACGTATCGCACTGGGCGATCTGGCCGGAACTGTATCCGTTTTCGAACCAGCGGGCGCGTTGTTCGGACGTGCCGTGGGTGAAGGTGTGCGGCATCGGGCGCTGGCCCGCGTTGCGTTGCAAGGTATCGTCACCGATCTGGCGCGCGGCGTTGACGGCTTCCTGCAGGTCGCCCGGCTCGATGGAGCCGAACTGCGCCTCGGCATGGCGGGCCCAGATGCCCGATAGGCAATCTGCCTGAAGCTCGATCATGACGGAAATCGCGTTGCTGTCCGCCTCGCTGCTGCGTTGGCGGATTTGGTTCGCGCGGTCGAGGATGCCAAGCTCGTCCTGGACATGGTGGCCGATCTCGTGCGCAACGACATAGGCAGCGGCGAAGTCGCCTTCGGCGCCCAGGCGGCGTTCCAGCGTCACGAAGAAATCGGTGTCCAGATACACCTTGTTGTCGCCGGGGCAATAGAACGGCCCCGTGGCTCCGCTTGCCCCGCCGCAGGGCGACTGCGTCACGCCCTTGTAGAGCACCAGCGTCGCGGGGGTATAGGCCTCGCCAAGCTGGTCGCGGAAAACGCCCGCCCAGACTTCCTCGGTATCGGCCAGCGTGACCGAGACGAACTGCGCCGCTTCCTCGTCGGCCTGCGTGATCTCGGTCGGGCCGGACTGCATTCCGCCGTTCAGCAGGGGTGTCACGTCGATGCCAAGGAAGTAACCCAGCAGCAGAACGATGATGACGCCCCCGCCCCCGATTGCCGCCCCGCCGCCGCCGGATCGTCCGCGCCGATCCTCGATGTTGCGGCTGCCCCGTCTTCCACGCCAATCCATCACTCGACCCCTTCACGATGCGGTGAAACCTTACGACAGGGATGGCGCTTCGCAAAGCGTTGCGTGATGCCTGCCCGGTGTGATTTCCATTGCCATTCCTGCTGCATAAACTGTGCGCAGACAGACCGGGGAAGACGATGACAAGGGTTTGGGCCGCGATTGCAGCGGCAGGATCGGCGGCGCTGCTTCTGGGCGCGCTGGCCTTTCAATACATTGGCGGGCTTGCGCCCTGCGCCATGTGCATCTGGCAGCGCTGGCCGCATGGCGCGGCTATCGCCATCGGTGTGCTGGTCTGGGTGATGCCGCGCCGCGCGCTGTGCTGGCTGGGCGCGCTGGCGGCGCTGACCAGCGCCGGGATCGGCATCTTCCACACGGGCGTCGAGCGTAAATGGTGGGCCGGGCCTTCCAGTTGCACCGGATCATCGGACGCGCTTTCGGGGCTTTCGGGATCGGATCTTCTGTCCACTGCACAGCCGGTCCATGTCGTCATGTGCGATCAGGTGGCGTGGTCGATGGCGGGGCTGTCGATGGCGTCGTGGAACGCCATCGCATCGCTGGTTCTGGTGGCCGTCTGGATCGCGGCGGCTCAGCGGCAAAGCCGCTGATGCTCCTGTAGCGCGAAACGGTCGGTCATCCCCGCAACGTAATCGGCGACGTTGCGGGCATATTGCACCTCATCGTCGCCTTTGCCGCGCCACTGCTGCGGCAGGATCGCGGGTTGGTCCATAAACAGCTTGAACAGATCATTCACGGCCGTCGTCACCTTGGCCCGTTCCGCCATGACCGAAGGCGCGCGATACATCCGCGTGAACAGGAAGCTGCGGATCGCCTTCAACTCCTGATACAGCGGTTTCGAGAATCGGATCACCGTCTGCTCCATCGCGCGGATGTCGTCGACGGATTGCGGCGCGGCGGCTTCCAGACGGTTCTGCGCGATGTGGATGACATCCTCGACCATCCGGCCGAACACCCGCCGCAGCGCCTCATGGCGGCGGCGCATCGGCTCCAGCCCCGGATAGATTCGGTCCACCTCCTCGAATGCAGGGCCGGTGACGGGCAGCTCCATAAGGTCATCTTCGTTGAACAGGCCCGAGCGCAGCCCGTCATGCAGGTCGTGATGCGAATAGGCGACGTCATCGGCAATCGCCGCCACCTGAGCCTCGGCGCTGGCGAAGGTGTGCAGCTCCAAATCCCATTCGGCATTCGCCTCGGCCAATGCATAGGGCAGATCTCCGGTGACGGGTCCGTTATGCTTGGCGATCCCTTCCAGCGATTCCCATGTCAGGTTCAACCCGTCGAACTCGGCATAGTGTCGCTCCAGCCGGGTCACGATCCGCATGGCCTGCGCATTGTGGTCGAACCCGCCATAGGGCTGCATCAGCAGCGACAGTGCATCCTCGCCCGTATGGCCGAAGGGCGTGTGGCCCAGATCATGCGCCAGCGCGATGCATTCGGCCAGATCCGTATTCAGGCCCAGCACCCCCGCGATCGTGCGCGCGACCTGCGCCACCTCGATCGAATGGGTCAGACGGGTGCGGTAATAATCGCCCTCGTGCTCAACGAACACCTGCGTCTTGTGCTTCAGGCGGCGGAAGGCCGAGGAATGGATGATACGGTCGCGGTCGCGCTGGAAGGCGGAACGAAAGCTGCTCAGGTCTTCGCCGTAAAGCCTGCCCCGCGATTGCGAAGGCTGGCAGGCATAGGGGGCCAACATGTGTCTTGCCTGTTCTTGTTAGACGTTTTGCTTCATCCTATATGGGATAGGTAACACCGATGACACGGGTTTTTGCCATGGACGCCCTTACCCTTCCGCCCCGCGTGACCGACCGTGCCTTCGCACGGCTCGCCGAGATTGCCGAGGATACGGGCGAAAACCGCGCCCTGCGCGTCGCGGTCGAAGGCGGCGGCTGTTCGGGATTCCAATACGACATCAAGCTGGACGATCCGGCGGATGACGATCTGGTGCTGGAAAAGAACGGCCAGAAAGTTCTGGTGGATGCGGTATCCCTGCCCTTCCTTGCCAATGCGGTGATCGACTTTTCCGAAGAACTGATCGGCGCGCGTTTCGTGATCGAGAATCCAAACGCCTCCAGTTCCTGCGGCTGCGGCGTCAGCTTCTCGATCTGATTGCATCCGGTGCCTCCGCGGCCTAGGAACGGTGGAAACCGGAGGGCCGCCATGAAGATCGCCACGTTCAACATCAACGGCATCAAGGCCCGGATCGAGGCGCTGCCCCGTTGGCTGGCCGATGCGAATGCCGATGTGGTCCTGCTGCAAGAGATCAAGTCGGTCGACGAAGCTTTCCCGCGCGAGATGTTCGAGGATCTAGGCTGGCGGGTGGAAACCCACGGGCAGAAGGGCTTCAACGGCGTTGCGATCCTGTCCAGACTGCCGCTGGAGGATGTGACCCGAGGCCTTCCGGGCGACCCCGAGGATGCGCAGGCCCGCTGGATCGAGGCGACGGTGATCGGCACCCGCGCGGTGCGCGTCTGTGGGCTCTATCTGCCCAACGGCAACCCCGCGCCGGGGCCGAAATACGACTACAAGCTGGCATGGATGGCGCGGATGCAGGCCCGCGTCGTGGAATTGCTGGCGCTGGAAGAGCCGCTGGTTCTGGCGGGCGATTACAACGTCATCCCGCAGGCCGAGGATGCGGCGCGGCCCGAAGTCTGGCTGACCGATGCGCTGTTCCTGCCGCAAACGCGCGAGGCGTTCCGCCGCCTGTTGAATCTCGGCCTGACCGACGCCTTCCGCGCGCGGGTGCAGGGGCCGGGGCATTATTCTTTCTGGGATTATCAGGCCGGCGCGTGGGAGCGGAACAACGGCATCCGCATCGACCATCTGCTGCTTTCGCCCCAAGCCGCCGATCTTCTGGTCGATTGCCGCATCGACCGCGAGGTGCGGGCGGGCGAGAAGCCTTCGGATCACGTCCCGGTCTGGATCGACCTTAGCGCGTGACGTCGTGGCGATAGATCCAGTCGAAGCGCTTCAGCGGCGCCTTCGGTGCGATCAGCCCGCCAAACCGCATCGCCGCGTGGACGACCGGCGCAATCGGTGACGGCAGGTGATAGACGCGTGCGTTGGCATTCGCTGCCGCGACGACCTTGCGCACCCGCCCTTCGCGCCTGCGCTGATACGCGGTGGTGGCCGAGACGAAATCCGGCTCTCGATCAAGGCAATCGGCCAGCACCCAGGCATCCTCCAGCGCAAGGTTCGCGCCTTGCGCCATGAAGGGCAGCGTCGGATGGGCCGCGTCGCCAAGGATCGCGCGCCGGTCGTCATGCCACAGCCGCGCGACCTCGTGGCGGAACAGGCCCCACAGCCAGGGTCGCTCCACGCGGTCCAGCCAGCCGCGCACGCGCGGGGAAAAGCCGGCAAAGGCGCTTCGCAGGTTCCGTGCATCGTCGCGCAGGGTCCAGCTCTCCTCGGCCCATGCCTTGCGCCGTTCCACCGCCACGATGTTGCGAAGGGTTCCCCCGCGAAGGGGATAGCTGACAAGGTGGCGGTTCGGGCCCATATGGATTTCGGCCACCGCCTCGGCCCCCGGTTCGGCGGGTATGACCGCCCGCCAAGCCACATGCCCGGTGAAGAATGCCTGCGAGGCACCGCCTATCGCGCCCCGAAGCCGGGAATGCATCCCATCCGCGCCGATCACATGGCCGGGCGCATCATGGGCCCGCTCGCCCATCACGATCCTTGCGCCCGCCCCTGTCGCGCCTTCCGCCAGCAGACCGATCAGGTCCGCGCGGTGGATCATGTGATAGCTCTGGTCCGAGACATCCAGCCGCAGCACCTTCGCGCCGCTGCGTCCCCGCCGAAGCTCCACCGCCTGTCCTCGGATCGAGGCGCGGTCGAGCGCGTCGCCCAGCCCAAGCGCCCGCAGGACCGCCGCCCCGTTGGGCGAGACCTGAAGCCCTGCCCCCGCATCGCCGAATGCGGCGGCCTGTTCCAGAACCGTGACGCGCCATCCGCGAAGGGACAGCGCCCGCGCCAAGGACAGCCCCGCGATCCCTGCCCCAAGGATCGTGATGTCGGATGGCGTCATGCTGCGTTCCAATATAAAAGCGCCGGGCCCGTGGACCCGGCGCGAAAAACGGGTCTGGAAAAGATCAGTCGTCGCGGTGAACGCGTTCGCGCCGTTCGTGCTTTTCCTGCGCTTCCAACGTCATGGTCGCGATGGGACGCGCATCCAGACGGCGCAGCGAGATCGGCTCGCCCGACACTTCGCAATACCCGTATTCGCCATTTTCGATCCGGCGCAGGGCCGAGTCGATCTTCGAAACCAACTTGCGCTGGCGGTCGCGGGTGCGCAGTTCCAGCGCGCGGTCGGTTTCTTCGGAAGCGCGGTCGGCAATGTCGGGCACGTTGCGACCCGAATCCTGAAGGCCTTCGATGGTCTCGGCGCTCTGCTCCATCAGCTCGGTCTTCCAACTCAGCAGTTTGCGGCGGAAGTATTCGAGCTGACGCTCGTTCATGAACGGTTCCGATTCCGCGGGACGGTAATCATCGGTAAGAAAGATTTCTGCTTTCATGGCTGTCTATTCGCAGGCCGGACCGATGGGGCTGTCGTTGGTCCGGCACTCCCTTTCGCGGTCCGCATACTCCAAGCGTGGGGCAATGTCACTAACGGACTGGCAGGGCGGGGGCGAATTTCGCCGCGACTGCACCGCGCAAATTGTGCAGATTTTACAACGCATCGCTGCTATGCAACCGGAGGTTGTTTCGCTTTGCCTCTTGGCCTCGACGCCCGATCCTCTATCCTTGAACGACGGACCGGCATGACGCCTTTCCTCGTTCCACAGGGCCGCATATGCGCATCCGTCTGCTGATCACCTGCCTGCTTCTGACGGGCTGCGCCGAAACCCTGCCGGAGGTGACAAGCAGCCCGCCGGTCGCGATTGCCGACCCGCTCCCGCCCATGCGCAGCTTCGGACCGCAGCGCCCGTTCCCCGCCCAGCGCAGCAACGTGCAGATGGTGCGCGACTTCCTCGACCTCGGGTTTCTGATGGAAAGCGGGCGCGAGATTCCGCGGATGAGCCGGTTCGAGGCGCCGATCACCGTGGCGATGCGCGGCCCGGTTCCCGCGACCGCGCAGACAGACCTTGATGCGGTGCTGGACCGGATGCGGTCCGAGGCGCGGATCGACATCTCGCGTACCGAAGGTCCCGCCTCGGTCAGCATCGAATTCGTCCCGGTCGAGGTTCTGCGCAAGCGCGTCCCGACCGCCGCCTGTTTCGTCGTGCCGCGCGTGTCGTCCTTTGCCGAATACGCCGCCAATCCCCGGAATGCCGATCTGGACTGGACCACGCTGAAGACGCGCGAGCGGATCGCGGTCTTCATCCCCTCGGATACCAGCCCGCAGGAAACCCGCGATTGCCTGCACGAGGAACTGGCCCAGGCCATCGGGCCCCTGAACGACCTTTACCGCCTGCCGGACTCGATCTTCAACGACGACAATTTCCACAATGTCCTGACCGGCTTCGACATGCTGATGCTGCGCGTCTATTACGCACCGGAAATGCGGTCTGGCATGACGCGGGCCGAGGCGGCGGCGGTGGTGCCGGGTCTCCTGGCGAAGTTCAACCCGCGCGGGTCGCTCTCCAGCGCGCCGATCGATCCCGAAACGCCGCGCCGCTGGATTTCCGCAATCGAGACGGCGTTCGGCCCCGATACCGCCCAGCCCGCCCGGATCCGCGCGGCGGAACGGGCGCTGCGGATGGCGCAGGAACGCGGCTGGCAGGATGCGCGGATGGGGTTCAGCTGGTTCGCGCTGGCGCGGCTGAACCTCGACGGCGATCTTGGCGTCGCCGCCACCGGCTTCATCGAAGCGGCGCGGGTGTTCCGCAACATTCCGACCGGGGCGCTGCATGCCGCGCATGTGGACATGCAGATGGCAGCCTTCGCACTGGCCTCGGGCGAGCCCGAAGTGGCGATCCTTTTGGCCGACCACGCGCGCCCGGTCGTCATGCAGGCGCAGAATGCGGCCCTGCTGGCGACCCTGCTGATGATCCGGTCCGAGGCGCTGCGCGTGCTGGGTCAGGACGACGCGGCGCGGGCCACCCGGCTCGACAGTCTGGCCTGGGCGCGCTATGGCTTCGGCTCTGACGCCGAGGTGCGTGCGAGGATGGCCGAGATCACCGCCCTCGCCCCCCCGGCAGGCGGCTGAGGGAGACGGGCGTGATCGTGATTGCAGGATTGCTTGGGGGCGCGATCATCGGCGCGTTCCAAGCCAAACGCCGGGGCGGCAAAGCGATGGACATGCTGCAATACGGTGCGGGATATGCGATCTTTTTGTCGCTTGTCGGGCTTCTGCTGACCATCGCGATCGACCGGATGACCTGATGCTGACGCTGCTGCCCCTTCTGCTGGCCATCGGTTACGGGCTGGTGAAATGGCAGCTTGCAGCGGCGCGCACCAAGGCGATGCTGGATCAACGCTCGCGACCGCTGGCCGAGCCGGAGGTGGAGGCGATGGCCGCCCGCATGGCCGCCGCGCTGAACGTGCCGCATGTTCCGGTGCACGTAATCGACATGGACGCAGCGAACGGGCTTGCCGCGCCGGATGGCCGGATCTTTCTGACGCGCGGGTTCATAGAAAGCCTTCGGCGCGGCGAGGTGACTGCGGCGGAACTAGCTTCGGTGATCGCGCATGAACTGGGCCATGTCGCCTTGGGCCATTCGCAACGGCGTATGATCGACTTCACCGGGCAGAACGCGGTGCTGATGATCGTGACGCCGGTGATCCAGCGCTTCCTGCCGGGGATCGGTGTGATGCTGGCGGGGCTTTTATCACAGGCGCTGGCGGCAAGGCTGTCGCGGCGGGACGAGCATGAGGCCGATGCCTATGCTTCGGCACTGCTGGTCAAGGCCGGGATCGGAACCGAGGCGCAGAAGTCGCTGTTCGCCAAGCTGGATCGTCTGTCGGGCGTGCGCGGCACGGCACCGGCATGGCTTCTGAGCCATCCCCCCACCCCCGAGCGCATCCGCGCCATCGAGGCGCGGGAGGCGCGCTGGCGCTAGACCACCTTCGCCAGTCGGGACAGACGCGCGCGTTTCAGCATCGCCTTGCGCGACACCTCGGTCCCGGCCATCTGTTCGGCGTGGGCATGGACACGGCCCACGACTTCGGCAACGGCCTCGGGGTGGTGCGACCAAAGCTCCCACAGGAACCCCTCCGGGTCGCGGCGCTCGACGCCTTCCTCGGCCAACGTATGACGCGGAAAGTCCGAGGCGTTGAAGGTCAGGATCGCATCGGCGCTGGACCCGATGGCGACCGCCAAAACATGGACGTCGTTCGGATCGGGCAGCAGCAGGCGCGCCTCCAGCCCTGGCTCGGCCCGCTGCATCGCGCGGGGAAACTGCGCGTTCATCGCAGCCGCGACGATCCGCGCCTCGCCTTCCGCGGACGGGCCGATCTTGCGCGTCGCCCGCGCCCATTCCTCCATGATCCGTTCGGACCAGAGAGGCTGGTAGAGCCCCGCCGCCGCGACGCCCAGCAGGATATCCCGCAGGATCGGCGGAAAGATCACGCAGGCGTCGAGGACGACCTTCACAGCCGGAAGAACAGCGATTTCAGATATCCGCTTTCGGCAAGCTGCGGCAGGATCGGATGATCCGCCCCGGCAAAGCCGGTATGAATCAACTGCCCACGACGCCCACCCCGTCCGATCCCGCGCGCCGACGCATTGCGGAACGCGGACAGGTCCGCCGCATGCGAGCAGGAGCACAGCACCAGATACCCGCCCGGTGCGACCAGCGGTGCGGCAAGGCGCGCGATACGTTCATAGGCGCGAAGCCCCGCTTCCAGCGCGGGTTTGGCAGGGGCGAATGCGGGCGGATCGCAGATGACGAGGTCGAACTCTGCGCCCTCCTGCCCCAATGCCTCCAGCACGGCAAAGGCATCGCCTTGGCGCGTGTCGAAACGATCCGCGAAACCGCTGGCCTCGGCCCCTTGGGTCGCCAGCGACAGCGCGGGGCCAGATGCGTCAACCGCCAGCGCGGAACTCGCCCCGCCCGCCAGCGCGGCCAGAGCGAAACCGCCGACATGGGTGAAGACATCCAGAACCCGCGCGTCCTTTGCCAGCCGTGCGGCGAATGCGTGGTTCGGGCGCTGGTCATAAAAGAGGCCCGTTTTCTGCCCGCCCATGACATCGGCCATATAGGTCGCGCCGTTCATCGGGACCGGGATCGGGCCAGCCACAGCACCGGACAGAAGCACCGTCTCCTCGGTCAGACCCTCCAGCCCGCGCGAGCGGCCGGTTCCGTTCTTGACGATGGAGGCGATGCCCGCCACGCTCTTCAGGGCGTCGGCCAGAACGTCCAGATGCGCCTCCGCCCAAGCCGCGTTGGGCTGGATGACGGCCGTATCGCCGAAACGGTCGATGATGACGCCGGGCAAGCCATCGGATTCGGCATGGACCAAGCGATAGAAGGGCGCATCGAACAGACGCTCGCGCAGGTCCAGCGCGCGCCTCAACCGCGCCTCGAACCAGGCCGCGTCGATCTGCGCATCCGGGTTGCCGTCCAGCACCCGCGCGATGATCTTGGACTGCGTATTGACGGTCACAAGCGCCTGCGGGCGGCGATCGGCATCCTCCAGCACGGCAAGCGTTCCGGGGACAAGCGCCTGTGTGCGACGGTCCGTCACCAGCTCGTCTGCATAGACCCACGGAAAGCCGTGGCGGATGGCGCGGGCTTCGGCCTTGGGTTTGAGGCGGACGACGGGGCGGGTTGCGTGCAATTCGGTCATGTCCGATGCTCTACCCGCTTCGTCCGACTTCGGGAAGGGTCCGCGTTCAGGCGCGGCTGCCCCGCGGTGCGCGGCGGCCGAATGCGCGAAGCAGCATGGCGGCGAAGCGGCGCAGGCCATCGGCCACGAATTCGTCGCGCTGACGGTTTGCTTCCATGACGATGGCGTAATATTCGCGATTCATTTCTTCTGCCTTATCAATGCCTCCCGATGCCTAACTAGAACATTGCCGCCGGATGCGGCAGTGCAGCATCTCGCATTGCCGCCATGCACGCACTGCAATCCGAAAAATCGGGCCGCACCCTTTTCCTTGGCGGCAGTTACCGCTAACATGTGGACATTCCCGGACCCGGCCCCCATCTATGCCGGGCAAGCCAGAGGTGGTTACCCGATGATCCTGAACAGCACACTCGACCGCGTGACCGACAGGATTCGCGCCCGGTCCGAGAAGACGCGCAGCGCCTATCTTTCGCGGATGGATGCGGCGGCAAGCCAGGGCCCTGCCCGTGCCCATCTGACCTGCGGCAACCAGGCGCATGCCTATGCCGCGATGGAGGATGACAAACCCGCGCTGGCAGAAGGAAGGGTTCCCAATATCGGGATCGTCACAGCCTATAACGACATGCTTTCCGCCCACCGCGTCTATGAGGATTATCCAAAGCAGATCCGTGACGCCGCGCGCAAGGCCGGGGCGACGGCACAGGTGGCGGGCGGCGTTCCGGCGATGTGCGACGGCGTGACCCAAGGGCAGGTCGGAATGGAGCTTTCGCTTTTTTCCCGCGATGCCATCGCCTTGGCGGCGGGCATTGCCATGTCGCATAACGTATTCGACAGCTCGCTCTATCTTGGCATCTGCGACAAGATCGTGCCCGGTCTGGTCATTGCTGCGGCAACCTTCGGTCATATTCCGTCGATCTTCGTCCCCGGTGGGCCGATGACTTCGGGCCTTCCGAATGACGAAAAGGCCAAGGTTCGCAACCGCTTCGCCGCCGGAGAGATCGGGCGGGATGAACTCATGGCCGCCGAGATGGCCTCCTATCACGGTCCGGGCACTTGCACCTTCTATGGCACGGCGAACTCCAACCAGATGTTGATGGAGTTCATGGGTCTGCACCTGCCGGGCGCGAGTTTCGTCAACCCCTATACCCCCCTGCGCGATGCGCTGACGGAGGCTGCCGTGACACGCGCCGCGGCGATCACCGCGCTGGGTAACGACTACCGCCCGACCTCGCAGATCCTTGACGAACGCGCCTATGTGAACGGCATCGTCGGGCTGATGGCGACGGGTGGCTCGACCAACCTTGTGCTGCATTTGCCAGCAATGGCAAGGGCTTCGGGCGTGATCCTCGACCTTCAGGATTTCGAGGATATCTCGAACACCATCCCGCTGATGGCAAAGGTCTATCCCAACGGCTTGGCCGATGTGAACCATTTCCACGCGGCGGGCGGCCTTGGCTATATGATTGGTCAATTGCTGGATGAGGGGCTTCTGCACGACGATGTGAAAACCATCGCCGGCGACGGGCTGGGCCATTATCGCCACGATCCGAAGCTGCAGGATGGCCGCCTCGTCTGGTCCGATGGTCCGGTGGAAAGCGCCAACGACAAGATCCTCCGCCCTGCCAGCGATCCGTTCCAAAAGACCGGAGGGTTGAAGCAGCTTGCCGGGAACCTTGGCCGGGGGGTGATGAAGGTCTCTGCTGTTGCGCCGGAACGTCACGTGATCGAAGCCCCGGCCCGCGTCTTTCACGATCAGGAATCGGTGAAGGCGGCGTTCAAGGCGGGCGAGTTTACCGAAGACACTATCGTGGTCGTCCGCTTCCAAGGCCCCCGCGCGAACGGGATGCCGGAGCTTCATTCGCTGACGCCGGTTTTGTCGGTGCTTCAGGATCGCGGGCTGAAGGTCGCGTTGGTCACGGATGGCCGGATGTCGGGCGCTTCGGGCAAGGTGCCGTCGGCGATCCACGTCTCGCCCGAGGCGGCGCAGGGCGGCCCGCTTGCGCGTCTGCGCGATGGCGATATCGTCCGCGTCGATGCCGTGTCCGGCAGGTTGGAAGTGTTGGCCACCGATTTCGACACCCGCGAGGCGGTGGTCGCGGATCTTTCGGCGAACCGTCACGGTATCGGGCGCGAACTGTTCGAATCCTTCCGCCAGACGGTGGGCAATGCCACCGAAGGCGCCGCTGTCGTTGTATGAGGAACCTGCATGACCCCCACTGAACAAAGCCTGCGCTCGGCCGAGATTTGCCGCCTTGCCCCCGTGATCCCGGTTCTGGTGATCGACGATCCGGCCCATGCCCGCCCGCTCGCCGAGGCGCTGGTGGAGGGCGGTCTTCCGGTGCTGGAGGTGACGCTGCGCACCCCCGTCGCGCTGGACGTCATCCGCGAGATGGCGGCTGTGGAAGGCGGCGTCGTCGGCGCGGGCACCCTGCTGACTCCGGCGGATGTGGAGGCTGCGGTTGCAGCGGGCGCGAAGTTCGGCGTCTCTCCGGGTGCGACGGACCGTCTGCTGGACGCCTGCGAGGCGGCGGCCCTGCCCCTGCTGCCCGGTGCCGCCACTGCGACCGAGGTGATGGCCCTGCTGGAGCGCGGCTACACCACGATGAAGTTCTTTCCCGCCGAAAGCTCGGGCGGTGCGCCTGCAGTCAAGGCCATCGGCGCGCCGATCCCGCAGGTGTCCTTCTGCCCGACGGGGGGCGTGTCCCTGGCCAATGCCGGCGATTATCTGGGACTGCCGAACGTCCATTGCGTGGGCGGAAGCTGGGTTGCGCCAAAGGGGCTGATGCAGAAGGGCGACTGGCGCGCGATCACGGAACTCGCGCGCGAGGCTGCGGCCCTTCCGCGAGCATCCGTTCGATAACCCCGGCGGCGGCGCTGCTGCGCGCCGCCATCTCTTCGGCCATAGAACCATTCATCGCGGTTTCGCGCCGGATGAAAT
The DNA here is from genome assembly GCA_029846755.1 of Falsirhodobacter flavus. Lineage (GTDB taxonomy): Bacteria > Pseudomonadota > Alphaproteobacteria > Rhodobacterales > Rhodobacteraceae > Falsirhodobacter > Falsirhodobacter flavus. The sequence goes on along the minus strand of JARWBI010000001.1, from coordinate 1,035,844 downwards.
CGCGCCCACCCTGCCCCAGTTCGTCGGTCAGCAGGTCTCTTTCCGTCAACAGACGCGTCGCGGCCTGAAGGCGCCAGCACAGGCGATAGGCGGCCAGCAGAGCTGCCTCATTGTCCGCGCCCAGAAGCCCCGCTGTGCGGCCTGCGCGAAGCTGCGCTTCGACCCGCCTTGCCCCATCGCCCGTGCGCAGCGCAAAACTCTGTGCCGCAAGCTCCACATCCATCATCCTCCCCGGTCCGTTCTTGGCATCCCAAGGCCCCGAGGAGGGTTTCGCTGCCGCGAGTTTCTGGCGCATCTCGGCAATGTCGGGCAGGATACGGGCATCCGATCCACGCGCGGTTAGCACCTCCCGTCGCAGCGCCTCCACCTCTGCCATCAGCGATGGGTCCCCGGCGATGGGCCTCGCGCGGGTCAGCGCCAGATGCTCCCATGTCCATGCCTCCTCCATCTGATAGCTTCGGAAGGCGCCGAGCCCGGTTGCCACCGGCCCCTGCCGCCCGGAGGGGCGCAGGCGCATGTCCACCTCGTAAAGCCGGCCCTCGGACATGGGCGCGGTCACCGCCGTCAGGAAGGCCTGCGTCAGCCGCGCGAAATAGGTGCGGGTCGCAAGCGGCTTCGGCCCATCGCTCTCCTCGACCTCCTGGGCATCGTAAATCACGATCAGGTCGAGGTCGGAAGCGGAGGTCAGACGTCCCGCGCCAAGGCTGCCCATCGCGACCAGCGCCGCCCCCCGCCCCGGCTGCGGCCCATGTTTGCGCGCGAATTCCGCGACCGAGATCGGCCAGAGGGCGCAAAGCGCCGCCTCGGCCAGATCGGCATATTCCTTTCCCGCTTCGAACGCGTCGGTCAGCCCGCGCAGGTGATGCACGCCGATGCGGAAATGCCATTCCTTCATCCAGCGCCGCGCGGCATCCAGCCTGCTTTCGTAATCCGCCAGCGCGTCCAGCCGTTTCGCAAGATCGGCACGCAGCGACGAAACCCCCGGCCACGGCGCAAAGAAACTGCCCCCCAGCACCGCATCCAGCACCGAAGCGTTGCGCGACAGATAGACCGACAGCCGGGGCGAGACGGCGGCGATATCCACGATCAGATCGACCAGCTGCGGATTCGAATCGAACAGCGAGAAGATCTGCACCCCAGCCGGAAGCCCGCGCAGGAAACCGTCGAAGCTCATCAGCGCCTCGTCCATATGGCCCGCCTCCTGCATTCGGCGCAGTAGCTGCGGGCGGATGCGGCGGAAGATCGCCTGCGCCCGGTCCGACCGCAATGCGGCATAGGTGGCCCAGCCGTCGACGATGGAAGATTGCCGTTCGGTCAGATCGGGGGCCTTCTCGACTTCGGACGGTGCGAAGAAACCTTCGGTCAGTTCCGCAGTCCGCTCCAGCCGCGCCAGTAGTGTTGTGCGGAAGTCGTCCGGCTGTTGCCCCGACAGATGGGCGACGCGGTCGATCGCTTCGCCGGTTGCGGGCATCTTGTGCGTCTGCTGGTCTGCGATCATCTGGAGCCGATGCTCCACCTCGCGATGTGCGCGGTAGAGCGCGGTCAACTCGTCCGCGACGTCTTCGGGGATCCATCCCTGCCGGGCCAGCGCCGCAAGGCCGCCGACCGTGGTGCGGTCGCGCAGCGACGGATCGCGCCCCCCGGCGATCAGCTGGCGCGTCTGGGTAAAGAACTCGATCTCGCGGATACCGCCCTGACCCAGCTTCATGTCATGCCCCTCGATCACCAGCGGGCCGCGCAGGCCGCGATGTTCGCGGATGCGAAGCCGCATGTCGTGGGCGTCCTGAATGGCGGCGAAATCCAGATGCTTGCGCCAGACGAAGGGCGTTAGCGTCGTCAAGAACCGCTCGCCAGCCGCGATATCCCCGCCGCAGGGCCGCGCCTTGATATAGGCGGCCCGCTCCCACGTGCGCCCGACGCTTTCATAGTAGCTTTCCGCCGCCGCCATCGAAATGCAGACCGGCGTGACCGAGGCATCAGGGCGCAGGCGCAGATCGCTGCGAAAGACGTATCCCTCGGCGGTATTGTCCGACAGGATCGCGGTCATCTTGCGGGTCACACGCACGAAGGCCTGCCGCGCGTCCTGCCAGTCCGCGCCGTAACGCGTCTCGTCGAACAGGCAGATCAGGTCGATGTCGGAGGAATAGTTAAGCTCTTTAGCGCCCATCTTGCCCATGGCGATGGCGACCATCCCGCCCGCATCCGCACTGTCGGGCAGCTTGCCGCGCCGCACCTCGTCCTCGACCAGCCGGCGGATCGACAGGTCCACCGCGCGGTCGGCCAGCGCGGTCAATGCGCCCGTCACTTCCTCCAGCGTCCAGACGCCAGACAGGTCGGCCAGGGCGGACAAAAGCGCGATGCGGCGTTTCGCCTGCCGCAGCATCGATGGAAGGTCGGCCAGCACGGCATCGCGGGCAAGCTCGGCCGCCAAGGCCGCTTCGGGATCGGCAATGGCGGTCGGTAGCCAATCGCGTTCCCTCAGCGCCAGATCGCGCAGATAGGGGCTGGAGCCGGACATGCCGCCCAGAAGCTCTGCCGCCTCGGGACCGAGGTCGCGGAACTGTGCCGCGATGTCAGCGGCTTGCACGGGATCGTGGGCGATGGGCAGGCGCGTGATGCGCGACACGAGATCAGTCATGCGCGCAGTTTGTCTCCGCCCGGATCGGCGGTCAATCGGACCATATGTAAATAACATTCACATCAGCCCTTGAAGCGCGGCGCCGGAATGACGATCTGGGATATGTGAAACCAATTCACATCCAACCGGGAGACCGCCTGAATGAACAGCTATTCACCCGCAGCCGCCCGTTCCGGCGGCATCCTGACCTGGCCACGGCAGATCGAAGCCTGGCTCGACCAGCGGGGCAAACCCGCCTGGATCGCCGCGATGATCCTTGGGTTCATCTTCGTCTGGCCCGTCGGGCTTGCCATCCTCGCCTATATGATCTGGAGCAAACGCATGTTCAACCGGAGCTGTGGCCGCCGCGCCACCACCGTCTTTACCGCCGCGAAATCCAGCGGAAATTCGGCCTTCGACGCCTACAAGGCCGATACGCTGCGCCGTCTGGAAGAAGAACAGAACGCCTTCGAATCCTTCCTTCAGCGTCTGCGCGAGGCCAAGGACAAGCAGGAGTTCGACGCCTTCATGGAAGATCGTGCCCGCACGAAAACGCCGGTCGCCGTTGAAGACGACGCGCGCAACTGACATCTTCGGGGCGGCACCAAGCCGCCCCGTCTGCATACCGAGGGACAATGATGACCTACACCACAATGATGGACGCCCTGCCCGACCCCGACCGCCACGCCGAATTCTATGACGGGGTGACGACCAAGCGCGGACTGGCCTGGCTGGTGGACCTGCTGCTGATCTTCGCGATCACGGTGGTCATCATTCCCTTCACCGCCTTTACGGCGCTGTTCTTCTATCCGCTGCTCTATCTTACCGTCAGCTTTTGCTACCGCTGGGTGGCGCTGACGCGCAAATCCGCGACGCCGGGGATGCGCCTGTTCGGGATCGAGTTCCTGAATGCGCGCGGGGAGCGTCTGGGCGGGATGGAATCGCTGCTGCATGTCATCGGCTATACCCTGTCGATCGGCACGCTGCTGGTTCAGGTGCTTTCGGTGTCACTGATGCTGACGACACGGCGCGGACAGGGCCTGACGGACCTTGTTCTGGGCACCGTTGCGATCAACCGTGCGGCACGGCACTGAATTCAACCTTCGCTTGACAAAAATGCGAAGCGGGCGGAGCTTGGCTGACCTGTAGGCAGTTGCTACATTCACCGGCAGGATCAGAAGCGATCAGGTCATGCGTCATACACTTCCCATTGCGCCCCAGTTCTATGTGACGGCACCGCAGGCCTGCCCCTATCTGGACGGGCGGATGGAGCGCAAGCTGTTCACCGCGCTTCAGGGCGAACATGCGCAGACGCTGAACGATGCGCTGTCCAAGCAGGGGTTCCGCCGGTCGCAGAACGTGCTGTATCGTCCTTCCTGCGCGGAATGTTCGGCCTGCCTTTCCGCCCGGATCAGGGTCGCGGATTTCGAACCGTCGCGGACGCAGCGGCGCATCCTGAAGAAGAACGACGGGTTGAAGCGGAACGCGACCTCGCCCTGGGCGACCGAGGATCAGTATGCGCTGTTCCGCCGGTATTTGGACGCGCGTCATGCCGATGGTGGCATGGCCGACATGGACATCTTCGAATTCGCCGCGATGATCGAGGAAACGCCGATCCGCAGCCGCGTCATCGAATATACGCGCGAGGTCGGCGGCGGAGAGCGCGATCTGAGCGCGGTCTGCCTGACCGACATCTTCGATGACGGCCTCAGCATGGTCTATTCCTTCTACGACCCGGCCCTAAGCGACCAGAGCCTCGGTGCCTTCCTGATCCTCGACCATGTGCGCATCGCTCGCGAGGCGGGGCTGCCTTATGTCTACTTGGGATACTGGGTGCCCGGCAGCCGCAAGATGGGCTACAAGGCCAATTATTCGGCGCTGGAAATCTACAAGGGTGGCGTCTGGCAGGATCTTGGCGATGCCGAGGCGCACAGCTCCGAACTGCACCCTCTGTCCGTCGATCCGATCGCCGAGCAGGTCGCGAAGATCAGCCTACCGGAGGCTCGCCGCGGTTAGGCTGCGAAGGGTCGCAAGATCGTCGCCAGGCTCGCGCGTAAGATCGTGGATCTCGCTCACGAGGCCGATCATCCGGTCGATCTCATCCCCCGTGAATTCATCCTGCGACCGAGTCAGGCCGGCAAGCGTCCGCGACGCGGGAGTGCCCAGCGAAAAGGCCACGCCATGCGCGATACCGTGCTGGCGGGCATGAACCATGACGGCTTCGTGGTCTTCGTCGGGGATATCGTTCCAGCGGATGAAGCCGGTTTCCCTGAGCCCCCAACGCACCACGGGATCGGACAGCATGAAGCCACGTTCGGTATAGAAGCGAATCCATTCGTCGGGATAAGTCTGATAGAGTAGGGTTGGGCTTGTGAACCGAATATGGATCGCCAGCGCATAGCCCGTATCGCAAATCGACGAGAGTTCCCTCAGCCGGCGCGTAACCTCTTCAACCTTAGACATTTGTCAGCAATACCTGTTAATCAAACGCGTTCATCACCTGTCTTCCGACACGCTTTGATGAGCTATACGACTCGCAAAGCTAAGCAATAGTGAATAGCAAGCGGGTTGTGAGATCGATGCCCAGACCAGCCAACCAGCTTGACGAAGCCGCCCGGCTTTCCCCGGTAGGCTTCTATATTGCACTGCATGTCGGCTTTTCCTTCCCGCAGGAGGAAGTGAACCGCCTGCCATTGCCTTGGGTGGAATTCTATACGATCCACGGCCTGGGCGTCCACGATCCGGTCATGCGTTGGTTCTATTCTTCGCCCGGCAGCATCATCCGCTGGTCCGAGATAGAGATCCCCGATCCGCGCGGTGTGATGGGCGTAGCGCGCGACCATGGGTTGACCTATGGCGCGGCGGCCACGATCACCGGGCTGGCTGGGCGGCGCAGCTATGCCAATTTCTTTCGCGACGACCGCCCTTTCAGCGATGACGAGCTGGAACGGCTGTTCACGCTGCTCTCGCAGCTTCACCACGGCGATCTGGACGACGTCTCGCTCACCCCGGCCGAAATCGAGGCGCTCCGGATGCAGTCCGAAGGCAAGCGCCTCAAGCAGATCGCGTGGGAGCTTGGAATATCCGTGTCCGCCGTGAAGGCCCGGCTGGCCAGCGCCAAGCGCAAGCTCGGGGCGCAGACGGCATCGCAGGCGGTGGTTCTTGCAACGGCGCGGCGCATCTTCTGACACGCTCGCGGAAAGTTGTTGCCGTGTGACAAAACGCGCTATAGATAACGACAGTGCCCGAAAGGGCGATACGGTGACCGGGCCCCTCTGGCGTCAGTAATGCGGCAACTCACGTGATGTCGGCACCGAAGCGTTCGCGCCGCATGGACGTTTGTATTCAATGACCCAATTCGACGCAAAGCGGGCTGTTGCCCGTCATGCCGCTATCCGGGGGTTCGCATGACCACTGCACCACAAAAATCGACGTTGTCCTATCTGACATGGGCCTTCGTCTCGACCGTCATCGGCCTTGGCCTCGGTGCCTGGCTGGGATGGGAAACGACGGGCACCATCGGCGGCACGCTGACCATCTTCTTCATCGTCGCCGTCCTTGCGGTGCTTGAAATTTCGCTGTCCTTCGACAACGCGATCGTCAACGCCAACAAGCTGAAAGACATGACGCCGGTCTGGCAGCGCCGCTTCCTGACCTGGGGTATCCTGATCGCCGTGTTCGGCATGCGGATCGTGTTCCCGGTGCTGATCGTCGTCGTGGCGGCAAATGTCGGCCCGTGGGAAGCCATGGTCATGGCCGCCTCGCAGCCGGACGAATATTCGCGCATCATGCATGACGCCCACCTGCCCATCGCGGCATTCGGCGGCGCCTTTCTGATGATGGTCGCGCTGAAATTCTTCTTCGACCACGAAAAAGACATCCACTGGGTCGCATCCATCGAGAACTGGGCCGCGCGCTATTCTTCGATCCGCGGGATCGAGATTGCGGTCGTCCTGTGCATCATGCTGGGCTTCTCGCGCTTCCTGCCGCCGGAATATGCGCAGACCTTCATGAACTCGGCGATCTGGGGCCTGCTGACCTTCCTGCTGGTCGAAGTGCTGGGCGGTATCCTCGACAAGAACGAGGAAGCCATGTCCGGCGCGGCCAAGGGCGGTCTGGGCGCCTTCCTGTATCTTGAGGTGCTGGACGCGTCCTTCTCGTTCGACGGGGTGATCGGGGCCTTCGCGCTGACGCACAACCTGTTCATCATCGCCATCGGTCTGGGTGTCGGCGCGATGTATGTGCGTTCGATGACCATCATGTTGGTGGAGCGCGGAACGCTGACGCAATACCGCTATCTGGAACATGGCGCGTTTTATGCCATCCTGATCCTGTCGGTCATCATGTTCCTGCAATGCCTGCCGGGCGTGGCGATCCCCGAGGTCATCACCGGACTTGGCGGTGCGACGCTGATCGGGATCGCGCTCTGGTCCTCGATCCGCTGGAACAAGGCGAACCCGGGCGTGGACGTCCACTCGCACTAAGCAAAAGGCCCGCCGAGAGGCGGGCCTTTTCATTTCAGAGCGGATGTCACGATCCCCGCCCGATCTGCGGCGCGTTGCCAGCTTCCGCGAAGCCACGCCTCGTGACAGGCCCAGGCGGTCATGGGATCGGTCGCCATGCCAAGCCGTCGCAAGTGCCCTGCATAATCTTCGGCAGCGCTGGCGCTGGCTTCGGTGATCGCCCGCGCGATCTGCTGCTGGCGTCTTGCGCCGGCAAGCTGCGCGGCACAGACCGTTTCCAGCCAGTTGCCCGCGACGCGGGTCGCCGATGTCGTATCGGGTCTCGACGCAATCATGTGATGCCTCCCCTCCTCACAATCTGCACGGGTCATCCTGCGCCCGAATCGCCTAGCTGGCCAAACGAAAGTATGAGGGGTGCGGCAAAAAGGGCCGGGTTTCCCCGGCCCTTCGCTTACTTGTCGACGGTGACGCGAACCATGCGATCCGCGTTTGTCGGCGGTTCGCCCTTGGCGATGGCATCCACCACCTCCATCCCCGACACGACCTGCCCGACGACGGTGTATTGCCCGTTCAGGAAATCGCCCGGTGCGAACATGATGAAGAACTGGCTGTTGGCCGAATCCGGGTTCTGCGCCCGCGCCATCCCGACCGTTCCGCGTTGGAACGGGATGTCCGAGAATTCAGCCGGAAGGTCCGGGCGCGACGATCCGCCCATGCCCGACTGCGCCGAGACCGCGCCCTTGCCGAACTCCACATCGCCCGTCTGAGCCATGAAGCCGTCGATGACGCGGTGGAATACCACATCGTCATAGGCACCGTCTTCGGCCAGCGCGACGATCTGTTCGACATGCTTGGGCGCGACGTCGGGCAGCAGGTCGATCACGACCGTCCCCTTCGCAGCGCCGCCCACCTCGATCACGAGGTTCGGGCCGGGACCGTCTTCCTGTGCCAGAGCGGGGGCAGCGGCCAGCACGAAGGCCGCGGCAAGCAGCTTACGCATCGGCAGCGACCCGCACCTTGATCATGCGGTCCGGCGTGGTCGGCGGCTCGCCGCGCACGATGGTGTCGACGAATTCCATCCCTGAAATGACGCGGCCATAGACCGTGTATTGCCCGTTCAGGAAGTGGTTGTCGCGGAAGTTGATGAAGAACTGGCTGTTGGCCGAGTTCGGGTTTGCCGAACGCGCCGCGCCCAGCGTGCCGCGGTCATGCGGCAGCTTCGAGAATTCCGCGGGCAGGTCCGGCAGATCCGACCCGCCCGTTCCGGCGCGGCGGATATCGAAGTTCTGCTCGGCATTGCCGTTCGCTACATCGCCGGTCTGGGCCATGAAGCCTTCGATCACGCGGTGGAACACCACGTTGTCATAAGCACCGGCGCGAGCCAGTTCCTTCATCCGCTCGGAATGTTTCGGCGCGACATCCGGCAGCAGCTGGATGACGACGTCGCCTTCCTTCAGCGTGACGATGATGGTGTTTTCGGGATCGGTAATATCGGCCATCGGGGCCTCCTTCGTGCCATTTACGCGCCGGAGCCTAAACGCGTGCGCCGGGAAGGGAAAGCCCGGTTGACGCCGCGCGCCGGATCGGGTGCAAATCGTGCAAACCGTTTCGGAGGCGCAGATGGGCTGGAAAACACTCGACGATCTGGATTTGCAAGGCAAGGTTGTATTGCTGCGCGTGGACGTGAACGTCCCGATGGAAGACGGGATCGTCACCGACGCGACCCGCATCGAAAAGATCGTCCCCACGATCGAGGATGTGCTGGAAAAAGGCGGAAAACCCGTGCTTCTGGCGCATTTCGGCCGCCCCAAAGGCAAAGTCGTGCCGGAGATGAGCCTTCAGCACATCCTGCCCGCGCTGGAAAAGGCCCTGCCCGGCCGTCACGTCCTGTTTGCAGATGACAGCGTCGGCGAAGCTGCAAGCCATGTCATCAGGGGCGCGCGGCCAGGCAGCGTGGTCGTGCTGGAGAATACCCGCTTCCACGCGGGCGAGGAAAAGAACGACCCGGAACTTGCGAAGGCCTTCGCCGCGCTGGGCGATGTCTATGTCAACGACGCCTTTTCTGCGGCTCACCGCGCGCACGCCTCGACCGAGGGGATCGCGCGGCTGCTGCCCTCGGCTGCGGGGCGGCTGATGGAGGCGGAGCTGCGGGCGCTGGACGCGGCGCTGGGCAAGCCGGAACGGCCCGTCGTCGCGGTGGTCGGCGGGGCCAAGGTTTCTACCAAGCTGGACCTGCTGGGCAACCTCGTGACCAAGGTGGATCATCTGGTGATCGGTGGCGGTATGGCCAACACCTTCCTTGTCGCGCAGGGGATCGAAGTCGGCAAGTCGCTGGCCGAACGCGACATGGCCGATACGGCGCGCGAGATCATCGAGAAGGCAAAAGCCGCGGGCTGCACCATCCACCTGCCCGTCGATGTGGTCGTCGCGCGTGAATTCCGCGCAAACGCTGCGAACGAGACGGTCGCAGCGGATGCCTGCCCCGCCGACGCCATGATCCTCGATGCCGGGCCGCAGACGGTGGCTACGCTGTCGAAGGTTTTCGCCGAAGCGAAGACTTTGATCTGGAACGGCCCGCTCGGTGCGTTCGAGATAGAGCCCTTCGATGCCGCGACCAACGCCGCTGCGAAACAGGCGGCGGACCTGACCCGCGCCGGAAAGCTGGTTTCGGTCGCGGGGGGCGGTGACACGGTGGCCGCGCTCAACAAAGCGGGGGCGGCGCAGGACTTCACCTATATCTCCACCGCGGGGGGTGCCTTCCTCGAATGGATGGAAGGAAAGGACCTTCCCGGCGTGATCGCGCTCAACAACTAAGAATCTGGAGGGCCGTTAGCGCGAACGTCATTGCGGCGTCACGAACGGCCCTCTAACCCTTTTCACCAGTCACTTTTTTCCCAAAGGAAGCCGATATGCGTGCCAGCAGGACAGTCCAGAAGATCCTCGCCAATTACGAGGGCGAAACCCCCGGCGTGAAGGCGAACCTCGCCCGCATGCTGATGGAAGGGAAGCTGGGCGGCACCGGCAAGATGATCATCCTGCCGGTCGATCAGGGCTTCGAGCACGGCCCGGCGCGCAGCTTTGCGCCGAACCCGGCGGGCTACGACCCCCACTACCACTACCAACTGGCGATCGATGCAGGGCTTTCGGCCTATGCCGCCCCGCTCGGCCCGCTGGAGGCTGGCGCCGACACCTTCGCGGGACAGATCCCGACGATCCTGAAGGTCAACAGCGCCAACAGCCTGATGTCGGACACGGCGGGCAAGAACCAGGCGATCACCGCTTCGGTCGATGACGCATTGCGTCTGGGCTGCGCGGCGATCGGCTTCACCATCTATCCCGGTTCGGACATGGCGCTCGACATGTTCGAAGAGATCGTGGAGATGCGCAAGGAGGCTGCCGCCAAGGGCGTCGCCACCGTGATATGGTCCTATCCGCGCGGCGAGGCCGTGACCAAGGATGGCGAGACCGGGATCGACGTCGCCGCCTATGCCGCCCATATCGCGGCGCTGCTGGGCGCGCATATCATCAAGATCAAACTTTCCACCGACCATCTGATGCTGCCCGAGGCCAAGAAGGTCTACGAGAAGGAACAGATCGACATCTCCGATCTGGCCGCCCGCGTGCGCCACTGCGTTCAGTCGTCCTTCAACGGCCGCCGGATCATCGTCTTCTCGGGCGGTGCGGCGAAAGGTGCGGACGCGGTCTATGACGATGCGCGCGCGATTCTGGCTGGCGGTGGCAACGGCTCGATCATCGGCCGGAACTCGTTCCAGCGCTCGCGCGAGGATGCGCTGGCGATGCTGGGCAAACTGGTCGACATCTATAAAGGTCGCGCCTGATATCCTGCGGTTTCCCGGCATTCGCGCCGGGAAACCGTTTTGCTTCACATGCCCCCTGTGGCATGATCCTGCCCGAAGCCCCCGCAATGAGGGGCGATGAGGCAGACAATGAACCACTCCCGCCCCGCGCTCGGCGCGATGATCTACCTGATGCTCCTTGCGGTGCTTGGGCTTTACTTTGCCTTCGCGGCGATCCAGGGCGATTACGGTGTTTTCCGGCAGGTCCAGATCAATGCCGAAGCCGACACGCTTCGGGCCGAACGTGACCGCCTGACCGCCGAACTGGCCGAGATCGAAAATAAGACCCGCCGGATGTCAGACGACTATCTGGACATCGATCTACTGGACCAGCAGGCACGCGAAATCCTCGGCTATATCCGCACGGACGAGATCGTCATCCGCTGAATCCGCACTAGGTTCCGCCCGTAAACAGGGTCGATCATTTTGCGCTACACTCGCGCGCCATGATCGGTTATAGATAGTTTAAGGCTAAACTATTTCCGCTTCGACGGGAGGACACGCGATGGCCATCAGAAAACCGGCCGAAATTTCAAACGTCTCGAAGGACGAGCTGCTCGGGTATTACCGTGACATGCTTCTGATCCGCAGATTCGAGGAAAAGGCGGGGCAGCTTTACGGCATGGGCCTGATCGGTGGCTTCTGCCACCTCTATATCGGGCAGGAAGCGGTCGTCGTCGGCCTCGAGGCAGCGGCCAAGGAAGGCGACAAGCGCGTCACCTCCTATCGCGACCATGGCCATATGCTGGCCTGCGGCATGACCGCGAATGGCGTCATGGCAGAGCTGACGGGGCGCACCGGCGGCTATTCCAAGGGCAAGGGCGGCTCCATGCACATGTTCTCGAAAGAGAAGCATTTCTATGGCGGCCACGGCATCGTCGGCGCACAGGTGCCGATCGGGGCTGGCCTGTCCTTTGCCGACAAGTATCTGGGCAATGACAATGTCACCTTCGCCTATTTCGGCGATGGCGCAGCGAACCAAGGTCAGGTCTACGAGACCTACAACATGGCGCAGCTCTGGAACCTGCCGGTCGTCTTCGTGATCGAGAACAACCAGTATGCCATGGGCACCTCGGTGAAACGCTCGACCAAATCGCCGTCCCTGTGGGAACGCGGTGCCGCTTATGGCATCAAGGGCGAAAAGGTCGACGGGATGGATGTGCTGGCAGTCAAGGCTGCGGGCGAAAAGGCCGTCGCAGCCTGCCGCGCGGGCGAAGGGCCGTATATCCTCGAGATGGATACCTATCGCTATCGCGGTCACTCGATGTCGGACCCGGCGAAATACCGCTCGCGCGACGAAGTTGAGAAGATGCGTTCCGAAAAGGACGCCATCGAACATGTCCGCGACCTTCTTCTGACCGGCGGCCATGCCACGGACGAGGATCTGAAGGCCATCGACAAGGACATCAAGGCGGTGGTCAACGAGTCCGCCGAATTCGCCAAGGAAAGCCCGGAGCCCGATCTTTCGGAACTCTGGACGGATATCTACGCGTAAGGGAGGCGTAACATGGCAACTCAAGTCCTTATGCCGGCCCTGTCGCCGACCATGGAAGAAGGCACCCTGGCCAAATGGCTGGTCAAAGAGGGTGACACCGTCAAATCCGGCCAGATCCTGGCCGAGATCGAGACCGACAAGGCCACGATGGAATTCGAAGCTGTCGATGAAGGCATCATCGGTAAGCTGCTGATCGCCGAGGGCACCTCGGGCGTGAAGGTCAACACCCCCATCGCCGTTCTGGTCGAGGAAGGCGAAAGCGTGGGCGACGTGGCCGCGGAGGCCCCGAAAGCCAAGGAAGAAGCCCCGGCGACGCCTCATATGGACGTCCCCGCCGCGACCGTGCCCGGTGCGCCGATGGCCGGCAAGCGCGACACCTCGCCCGATTGGCCGGAAGGCACCGAAATGAAGACCATGACCGTGCGGGAAGCCCTGCGCGAAGCCATGGCCGAAGAAATGCGCGGCAATGACCGCGTGTTCCTGATGGGCGAGGAAGTCGGCGAATATCAAGGCGCCTACAAGATCTCGCAGGGTCTGCTGGACGAGTTCGGCCCGAAACGCGTTGTCGATACCCCGATCACCGAGCATGGTTTCGCCGGGATCGCGGTCGGCGCAGCCTTTGGCGGTCTGAACCCTATCGTAGAGTTCATGACCTTCAACTTCGCCATGCAGGCCATCGACCAGATCATCAACTCGGCCGCCAAGACGCTCTATATGTCCGGTGGTCAGATGGGCTGCCCGATCGTGTTCCGTGGTCCGAACGGTGCCGCCGCCCGCGTGGGCGCGCAGCACTCGCAGGACTATGCCGCATGGTATGCGCAGATCCCGGGCCTCAAGGTCGTGATGCCCTATTCGGCCGCTGACGCCAAAGGTCTGCTGAAACAGGCGATCCGCGATCCGAACCCGGTCATCTTCCTCGAAAACGAGATCATGTATGGTCGTTCGTTCGAGGTTCCGGTTCTGGACGATTTCACGATCCCCTTCGGCAAGGCTCGCATCTGGCGCGAAGGCAAGGACGTCACCATCGTGTCCTTCGGCATCGGCATGACCTATGCGCTGGAAGCGGCGGAAAAGCTGGCCGAGGAGGGCATCGAGGCGGAAGTCATCGACCTGCGGACCCTGCGCCCGATCGACTATGAAACCGTGCTGGAATCGGTCAAGAAGACCAACCGCTGCGTCACGGTCGAGGAAGGCTTCCCGGTGGGTTCCATCGGCAACCACATCTCGGCCACGATCATGCAGCAGGCCTTCGACTATTTGGACGCGCCGGTGATCAACCTGGCGGGCAAGGATGTGCCGATGCCCTATGCCGCGAACCTCGAAAAGCTGGCGCTGGTCACCACTGCCGAGGTGATCGAGGCCGTGAAATCCGTCTGCTATCGTTAAGGAGGGAAGAATGGCTGTAGAAATCCTGATGCCCGCGCTTTCCCCCACGATGGAGGAAGGCACGCTGGCCAAATGGCTGGTGAAAGAGGGTGACGAGGTCAAATCCGGTCAGGTCATGGCCGAGATCGAGACCGACAAGGCCACGATGGAATTCGAGGCCGTGGATGAAGGCATCATCGGCAAGATACTGATCGCCGAAGGCACGTCGGGCGTGAAGGTCAACACCGCCATCGCCATCCTGGTCGAAGAGGGTGAGGAAGTGGGCGACACGCCCTCGCCTGCCCCGCAGAAGCAGGACACGGTCGAGGAGAAGGCCGGACGCGAGGAGAAGCCGGAGCCGAAGGCTGTCACGGCACCGGCGCCGAAGGCCGGTGGGAATCGCGTCTTCGCATCGCCGCTTGCCCGCCGCATCGCGGCTGACAAAGGCCTGGACCTGTCCAGCGTGAAGGGGACCGGCCCGCATGGCCGTATCGTGAAGGCCGATGTCGAGGTTGCAAAGCCCGGCGCAAAGACCGAGGCGCCCAAGGCCGAAGCGCCCAAGGCGGCACCCGTTGCGGCCGCAGCTCCGGCTGGCGCGTCTTCGGACGCCGTCAAGAAGATGTTCGACGGTCGCGAGTTCGAGGAAGTCACGCTGGACGGCATGCGCAAGACCATCGCCGCCCGCCTGACCGAAGCGAAACAGACGATCCCGCATTTCTATCTGCGCCGCGAAGTGCAGCTGGACGCGCTGATGAAGTTCCGCGGTACGCTGAACGCGCAGGTGGAATCGCGTGGGATCAAGCTGTCGGTCAACGACTTCATCATCAAGGCCTGCGCGCTGGCACTGCAACAGGTTCCCGCCGCAAATGCCGTCTGGGCAGGCGACCGGATCCTGAAGATGAAGGCATCGGACGTGGCTGTCGCCGTCGCAATCGAAGGCGGGCTGTTCACGCCCGTTCTGAAGGATGCCGACAAGAAGTCGCTGTCGAGCCTGTCTTCCGAGATGAAGGATCTGGCAGGCCGCGCGCGGAACCGCAAGCTGGCGCCGCATGAGTATCAGGGCGGCAGCTTCGCGATCTCGAACCTCGGGATGATGGGGGTCGAGAATTTCGATGCCGTCATCAACCCGCCGCATGGGGCGATCCTTGCGGTCGGTGCTGGGATCAAGAAGCCGGTGGTGGGCAAGGATGGCGAGCTGACCATTGCCACCGTCATGTCGATGACCCTGTCGGTGGACCATCGCGTGATCGACGGCGCATTGGGTGCGGAGCTTCTGGCGGCCATCGTCCAGAACCTTGAAAATCCGCTGGCGATGCTGGCGTGAAGAAAAGCCGGGCGAAAGCCCGGCTTTTTCATTTGGCGATGACGTGATCCATGCTTGCCGCAGGCTGTGCGCATCCCGCGGCGCCCACGATCTTGGCCGGAACGCCAGCCATCGTCGTGCAGGGCGGCACATCCTGAAGCACGACCGACCCCGCCGCGATCCGGCTGCAATGCCCGATGGTGATCGCGCCTAGAACCTTCGCGCCGGCCCCGATCAGAACGCCATCCTCGATCTTTGGATGACGGTCGCCGTCCTGCTTGCCCGTTCCCCCAAGCGTCACCGAATGAAGCATAGATACGTTGTCACCCACCACGGCCGTTTCTCCGATGACGATGGAATGGGCGTGGTCGATCATGATCCCGCGCCCAATACGCGCGGCCGGATGGATATCTACGCCAAAGACCTCGGACACGCGCATCTGAACCAGATAGGCAAGATCGTGTCGACCTTCTTTCCACAGCCAGTTCGCGATACGGTAGGCTTGAAGCGCCTGGAACCCTTTGAAAAACAGAACGGGCTGAAGATAGCGGTGGCAAGCCGGATCGCGTTCGAACACGGCGGTCACATCGGCGCGCGCCGCCTGACCAAGATCGCTGTCCTGCGAATAGGCTTCATCGGCAAGCTCGCGAAGGATCTGCTCGCTGATTTCGCGCGAGGCGAGCTTTTGGGAAAACCGGAAGGCCAGCGCACGTTCGAAGCTGCTGTGGTGCAGAAGGCTGGCATGAAGAAGCCCGCCGATCAGCGGTTCTTCCCGGCTTGCCTCCTCGGCCTCATCGCAGATTCGCTGCCAGACGGGATCGACAGTTGAAAGGCGCAGCTTCGTTTCGGGCACGGGCGATCCTCCGGCAAGTGGAAGGATAACCTAGCATATATCCTTTCGGGAGGCGACCCTTCCAAAAGGATCAGCCCAGAGCGTATCCTGCACCCCTTACCGTGCGCAGTGGATCGTCCCCGCCGAACTGGCAAAGCGCCTTGCGCAAGCGCCCAATATGCACATCCACGGTCCGCGTGTCGACATAGATGTCGCGGCCCCAGACCCGATCCAGAAGCTGTTCGCGGCTGAACACCCTGCCCGGCTTTTCCATGAACGTTGTCAGCAGGCGGAATTCGGTCGGGCCTAGTTTCAGAACCTTGTCCGCGCGGTAGACGCGGTGGCTTTCGCTGTCCAGACGGATGTCGTCCCATTCCAGAACCACGCCCACGGTGGCGGGGCGCGACCGGCGAAGCTGCGTGCGCACCCGCGCCATCAGTTCAACCAGCGAATAGGGTTTCACGACATAGTCATCGGCGCCGGTTTCCAACCCGCGAACGCGATCCACTTCCTCGGACCGGGCCGAAAGCATGATGATCGGCAGCGCGCGGGTGTCGGGGCGCGTCTTCAGCTGGCGGCACACCTCGATCCCGGACACGTTGGGCATCATCCAGTCCAGCACAACCACGTCAGGTGAAACCTCGTCCACGAGGACCAGCGCTTCTTCGCCATTGCCCGCCTGCACGACCCGGAAGCCTTCGGCTTCCAGGTTGTAGGACAGGACTTCGCGCTGCGCGGGCTCGTCCTCGACCAGAAGGACGACCGGCTGCTCGGACGAGGTCATTCACTCGCCCCGGCATAGGAGGTGGTATCGCCCTTCGGACGTGCATCCTCGGGGGCCGCGCCGGTCACAAGATAGATCACCTGCTCGGCGATGGTGGTCGCGTGGTCGCCGATACGTTCGATGTTTTTGGCGATGAAGTGCAGATGCATGCAGGCCGTGATGTTGCGCGGATCTTCCATCATATGGGTCAGGAATTCGCGAAACAGGGCGTTATACATCTGGTCCACCTCGGCGTCGCGCTGCCGCACTTCGGTCGCCAAACGCTCATCGCGGTGGATATAGGCATCCAGCGAGTCCTTCAGCAGCAGTTCGACCGTCTTCGCCATCCGGCGGATCGCGCTGCTGGCCCCCGGGATCGCGGGCATATGCGACAGCACCGTCGCCCGTTTCGCAAGGTTCTTGGCGAAATCGCCGCAACGCTCCAGGCTGGACGCGATCTTCATCACCGTCAGGACGGTGCGAAGGTCGGTTGCGGTCGGCGCGCGCAGCGCGATCAGGCGCGCGCATTCCACGTTCACCTGATCTTCCAGCGCGTCGATCGCCTTGTCGGCACGGCGCACGGCTTCGGCCAATTCGTCGTCGCGGGTTTCCAGCGCCTTGGCGGCGTCCAGAATGGCAGCCTCGACGAGGCCGCCCATCTTCATGATCATCGCCTGGATAGCTTCCAGATCGCGGTCGAAGGACGATACGATATGTTGTTCGTTTACCATGTTGCCCCCGTCAGCCGATCCGGCCGCTGATGTAGCTTTCGGTGCGCGGATCGCGCGGATTGGTGAAGATCTGCCCCGTCTCGCCGAATTCGACCAGGTTGCCCAGGTGGAAGAACGCGGTCTTCTGGCTGACCCGTGCGGCCTGCTGCATCGAGTGAGTCACGATGACCACGGCGAACTGGCCGCGAAGTTCGTCGATCAACTCCTCCACCTGCGCGGTCGCGATCGGGTCCAACGCCGAGCAAGGCTCGTCCATCAGCAGAACCTCGGGCGAGGTCGCGACGGCGCGGGCGATGCAAAGGCGCTGCTGCTGCCCGCCCGACAGGCCGGTGCCCGGCGAATGGAGTCGGTCCTTCACCTCGTTCCACAGCGCGGCTTTCTTCAGCGACGTTTCGACGACATTGTCCAGCTCGGCTTTGGACCGGGTCAGTCCATGGATCTTGGGACCGTAGGCGACGTTGTCATAGATCGATTTCGGAAAGGGGTTCGGCTTCTGGAACACCATGCCGACTTTGGCGCGCAACTGCACCGGGTCGACCTTGGCGTCATAGATATCTTCGCCGTCCAGCTTGATCGAACCCGTCACCTTCGCCGCGGCGATGGTGTCGTTCATGCGGTTCAGACAGCGCAGGAAGGTCGACTTGCCGCAGCCCGACGGGCCGATGAAGGCCGTCACGTTGCCGTTCAGGATGTCGATATCGACGTCCTTCAGCGCATGGGTGGTGCCGTAATGAACCTGCACACCGCGTGCTGCGATCTTGGTTTCGCTGGTGGACACGTCTCTCTCCGCGATTCTCATATCGTTCATGTTGTTGCTCCTCACCAGCGGCGTTCAAAGCGGCGACGCAGGATGATTGCGATCGCGTTCATGCAGATAAGGAACACGAGGAGCACGATGATCGCCCCTGATGCGCGTTCCACGAAAGCAGGGTCCGAGCGCTGAGTCCAGTTATAGACCTGCACCGGAAGCGCGGATGCCGGATCGAACAGCCCGCCGGGATAGTCGCGGACAAAGGCGACCATGCCGATCAGCAGCAGCGGCGCCGTTTCGCCCAATGCCTGCGCCAGACCGATGATCATGCCGGTCAGGATGCCCGGTGCGGCCAGTGGCAGCACGTGGTGGAACACGGTCTGCATCCGGCTTGCGCCCACGCCCAAAGCCGCATCGCGGATCGAAGGCGGAACGGCGCGCAGTGCGGCACGAGCCGGAATGATAATCCGCGGCAGGGTCATCAGCGTCAGAACAAGACCGCCGACGATGGGCGCCGATTGCGGCAGGTGGGCGAAGTTGATGAAGATCGCCAGACCCAGGATACCGAACACGATCGACGGCACGGCGGCAAGGTTCGAGATGTTGACCTCGATCA
Organism: Falsirhodobacter flavus; assembly: GCA_029846755.1. Classification (GTDB taxonomy): domain Bacteria; phylum Pseudomonadota; class Alphaproteobacteria; order Rhodobacterales; family Rhodobacteraceae; genus Falsirhodobacter; species Falsirhodobacter flavus. Next base: position 1,017,051 of record JARWBI010000001.1, on the reverse strand, counting down.
CGTCGGTCCAGCGGTTCTTCGGCGCGAACTCCTCAAGATAGACCGAGGCGGCAACGCCGATGGGCAGCGACAGCAGCACCACGACGAACATCATGAACAGCGAGCCGAGGATTGCGACGCCCAGACCGGCCGCCTCGGGGCGCTGGTCCGATGCGTCGGGCATCGTCACGAAGCCCCAGTTGAAGCCGGAGGACATCAGGCCCTTCTCGGTCATCGCCTGTGCCAGTTGCAGACGCTCGGGGGTCACGTTGCTGTCGCGCTGGGCGCTTTCCATCGTGACGCGGCCCTTGAAGAAGCCGTCGATCCGTCCGTGGGCAAGTACATGCGTTTCGACCGTCGTGCCGATCAGCTCGGGATTTTCCAGGACCATGGCGCGAAGCTGCGCAGGCGCCTCTTGCGACAGGATGCCGGCGATATCGCTGTCGGCCATACCTTCGGGCACGACGCCAGCCTCGCGCACGGCGGCGGTGACACCGGCCTTCAGCACGTTCCCGTATCCGATGGTGGTGACCTTCGCCATCTCGGCCGGGTCGCGGTTGCCCGACGGATCGAGCGTTTCAGCCGGAAGCGTGATCGGGACCGTCACGAAAGTCTGCCGGAAGGCCGAAGCCCCGTTCCCGAAGATCGAGATCAGCAGGGTGACCAGCGCGATCAGCGCGATGGCGATCGCAGCGACGCCATAGGAACGAAAGCGGGCCTCGGCGGCATTGCGGCGCTTCGTGCGCGCATCGGCGACCAGAAGCGAGCTGCTTCCGCGATGAGAGCTGATATCGCTCATTCGTATTGCTCCCGGTATTTGCGCACGATGTAGAGTGCGAAGATGTTGAGGCCGAGCGTGATGACGAACAGGGTCAGGCCAAGCGCGAAGGCGACCAGCGTCTCGGGCGAGTTGAAATCGGTATCCCCCGTCAGCTGCGAGACGATCTTCACGGTGATCGTCGTCATCGCCTCGAACGGGTTGAGGCCGAGCCGGGCGGCGGCCCCTGCCCCAAGCACCACGATCATCGTCTCGCCGATGGCGCGCGAGGCAGCCAGCAGCACGGCGCCGACGATCCCCGGAAGGGCGGCAGGCAGCACGACTTGGCGGATCGTTTCCGATTTCGTCGCCCCAAGCCCGAGCGATCCGTCACGAAGCGATTGCGGGACCGAGTTGATGATGTCGTCCGACAGCGAAGACACGAAGGGGATGATCATGACGCCCATGACGAGGCCTGCGGTCATGACCGAGGTGCCCGACGATCCGAGGCCCAGCGGTTGCGCGAAATAGTCGCGCAGCAGCGGGCCGACGGTCACCAGCGCAAAAAGGCCGTAGACGATGGTCGGGATCCCGGCCAGCACCTCGATCAGCGGTTTGGCGAAGGACCGCACGCGGTTCGATGCATATTCCGACAGGTAGATCGCGGCGAACAGGCCGATCGGAACCGCAACCAGCAGCGCGATGAAGCTGATGTAGAGCGTGCCCCACAGCAGCGGAACGATACCGAGCTGGCTGTTGCCGTGGAAGACCGGCGACCAGGTGGTGCCGAAGAAGAACGACTGCCACGGATACTGGCGGAAGAAGTTCATCGTCTCGAACACCATCGAGAAGACGATGCTGATCGTGGTGAAGATGGCGATGGCGGACGCGAAGATCAGAAGACCCATCACCGTCCGTTCGACCGCATTACGCGCCCAAAAATCGGGACGAACCTGTTTCAGCGCGATGGCCGCACCTGCAAGTGCAACACCGATCACCAGAACGGTCATTGTCAGATTCATGGTCGAGGCCAGCGCGCGGAAGTTCTGCGCTGCTTCGAGCGTTTCGGAGGTCACGTTTCCGCCCAGCGCGACGCCGGCCTCGCCCAGACGGGCGCGCAGGGTCGAGGGGTCATTCGTGAAGGCCTCCATCTCCTCGGGCGTGATTGCACCGGAGGAGATCGCTGCCTGCAACCCGTCGGCGACCGAGCGGACATCGCGCATCGCAAGCTGTTGCGAGGTGGCGGTCGCGGTGGCTTCGGCGGGAAGCTGGCTTGCGATACGGTTTTCAATGAACAGGGGCTGGAAGATCAGCCAGGCCAACATCAGCAGCAGCGCCGGAAGCGCTGTCAGGATGAAAGCATGCCAACCATAGTAGGAAGGCAGGGAGTGCATACGGCGCACGTCCCCCTGCGCGGAGGCAAGCGCCGAACGGCGGGCAAGCACGTAAGCAATCGCAGCGGCGGCAAGGACGATCAGCGCAATCCAGAGGACGGGCATTTCAACTCTCGTCTGTGAAAGCGCCCTGCCGGTTCATTCCGGCAGGGCGAACAAACCTTGGCGGGGTGGCCGGGACCGCCCCCGCCGCGGCCATTACATGGTTTCTTCGGCAGCGACAGCGGCTTGCGTTGCGGCCAGTTCCGGATCCGACACGAGGCCATAGGCCGACAGCGGACCGTTCGGGCCGGCGATGTCGTCGGACACGAAGAATTCGACGAATTCCTTCAGGCCCGGGATCACACCGATATGCGCTTTCTTGACGTAGAACTGGAGCGGACGCGAAACCGGGTATTCGCCCGACGCGATGGACTCGGTCGACGGCTCGACGCCCGACATGGTGGCGACGCGCAGGACGTTGGTGTTGTTCTCATAGAAGGACAGGCCGAACACGCCGATGCCGTTCTTGTCCGACTGGATGCGGGCCAGCGTCTCGGTGTAGTCGCCGTCGATGTCGACCGATTTGCCGTCGGTACGGATCGCGCCGCACTGTTCTTCTGCGGTGTCCTCGTCCGACAGAGCGGTCAGAGCTTCGAGGGCGCCCGATTCTTCACAGCCAGCCAGGATGACCTTCTCGGCGAAGACTTCGCGCGTGCCGTGCTTGGTGCCCGGGATGAAGGCCAGGATCGGCTGTTCCGGCAGATCCGGATTCACTTCGTTCCAGGTATTGTAGGGGTTGGCGACCAGAGCGCCGTCCACGACGACCTGAGCGGCCAGCGCCTTGTACCAGTCGGCCGGGGTGAAGGCGAACTCGTTGCCGTTCACGTCCGATGCGAAGACGATCCCGTCATAGCCGATCTGGACGGCCATGATGTCGGTCACGCCGTTCGCGGCGCAGGATTCGATCTCGCTGTCGCGGATCAGACGCGAGGAGTTTGCGATGTCCGGGGTGTTCTCGCCGATGCCCTGGCAGAACTGCTGCAGACCGGCCGAGGAGCCGCCCGACTGGATGACCGGGGTCGGGAAGTCGAAGTTTTCACCGAAGGCTTCGGCAACGATCGTGGAATAGGGCAGCACGGTCGAGGATCCGGCGACCTGGATCTGGCCGCGGGCTTGCGCATAGGCGCCCGATGCGGTGGCGGCGGCCACGGCAAGAGCCGAAGCGGTGAGTTTCATGACGGACATCTCGATACTCCTGAGTTTTCGAGCCTTGGGGCCACGATGGCCTTGGCGCCGGATTAGGCGCCTCGTGCAACCATTATGTAAAATCCACATGACAGTTTTATGAAACGCGCCGAAATTCTTCGCGTGCAACGTGTCACATACCGGCGGGACTCATGGCAAACGCGATGACAAATGCCGGAAATTCGGGCAATTGGGTCACGCCGGGACGGCGATTTTGCGCGCAAAACCGTCCCCTTACGCAAGCGGCGCTTGCAACCGGGCTTCACCGGACAATATACCCATTCGACTGCGATTCCCACGCTTCGCAAACCCTGAGAAGAACTTGGAAACCTGACCCGTTGCCCGATATGATTCCGACCGCCACCGGACCTTTCCACCTGACCCGGCGCAGCCTGATCGCCAGCGGCGTCGCCACGACGGCGTTTGTCGCCGCGCCTGCATTCGCGCAGGAGCAGCAGACGCCGGTCCCGCCGGTGGAGGCGGAGCCGGCCCCCGCGCCGCTGCCCGAGGAATTCAGCTTCGACATCCTTTCGGACCAGATGCGCCTTGCCGCCACCCGTCCGTTCGAACAGCCAGAGCGTCCGGTCGGCGTTCTGGCCGAACTGCAGTATGACGACTACCGGAACATCAATTTCCGGGCCGACCGTTCGCGCTGGACGGAAAACGCCGCCAGCATGTTCCGTGTCGCCGCCTTCCACATGGGCTGGCTGTTCGAAGACCCGGTCCGCATGTTCGAAGTGCAGGGCGGCAACGCGACCGAGATGCAGTTCTCGACCGACGATTTCGAGTATTACAACGACCTTGCGCAGCGGATGCCGCAGCATGCGGAACTGCCGGGCGTGGCAGGTTTCCGTCTCGCGACGCCGATCAACCGCCCGGACATCTATGACGAGTTGGTCGCCTTCCTTGGTGCATCATATTTCCGCGCGCTCGGTCGCGGCAGCGCCTACGGGCTTTCGGCACGCGGACTTGCTGTGAATACCGCAACGAACTCGCCCGAGGAATTCCCGCGCTTCAGCCGATTCTATATCGAGCGTCCGGCCGATGGTTCGATGACGGTAACGATCTTCGCGGCGATGGAAAGCCCCTCGGTCACCGGGGCCTATCGCTTCGTCATCACCCCCGGCGCGGAAACCGTGATGAACGTCACCGCGCGCATGTATTGCCGTCAGACCATCGCGCAGCTTGGTGTTGCACCTCTGACGTCGATGTTCCTGTTTGCCGAAAAGAACCGGGCTGATTTCGACGACTTCCGCCCCAATGTGCATGACAGCGACGGGCTCCGGATCGAACGCGCCAATGGCGAGATCATTTGGCGCCCGCTCAACAATCCGCCACAGCTTTCGGGGTCGTACTTTTCCGAGGAATCGCCCCGTTCTTTCGGGCTGTACCAGCGCGACCGGGAGTTCGAGAATTATCAGGACACCGAAGCGCGTTATGAACGCCGCCCGTCGCTGAAGGTCGAACCCATCGGCACATGGGGCAAGGGCGCCGTCCGATTGGTCGAGATCCCGACAGATTCCGAGATCAACGACAATATCGTCGCCTTCTGGGTGCCGGAGGGAGAGTTCCGTCAGGGTGACGCGCGCGAATATGCCTATTCGCTTCGCTGGGGTGACCTGCCACAGGACGAGACTGCGCCACTGGCCTGGGTTTTCGAAACGAGGGCTGGTGTCGGCGGTGTATCGGGCGTGGATAACGGCGAAAATTTCAGAAAGTTCGTCGTTGATTTCAAGGGCGGGGTCATTGCAAATCTGCCATCCGACGCCCAACTTGAAGCGATCGTGAGCGTGCAGAACGGCGAGGTCGCGCATACGACACTGGACCGCATCCCCGGAACCGACATGTGGCGGCTTGTTGCCGACGTGACGGCCGCGGAGGGTGCAATCGTGGAACTGGGCGCTCATATTGCCGGTTATGGTCGGAAGCTCTCTGAAACCTGGCTCAACCAATGGATCAACGCATGACAACTGCGCAGTCTAACGACGGTTCGGATAATCAGCAGGCGGAAAAGGGCGCGTTGCCCGATGCGCCCATGGCAATGCCCCGGCAGGTGCTGGAAGCGCCGCGCGGCATGTCGATGTTCCGCGCCTTCCTTCCCCGGGCAACGCGGGCAGGCAACTGATCCATGACTGCTTCGTCCGGAACCGGGGGCGCGGGGCTCTCCCGGACGATCGCCCTTAGCCTGAGCGTCCTTGCTGCTGCAGGGGCGTTCATGCTTTTTCTGCAGTTCGGTATGGCCGACGGGCTAGACTCGATGGATGTCGTTCGATCGGCGTTTATCCTGCTTTCGACCTTTTGGTTGGCATGGGGCGCAACGCAGGCGCTTCTGGGACTGACGACGCGGGCGCGTCCCCCGGTCCTGCCCCCCTTCAATGGGCTTGGTAGCCGGACTGCCATACTTGTGCCGGTTTATAACGAAGATCCGGTGACGACCTATTCCCGTATCGCAGCGATGGACGCCTCGCTTAAAGAGACCGGGCTTCAGGATCATTTCCATTTCGCGATCCTGTCTGACACCCGCAAGGACGATATCGCCGCCGAGGAACGTATCTGGTTCGAGCGGATGGTCCAGGAATGCGGTGCGGAAGGGCGGATGTTCTATCGCCGCCGGACCAATAACAAAGGTCGCAAGGCGGGCAATATCGAGGATTTCTTCCAGCGTTCGGGCGGTGCCTATGACTTCGCGCTGATCCTTGATGCCGACAGCCTGATGGAAGGCAGCACCATCGTCGAGATGGCCCGCCGGATGGAGGCGGAGCCGCGGCTCGGGCTTTTGCAATCGCTGCCGAAGGTGACGCGCGCCCGCGCCCGTTTTGGCCGTGCGATGCAGTTTTCCGCCAGCTTCCACTCGCCCGTGTTTGCGCGCGGTCTTGGAATGATGCAGGGCGAAACGGGCCCGTTCTGGGGCCATAACGCCATGGTCCGCGTGCGTGCCTTTGTCGAAAGCTGCGGTCTGCCGGAGCTCTCCGGCTCTCCGCCCTTCGGTGGCCATATCATGAGCCACGATTATGTCGAGGCTGCGCTGCTTGCGCGTGCCGGATGGATCGTGCGGCTGGATGACGACCTTGAGGGAAGCTACGAAGAAGGCCCGGAGAACATCGTCGATCATGCAAAGCGCGACCGACGTTGGTGTCAGGGCAACCTTCAACATTCGCGTCTTCTGACGGCACCTGGCCTGCTGATGTGGAGCCGTTTCGTTTTCCTTCAGGGCATCCTTAGTTACATCTCGCCTCTGTTCTGGCTTGGGTTCTTGATCGCGTCGATCCTTGCACCCTGGTTCACGCCGCCCGTCAACTACTTCCCCGTGCCCTATTGGCCCTTCCCGGTCTTCCCCTCTAACGAGGCGTGGAAAGCAATCGGGCTTGCGGTCGGCATCTTTGGTCTTCTGTTCCTGCCGAAGCTGCTGGTGGTCGCGGATGCCGTCGCTTCGGGCCGGGCGCGCGGCTTCGGCGGCGCTGCGCTGGCGATACAGTCCTCGCTGACCGAGCTTGTCTTCTCCTCCGTAACCGCGCCGATCCTCATGATGTTCCAGACACGGTCGGTCTTTCAGGTTCTGCTGGGCCGCGACGGCGGTTGGCCGACGAACAACCGGGGCGATGGTACGCTTTCGATCGGCGAAGCATGGGGCGCGACGCATTGGATCGTGACGACGGGCGTGGTGGGTCTTGGAACCTGTTATCTGCTGGCTCCGGGCCTCGTTCCGTGGCTGCTGCCCATCGTCATCCCGATGATCCTAGCGCCCTTCGTGGTGTCCTGGACGTCGAAACGCAGCCGGACGGCGCTGTTCACCGCCCCGCTGGAACTGTCGCCCGCCCCGGTGATGAACCTTCAGGACCGTATCCTTGCCGCATGGCAGGGTGGCGAGGCAGCCCCGCTTGCGGCTTCCGAGCATAAGGTGGAAGCGCCCGCGCATGCATGAGACGACTGGCGGCCGCGATCCGCGGCTGGACGTTCTGCGCGGCATCGCGCTCGTGATGATCTATATCAATCACGTTCCCGGAACCTTGTGGGAGGCGTTCACCAGCCGCAACTACGGCTTTTCAGACGCGGCGGAAGGGTTCGTCATGATGGCGGGGGTGGCTGCGGGCCTCGCCTACTCATCCGGCTTCCTGCGCGGTGACGGGATCGCGACGGCGCGGCGCATTTGGCGGCGCGGCTGGACGCTCTACATGGTCCACATCCTGTTGACGGTGATTGCCGTGGCGGTGGCTGCGGCCTTCTACAAGCTGGGTGCGCCGCAGCTGTCGAACGAGAACCTGACCCATGTGATCTTCGACGATCCGATGGGCTTCATGCTGGGCGTGGCGCTTCTGACGCACCAGCTTGGCTATGCCAACATCCTGCCGATGTATGCGGCGCTGCTGTTCCTTGCACCTGCGTTTCTGGTGCTCGCGGTGCATCGGCCGAAGCTGTTGCTGGCAGGATCGGTCCTGCTTTGGGCCTTTGCCGGTCAGACCCGTTTCAACCTTCCCAATTATCCCATGCCGGGCGGGTGGTTCTTCAACCCCTTTGCATGGCAGCTGCTGTTCGTGATCGGACTGCTGACCGGCGTTGCGATGAAGCGGGGGCGCAGGCTGGTCCCGGCGACGCCTGCGCTGGTCTGGCTTTCGGGTTCGGTGCTGCTGATCGTGCTGATCTGGGCGAAGGTGGAGCCGGTCGCAGATGTGCTGAACGCAGGCCGCCTAGCACTTGCAAAGATCGGTTTCCCCTATTGGATCACCGAGTTCGAAAAGAGCATCGTCAGCGTATTGCGCCTCGTGCACTTCCTTGCGCTGGCCTATTTCATCAGCGCACTGCCCATCGTCCGGCGCATCTGCGCACGGCCCGAAATGGCGCCGCTGGCGGTGATGGGCCGCAACGGCCTGCCGGTCTTCGCGCTTGGCACTGCACTTTGCTATGCGGCGCAGGGGGTCATGGACATGAGGCCCAATACCCCGCTGCTGGAAGCGATGCTGATCTGGGGTGGCGTTGCGTTGCAATGGCTGTTCGCCGTGCTGCGCGACCGCTGGCGCTTTACCAGGGCACGTGCCCCGGGGGGTGTCCCCGCAACCCCCTAGATCGAGCAGATGGTGGAGCGTGTCAGAAACCGCCGCTCCCGCCCGTTGTCGAGGCTGAACATCCCGCCCCGCCCCGGCACTGCGTCGATGATGAGGTCGGTATGTTTCCAGACCTCGAACTGGCTGCCCGAGATATAGAAGGGCATGCCGCCGATCTCGCCCATCTTCACGTCATGGTCGCCCAAGAGGAAATCCCCTTGGGCGTAGCACATGGGCGAGGATCCGTCACAGCACCCGCCCGACTGGTGGAACATCACCGGGCCGTGGTCCGAGACGATCTCCGCCAGAAGGGAGAGCGCCGCCGGAGTGGCGCTCACTTTGTCCATCAGAAGAAGCCCAGTTTTTTGGGGCTATAGCTGACCAGCATGTTCTTGGTCTGCTGATAATGGTCCAACATCATCCGATGGTTCTCGCGCCCGATACCCGACTGCTTGTACCCGCCGAAGGCCGCGTGCGCGGGATAGGCGTGATAGCAGTTGGTCCAGACCCGGCCCGCCTGAATGGCGCGGCCGAAGCGATAAGCGCGGGTGCCGTCCCGCGTCCAGACGCCCGCCCCGAGGCCGTAGAGCGTGTCATTGGCGATCGACAGCGCCTCGTCATCGTCCTTGAAGGTCGTCACCGACACCACCGGGCCGAAAATCTCCTCCTGGAAGATACGCATCCGGTTGGTGCCCTTGAAGATGGTCGGCTTGACATAGAAACCGCCCTCGAGTTCGCCCTCCAGCACGTTGCGCTCGCCACCCGTCAGGATTTCGGCGCCCTCCTGCCGCCCGATATCCATATAGGACAGGATCTTTTCCAATTGCTCGGACGAGGCCTGCGCGCCGATCATGGTCGCGGGATCAAGCGGATCGCCCTGCACGATGGCCTGCGTCCGGGCCAGCGCCTTTTCCATGAAGCGGTCATAGATCGACTCGTGGATCAGGGCGCGAGATGGGCATGTGCAGACCTCGCCCTGGTTCAGCGCGAACATCACGAAACCTTCGATCGCCTTGTCGAGGAAGTCGTCATCCTCGTTCGCAACATCCTTGAAGAAGATGTTGGGCGACTTGCCCCCCAGTTCCAGCGTCACCGGGATCAGGTTCTGGCTGGCATACTGCATGATGAGCCGGCCGGTCGTCGTCTCGCCCGTGAAGGCGATCTTGGCGATACGGTTCGACGATGCCAGCGGCTTGCCCGCCTCCAGCCCGAAACCGTTGACGATGTTCAGAACGCCCTCGGGCAGCAGATCGGCGATCAGCTCGGCCAGCACCATGATGGATGCCGGGGTCTGCTCGGCCGGTTTCAGCACGACGCAGTTGCCCGCGGCCAGCGCCGGGGCCAGCTTCCACACCGCCATCAGCAGCGGGAAGTTCCACGGAATGATCTGCCCCACCACGCCCAGCGGTTCGTGGAAGTGATAGGCGACCGTATCATGGTCAATTTCCGAGATATGCCCCTCCTGCCCCCGCACCACGCTGGCGAAGTAGCGGAAATGGTCCACCGCCAGTGGCAGGTCGGCGGCGGTCGTCTCGCGGATCGGCTTGCCGTTGTCCCATGTCTCGGCGGTGGCCAGAAGCGGCAGGTTCTCCTCGATCCGGTCGGCGATGCGGTTCAGGATCAAGGACCGTTCGGCAACGCTTGTCCGGCCCCATTTTTCCTTGGCCGCATGGGCCGCGTCCAGCGCAGCCTCGACATCGGCGGCGTCGGACCGGGCGATCTGGCAGATGACCTTGCCGGTCACGGGCGATGTGTTGTCGAAGTATCGGCCCGATTTCGGCGCAACCCATTCGCCGCCGATGAAGTTGTCGTAGCGTTCCTTGAACGGCGATTTGGCCGTGCGGAAATGTTCAACCTTGTTCATCAGGTCCTCCCTTACCCGTGTTCATGGTCCAACCGTGATGCCGGGGCGCGGCGCTGTCACCTGCCGCGCTGTCGGCGAGGCCCGCCCGGTGTCGCGGGAATGCGACATCGAGCGGCAATCTTCATCGCCGCGCCGCAGCGATCTTGCGGTGCAGTGTGGCTCGAGAAATGCCCAAGAACCGCGCCGCCGCGGTCACGTTGCCCGACGCCCGGGCCAAAGCGCGCATCAAGGCGGCGCGTTCCGCCGCCTCCAACGTGTCGGGCGTGCCGCCAAGGATATCGGCGGCGGGCCGGGGCAGATCGTCCAGAGGGCCGAGCGCCTGACGCGCCGCGCGGGTCGCGCCGACGACCAGATCGTCCGCATCCACGGCCAGCACTGCAGAACGGTCCGCGCCCGGCACCAACACCATCCGCGCCTGCGGAAAGGCAAGGCGCAGCGCCTCGACCTCGATCCGCCGGGCGGTGTCAGCGACCGAATGTGCGATCAGGCCTGCAAACCCTTCGGTCAGATCATCGCGGCAGGATGACACGTCCAGCGCCCCCGCCAAAGTGCCGTCGTGGTTGAAGATCGGGGCCGTCATGCAGGACAGCGCGGTGTTTCGGGCAAGGTAATGCTGGTCGCGCCGGATCGTCACCGTCCGCCGTTCGGCGATCGCCGTGCCGATGCCGTTGGTTCCCTGCCGCGCCTCGGACCAGACGGTGCCTGTCCAGAGGCCCCATTCGCGAAAGGCATCGTCCTCGGCCCCGGCCCCGCGCCGATCCAGCGGCACGCCATCCGGATCGGCCAGCAGAACGCAGCACCCCACCCCGCCGACGGCCTGAAACAGCCGGTCGAGGCTGGGCGCGGCGGCGGCGATCAGCGGGCCCATCCGCTCGCGCGCCGCGCGAAAATCGGCATCGGTCAGGCATTGCGCCTCGGCACGCCCTGCGGGGTCCAGACCGTGAAGCCGCGCCGAACGCGACCAGCTTGCGACGAGCGGCGAACGGGCGGCATCGCTTCCCAGCAATGCCGCTTCGATGCGGCCCGCATGTTCCGCAACGCGCATGTTGTTCATGGGTCTCCTCCCCCATCGTCCGCGAATCCTCGCGGATGAGTTCAGCATAGGACGAAACCGCGCGTGGCGACAGAAAACTGTCGTATCGATATGTCCGATGGAAAATAACGGTTGCCAGCGCCCCCCGCTGCGGGTGTTATGCCCCAAGTCAAACGGAGTTCTCCCCCCATGTTGCGCCTTGTTCTTGCCGCCGCCCTTGTCCTGCCGCTTTCCGCCCGCGCCGAGGACGTCACGGTCTTCGCTGCCGCCAGCCTCAAGACCGCACTGGACGAGATCGCGACCGATTGGCAGCAGACGAGCGGTGACACGGTGACGGTCTCCTATGCCGGATCGTCGCAGCTGGCCCGCCAGATACAGCAAGGCGCCCCGGCCGACCTGTTCATCTCGGCCGCCGTGGACTGGATGGATACGGTCGAATCCGACGGGTTGATCGCCAAGGGCAGCCGCGTCGATCTTCTGGGCAATACGCTCGTGATCGTGGGCGCCGCCGATGCGCCCGACCTGGATATCGCGACCCTTTCCACCGCGCTGGGCGGCGGCAAGCTGGCGATGGCGCTGGTGGATTCCGTTCCCGCCGGAGTCTATGGCAAGCAGGCACTGACGTCGCTGGGCCTGTGGGATGGCGTGTCGCCTTCGGTCGCGCAGGCGGACAACGTGCGCGCAGCGCTGGCGCTGGTGGCGACGGGCGAAGCGCCTTACGGCATCGTATATGCCTCGGACGCGGTGGCGGAGCCTGCGGTCAAGGTCGTCGCGACCTTCCCCGACGACAGTCACGATCCCATCGTCTATCCCGCCGCCGCACTGGTGGATGCAGGTCCGGCAGCGACCGGGTTCCTCGATCACCTTTCCTCCGAAGCTGCGGCGACCACCTTCCGCGAACAGGGCTTCGAAGTCCTCGGCCAATGACGCCAGAGGAGTGGCAGGCGGTCCTTCTCTCGCTTCGGGTCGCCTTTTTCGCCACGCTGGTCAGCCTGCCCTTCGGCATTCTGGTCGCGATGGCGCTGGCGCGCTGGCGGTTTCCGGGGCGCCAGATCCTGAACGGGCTGGTCCATCTGCCGCTGATCCTGCCGCCTGTGGTGACAGGCTATCTGCTGCTGCTGACCTTCGGTCGGCGCGGCACGGTTGGGCAATGGCTGGCCGAGCTTGGGATCATCTTCGCCTTCAACTGGACCGGGGCCGTTCTGGCCGCTGCGGTCATGGCCTTTCCGCTGCTGGTCCGCGCGATCCGCCTGTCGCTCGAGGCCGTCGATCCGGGGCTGGAGGCGGCGGCGGGCACGCTGGGCGCCTCGCCCATCTGGGTCTTTGCCACGGTGACGCTGCCGATGATCCTGCCGGGCATCATCGCCGGGGCCGTGCTGGCCTTCGCCAAGGCGATGGGTGAATTCGGCGCGACCATCACGTTCGTCGCCAACATTCCCGGCCAGACGCAGACACTGCCCTCGGCGATCTATGCGCTGCTTCAGGTTCCGGGAGGCGAGGAAAGGGCGATGCGGCTGGTCGTCATCGCGATCGCGGTTGCAATGTCGGCGCTGCTGCTGTCGGAATGGGTTTCGCGCGCCATCGCAAGAAGGATCGCCTCGTGACGCTGTCAGTGTCCATCCGCCACCCGCTTGCCCATTTCGCGCTGGATCTCGCTTTCGACGCCGGGCCCGGCGTGACGGCGATCTTCGGTCGGTCGGGTGCCGGAAAGACGACGCTGGTGAACGCCGTCGCCGGAATGCTGCGACCAGCCGAAGGGCGCATCGAGTTGAATGGCGAGGTTCTGAGCGAGGGGCGCCACTTCGTTCCACCCCACAAGCGGCGCATCGGCTATGTGTTTCAGGACGGGCGGCTGTTTCCGCATCTGACGGTGCGGCAGAACCTGCTCTATGGGCGTTGGTTTTCAGGTGGTGGCGCGGATGTCGGGAGGATCGTCGACATGTTGGGGCTTGCGCCGTTGATGGATCGGCGCCCCGCCCGGCTTTCGGGCGGCGAGAAGCAGCGCGTCGCCATCGGCCGCGCATTGCTTTGCGCCCCGCGCCTGCTGCTTCTGGACGAGCCGCTTGCGGCATTGGACACGGCGCGCAAGGCCGAGATCCTGCCCTATCTGGAGCGGCTGCATGAGGAAGGCCTGCCGATCCTTTATGTCAGCCACTCGGTCGCCGAAGTTATGCGTCTTGCGGCACGGGTCATCCTGCTGGATGCGGGGCGGATCGTCGGATCCGGCGCACCGGCGGATCTTCTGTCCGACCCGGCATCCGGCTTGTCGGGATCCGAGTCGGGTGCGCTGATCCCCGCCCACGTCGCTGCGCGCGAAGCCGACGGGTTGGCGCGGTTCGATACCGCCGCGGGGCCGGTGTTTCTGCCGACCGATCAGCCGGTGGGGGCCGCCGCAGTCATCCGGATCCATGCGCAGGACGTCATGATCGCGCTGTTTCCCCCGGCCGGGATATCGGCGCTGAACGTCCTTCCCGCGGTGGTCGAACAGACGATCCCGCGCGGGCATGAAACGCTGGTGCGCCTCCGTCTTGGCCCCGAGGCGTTGCTGGCGCGGATCACCACCCGATCAGCGGCGGCGCTCGGCCTCGCGCCGGGGCTGACCTGTCACGCCATCCTCAAGACGGTGGCGATCGCGGATTATTCGGTATCCGAGGGCGTGACGACCGGGGTGTTTTCCGAACGGTCGCGATAAAGCGCGGCGCGGCCCAGAAGCATCAGCGTCACCGGCGTGGTGCACATGATGAAGAATCCGATCACCAGATCGTGCAGCACCAGCCGCCGTTCCGAGATCGAGAAGAAGATGACCGAGGCAAGGATGGTCGCCAGCGCACCCCAGCTGGTGCCAAGCGTCGGCGCATGCAGCCGGTCGTAGAAGCTGCGCAGACGCAGCAGCCCGATCGAGCCGATCAACGTCAGCCCCGCGCCGAGGATCAGGAAGAAAGCCACGGCAATCGCGGCCCAGAGCGGCAATTCCGTCATTCGATGACCTCCCCCCTCATCAGGAATTTCGCGAGCGCCAGCGTCGACACGAAGCCGAGCACGCCGATGATGAGCGACGCTTCGAAGAAGAAGATGCTGCCCGTCCGGATGCCCATGGTGATGAGCAGCAGCATCGCGTTGACATAGAGCGTATCGAGGCCCAGCACCCGGTCCTGCGCGCGCGGCCCGCGCAGGATGCGCAGCACGGCCAACAGCATCGCGATCACGAGCATCCCCTGAGCAACCAGCGTGGCGACAAGAAGGATCGTTCCGCTCATTCAAGGATCTCCCTCAATGCCTTTTCGTATCGGTTCTTGATAAGGTCCTTCCAGTCCGCTTCCTCGACCAGATCGAACACATGCAGCAAAAGCACGCCCCGCCGCGGGTTCCAGCCCAGCCATGCGGTGCCCGGCGTGGCCGTGACGATGATCGCGAGCAAGGCCAGCGCGGTGCGGTTGCGCGTCTCGAGCTCGATCTCGATCATGCCGGAGCGGCGTTTTCCATGGCGCCCGCCGTTCAGGATCAGGCGTGCGACATCGAAGTTCGACCGCGCGATGTCGACCACCAGAACGCCCAGAAGCACCGGGATGCGGTGAACCTTGCGCAGCGTGATCGGCGTCGGTTCCAGCGCAGACATGGCGCGGCTGGCCACAAGCGCGACCGCGGCGCCAAGGATGAACTGCCCCGGCGTGAAGCGGGTCAGCACCAGCCAGACGATCAACAGCAGCAGCGCAAGGAACGGATGCGGAAGGATGCGTTTCACTGCTGTACCTCCCCGGCTGGGGCGCCCATGGGCGGCGCGGGCGGGCCGAGCCGCTCGCGCTCAGGCTCGGGCGGAGGTTCGGGCGCGGTTTCGGCCTGCTCCTGCCGTTCGACGGTGCGTTCGGCCATGATGACGCCGTTGATATAGACCGTGGGCTCGTGCAGCGCGGCCGCCGTCGCTTCCATGTAGCGCATCGCGGGGCGCGCCTGCCATGTCAGCAGAACGGCAGACAGGATCAGGGCGGCGATGGGCGCGATCTCGGTCGCCTTCACCTTCGGCGCGACATCGTCGGCGGCGGCCCAGAAGGTCTGGATGCCGACGCGGACCAGCGCGACAAGCGTGGCCAGACCCGACAGGATCAGCAGCGCCATGAACCCCCATTCGACCGGGCCGGACCCCGTGCCCTGAAGCATCCCCGACAGGATCATCACCTTGCCCAGAAAGCCCGACAGCGGCGGCATCCCGGCCAGCAGCACCGCCAGCGCGGCAAAGCAGACGCCAAGGATGGTCATGATGCCGGGGATGACGAAGCCGGAGCCTTCCGGCTCCTCTGGGTCGTCATCGGGACCGCCGTAAAGGTCCGAGGTCAGCGCCAGCATCGCCGCGACCGATCCCTGCCCGCGCTCGACCAGTTCCACCAGCAGGAACAACCCGGAGATCGCGATGGTCGATCCGATCATGTAATACAGCGCGCCGGCCAGCATCGCGACGCCGCCGCCGCCCATCGCAAGCCCCACGACGGTCAGCAGCGTCCCCGAGGAGATGAGCACCGAGAACCCCGTCATCCGCGACATCGCCTGCGACCCGAGGATGCCGACGGTCCCGTAAGCCAGCGTCGCCATCCCGCCCGCGATCAGCACCCCTGCGCCGAAGCCCGCCGAAGGCCCGGTGCCCGGCGCGAAGGTCAGGAATGTCAGTCGCAGGATGATATAGACGCCGACCTTCGTCAGGATCGCGAACATGGCCGCCACCGGGGCCGAAGCCGCCTGATAGGTGGGCGGAAGCCAGAAGCAGAGCGGCCACATCCCCGCCTTGACGAGGAACGCGAGCCCAAGGATCGCAAGCCCCGCATGGACAAGCGGCCGGTCGCTCGATGCGATATAAGGCATCCGCTGCGCCAGATCGGCCATGTTCAGCGTGCCGACAACGCCATAGATGGTGGCGACGCCGATCAGGAAGAACAGCGAAGCCATCAGGTTGATCGCGATGTAATGCATCCCCGACCTGACCCGCGCCGCGCCCGATCCGTGCAGCATCAACCCGTAAGAGGCGGCCAGCATGATCTCGAAGAAGACGAACAGGTTGAACAGATCGCCCGTCAGGAACGCGCCGTTCACACCCATCATCATGAACATGAACAGCGAATGGAAATGCTGCCCGCGCCCCTGCCACGCCGCCGAGGCATAGATGAGCGACGGGATCGACAGGATCGACGCCAGCACCAGCATCAGCGCCGAAAGACGGTCCAGCACCAGGTTGATCCCGAACGGCGTCGGCCAGTCCCCCAGCAGGTAAAGCCCGATCTCGTTCCCGCCCGAGGGGCCGGACCCCTTGGAGCGGTTCAGAAGATCCAGCGCGACCAGCAGCATCACCACCGACGCAATCACGCTGATCGCCGTCTTCGCCTTGCGCTGGCGATCCTCGTAGAACAGCATGATCGCGGCGGCGATCAGCGGGATGAGGATCGGCGCGATCATCATGTGCTGCGGCGTCAGCGCGCCGCCGGGCATCAGGGCTTCGATCCCGTTCACTGGCGTTCCTTCCCGTCGACATGGTCGGTCCCGGTGAACCCGCGCGAGGCGAGCAGCACGACAAGGAACAATGCGGTCGTGGCGAAGCTGATGACGATGGCCGTCAGCACGAGCGCCTGCGGGATCGGGTCGGTGAAGGCGGTAGGATCGATCTCTCCGGATTTGGGCAGGATGGGGGCGGCTGCGGTGCGCAGGCGGCCCATGGAAAAGATGAACAGGTTGACGCCATAGGACAGAAGGCACAGCCCGACGATCACCTGAAAGCTGCGCGGGCGCATCACCAGCCATGTGCCGGAGGCGACGAGAATCCCGATACCCAGCGAAAGGATCAGCTCCATCACTCGTCCTCCTTCTCTTCTGCGGCGCTGCGGGCGCGGCTCCACCGCAGCGATTGGTGGGCGATCGCGATCAGCATCAGCACTACGGCGCCGACCACGGTCGCAAAGACGCCTAGGTCGAAGATCAGCGCCGACGCGGCCGGAACGTCGCCAATCAACGGCACCCTGACATATTGCGAGTAGGTGGTCATGAATGGATAGCCGAACATCCACGACCCCATCCCGGTGCCGACCGCAACCAGAAGCCCGAATCCGATCCAGCGCACCGGCAGGATGCGCAGGCGATCCTCGATCCAGGTCACGTCTGCGGCAAGGTATTGCAGCAGGAAGGCGATGGCCAGCGCCACGCCCGCGGCAAAACCACCGCCCGGCAGATCGTGCCCGCGGAAGAACAGCTGCGCCGCCAGCACCATGATGACCGGGAACATCCATTGCATGATGACGCCCGGCACCAGCAGATAGTCGCGGACGGTGTCGCCCCGCTCGCGCCCGTCCTGCGCGTCGTCATAGGCGTTCTGCCAGCGCTGCTGCTCGGTCATTTCGTTGCTTTCCATCGCGGGACGGAAGCGGCGCAGCAGCGCGAAGACCGTCAGGCCGACAATGGCCAGCACCGCGATTTCCCCGAACGTGTCGAAACCGCGGAAATCCACCAGGATCACGTTGACCACGTTCGTCCCGCCACCTTCGGCATAGGCATGTTCGAGGAACCAGTCGGACGCGAGGTTCCCCGGCGCCATCGTCATCACGATATAAGAGATCAGCGCGATCCCGCCTCCGCAGCACAGTGCGATCACCAGATCGACCCGCCGCCGGATCCGCGAACGCAGCAGGGCGTCGCCCGAAATCTCCTCGCGCCGCTTCGGCAACCAGCGCAGGCCCAGCAGCAGAAGTACGGTCGTCACGATTTCCACCAGAAGCTGCGTCACGGCAAGGTCGGGGGCCGAGAACCACACGAAGGTCACGACCGTCACCAGCCCCGCGCCACCCAGCAGGATCAGCGCGGCGAAGCGGTGATATTTCGCCTGCCACGCCGCGCCCACCGCGCAAGCCGCGCCGACGACCCAGATCAGCGCGAAGATCACGCTGGCATTGTCCAGCATCAGCGCCGGCGTCAGCCGCGATGCGCCCCACAGCGAATAGGTTGCGCAGAACAGCCCGATCAGCACCAGGAGCCGAAGCTGCGGTTGCAGCCGGTCGGTGCCGAAGAAGCCGCGGCGCTGCGCGGCCATTTCCATGTCAGCTTCACCAGCCCCCAGTCGAACATCCGCGCGCCCCGGATGCGGTGGATCAGCGGCGGCCCTTCCGGACCGGCGGCGATACGGCTGGCAGTCGCCGCGTAGACCAGCACCCCCGCCGCAACCGCGATGCAGCTCATGATGAGCGGCGCGTTGATCCCGTGCCACAGCGCCAGCGAATAATAGGGCATCGCCCCGCCCAGCACCGACCGTGCCGCCGCATCCAGCCATGGCCCCACCGTCTGCGCCGGAACGATCCCGACGACAAGGCAGAGCAGCACGAGAAGCTCTACCGGGCGGCGCATCCAGTGGACAGGCTCGTGCGGCGCTTTGGGCAAGTCCACCGGGGCCGGCCCGAAGAAGACAGTGTGGATCAGCCGCAGCGAATAGGCGACAGAGAAGGTGGAAGCCAGCACCGCGATATAGGGCATGGAGTCGTCGAAGGGTGATCCGCCGTGCCACGCATAGGCTTCGGCAAAGAACATCTCTTTCGAAAGGAAGCCGTTGAGCAGCGGCACCCCCGCCATCGCCGCCGCCGCGACCGTCGCAAGCGTCGCCGTCATCGGCATGTAGCGCGCGAGGCCCGACAGGCGGCGCATGTCGCGCGTTCCCGTCTCGTGATCCACGATCCCTGCCGCCATGAACAGCGACGCCTTGAAGACAGCGTGGTTCATGATGTGGAAGATCGCCGCCACGATCGCCTCGGGGCTGCCGATGCCGCATAGCGCGGTGATGAGGCCGAGGTGGCTGATCGTGGAATAGGCCAGCAGCCCCTTCAGGTCATGCCGGAACAGCGCGATCACCGCACCGATCGTCAGCGTGATCATTCCGACGCCGCCGACGATGTTGAACCATTCGGGCGTCCCCCCAAGCACGGGCGAGAAGCGGACCAGCAGGAACACCCCCATCTTCACCATCGTCGCCGAATGGAGATAGGCCGAAACCGGCGTCGGGGCCGCCATCGCGTTCGGAAGCCAGAAGTGGAACGGGAATTGCGCCGACTTGGTAAAGGCCCCAAGCAGGAAAAGGATCAGCGCAGGCAGATACAAAGGATGCTCGCGGATTACATCCGCCGCCGCCAGCACCCGGTCCAGATCGTAGCTGCCCGCCATGTGACCGATCAGCAGCATCCCCGCCAACAGGCACAGTCCGCCCGTTCCGGTGATGACCAGCGCCATCCGCGCCCCGTCCCGCGCGTTCGGCGTGTGGTGCCAGAACCCGATCAGCAGGAAGGAAAACAGGCTCGTCATCTCCCAGAAGACGATCAGGACGATGATGTTGCCCGACAGGATCATCCCGTTCATCGACCCGGCGAAGGCCAGCAGCAACGCAAAGAAGCGCGGCGCGGAATCGCGGGACGACAGGTAATACCGGGCATAGATCACGACCATCAGCCCGATGCCCAGCACCATCAGCGCAAAGATCCAGGCCAGCCCGTCCATCCGCAGCGTCAGGTTGATCCCCTGCCGCGGCAGCCACGCGTTGTAGTCGCGCACCACCTGCCCGGCCGAGATCATCGGCCAAAGCGCCGCAAGGATCGCCAGCCCCGCCACCATCGTGCCGCCTGACAACCACGCCACCGCGTTCTTCGCCTTGGCCTGCATGGTCGCGGCGAAGATGCTTGCCACGAAAGGCAGGAAAAGGAGAAGCAGCAGCAGGGACTGTTGGACCATTCGCTCGGTTATCGCTCTCGGGTTAGGGGTTTGACACGTTATTCCCCGATAGCCCGCCGGCTTCAACCGCACGGGGCGAAGATTTCAGTCTGCTACAGCGATTTGATCGGCGTTTCGCCGCTACTTATCCAGATGTCGGGCGATTTGCCGCAGCATTCCGTGAAAGGTCTGCACGTCGGCGCGCGTCAGGTTCAGCCGCGACCACATGTTGCGCAGGGACAGCTTCATCCCCGGCACCTTGGTTTCGGGAAAGAAGAAGCCTGCTGCATCCAGCCGTTCCTCGAAGTGATCGCCCAGCTTTTCCACCTCGATCTGCGTGGCGAAATCGGTGCGGGCAAGTTCCATCACCTCGGGTGGCACATCGGTCGTCTGGCGGCGCCATTCATAGGCCGTCAGCAGCACGCATTGCGCTAGGTTCAGCGAGGCGAAGTCGGGGTTCACCGGCACCGTGATGATTGCGTTCGCGCGCACCACGTCGTCATTCTCCAGCCCCGCGCGCTCCGGCCCGAACAGAACGCCCACGCGCTTGCCCTCCGCGGCCATGGCGCGAGCGTGCTCCATCGCCCGTTCGGGTGTCATGACGGGCCGTGTCAGCTCCCGCCCCCGCGCGGTCGTCGCAAACACGTAGTCGCAATCTGCGATCGAGGCTGCCACGTCCGGGAATATCCCCGCCGCATCCAGCACCCGGCCTGCCCCGCTGGCCATCGCATTCGCCTTGGGGTTCGGCCAGCCGTCGCGCGGGTCCACGATCCGCATCCGGTCCAGCCCGAAGTTCAGCATCGCGCGGGCGGCGGCGCCGATATTCTCGCCCATCTGCGGGCGGACAAGGATGAATGCGGGCTGGATCATGGGCAAACCTTTTCGGAACGCGGGCCTGATACGCCCGCCTGTGCCCAATGGTCAAGACGCGCCGGATACGCTAAAGCAGCCCGATCCGCCGACAGGAGAGCCTGAGATGACCGAGACCGAGCGCCCGCAGATCTATCTTTCGACCCCCGCAGAGTTCGATCCCGACATCTTCGCCGGGCGCCTCGCCGCCGTTCTGGATGCGGCCGACGTCGCCTGCGTGCGCCTCGCGCTGGCCACCAAGGACGAGGACCGGGTCGCCCGCGCCGCCGATGCGCTGCGCGAGATCTGCCATGCGCGCGACGTCGCCATCGTAATCGAGAACCATGTCCTGCTGGTCGAGCGTCTGGGTCTGGACGGCGTCCATTTGACCGATGGCGCCCGTTCGGTCCGCAAGGTCCGCAAGGATCTTGGCGCAGATGCCATCGTGGGAGCCTTCTGCGGCAACAGCCGCCACGAGGGCATGAATGCGGGTGAAGGCGGCGCGGACTACGTCGCCTTCGGTCCCGCGGGTGCGACCCCGCTCGGCGATGGCAGCCATGCCGAACAGGACCTGTTCGCCTGGTGGTCCGAGATGATCGAAGTTCCCGTCGTCGCCGAAGGTGCCCTGACGGCGGAACTGGTTGCAAAGCTTGGCCCCGTCACCGATTTCTTCGGCATCGGAGACGAGATCTGGCGCGAAGACGATGCGCTGGCGGCGCTGCAGAAGCTGATCGCCTGAGCCGGAGCGCCAAAGGCGCGCAGGCGAGGCAAAAGGCGTGGCGCGTCAGCGCCTCTATCGGATTACGGCGGGATGGGCGGAACGAACCGCTTCCTCCGCCGCCGCCGCCAGTTTCTTGCGATCTCCGGCATCCGATACCGCGATAGGCTTGTGGAACACCACTTCGACCCTGCCGCCGAAAGGCCCGGCAAGAATCTTCTTCAGGTGCGGCCCGAAATCCATCCCGCCCCACCAGCCATAGAACCGCGCATCCTTGCCCTGCGGTGCCACATAAACGACCGTGACCGGCTGGATCGACATGCGCTCCTTCAGGTCCGGGGTGAAGAAGGCGGCGAACAGGGTGGATTTGAACGGCAGTATATGGCGCGTGTCCGTGCTGGTGCCCTCGGGGAAGAACAGCAGGTGATGCCCCGCCCGCAGGCGCGTCTCGAACAGCGTCTGCTGGACCTTCGCCTCTCCGCCGCGGCGATTGATGAACACGGTCCCCGTGGCTCGCGCCAGCCAGCCGATCCCCGGCCACCCCGCCACTTCGGCCTTTGACACGAAATACACCCGCTGGACGGAATTCAGCACGAAGATGTCCAGCCAGCTCCCGTGGTTCGCGACCACCGCGCCCTGCCGCCGCATCGGATCGCCCGTCCGCCGCACGCGGATGCCAAGGATCGCCAGCGCCGCCTTGCAGACGCCTTGCGTGACGAAAGGCGTGATGGGCCGCGCGAAACCGAACAGCGGCTTCTCGACCAGCCGAAGCAGCAAGAGCAGCAGCAGCCCGCCATAAACGACCGCCCCCAGAACCGGCACGCGCAGTGCAAGACGCAGCCATCCCGCAGCGCCGATGGTCTCGGGCGCCGCTTCCTCTCCCTGCCACGTCATCCTATTGCCCCTGCTTTCGCGCGTAGAAGTCGCGGTGCTTGGAGGACATCTGTGCCGTGTCCATCACCAGGCAGACATCGATGGTGTTGAAGGCATGGTCGATCCACGCCCCATCGCCGACGAAGCCCCCGACGCGCAGATATGCCTTTATCAACGCCGGTGTTGCCAGCATCGCGGCCTTGCGGTCGATCCGGTCGGTCGGGACCAGATCCATCTTCTGATATTGCTCGGGCCGCGCCTTGACCCGCAGCGACGGCGGGGCAAGGTGGTTCTGATGAAGATAGGACAGAGGCTGCGCCAGCGCCTCGGCATCGGTGCCGTGGAAGCTCGCCGTGCCGAACAGCACCTCGATCCCCCGTTCGGCCACATAGTCCGCCAGCCCGTTCCACAGATGCAGCATCGCCGTGCCGCCGCGAAACTCCGGCAGCACGCAGGACCGCCCCAGTTCCAGCAGCTTGCGCCCCGACGATTTCAGCGCCGATACGTCATACTCGCCTTCGGAATAGAAACCCCCGGCAGCCTCGGCTCGGTCGCCCGGCAGCAGGCGATAGACGCCGACCACATCCTCCAACGCTTCGGCATCGCGGCGGCGGTCGATCAGCAGCAGGTGGTCGAAATGTGGATCGAAGGCATCGCGCTCCAGTCTCCGGTCGTGATCGACCATCTCGCCGTCGCCGCCCAACTCCTCCACAAAGACATGATAGCGCAGGCGTTGCGCCGCCATCAGGTCGCGTTCGTCACGGGCAAGCCGAAGTGAGAAATATGGTTCCGTCGGGATCATGGCCGAAAGCCCTAGCGACTGGTGAAGCGAATTGCAATCGAACGGTTGATCTGCGGGGCGCGGCGCATTACCCAAGTCTCAGGCATCGAAAACCGGCGACAGATCCACATACCGTCCGTCGATCACGACCTTGCCTGCATGTTCGAAGTTGACGGTGATCCTGTTTTTGATGTTGGACTGAACCTGCCCCAGCCCCCATTCGGGTTGGTCAGGGTGGCGCACATACATGCCCGGCTCCAGTATCGCGTTCATCAACCCTCCTGCGGAGCCACGCATGACCCCGAAACACGACTTTGCGGCGCTGATCGGCTCCCGCATCTGCCACGACCTTATCAGCCCGATCGGCGCCATCGGCAATGGGGTCGAACTGATGCAGATGGAGCTTCCCGGCGCGGGGCCGGAAATGGCGCTGATTTCGGAAAGCGTGGCGAATGCCAATGCCCGTATCCGCTTCTTCCGAGTGGCCTTCGGCGCCGCAAGCGAGGAGCAGCGCATCGGGCGCGGCGAGGTGGCCTCGATCCTGTCGGACCTGATGCGCGGCGTGCGGTTGTCGGTCGACTGGCAGGGTCCGGTCGACATGGCCCGGGCCGAGGTGAAGGTCGTCTTCCTGCTGATCCAGTGTCTTGAAACCGCTATGCCTTATGGCGGGCGGATCACCGTCGCGCAGGGAACCGAATGGACGGTCGAGGGTCAGGCGCCGCGTTTCCGCGATATTCCCGCCTTCTGGTCGCTGCTGGACGGCGCGAGCGGCGATGTCTCGCCCGCCCAGGTCCAGTTCGCGCTCGCCCCGGCGGAGGCGGCGCGCATCGGCCGGACCATCGCGCGCCATCAGGCCGGGGATACGATCACCCTGTCATTCTAAGGCCGGATCGTCCCGTTTCCCGTCACCAGATATTTGAAGCTGGTCAGCTGCTCGGCCCCCACCGGGCCGCGCGCATGCATCTTGCCCGTAGCGATGCCGATTTCCGCGCCCATCCCGAACTCTCCCCCATCCGCGAACTGGGTCGAGGCATTCTGGAGCAGGATGGCGGAATCCAGCTTGGTGAAGAACTGCTGCGCGGTCGCCGCGTTCTCGGTCAGGATCGCCTCGGTATGGCCTGAGCCATGGGTGCGGATATGATCGATGGCGGCATCGACCCCGTCCACGATCTTTGCCGCGATGATGCTGTCGAGGAATTCCCGTCCGAAATCGTCAGGTTGCGCCTTAACGGTGCCGGAGATCAGCAGATCGCCTTCGGTGCGAACCTCCACCCCGGCTTGCAGCAGGTCTTCGACAAGGATCGTCCCGTGCTTGGCAAAGAAACCCCGGTCGATCAGCAGGCATTCCGCTGCCCCGCAGACCCCCGTGCGCCGGGTCTTGGAATTCATCACCACCGCTCGCGCCTTTTCCAGATCAGCGTCGCGGTCGGCATAGACGTGGTTGATCCCCTCCAGATGGGCGAAGACCGGCACCCGCGCCTCGCGCTGGACAAGGCCGACAAGGCCCTTGCCGCCGCGCGGAACGATGACGTCGATATATTCGACCATGCGCAGCATCTCGGTCACGGCCTCGCGGTCCTGCGTCGGGACAAGCTGGATCGCGTCTTCGGGCAGTCCCGCCTGACGCAGACCTTCCACCAGACAGGCATGGATCGCCGCCGAGGATTGCGCGCTCTCCGACCCGCCGCGCAGGATGACCGCGTTGCCCGATTTCAGGCACAGCGCCCCGGCATCCGCCGTCACGTTCGGGCGGCTTTCATAAATCACACCGATGACGCCCAGGGGCGTGCGGACGCGGCGGATATGCAGCCCGTTCGGGCGGTCCCATTCGGCGATGACCTCGCCCACCGGGTCCTTTTGTTCCGCGATCGCGCGAAGGCTGCCCACGATCCCGCACAAACGGTCGTCGTTCAAAACGAGGCGATCCAGCATCGCGCCTGAAAGCCCGCGTGCGCGCGCCGTGTCCAGATCGCGGGCGTTGGCGGCAAGAATGCTTGCGGCGTTCGTCTGCACGGCATCGGCCGCGCCTATCAGCGCCGCGCGCTTGCGGTCGGCTGGGGCGAAGGCCAGCACCGCCGCCGCCGCGCGCGCCTTTGCGCCGATCTGCTGCATCAGGCCGTTCACCGTTCCGCCGTCCATCTTTCCGTCTCCTTCAAAGCACCATGTCGTCGCGGTGCACCAATGCGGCGCGGCCGGGATAGCCCAGCAGCGCTTCGATTTCCGTCGAGCGGTGGCCCGCAATGGCCCGCGCCTCGACCGAGGTGTAGCGGGTCAGGCCCTTGCCCAGAACCTCGCCCTCGGCATTGACGATCTCCACCGGATCGCCGCGCCCGAACGCGCCTGCAACCTGCGTGACACCCGCCGGAAGCAGCGATTTGCCCCCGACCAGTGCCGTCACCGCGCCCGCATCGACGCGGATCTGTCCGCGCGGTTTCATTGCGTTGATCCAGCGTTTGCGCGCCGCCTGCGGATCGCCCTGCGGCACGAACCACGTCCGCGACGCGCCATCCTCCAGCGCCTTCAGCGGACGGTCGATCGAGCCTTCCATGATCGCCATGGCACAGCCCCCGGCAAGCGCCGTCTTGGCTGCCATCAGCTTCGTCTTCATGCCGCCCTTCGACAGGCCTGAGATCGGATCTCCCGCCATCGCCTCGATCCCCGGCGTGATCTGGTCGATCACGTCGAACTTGATCGCCGACGGGTCTTCCTTGGGGTTGGCGGAATAGAAACCGTCCACATCCGACAGCAGGATAAGCTGGTCCGCCCCGACCGTCACCGCGATCTGCGCTGCCAGACGGTCGTTGTCGCCGAACCGTATCTCATCGGTCGCGACGGTGTCGTTTTCGTTCACGATGGGAACGACGCCGAGGCCCAGAAGCGTCTCCAGCGTGGCGCGGCTGTTCAGATACCGGCGTCGATCCGCCGTATCCTCAAGCGTGACAAGCACTTGCGCGGTGATGATCCCATGGGGTGCGAGGACTTCCTCATAGGCGCGGGCAAGCCGGATCTGCCCGACTGCTGCTGCGGCCTGCGATTGCTCCAACGCGAGCGAGCCGTAACCGAGTCCCAGCACACGCCGCCCAAGCGCGATGGAGCCGGAGGACACGAGGATCACATCCGTGCCGCGCGCCTTTGCGGCCGCGACATCCTGTGCCAGCGCCTCCAGCCACCCCAGTTTCAGCCCGGAATCGCGATCCACAAGCAGGGCCGAGCCGATCTTGACGACCAGCCTGCGCGCCCGAGCAACATCTGGAATCAGGGTTGCCAAGGCGCGGGTTCCTCATCCACCACATTCGCCGCAGCGATCTCCGCATGTATCGCGCGAAGAACATCCTGCAAGCCTTTGTTAGTAGCGCCTGAAATGATGAATACACGTTCGCCCGAAGCCTGTTCGAGCGCCGAGCGGCGTTCTGCAATCGTCTCCTCGTCCAGCGCGTCGATCTTGTTGAGCGCCACGATCCGGGGCTTGTCGCCCAGCTCCTCGGCATAAGCGTCAAGCTCGGTCACGATGGTTTCGTAATCAGCGACCACATCCTCGGACGTCCCATCGACCAGATGCAGAAGCACCGAACAGCGTTCGACATGGGCAAGGAACTGAGTGCCGAGGCCCCGCCCCTCGGATGCGCCTTCGATCAAGCCGGGAATGTCGGCCATCACGAATTCCCGACCGTCTACCCCGACCACGCCAAGGTTCGGAACCAGCGTCGTGAACGGGTAATCCGCGATCTTGGGCCGGGCATTGGACACCGCAGCCAGAAAGGTCGACTTCCCGGCATTGGGAAGCCCGACCAGCCCGGAATCCGCGATCAGTTTCAGGCGCAGCCACAGCGTCCGTTCCACGCCGGGCTGCCCGGGATTGGCCCGCGCGGGCGAACGGTTCGTCGAGGATTTGAAATGAAGGTTGCCCCAGCCCCCGTTCCCACCCTTGGCCAGCAGGATACGCTGACCGACCTCGGTCAGATCGGCGATGACGGATTCCTCATCCTCGTCGATGATCTCGGTCCCGACCGGAACGCGCAGCACGATATCGTCGCCGGTCTTCCCGGTGCGCTGGCTGCCCATGCCCTGCTGGCCGGACTTGGCGAAGAAGTGCTGCTGATATCGGAAGTCGATCAGCGTGTTCAGACCGTCCACCGCCTCGGCCCAGACGGAGCCGCCATTGCCGCCGTCACCGCCGTCGGGGCCGCCGAACTCGATGAACTTTTCGCGCCGGAAGCTGACGCAGCCCGACCCGCCCCCGCCCGAACGAATATAGACTTTGCACAGGTCGAGGAACTTCATCGGTCGGGCTTTCTGTTGTGTCCGTTCAGTTAGAACCTTTCGCCAAGGTTCTCAATCCAGTTTGCGGATATAGGTCCATGTCGGCACGCGCGAGTTGCGCGCAACCGAGAAACTTTCGGCGTCGCCCAGATACTGGAAGCCGCAATTCGTCAGCACGCGCGCGGAACCGGGGTTGTCCTGGAACACCTCGGCGAAGATGGTGCGGTTCTTCTGCGGATTGGCCTCGATCAGCGCGCGGACAGCTTCCGATGCGAAGCCGGCATTCCAGAAGGCAGGCCCGACCCAGTATCCGATCTCGGACTGGTCGCGATCCATCTTCTTCAGGCTGATGACGCCCAGCACCTCGCCTAGACCGCTGGCCGATCCGTCCATGACCCAGACATCCTCCTCGGTGTTCGCCGCCATCACGCGGGCAACGAATGCCTCGGTCGCGCCGGGCGGCAGCGGGTGCGGAATGGAGCGCGTCCCCTCGGCCACGCGGCGGTCGCCCGAATACATGGCGAACAGCCCTGCATCGGATTTGCGCACCGGGCGCAACACGATCCGGCCCGCCGGAATGGTGGGTCGGGGGTCGACGGCAACCAAGTCGAGCGTCATGCTGATCCTCCTGGAATCTTGCCTGCTCATGTCGCGCCTTCACACGGCGCTCTGAAAACACAAAGGGACCGGCCCTGAAGCCGATCCCCCTGTTACATTCGAACTGTAAAGGTTCGGCTTACTCGGCGGCCTCCGCCACCGGGAGAACCGAAATGAATGTGCGGCCCTTGAGGCCTTTCTTGAAGGTCACGCGGCCCTCGCGGACGGCGAAGATCGTGTGGTCGCGACCCATGCCGACACCTTCACCCGGGAACCAGGTGGTGCCGCGCTGGCGCACGATGATGTTGCCCGACTCGACAGCCTGACCGCCATACAGCTTCACGCCAAGGCGACGACCGGCCGAGTCGCGACCGTTGCGGGAAGAACCGCCTGCTTTCTTGTGTGCCATGGGGGATTACTCCTTCGATTCGTGGGCTGCGCGGCGCGCATCGGCGGTGCCGGTTGCCGATTTCACGTCGGATTTGTCGCCGCCCGAGGCCAGCACGTCGGTGACGCGCAGCAGGGTCAGGTGCTGACGGTGACCCTTGGTGCGCTGCGACGAGTGCTTCCGGCGGCGCTTGACATAGTGGATCACTTTTTCGCCCTTGATCTGGGCGATGACTTCGGCCTGAACCGCAGCACCGGCCACGAAGGGCACGCCGACGGTGACGTTATCGCCGCCAACCATCAGGATTTCGTTGAACTGGACTTTGTCGCCAGCTTCGGCTGCAAGCTTCTCGACGCGCAGGATGTCGCCTGCGCGGACGGTGTATTGCTTGCCGCCCGTCTTGAGGACCGCGAACATGGGTCTTTCCTTCTTCTCTCCGCGCCCTGCGGCCCCGGTTTGACCCGGCGTTTGGCGCCTTCGGACTGCGCGCCCTTGCGGACGTAATTGCCATATGGTCCGATCGCCCAATGGACGCCAGACCGGGCGCTTATGAGCGATCACCCGCGCCCTGTCAACGCAAATGCGTCAGATATCCTCGCCCTGCATGAACATTCCCGCAGCCTCGCCGACATCTCGGGAAATCCGCGCGAAAACCTGATCGAAGGCGGCGAAGACCGCACCGTTGAGCCTTTGTCCCGCCTCGGACTCCGAAAACGCGAGGTAGCTGTCCAGATCCGTGTCGGGCAGCGGACCGTAAGCCAGCGCCAGATAAGGGTAGAGCCAGTCTTCGGTTTCGGCGCGGATGGTCGGCTCCTGCGCCCGGACATCGTCAAGCATCTGTTCCTGCGTCAGCCCCGGCAGCGCACCCGACTTCGCCAGGCCCTCATAGAACGCGAGGTTGGTGTTGAGCGCGCCGGCGACGTTCATCTCCACCAGCTGGTTCACCTCGGCGAATTGCCGCAGCACATCGAGGCGCGGATCCGACTGTTCGGTCATCTCCTGCACCCGCAGCTTCGCCGCATCCTCGGCCGCGTCGTCGATCAGCGCGCGGCGGGCCTCGATCTCCAGCCGGACGATGTCGCGACCGGGCTCGGTCGTCATGAAGGCCAGCATTTCGGACGCAAGCGCATCCTGACCCTCGAGTTCCTTCGCGAATGCCTCGTCGAATTCCTGCCGGGCCCGGTCCACGTCATAGATCCGCTCCAGCATCTGCGGCCAGCGATCGCCGCCGCGCCCGCCCATCAGCTCGTCCTGAATCATCGCGCCGCTTTCCAGCCCCTCCTCGCGCATCACGGCGACAATTTCGGGGATCATCATGGCATCGGACAGCGCCCGCGCCGTCTCCTGCGCCATGGCCGGGATCGGCACGGCAAGGACGAGGGCCGTGAAGAATGCGCGCAGCATGTCGAAGCCTTTCGCGAAAACACATCTGCCGGACAGGTAGTGCCTGCGCCGCCG
Organism: Falsirhodobacter flavus; assembly: GCA_029846755.1. Lineage (GTDB taxonomy): Bacteria > Pseudomonadota > Alphaproteobacteria > Rhodobacterales > Rhodobacteraceae > Falsirhodobacter > Falsirhodobacter flavus. Next base: position 987,116 of record JARWBI010000001.1, on the reverse strand, counting down.
GAAGCCAAGCGCACCCCCGCAACGCGTCTTTGCGAAATTCTTTCGCCGCGCGGAAAAAAGCCGCTTGCAGTCGGCAGAGCCGCCCGCTAAACGACGCGCCAAGGACGATCCCTGACGCGGAGAGGTGGCAGAGTGGTCGAATGCGGCGGTCTCGAAAACCGTTGTCGGTGTGAGCCGACCCAGGGTTCGAATCCCTGTCTCTCCGCCACTTATCCCCCATAAGTGCAAAATTTCGTTGATGCCGCAGGCGGCATCAACCGGGTTGATGCGCGCCTTCGAGGCTCTTGGCGATGGCCGCGGTCATCTCCTCCAGTCCGTAAGGCTTGGGCAGCAGCACCGCGCGCGGGAAGCTGATCATGCTGTCGCCGGTCGCAAGGATCACCGGCAAGCGCGGGCGCTGATCCAGCAGGCGTTCGGCCAGTTCCAACCCCGACATCCGCGGCAGTTTCATGTCGGTCACGAGGATGTCGATCTCGTGCCCTTCCAGCAGCACCAGCGCTTCTTCGGCACTTGCGGCGGCGACAACATTGTGGCCGAGTTCTTCCAGCAGGTCGCTGGTGCCCATGCGGATGAGCGCATCATCCTCGACCAGCAGGATGGTGCGGGGCCGCGCGGCCGGAACCTCGGCGGGCTGTTGGACGCGCATGCGCTGCGCCTGGTTCGCCAGCACATGGCGGATTTTCCGCGCCAGCGCCTCGCGCGTGTAGGGTTTGGAAATCAGATCCACCCCTGCATCCAGCCGCCCGCCATGGACGATGGAATTTTCGGTATAGCCAGACGTGAAAAGCACGGCGAGGTTCGGCAGCCGCTCCTTGGCCTTGCGGGCCAGTTCGGGGCTTTTCAACGTGCCGGGCATCACGACATCGGTGAACAGCAGGTCGATCTTCACCCCGCTTTCGATCACGGTCAGGCCAGATTGCGCATCCACAGCCCGCAGCACGGTATAGCCGAGGTCGGCCAGCAGTTCGACGACCGTGTTGCGCACGTCGTCGTCATCCTCGACCACGAGAACCGTTTCTGTGCCGCCGGTGACGGATACGTCAACCGGGGTGATCTCGACATCCTCGCTCTGCATCGCGCGGGGAAGATAGAGGCGGATGGTCGTGCCGTGCCCCGGCTCGGAATAGATCTTGATGTGGCCGCCCGACTGCTTGACGAAGCCATAGACCATCGACAGCCCGAGACCGGAGCCCTTGCCTTCGCCCTTGGTCGAAAAGAACGGCTCGAACACGCGGGCGATGACGTCCGGGGTCATGCCGCAGCCGGTATCGGTAACGGCCAGCATCACGTATTGGCCCGGATCGACCTCGTCATGACTGCGGGCATAGGCGTCGTCCAGATGCACGTTGCCAAGCTCGATGGTCAGGCGGCCCTGCCCGTCCATCGCGTCGCGCGCATTGATGGCAAGGTTCAGAAGCGCGTTCTCGATCTGGGTCGGGTCGATGAAGGTGTTCCACAGACCGCCCGCCTCGACCGTTTCAATCTCGATTCCCTCGCCCAAAGCGCGGCGCAGCATGTCGTCCATGTTGCGCACGAAGCGGGTGACGTTGACGACCCGCGGCTCCAGCGCCTGACGCCGCCCGAAAGCCAGAAGCTGCGAGGCCAGCTTCGATCCGCGCGCGACCCCCGCCATCGCATTGGCAACCCGGCGTTCGGCGCGTTCGTTGTTCATCACATCGGTCGCAAGAAGTTGCAGGTTGCCCGATACGACCTGAAGCAGGTTGTTGAAATCATGCGCGACGCCGCCGGTCAGCTTGCCGATCGTCTCCATCTTCTGGGACTGGGCAAGCGCGGCTTCGGCGGCGCGGCGTTCCTCGACCGCGGCGATGATGCGCGATTCCAACGTTTCGTTCAGCGCGCAAAGCTGCTCCTCGGCGCGCTCCCGGTGTCGCACCTGACGTTCCAGATCGCCCGCGTGACGCAGCAGGTCCAGCTCGGCCAGCCGCTGCGCCGTGATGTCGGTATGGATGCCGACCCATTCGCGGATCGTGCCGCCTTCATCCTTGATCGGAACGCCCCGGATCGCGAAATGGCGCCAGACGCCATCGGCCCGCCGGACGCGGTGTTCATGCACAAAGGTCGTCCGCGATGCGACCGAGGCTTGCCAAGCGGCAAGCGATCCCGCCCGGTCGTCAGGATGGACGGCGGCGGTCCAGCCATAGCCTTCGTATTCGTCGGGTGTCTGGCCGGTCAGGCGCGACCATCCCGGCTGGTCGCCCGTCATGCGGCCATCGGGCGTGTTGGTCCACAGATGGCCATGGACCGCATCGACCGCGGCGGCGAACCGTTCGTTGCTGGCGCGCGTATCCCGTTCCGCGCGAACCAGCGCAGTCATGTCCAGCACCGTGCAGATCACGCCGCCCACCATGCCGTCGCCTTTGCGCACGGGGGTGTAGAACAGATCGAAGACCAGCTCTTCCGTCACGCCGTGCCGCAGCAGCACCATCGGCTGGCGAAGATAGGATTGCGCCTCTCCGCGCATCCCGGTCTCCAACACGCGGCGGTTGAAATCCCACACCTCGGGCAAGACTTCGTCCACCCGACCACCGATGGCGGGGTGGTAGCGCCCGATGATCTCGCGGTAGGCGTCGTTGTAGATCATCCGATGGTCGGCGCCCCACATCATGACCTTGGGGATCGGAGAATTGAGGATCGTGTCGACCGTGGATCGAAGCTCGGGCGACCAGCCATCCCTTGGCCCCAGCGAGGTTGCCGACCAGTCGAAAGCTGCGATCAGGCTGCCGGCTTCGCTGTGGCCGGCCTGCCATGCCTCGGTGCGGATTTCGTTCACGGGGATATTCCAGGACTTCGGGGGACTGAACGACTGATGTAGCGCGCGATACCGCCGAAGGTAAGGCTTTCCGTCACATAACTTCGACTGGCCTTGCTGCGCGGCCGCCCCATCTGTTCATGCAGGCAGTCGGAACGAAGGACATGAGCATCTCGATCGCAGACCTGATGACGGCACTGAGCGCCGATTTTCGCGCGCCCATGGAAGCCGTGCCGACGGCCACGGTGATCGTGCGGATGCTGATGGCCTGCTGCCTTGGCGGCGTCATTGGGATCGAGCGAGAGATCCATGCGCGCACGGCGGGATTGCGGACCCATATCCTTGTAGCGCTTGCCTCCTGCCTGTTCACGCTGATCGCGTGGGAGTTGATCGCAACCGATCTTCCCGCAGATGTCAGGCACAACACGGACCCGCTGCGCCTGATCGAGGCGGTCACCGCCGGCGTCGCCTTTCTGGCGGCGGGGTCGATCATCACGTCGCGCGGGCGCGTGCAGGGCCTGACCACCGGCGCGGGCATGTGGATGGCGGGGGCCATAGGACTTGCCTGCGGAACCGGACGGCTGACACTTGCGATCCTTGCGACGCTGATCGCTATTGCCGTGTTGTTTCTGCTGCGCCGCATCTCTCACTCCATCGGTCCGAAGGGGGATAGATGAAACTATCAATCGCGTTCGGAGATATGTATCACTGAGCCACAACCACTGGGGGAGTCATACATGAGCGATATCAACCGTATCGAATGCGGCAAGCGGATGAGTGAAGCCGTGGTCCATAACGGCCTGATCTGGCTGGCCGGACAGGTCGGACGGCCCGGACGCTCGGTGGCCGAGCAGACCCGCGATTGCCTGGCCGAGATCGACCGCATCCTCGCCCTTGCCGGGTCGGACAAGACGCGCATCCTGTCGGCGCAGATCTGGCTCGCCGACATCGCATCATTCGACGAGATGAACGCGGTCTGGGACGAGTGGGTGCCGCAGGGCCACACCCCGGCACGGGCGACGGGCGAGGCGCGGCTGGCCACGCCCGACTACCTTGTAGAGATCATCGTGACCGCAGCGGCCTAGGCCAGATAGCCGATCAGCGCGCGAGTCGAGCCGTCCTTGTCGTCCGAGGGAGCGCCCTCCAGCATCGGTGCCAGCGCCAGCGCCAGTTCCTTGCCCAGTTCCACCCCCCATTGGTCATAGGAGTTGATGCCCAGCACCACTCCCTCGACGAAGACCCGGTGTTCATAAAGCGCGACGATCTGGCCCAGCACGAAGGGGGTCAGCTTGGGATAGCAGAGCGTGGTCGAAGGGCGGTTGCCCGGAAAGACCCGGTGCCGCGCCTGACGTTCCAGTTCGGCCCCCTCCAACCCCTTCTTCTGCATGATCGCCGTTGCCTGTGCCAAGGAGCGGCCACGAAGCAGCGCCTCGGACTGCGCAAGACAATTGGCAACCAGCAGACGGTGCTGATGGGCCAGATCCGGCTCGTGGCCTTCCTTTCCGACAAGGAATTCGCAGGGGATCACCCGCGTGCCCTGATGGATCAGCTGATAGAAGGCATGCTGGCCGTTGGTCCCCGGCTCTCCCCACACCACGGGGCCGGAATGGATGGAAAGGTCGCTGCCGTCCATCGCGACGCGCTTGCCGTTCGATTCCATCTCCAGCTGTTGCAGATAAGCCGGAAGCCGTGCCAGCCGCTGCTCGTAAGGCAGGACAGCGCGGGTGGCATAGCCGCAGATCTGGTTGTGCCAGATGCCCACCAGTGCCAGCATCACGGGCAGGTTGTCCTCGGGCGCAGCATGGCGGAAATGCGCGTCCATCGCGGCGCCGCCGGCAAGGAATTGGTCGAAATCCTCGGGGCCGATGGCGAGCATCAGCGACAGGCCGATGGGCCCCCACATGGAGTAGCGTCCGCCGACCCAATCCTCGAACCCGAAGACGCGTGAGGCGTCGATGCCGAAGGCGGCAGTCTTGTCCGCCGCGGTCGAAACGGCAGCGAACTGCGCCGCCGGGTCTTTCACCGTCTTTGCCATCCACGCCTTGGCGGTTTCCGCATTGGTCATCGTCTCGATGGTGGTGAAGGTTTTCGATGCGACGATGACCAGCGTCGTTTCCGGGTTCAGCCCGTCCAGCACGTCATGGATATGCGCGCCGTCCACGTTCGACACGAAATGGCAGCGCGGCCCGTCGGCATAGGGCGCAAGCGCGATCGTCGCCATCGCGGGGCCAAGGTCTGATCCGCCGATGCCGATATTCACCACATCGGTGATCGCGCCGCCTTGCCCCTTGAATGCCCCGCCCCGCACGTCGCGGGCGAAGGCCTGCATCGCCGCATGCGTCTCGCGCAGCGCCACGGTCGCATCGGCCCCATTCACGGTCACATCACTGTTCATGTTGCGCAGCAGTGTATGCAGGACCGCGCGGCCCTCGGTCTCGTTGATCTTCGCGCCTGAGAACATCGCGTCGCGTTTCACCGGCAGATCGCGCAGCAGCCCGATCAGCAGATCGCGCGCCTTGGCGTCGATATTGGTCTTGGAATAATCCAGCAGCAGCCCATCGGCGGAAACCGAAAACTCCGCCGCGCGATTATCGTCGAACAGGGTCAGGATCGGTCGGTCCGCGACCATCTCGTGATATTCGCGCAGGGCCTGCCAGTCAGTCATGTCATCCTCGTTTCATTCGGCCCAGTGGACCGTGGCGTTGGGAAGAAGTGCGCGGATCGGCGCCTCGGTCAAGGGCAGCTTTTCGGCCCGCTCCAACGCGTCGCGCTTTTCCTTGCCGGTGATGAGCAGATGCGTGGAAATCGCGCCTTTCAAAGGCTTGGCCGTCAGCGTGATGCGCGGCTCGTCCGCACCCGGTGCGCGCATCGGCAGCAGAAGCGGCGCCGAATCCGACAGCCCCTCCTCCAGCCGATCCGCGCCGGGGAACAGCGAGGCGGTGTGCATGTCGCTCCCCATGCCCAAAAGCAGGACCGAGATCGGCAGATGCGGCTTCAGCCCCTCGGCCAATGCGTCGAGCGATTCCTCGGGCGTTTCGGTATCGGCGTGGATGGGGATGTATTTCGCCGCCGCCGCCCGCCCGACCAGCAGCCTTTCGCGCAGCAGCCGGGTATTCGACCGGGGGCTATCCTCGGGCACCCAGCGTTCGTCGTTCAGGAACACGGTCACGTTCGCCCAGTCCAGATCGACGCCCGACAACGTATCGAAGATTGGACCCGGCGTGGTGCCTCCGGGAACGCAGAGGCTCGCCCGCCCCTCGCGCCGCAAGAAGTCGGCCAATTCGCCCGCGATGGTGTTCGCAAGCGACAGCATCAGGAATTCGCGGTCTGGATATTCGGTGATCTTCATTCGCGTATCTCCCTCCAGCGGCGGCCATCGCGGTGCAGCAGCATCAGCGCATCCTCGGGGCCGGACGTGCCGGGTTCATAGCTGTGCGGGCGGTCGCCCCGCGCCTCCCAGCCTTCGATGATCGGATCGGCCCAGGCCCATGCGGCCTCCACCTCGTCGCCGCGCATGAACAGGGTCTGGTTGCCACGGATGACGTCCATGATGAGCCGTTCATAGGCATCGGGAATGTCCGCTCCTTCCTCGCCCAGCGCCTCGGCAAAGGACATGTCCAGCGGCACCTGCGCCAGTCGCATCCCGCCCGGCCCCGGCTCCTTGATCATGACCATCATGTTCATCCCCTCGTTCGGTTGCAGCCGTATGACAAGGACGTTCTCGCGCCAGCCTTCGGGGTGGTCGAAGATGGAATGCGGCGGCTGGCGGAAGGTGATGGCGATTTCCGACGTGCGCGCCTTTAGCCGCTTGCCGGTGCGCAGATAGAAGGGGGTGCCCTTCCAGCGCCAGTTCGCGATCCCGACCTTCAGCGCGATATAGCTTTCGGTCCGGCTTTCGGGGTTCTCGGCATCTTCCAGATAGCCGGGACGCCCGCCGCCCGCGCGATACTGGCCACGCACGATGTCTTCGGGGGCCACAGGTTCCAGCGCGCGGATGACCTTCAGCTTCTCGTCCCGCACGGCGTCGGGATCGAAGTGATAGGGCGGCTCCATCGCGATCAGGCACAGAAGCTGCATCATGTGGTTCTGCACCATGTCCCGCATGGCGCCCGATTTGTCGTAATAGGCACCGCGCCCGTTCACGCCGACCGTCTCGGCCACCGTGATCTGGACATGGTCGATATATTCGGTTTTCCACAACGGCTCGAACAGGATATTGGCAAAGCGGACCGCCATCAGGTTTTGAACGGTCTCCTTTCCCAGATAATGGTCGATGCGATAGATCTGCTGCTCGCTGAAATGTTCGGCAAGCACCGCGTTCAAATCGCGTGCGGTCTTCAGGTTCTTGCCGAAGGGCTTTTCCACCACGATCCGGCTTTCCGCATCCGCGATGCCATGTTCGTGCAGCCGTTCCGCCAGTGCGCCGAAAAGCGATGGCGCGACCGAGAAGTAGAAGGCCCGGATCACACCGGGGCGCACCAGATCGCGCAGGTCGCTCCAGCCATCCTGCCCCACCGCATCGACACGGACATAGCGCAGCTTAGCAAGGAATTCGTCCAGCGTGACCGTGTCGCGTTTCGTCTCCGGCAGGAACTCCTCGATCGCCTCGCGGGTAAAGGCGCGGAAATCTTCGTCGGTCATCTCGCCGCGAGCGGCGCCGATGATCCGCGCTTCGGCGGGCATCTGGCCACCGACATGGCGGCGATAAAGGCTTGGAAGGATCTTCCGCCGGGCAAGGTCGCCCGTGCCGCCGAAGATGACGAGGTCGAACGGATCGACCGGGATAGTCCGCGATACCAAGTCTCTCGTCTCCCGAATATGTTAGCGCAAACGCCTGTGTGATATCGACCGCGTTTCCACAAGTCCAGAGAGGCGGCGTTCCGGGCACACTATAGTTTTGACGAGCATGGATTTCCAAGGGCCGACTTGGCGAATGCCCGTGCGGCGCTCAGGGGGCCGCGGCCGGGGCCGGCTCCTCTGCCGCGTCTTCGGTTACATACCAGATGTTGTAGCCTGCAAAGATCACGACAAAGATCGCCGCCGCGATGGCAATGACGGCAATCCCGCCACGGCGTTTGCGGGTTTCCTTCGAGGGTTCGTTCTGCATGTCGCTCTCCTGCGTTTGATGACTCATCGGACTGCGGGGCGGAAAGTTCCATGGAACGGAAACGGCATCCGCCTGTTTCGGCATCTCCGCGCGCCCCGGCGCATCTGAAAGAGAGAGCCAATGACCGATCACCCCACCCCGCCGCAGCCCCCGCAACAGCAGGACATGCCTGGAACCGCCGCCCGCATGGACCCGCGCCCGGATCATGGCGAGGACAGCTATGTCGGATCGGGGCGGCTTGAGGGACTGAAAGCCGTTATTACCGGCGGCGACAGCGGTATCGGACGCGCAGTTGCCATCGCCTTTGCCCGTGAAGGGGCCGACATCCTCATCTCCTATCTTTCCGAGGACGACGATGCAAAGGAGACTGCGCGGCTGGTGCGCGAGGCGGGGCGGACCGCGATCCTCGTGCCGGGCGACATTCAGGATCCCGCCCATTGCCGCGCCATCATCGACCGCGCGGCGGCAGATCTTGGCGGCATCGACATCCTTGTGAACAACGCCGCCCATCAGGCCACGTTCGACCGGATCACCGACATACCCGACGATGAATGGGACCTGACCTTCCGCGTAAACATCCACGCGATGTTCTATCTGACAAAGGCGGCGGTGCCGCATATGAAGCCGAATTCGGCGATCATCAACACGACCTCGATCAATGCCGACAAGCCGAATCCGGGGCTGCTGGCCTATGCCACGACCAAAGGCGCGATCCAGAACTTCACCGCCGGACTGGCGCAAGGTCTGGCCGAGAACGGCATCCGCGTGAACTGCGTCGCGCCAGGGCCGATCTGGACGCCGCTCATCCCCTCGACCATGCCCGAAGACAGCGTGAAGAATTTCGGCAGTCAGGTCCCGTTCAAACGCGCCGGGCAGCCTGCGGAACTCGCGACCGCCTATGTGATGCTGGCCGATCCCAAATCCAGCTACACATCGGGCGCGACCATCGCCGTCACCGGCGGCCAGCCGATCATCTGAAGGACATTGCGATGAAGGCGCTTACCTGGCATGGCAAAAGCGACATGCGATACGAAACCGTCCCCGATCCGAAGATCGAGGACGGCCGCGATGCGATCATAAAGGTGTCGTCCTGCGCGATCTGCGGGTCGGACCTGCATATCTATGACGGCGTCATCCCACATATGCACCACGGCGACGTGATCGGCCATGAAACCATGGGCGAGGTCGTGGAGGTCGGGCGCGACAACAAAAAGCTGAAGGTCGGCGACCGTGTCGTGGTGCCCTTCACCATCGCCTGCGGCGACTGTTTCTTCTGTCAGCGCGGTTACTTTTCCGCTTGCGAGAGATCCAACCGCAACTTCGATCAGGCAAAGAAGATGTGGGGCAACTCTCCCGCCGGGCTGTTCGGGTATTCGCATCTGCTGGGCGGCTATTCCGGCGGTCAGGCGGAGTATCTGCGCGTTCCATTCGCCGATGCGGGGCCGATCCACGTTCCCTCGAACCTCAGCGACGATCAGGCATTGTTCCTTTCGGACATCTTCCCCACGGGATACATGGCCGCAGAATTCTGCGACATCAAGCCGGGCGACACCATCGCGATCTGGGGCTGCGGCCCCGTCGGACAGATGGCGATCCGGTCTGCCTTCATCCTTGGGGCGGAACGCGTGATCGCGATCGACACGGTGCCCGAACGCCTTGCCCTTGCCGCTAGCGCCGGGGCCGAGGTGCTCGATTTCCGCGATGCCGACATTTATGACGAGATCATGGCCCGCACCGAAGGGCGCGGCGCGGATGCCTGCATCGACGCCGTTGGGACGGAGGCGGATACCGCGTCGGGCTTCATGGCGGCGCTTGACCGGATCAAGGTCGCGACCTTCATGGGAACCGACCGCCCGCATGTGCTGCGTCAGGCAATCATGTGCTGCCGGAACTTCGGCGTCGTATCGGTGGTCGGCGTCTATGGCGGGTTCCTCGACAAGATCCCCTTCGGTTCGGCCATCAATCGCGGCCTGACGTTCCGCATGGCGCAGACCCCGGTTCAGAGATACCTGCCAAAGCTGCTGTCGCTGATCGAGGAAGGCCGAATCGACCCGTCCTTCGTCATCACGCACAAGGGAAGCCTTGCCGATGGGCCGGAGCTTTACAAAACCTTCCGCGACAAGGCAGACGGCTGCATCAAGGTGGTGCTGAATCCATGAGCCTTGTATTCGACACCGCAGCGGCCCGCCGCTTTTTCGTTCCGGGTCGCTGATATGGCCGAGGGGCTTCGATACGGGCCGCTTGGTCCGACTGCCATTCACCTTTGCATCGACATGCAGCGGCTGTTCGGACCGGGGCTTCCCTGGGCGGTCCCGTGGATGGAGGAGGTTCTGCCCAAGGTCGAAGCCATCGCCCGACATCATGCCGATCGGACGGTGTTCACGCGCTTCATCCCGCCCCACCGCCCCGAGGATGCCAATGGCGCGTGGCGGCGGTATTACCAGCGTTGGAGCGAGGTCACGGGCGAGGTCCTCGACCCCGTCCACCTCGGCCTTCACCCGGCGCTGGAGCGATTTTCCCCGCCCGCCCGGATCGTCGACAAAGCCGTGTATTCGCCATGGACCGAAGGTGCGCTCGACAAGCTGCTGCTAGGCACGGGTGTCGATACCATCGTCATCAGCGGCGGCGAGACGGATGTCTGTGTGCTCGGCGCGGTGATCGGTGCGGTGGATCGCGGGTATCGCGTCGTCCTTGCCTCGGATGCGATCTGCAGTTCTGCCGACCAGACTCACGACGCACTCATGACCCTTTATCAGGAGCGGTTTGGCGAACAGATCGAAACCGCCCCGACCGAAGCGATCCTCGATGCCTGGGCTCAGGCGTCGAGTTCGGTGTCCCAGTAGAGATAGTCCACCCAGCTTTCGTGCAGGTGGTTGGGCGGGAACCGTCGCCCGTGGTTCTGCATCTCCTCGGGCGTGGGGCGGCGAGGGGCGCGGCCAAGGCGCAGGCCCGACTGGCGCAGCGTCTTCGACCCTTTGCGCAGATTGCAGGGGGAACAGGCCGCCACGACGTTTTCCCAGCTTGTGATGCCGCCCTTGGCGCGCGGAAGCACATGGTCGAAGGTCAGATCGCCCCGGCCGCCGCAATACTGGCAGCAGAATTCGTCCCGCAGAAAAAGATTGAAGCGCGTGAATGCCACGCGCTTCTGGGGTTTGATGAAATCTTTCAGAACGACGACCGAGGGTATCCGTATCTCCGCCCGCTGACTGCGCACGGTCTGGTCGTATTCGGCCACGATGCTGACCCGGTCGAGGAAGGCCGCCTTCACCGCCTCCTGCCAAGGCCAGAGCGATAGCGGATAATATGACAGCGGACGATAATCGGCATTCAGCACAAGTGCCGGATATTGCTTGAGCGCGGAAGGTTCGCGCACGAAATGGGTCCTGAAATCGCCGTCCATCTGCAACTCTCCTTCGCCCCGTCACCGCTCCGGCCCCGAGGCGGGGAGCCCCGCCCCGTCACCTGACACGGACTATATATGGCGTTCCGCATCTGGCAAGCCCTTCGATCATTGGGCCGCCACACTAGGGATAGTGGCAGGAGGTGACGATAGCGTGACGATCAGCCCAGTTGTTGTGCGATGAACGACAGCGCCACCTGAAGCCCGTCCGGCGCGATGCCGTGGCCGGTGCCTTTCATCACATGGCCGAAGGTCTGAAACCCCTGCGCGGTCAGCGCCTCTGCGGCGATGGCCATGGAGGCGAAATCGACCACCGGATCCTGATCGCCGTGGATCAGCAGGACCGGCGGGCGCGACCGGACCTCCGCCTCCAGCCGCTCGGGCGCCAGAAGGCGCCCCGAGAATGCGACGACACCGCCGACGGGCACCGCGCGACGCGGCGCGACCTGAAGGCTCATCATCGTGCCCTGCGAAAAACCGACAAGCACCAGCCGATCCGGGGTCAGCCCTTCCTCGGCCAGCCGCTCGTCGATGAAGGCGTCAAGATCGGCAGCGGCCGCAAGAAGTCCGGCTTCCGCCGCCGCCTCGCTCGACCCGTCGAGCCACGGGATCGGAAACCACTGGCGCCCGAAGGGATTGCCGTTGCACGGCTCTGGTGCGTCCGGCGCAATGAACACCACGTCCGGCAGATGCGGCGCCAGCGGGTCGGCCAGCCCAAGAAGATCCGCCCCATCCGCGCCATAGCCATGAACGAAGATGACCATCCCGGTCGCCTTGCCCGACCGTGCTTCCTTGCGTCCGAATTCCAGCCTGCGCGTCATAGGATGCCCTCGCGTGATTTCATGCTGCGGTAATAGGCAAAGAGCATGCGCGCGGCAACTGCCCGCCACGGCGACCATTCCTCGGCCATCGCGCGCAGTTCCCGTTCGGTCGGGCGGCGGTCAAGGGCAAACAGGCCCCGCGCCGCCTCCTGCAAGGCAAGGTCGCCTGCAGGAAACATGTCCGCGCGCCCGAGCGCGAAGATGGCATAAATCTCCGCCGTCCAGCGCCCGATCCCGGGCTGGGCGGCCAGCACTTCGATCAGCGCATCGTCCTCCAACCCTCGCAGGCCATCGAAATCGACCCCCGCCGATGCCAGCGCCAGTGCGTAACGTATCTTCGGGCGCGAGAAACCGCAGGCGCGAAGCCCCTCCTCGCCCGCCGCCAGCACGTCGGATTCCGTGACGACACCGGCATCCGAAAGTCGCTTGCGGATCGCCGCTGCCGAAGCAACCGAGACCTGCTGGCTCAGGATCGCGTCCAGCAGCGCGCCGAACCCGTCCGGTCGAAGCCGCAAGGGAATGTCTCGGATCGCGGCAAATCGCGGTTCGCGCAGGATCAGAAAGGTCGCGCCCTCGGCAACGCATTGCGGCGAAGTGATGATCCGGCGGTTCACATGCCCCTCCGTCTGCGTGTCTTGCGGGCGGCAACCGCGCCTTCCGATGGTCCCCGGAGGGGGCTTGAGGAAGGCGCGCCTCCCGTCATGCCTGTCCGGTCAGCGCCCGCCAGAGCAACCCACCCCGTTTGCGGAATTCCGGAACTGTCAATGCGCCTTCCTCTACCCGCCCCGGCTCGGCACGGGCAAGGGCAAGGATATCGCGCGCCTGCCATGCGGGCCAGAGCGCCGGGGCGATCCGCCGCGCGATGCCCCGGCGGCTGGACAGCCGTTCCAGTCCGATCGCCGCCAGCCGCTGCACATCGAACGCCAGCGGCAACGGCTGGCGTCCCCGCGCGCGCAGTTCCGGCACCGCCCGAAGATAAGAGGCAAGCCCGCCTGCAAGCGCCACGTCACGGACCTTCGCTTCATCGGTATCGCCCGCGCCCAGCGCCAGTGCCGCCGTCCACATCAGCCCCCCCGCCGTATCGTTCAGATAGGCGATCAAGTCATCCTCGCTGTCGAACGGATCGCTATAGATGTCCCAACGGCGCGCCTCGACGATCCGGTCCAGGATCGCGACCGGGATGCGGTTCGACACGACCCCGGCCAGCGGTCCCGCCACCTCATGCGCCCGGCTGCGCCCCGCCGCCATCTCCTCCAGCGCGTCGCGCCACCATTGCAGGCGCATCTCGGCGATCATCGCTTCCTTGGTCACCCAAGGCGCGCGTGCGACTTCAAGGTTGAACGCATAAAGCGGCAACAGCAATGCGCGTGCCGCCACCGGGGCCGCCATCACCGTGGCGAAACGGTCCGGATCGCCGCGCTGGACCAGCCCGGCACATGCATCGAGGCTCACAACAGCCCTTTCAGTTTGTCCGCATCGAACCCCGGCGCAAGCGTCCATTCCGCCCCCGCTGCGGTGTCCTTGACGGCCACCCCTGCCGCGGCGAACCCGTCGCGCAGCTTGTCCGCACGGGCGAAATCCTTCGCCGCCCTCGCCTCGGCCCGCGCCGCCAGAAGCTGCGCGATCAGGTCAGACACATCTGCATCCGGTCCCGCAATCTCTGCCCAGCCCCCAAGCTCGGGCTCCAGCAGACCAAGCAGCGCGGCCGATCCCGCAAGCCGCGCGCGGTCGCCCTCGGACGCCAGGCGGTGCAGTTCCGCAATCGCCCCCGCCGTGTTCAGATCGTCAGCCAGAGCGGCGACGACCGAGGCCGCTGGCACCGAAGGCTCCGCCCCCGCGATCAGACCGCGCCATTTCCGCAGCGTTGCTTCGGCCTGTTCCGCCTTGGCCGCCGTCCAGTCCATCGGACGGGAATAATGGGTCGAAAGCTGCACGAAGCGGATCACCTCGCCGGGATAACCCTGATCCAAGAGATCCCGCACGGTAAAGAAGTTCCCAAGCGATTTCGACATCTTCTTGCCTTCGACCTGCAGCATCTCGTTATGCAGCCAGTATCGGGCGAAGCCGCTGCCGGGATGGGCGCAGCAGCTTTGCGCGATCTCGTTCTCGTGGTGCGGAAATTGCAGGTCGATCCCGCCGGCATGAATGTCGAAAGCCGGACCCAACAGATCGAACGACATCGCCGAGCATTCGATATGCCAGCCCGGACGCCCCTTGCCCCACGGGCTGTCCCAGCCCGGCTGATCGCCAGTCGAAGGTTTCCACAGCACGAAATCCATCGGGTCGCGCTTGAACGGCGCGACCTCGACCCGCGCACCGGCGATCATGTCATCCACAGACCGTCCGGACAGCCGCCCGTAATCGGGAAAGCTGCGGACGTCGAACAGCACATGCCCTTCGGCAGCGTAAGCGTGGCCGCGCTGGATCAGCGTTTCGTTCATCGCGATCATCTGCGCGATGTAATCGGTCGCGCGCGGCTCGTGCGTCGGACGCAGCGCGCCAAGCGCGTCCATGTCGGCGTGATACCAGCCGATGGTTTCATCGGTGATGTCGCGGATCGGGCGACCCGTCTGCGCCGCCTTGTCGTTGATCTTGTCGTCCACATCGGTGAAGTTGCGGACATAGGTGACGTGACCAGCGCCGAACACATGACGCAGTAGGCGGAACAGCGTGTCGAAAACCACCACGGGTCGCGCATTGCCCAGATGGGCGCGGTCATAGACGGTCGGGCCACAGACATACATCCGGACATTCGCGGGATCGATCGGCACAAAATCCTCTTTCGTGCGCGTCCTCGTGTTGAAAAGCCTGATGCCTGTCATGGGTATCTCCGGGTTGCCCGCGGGGGATAGCAAACCCCGGCGGGCAAAGCAAAGGGCGCGAAGGTTTCCCCCCGCGCCCCGTGTCCGATGCTTCTGAAAATCAGAAGTTGTAGGCAGCTTTGACCTGAACGGTCGTCGGGTCGTATTTGATGCCCGAGTCGTCGAAGTCGCCGAAGTTGTTGGTCAGCACTTCGCCACCGACGGTCCAGTTGTCGTTGACGGCGTAGTCGACGCCGACACCGGCGGTCCAGCCGTGATCGCTGTAGCTTTGGCCCGCGAAGTCGAGGTCAGCCTTGACCACACCTGCCGTTGCGTAGACGAGCGTGCGGCCCAGATCGTAACCAGCCTGGCCTTTCAGGCTGTACATCTTGTCGACTTCGATCGCGTCGTCCGAACCTTTCAGGTCGGCTGCGTTGTAGTCGCCCTGAACGCCCAGAACCGTCCGGCCCAGATCCCAGCGGTAACCGGCGTGCACGCCGCCGATGGCGCCGTCGCCATCGGTGTCACCACCGCTGCCATAGCCAAGTTGCGCACCGACGTAAGCGCCGGCCCAGTCGCCCGTCACGGGCTCGACCACCGCCACCGGGGCGGGTGCTGCGACAATCGGCTCTTCCGCCACGACAACCGGGCCACCTGCAAAAGCGGGTGCGGCGATCATTGTCCCAAGTGCGAGCACTGCAAAGCGTTTCATTCTTGTATTCTCCAATTTCGTTCGTCCGGGTCGCCAAGGCTGTCCGGCATGAATGGGAAAATGGCGCTGATTTCGGAAAACGCCAGAGGGCCGGCTGTCACGAAAATTTCATCAGCCGGAAGTGGCCGATGCCTTCTCCTCCAGCGTCAGCCATTCCTCCTCGGCATCCGAAAGCGCTTTCTGGCGTTCGGCCAGCATCTCGGTCGCCTTGCGGAACTTCACGGGCTCCTTGGTAAAGAGTTCGTCAGAGCCCAGAAGTTCCCCGAGTTTCGCGATTTCCGACTCCAGCTTTTCGATCTGCCCCGGCAGCTGGTCCAGCCGTTTGCGTTCGGTAAAGCTGAGGCCCACCTCGCGCTTCGCTTCGACCTGCCGTTTCGGGGCGGCCGAGGTCACGCGCTGGACGGCCTCCGCAACCTCCTGCCGCTGCGCCTGATAGTCGGTCCAACCGCCCGCATAGACGGTGGCGCGGCCTTCGCTTTCCAGTGCGACGGTGGTGGTCGCGACGCGGTCGATGAAGTCCCGGTCGTGGCTGACCAGAAGCACCGTGCCGTCATAGTCTCCAAGGATTTCCTGAAGCAGATCAAGCGTTTCGACGTCCAGATCGTTGGTCGGCTCGTCCAGGATCAGCAGGTTGGATTCCCGCGCCATGATCCGGGCCAGGAGCAGCCGTGCCTTCTCTCCGCCCGACAGCGAGCGGACCGGGGCGCGGATCTGCCCCTCGTCGAACAGGAAGTCCTTGAGGTAGCCGACGACGTGGCGCGGCGCACCCCGCACCATCACCTGATCGGCCCGCCCCGAGACGCCCAGAAGCGGATCGCCCGTCAGGTTCTCCCAAAGGCTCGCACCGCTGTCGAGTTGCGCCCGCGTCTGGTCGAAGACCGCGATCGACAGGTTGGTGCCCAGCGTCACTGTTCCGGTGTCGGGGGCAAGCTCTCCGGTCAGCATTTTCAGCAGCGTCGTCTTGCCCGCGCCGTTCGGACCGACGAAGGCGATCCGGTCGCCGCGCTGCACCCGAAGGTCGAAATCCTTGATGATCACGACAGAGTTGAAGGATTTTGTGATCCCCTGCGCCTCGATCACACGCTTGCCGCTGACCGGTCCGCTTTCCAGTTCCATCGCCGCCGTTCCCTGACGGCGGATCTGGCTGCTGCGTTCCTCGCGCAACGCAGCGAGCGCGCGGACGCGGCCCTGATTGCGCTTGCGGCGGGCGCTGATGCCCTCGACAGCCCATTTCGCCTCGGCCTTGATCTTGCGGTCCAGCTTGTGGCGCGCTTCGTCTTCCTCGGCCCAGACAGTTTCGCGCCACTCCTCAAAGCCATCGAAGCCCATCTCGCGCCGCCGCACCTCGCCCCGGTCAACCCAAAGCGTTGCGCGGGTCAGCGCCTTCAGGAAGGCGCGGTCGTGGCTGATGAGCACATAGCCGGCCCGCGTCTCCTTCAGCCGCGCCTCCAGCCATTGGATCGCTTCGATGTCCAGATGGTTGGTCGGCTCGTCCAGCAGCATCAACTCCGGCTCCAACGCCAACAGCTTTGCCAGGGCGGCACGGCGGCGTTCCCCGCCAGAGGCAGACGCGACCGGCGTTTCGGGTCGGAACTTCAGCCCCTCGGCCACCATCGCGATCTTGTATTCCTCGCCATCCGGCAGGCCATGTGCGGCGAAATCGCCCAAGGTCTCGAAGCCGGACAGGTCTGGGTCCTGCTCCATGTATCCGGTCGTGACACCGGGCGCGAGCGTGCGGTCGCCGCGATCGGATTCGATCAGACCGGCCATGATCTTCATCAACGTGGACTTGCCCGACCCGTTGCGCCCGACCAGCGCGACCCGGTCCCCCGGCTGGACGTTCAGCGACAACCCGTCGAAGATCGGATCGCCCCCGAACGTCAGCGAAATGTCGGAAAGCTGCAAAAGCGGTGCGCGGGCCATTATTCTTCCACCTTGATGATCTCGACCTCGGCCCCGCTCTGGATGGCCGTGAAGAAGCAGGAGCGGCGGTTCGTATGGCAGGCCGGTCCGACCTGTTCGACCAGCGTCAGAAGGCAGTCGCGGTCGCAATCGACCCGCATCTCCACCAGCGTCTGCACATGGCCCGAGGTTTCGCCCTTGGCCCAGAACGCCTGACGCGAGCGAGACCAGTAGGTCATGCGCCCCGTCTCCAGCGTCTTTGCCACGGCATCCGCGTTCATCCATGCCATCATCAGCACCTCCCCCGAGGAATGGTCCTGCGCGATCACCGGGATCAGTCCGTTCGGGTCGTATTTCAGGCTGTCTGGATCGAAAGGCATGGGTTTTCCTCGGCTGCGTCCGCGCCTATCTAGGGGCAAACGGCGTGCGGGGAAAGATGAACGACCTGATCGACCTTTATTCGGCCCGGCTTCTGGCGCTGGCGGCGGATATCCCGATGACGGGGCGACTTGCCGCACCGACTGGAACGGCCACGCGCCGCTCGCCTACTTGTGGTTCGTCGATCACGGTTGATGTGGTGATGAAGGATGGCCGAGTTGCGGATTTCGCGCAGGAAGTGAAGGCCTGCGCGCTTGGTCAGGCTGCGGCTTCCGTGCTGGGGTCGGCAGTTCTGGGCCGCACGGCTGCGGAACTTGCGGCGGGCCGCGATGCGCTGGCCTCGATGCTGAAGGGTGGTCCGGTCCCACCCACCCCCTTCGACGGGTTCGAGGCGCTTCGCGCAGCCCAGCCCTATCCCAACCGCCACGCGTCGATCCTGCTGGCGATCAGCGCCGCCGCCGAGGCCGCGCAGTAAAAAGCCGCCACCCTTTCGGGCGGCGGCAGTCAGGCGTGTCACAGCGGGGGGACACGCGGGCAGGAACCTATAGCAATGGCAGGTGGAGCGCGCCGAACAGCAGCGTGAACACCGCGACGGTGCCCAGAACGTCCTCGATGAAGGCGCGGCGGGAATTCGAAAGGATCGTGGTGATCTGGTCAATCATCAGGCAACTCCGTTTCTGTTGCCTGATTGTTCTCATGATTCGAGGAACAAGTAAAGAACTTATTAGGAACCTTTAACCAACCCTTATCAACCGGATGGCCTCGTCCCGATCCAGCAGCCACAAAAGCATCCGCGCCGCCTGTCCGCGCGGACCCGTCAGTTTCGGATCGTCCGCCAGCAATTTGCGCGCATCGCTTTGCGCCACCGCCATCAGCCCCGCCTGCCGTTCCAGATCGGCGATGCGAAACCTCGGGAGTCCCGATTGCGCGGTGCCGATCAGATCGCCCGCGCCGCGAATGGCCATATCTTCCTCGGCAATGCGGAAGCCATCCTCGCTTTCGCGCAGGATCTTCAGGCGGCGCTGTGCGGTTTCCGACAGCGGCGCCTGATACATGAGCAGGCAGGTCGATTTCGCCGTGCCGCGCCCGACGCGCCCGCGAAGCTGGTGAAGCTGCGCCAGTCCGAATGTCTCGGCCCGTTCGATCACCATGATCGAGGCGTTGGGCACGTTCACCCCCACCTCGATCACCGTAGTCGCGACCAGCACCTTGGTTTCGCCCGCCGCGAAACGGGCCATCGCCGCGTCTTTCTCGGCGACCGGCATCCGGGCGTGGACAAGCCCCACGACATCGCCAAGCGCCGCGCGCAGATGGGCGAACCGCGCCTCGGCCGAGGCATAGTCCACGACCTCGCTATCCTCGACCAGCGGGCAGACCCAATAGGCCTGCCGCCCCTCGGCCACCCGTGCGGCGAGGTTCGCGACCACCTCGTCCAGCCGCGCAGTCGGGACAAGCGCCGTCGTGATCGGCTGGCGCCCGGCGGGCTTTTCATCCAGCACCGATACGTCCATGTCGCCGTAGCTCGCCAGCGCGAGGCTGCGCGGGATCGGCGTCGCCGTCATCACCAGAATATCCGCAGCCGCGCCTTTCGCGCCCAGTTCCATCCTCTGTGCGACACCGAAACGATGCTGCTCGTCAACGACTGCAAGACGCAGATCGTGGAAGACGACGTCTTGCTGGAACACCGCATGGGTGCCGACAAGGATATGGACCTCGCCCGCCGCAAGCGCCGCCAGCTTCGCCACCCGCTCGCTGCCCTTGTCGCGCCCTGTCAGCACGTCAATCCGGATGCCCGCCGCCTGCGCCAGTGGCGCAAGGCTTTCCAGATGCTGGCGGGCAAGGATCTCGGTCGGGGCCATCATCACGCCCTGACCGCCGGCCTCGACCGCGATCAGCATTGCGAGGAAGGCCACCAGCGTCTTGCCCGCACCGACATCGCCCTGAAGCAGGCGGTTCATCCGCTCGCCAGCGCGCATATCCGCCGCGATCTCGGCCAAGGCGCGTTTCTGCGCGCCTGTCATGTCGTAGGGCAGCGTTGCCAATACCTTATGGGCCATATTTCCATCGCCCTGCGAAGAAACGCCCCGCTGCGCGCGGCGGTTCGTCCGCGCCAGCGCGAGGGTCAGCTGATGCGCGAACAACTCGTCATAGGCCAGACGCTGACGCTCGGGCGTCATGGGTGCGATATCGGTGGGCATTTCCGGCATGTGCAGAACCCGCAGCGCCTCGGCCCAACCGGGCCAGCGTTCCTGCGCAATCTGCGATGCGTCGATCCATTCGGGAATGTCGGGAATGCGAGCCAAAGCCCCGCGGGCGGCCTTGGCCATCAGCTTCTGCGTCAGCCCCGCCGCCAACGGATAGACAGGCTCGCAAAGCGGCAGGTTCGCCTCATCTTCGGGACGCAGGACGTGGTCGGGATGGACCATCTGGGCGATGCCGTCGAACACCTCGACCTTGCCGGAGACGAGCCGCTTTTCCCCCGGGGGCAGCAGGGTTTCCAGATAATCCCCCCGCGCGTGGAAATAGACGGCCTGAAAATCCGCGACGCCGTCGAACAGGTTCACGCGATAGCGCCCCCCCCGGCTGCGCGGCGGCTGGTGGGCGCCGACGGTCACCTCGACCGTCACGGTCGCGGGCAGGACCACATCCCGGATCGTCCGGCGGCGGGTGCGGTCGATCGCGGAATGCGGCAGCAGGAAAAGCAGATCCTTGGGCTTGCGGATGCCCGCAGCCTCGAATGCCTTTTCCGTCTTGGGGCCGACGCCGTCCAGCACCCGCAGATCGGCGAAAAGGGGGAACAGCGCCTCTGGCCGGCTCATGCGTCGCCGATCAGCGCGATCCAGGCGTCTTCGTCGATCATCTTCACGCCCAGAGCCTCGGCCTGCTTCGCCTTGCTTCCCGCGCCCGGTCCGGCCACGACAAGGTCGGTCTTGGCCGATACCGAGCCCGAAACCTTGGCGCCCAAGGCCTCGGCGCGGTTCTTCGCCTCGGCCCTGCTCATCTTCTCCAGCGTGCCGGTAAATACGACGATCTTGCCTGCGACCGGGCTTTCGACCGGGGCGCGGCGCACCACGTCCTGCACATCCAGGTGCGCGACCAGCGCGTCGATCGCTGCACGTTCCGCCTCGTTGTCGAAGGTTGCGACCAGCGAGGCAGCCAGCACTGCGCCAACACCGTCGATGGCGTTCAGCTCCTGCCACTCCGCGCCCTCGCCCACCTTGGCCGAGGTCATGGCCGCTTCGAACTGCGACCAACTTTGGTAGTGGACCGCCAGAAGCTGGGCCGAGGTTTCGCCGATATGCCGGATGCCAAGCGCAAAGATCAGGCGGTTCAGCTCGATCCTGCGTTTCGCGTCGATGGCGGAGAACAGCTTCTCGGCCGATTTTTCGCCCCAACCTTCGCGGTTCTTAACCTGCTTCATGCCCTGGCCATATCGCGCCTTCAATTCGAAGATATCCGAGGGCTGCGCGATCCAGCTGTCCTTGTAGAACGCCTCGACTTGTTTCGCGCCCAGACCTTCGATGTCGAAAGCATTGCGCGAGACGAAATGTTTCAGCCGTTCCACCGCCTGTGCAGGACAGATCAGACCGCCGGTACAGCGGCGGACAGCATCACCTTCGACCCGCAGCGCTTCAGAGCCGCATTCGGGGCAATGGCCCGGAAAGCGATAGGGTTCGGCATCTGCGGGACGCTGCGCGAGATCGACATCAGCCACCTTTGGGATTACATCCCCGGCGCGATAGACCTGCACCCAGTCGCCGATGCGGATATCCTTGCCGCCCCGGATCTCCTCGCCCCGCGAATCCCGCCCGGCGATGTAGTCTTCGTTGTGCAGCGTCGCGTTGCGGACCACCACACCGCCAACCGTCACGGGCTGCAGTCGCGCGACCGGTGACAGAGCACCCGTCCGTCCCACCTGAACGTCGATACCCAGAAGCCGCGTCCATGCAAGCTGCGCCGGAAACTTGTGCGCGATGGCCCAGCGCGGGGTCGCCGCACGAAACCCAAGCCGGCGCTGAAGCGCGAGGTCGTTGACCTTGTAGACCACGCCGTCGATGTCGTAGCCGAGCGTTGCGCGCCCCTGCTCGATCCGGCGGTAATGGGCGACCATCTCCTCAACGCCGTCGCAGAGCACGGTCAGCGGGTTGGTCGAAAAACCCATCTTTGCCAGTGCCTCGATCGATCCCATCTGCGTCGGTGCCAGCGGCGCGCTCTGCTCGCCCCAGGCATAGGCGAAGAAGCGCAGCGGGCGGGCGGCGGTAATCGCGGAATCGAGTTGCCTCAGACTGCCCGCCGCCGCATTGCGCGGGTTGGCGAAGGTCTTACCGCCCGTCTGCGACTGACGTTCGTTCAACGCCTCGAACGCGGCGTGGGTCATATAGACCTCGCCCCGTACCTCCAGAACGGCAGGCGCGCCCTTGATCCGGTCTGGAATGTCGGTGATCGTGCGGGCATTGGCGGTCACGTTCTCGCCCGTCTCGCCATCGCCGCGGGTGGCGGCCTGGACCAGCCGACCGTCCTCATAGCGCAGCGAAAGGGAAAGCCCGTCGATCTTCGGCTCTGCCGTGAAGGTCAGATCGCCGGAATGGCCGAGGAACTTGCGGATTCGGGCGGCGAATTCGGCGATGTCCTCCTCCTCGAACGCGTTTTCGAGGCTGAGCATCCGCACCGCATGGCGGACCTTGGAGAACGCATCCGCAGGCGCTGCGCCGACCGCATCCGTTGGGCTGTCTTCCAGCTTCAGCGCCGGGAACCGCGCCTCGATGGCAAGGTTGCGCTGGCGCAGGGCGTCATAGTCGGCGTCTGAAATCTCGGGCGCGTCGTCTCGGTGATAGGCAAGGTTGGCCGATGCGATATCCTTGGCGAGCCGTTCGAGCTCGGCCCGCGCTTCCGTTTCGGAAAGATCCTGCACCGCTTTCACCGCAAAACTCCCCGGCTGCCTTCCCTCTGGTAATTAGAAAGCGATGCCGGGACAGTCCAGCCCCCTCAGGCGCTTGCCGCCAGACGCGGCGCGTCGGGCACCGGATCGCGCAGCACATATCCGCGCCCCCAGACGGTCTCGATGTAGTTCGCCCCGCCCGTCGCCTCGACCAGCTTCTTGCGCAGCTTGCAGATGAAGACGTCGATGATCTTCAGTTCGGGCTCGTCCATGCCGCCGTAAAGATGGTTCAGGAACATCTCTTTCGTCAGGGTCGTGCCTTTGCGCAGGCTCAGCAATTCCAGCATCTGGTATTCCTTGCCGGTCAGATGCACCGTCTTGCCCTCGACATCGACCGTCTTGGCGTCGAGGTTCACCGAAACCGCGCCCGTGCGGATCACCGATTGCGAATGGCCCTTGGACCGGCGGATGATGGCGTGGATACGGGCGACCAGTTCTTCGCGGTGGAACGGTTTGGTCAGGTAATCGTCGGCGCCAAAGCCGAAGCCCTTGATCTTGTTGTCGGTATCGTCCGACCCCGAAAGGATCAGGATCGGCGTGTCGATCCGTGCAAGGCGAAGCTGGCGCAGCACCTCATGCCCGCTCATGTCCGGCAGGTTCAGGTCCAGAAGGATCAGATCGTAGTCGTAGAGCTTGGCAAGGTCGATGCCATCTTCGCCCATGTCCGTGCAATAGACGTTGAGGTTGGCATGTGTCAGCATCAGCTCGATGCTGCGCGACGTCGTGGGGTCATCCTCGACCAGAAGTATCCGCATTCCCAGCTCCGCTTGATCCATTAACCGTTAACGCACATTTGCAGCCAATGGTTAATCACGCGTTACTGTCTACACCGCAAAAACGAAAACAATTTAAAGTTGTCGATACTTCTGGATCGCCGTCACTTTCAACGCCTTTTCCCCATGATTTTCGATCGCATCGCGCCACAGCGCGAATTCCTCGGGCGAGAGCGCATATTTTTCCAGCGCCTCCTGTTCGGTAATCAGCCCATGGACGACCGCCTTGACCACGATCGCCTTGCGGCTTGCGACCCAGCGGCGGGTTTCGGGCGGCGGAAGATCGGCGCGGGTCAGCAGCGTGCCGTCGGGCAACGAGACATGACGAGGGCCGGAGACGCGTTTTAGATACATGGCACTTCCTCTCTGGAAGGCATCATGGGACTGTCACAATTAAGCAAGCGTGAAGCCGGGGGGTTGAGGATAGATGGCATTTTCCTATATTCGTCAGGTTTCCCGACACCCGGAATCTTTGCCATGCTGGACCACCCCCTCAACTCGCTGGGCTTTGCCAAGCCCCCGGCCCAAACGCGCGTCGTCGTTGCGATGTCGGGCGGCGTGGACAGTTCGGTCGTGGCGGCCCAGCTGAAGGAGGAAGGCTATGACGTCGTGGGCGTGACGCTTCAGCTTTACGATCACGGCGCGGCGCTGGCCAAGAAGGGCGCCTGTTGCGCTGGCCGCGACATCCACGACGCCCGCCGCGTGGCCGAGGAGATGGGCTTTCCCCACTATGTCCTCGACTATGAAAATACCTTCCGCGAGGCGGTGATCGACGAATTCGCCGATGCCTATCTGGCCGGTGCGACCCCCGTCCCCTGCATCCGCTGCAACGAGCGCGTGAAGTTCAAGGACCTGCTGCAAACTGCAAAGGATCTGGACGCGGACTGCATGGCGACCGGCCATTACATCCAGCGCAAAATGGGCAACACGGGGCCGGAGCTGCATTGCGCAACCGATGCGAATCGCGACCAGAGCTATTTCCTGTTCTCGACCACGGCCGAACAGCTGTCCTATTTGCGGTTTCCGCTGGGACATCTGGCGTCGAAGGCGGAAACGCGGGCGCTGGCCGCGCGCTATGGCCTTGCGGTGGCGGACAAGCCCGACAGTCAGGACATCTGCTTCGTGCCGAACGGCGATTATGCCGCCGTGATCGAAAAGCTGCGCCCCGGTGCCGCCGATCCCGGCGACATCGTGGACATGGCAGGCAACGTGCTGGGCCAGCATCGCGGCGTGATCCACTATACCGTGGGGCAGCGTCGGGGTCTGGGCATCGGGGGCCTTGGCGATCCGCTTTACGTCGTGCGGCTCGACCCAGACCTGCGCCATGTGATCGTCGGCCCCAAAGAGGCGCTGTCGACACGGATCATCCCTGTGCGCGAGGTGAACTGGTTGGGGGATGGGGCCTTCGATTCGCGTCCCGAATGGCATGTGAACGTGAAGGTCCGTTCCACCCGTGCGCCGCGCCCGGCGATCCTGCGGCCGATCTCGGCCACCGAGGCCGAGGTGGAACTCCTTTCGCCGGAGGATGGGGTATCTGCAGGTCAGGCCTGCGTTTTCTATGCGCCCGAGGGCAGCCGCATCTTCGGCGGCGGCTGGATTTGGCGCGGACGCTAACCCAGGAAGCGGATCACCGATTGCGCCGCTCGCAGGCCCGGGGGCGTATCGCCCTCGCCAAGGCGGCGCATCGTCTCCTCCATCGCGGCGACCTGTGCAGGGGCGCCGTCCAGGAGCGACAGAAGCGCCGGGGCAATCGCCGCGGCACGGCAATCGTCTCCCAGAAACTCCGGCACCGTTCGCGTGTCCGAGACGAGGTTGACCAGCGTCACCGTATCAATCAACGCCATCCGCTGCATCAGCCACATGGAGATAGGGTTGAGCCGATAGGCCACCACCATCGGCACTCTGTTCGCGGCAAGTTCCAGCGAAACCGTCCCCGAGGCTGCGATCGCCACATCCGCCGCCCTGAAGGCAACACGTTTTCCCGCAGCATCCTCGATGATGCGCGGCTGCACAGGCCAGTTCGCGGTCAGATTGCGCACCAGATCGGCCACGCCCCGTACGGTGGGAAGCAATACGCCGACATTCGGGTGGATCTTCTTCACCTCGCCCAGCACCTCGCCGATGATCGGCGCAAGGCGCGTGACCTCGCCACGGCGCGAGCCGGGCAGCGCAAGGATCAGCGGATCGGATCCAAGATTCTCGCGGAACGCCGCCGCTTCGGAGGCGGTCGCCCGCTCCTCGGACACGACGGGGTGGCCCACGAAATCGCAGCTCATCCCGGCGGCGGTCATATATGGCGGTTCGAACGGCAAGAGCGCGAGGACGTGATCCACCACCT
Source organism: Falsirhodobacter flavus (assembly GCA_029846755.1). GTDB lineage: Bacteria > Pseudomonadota > Alphaproteobacteria > Rhodobacterales > Rhodobacteraceae > Falsirhodobacter > Falsirhodobacter flavus. The sequence goes on along the minus strand of JARWBI010000001.1, from coordinate 961,175 downwards.
TCGCCATCTTCTGCGCGCGCTTCGGACGCCACGCCCAGACAGAAGGGGCGACATAGTGAATCACCTTCATCGCCGGTCGTTCTGCCTTCACCAGCGCCGCGACGCGCAGGTTGAAATCGGGCGAATCGATGGTAATCAGCGCAGCCGGGTTCGCCTCGACCGCTGCCTTTGCCGCTTCCGCGATCCTTCGTTTCAATTGGCGATACTTCGGAAGCACTTCGGCGATTCCCATCACCGAAAGCTCCTCCATGGGAAAGATGCTCTCTAACCCTTCCGCCTGCATCAGCGGACCGCCGACGCCCTGGAATGACACATCCGGCAGCGATTGACGCAGACCGGCCATCAGCGCCGCACCCAGCCGGTCGCCCGAAGGCTCGCCCGCGATGAGGAAGAAGCTCAGCGCGCCCATAGCGTTATTCCGTGCGATTCAGCCGCCGCGACCACAGCGCCGCGATCCAGCACGATGACGCCGCCCGCCTCCCACGCGATACAGTCAAGGCGCGCGTTGGCGACCCTTTCCACGGTATCGACACCCAGCGTTGGCAGATCGACCCGGCGGTCCTGCCCGGGCTTCGGCGCCTTGTAGAAGACGCCGCCTGCCCCTTCGCGCGTGGCAGCTACCCAGTCCAGCATCGCATCGGTTCCGGGCAACGCCTCGACCGCAAGGCAAAGCCCCTGCGCGACGACGGCTCCCTGACCGACATCCACGCCGCCAAGCGCCGCGACGATCGCCGCCGCACGCTCCGCATCGCGGGCCATCCCCTCATCCGCCGTGCCGGACAGCATCCCCGCCGAAGGCACGAGTTCGGGCGCAAGTGCCTCGACGCCCTCGACCGCAAATCCCTCCTCCTCGAACAAGGCGATGACCGCGCGAAGGGTTGCGTCGTCGCCGCCCTGCATCGCCGCAAGAAGGCGCGGAACGAGCGTCGCCGTAGCCGGATCGAACAGCGAAGGATCAAGCCGTGGGCGGCGCACCGCCCCGGCAAAGATCACCCGGCCGACACCGCGCTGGTGCAATTCGCGCAGGAACAGCGCCAGACGTTCCAGCCGGAACACGATATGCGGCTCGATTCCAGCCGGCATGAATCCGTCCAGCGCCGCAACAAGCGGATCGTCCAAAGCCTTGGCAAGCGCGGCGGGAAGACCGCCCTGCCCGGCGATTATCGCGGTCCGGCTCATTTCGGCGTCAGAAAGGATCTGTCTGTGGCGGCAAGGATGAAATCGGTCATCTCGCGCACATGATCGCTGTCGGTCTCGTCATGCAGACGGCGCGCGCGGTCGAGGAAGGTGCCCTCGCCCTGCGCCAGCATCTGGTATCCCGCCCGAAGCGCGGTGATCTCGGGGCGGCTGACCCCGCGGCGCTTCAGCCCCACGAGGTTCAGCCCGTCGAGCTCGCCGCGCGGACCCTGCACCAGACCATGTGGCAGGACGTCATTGGTTACCATCGTGACAGCGCCGATGATCGCCCCGCGTCCGACGCGCACCCATTGGTGGATGCCCGACAGCCCGCCGACGATCACGTCGTCGCCAAGGATGCAATGCCCCGCGACCGCCGCCTGGTTGGCAAGGATCACGCGGTTGCCGACGATGGCGTCATGTCCGACATGGCTGCCGGTCATCATCAGGCAGTCGTCGCCAACCTGCGTCACGCCGCCGCCGCCCTCGGTGCCAAGGTTCAGCGTCGCGCCCTCGCGGATGCGGCAGCGTTTGCCGACGATCAGACGCGTCCGCTCGCCCTTGTATTTCAGGTCTTGCGGCACCTCGCCGACGACGGCGAAGGGGAAGATGACCGTGTCGTCGCCGATCTCGGTCCAGCCGGTCACGACGGCGTGGCTCTTGACGACGACGCCGGCGCCAAGCGTCACCTCGGGGCCGATGACGGCAAAGGGGCCGATCTCGCATCCCTCGCCGATCTTGGCGGCAGGATCGACGATGGCGGAAGGATGAATTGCCACGGGCTTATCCTTTCGGGAATTCCATCATCGCGGTGAACTCGGCCTCGGCGGCCAGTTCGCCATCGACCGTGGCCGAGGCGGCGAATTTCCAGACCTTGCCGCCACCGCGCTTGGTCGTCACCGTCATCTCCAGCACGTCGCCGGGGCCGACCTTCCGGCGGAATTTGCAGGAATCGATACCCATGAAGTAAACCAGCATGTTCTTGTCGGCGAGGTTCATGGAAACGCCGACCATCACCGCTGCGGTCTGGGCCATCGCCTCGACGATCTGGACGCCGGGGAACACCGGCATTCCGGGGAAGTGGCCCTGGAACTGAGGCTCGTTGAAGGTGACGTTCTTGATGCCCACCGCCGATTTCATCGGAACGATATCGCGCACCTTGTCCACCAGCAGGAACGGATACCTGTGGGGAATGATCCGCTGGATCAGCTGGATATCGGCCTCGGTCGGGATGGCAGGATCGGTCATCGTCTCTCCTAAAGGGCGTCTCCCCGCTGTCTGACTAGCAACTGGCTGGCGGGCAGGCAAGGCGTCAGGGGGCATCCGGCTTGGGCGGGGCTTCGAATATGGCCGCGCCGTCGCCCAGTTCGGCATCCATCCGGCGGATGGCCTGATCCGTCACGTCGATCAGATCAAAGGACAGGAACACGCTCGTGCGATCAAGGATCGCGACGGCCCCGGCTTCTTCCATCATGGTGCGGAAGACGGGGATGGTCGCTTCGAAGAAGGCCTGTCTTTCGGTATCCCGGCGCCGCGTCAGGTCGCGCGATTTGGCATCCTGACGGTCGCGGATGCCATCCACCCGCTGGTCGAATTCCTGCGCGATGCGGGCGAAATCCTCCGGCGGGGTCACGGCGCGGCGTGCGGTCAGATCGCGCTCCTCCGCCTCCAGCGCCGCCTCGATCGAGCGGTTTTCGGCGACCAGAGACCGGGTCGCAGCCTCGAAACGCTGGGTGATCGCCCGACCCGCGCGCGATTCCGACAGCACGCGTTCAGGGACGACGGTTAGGATCGCGCTTTCTGCGCTGGCGGCAGGCGGCTCCTGCGCCGCGGCAGCGCCCGCAAGAAGCGCAACCGCAAGGCCGGCAGCACGAAGCATCAGAATTGCGTCGAGAGCGTCAGGTCGAAGTTGCGCTCTTCGTCATAGTCCTCCTTCACCAGCGCCTTGGTGAAGTTGAAGCGCAGCGGGCCGATGGGCGTCGTCCAGAACACTGCAAAGCCGACGGAAGACCGCAGGTAGGCCTTGTCGTCCACCTCCTGCCCGCCGAAGTTCCCGCCCGAGGTGTTGTCCAGCCCCCACACAGAACCGACGTCGAGGAACAGCCCGCCCGTCACGCCGTATTCCGCCGGAAGGCCCAGCGGGAATTCGGATTCCAGACGCGCCACGGCGAAATAGTTGCCGCCCAGCGCATCCTCGTTGTCGGCGTTCAGATCGCGCGGACCAAGGCCGTTCGGATCGAAGCCGCGAATGCGCCCATTACCGAAATAGCGGTTGGTCACGCGGCTTTCCTGATCGTTCAGCATGGCAATCGCGCCACCCTCGAACACGGCGCGAAGCGTCAGTTCCTCGTTCCACACCCGGCGTTCGGCCAGCGCGAGGAAGCTGGTCGTGATGGATTCGACATCCCCGCCCAGACCCGCGAAGTCCTGACCGAAGCGCAGCAACACGCCGCCCAGCGGGTTGATCCCGCCCGTCCGCGTGTCATAGCTCCAGGTATAGCCGACCGAACTCGTCGTCAGCGCACCCTGCTCCTCCTCCTTGACGAGGATGTCGGACGAGCCTGCGATGAAGTCCTCGTCGCCCTCCTCGCCCTGACGAATGCGCACGCCGGTGATCTTGTCGTTCTGGATGCGATAGCGCAGTTCCAGACGACCGTATTCCGAAACCGGGAAGGCGATGGAGGGGCCGAAGCCGATGATCCGGGTGTTGTAATCCGAATTCTCGCGGTCGGTTTCGGTATAGTTCGCCGAAAGGCCAAAGCGCAGGTCTCGGCCAAGGAAGGCGGGTTCCGCGAACGAGATCGTGGAGTTCACGCTGTCGCTGCCGGTGCCGATATCCAGCCCCAGATACTGGCCGCGCCCAAGGAAGTTCGACTCCGAGAAGCCGATGTTGAACCCGACGCCCGACACGGCGCCATAGGCCACGCCGAAGGACAGCGAACCCGTCGGCTGTTCTTCGACATCGACGTTGACGACGACCTGATCCTGCGCCGAACCCTGCTGGCTTTCCACCTGCGCGTCCGAGAAGAAGCCGAGCGCACGGATGCGTTCCGCCGATTGGCGGATTTCGCGCGGGTTGAAGGGGTCGCCTTCGACCGTGCGGAACTGGCGGCGGATCACCTGATCCTGCGTGGTCGTGTTGCCCTCGATGTCGATGCGTTCGACGAAGACGCGCGGGCCGCGGGTCAGCGTGAACTGCACGTTCAAAAGCCCGGCTCGTTCGTCGCGGGTGATCCGCGGCTCGATCCGCACGAAGTTCAGGCCCTGCCGCACGCCGACGTTTTCAAGCCGGGTCGTGTTCGTCTCGATGGCCGAGGGGGAATAGTAGGTGCCGGATTTGAGCCGCAGTTCCTCCTGGAACTCGGTCGGATCCAGCCCCTCGACTTCCGACGCGACCGACACGTTCCCGATGCGGAAACGCTGGCCTTCCTGAATGGCGAAGGTGATGAAGAAGGCGTCGCGCTCGCGCGTGATCTCGGCCGAGGCGTCGTTGATCTGCACGTCGGCAAACCCGCGCGAGAGATAGAAGTCGCGCAGCAGCTGCTTGTCCAGCTCCACCCGCTCGGCGATGAAGGTATCGGCCGAGATCAGGCGGCGCAGCCAGCCCGCTTGCCGCGTTTCCAGCACCTGCCGCAAGCGGCGGTCCGAGAAGCTCCGATTGCCGGTGAAAGAGATGCGCTCGACCTCGGTCGGGCGTCCTTCGGCAACGGTGAAGACGAGATCCACGCGGTTCTGCGACCGGCGGATGATCTGCGGCGTCACGGTGGCAGCCGTCCGGCCCGACTGGGCATAGGCGGTGGTGATCGCCGCCGCGTCGGCTTCGGCCTGCGAGGGCGAATAGGCGCGGCGTGACTGCGACGAGACGAGTTCGGCCAGACGTTCATCCGACAGGATCGAGTTGCCCTCGAACGCGACGACGTTGACCATCGGATATTCGGCCACGACGATGCGCAGCGTGCCGCCCTGCGGCTGGATCTCGACCGTCTCGAACAGGCCCGAATCCACGATGCGCTGATACGCGTCGTTGAGTTGTCCGCCGCTCACCGCCTGCCCGCGCTGGATGCCGGCAAAGGACAGGATGGTCGACGCGTCCACACGCTCGTTCCCCTCGACCACCACGTTCGAGAAGCTGTAGCTTTGCGCCATCAGTGGCACGGCGCCGCCCACCGTCGATATGCCAAGGAAAACCGAAACGACAGCCGGGCGCAGCCCGATCTTGCGCGTGCCGACGCCACCCTTCGTGCGTTTCATCCCTCTGCCCCGTTTTTAAGCCTTGTTGTCGTTCTGACTAGCCGCATTGCAGCGGCTTGTCAAAAGCCGTCAGGGGCAGAAGATGTCGTTTGTCAGCGCGAACATCATCATCGTCAGGATGAGCGCGAAACCTGTCGCCATCAGCGCCTGAAGCGTGCGGTCGCCCGGGGGCTTGCCCGTCACCGCCTCGACCGCGTGAAAGACCAGATGGCCGCCGTCAAGGACGGGCACCGGGAACAGGTTCATCAGCCCCACGGCGGTGGACAGAACGGCGATGAACCAGATGAAATTGCCCGCCCCCGCCGACGCGGCGGCCCCCGAAGTTTCCGCAATTCCGATCGGCCCCTGCAGGTTGCAGGTGCTGATCGCGCCCGTGATCATGTGCCACAGCCCCGACAAGCTGGTCGCGCCGATGGCCCAGGTCTGCGAGGCGCCGAGGCCGACCGCCTCCAGCAGGCCCGGCGTGCGGGTTTCCGGCTGGAACACCAGCCCCCCGGTCAACCCGATCAGCCAGCGCGTCTCGAATCCGCCCGCAGGCAGCGGCACGTCCTGACGTTTAGGCGTCAAGGTCAGCGACAGCGTCTCGCCCCCGCGCCAAATGTCGAGCGTTACAGGTGCGCCGTCCGAAGCACCGATGGTTTCGCGAAGTTCGTTGAAGGAATGGACGGGGGTTCCATTCACCGCCGTCACCACATCGCCCGCGCGCATCCCTGCGGCGATAGCAGCAGATTGCGGCGCGACGCCATCGGCGACCGGCGGGAAGGGATACGGGCCGGAGATGGTCCGCTCCCCCTCGCCGCGCTTGACGACGTAGCTGGCGGTCGGTGCCGGAGCGAGGTCCTGCGCCGCGTCATAGAATGCGCCGAGGTCCGGTGTCGGCTTTCCATCAAGCGAAAGGATCAGATCGCCCGGCAGCAGGGCCTCGGACTGCTGCGGGAGCGGCTTGACGCTGCCGACCAGCGGCGCATCCGTCGCAACGCCGCCGAACAAGGCAAAACACGCAAAGATCAGGATGGCCGAGACGAAGTTGAACGCCGGGCCCGCCGCAACCGTTGCCGCCCGGGCCCAGAGCGGCGCGCCATGCATCGTATGGCGACGCTGTTCAGGCGCCAGATCCCGCATCCGGCCATCGTCCCGCCCCGATGCCGCATCGGAATCCCCAAGGAATTTCACATAGCCGCCCAGAGGCAGCGCCGCGATTTGCCAGCGCGTTCCCCGCTTGTCGACGCGCGAGAACAGGATCGGCCCGAAGCCCAACGAGAAGACCTCAGCATGGATTCCGGACCAGCGGCCGACGATGTAATGGCCATATTCATGGATCGCCACGATGATCGACAGCGCGACGACGAATGCCGCCACCGTCCAGACCAGCCCGCCGAACCCGGGCAGAAGCGTCGTGAGATCCAATTATTGTCCTCCGGCGATCGATGTCGCCACGCGCCGGGCCGATGCGTCGACCTCCAGCACGTCGTCAAGATTTGCAGCGGTGCGGCCCAGCCCGTTCATCCGCGACAGCGTCTCCTCGACTATCGCCGCCATGCGCGGAAATGCCAGAGAGCCCGCGATGAAGTGATCGAGCGCGATCTCCTTCGCGGCGTTGAAAGCGGCCCCGTGCAGCCCCCGCGCCTCCATCACATCGCGCGCGATTCGAAGCGCCGGAAACCTCGTGATATCAGGATCCTGGAATTCGAGCTTGCCGATCTGCGCGAGGTTCAGCCGTTCCACCGGAACATCCCCCCGGCCCGGCCAGTGCAGCGCAAAGCCGATGGCGTGGCGCATGTCGGCGGGGCCAAGATGCGCCATGATCCCGCCGTCGCAGAACCCGACCAAAGCGTGGACGATGGATTGTGGATGAACAAGAACCTCGATCTTCTCGGGGCTTATATCGAAATATTCACGCGTCTCGATAAGTTCCAGCGCCTTGTTGAACATCGACGCGCTGTCGATGGAAATACGCTGCCCCATCGACCAGCTTGGATGGGCCACGGCCTCGGCCAGCGTGGCGCTCGCGATCCGCTCAGCGCTCCACGTCCGGAATGGACCGCCGGATGCAGTGATGATGACACGCTCCACGCAGGCGGCGTCTTCCCCGGTCAAAGCTTGAAACACCGCCGAATGTTCGCTGTCCACCGGAAGGATCGTCGCGCCATGCGCCCGCGCGGTTTCCATCAGCAGCGGCCCTGCGGTCACAAGGCTTTCCTTGTTTGCCAGCGCCAGCGTGCCGCCATGACGCAGCGCGCGCATCCCCGGCACCAGACCCGCCGCGCCCACGATGCCGGACATGACCCAATCTGCTGGACGGTCGGCGGCTTCGGCGATCGCCGCCTCGCCGCCAGCCACTTCCACGCTTGTTCCAGCCAGCGCGTCGCGCAGCGCGGGCAGACAGTCGTCATAGGCGGTGACCGCCAGCTCCGCCCGCAAGGCGACCGCCATCTCGGCCAGCCGAGAGACGTTGCGCCCGCCCGTCAGGGCGACCGTGCGATAGGCGCCGGGGTTGCGCATGACAAGATCGAAGGTGCTTTCCCCGATCGACCCGGTCGCACCGAAAATGGAGATGCTGCGCATGTCAGGCCCCTTCGGGCAAAGGCAAGGGGAACAGAAGGCTCAGCAGCGTCACGGCCACGACGGCCCCGATCAGCGCGTCGAAACGGTCCAGAACGCCGCCATGACCCGGGATCAGACGAGAGCTGTCCTTGACCTGCGCGCGCCGCTTTATCCAGCTTTCGGCAATGTCGCCCAGTTGCCCCGCAAGCGCGATGACGGGCGACAACAGCACCAGCCCCCAAGGCGCGCCCTGCAGCAGCACAAAGGCCAGCCCCACCAGCACCGCGCCGAACCAGCCCGCGATGGTACCCGACCAGGTCTTGTTGGGGCTGATGCGCGGCCAGAACTTTGGCCCGCCAAGGCTGCGCCCGACGAAATAGCCCATCACGTCAGACGCCACGACCAGCGCGACCAGCCAAAGGATCACGGGCCTGCCCGCCTCGTCCCGCAGGACGATCAGTGCGAAGCCCGCGATCATGATGGCGAATGCATAGACGCCCGCGACCTTGCGGTGCTGCACCAGCGCCGAGCAGACCAGCGCCGGGGCGACCAATGCCAGCGGCCAGATCGGCCCGATCGGCAGCACCAGCACCCCGTAAAGCACCACGGTCGCCAGCACCCCCATCGCCAATGCGACCCATGGCGCGTTGGGCTGCTGCATCCGCACCAGTTCCCAGATCATCACGCCCGTCAGAACCAGAACAAGGATCGCAAAGCTGAGCCCGCCCATCCAGACGTCGATGGCCCCGACCCCCAGCATGATGACGGCCGAGAGCATCCGCTTGGGCAGATCGCCCCACCGGCCCTGTTTCGCGGCCCGCCTCATGCCTTCCGGACGCCGCCGAACCGGCGGTCGCGATTGCCGAAGCGCGACAGGATCGTCGCAAGCTCGTCCGGGCGGAAATCCGGCCAAAGCGTCGGCGTGAATTCATATTCGGCATAGGCCGACTGCCACGGCAGGAAGTTCGACGTCCGCGTCTCGCCCGAGGTGCGGATGATGAGGTCCGGGTCGGGCAAGCCCGCCGTATCCAGTGCGCCGGAAATCGTCGCATCCGACAGCGCCGCCGGATCGAGCCGACCTGCCGCCGCATCGGCGCACAGGCGGCGCATCGCGCGCACCATCTCGTCCCGACCGCCATAGTTGATGGCGACCGTAAGGTTCAGGCGCGAAAACTGCGCCGTCCGCGCCTCGATCCCCGCCATCAGCTTCTGCAGCTTGGAATCCAGACGCGAGCGGTCGCCGATGAAGCGCATTCGCACCCCTTCGGCGGCCAGTCGATCCGCCTCCCGCTCGATATAGCGGGCGAAGATCGCCATCAGACCCAGCACTTCCTCGGTCGAGCGCTTCCAGTTTTCGGTCGAGAAGGCATAGATCGTCAGCCACTCTATCCCCAGATCGGGGGCGGAGCGCACGATTTCCTTGACCCTCTCGGCCCCTTTGCGGTGCCCGACAAGACGCGGCCACCCCCGTTCCGTGGCCCACCGTCCGTTGCCATCCATGATGATGGCAACGTGGCGCGCCCGGCCGGTCTCCTCCTTGATGGCCAAGATCAGCCCCTTTTCGATCGCAGGTCAGACCTGCATGATTTCCTGCTGCTTGGATTCAAGCGTCTTGTCGACATTGGCGATGGCCTTGTCGGTCAGCGCCTGAACCTCGTCAGACCACATCTTCTGGTCATCCTCGGCCATGCCTGCGGATTTCGCCTTCTTGATCTGGTCCATCCCGTCGCGGCGCACGTTGCGGATCGCGACGCGAGCCTGTTCGGCATAGCCGGCGGCAACCTTGGTCAGCTCGCGGCGGCGTTCCTCGTTCAGCTCGGGGATCGGCAGGCGGATCAGCGGGCCGTCCACCACCGGGTTGATACCGATGCCGGATTCGCGGATCGCTTTTTCCACCTTCGAGATCATGCCCTTGTCCCAGACGTTGATGACAACCATCCGCGGCTCGGGCACGTTGACGGTGCCAAGCTGGTTGATCGGCGTCATGGTGCCATAGGCTTCCACCTGGATCGGGTCGAGGATCGCGCCCGAGGCGCGGCCCGTCCGCAGCGATCCGAATTCCTGGCGCAGGGACGCGATTGCGCCATCCATGCGGCGCTCGATGGCATCGAGGTCGATCTCCAGATCGTCAGACATAGCAAATTCCTTCTTCGTGCCGCGCGCGTTCCGGCTTCATAGCAGTCCCGGTCGCGGCGGTATAGCCTTAGCCGCGCACGCGCGTATAGGTGCCTTCGCCGCGCAGAATGCCGCGGAAACCGCCCGGCTCGTCCAGCGAGAAGACGATGATCGGCAGATCGTTGTCGCGGGCGAGCGCGATGGCCGATGCGTCCATCACGCCCAGATGCTTCTGCAGCACTTCGTCATAGGTGACGTTGTCATAGCGTTTCGCATCTGCATGCTTCTTCGGGTCCTTGTCATAGACCCCGTCCACCTTGGTCCCCTTGAAGATCGCCTGACAGGCCATCTCGTTTGCGCGCAGCGTCGCCGCGGTGTCGGTGGTGAAATAGGGGTTGCCGGTTCCCGCCGCGAAGATGCAGACGCGCTTCTTTTCAAGATGGCGCACGGCGCGGCGGCGGATATAGGGTTCGCAGACCTGATCCATCGGAATGGCCGAGATCACCCGCGTATGGATGTTCAGCGATTCGAGCGCGGCCTGCATTGCCAGCGCGTTCATCACCGTCGCCAGCATGCCCATGTAATCCGCCGTCGTCCGCTCCATCCCCTGCGCTGACCCCTGCAGGCCGCGGAAGATGTTGCCGCCGCCGATGACCATGCAGATCTCGACCCCCAGATCGTGAACCGATTTCACCTCGTTCGCGATGCGCTGGACGGTGGGCGGGTTCAGACCGAAGCCCTGATCGCCCATCAGCGCCTCGCCCGAGATTTTCAGCATCACGCGCTTGTAGGTGACGGGAGTTGGGCTGATCTCGTTCATTCTGTGGCTCCCGCCTTCGTGTTCCGGTTTGACTTGGCGCGAAAATGTCGGAAAACGCCGCCGGGATCAACCGGGCGGAAGCAGGAGCGTGATGGACCTTGGCAATATTCCCCCGCACCGCCCCGTCCTGATCGCGGGGCCGACCGCCAGCGGCAAATCCGCGCTGGCGGCGCAGATCGTGCGCGAGGGCGGCGGCGTGATCGTGAATGCCGATGCGCTGCAGGTCTATGCCAACTGGCGTATCCTGACGGCGCGGCCTTCGGAGGCCGAGGAGGCGGCCCTGCCCCATGCGCTTTACGGCCATGTCGCGCGGGATCAGGACTATTCCGTCGGTCATTGGCTGCGCGATGTTGCGCCGCTTCTGGACGGGCCGCGTCCTGTGATCGTCGGTGGCACGGGGCTTTACTTCACCGCGCTGACCGAAGGCCTGGCCGAGATTCCCGCGACGCCGCCCGATATCCGTGCGGAGGGCGACGCGATGGAGCTCGGGGCACTGATCGCGGAACTGGACGCTGCCAGCGCGGCGCGGATCGACCTTGCCAACCGCGCCCGTGTGCAGCGCGCGTGGGAGGTTCTGCGCGCGACCGGGCGGGGCATTGCCGAATGGCAGGCCGATACCGCGCCGCCGCTTTTGCCCCTGCGCGAGGCCGAGCCGCTGGTCCTGCGTCCCGACCCCGACTGGCTGGGGCGCCGGATCGATCTGCGCTTCGATCAGATGCTCGCCGAGGGCGCGCTGGACGAGGCGCGGCGCGAATTGCCCCACTGGCAGCCGACACGCCCCGCCTCGCGCGCGATCGGAGCCCCGGAACTGATCGCGCATCTGCAGGGTGCGATGACGCTGCCCGAGGCCAGCGCCGCGGCCAAGCTTGCCTCGCGGCAATATGCCAAACGCCAGCGCACATGGTTCCGCAACCGCATGAAGGCGTGGCGCCCTGTGGCCCTGCCGTGACATTTCTGCGTACGCCGCAGCAGGCCGCGTCTTTGCGCTTGGGTTCGGCGCAAGGGGTAGCTTAATCTTCGGCGCATCAGGAAGGGGCCGCCATGCAGGACCAGATTTCGCCCATGCGGGTTGTTCCGATCCCCCGACTGGCCGCCGGCGGTCGCTGGCGGGTGGAAGCGATGCGCTCGATTTCCGAGCCCTTGCTTCTCTGGTTCACCAAGGGTCAAGGGCGCATCACCGTCGCCGGGCAGACGCGCGGATACACTGCCCACAACGCGATCTTCATTCCCGCCGGGGTGATGCACGGGTTCGAGGTGGGCCAGCAGGTCTTCGGGCAGGCGCTGTTCTTCGGGCGCGGGCATGGGTTGCCACTGTCCGACCGCCCGCGCCATCTGCGGATCCGCGAGGTGCTGGTGCAGCAGGAGCTGAACGTGCTCATGGACAATATCCAGCGCGAGGTCGCGGCGACCAGCATCGGCGCCGACCGCGCCGCGCGGCACTGGTGCGGGCTGCTTTCGGTCTGGCTTGACCGGCAGGTGGAACGCGGACATGCCGATACCGCCCCCGATGACGCGACCCGCCGCCTTGTCGCGCGCTATGCCGACTTGCTGGAGCGTGAATTCCGCACGGGCATGAACGTCGCCGACCTTGCTGCCGCGCTTGGCGTCACGCCCACGCATCTGACGCGCTGCTGCAAGGCGACAAGCGGGCGGCCCGCCTCGGCGCTTCTGCACGACCGCATCCTGTTCGAAGCGCGGCGCCTGCTTGCAGAGACCGACATGCCCGTGGCACAGATTGCAAGAAGCCTCGGCTTCGCATCGCCCGCCTATTTCACGCGCGCCTTCAGCAATCTGACCGGCGCATCGCCCACCGCCTTTCGCCGCGCCAACTAACCGGAACGCCGCGCGCCCCGCCGCGTTCGTTCCCCGAACCCCCTATGGAGGACGCCATGCCCCGCCAGCCGATCCACCCCGCCGCGCAGTCTCTTGCGCGCGAGGTCCGGTGCGGGACGATGGATCGGCGCGAATTCCTGACCCGCGTATCGGCCCTCGGCGTCGCGACCCCCGCCGCCTATGCGCTATTGGGGCTGGGTGCGCCGCATGCGCAAGAGGTAGTGCCGTACAAAGGCGGAACGCTGCGGATGCAGATGGAGCTGCGCCCCTTGGGCGATCCGCGAACCGCCGCATGGCCGCAAGCTGCGAATTTCCTGCGCGGCTGGCTTGAATACCTAGTTGAATACGAGGCCGACGGCACGTTTCGCGGAATGCTGCTGGAAAGCTGGGAGGCGAATGCAGACGCAACCGAATACGTCCTGCATGTGCGCCGGGGCGTCCGGTGGAACAACGGCGATCCCTTCACCGCCGCGAACGTCATCCACAACATCGCGCGCTGGGCCGATGCCACGGTGCCCGGCAATTCCATGGCAGGCCGGATGGCCGCGCTTCAGGACGATGCGCGGCAAGGATTGCGCGACGGGGCGGCGGTGGCCGACGATCCACATACGGTGCGCCTGTCGCTGTCTTTCCCGGACGTGACCATCATCGCGAGCTTTTCCGACTATCCCGCCTGTCTCGTCCACCCGTCCTATGACAATGGCGACCCGGTGGCCACGCCGGTCGGGACCGGACCGTTTCTGCCCGAAGCGTCCGAACAGGGGCGGCAGGTTCTCGTGCGCAATGACGGCCACGTCTGGTGGGGCAGCGAAAGTCTGGGGGGGCCATGGCTCGACCGGATCGAATATGTCGATTACGGCACCGATCCCTCCGCGACGATCGCCGCTGCCAAGGATGGACAGATCGACGCCACCTATCAATCCTTCGGAGAGTTCCTGCCCGCGCTGGATGCGCTTGGCTGGACGCGATACGAGACGCCGACCGCGGCAACATTGGCGGTCCGGTTCAACCAGACCGCGCCCGAATTCGCGGATGTCCGCGTGCGCCGCGCGATCCAGATGGCCGTCGACAACGCGGTGGTGCTGGAGATCGGCTATTCAAGCCTCGGCATGATCGGCGAGAATCACCATGTCTGTCCGATACAGCCGGATTACGCCGAAATGCCCGCCCCCATCGTCGATCCGGATGCGGCGCTTGCGCTTCTGACCGAAGCGGGAATGGCCGATCACGAGTTCGAGCTGATCTCGCTGGACGACACGTGGCAGGCGGTCAGTTGCGACGTGGTTGCGGCGCAGATGCGCGATGCGGGCATGAAGGTCAAGCGCACCAACCTGCCCGGAAGCACCTATTGGGAAAACTGGACGCGCTATCCCTTTTCCGCCACCGAATGGAACATGCGTCCGCTTGGCATCCAGGTGCTGAACGCCGGATATCGCAGCGGGGCGGCGTGGAACGAAACCGGCTTCGCCAATGACGCGTTCGATGCCGCCCTGAACCGGGCGCTGTCCATCGACGATGCCGGCAGCCGCAGCAAGGTCATGGCCGAATTGCAGACCATCCTGCGGGACGAGGCGGTGCTGATCCAACCCTATTGGCGCACCATCTTCCGCCATGCCGCACCCCGAGCGCACGGGATGGAGATGCACCCGGCCTTCCTGCACCAGCATCATCGCTGGTGGGTCGATCCCCCGCCGCAACCGGCCGAGGATTAACCCTTCTTGTCGAGGTGCTTGCGCAGACGCGAAGGTGTGCCGAAGTTCTTCTTGTCCTTGTAGGGGTTCTTGTCCCCCTGCCCGCGCAGCGTCAGGCGGATCGGCGTGCCGGGCATGTCGAAATGGTCGCGCAGACCGTTGACCAGATAGCGTTTGTAGCTGTCGGGCACCATGTCCTGATGGCTGCACATGACGATGAATCCCGGCGGGCGGGTCTTCACCTGCGTCATATAGCGCATCTTGATCCGGCGCCCACCCGGTGCGGGCGGCGGATGCGCCTCGGTCATCGCGCCCAGCCACGAATTCAGACGCGCAGTCGGGATGCGGCGGTTCCAGACGTCATGCGCCTTGAGGATCGCGGCGTGAAGGCGGTCCAGCCCACGCCCCGTCTTGGCCGAAACCGTCACCAGCGGCGCGCCGCGAAGCTGCGGCAGAAGGCGATCGAACATCTCTTTCAGTTCGGCCATCTTCTCCTGCTTCTCGTCCTCCAGATCCCATTTATTCACGGCGACGACGACGGCACGGCCCTCTGTCTCGGCAAAGTCGGCGATCCGAAGGTCCTGCTGTTCGAACGGGATTTCCACGTCCAGAAGCACGACGACGACCTCGGCAAAGCGGACGGCGCGCAGGCCGTCGGACACGGACAGCTTTTCCAGCTTGTCGTTGATCCGCGCCTTCTTGCGCATCCCGGCGGTATCGAAGATCCGCGTCGGCACGCCCTGCCACTGGGTCCGGATCGAGATCGCATCGCGCGTGATCCCCGCCTCCGGCCCCGTCAGAAGACGGTCGTAGCCGAGGATCTTGTTGATGAGCGTCGATTTCCCCGCATTCGGCCGCCCGATCACCGCGATTTGCAGCGGGTGCTTTTCGGTCGGCTTATGGGCTTCGGGATCGTCTTCCTCCTCCGAATCCTCGGGCACGTCCACATCGACGATAGGGGCATCACGTTCGGCGCGTTCGGCGAAACCGTCGGCAATGGGGCGCAGGATCGTATAGAGATCGTCCATCCCCTCGCCATGTTCGGCGGAAAGCCGGATCGGCTCGCCCAGACCGAGGCTCCAAGCCTCGATCGCGCCGGAATCGCCCGCTTTGCCCTCGGCCTTGTTGACGCCAAGGATCACATGGGCGTTCTTGCGGCGCAGGATGTCGGCGAAAACCTCGTCCGAGGGGGTCACGCCTACACGCCCGTCGATCAGGAACAGGCACACATCGGCCATGTCCACCGCGCGTTCCGTCAGACGGCGCATCCGGCCCTGAAGGCTGTCATCGGTGACTTCCTCCAGCCCCGCCGTGTCGATCACGGTGAAGCGCAGGTCGATCAGCTTGGCATCGCCTTCGCGCAAATCGCGCGTCACCCCCGGCTGGTCGTCGACCAGCGCGAGCTTCCGGCCCACGAGCCGGTTGAACAGGGTCGATTTGCCGACGTTGGGACGCCCGACGATGGCGAGGGTGAAGCTCATTCCGCTCTCCTTTGAAGCCCGGTGACTTACACCCTTCGCGCGTCAGCGGAAAGCGTGAATTTGCCCGCCCGTCGAAACCACGTAAAGCGCACCGCCCGCGACCGCAGGCTGCGCCCCGGCCCCGCCCGGAATTTCCGTCGTGCCGACCAGCGCGCCGTTCGTCGGAGAGAAGAAACGGAGTTGTCCGTCCGAGGAGGCGACGGCAATCCGCCCGCCGACCAGAACAGGCCCGTAATGCGCCGTGATCGCACGCCGCTTCTTGGTGGCATCGGTTTCGAAATAGGGCATAGGTACGGACCAGATCGTCTCTCCGCTCGCGGCGTCCAGACGAACCAGATGCGCCTCGTCCGAGATCAGGAAGACCGAGCCGCCCACCGGAACGACCGGGCCGTAAGCCCCCTCGTTCGCCATCCAGATCCGTTCGCCATTGGCGGTGGAAATCGCGACGGTCCGGCCCGCCTGGTTGCCGACATAGGTGACGGCGCCATCGACGACCGGATCGCCGGTGATGTCCTGGATGATGTTGTAGCTGCTGCCACGACGCTGCCCCGCAACCGCGCTCGACCACTGGCGCAGACCCGACTGGCGCAGAACGCCCGCCAATTCGCCGCTGGAGAAGGGCAGGATCACGTTGCCGCCTGCAATCGCGGGGGATCCGGTGCCGATCATGCCGGCCACCGCAGCCGTTCCCGCAAGTGTCC
This sequence comes from Falsirhodobacter flavus, assembly GCA_029846755.1. Classification (GTDB taxonomy): domain Bacteria; phylum Pseudomonadota; class Alphaproteobacteria; order Rhodobacterales; family Rhodobacteraceae; genus Falsirhodobacter; species Falsirhodobacter flavus. The sequence goes on along the minus strand of JARWBI010000001.1, from coordinate 944,563 downwards.
AGCGCACGCGGCCATTGCTTGCGTCGATGGCCCATGCAGTGCCGTCCCGCCCGACCGCATAGACGGTGCCGTCAGCGAATGTCGGCGCGCCGGTCACCGGGGCGCCGACAGACTGGCGCCATGCGACCGCCCCGGTGGCCGGGTCCAGCGCGATAACCTCGCCATAGCCGGTTGAGGCGAAAACGCGTCCGCCGCCATAGGCGATGCCGCCGCCGGACACCTGCGTCCGGCGCCCTTCGTCGGCCGGTTTCAGCGGCGCCGTCCACAACAGCTGTCCGCCGGTGGACACGGCCGCCAGACGGCTGTCCGCGTCCATCGCAAAGATGCGGCCATCGGCCACGACGGGTGCGGCCGCGATACGCTGACGACGGGAATTGCCTGCGCCGAAATCGACGCTCCATACCCGCGCGGGCTGGGCAGACAATGCGCCATGCGGTGCAATGTGCTGGGCATTGCCGCCGCGATGTGTCCACGATCCCGTGCTGGTCGCGGGAAGCGAGATGGCAACGGCGCGGTTCGCCACCTGGCCCGTGCCGTCACGCGGCGTCGGGTTCTGGGTCGTCGGGATGCTGGCCGAAAGCGGCGCGCGCACGTCGAACCGCTCTCCGGGCAGGATCGGTTCCTTTTCGCATGCGGCAAGCAGGGTCAAGGTGGCAAGCGCCGCGAATCCGGTCGTCTTCTTCATCATGTCCCTCAGCCCGCTGCGATTTCGCCGCCAAGTGCCGTCACCATCTGCGCCGCGCGCTGGCGCAGCGCAGGGGTTGCCTGCTGATCGGTGGTCAGCGCGGTGAAGGCGGCGATGGCGGCATCCGTCTCGCCCGCCTCGACGTTCAGATAGGCAAGCTGCTCCAGCGCCAGCGGGCGGTAGGGCCGTCCCGGTGCCGCGATGGGGTCCAGCAGAGCACGGCGTTCTGAGGCCGCAATATCCGCACCCGCGACGACAACCTTCCGCAGCACGGCCAGATCGCGATAGATCGGCTGAAGCGACTGATCGGCCAGAACCTCGTCCAGCGCAGCAAGCGTCGCGGGCTTGTCCTGCGCAGGATCGGAGGCCAGCAGCAGGTCAACCACCGCCTCGCGCGGGCCGCCCACGGGGGCCGCGGCCAGCGCCTCGCGCCGGGCTTCGGGCGTCGGGGCGGACAGGGCCGACACGAGCGCGTCGCCGAACTGGCGGTCGGTCGTGCGGTCGCCGCTGCGCTGCCATTCGGTCCATGCCGCGCCGCCAACCACGACCAGCACCAGAAGCACGCCGATCCAGCCGTAACGCTTCAATGCGCCGAACAGTTTTTCGCGGCGCAGTTCGTCGGCCACCTCGTTGATGAAGTTGTCGGAGTTGCTCACGAAAACGCTCCCTGCCTTTGGCGTTCGTCTTACACGGGTTCGGCGGGGGTTGCCAAGGCCGTCATGCGGCCTCGGCCTCCTCGGCGGATTGCCGGGCCCAGAGTTGGGCGTATTTGCCGCCGCGCGCCAGCAGATCCTCGTGCCGCCCATCCTCGATCACGCGGCCTGCCTCCAGCACCAGAATGCGGTCGGCATCGGCGATTGTGGACAGGCGGTGCGCGATGGTGATGACGGTACGCCCCTGCCCCATATCGCGCAGCGATTCCTGAATGTCGCGCTCGGTTTGCGTGTCCAGCGCCGAGGTCGCCTCGTCCAGCAGAAGGATCGGCGGGTTCTTCAAAAGCGTGCGGGCGATGCCGACGCGCTGTTTCTCGCCGCCCGAGAGTTTCAGCCCCCGCTCGCCCACCGCCGTCTCATACCCTTCGGGCAACGAAGTGATGAAATCGTGAATTTTCGCGGCGCGGGCGGCGGCATGAACCTCGGCCTCGGACGCGTCGGGGCGGCCATAGGCGATGTTGTAGAAGATCGTGTCGTTGAACAGCACCGTATCCTGCGGGACGACGCCGATCTGGGCGTGCAGGCTGTCCTGCGTGATGTCGCGCAGGTCCTGCCCGTCGATCAGCACTGCGCCCGCCGTCACGTCATAGAAACGGAACAGGAGCCGCCCGATCGTCGACTTGCCGGACCCCGAGGGCCCGACCAGAGCCACCGTCTGCCCCGGTTCGACCCTCAGGTTCAGATCCTTCAGGATCGGGCGTTCAGCGTCGTATCCAAAGGCGACATGTTCGAATTCCAGCGCGCCCCCCATCACGCGCAGGTCGGGCGCGCCGGGCTTGTCCGCGATCTCGGTCGGCTGGGCCAAAAGCCCGAACATCTGGCCCATATCGACCAGCGCCTGACGGATCTCGCGATAGACCGTTCCCAGAAAGCCCAGCGGCATGGTGATCTGGATCATGTAGGCGTTGACCATCACGAAATCGCCCACGGTCAGAACCCCGGCCTGCACCCCGCGCGCAGCCATGACCATGACGATCACGAGACCCGCCGTGATGATGAGCGATTGGCCCATGTTGAGAAACGCGAGGCTCTGCCCCGTGCGAACCGCCGCGCCTTCGTATTTCGACATCGCGACATCGTAACGCTGCGCCTCGCGGGACTCGGCACCGAAATACTTGACCGTCTCGAAGTTCAGTAGGCTGTCGATCGCCTTCTGGTTCGCGTCATTGTCCTGGTCGTTCATCTCCTTGCGGATCTTCACGCGGATCTCGGTGATCTTGAAGGTGAAGGCGACATAGATCGCGATCGTCGCCAGCACGACGACCATGTATATCCAGCCGAACAACGCCCAGAATATTCCCGCAACCAGCAAGAGTTCGAGGATCAGCGGCCCAATAGAGAACAGAAGGAAGCGCAGGAGGAAATCTACGCCCTTCACCCCGCGCTCCATGATGCGACTGAGGCCGCCAGTGCGGCGGGTGATGTGATAGCGCATTGACAGGCGGTGAATATGGGTGAACGTCTCCAGCGCCAGCTTGCGCAGGGCGCGCTGCCCGACGCGGACGAAGATCAGGTCACGCAACTCGCCGAAGGCCACGGCGCCAAAACGGGCCAGACCATAGGCCACCGTCAGCCCGACCGCGCCCAGCGCCAGAAGGGTCGCCGGGTCCTGCGCGTCGAAAGCGTCCACCACCAGCTTGTAGACCATGGGCGTCGTGACCGAGACGATCTTGCCGATGACCAGCGCGATCATCGCACCCACGACGCGGCGCTTCACCCACGGCTCGTCCTTCGGCCAAAGGTAAGGCAGCACGCGGGCCATCGTCTGCCAACCGCTTGTCGGGGTGTCGGTCATCGTCGCAATCCTTCGGAAGTGGCCCCTCACCTAGTGTCTGGCGGCGCGAAAGACCAGAGGCGTCACCTTGCCGTCACGCCCCCGCCGCATGTAGGAGGGACGAAAAAGAGGTGAACCCATGAGCAATCCTATCTCCGTCTGCGTCTTCTGCGGATCGCGCGCCGGCCTGCGCCCCACCTATGCCGAAGCGGCGAAGGCGACCGGCGAGATGATCGCACGGCGCGGCTGGCGGCTGGTCTATGGCGCAGGAGATGTCGGGCTGATGGGCGAGGTTGCGCGCGGCGCGGCGGCAGGGAAATCGCTGGGGGTGATCCCGCTGCATCTGATGGCGCGGGAAAAGGGGCGCCGCGATCTGAACCAGTTCGTCATCACCGAGGACATGCACGAGCGCAAGAAGGTGATGTTCATGAATTCGGACGCAGTCGTGGTATTGCCGGGCGGCGCGGGCTCGCTGGACGAGTTCTTCGAGGTGCTGACATGGCGGCAGATCGGGTTGCATGAAAAGCCGATCTTCCTGCTTGATACCGAAGGGTATTGGCAACCGCTGCTGGCGCTGCTGGACCATGCGATCCGCGAAGGCTTTGCCGAGCCGAGCCTTCGCGAATTCGTCACCGCCGTGCCCGATGTCGCGGCACTGGAGGCCGCGCTGGGCTAGGCCAATTCGGCCAGCAGGTTCTTCTCGATCTGATCGACCGGCATTCCGGTCAGGGTCTTGGGAATTTCTAGGATAATCTTGGCCTGCACTTCCTTGTGAAGATGCGGGCGCATCGCGCCGAGGGTCTGGGGCGGTGCGACGATGACCAGCCGGTCGAACTTGCCCTTATGCGCCAGCTTGAACAGCAGGTCGGCAAGGCTTTGGGCAAAACGGTCCTTCTCGAGCCGATGAAAGTCGGTTTCTTCGGCCGAGGAGCCGATGCCGGAACGCCCGTCGCCCATGCGGCCCGGTTTGTCGGTGCCCTGCTCTCGGTCAGGGGGATTGTCGTTGGTTTCCTCGCGGCGCACGCGAAGCACCGGGTATTGACCATCGCCTTCGTTTTCGAAGAACAGCGCCTTTTCGCCATCGGCGACCACGACCCAGGTTCCGTTCAAGAGGCGGTTCATCGGCTTCTCCTTTTCACTTCGATCTGTGAAAACGCGAGCCCGCGCCGCCTGTTCCCGCAAAGAAAGAAGCCCGCCGGTTTCGGCGGGCTTCGAAGCGGATCAGAGCTTGGCAGCAACGGCTTCCCAGTTCACCAGCTTGTCGAGGAAATTGGTGAGGTAGGCCGGACGCTTGTTGCGGAAATCGATGTAGTAGGAATGCTCCCACACATCGACGCCCAAGAGCGCGGTCTGGTCGAAGCAAAGCGGGTTCACACCGTTTTCGGTCTTGGTGACCTTCAGCGCGCCCGAGGCGTCCTTGACCAGCCATGCCCAGCCGGAACCGAACTGACCCGCACCGGCGGCGGCAAATTCTTCCTTGAACTTGTCGACCGAGCCGAAGGATTCGGTCAGTGCGCTTTCCAGTGCGCCGGGGATCTTCTTTTCGCCCGGACCCATCACTTCCCAGAACAGGTTGTGGTTCCAGTGCTGCGAGGCGTTGTTGAAGATGCCGTTCTGGGCAACCGCGCCGGGCTGATAGGTGCCCTTGACGATCTCCTCCAGCGACTTGTTCTCCCACTCGGTCCCGGCGATCAGCTTGTTGCCGTTGTCGACATAGGCCTTGTGGTGGATGTCGTGGTGAAATTCCAGCGTTTCCCGCGACATGCCGAGATCGGCGAGCGCGTCGTGGGAATAGGGAAGATCGGGAAGCGTAAAGGCCATGGTGCGGCTCCTCTTTTCGGTTCGAGGTCAATAAGAGGCCGCGGGGCGGGAAGGTCAAGGGGGCGCGCGCGGCGTCAGGCCCCCTTGCGGGAGCCATCCTTCGCGCGGGCTGCCCTGCGGCAGCGCCGCCGGAAATGCAAAACGCCGCCCACAGGGGACGGCGCTCTGTTGGAGTGCGGGCTGGATCAGCCTGCGAGGGTTTTCGCCACTTCGGCAGCGAAGTCCTCTTTTTCCTTCTCGATGCCTTCGCCGACAGCCATGCGGACAAAGCCGACAACTTCGACGCCAGCGTCCTTGGCGGCCTGGGCGACGGTGATATCGGGGTTCAGCACGAACTTCTGGCCGAGGAGAGTCACTTCCTCGAAGAATTTCGCCATGCGGCCCACGATCATCTTCTCGATCACAGCGTCCGGCTTGCCGGATTCGCGTGCCTGTTCGGTCAGGACCGACTTCTCACGCTCGACCAGTGCGGGGTCGAGATCGGCTTCGCCCAGCGAGGCCGGGTTGGTTGCGGCGACGTGCATGGCGATCTGTTTCGCGATGCCGTTGTCAGTGCCCTTCACGGCAACCAGCACGCCGATGCGGCCCAGGCCGTCGGCAGCTGCGGTGTGGACGTAGGACGCCACGGTGTCGCCTTCGACGGTGGCCATGCGGCGCAGCGTCATGTTCTCGCCGATGACGGCGATCGCTTCGGTCAGCGTGGTTTCGACCGATTTACCGTTCAGGTCGGCCGATTTCAGCGCGTCCACGTCCGACACGTTCAGCGCGGCGCCGGTGATGCTCGAAACCAGCTTCTGGAAATCGGCGTTCTTGGCAACGAAGTCGGTTTCAGAGTTCACTTCGACCGCGACGCCCTTGCCGCCCGAGACGGCAACGCCAACCAGACCTTCGGCAGCGACGCGGCCGGATTTCTTGGCAGCCTTGGCCAGACCCTTGGTGCGCAGCCAGTCGACGGCGGCTTCCATGTCACCGTTCGTCTCGGTCAGCGCCTTCTTGGCGTCCATCATGCCTGCGCCGGTCGATTCGCGCAGTTCCTTCACCATCTGTGCGGTGATTGCCATCTCGGCTCTCCTCGATATTCGAATGGAAATCCCGGCGGGTTTAATTCCGCCGGGTAACGGTCAGACGACAGGATCAGCCTTCGACGGCTTCTTCCTCGGGGGCCGCTTCCAGCTCGCCCAGGTCGATGCCTGCTGCGCCCATCTGCGCCGTCATGCCGTCCAGCGCCGCACGGGACACCAGATCGCAGTACAGCGAGATCGCGCGGGCCGCGTCGTCGTTGCCCGGGATGATGTAGTCGACGCCCTTGGGCGAAGTGTTGGTGTCCACGACCGCGACGACCGGGATGCCCAGCTTCTGCGCTTCGAGGATGGCGAGGTCTTCCTTGCCCACGTCGATGATGAACAGCAGGTCCGGAACGCCGCCCATGTCACGGATGCCGCCCAGCGAGGCCTGAAGTTTGGCCTGCTCGCGCTCCATGTTCAGGCGCTCTTTCTTGGTCAGACCTTCGGCGCCCGACGACATCAGCTCGTCCAGCTGCTTCAGACGCTGGATCGAGTTCGACACGGTCTTCCAGTTGGTCAGCGTGCCGCCCAGCCAGCGGTGGTTCATGTAGTGCTGTGCGCAACGCTCGGCCGCTTCGGCGATCGGCTTCTGGGCCTGGCGCTTGGTGCCGACGAACAGGATGCGGCCACCTTTTGCAACGGTGTCGCGCACGACTTGCAGCGCCTTGTCCAGCATCGGGACGGTCTGCGTCAGGTCGATGATGTGGATGCCGTTGCGGTCGCCATAGATGAACTCGGCCATCTTGGGGTTCCAGCGTGCGGTCTGGTGGCCGTAGTGAACGCCAGCTTCAAGCAGCTGACGCATGGAGAAATCGGGGAGCGCCATGTCCAATACCCTTTTCCGGTTTGCGCCTCGGCGAAGCCTTGAGGGATCTCTCCCAACCGGCGGACCGTCGGGGATTTCTCCCCCGAACAGCCCAAGCCTCGCCTGTGAAGTGGGGCGCGTCTACATCGGCGGAGCGCGCATTGCAACCCCTTGCGTGGCGGGCCGCCGTAAAGGACAAGACGGCATGACGCCAGACATCCTTTGCATAGGTTCGGTCCTTTGGGACATCATCGGACGATCCCCCGCCGCGATGCGCGTGGGATCGGACGTGCCGGGCCGCATCACGCGCATCCCCGGCGGGGTCGCGATGAACATCGCCATCACCCTGCGCCGGTTCGGGCTGACCCCCGCCCTTCTGACCGCCATCGGGCGCGATGCCGAGGGGGACGAGCTGGTCGCCGACTGCGCGCGGCTGGGCATGGTCACGGATCACATCTATCGCTCGGACGATCTGCCGACCGACCGCTACATGGCGGTCGAAGGGGCGAACGGGTTGATCGCGGCCATTGCCGACGCCCATTCGCTGGAGGCGGCAGGCGACAAGATCCTGCGCCCCTTGACGGGCATGGGCTGGACCGGGCCGATCGCACTGGATGGCAACCTGACGGAACACCTGCTGGCCGAGATTGCCGCATCGCCCCTGTTTGCCGATGCCGACCTGCGCGTGGCCCCGGCCAGCCCCGGCAAGGCGGAACGGCTGCTGCCGCTGCTGAACCACTCGCGCGCGACGATCTATGTGAACCTTGAAGAAGCGGTGATCCTGTCGCGCGTTCAGGCGACGACGGCAGCGGACGCCGCGCAGGCGCTGCTGGACCGGGGCGCGTCGCGCGTGCTTGTGACCGACGGGGGCCGCGCCTGCGCCGAGGGGCGCAGCGATGGCGGCGTCATCACAGACATGCCGCCCCCTGTCCTTGTGACCCGGGTCACGGGCGCAGGCGACAATTTCATGGCCGGACATATCGTGTCCGAACTTCGCGGCGCGGATCGCAATGCCGCGCTCAAGGCCGCGCTCCGCGCCGCCGCCGATCACGTTTCAGGAGATGTCCAATGACCGCACCCTTGACCATCCTGCCCGAAGTGGCCGAAGCGCTGGCCGCGAACCGGCCCGTCGTTGCGCTGGAAAGCACGATCATCACGCACGGGATGCCCTTCCCGCAGAACGTCGAGATGGCCCGCTCGGTCGAGGATGCGATCCGCGAACGCGGCGCGGTTCCTGCGACCATCGCAATTCTTGACGGGCGCATCCATGTCGGGCTGACGGCGTCGGAGCTTGACCGTCTGGGCCAGTCGCCGGATGCGATGAAACTGTCGCGCGCCGATCTGGCGGTGGGCCTCACCTCGGGGCGCGTGGGGGCGACGACGGTGGCCGCAACGATGATCTGCGCCAAGCTGGCCGGGATCGCGGTGTTCGCAACGGGCGGCATCGGCGGCGTGCATCGCGGGGCCGAGACGACGTTCGATGTGTCCGCCGACCTGCCGGAACTGGGCGCGACGGCGGTGACGGTCGTGGCGGCGGGGGCGAAGGCAATCCTCGACATCCCCAAGACGCTGGAGGTGCTGGAGACGAATGGCGTGCCGGTCATCGCCTTCGGTCAGGACGACCTGCCCGCCTTCTGGTCGCGCGAAAGCGGGATCAAGGCACCCTTGCGGATGGATACGGCAACCCAGATTGCCGAGGCACATCTGATGCGCGCCCGCCTTGGCCTGCCGGGCGGCCAGTTGATCGCCAACCCGATCCCGGCCGAGCACGAAATCCCCCGGTCCGAGATCGACCCGGTCATCGCATCCGCGGTGAAGGACGCCGAGCAGCAGCACATCGCCGCCAAGGAGGTGACGCCCTTCCTGCTGGACCGCATCTTCCGTCTGACCGAGGGGCGGTCGCTGGATTCCAACATCCAGCTGGTTCTGAACAACGCCCGCCTTGCCGCTGATATCGCGTTGGAAATCAGCGCGCGGTCATAGCGCCGTCCAGCCACCATCCACGCTGATGGTGGTGCCGGTGATTTGGTCGGCGGCGGGCGAGCACAGGAACACCGCCGTGCCCCCCACCTGCTCCACCGTCGCGAATTGCTTCGACGGCTGGCGGTCGAGCATGACCTCCCGGATGGTGGTTTCGCGGTCCTTGCCGGTCTTCTTCATCTGGTCGGGGATCTGCGCCTCGACCAGCGGGGTCAGCACATAGCCGGGGCAGATGGCATTGGCGGTGATGCCCTGCCCGGCACATTCCAGTGCCGCCGTCTTGGTCAGACCGACGATCCCGTGTTTCGCCGCGACATAGGCGGATTTGTAGGAGCTGGCCGTCAACCCATGCGCCGAAGCGATGTTGACGATCCTCCCCCAGCCCTGCGCGCGCATTCCCGGCAGGGCGGCAGCGATGGTATGGAAGGCTGACGACAAGTTGATCGCGAGGATCGCGTCCCACTTCTCGACCGGAAACTCCTCGATCCCGGCGACGTGCTGGATGCCCGCATTGTTCACGAGGATGTCGCAGCCGCCAGCCTTTTCCACCAGCGCGCGGCAGTCGGCGCCCTTCGACATGTCCGCCGCGATATAGCGCGCCTTGATGCCATGATCCGCCGCTAATTTCGCGGCCAGCGCGTGATCCTCGTCCCGGTCGGTGAAGGAGTTCAGGACGACATCCGCCCCCACCCTGGCCAGCTCGACCGCAACGCCCAGCCCGATGCCGGAATTCGATCCCGTGACGATCGCCCGTTTGCCTTGCAACATGCCCACCCCCTTGCGTTTGGCTTGCCGTCCAAGGTAACCCCGGCGCAGGCTGGTGCGGGAATAAAAAAACGCTGGCACGAGGCCAGCGTTAAGTTGTTGAGGCAGGTTTCATACAGGCAAGAAACCTATCGAGCAGTGAGGTCTTTATACCTCTCCACATGCCCGGGGCCAAGTTAAAAGTTTGAAATGGCTGGCGTAGCGTCTAGTTTCGCGCCGCCAGAGACAGGATCGGGGGCGTGGGGCATTGCTGAGGGTGGAAATACAGGGGCATTTGAAGGCCATCATCACGGCGGCGGGCCTTCTGACCGGCGCCTGGCCCGCCTTTGCAGAGCCTTCCCACGGCATCGCCATGTATGGTGAACCTGCCCTGCCTGCGAATTTCGACCACCTGCCCTATGCCGATCCCGCTGCGCCCAAGGGCGGCACCATCGCAATCGGCGAAGCGGGCGGATTCGATTCGCTTAACCCCTATATCATCCGCGGTCGTGCGCCTTGGAACCTTGGACCATGGACGGTCGAGACCCTGATGGCACGGTCGCTGGACGAGCCGTTCACGCTTTACGGACTGCTTGCCGAATCGGTCCTGACAGATGACGCAAGAACTTTCGTCGAATTCACCCTGCGCGAGGGTGCGCGATTCTCGGACGGATCGCCCGTGACGATCGATGACGTGATCTGGTCGTTCGAAACCCTGGCCGCCGACGGGCAGCCCCGCTATGCCGGGTCGTGGTCCAAGGTGGCCGAGACGCTTCGCACCGGCCCGCGCTCGGTCCGCTTCACCTTCACCGAACCCGACCGCGAACTGCCGCTGGTGCTCGGCCTGCGCCCCGTGCTGAAGAAGGCGCAGTGGGAGGGGAAGGATTTCACCCAGTCCACACTCGAGCCGCCCATCGGTTCCGGCCCCTATGTGGTCGACGGCGTCGATCCCGGGCGCTCGGTCACCTATCGCCGCAACCCCGATTGGTGGGGCCGCGATCTGCCGGTCAATCGCGGGATCTACAATTTCGATACGATCCGCACCGAATTCTATGCCGACACGTCGGTGATGTTCGAGGCGTTCAAGTCCGGCAACCTGTCCCTGTGGCGCGAGCTGAACCCCGCCAGATGGGCAATCAACTTCGACTTCCCCGCCGTCCGCAGCGGCGGCGTGAAGCTGGAGGAGATCGCCCATCGCCGCCCCTCGGGGATGGAGGGGCTGGTGATGAACACCCGCCGCCCGATGTTCGACGACTGGCGTGTGCGCGAGGCACTGATTCTGGCCTTCGACTTCAAGCTGATAAACCAGACGATCACGGGCGGGGTCGAACCGCGGATCGATTCCTATTTCGCCAATTCCGATCTTGGCATGATCCCCGGCGCGGCTGCCTCGAAGGGCGTCGTGGATCTTCTGACGCCCTATAGAGACAGCCTGCCACCCGGCGCGCTGGATGGCTATGCCCTGCCCGCGCAGGACAGCGCGGGGGCGCAGCGTGCGAACCTTCGCCGCGCCATGCGTCTTCTTGAAGAAGCCGGATGGCATGTCGAACAAGGCGTTCTGACCCGCGATGGCAAGCCTTTCGCGTTCGAGGTTCTGCTGCAACAGGGCAACGATCAGGTCGCGACCGTCACGCAGATCTATGTCGAGGCGCTGAAGCGGCTGGGCATCGAGGCGCGGATCACATCGGTCGATTCCGCACAATACAAAGAACGAACGACCAATTTCGATTTCGACATGACCCATATCCTGCGCGCGCTTTCGCTTTCGCCGGGAACCGAGCAGGTGCTCTACTGGGGGTCCGCAGGGGCCAACCAGCCGGGATCGCGCAACCTGATGGGGATGATGTCGCCCGCCGCCGATGCGATGATCGCCGCAATGCTGCGCGCCCGGGAACCGGACGAGTTCCGAAGCGCGACCGAGGCGCTGGACCGCATCCTGATGACCGGGCGTTTCGTGGTGCCGTTCTGGTATTCCAAGGTGTCCCGCGTCGCCTATCGCGGCGACCTGCGCCATCCGGGGCATGTGCCGCTTTATGGCGACTGGCCCGGCTTCATGCCCGAGACGTGGTGGCAGGAACCGTGACAAGCCCGCTGCGTTGAGCCGTCAAAGAAGGAGATGGCGATGCGCTGGCAGATCGTGGCGAAGAATTGGGAAGCGTTTCGGGATTCCATGCTGGAAACCTGGCCGGAACTCACCGAGGACGATCTGTCCGACGTCGAAGGAGATCGCGCCGCGTTCGAGGCCCGGCTGACCGAGATCGGCGCTGGCGACAGCGACGAGGTCGGCCAGCAGGTCGCCGAATGGCTGGAAGGCGCCGTTCCCGCCGACGTGCATATGGACGAGACGCATGACAACGCATCCATCGCCGAAAGCGCGCTCTACATGTCGCCGGGCGAGGATGCGTCGGATGATGACCGCAAATATGGCGACGACAATCTGGCCGAGGATCCCAAGGGCGGCTGATCGTATGCGCACAGAAGGCGCCGGGCAGGCCAGTATCCGCGCAAAGGTGTCTGGTCTTTCCGGGCGGGCTTGGGCATAAACGTCGCGGGCCGCGCCCGTGGTTTTCCGGCGGTCCCAAAGGCTCAACTTCAGGACTGCGCCATGCCCCGGACGACGATCCGTCTCGACATCTTTTCCGACCCTGTCTGCCCTTGGTGCCATATCGGGCGGGCGAACCTGAACCGGGCGCTGGAAAGCCGCCCGGATCACGCTTTTCAGATCGAATGGCATCCGTTCCAGCTTAACCCCGATCTGCCCCCGGGCGGTGTGGACCGTGCCGGATATCTGGAGGCGCGCTTCGGCGGCCGGGACAAGGCAGTCGCGGCGCTCGCGAACGTGCAGCGCGCCGCCGAGGATGCGGGGCTGGAGTTTCACCCCGAGCGGGCCAAGCGGATGCCCAACACGCTCGATGCGCATCGCCTGATCCATTGGGCGGGGCTGGAGGGACGCCAGCAGGCCGTGGTAGGCGCGCTATTCGCTGCCTTTTTCCGCGACGGGCGCGATATCGGCGATGCCTCGGTTCTGGCGGCAATCGCAGGTGAGTGCGGGATGGATGCCGAGGTGACTGCCCGGCTTCTGGCGTCGGAGGCGGATCGCGACGATCTGGCGGCCCGCGATGCCGATGCGCGGGAAAAAGGTGTGACAGCCGTTCCGACATTCCTGATCGACCGTCAGTTCGTGGTTCCCGGCGCCCAATCGGTGGACACTTGGCAAAAAATCATCGACGAAATCGCCGAGCAGATCCAATGACCACCCGCCCCGCCGTATCGCAAGGGGAGTTCATCGCGCTGATCGCGACGATGATCGCCACCGTGGCTTTTTCCATCGATTCGATGCTGCCTTCGCTGCCCGCCATCGCAGCAGAGCTGACGCCCGACGCGCCGAACCATGCGCAGCTGATCGTGACTTTCTTCATGCTGGGCATGGGGGTCGGTACGTTCTTCGTCGGCCCGCTTTCGGATGCGTTCGGGCGCAAGACGGTGATGCTGGGCGGGGCGGTGCTTTACTGCGCCGGCGCGCTGATCGCGCTGTCAGGCACTTCGCTGGAGGCCGTGCTGGTCGGGCGTCTCATCCAGGGCCTTGGCGGCGCGGGTCCGCGCATCGTGGCGTTGGCGATGGTGCGTGACCTTTACAAAGGGCGCGAGATGGCGCGCGTCGTCAGCTTCATCATGATGGTGTTCACGCTGGTTCCGGCGGTTGCGCCGATGGCGGGCAGCTTCATCATCGCGGGCTTCGGCTGGCGCGGGGTGTTCGTGGCCTTCGTGATCTTCTCGCTGCTGTCTTCAGCATGGATGATGGCACGCCAGCCCGAGACGCTACCCATCGAGGCACGCCGCCCGCTACGGCTGCCGATCCTTCTGTCCGGCACGCGAGAGGTTCTGACCAACGGCAGCGTTCTTCTGTCCATCGGGGTGCAGGCGCTGATCTTCGGCTGCATGTTCGCAACGATCACCTCGGTGCAGCAGATCTTCGACGTCGCCCTGGGGCGCGGGGACGAGTTTCCTTACTGGTTCGCGCTTGGGGCGCTGCTGTCGGGGGCGTCCAGCTTTCTGAACGCGCGGCTCGTGGTGCGGCTTGGAATGCGTTACCTGATTACGGCGATGGTGACGGTGCAATTTGTCATCTCGACCGTCATGGCGCTGTCCAGCGCTTTCAGCCTGATCCCCGAGGCGGCGCTGTTCCCGGCGGTCTTCTTCTGGTTCACCAGCATCTTCTTCATGATGGGGATGACGATGGGCAACCTGAACGCCATGGCGCTGGAACCGATGGGCCATCTGGCGGGCCTTGCCGCCTCGGTCATCGGCGGGGTGGCGACGGTGCTGGGTGTCATGCTCGCCTCGCCCGTCGGGCTGTCGTTCAACGGCACGGTGCAGCCGCTGGCCATCGGGGTCGCCTGCTTCACCGGCCTTGCACTTCTGGCCATGCGCGCGCTTCCCGCGCGCTAGGCCTTCTTCTTCATGAGCTTTTCCGCCAGATCGCGGGCAATGCCGAAGGACCCGCGGATGCGATCGCCCTCGGTCGCCCATTCGCCGGGAATGGAGATCTTGTTGCCCACGATCTTCGCGCCGGCCTGCGCCTTGACGAAATCGACCAGACCCGCCGGATCGGCGAACTTGTCGTTGTGGAACTGGATCGTCGCGCCCTTCGGTCCGGCATCCAGACGCGAGATCCCTGCCCGCTTGCACATCGCCTTGATCCGCACGACCAGCATCAGCGTGTTCACCTCTTTCGGCAGCGGACCAAAGCGGTCGATCAATTCGGCGGCGAAGCCCTCCATCTCGACCTTGGTGGTCAGGCCCGATAGGCGGCGGTAAAGGCCGAGGCGAATATCCAGATCCGGCACATATTCCTCGGGGATCAGGACAGGAACGCCAAGATTGATCTGCGGCGCCCATTGATCGTCCGCTTCGGTCAGGCCCGAAATCTCGCCCGATTTCAGCTTGGCGATCGTTTCTTCCAGCATGGACTGGTAGAGTTCGTAGCCGACTTCCTTGACGTGGCCGGACTGCTCTTCGCCCAGAAGGTTGCCCGCGCCGCGCAGATCCAGATCGTGCGAGGCAAGGTTGAACCCCGCCCCCAAGCTGTCGAGGCTGGCCAGCAGCTTCAACCGCTTCTGCGCCTGCGGCGTCAAGGGCGCACGCGGTTTCGTCGTCAGATAGCAATAGGCGCGGGTCTTGGACCGCCCCACACGCCCCCGGATCTGGTAAAGCTGCGACAGGCCGAACATGTCGGCGCGGTGAACGATCATCGTGTTGGCGGTAGGAATATCCAGCCCCGATTCCACGATGGTCGTCGCCAGCAGCACATCGTATTTGCCGTCGTAGAATTCGTTCATCCGCTCGTCCAGATCGCTCGCCGCAAGCTGGCCGTGGGCGACAAGGAACGTGACCTCCGGCACCTGTTCGCGCAGGAAGGCCTCGATCTCTGGCAGGTCGGAAATGCGCGGGACGACGAAAAAGCTCTGCCCGCCGCGATAGCGTTCGCGCAAAAGCGCCTCGCGCAGGGTCACGCTGTCGAATTCCGACACATAGGTGCGGATCGCCAGACGGTCCACCGGCGGCGTCGCGATGATCGAGAGGTCACGCACCCCGGTCAGCGACAGTTGCAGCGTGCGCGGAATCGGTGTCGCGGTCAGGGTCAGGACGTGAACCTCGGACCGCATCTCCTTCAGGCGTTCCTTGTGGGTGACGCCGAAATGCTGCTCCTCGTCGATAACCAGCAGGCCGAGGTTCTTGATCTTCACGGTCTTGGCCAGAAGCGCATGGGTGCCGATGCAGATGTCCACCGTGCCATCGGCCAGCCCGGCGCGCGTTTCTGCCGCCTCTTTCGCGGTCACGAAGCGCGACAATTGACGCACTTTGAACGGAAAGCCGCGGAAGCGTTCGGCAAAGCTGCGGAAATGCTGGCGGGCCAGAAGCGTCGTCGGACAGATCACCGCGACCTGCATGCCGGCCATCGCGGCGACAAAGGCAGCGCGCATCGCCACCTCGGTCTTGCCGAAGCCGACATCGCCCACCACCAAACGGTCCATCGGACGGCCCGCTTCAAGGTCCGAGACCACATCGGCAATCGCGGAAAGCTGATCGTCGGTTTCCTGATACGGGAAGCGGGCCGAGAACGCCTCCCACATCTGGTGCGGCGCTTCGAGGATGGGGGCATGGCGCAGGTGGCGTTCGGCTGCGATCCGCATCAGGCGATCCGCAATCTCGCGGATGCGCTGCTTCAGCTTGGCCTTCTTCGCCTGCCATGCTCCGCCGCCCAGACGGTCCAGCAGCCCCTCCTCGTGACCGTAGCGCGACAGAAGCTCGATATTTTCGACCGGCAGATAGAGTTTGGCATCCTCGGCATACACCAAATGCAGGTAATCATGCGGCGGTCCGGGCTTGTTGCGCGGGGGTTGCGGCACGCGCAGCGTTTCCAGCCCCATATAGCGGCCAACCCCGTGTTCGACATGCACCACCAGATCGCCCGGCGACAGGGTATCCACCTCGCGCAGGAAGTTGTCGGCCTTGCGCTTGCGGCGAGGCTTGCCGACCAGCCGGTCGCCCAACACGTCCTGTTCCGAGATCACCGCCAGCCCTGGCGCGGTGAACCCCGCCTCCAGCGCCCAGACGGTCAGGAACAGCCCGCCGCGCCCCTCCGGCACATCGCGCATGTCGTCGATAGTGCGCCCCGTCACCTGCTGATCGTCCAGCAGCCCCGAAAGCCGTTCCCGCGCGCCCTCGGACCAGCTCGCGATCACCACCTGCCGATCCTCGCGCAGCGCGCGAATATGATCGGCGAAAGCAGCGAAGAGGCTGATGTTTTCCTGCTGACGCTCGGGTGCGAAACTGCGGCCCAGCCGTCCGCCAGCGTCCAGAACGCCCGGTCCCGGCGATTGCGGGTTGGGCGAGAACTGGATGACCCGATGCCCGGCGACAGCCGCCTCCCACGCGGCATCGTCCAGATACAAAAGGTCCGGCGCCGAGGGTTTGTAGACGCTGTCCATCCGCCCCTTGGCGCCCATTGCCTCGCGCCGCGCGTCATATTGGTCCGCGATCCCCTCCCACCGCGACAGGCGCATGGGGGTGATCTGATCGTCCAGCATCACCGCGGCCTTCGGCAGATAATCGAACAGCGTCTTCAGCCCCTCGTGGAAGAAGGGCAGCCAATGCTCCATCCCCTGATGCTTGCGCCCCGCGCTGATCGCCTCGTAAAGCGGATCGCTGGTGCCAGCCGCACCGAATTCGATACGGTAATTCTGGCGGAATCGGGTGATCGAGGCGTCGTCCAGCATCACCTCGGACACGGGGGCAAGGTCGATCATCGTCAGCTTGTCGGTGGATCGCTGGGTTTCGGGGTCGAAATGGCGCAGCCCGTCCAGCGTGTCGCCAAACAGGTCCAGCCGGATCGGCGAGCCCTCGGGCGGGTAGATGTCGATGATACCGCCGCGAATCGCAAAGTCGCCGGGTTCGGCCACGGTCGTCACGGGCGAATAACCCATACGGCCAAGGTAGTCGCGCAAACGTGTCTCGTCTACGCGGTCGCCCACGCGCGCCGAAAAGCTGGAGGCCGCGATCAGCCCGCGCGAAGGCACCTTCTGCGTCGCCGCGTTCATCGTTGTCAGCAGAACGAACGCCCCCGGCATCCCTTGCGCCAGCGCCGCCAGCGTCGCCATCCGACGCGCCGAGATCGCCGGGTTGGGCGAGATGCGGTCATAGGGCAGACAGTCCCATGCCGGGAATTCCAGCACCGGAACGTCCGGCGCCATCACAGAAAGCGCGGTGCGCATCGCCTCCAGCCGCTTGTCGTCACGGGCAACATGGATGACGGGTGCGCCCTTTGCCAGCTCTTTCGCCAGCAGCTTTGCGTCATACCCTTCTGGCGCACCGCCAAGGATGATCCGGTCGCTCATCGCGAAACCCCTTCAGTTCAGGACCGCAAGGCCGAGGTTGCGGAACATGCCCCAGACAGCCGTAGAGAAGATCGAGACCATCGCGATCATCTGCACGAACATCCTGTGCCAGATCAAGGCCTTGGTCGCGGCAATGGTTCCCATGCCGGAAATCCGCCGCGCAAGCCGCATCCGAAGCAGCACCACCACCGCCATCGGCACGGCGATGCAGGCCACCGCCTGCGCCATTTCCAGCCCGGCAAAGGACAGCGCGACGATGGCCGACAGAAGGAACGCCGCGACTGCCACATTCAGCACACCCGGCACCGCCGCCGCCCGTTCGGCGTTCACGCGCAGCAGGTCCCGCATATCGCGCTCGGCGCGTTCGTCCTCGGGGTGGCGGTGCACATGCATGATAAGGTCCAGCGGAACGCCCAGCACCCGCTGCGCGGTCCACATCCACAGCCCCACCACTACAAGCCAATACCAGATGCTGGAAAAGGATCGCATGCTGATGGTCTGAAAGATCGCCTCGTATGCCTGCACTGCACGTTCCCTTGTTCGCACCCACTCCTACCCTTGAGGGCGGCGGGTTTCCATGCCAAGGACAACACGAAACGACAAGCCGAGAAAAGGACCGCCCATGCGCCCGATCCAGGCCGCCTTCCCCGCGACCCGATTCCGCCGCAACCGCCGCACGGATGCATTGCGCCGGTTGACGCAGGAAAACACCCTGTCCGTGAACGATCTGATCTGGCCGGTCTTCGTCCGCGCCGGCGAGGGGATCGAAGAGCCGGTGGCGTCCATGCCCGGCGTCTTCCGCCGTTCGGTCGATCTGATCGCCAGGGCCGCGGTCGAGGCGGAGGCGATGGGCATCCCTGCGATCTGCGTCTTTCCCTATACCGACCAGTCGCTGCGGTCCGAGGATTGCGCCGAGGCGTGGAACCCGGATAACCTTTCGAACCGCGCCATCCGCGCAATCAAGCGCGCCGCACCCGGCATCGCCGTGATGACCGACGTGGCACTCGACCCCTATAGCACGCATGGGCAGGACGGGCTTATGCAGGGCGGCACGGTCCTGAACGATGAGACGCTGGAGGCGCTGGTCAAGATGACGCTGGCGCAGGCGGATGCGGGTGCAGACATCATCGGGCCATCGGACATGATGGACGGGCGTATCGGTGCGATGCGTTCGGCGCTGGAAGGCGCGGGACACAAGGATGTGGCGATCATGTCCTATTCGGCAAAATATGCCTCGGCCTTCTACGGTCCGTTCCGCGATGCCGTGGGGGCAAGCGCGAACCTCAAGGGCGACAAGAAGACCTATCAGATGAACCCCGCCAATGGGGATGAGGCGCTGCGCCTCGTCGCCCGCGATCTGGCCGAAGGCGCGGATATGGTGATGGTGAAGCCGGGGATGCCATACCTGGACATCTGCCGCCGCGTGAAGGAAGAATTCCGCGTGCCGACATATGCCTATCAGGTGTCGGGAGAATACGCGATGATCGAGGCGGCGGCCCAGAACGGCTGGATCGACGGGGATCGCGCGATGGTGGAAAGCCTGCTGGCATTCAAACGCGCGGGTTGCGACGGCATCCTGACCTATTACGCGCCGCGGATCGCGCCGCTCCTGTAACGGCGGAAGGGCGCCTGCGGCCATGTCCGCAGGTGACAGCGCCCGCAGCGCCTGTTACAGTTTTCCCAAGGGCCATCAGAGCCTTGGGTCATATTTGTGAGGGTGCGGATGATCAGCAGGCGTGTTTTCCTGGGCAGCACGGGGGCGGCGCTGGCGCTTGCCGCCTGCAACAACGGCGTCGGAAGCAACGGCGCGGCGATGATCGACGCGCGTGTGAATGCCACGCGCGACTACCTTTTCCAGACATATCCGGGCACGCGCGACCTCGCATCTCGGTCGGCGGGGGTTCTCTACATGCCGCTGGTGACAGAGGCGGGGCTGGGGATCGGCGGCGCCTATGGACGCGGCGCGCTCCGCATTCAGGATGTGACGGTGGATTACTATTCCTCGGCCAAAGCATCCATCGGGTTCCAGATCGGTGCACAGCAATATGCCCATGCGCTGTTCTTCATGACCCCGCAGGCGCTGGCCGATTTTCGCGGTGCAAGCGGCTGGGCCGCCGGGGCCGATCTGCGCTATGCCACGCCCGACCAAGGCGGCAGCATTGGCAAGGAAACGACCGAGATTGACCCGGTCATCGCCCTCGTCTTTGGTCAGTCCGGCCTGATCGCGGGTGCGACGGTGGCCGGAACAAAATACACGCGCATCATTCCCTGAGGCGCTTCACCAGCGAGGACGTGTCCCAGCGTCCTCCGCCCATCCGCTGCACATCCTTGTAGAACTGATCGACAAGCGCGGTCAGCGGCAGGCTCGCGCCGATCTCGTCCGCCGTGCGCAGGCAGATGCCGAGGTCCTTGCGCATCCAGTCCACGGCGAAGCCGTAGTCGAACTTGTCGTCGACCATGGTGGCATGGCGGTTGGCCATCTGCCAGCTGCCGGCGGCACCGCCCTGGATGACCTCGACCACCGCCTTCACGTCCATACCGGCTTTTTCGCCGAAGGCGACGGCTTCGGATAGGCCCTGCACGATCCCGGCAATGCAGATCTGGTTCATCATCTTGGCGATCTGGCCCGCGCCGGTATCGCCCAGTCGGCGGCAAGTCTTGGCATAGGCGGCGATTACCGGCTCGGCCTTCGTGTAATCCGCCTCGGACCCGCCGCACATCACCGACAGCACGCCATTCTCGGCCCCGGCCTGACCGCCCGAGACCGGCGCATCGACGAATCCGATCCCGGTTTCGCGCGCGGCATCGGCCATCTCGCGCGTGACCTGCGCCGAAACGGTGGTGTGATCGACGAAGATAGCATCCTTCATTCCTGCAAAGGCGCCGTCGGCGCCCAGACAGATGCTGCGCAGATCGTCGTCATTGCCGACACAGGCCATCACGAATTCGGCACCCTCGGCAGCTTCGCGCGGGGTGCGGGCGGCGCGGCCGCCGTGCTTCGCTGCCCAGTCCTCGGCCTTTGCGAGCGTGCGATTATAGACGGTGACGTCGTGGCCCTTGGCCGTCAGATGCCCGGCCATCGGCCTGCCCATCACGCCCAACCCCAGAAATGCAACCTTTGCCATCGCCCGCTCCTCAATTGCTCCTTCGTTCGCAATGGACTAGGAAGCATGCGATCCCCGACGTCAAGGATGCGCTCCCCATGTTCACCGTTTTCCGCTGGCTGCTGCGCATCCTTTCGGGCCTGATCCTGCTCGGGCTGGCGGCGCTGGCGGTGACCTATTTCTTCCTGTCGCGATCCCTGCCCGATTACTCCGAGGATTTCGCCCTGCCCGGCCTTTCGGCCCCGGTCGAGATCGTGCGGAACAACGCAAACGTGCCGCATATCTTTGGCGGCAACGATGACGACGTGTTCCGCGCCCTCGGCTTTGCCCATGCGCAGGACCGGCTGTGGCAGATGACGTTGCTGCGCCGGACCGCCCAAGGTCGCCTGTCCGAGATTTTCGGCGAACGGACGCTGCAGACCGACGCGATGATCCGGCGCTATGACCTCTACGGTCTGGCCAATCGCGCCGTCCCCGCGCAGGACGAGCCGACGCGGCGCGCGCTGGACGCCTATGCGCGCGGTGTGAACGACTGGATCGATCAGGTGAATGCCGAGGCGCGGGGCCGTGGCGCGCCTGAGTTCTTCTTCTTTTCGAACGAGATCGCGGCTTGGCAGCCCGCCGACAGCATCGCGATCCTCAAGCTGATGGCGCTGCAATTGTCGTCGCATCTGGAATCTGAGGTGCTGCGGGCGCGGATGTCGCTGTTGCTGCCGGATGATCGGCTGCGCGACATCCTGCCCGACGATCCGGGACAGGCGGTGGTGGCCTTGCCGCGCTATTCCGAACTTGCCCCCGGCGTAACCCCGGATTACGAGCCGATCCGCATGGCCGAGGATCCGCTTTCGCCCTTCCACCGCCGCGCCTTTGCCGGGGCGTCGAATGCGTGGGCTGCAGCGCCCGCGCGTTCGGCGGCGGGAGGCACGCTGCTGGCGAACGACCCGCATCTGAGCTTCACCGCGCCGTCGATCTGGTATCTGGCGCGGCTGCAACTGCAATCGGGCGGCGTGATCGGCGCGACCATTCCCGGCACCCCGGTCATCATGACGGGGCGTTCGGACGCCTTGGGCTGGGGCCTGACCACCGCCTATGTGGACGATCAGGATCTTCATATCGAGGAGGTGAACCCCGACAACCCCGAGGAATACCGCACCCCCGACGGCTGGAAGAAGTTCGAGACTCGCCGCTCGATCATCAATGTGGCAGGCGCGGCCCCGGTGACGCTGACGCTGCGCTGGACGGATAACGGGCCGGTTCTGGCAGGCTCGCATTATGACGTCGGCACCGTGACGCCGCGCGGGCATGTCATGTCGCTGTCCTGGACAGCGCTGGCCGAGGGCGACACCTCGATGACCGCAGCGATGCGGTTGATGCAGTCGAAGACCGTGGACGAGGCGATCGAAGCCGGGCGGCTGGTCGTCGCCCCGGCGCAGAACGTGATGCTGGCGGACCGGACCGGGATCGCGATGCAAACGGTGGGCGCGATCCCGAACCGCGATCCGCAGATGCAGGCGCAGGGACGCTTGCCGACACCGGGCTGGGACCCGCGCAACCGCTGGGACGGCATCCGCCCCTATGAGGATAACCCGCGTGTGGTCGATCCCGACACGGGCATCCTTGGGAACACCAACAACAAGACGGTGGATCGGCCCTTCCCGAACCATGTCAGCTTCGAATGGGGCGACACGCAGCGCATCCAGCGCTGGCTGGCCCTTATGCGCGCACGCGAGGTGCATACCCGCGAAAGCTTCATCGAGGCGCAGCTGGACACGGTGTCGATCGGTGCGCGGCAGGTGCTGCCGCTGATCGGCGCCGACCTTTGGTTCACCGGCGAGGCCGCCCCCGAAGGCACCCCAGAACGCCAGCGCCAGCGCGCGCTGGAGATGCTGGCCCAATGGAACGGCGAGATGAACGAGCACATGCCCGAGCCGCTGATCTCCCAAGCATGGCTGGCGGCGCTGCAGGACCGCCTGATCCGCGACGAGCTAGGCCCGATGGCGGACGAGTTCGGCCATGTGGACAGCGTGTTCCTGACCCGCGTGTTCCGCAACGAAGGCGGCGCAGGGGTCTGGTGCGACATCATCCAATCCTCGCCGGTCGAGACCTGCACCGACATCGCGCGGATGGCGCTGGACGACGCGCTGGTCTGGCTGTCGGACCGCTATGGCAAGAATATCGAAAGTTGGCGTTGGGGCGACGCGCATCAGGCGACGCATGACCATCCGGTGCTTGGGAACGTGCCGCTGCTGCGCTATCTGGTGAACATCCGGCAATCGACATCGGGCGGGGATGACACGTTGCTGCGCGGTGTGACGAAGGGATATGGTCAGGACCCGTTCCAGAATGTGCATGGCGCGGGCTATCGCGGTGTCTATGACTTCGCGGACCCGGACAGTTCGGTCTTCATCACCTCTACTGGGCAATCGGGGCATCCGCTGTCGCGATTCTATGACGATCTGGGCGGGCTGTGGCGGCGAGGCGAGTATATTCCGATGTCGCTGGATGCCGATCTGGCGCGGGCGGCGGCGGTGGGGATCACGCATCTGACGCCCCGGTAGCGCTCCCGCCCGTCGTCGATGCGGGGCGCATCTCCTCCCGTTGGGGGTGGCCGGACCTTGCGGTCCGGCTTACAGCGCCTGAAAGCGAGCGCGCTGGCGAGCGGTCCAATTGACGGTCAGATCGTGACCGTCCTCGGTCTGCGCCTCGGACGTGACGACGCCTTCCTCGTGAAGCCAAGCGCGGCGGCGGCCGTCGGTGAAATCTAGGGTCAGCACCTCGACCATCCGGTCTTCGTCCAGAACATCGGTGATCGCGCGGATCAGCGTCTCCGTCCCCTCGCCCGTCAGGGCCGACACCGGGAAGATCCGGTCGGACCGCGCGCCCTGTTCGCGCAGCGTCTCGACCATCGCGCCTTTGACGAGGTCCAACTTGTTCCACACCTCGAACATCGGGACGGCGGGATCGACGCCAAGGCTGGTCAGGATGTCGGCCACATCTGCAGCCTGTTCGGCGCTTTCCGGATGGGCAATATCGCGGACGTGCAGGATCAGGTCGGCCTCCAGCACCTCCTCCAGAGTGGCGCGGAAGGCGGCTACTAGCTGCGTCGGCAGGTCCGAGATGAATCCCACCGTGTCGGACAGGATCACCTTCATTCCCGTCGGCAGCTCCACGCCGCGCATCGTCGGGTCCAGCGTCGCGAACAGCATGTCCTTGGCCAGAACCTCGGCCCCGGTCATGCGGTTGAACAGAGTGGATTTTCCGGCGTTGGTATAGCCGACAAGCGCCACGACCGGGAACGGCACTTTGCGGCGGGCGGCGCGGTGCAGCTCACGCGTCTTCACCACCTTTTCCAGCTGGCGGCGGATGCGAATGACCTGTTCGTCGATGGCGCGGCGGTCGGATTCGATCTGAGTTTCTCCGGGACCGCCGACGAAGCCGAAACCGCCCCGCTGGCGTTCCAAGTGGGTCCAGGCCCGCACCAGCCGCGTGCGCTGATAGGACAGCGCGGCGAGTTCGACCTGCAGCACACCTTCGCGCGTGCGGGCGCGGTCGGCGAAGATTTCAAGGATCAGCCCGGTCCGATCCAGAAGCTTGACGCCCCATTCCTTTTCCAAGTTCCGCTGCTGCACGGGCGTCACCGGGCCGTCGACCAGAACAAGGTCGATCTCCTTCAGACGCTGGGCAAGTTCAGCCACCTTGCCGGAGCCGAACAGCGTTCCGGGCTGGGCCTTGGGCAGGCGCACGACCTCGGCCCCCACAACCTCCAGCCCCGGCAGTGCGGCGGCAAGCGAGACGGCTTCGGCCAGACCGTGTTCGGGCAAGCGCCGAGACTGCGCCGCCTTCAGGTCCGGGTGGAGCACATATGCGCGCGTTGGCCGCGCCGCAGTGTCATGCGGCGCGCCGGCGCGGTCATCCTCGGGCAATTCGCTAATCAGTCTTCGCCTTCATACAGGTTGATCGGAGCACCTGGCATGATGGTAGAGATCGCGTGCTTGTAGACAAGCTGCGACTGGCCATCGCGGCGCAGAAGCACGCAGAAATTGTCAAACCAGGTGATGACACCCTGAAGTTTCACCCCGTTGATGAGGAAGATCGTTACCGGGACCTTTGCCTTCCGAACATGGTTCAGAAAAGCGTCCTGGAGATTTTGCTTGTCGGCAGCCATTTTGATGCCTTGTTGTTATATATTGCGTCGTTCCCTCGTCCCCCGGACCCTGGGACCCGACGGCGCGCTGTGAAGTATGAAACGCAGCCACGGAAGATTCCAGCCCAAAAAGCAGCGCGTTATCGCCACCACGCCGCCGGTGAGAAAAGCGCCAGGATCGCGAGCGTCTCGATCCTACCGAGGATCATGGCAAAGCCGAGGATCGTCTTCTGGACCATTCCCAGATCGGACCAGAATATCGGCGCCTCGCCCGCCACGGCGGCCAGCGGGCCGGTGGTCGAAAGCGCCGCGACCGAGAAGATGACCGCCTGTTCGAACCCGAGCCCCGTCAGGGCAAGCGCCAGCATCGTCACGGCGATGGAAATGGCGAAAAGCATGAAGAATATCCATGCAACGTAGGCCCCCTCGCCGCGGATGCGCCGCCCCGCGGTCCCGCCGCCCCCGACGGATGACGGGTGCACGATCCGTTCCAGCTCTCGTCGTGAATGGCTGAACAGTGCATGGACGCGCAGCAGTGTGACGCCCCCCGCCGCCGTGCCCACGCCGCCCCCGACGATGGCCAGCCCCATCAGGATCAGCCCCGAAGACCCCAGCCCGGACCATCCCCGCGCAACGTCCCACCCGCCCGACACATATCCTGTCGTCGTCATGAAACTGAGCGTGGTGAATATGCTGCCCCAAAGCGCCTGAAGGAATTGCGGAACGCCACCGACATAGTCCACGCTGCCAAGCCAGTGACGCAGGATCAGCATCGCAGGGGCCGATAGCATCAGCATCACCGCCAGCACGATCTCGGGGTCCTCGCGCAGCGGTCGCGAGCGGTCGACCAGAACCGCGCCGGGGATCATGCGGCGGGTGATCGCGACCACGAAGAAAACGAAGACCAGAACCTCGCCCGACCGGATCATCGGTGCGTCGGCGAAATCCCAGCCCGGCGCGATGCCGGATGTCGAAAGCGTTCCCATCGCATAGGACAGCGCGACCAGCCCCGGCTCTCCGCTGGTCAGGAGCGCGCCCCACAGCAGAAGGGTCAACCCGCCATAGGCCGGAAACAGCGCAGTCGCATGGCGCACCAGACGTTCCGACGGCTCGGCGGTTTCGATCCAGCCGCCCACCAGCCGCCCCGGCGGGCGTCCCGAGACCACTTCCGTCCCGCCAAGGTTCAACGGTGCCAGCACCGCCACCGCGTTCAGCAGCACGAAAAAACCGCCCAGCCAGCCGACCAGCGCACGCCACAGATGCAACGTCTCGCCCAACCGCCCGGGCCGGTCGTAAATCGTCGCACCCGTGGTGGTGAAGGCCGATAGCATCTCGAACCAAGCATTGCCGAAGGTCGTATCGGGCACGGCGATGAAGAATGGCACCGCGAACAGCAGCGGCAGGATCGCATAGGCCCCCAGAAGCCCGGCAAGATGGCTGCGCGCAAGGTTCGGCGGGCGATGATTCGCCGTCGCGATCGCGATCAGCGAGGTCAGCATGAGCAGCAGCACGCCCGAATAGAAGAAGGCCCGCGCCTCGGCATGATCGCCCAGCACCAGCGCATGCGAAGCAGGCAGGAACATCGCCAGCCCGGCGACGGCCATCAGGATCACCAGAAAAGGGACGTTCCCCGCGCGCATCAGAAGAAGTCAATGGAGACTTGCAGAAGCCGCTCGACCTCGGGGACGTCCTTCGTCATGGCGAACAGGGCGATCACGTCACCCTCCTCGACCCGCAGGTCGCCGGTGGGTTTCAGGATGCGCTCGCCCTTCATCACTGCGCCAACCAGCACGCCTCCGGGGAAGTCGATGTCGCGGATCTGCCGCCCGGCCAGTGGCGAGGTGGACAGAACCTGCGCCTCGATCATCTCGGCCTCGGCATCGCCGATGGAATAGATCTGGCGCACGCGCCCATGGCGGATGTGGCGCAGGATCGAAGACACGGTGGTGGCGCGCGGGTTGATATGCGCGTCGATGTCCAGCGCGCCCATCAGCGGCACCAGCGTCGGATCGTTGACCAGCGCGATGGCCATGCCGCAGCCCGCCTGCTTGGCCCGGACGGCGGCCAAAAGGTTGGTCTTGTCGTCATCCGTTACCGCCAGAACCGCATCGGCGGTCGCAACATCCGCCTCCTCCAGCAATTCCAGATCCATGCCGTCGCCGTTCAGCACGATGGTCCGTTCCAGCGTATCGGCGGCGGATTCGGCGCGGGGAAGATCGCGTTCGATCATCTTGGCGCGGACGCGCTGCGTCTGATTCTCAAGCGCCTGCGCCACCGCAAGGCCGACCGCGCCGCCGCCGATGATAACCACCCGTTCCTGCCGCCGCGTCGATTTGCCAAATATGCCCAGCGTCCGGTTCACGTCGTCCGAATGGGTGAAGACATAGATCTCGTCGCCCGCGAAAAGCTGATCCTCGGGTTCCGGCACGAACAACCGCCCTTCGCGCCGCACGCCAACAACGATGGCGCGCAGGGTCGAGAACAGTTCGTTCAATTGCCGCAGCGGCGTGTTCAGCACCGGGCAATCAGGGTCGAGAGCGACACCCAGAAGCTGCGCGCGCCCGTCCATGAAACTTTCGGTATCGAAGGCCGAGGGCGAGGCAAGCCGTTGCAGCGCCGCCTCCGCCACCTCCTTCTCGGGCGAGATCACAACGTCGATCGGCATATGGCCCGACTGGTAAAGATCGGCATAGATCGCGTCGAGATAGCTTTGCGCTCGCAGCCGCGCGATCTTGCGCGTGATGGAAAACACCGAATGGGCCACCTGACAGGTGACCATGTTCACCTCGTCGGAATGGGTCGCGGCGATGATCATGTCGGCATCGCGCGCACCGGCACGCTCCAGCACGTCGGGATAGGAGGCAAAGCCCACCACGCCCTGCACGTCCAGCGTTTCGGTCGCGCGACGGACGAGGTCGGGGTTCATATCCACGACTGTGACATCGTTGCGTTCGCCCGACAGATGGCGCGCGATCTGCCAGCCGACCTGCCCCGCGCCGCAGATGATGACCTTCATTCCTCGGGCTCGTCTTCGCCGTTGCGCCCCTTGCCGACGACGCCCAGCGATTTCAGCTTGCGGTGAAGCGCCGACCGCTCCATCCCGACGAAATTGGCGGTGCGACTGATATTGCCCCCGAAACGGTTGATCTGGGTCAGCAGGTATTCGCGCTCGAACAACTCCCGCGCCTCGCGCAGCGGAAGGGTCACCAGCGCGCCGCCCAGCACCATGCGCCCATCGCCGCCGCCCGCCTCCTGGCCCGGAAGCTCCCGCGGTTCGATCGGGCCGGAGCCTTCGCCAAGGATCAGCGCCCGTTCGATGACGTTGCGAAGCTGGCGAACATTGCCGGGCCAGTGCATCGTCTGAAGCAGCGCCTCTGCATCCGGCGACAGCTTGCGCAAGGGCAGCCCTTGGGTCTTGTGGAAACTGGCGATGAAATGCCGCGTCAGTTCCGGGATATCCTCGCGCCGTTCTTCCAACGAGGGGACGGCGATCGGAACCACGTTCAGCCGGTCGTAAAGCTCTTGGCGGAAGCGGCCCTGCGCGATCTCCACCCGCAGATCGCGGCTGGTGGACGAGATCACACGCAGATCGACGCGCACCTTCTCGACCCCGCCGACGCGGGTGAATTGCTGTTCCGTCAGCACGCGCAGCAGCTTGGACTGGGTGCCCAGCGGCATCTCGGCCACTTCGTCGAAATAGACGACGCCGCCATGGGCCTGTTCCAGAAGCCCCTTTTCCAGCCCCCGCTCGACCGTTTCACGCCCGAACAGCACCTCCTCCATCCGCTCCGGCTCGATCCCGGCCGAGGAGACGGAAACGAAGCCCGCCTTGGCGCGGCCGGATTGCCCGTGGATGAAACGAGCGGCCAGTTCCTTGCCCGAGCCCGCAGGCCCCGTCAGCATGACCCGGCCATTGGATTTGGTCACCTTGTCCAGCTGTGCCTTGAGTGTCTTGAATGAGGGCGAATTGCCCAGCATCTCGGCTCCGGTCACGTCCTTGCGCCGCAGTTCGGAATTTTCACGGCGCAGACGCGACGCTTCCATCGCCCGGCTGACCACTACCATCAACTGGTCGATATTGAACGGCTTTTCGATGAAGTCATAGGCGCCCTGTTTGATCGCGGCGACCGCGATCTCTATGTTGCCGTGGCCGGAGATGATGACCACCGGCACGTCCGGGTTGTTGCGCTTGACCTGTTTCAGAATGTCGATCCCGTCCATCCGGCTGTCCTTCAGCCAGATGTCGAGGATCATGAGCGAGGGCGCCTCGGCGCTGATCTCGGCCATGCAGTCGTCGGAATTGCCAGCAAGGCGCACCTGAAAGCCTTCGTCCTTCAGGATATCTCCGATCAGTTCCCGGATGTCGCGCTCGTCATCGACGATCAGGATGCTGCTCATTTCGCCTCTCCGTTTCTTCTGGGTCGGGTCCTTGGGGTGCGCGGCAGCCGGATCTCGGCCATCGCGCCGGCATGGGCATTGCCCTCGAAGATCGGCCCATCGGTCAGCACCAGCGTGCCGCCATGTTCCTCGACGATCTTCTTGACGATGGGCAGGCCGAGGCCGGTGCCTTTTTCGCGTGTGGTTACATAAGGTTCGAACAGGCGTGACCGATCCGCAGGCAGTCCCGCGCCATTGTCGGCGATGCGGATTACCACAGTCTCCGCCTCGGTGCAGAGCGTAACGCGGATCATCGGCTGTATATGCGATGTTTTTGATTTGTCATCAATCGCTTCGCCGGCATTCTTCAGAAGGTTGGTGAAGGCCTGCGACATCATCGTCGCGTCAAGTTCCATCGGCAGGGGTGCGTCCGGAAGGTCTGCTTCAATCCGCAGCCCAGCCTGAAGCGTCACCGCGTCACGCAGGATGCGCACGAGGTCATGCTCGCGCCGATCCGGCTCCGGCATCCGCGCGAACTTGGAGAACTCGTCGATGATGCGGCGCAGATCATTCGTCTGGCGAACGATCACGTCGGTATATTGCTCCAGATCGCCCGCCATATCGCCCGCGACCGGCCGGAACTTGCGTTTGATCCGTTCCGCCGAAAGCTGGATCGGGGTTAGCGGGTTCTTGATCTCGTGCGCGATGCGGCGGGCGACGTCGCCCCACGCGGCATGGCGCTGGGCGCTGACAAGCTCGGTCACATCGTCGAATGCGACGACATATCCCTCCAGCCCGTCCTCGGTTTCGCGTGCGGCCATCCGCACCAGCAGGCTTTCCAGCTTGCCCTTGCGGGTCAGGCGGATCTCCTCTTGCACGGTGCCGCCCAACTCGCGCAGTTTCTGGAACAACGCGTCGAATTCCGGAACCGCGATGGCCAGCGGCAGTTCGGTCGTTTCCAGATCCAGCAGCCTCCGCCCGGCGCGGTTGATAAAATCCACCCGCCCCCGCGCATCCAGCCCGATAACCCCCGCCGTGATGGAATAAAGCACCGAATCGAACAGGCGGCGCCGCGCCTCGGTTTGCGCGTGGCTCGTCTCTAATGCCTCGCGCTGACCTTTCAGCTGGCGCGTCATCTGGTTGAACAGGCGGCCGAGCATCGCGATCTCGTCGTCGCCCTCCTCCTCGGACACTTGAACGTCCAGATCACCCGCACCGACCCGCTGCGCCGCGCCCGCCAGACGCCCCACGGGGCCGGACAGCCGCTCTGCGAACCACAGCCCCAACCAGACCGAAGCAAGCACGAGGATCAGCGCGAATCCCAGATACAGCAGCGCGAATTCGAACAGCATCCGGCCCCGGTCGCTTTCCAGCTGATGGTAAAGCGCGACGGTTTCCTTCGTGTCGTCCAGCAGGCTCAGGATGCTGCCATCGACCTGACGCGAGACGTAAAGGAAGCGATCCACGAAAGCGTCCAGATAGACCAGCGCCCGGAATTCGTTATTGGCCCAATCCTGAATGATCGCCACGCCTTCGTCGCGGGCGCGCTGGATATCCTCGGGGGCGGGCTGCTCGAAATTGAAAAGATAGCTCTTCTCGCCCCGCGTCAGCATCGTGCCGACGCCATCGACCAGAAATGCCTCGCTCAGCCCCCGCTGCACCAACCCCTGCCCCTGGCTCAGGATCGGGCGAAGCTGGTCGTCGCGCAGAAAGGCGGTCGAGCGTTTGGCAGTGTTCAGATAGGAGGCGAGCGCGATGGCATCCTCGGTCAGATCCTCGCGGTGTTCTGCTTCATAGGCCTGCGCGGCGGCCAGCGAGCTGCCGACGACGCGCTGCACCCGGTCCGAAAACCACCCTTCCAACCCGATGTTCAGCGTGACGACGGCGAAGATCGCGACCAGCACCGTCGGGATTAGGGCCACCAGCGCGAAGACGCCCGACAGCCGCAGGTGAAGCCGCGAGCCCGCCGACTTGCTGCGCCGGTCCGACAAAAGCTGCGCCACCCGCGCGAGGATCAGCGCGGCGACGACCAGAACATAGACGAAATCCGCCAGCAGGATAAGCCGCAGCGTGTGCGATCCACTTTGGTTCAATGGGCCGAGGAACAGAAGCGTCAGCGCCGTCAGGATCGGTCCAAGCGCGACCAACCCGAAGGTTGCCGCGGTCTGGAACCGTCTTTGCCGGCGCAGGCGCGACCACCTTACCCAAGAATTGCTGCGTGCCGCAGATCGCACGAAACCCCGTCCTTCAACCGGGCCGCAGCCCGCACAGTCTTCGTGCCTTTATGGCACTGCTCTGTTGCGGTTTTACATCAGTTTCCGGCGGCGTGTCACGCGAATATCCAGATCGGTGATCTTCTTGCGCAGCGTATTGCGGTTGATCCCCAGCAGATCCGCGCATTTCGCCTGATTGCCGGCGGTCGCATCCAGCGCGATTTCGATCAGCGGCGCCTCCACCTCGCGCAGGATGCGCTGATAGACGCCGGGGGATGGCAGCGCGCCGCCATGCAGATCGAAATACCGTTTCAGATGCCGTGCAACCGATGCGGATAGCTTCTCGCCCTCGCCCCCGCCTTTCAGCGGCTCCATCGCGGGCTGGCTTCCCAGCACGGCCTCGACCTCGGGCTTTGCGATCTCGGCCTCGGCGGATGTGACCATCAGGCGGCGCAAGGTGTTTTCCAGCTGCCGCACATTGCCCGGCCAGCTATAGGCGCGGACCAGATCGCGCGCCTCGTTGGACAGGCGGCGGACCGTGCCGAAGTCGCGCTCTCCGCGCGCAAGGAAATGGTCGGCCAGCAGGGGAATGTCGTCCACCCGCTCGCGCAACGCCGGGACGTGAAGCGTGACGCCGCCAAGGCGATAGAACAGGTCCTGCCGGAACTCTCCCGCCTCCATCTTGGCCTGAAGATCGCTTTGCGACGTGGCCATGATGCGCGGTGAATGCTCGCCCATCTGATCCAGCAGCCGTACGATCCGGGCCTGCGTGTCGTCGTCGTAATCGGCCACCTCGTCGAAGACGAGGCTGCCGCCCTTGGCGCGTGTGACCAGCGTCGAAGGGCCGTCCGCGCCTTGCAGATCCGACGCCTGCGCAACGACGAAAGGCAGAGTCCGGCGGTCCGAGAAATCGTGGATCGCGCGGGCGATCAGCGATTTACCCGTCCCGCTCTCGCCGGTGATGAGCACGGCAAGGTCGGTGTTCATCACGCGAGCCACCAGCCGATACAGCGCCTGCATCGCCGCCGTCCGCCCCACCAGCGGCAGATCGTCGCCCCCCTCGCGCGGGGTCGCCGCCCGCGCCGGCGCGCGGCGCTTCATGTCCAGTGCGCGAGCCGAGCGTTTCATCAGGTCGGGCAGATCGAAGGGCTTGGGCAGGTAATCGTAAGCCTCCGCCTCGGCCGCCTGGATCGCGGTCATGATCGTGTTCTGGGCCGAGATGACGATTACCGGAAGGCCGGGACGCATCTTGCCGATCTTCGGCAGCGCCTCGAGGCCGTTCCCGTCGGGCATCATCACATCCGAGATGACGAGATCGCCCTTCCCCTCCTCGACCCACCGCATCAGGGTGGTCAGGGACGAAGTGGCATGAACCTTGCATCCCGCCCGTGTCAGCGCCTGCGTCAGCACCGTGCGGATGGTGCGGTCGTCATCGGCGACGAGGATAGTGCCGTCCATCTACTTGCTCTCCATCTCGTTCAACGCCGCATCCCGGGGCGCAACCGGCAGGGAAACGCGGAAGACCGTTTTCCCCGGAACCGAATCGACGGCGATGATACCACCGTGATCCGAAATGATTTTCGAAACGAGCGCCAGCCCGAGGCCCGTTCCGTTCTCCCGGCCCGACACGAAAGGGTCGAAGATCGACGCCGCGATCTCGGGCTTGATGCCGGGGCCGTCGTCCACGATCTCCACCTGCAGCGGAAGCGAGCTTCCCGGCCCATCCTTGCGACGCAGGCGAAGCGACAGGTCATAGAAGCTGCGCAGGCGGATCGTCCCGCCCCCCGGGCCCGCCGCCTCGGCCGCGTTCTTGATGAGGTTCAGGAACACCTGCATCAGCTGGTCCGGATCGGCATAGGTGGAGGGAAGCGAGGGATCGTAATCTTCCACGATGGTCATCTTTGCGGCAAACCCGACCATCGCCGAACGGCGCGCGCGGTCCAGCGCGTCGTGGATGTTGACCGCGCGGCGTTCGGGCGGGCGCAGGTTGCCGAACTGTTCGACCTGCTCCAGCAGCTTCACGATGCGGCGGGTCTCCTCGACGATCAGATCGGCAAGCTCGCGATCCTCGGGCGAGAGGTTCATCGCGATCAGCTGCGCCGCACCCGAGATTCCGGCAAGCGGGTTCTTGATCTCATGCGCCAGCATCTCGGCCATGCCGATGGCAGACCGCGCGGCGGACCGCGAGGCAGCCACCCGCCCCAGCCGGTCCGCGATGTCGCGCGACGAGATCAGGAGCATCAGCACGCCCGGATTGTCATGCATCGGCGCAAGCTGGATGGTGCATTGCACCGGGGGCCGCTCGCCCGTGGTCACATCCACATCGTTGATGAACAGCGCTGACTGATTGGTGCGGGCGCGTTCGAACGCCTCCTCCATCGGGGCGTCGATGGAGATGCGGTCCAGCGCAGGCTGGCCTTTCAGGCTGCGCTGCGAGGCGTTGAGGAACGTCTCCGCCGCCGGGTTGCTTTCGATGATGAGGCCCCCTGCGTCGATCAGCAGCGCCGGGATGGGCAAGCTGGCCCAGATCACGCCGGGAACGGGGTATGGGGCGCGATAGGGCTGGGTTTCGCTCATGCGGCAAGACTTTCCTGATCGTTGAAGGCGGCGCGGATGGCTTGGATCACCTGCGCCGGGTCGTCCATGGTCAGCATCGGGCCGCGCGGGATGCCCGCCGCCTCAAGATACCAGCCAAGGTGCTTGCGGGCGATCTTCACACCCAGTGCGGTGCCATAGAAGGACAGCATCGCCTCGTAATGTGCGGTCACCAGATCGCCCAGCGCGGCACCTTCGGGAACCGTCGGCGCGGGGGTGCCGAACAGTGATGCCGCGATCTGCGCCAGCAGCCACGGACGGCCCTGCGCGCCGCGGCCCACCATGACGCCATCGGCACCGGATTGGCGCATCGCCTCGGCTGCGGTGTCGGGGCCGACGATGTCGCCATTGGCGATGACCGGGATCGACACCGCATCCTTGACCGAACGGATCGCAGCCCAGTCGGCACTGCCCTTATAGAACTGGCAGCGCGTGCGCCCGTGGATCGTGACCATCCGCACGCCCGCCTCCTCGGCCCGGCGGGCGATCTCGGGGGCGTTCAGGCAATCGTCGTCCCATCCGAGCCGCATCTTCAGAGTGACCGGCACCGACACCGCCTGCACCACTGCCGAGACCAGCGACAGCGCGTGATCCGGCTCGCGCATCAGGGCCGAACCGCAGGCACCGTTGCCGCTGGCAGAAGTCACGCGTTTCGCAGGACAGCCCATATTGAAATCGATGACCTGCGCGCCCTGCCCTTCGACATAGCGCGCCGCCTCGGCCAGCCAGTAGGCGTCGCGCCCCGCAAGCTGAACCGAGGTCGCCTGCTGTCCGAACCCAAGTTCTGCCTTGGCACGGGCGGCAGGTTTGGCCTGCACAAGTTCCTGCGTCGCTACCATTTCCGACACGACCAGCCCCGCCCCGAACGAGGCGACCAGCTGGCGGAACGGCAGGTCCGTGATCCCCGCAAGCGGAGCCAGCAGGACCGGCGGTTCGATGGAAACGGATGCGAGGCGAATGGACAAATGCCTATTCCTTAAGCGTTAGCCCTGACCTATGCCGGTCCATGGCGATTTACAAATCATTGCGGCGGGCAACATGGCGCGAAAACGTGCTTTGCACAAATTTTAATCCATCTTGCCGAAAGCCGCGACACTGCCAAGACTTTTCCGCCTCGCGACAACATGCCATATCCGGCATCATGACAGTTGCAGCCATCATCGTCGCCGCCGGACGCGGCACCCGGGCCGGAGGCGGTTTGCCGAAGCAATGGCGCCCCCTTGCGGGCCGCCCTGCCATAGCACATGCGCTGGACGCCTTTAAGGGGCTGCGCCGCATCCTCGTGATCCATCCGGACGATCATGCAATGGCCGAGGGGCTGGACGTCGATCTGGTGCATGGGGGCGAGACGCGTAGCGCATCGGTTCTGGCGGCTCTGCGGGCGCTTGAGGGGACAGGCGTGACGCGGGTGCTCATCCATGACGGTGCGCGGCCCTTGGTTTCGCCAGCATTGATCGCGCGGATGATCGCGGCACTGGACGATGCCGTCGGTGCCGCCCCCGCACTGGCCGTGACCGATGCGCTGTGGCGCGGCGATGGCACAGTGGACGGCACGCAGGATCGCAGCGGGCTATGGCGGGCACAGACCCCGCAAGCGTTCCGTTTCGACGCGATCCTCGCCGCCCATCTTGCGCACCCCGGCGGCGCGGCGGATGATGTGGAGGTTGCGCGCGCCGCAGGTCTTGACGTCGCCATCGTCGAAGGGGACGAAGACAACCTGAAACTTACATGGCCGGGCGATTTCGACCGGGCCGAGCGTATCCTGAAGGGACGGAGCATGGACATTCGCCTTGGCAACGGTTTCGACGTGCACCGCTTCGGCCCCGGCGATCAGGTCTGGCTGTGCGGCGTATCGGTCCCCCATTCGCGCGGGCTTCAGGGCCATTCGGATGCGGATGTGGGCATGCACGCGCTGACCGACGCGATCTATGGCGCGCTGGCCGAAGGCGACATCGGCCAGCATTTCCCCCCGTCCGACATGAAATGGAAGGGCGCGGACAGCCGCATCTTTCTGGAACATGCGATGGGGCGCGTGGCGGCGCGGGGGTTCAAGCTGTCGAATTGCGACGTGACGCTGATCTGCGAATATCCCAAGGTCGGTCCGCACGCGGCGGCAATGCGCGCGGCGCTGGCGGCGATCATGGGCGTGGTGGTGGACCGGATCTCGGTCAAGGCGACCACATCGGAGAAGCTGGGCTTCACCGGGCGCGGCGAGGGGATCGCGGCCATCGCCACAGCGACGCTGGTATCGGCATGACCCGCGCGATCTGCCTGCTGTTCGGCGTGGGGCTGTTGCGCCCCGGCCCCGGCACATGGGGATCGGCGGTCGCATTGGCGGCGGGCATCGCCATCGACCGCTGGCTGGGCTTTCCAGTGCTGGTCGCGGCAACGCTTGCCGTCACGCTGATCGGCTGGTGGGCGCTGCGGGCGGAATTGGGCGATACCCACGACGATCCTTCGGAGTTTGTCATTGACGAGGTTGCGGGACAGTGGCTGGCGCTGCTGTTCCCCGCCGCCGCGTTCTGGTGGCGCGGGATGGACATGGTCTGGCCGGGCTGGGTCGCCGCTTTCATCTTCTTCCGCCTGTTCGACATCTGGAAGCCCTGGCTCGTGGGCCGGGCCGATCGCCGGGGCGATGCCTGGGGCGTGATGGCCGACGATCTTTGGGCGGGGGTCTTTGCCGGGATCGCGACCATCGTTGCGGCAGGCATCGCGCATGGGGTGCTGATGTGAGCTGGGCCGCGCTTCTGGAACTGGCAAAGGCGCGGCGCGCGGTGATCGCCACGGCGGAAAGCTGCACGGGCGGCATGATCTCGGCGGCGATCACGAATGTCGCCGGAAGCTCGGCGATCTTCGACCGGGGCTTTGTAACCTATTCAAACGCCGCGAAGGTCGAAATGCTGGGCATCCGCCCCGAGACGCTGGACAGTTTCGGCGCGGTGTCGGAGGAGATCGCGCGCGAAATGGCGACAGGCGCCATCGCGCGATCGAAGGCGAACCTTGCAGTCGCGGTCACCGGAATCGCGGGACCGGGCGGGTCCGAACACAAGCCAGAGGGGCGCGTCTGCTTCGCCATCGCCAATCGTGACGGCTGCCACACCGAAACGGTCGATTTCGGCGCCATCGGCCGCGCCAAGGTGCGCGAGGCGACGGTGTCCCACGCCCTGTGGCTGCTGACTCAGGCGCTGGTGCCGTAGAGTTCGGCCGCGCGGCGCTCGAACGCGCGGACGATACGCTGCATCGCCTCGTTGAAGACGATGCCGATGATCCCTTGCAGGATCGCGTTCTTGAACTCGAAATCCACGAAGAATTCGACTTCGCAGCCGCCCGGCGCATCGCGGAAGGCCCAAGTCGATTTCATGTATTTGAACGGCCCGTCAAGATATTCGGTGTCGATCTTCTTCTGGTCGGGCCACAGCGTCACCCGGCTGCCGAAGCGTTCGCGGAACACCTTGAACGAGATGACCAGATCCGCCTCCATCAACTCTCCCCCACCGTCGATGGGCGTGCGCGAGCGGATGCGGGCGGCCGAATTCCATGGCAGGAACTTCGGATAGGACTGCACATCGGCCACAAGGTCATACATCTGCTGCGCGGTATAGGGCAGAACGCGCGTCTCGTGATGGCTGGGCATGGCATCCTCGGTCGTGACTTCCGCTGCGGTTTTCGCTACCAAACCTGCGAAGTGCAAGAGGGTGCCATGCCGACCGGACAATATGTCATAGACCAGATGATCTCTGCCAAATCCATCGCCGCGCGCGTGGAGGAACTGGCGAAGGAGATCACCGCCCATTACGCGGGCACGGAAAAGCTGGTCGTCGTCGGCCTGTTGCGCGGATCGTTCATCTTCATCGCGGACCTCGTGCGCGAGTTGGACCTGCCGGTGGAAGTCGATTTCCTTGAGGCGTCGTCCTATGGCAACGCGATGGAATCGAGCCGCGAGGTCCGCATCCTCAAGGACCTGCGCGGAGAGATCGCTGGCCGCGATGTGCTTGTGGTCGAAGATATCGTCGATACCGGCTTCACCCTGTCGCATGTGATCCGCCTGCTGAAATCGCGCGAGCCAGCGCGGCTGGAAGTCTGTGCATTGCTGGACAAGCCAGCCCGCCGCGAGGTCGAGGTGGACAAGCGCTGGACCGGATTCACCATCCCCGACGAATTCGTGGTCGGCTATGGCATCGACTATGCCCAGCTGAACCGCAACCTGCCCTTCATCGGCAAGGTCCGGTTCGTCGAATGAACCTGATGTGGCTTCTGCGCATGCAGCGTTGGCTGCGCCATCCACCGCCGATGTGGAAGGTGATCCTCGTGATCTGCGTGGTGGCCGCCTGTTTCGCACTGTTCATGGTGGAACGCTATGTCGGCTGGCCGGATTGGCTGATGACAGGCGGCGGCGCAAGGCCGGTGCGCATCGCGCCCTGATCGGCTATGGTGGCAGAACGCCGCCATCCGAAGGGACAGCCAGATGCGTTTTCTTGCCGCTTTTCTTGGCCTTGGGGCCATCGGTTTTGCCGGATTCTGGATGCTCACCACCGCGCGTCCGGCATCCTATGCGCTGTTGTCGGGCGACCCCGAACGGGGCGAGCAGGTCTTCGATGCCGCTGGCTGCGCCTCCTGCCACGGGTCCGAGGATGACCGGCTGGTCCTGTCCGGCGGGATGGAGTTCAAGACGGATTTCGGCACATTCGTCGCGCCGAACATCTCGCCCGACCCGGAGCACGGCATCGGCGGCTGGACCCCCGAGCAGTTCGTGAACGCCGTCCAGCGCGGCATCTCCCCTGAAGGGCGGCACTACTACCCCGCCTTCCCCTACACCTCCTATTCCCGTGCCGAGCCGCAGGATATCGCCGATCTGAAGGCCTATATGGACATGCTGCCGCCCTCGGCTGTGCCGAGCCGGCCGCATCGGGTCGGCTTTCCCTTCAACATCCGCCGGGGCCTCGGTCTGTGGAAGTTGGTCTATCTGCGCGATGGCTGGGTGATCGAGGGGGACCTGACACTCGAGGAACAGCGCGGCCGCTATCTGGCCGAGGCGCTGGGCCATTGCGGCGAATGCCATACGCCGCGCGGGATCGCGGGCGGGCTCGACACCGCGCGATGGCTTCAGGGCGAAGGGCGCATCCCTGCGATCAACGCCAGCGAGTTGGATTGGTCAGCGGATGAGATCGCGGAATATCTGACCTCCGGTTTCACTCCCGATTACGATTCGGCGGGCGGTCACATGGCACTGGTGATCGAGAACATCTCGCGCCTGCCCGCGCAGGAACGCGCCGCCATCGCCGCCTATGTCAAACGGGTGCCGTGAAAGCCTTGCGGCGTTAGCGCTCGCAGCATAAACCCTTGGCAGGTTAGGGAGTATGCAGATGGAACTGAGCCTCGTTGCCGATATCGGCGGAACCAACACCCGCGTCGCATTGGCCGAGGGCATCCGCATCCTGCCCGAAACCGTGCGCCGTTTCCGCAACGCCGACCATCCGGGGCTGGAGCCTGTTCTGGGCGCGTTCCTGGCCAATTCCGGTGCAAAGGTCGGTGGTGCGTGCCTTGCTGTTGCAGGTCCGGTCAAGGACGGGGTTGCGCGGTTAACGAACCTCGATTGGATGATCGACGGCGATGCGCTGCGGCGTGCGACGGGCGCGGGATCGGTGGCGGTGCTGAACGATCTTCAGGCGCAGGGCCATTCGCTGGGATACATCGACGCCGTCCGCACCATCGCGCCCGGCGTGAAGCAGCCGGGCCCGATGCTGGTTGTCGGTGTGGGCACCGGCTTCAACGCCGCACCCGTGCATGACGAACGCGGCGTGCGCGTGGTGCCGGCGTCGGAATCGGGCCATGTGAACCTTCCCGTGCAAGGCGAGGATATGGAGCTGGCCGATTTCCTGTCGCAGATCCACGGCTTTCCCAGCGTCGAGGAAGCCCTGTCGGGCCGCGGGATCGAGAACCTGTATGAATTCCTGACCCGCACTCGCCGTCCCTCCGCCCAGATCATCCCCGCCATCGGCACGGAGGATGCGGCCACGCGGACGGCGGCCCTGTTCATCCGGCTGCTGGGCGCGACGGTGGGCAACCTTGCGCTGACCCACCTGCCCTTCGGCGGCATCTTCCTGTGCGGCGGGATGGCCCGCGCGCTGGTGCCGCATCTGGACGCGATGGGCTTTGCGGCGGCCTTCCGCGACAAGGGGCGTTTCGGCCCGTTCATGGAAGCTTTCCCCATCCACGTGATCGAGGATGACTACGCAGCCCTCACGGGCTGCGCCGCCTATATCAGGTAACTACGTCCGGCTCGGTCCGGCCCGTGAACTCGGTGATGCGCGCCAGCTTGTGGGCGGCGCGGATCACCGGGGCCAGCGCCTCCTGCGGGTCGCGGTCGAGGCCGGTTTCGGCATAACGCTCCAGATACAGCCGCAGCGTCGCGCCTTGGGTGCCGGTTCCCGACAGGCGCAGCACGATCCGGCTGCCATCTGCGAACAGGATGCGCACGCCCTGTTTCTTGGACACCGACGCGTCGACCGGATCGGTATAGGCAAAATCGTCGGCGGCAGAGATCGTCATCCCCTCCGCCTCTTGCCCCGGCAGCGAGGCGAGGCTGCCGCGCAGCGTGGCCATCATCGCATCGGCCTTGTCGCTCTCGATCGCTTCGAAATCGTGGCGCGAGTAGTAGTTGCGACCGTATTTCGAGAAATGCTCTGCCATGATCGCCGAAACGGACTGGCGGCGCACCGCAAGGATGTTCAGCCACAGCAGCACGGCCCAGAGGCCGTCTTTTTCGCGCACATGGTCGGATCCGGTGCCGAAGCTTTCCTCGCCGCACAGCGTGACCTTGCCCGCATCCAGCAGGTTGCCGAAGAACTTCCAGCCCGTCGGAGTCTCGTAGGATTGCAGGCCCATCGCCGCCGCCACGCGATCCACGGCGGCGGAGGTCGGCATCGATCGCGCGACCCCTGCGATCCCCTTGGCATAGCCCGGCGCGAGATGCGCATTGGCCGCCAGCACCGCAAGGCTGTCCGAGGGCGAGATGTAGATGCCGCGCCCGACGACCATGTTCCGGTCGCCATCGCCGTCCGAAGCCGCGCCGAAATCGGGCGCGTCGTCGCCCATCATCTCGTCCATCAGCTCATGCGCCCAGGTCGGGTTCGGGTCGGGATGCATCCCGCCGAAATCCGGCAGCGGCGTGCCATGCGTGACTGTGC
Source organism: Falsirhodobacter flavus (assembly GCA_029846755.1). GTDB lineage: Bacteria > Pseudomonadota > Alphaproteobacteria > Rhodobacterales > Rhodobacteraceae > Falsirhodobacter > Falsirhodobacter flavus. The sequence continues at coordinate 903,459 of JARWBI010000001.1, read as the reverse complement.
CCGGCGCGGCGCCCAGACGGTTTTCCAGAATCTCGGTCGCATAGGGGCCGGTCACGGCGCACATCGCATCGAAGCGCATGGTGAAGCCGCCGGTGAACATCGCGCGGATCGCGTCGAAATCGAAAAGCGTCTCCATCAGGGCGGCGTAATCGGCAACGCTGTCCACGACCTCGACCGCCATGCCGCCGATGTCGGACTGGCCGATGGCGTTCAGATCGATGTCCTCCGCCTCGGCGATCTCGTAATGGGTCAGGTTCGAGGCGGCCTCATACATCGCCTCGGTCACGGATTCGGGCGCGGGGCCGCCATTGGCCATGTTGAACTTGATGCCGAAATCCTCATCCTCGCCGCCCGGATTGTGGCTGGCCGACAGGATGATGCCGCCGTCGGTCTTGCGCTGGCGGATCAGGTTCGACGCGGCGGGCGTGGACAGAACGCCGCCCTGCCCGACGATGACCCGCGCAGCGCCGTTCGCCGCCGCCATGCGCAGGATCACCTGCACGGCGCGGTCGTTGAAGAAGCGCCCGTCACCACCGACGACGAAGGTCTTGCCCTTCGCCCCGCCTATCGAGGCGAAGATCGCCTGCACGAAATTTTCGAGGTAATGCGGCTGCATGAAGACGCGGGTCTTCTTGCGCAGGCCCGACGTTCCGGGTTTCTGATCCTTGAATGCAACCGTCTGAATAGTCGTCATAACTCGTTCCCCAAATTTGCCCCGAAGACCAGCACGGAATGGGCCGGGGCTTCAAGCCCCAACAGGGGCGCATCGGCGCCGGGCCGCGTAGTATCGAGCAGAAGCTTCCACCCGCAACTGTCCGGCAAGGTAAGCGGCACCGCACCGCCCGGATTGACAAAGACGTAGATCGACCGCTCCCCCTCGCCATGCAGCTCCATTCCCAGCGAGGAAAGCTGCGGCCAGTCCCCGGGCAGCGGTTCGGCGCCATCGTGGCGGCGCCAGATGACGTTCGGATGACGCCCCGCGCTTTCGCCATGCAGGAAGCGGCCTTGCCGCAAGAGCGGGTGCGCGCGGCGCAGAGCGGTCAGCCGCGCGACGAAATCGACCATCGGATCGTCCCGCCACTGCACCCAGCCCACCGGATTGTCCTGCGCATAGGCGTTGTTGTTGCCGCCCTGCGAATTGCCCATCTCGTCCCCCGCCAGCAACATCGGGGTGCCCTGGGACAGCATCAGACAGGCCAGCAGGTTCCGGCGGCGCAGGGCGCGGGCATCCTCCAGCGCCGGATCGGGGCCTTCGGTGCCCATGTTGTCGCTGTGGTTTTCGCCATGCCCGTCGCGGCCGTCCTCGCCATTGGCCTCGTTGTGCCGCTGGGAATAGGAGGTCAGATCGGCCAGCGTGAACCCGTCATGCGAGGTAAGGAAGTTCACCGAACTCCACGCCCCGCGCCGGTCGTGATCGAAGCGTTCGGCAGAACCGAGCAGCCGCGTTGCCAGCGAGGGCATCATCCCGTCATCGCCGCGCCAAAGGCGGCGCAGATCGTCGCGGAAGCGGTCGTTCCATTCGGCGAAGGGCGCAGGAAACTGCCCGAGTTGATAGCCGCCGTCGCCGATGTCCCACGGCTCGGCGATCAGCTTCACCTCGCGCAGGACGGGGTCCTGCAACAGCGCCGCAAAGAAGCCCGCATCGCGGTCGAACCCGTGCGGCGTGCGGCCCAGAACGGTGGCGAGGTCGAAGCGGAACCCGTCCACCCCCATTTCCTGCGCCCAGAAGCGCAGGCTGTCCATCACCATCCGCAGCACCATCGGATGCGTCAGGTCCAGCGTATTGCCCGTTCCCGCGTCGTTCAGGTATCGCGCCCCGTCCATGCGGTAATAGCTGTCATTGTCCAGCCCGCGAAAGGCGATGGTCGGGCCAGTCTGGTCCCCCTCGCCCGTGTGGTTGTAGACGACGTCGAGGATCACCTCGATCCCCGCGCGGTGAAAGCGGCGCACCATCTGGCGAAAATCCTCGGGCGTGCCATAGCGGGGGTCCGGCGTGAAGAACCCGATCGTCTGATAGCCCCAGAAGTTGGAAAGCCCGCGCGCCGCCGCGAACCGATCGTCGACGAAGGCCTGCACGGGCAGCAGTTCCACCGCCGTCACGCCCAGTCGCCGCAGGTGGTCCAGCATCGCCGGCGAGGACATCCCCCGGAACGTGCCCCGAAGCCGCTTGCGGATGCCCGGCGCTTCTTGCGTAAGGCCCTTCACATGCGCCTCGTAAAGAACGGTGTCCCGCCATGGCGTGCAGGGGCGCTGCCAGTCGGTCGCAACGGGGGCGCAGACAACGGACCGCGCCGGGCTGCCATCGCGCAAGGGCGCCGACAGCGCACGGGCATAAGGGTCGATCAGCAGGTTGTCGGGATCGAACCAGCGCCCTTCGCCAGATGCCCGGTATCCGTATTCGGTGCCGGGGGGTGCGACGGCTTCGGTGGTCCAGATGTCACCGTCCCGCAGCATCTCGATCCGCGTTTCCTGCGGCGTGAACAGGCAAAGCTCCATCCTCGTCGCGCCGGCGGAAAAGACGGCGAAACGCGTGCCCGAGCGCCCGGGCACTGCCCCCAGCATCACCGCCGGATCCGGTCGTAAAGCGCGGCATATTCCCGCGCCGACGCTTCCCAGCCGACCGGATGGCGCATCGCATTGCGCTGAATGTGCTGCCATTGCGACTGGTCTGACCAAAGCTCGGTCAGCCGCCGCAGCGCCGCCGCCAGCGCGTCTTTGGTCGTGGGGGCAAACACGATGCCGGTAGCGACCCCTGCCGCCACCGCCGCCGGGTTGGCCGAGATCACGCTGTCCGCCAGCCCGCCGACCTGCGCCACCACCGGCAGCGTGCCGTAACGCAGCCCATACATCTGCGTCAGACCGCATGGCTCGAACCGCGAGGGCACGATCACCGCGTCGCCGCCCGCGAACATCAGATGGCTCAGACCCTCGTCATAGCCGATACGCACCCCGACCCTGCCGGGATAGCGCAGCTCCAGCGAGCGCATCGCGGATTCCATCGCCGGATCGCCCGACCCGAGGACGGCAAGACCGCCCCCCGCCTCGATGAAGGAAGGAAGCACGCCGGGGATCAGGTCGATCCCCTTCTGATGCGTCAGGCGACTGACGACGATGGCAAGCGGCCCCGGCACGTCCAGCCCGAAGGCCGCCGAAAGCGCGACACGGCTGTCATGCTTGCGGCGCAGGGTGCGGATGCCATAGGGGCGCTCCTCTGCCTCGGGCGACCAGACGGCGGTGTCGACGCCGTTCAGGATTCCGGTGACATGGCTGGCGCGGGCGGACATGATCCCTTGCAGACCCATCCCCGCCTCGGGGCGCATGAGTTCGGACGCATAATTCGGCGAAACGGTGGTGATCCAGTCCGCCGTCACCAGCCCGGCCTTCAGGCTGGACAGCCCGCCGTAATATTCCAGGGAACCGGGATGAAACTCCCACGCCGGAAGGCGCAGGTATCCAAGAAGGTCGGCCGGGGCCCAGCCCTGGAATGCCATGTTGTGCACGGTGATGACCGTCGCCACGTCACGCGCACCGCTGAACGCCATATAGGCGGGGGCGAAACCCGCCTGCCAGTCATGGGCATGCAGGACATGCGGGCGCCAGCCATCCGACGTGCCCTCGCGCGCGATGCGGGCACCGATCCACGACAGCGCGGCAAAACGGACGGGGTTGTCCGGCCAGTCCCCACCCGGCCCCGAATACGGCCCGCCCTCGCGATCATAAAGATGCGGTGCGTCCAGCAGCAGCACCCTGATCCCCGCCACTTCGCCAAGGAAGACCCGCGCCGCACCGCCGAACAGATCGTCTTCGGAGAAGACCTGCTCCATCGTTTCCAGCCGCCAGCGTAGCGTGCAATAGGCCGGGATCAGCACACGCATGTCCACGCCTTCGGCAGCGATAGCGGCAGGCAGTGCGCCGACCACATCGGCCAGCCCGCCCGTCTTCAGCAGCGGAACGCATTCCGACGCAACCGAAAGCACCCGCGTTTCACCCGCCATCCATCTGTCCTTGTGCTGAGTCCGCCCGACAGGGAATGCCGGAAAGTCCGCGAAGTTCCACCGCCGCGCGAAAACGCGCGCCGCCTTCCTCCCCCCTGTGGCGATCCTGCCTCAGCCGATCGCCCTGGCCCGCGCATCCAGCATCGCCTGCGTTATCAGAACGATGCCCCCCTCGCTGCGTCGGAACCATTTCTCATCCTCGTCCGGGTCCTGCCCCACGACAAGCCCTTCCGGGATGATGACACCGGAATCGATAACACATCGTGTAAGTTCGGCCTTCCGCCCGATATCGACCTTGGGCAGCGCCACCACATATTCCAGCGACGAGAAGCTGTGCGTGCGGCAACCCGTGAACAGCAGCGAATTGCGCACCTCGGTCCCCGAGATGATGCAGTCCCCCGCCACGAGCGACGATATGGCAAAGCCGCGCCTGTTGTCCTCGTCATGGATGAACTTGGCGGGTGGCGCGATCTCGGAATAGGTCCAGATCGGCCATTCGTTATCGTAAAGGTCCAGCTTGGGGATGAAATCGGTCAGGTCCACATTCGCCTGCCAGAAGGCGTCGATTGTCCCCACGTCGCGCCAATAAGGCTCCGTCTCCAGCCCCGAGGTGACGCAGCTGTCGGCGAAACGGTGGGCCTGCGCCTTTCCGTTCTTGACGATCTGCGGGATGATGTCGTTGCCGAAATCATGGCTGGAATTCTCATCCTCGGCATCGCGGATCAGCAGATCGCGCAGGAATTGCCAGTCGAAGACATAGATCCCCATCGAGGCCAGCGCATGATCGGGATCGCCCGGAATGCCCGGCGGATCCTTGGGCTTTTCCAAAAACTCGGTGATGCGCATGGTGGGATCCACATGCATGACGCCGAAAGCCGTCGCTTCCATCCGTGGCACGGTCAGACAGCCAATGGTCACGTCCGCGCCAGTCGCGACATGTTCGGCCAGCATGATCTCGTAATCCATCTTGTAGATGTGATCCCCGGCAAGGATCACGACATACTTGATGTCATAGCTGTCGACGATGTCGATGTTCTGGGTGACCGCATCTGCAGTGCCCAGATACCACTTGTTCTCGGCCACGCGCTGGCTGGCGGGCAGGATATCGAGGTATTCGTTCCGCTCGGCCCGGAAGAAGCCCCAACCCCGCTGCATGTGCCGGATCAGGCTGTGCGCCTTGTATTGCGTTGCCACCGCCATTTTGCGGATGCCCGAGTTCAGCGCATTCGACAGCGCGAAGTCGATGATCCGCGTCTTGCCGCCGAAATGCACGGCGGGTTTCGCCCGCCGGTCGGTCAGCTCTTTCAGGCGGCTTCCGCGTCCCCCTGCAAGCACGAAGGCCATGGCCTGCGAAGATAGTCTCTGGTTCGGTTTCGGCAGCATTTCTCCCCCCTGCCACACTCGTCAACTCGCCTGTCGGAACACCACAGCGGACAAGGGCGGAAGCGTGACAAGCGCGGACTGCTCCTGCCCGTGCCAAGCCTTGCGCTCCGTGGTCACCCCTCCCAGGTTGCCACGGCTCATCCCGCCGTAATGCCATGCATCGGTGTTCAGAACCTCCTCCCACTCGCCCGCCGCTGGAAATCCCAGCATATAGCTGCGCTCGACCGGGGTCATGTTCAGTGCGACAACGACCATCGGATCGCCCGGTCCGCCCTTGCGGGCGAAGGCGAAGACGGACTGGTCGGCATCGTTCGGCTCCAGCCAGAGAAAACCCTCAGGCCGGGCGTCGTTCACATGCAACGCGGGGGTGGACCGATAAAGCAGGTTCAGATCGCGCACCAGCGTCTGCACGCCCCGGTGTTCCGGCAGTTCCGCCTGATGCCAGTCGAGGCTCTGCTGGTGCGACCATTCGCGCCCTTGGGCGAATTCGCAGCCCATAAACAGCAGCTTCTTGCCCGGATGCATCCACATAAAGGCGTAATAGGCGCGCAGGTTGGCGAATTTCTCCGCCCCATTGCCCGGCATCTTGGCGATCATGCTGCCCTTGCCGTGGACCACCTCGTCATGGCTGATCGGCAGGATGAAATTTTCGGACCATGCGTAATGCAGCCCGAAGGTCATCTGATGGTGGTGATGCCGACGATATATCGGGTCCCGGTGCATATAGGCCAGCGTGTCGTTCATCCAGCCCATGTTCCACTTGAATCCGAACCCCAGCCCCCCGTGGTTCACCGGGCGCGACACGCCGGGATAGGAGGTCGACTCCTCGGCCACCGTCATGATGCCGGTGTGCTCTCCGTAAGCGCTGACGTTCATCTCTCGCAGCAGGGACACGGCTTCGTAATTCTCGCGCCCGCCATGGATGTTCGGCACCCACTCGCCTTCCTTGCGCGAATAGTCGCGGTAGAGCATCGAGGCGACGGCATCCACGCGCAGCCCGTCGATATGGTATTCGTCCAGCCAGTACAGCGCGTTGGCGGTCAGGTAATTGCGAACCTCGCGCCGACCGTAGTTATAGATCAGCGTGTTCCAGTCCTGATGGAACCCCTCGCGCGGGTCGGCATGTTCGTACAGCGCCGTGCCGTCGAAACGGCCGAGCCCATGCTGGTCGGTCGGGAAATGCCCCGGCACCCAGTCGAGGATGACGCCCAGCCCTTTGCGATGCGCGGCATCGACCAGCGCGCGGAACTGATCCGGCGTTCCGTGTCGGATGGTCGGGGCGAACATGCCGATGGGCTGATACCCCCAGCTCCCCTCGAATGGGAATTCCGAGATCGGCATCAGTTCCAGATGCGTGAAGCCCATCCAGTCGGCATAATCGACCAGCTGCTCGGCCAGTTCATCATAGGACAGCATCCGGTCGCCCGGTGCGCGCTTCCAGCTTCCAAGATGCACCTCATAGATCGAGATGGGCGCATCGACGCTGTTGCGCGCGGCCCGGCCCGCCATCCATTCGCCGTCGTGCCATTCGGCATGGCCAAGGTCGCGCACGACTGACGCGGTGCGCGGCGCATGTTCGGATCCGAAGCCGACCGGATCGGCCTTCAGCGGCTGGATCGTGTCATTCGCCCGGATCTCGTATTTGTAGGCCGTCCCCGGCTCCACCCCGGGCAGGAAGATTTCCCATACGCCGGTCGATCCGCGCGCACGCATCGGATGGCGCCGCCCGTCCCAATGGTTGAAATCGCCAACCACCGAAACGCGCTGGGCATTCGGCGCCCAGACGGCGAAGTGGGTCCCATCCACGCCTTCGTGTCGGATCGGATGCGCGCCAAGCGCGTCCCACAGGCGGCGGTGCGTGCCCTCGCCCAGAAGGTATTCGTCGATCTCGCCCAGCACGGGGCCGAAACGGTAGGGGTCCTCGAACTCCCATTCTCCGCCCGCATTCGCCGCCCGGACGCAGTAGTCGCGCTTGCCGGTCAGGGCGGTGAACAGGCCCGGATGATCCTGCCGCGCCTCGGTCCCGCCGATCCAGACCCGTTCGGCCCCCGGCTGCCACACCGTCACGCGCCAGCCGTTACCTTCGGGATGCGGCCCAAGGACGGAGAAGGGATTGGCATGGGTGCCCGAAGCGATCGCTGCTGCGACCCCGGCATCGATGATCGTCTCGGCGGTCGCCATGTCTTTTCCCTTCAATCCGTCGTCACCTCATATTGCTGGCTCGACCGACCAGATATCCTGCATATAGCCCCGGATCGTCCGGTCGGAGCTGAAGAAGCCCGACCGCGCCGTGTTCAGCGCCGCCATCCGCAGCCAGCGATCCCGGTCGGCAAAGGCCGTATCGGCATCCGCCTGCGCCTTGATGTAGGAGTCGAAATCAGACGCGACCAGAAAATAATCGTGGTGCCAGATGCGATGGACCAGACCGTGATAGCGGTCCTTTTGTTCCGGGCTGAAACGGCCTTCGGCGATCATCTGCAACACGTCCTGAAGGGGCTTGGACGCTTCGATGGCATGGGCCGCATGTTCGGGGTTCTCGCGGCGCTTCGGCACTTCCTCGGCGGTCAGGCCGAACAGGAAGAAGTTCTCGGCCCCGACTTCCTTCAGGATTTCGACATTCGCGCCGTCCAGCGTGCCGATGGTGGGCGCGCCGTTCATCATGAATTTCATGTTGCCGGTGCCCGATGCTTCTTTTCCGGCGGTCGAGATCTGTTCCGACAGGTCTGCCGCCGGGATCAGCCGCTGCGCCATCGAAACGTTGTAGTTCGGCGGGAACACCACCTTCAGCAGATCGCCCGTGACTGGGTCCGAATTCACCGTGCGCGCCACGTCGTTCACAAGGTGAATGATCTCCTTGGCGACGGCATAGCCGGGGGCGGACTTGCCGCCGAAGATCTTGACACGCGGCACCCAGTTGCCGTTCGGATTGTCGCGGATCGAAGACCAGCGCGCGATGGTTTCAAGGATGTTCAGAAGCTGGCGCTTGTATTCGTGGATGCGTTTGATCTGCACGTCGAACAGCGCGTCGGGGCTGACGATGACGCCCTGCCCGCCGATCCAGTTCGAAAGCGCGACCTTGTTCTGGCGCTTTGCCGCATCGTAGGCGGCAAGGAACGGCTTCGTCTCGATCGCCGGTTCCAGCTCGCGCAGGCGGTCCAGATGCGACTCCCACCCCTCGCCGATGGTTTCGGCAATCAGGCCCGAAAGCGCGGGGTTGCACATCTTCAGCCAGCGGCGGGGCGTGACGCCGTTGGTCTGGTTGATGATCCGGCCCGGATGCAGGGCGTCCAGTTCCGGAAACAGGTTCTTCTTCACCAGATCGGAATGGAGCGCGGACACCCCGTTCACCTTGTGCGACATGATGAAGGCCAATTCGCCCATCCGCACCTCGTGATGTTTCACGATGCCGACGTAATGCGGGCGCGAGCGGTTTTCGTCCAGGTGCCACGCGTCGATCCGTTCCACGATCTGCATATGGCGCGGCAGCACGTTGCCGAAGGTGAAGGTCGCCCAACGCTCCAGCGCCTCGGGCAGCAATGTGTGGTTGGTATAGCCGAGGCATTTCTGCGCCACCGTCACGGCGTCGCGGAAGTCCATGTTGTGCTCGTCCACCAGCAGGCGGATCAACTCCGGCCCGGCGATCGCGGGATGGGTGTCGTTCATCTGGATCGCGACATGGTTCGGCAGCGCGCGCAGGTCGGCATGGTTCTGAAGGAACCGGCGCAGGATGTCCTGCAAGGCGGCAGAGGTCAGGAAGAATTCCTGCTTCAGCCGCAGTTCCTTGCCCTGATAGGTGGTGTCATCGGGGTAAAGCACCCGGCTCAGCGTCCGGGCCAGAACCTCGGGTTCGGCGGCGGCGGTGTAATCGCCGCGGTTGAAGCGTTCCAGATCGAACAGGTTGGTGGGCTCGGCCGACCAGAAGCGCAGGGTGTTGGCCCATTTGCCCTGCCAGCCGATCACCGGCGTGTCATGGGCCATCGCATGGACGGAGGCGCCGGGGACCCAGATGTTCTGACCGCCCTTGGTCTCCACATGGCCGCCGAAGGGGATGACGTATTTCGCCTCGGGCCGCGGGAATTCCCACGGGTGGGTCTGGGCCAGCCAATCCTCGGGCGCCTCGATCTGCTGGCCGTTCTGGAAACGCTGCCGGAACAGCCCGTTTTCATAGCGGATGCCGTAACCATAGGCAGGGCAGCCCAGCGTTGCCATCGACTCCATGAAACAGGCCGCCAGACGGCCCAGCCCGCCATTGCCCAGTGCCGCATCCGGCTCATCCTCGACCACGGCGCGGAAATCCTGGCCCAGCGCGGTCATCGCTTCCTCGGCCTCCTGGTGGATGCCAAGGTTGATGGTCGCGTCTTCCAGCAGCCGCCCGATCAGGAATTCCATCGACAGGTAGTAGACGCGCTTGCGATCCTCGGCCCATGTGCGGCGGGTGGCATCGAACCACGGCCCCATGATCCGGTCCCGCACGGCATAGGACAGCGCCATCCGCCAGTCATAGACTGTGGCATTGGGGCGATCCTTGCCCAGCGTGAAGGTCAGGTGGCGCAGGATTTCATCGCGAAGGTTGGTCACGGCATTCATCCGATGGCTGAGCATTTGTTCAAGCCATGACCTGCCTTGGTTGGCCGGTCAAGCTACCAGCTTCGGCGCAGGACCGAGATCCAGTTGCGCCAGGCCAGCTTTTCCAGCAGACCGTCATCGTAACCATGCTGGCGCAGCGCCTGAAGCAGCGCGGGAAGGCCCGCGACATCCGCGATCCCTTCGGGAACCGTCGCCCCGTCGAAATCCGATCCGAAACCGACTCGATCCTCGCCCAGAATGCCGATCAGGTGGTCCAGATGTCGCAAGACCGGTTCCCAGCCGATTTCGGGGGCGCGGCGCCCGTCTTCGCGCAGGAAGACGGTTCCGAAGTTCAGCCCCACCATTCCGTCCGTCTCGGCGATCATCCGCAGCTGCCGGTCGGTCAGGTTGCGGGACGACGGCGTGACGGCATGGGCGTTGGAATGGGTCGCAACCAGCGGCGCGTCCGAGATCGCCGCCACGTCGTCGAAACCCTTTTCGTTCAGATGCGACAGGTCCACCAGGATCTTCAGCGCGTTGCATTCGCGGATCAGGCGCTTGCCGCTGTCCGTCAGCCCCGGCCCGGTATCGGGACCCGACGGGAAGCGGAACGGAACGCCGTGGCCGAAGGCGGTCGGACGGCTCCACACCGGGCCGAGCGAACGCAAGCCCATCGCGTGAAAGCTGTGCAACGCGTCTAGGTCGGGGGCGATGGCCTCGGCCCCCTCCATATGCATGATGCCGAAGACGACGCCCTCGCGCATGGCGGCTTCGATTCCGGCCACGTCATGAACGATGCGGAAGGCACCCTCGCTGGCGCGTTCCATCCACAGAAGATGCCCGGCCATGGTCAGCGCGATCGCCTGCGCCTGCGCAGCCGGCACCGGGGGCGGCAGCGGCAGATCATAGGGCGGATTGTCCATCATCCGCTCGAAATCCAGAACTTCGGACGTCGGAGGCGACGGGATATAGATCGCGAAGAATCCGCCCGCGAAACCGCCCGCCCGCATGCGCGGCAGGTCCAGATGGCCCCGCCCCTCGCCCGTCAGCCAAAGCCTCTCGCGCCGGTCGGGCGCATAATAGAGACGCAGAAGGAAGTCGTTGTGGCCGTCAAGGACAGGAATGGCATTCGCCTTGTTCATTGAATCGCAGCTCCGGCTTTCCTGGAAAACCCTGCCATGCACCGCCGCCGAAGGCCAGACCCCCGCGCGTTTGTATCGAACCCACCGCATTCAACCCCCAGAGGGTGCGGTAACATGTTGAAACAATGGTGATCGACGAAATGCTTGCGACAGTTTTGTGCAAGGCATATCTGGATGAGACCGGAGCGGATGATCCGCCCGGAAACGAGCCAATGAACCGGAGTAGTAAAATGGCCACCCATCAGCCCCAGCAAGCCGGCACTTCGCCGCAGCAGGGCGCCGCCACCACCCCCTCGCAGCAGCAGCAGGGCCAGAATTCCACAGTCGCGACGCAGCAGGGTGCAGCCCTGTTCCGGGACTGGGCCTCGATCTGAGGCAGACTGGGGGGCCTTGCGCCCCCCTTCGCATCTTCCCCCCCGCGCGCGGATCATTCATAAGTCCGTCTCGGGAGGATGTGATGAACGACATCGGGCTTGTTATTTTCGACTGCGACGGCGTGTTGATCGACAGCGAGGTCATCAGCGCCGCCATGCTGATCCGCGAACTTGCCGACCATGGCGTTGCGATCGACGCTGATTACGTGGTCCGCCATTTCCTCGGCCGCAGCTATCCCACCGTTCTTTCGACCGTCCGCCGCGATTTCGCCATCGACCTTCCCGGTGAATTCGAAGCGCAGTATCGCGCCCGTCTGCTTCAAGCTTTCGAGACGGATCTGAAGGTCATCCCCGGCGTTGCCGACCTTCTTGGCGGAATGCACCTGCCATGGTGCGTCGCGACATCCTCCAGCCAGACGCGGGCAGAACGCTCGCTTCGGATTGCGGGGCTGGACGCGCTGGTCGGGGACCGGCTTTTCACCGCCGGGATGGTGGCAAACGGCAAGCCCGCGCCCGATCTTTTCTTGCTGGCTGCCCGCACGATGGGCGTCGCCCCTGAACGGTGCCTCGTGATCGAGGACAGCCTGAACGGCATTCGTGCCGCGCGTGCCGCGGGGATGAACGTCTGGCGTTTCACCGGGGGCGCGCATCTTGTCGGGCGCGATCTGACCGCGCCCGAAGACGCGCGTGCCGACCGCCATTTCGCCTCCTTTGCCGAGTTCTGGGAGTCTGCCGCATGAAGATCGAAACCGATCCGCTGGATGCCGCCGCGCGCGCCGGGTGGCTCTATTACGCGGCTGGAATGACGCAGGACCAGATCGCGCAGGCAATGGGCATTTCGCGCCAGCGCGCCCAGCGACTGGTCAGCCGCGCGATGGCCGAGGGGCTGATCCGCGTGCGTCTGGAACATCCGCTCGGGTCTTGCCTTGAGCTGGAAGCGCGGCTGCGCGAACGGTTCGGGCTTCTGGAGTGCCGGGTTGCGCCGACCATCGGCGACAATGCCGCCCGCGCCATCGCCCCCGCCGCCGCCACGTTGTTCGAGGCGGTGCTGGCCCGCCCCGAGCCGCAGGTGATCGGCGTCGGCACCGGACGCGCCCTGACCGCGATGGCGGCAGAGCTTCAGGCGGTCCCCTGCGACCGGCACCGCCTCGTCTCGCTGATCGGCAACATCGCCGAAGACGGATCCGCCAGCCGCTTCGACGTGATCCTGCGTCTGGCCGCCAAGCTGGGCGCGCCGCATTATCCCATGACCACCCCCGTCATCAGCGACTCGGTCGAGGAACGGGATGCGTTCCTTGCCCTTGCCCCCGTCCGGTCCGTCCGCACCCTGGGCGAACAAGCGACGGCGATCTTCCTTGGCGTCGGGCAGATGAGCGATGATGCACCGCTTTATCTTGATGGTTTCATCTCGCGCAGCGAACTGGCCGAGGTTCAGGCGCAAGGCGCTGTGGGCGAGGTAGCCGGGCGCATGTTCGACGAACGCGGCAGCTATCTTCGCTCGCACATCCACGACCGCATGACCTCGGTTCCCGTTGTCCCCGGCCTGCCGCGTCTGGCGGTCGGCATCGCCGCAGGCCGGAACAAGGTCGTGCCGATTCGGGCGGCGCTGCGGGGCCGCATTCTGAATGCCATCGTCACCGACGAGGAAACGGCGGACGCGCTTCTTTCCTAAGCGCTGCTGGCTCTGCCGCATTTTCAATCCATCTTGCTGGAAAACCGGGCTTTGTCGAAAGCCCGGTGCGGCGCACAATTGCCTTGACGTTGGACGCAGCTATTGTGAATATTTGTCATGACTTTGGGCATATGCTCAAATTGGGGAGGATACCTATGTCTTCGAAACTTCGCGGGCTTCTCGGAGCCTGCAGCCTTGTCGCACTTGGCGCAGCCGCGCATGCCGAAACCATCACCGTCGCAACCGTCAACAACGGCGACATGATCCGCATGCAGGGCCTGATGGCCGACTTCAACGAAAAGCATCCCGACATCCAGGTCGAATGGGTCACGTTGGAAGAGAACGTCCTGCGCCAGCGCGTGACGACCGACATCGCGACCAATGGCGGGCAGTATGACGTGCTGACCATCGGCAACTACGAAGTGCCGATCTGGGCCGCGCAGAACTGGCTGCTTCCGCTGGAAGACATGGGCGCCGATTACAAACCCGAGGATTTCCTTGCCCCCGTCGCGGCCGGTCTGACTGTCGATGGCAAGCTTTATGCAGCGCCCTTCTATGCCGAAAGCTCGATGCTCATGTATCGCACGGATCTGCTGGAAAAAGCGGGCCTGACGATGCCGGAAAACCCCGATTGGGATTTCATCACCGAAGCGGCCGAGAAGATGACCGACAAGGGCGCCGAAATTTATGGCATCTGCCTGCGCGGCAAGGCCGGATGGGGCGAGAACATGGCGTTCCTGACCTCGATGGCGAACTCGGAAGGCGCGCGCTGGTTCGATACCGACTGGAAGCCGCAGTTCGACAGCCCGGAATGGAAGACGACGCTCGATACCTATCTGAACCTGATGACGAATTACGGCCCGCCCGGCGCTTCGTCGAACGGGTTCAACGAAAACCTCGCGCTGTTCCAGACCGGGAAATGCGGGATGTGGATCGACGCGACGGTTGCGGCATCCTTCGTGTCGAACCCGAACGAAAGCACGGTTGCCGAACATGTCGGCTACGCCCCCTCGCCCGTTCGCGCTGGCGGCGACAACCACGGCAACTGGCTGTGGTCGTGGAACCTTGCCATCCCGGCTTCGTCGCAGAAGCAGGATGCGGCCAAGGCCTTCGTCGCCTGGGCGACCTCGCAAGAATATACCGCACTGGTGGCCGAACACGAGGGCATCGCCAACGTGCCTCCGGGAACGCGCACCTCGCTGTATGAGAACCAGGAATACCTGACCGCAGCGCCCTTCGCCGCCCAGACGCTTGCCGCGATCGAGGCTGCCGATACGCAAAGCCCGTCCGATCAGGAAGTGCCCTATACCGGCGGGCAGTTCGTCTCGATCCCGGAATTCCAGGCGATCGGCACGGCGGTCGGACAGGTCTTCTCGGCCGCACTGGCTGGCACGTCGGATGCCGATCAGGCGCTGGCTGCCGCTCAGGCCCTGACCACGCGCGAGATGAGCCGCGCCGGCTATCCGAAATAAGGCCTCCCCGCCTTCAGTCGGGGGGTGCGTGACAAACGTGCCCCCCGCTCCAGTTTAAATGGGTGCGGCATGTGGTGCCGCCCAACGAAGGACCGCCCGAATGGCAACGCAAGCTTCCCGCGCCGCCGGACGTCTGATGATCTCGCCCGCCGTCATCCTGCTTTTCCTGTGGATGATCGTGCCGCTGGGCATGACGATCTGGTTTTCGTTCCTGCGCTACAACCTGCTGATCCCGGGCGACAATCCGTTCGTCGGGATTGAGAATTACCAGTATTTCTTCACCGATCCCAATTTCTGGCCCGCGTTGTGGAACACGCTGACGCTGGTTCTGGGCGTCCTGGCCATCACGACCATCGGCGGCATTCTTTTGGCGCTGCTGCTGGATCAGCCGATGTTCGGTCAAGGGATCGTGCGCGTGCTTGTCATCGCGCCCTTCTTCGTGATGCCGACCGTGTCTGCGCTGGTCTGGAAGAACATGTTTATGAACCCGGTGAACGGGCTGTTCGCATGGATCGCACGCACCCTGGGGTTCGCGCCCTTCGATTTCCTGTCGGCGGCGCCGCTGTTCTCGATCATCCTGATCGTGGCTTGGCAATGGCTGCCGTTCGCGACGCTGATCCTGCTGACTGCGCTGCAATCGCTGGACAGCGAACAGCTTGAAGCTGCTGAGATGGACGGCGCCGGTGCCGTGTCGCGTTTCTTCTACATCATGCTGCCCCACCTTGCCCGCGCGGCGACGGTGGTGATCCTGATCCAGACCATCTTCCTGCTGTCGGTCTTTGCCGAGATCCTCGTGACCACCAATGGCGGTCCGGGCAACGCGTCGACCAACCTCACCTACCTCGTCTATTCGCAATCCCTGCTGCAATACGACGTGGGTCTGGGGTCCGCAGGCGGCATCGTGGCCGTCATCCTTGCCAACATCGTCGCGATCTTCCTGATGCGGATGATCGGCAAGAATCTGGAGACGTAAGATGGCACGCACCGTAACCACCCAACGCAAGGTGATCGTGACGGCCATCGCATGGACCATCGCCATCGCCATTTTCTTCCCGATCCTGTGGACCTTCCTGACCAGCTTCAAGACCGAGGCGGACGCCATCGCGACCCCGCCGAAGTTCCTGTTCTTCGACTGGACGACCGAGAATTACACCACCGTGCAGGGGCGCTCTAACTACTTCCTGCACTTCTGGAACTCGGTCATCATCTCGGTCGGATCGACCGTTGCGGCGCTGATCATCGCGATCCCCGCCGCATGGTCGATGGCCTTCGTGCCGGGCAAGCGGACCAAGGACATCCTGATGTGGATGCTGTCCACCAAGATGATGCCCGCCGTGGGCGTTCTTGTCCCGATCTATCTTCTGTTCCGCGATACGGGGCTCTTGGACACGCGCATCGGCCTCGTGATCGTGCTGACGCTGATGAACCTGCCGATCGTGGTGTGGATGCTCTACACCTATTTCAAGGAAATCCCGGGTGAGATCCTCGAGGCGGCGCGCATGGACGGCGCGAACCTCACGCGCGAGATCATCTATGTCCTGACGCCGATGGCGGTTCCGGGCATCGCGTCGACCTTGCTTCTGAACATCATTCTGGCCTGGAACGAGGCGTTCTGGACGCTGAACCTGACCGCTTCGAAGTCGGCGCCGCTGACGCAGTTCATCGCCAGCTATTCCTCGCCCGAAGGGCTTTTCTACGCAAAACTTTCCGCCGCATCGATGATGGCGATCGCACCGATCATTGTTCTTGGCTGGTTCAGCCAGAAGCAGCTGGTGCGTGGCCTGACCTTCGGCGCCGTGAAATAAGGGGTTAATCCAATGGGTCAGATCGAACTCAAGGGCGTGACGAAACAATTCGGCGATGTGGAGGTGATTCCGCCGCTGGATCTGCAGATTAACGAAGGCGAGTTCGTCGTCTTCGTCGGCCCCTCGGGCTGCGGGAAGTCGACGCTGCTGCGCCTGATCGCCGGACTGGAGGATACGTCGGGCGGCAAGATCTTCATCGACGGCAAGGACGCGACCGACCTGCGCCCTGCCCAGCGGCGTCTGGCGATGGTGTTCCAGAGCTATGCGCTCTATCCGCATATGTCGGTGCGCAAGAACATCGCCTTCCCGCTGAAGATGGCGAAGCTGAGTCAGGCCGAAATCGACAAGAAGGTCGAAGGCGCGGCAAAGGTGCTGAACCTGTCCTCCTATCTGGATCGCCGTCCGGGGCAGCTTTCGGGCGGGCAGCGCCAGCGCGTCGCCATCGGCCGCGCCATCGTGCGCGAACCGGCGGCGTTCCTGTTCGACGAGCCTCTGTCGAACCTTGACGCCGCCCTGCGCGTCAACATGCGGCTCGAGATTTCGGAGCTGCACAACAGCCTCAAGACCACGATGATCTATGTCACCCACGATCAGGTCGAGGCGATGACGATGGCCGACCAGATCGTCGTGCTGCAAGCGGGCCGGATCGAGCAGGTCGGATCGCCGCTGGACCTTTACCGCCATCCGCGCAACCGCTTCGTCGCGGGCTTCATCGGCAGCCCCAAGATGAACTTCATCGGTGGGGCCGAGGCTGCGAAACACAGCGCGCACGAGATCGGCGTGCGTCCCGAACACATCAAAGCGGGCCAATCGGGCGAATGGCAGGGCCGCGTGACGGTTTCCGAACATCTCGGCTCGGACACCTACCTTCATGTGCAGACGGATCATGGGCTTATCAACGTCCGCGCGGATGGTGAGATCGGCCTGCATCACGGCGACACGGTCTGGCTGACCCCCGACCCCGCCTGCATCCATAAATTCGACGCGAACGGAATGACGATATGAGGCTTCGGGGCAAGTCCGCCATCATCACCGGCGCGGCGCGCGGTATCGGCAAGGCCTTTGCCGCGCGCTACGTCGCCGAAGGTGCAAGCGTCACGATCGCCGACATCAACCTTCCCGCGGCACAGGCCGCGGCGGCCGAGATCGGCGCGCATGCCGCACATCTGGACGTGACCGATCAGGCCAGCATCGACGCTTGCGTGGCCGAGGTCGCGGCGGCGCGCGGGATCGACATCCTGATCAACAACGCGGCCATCTTCACGGCGGCCCCGATCATTGAGATCACGCGCGCCGATTATGACCGCACTTTCGCGATCAACGTGGCCGGATCGCTGTTCATGATGCAGGCGGTGGCCAAGGTCATGATCGAGCAAGGCCGCGGCGGCAGGATCATCAACATGGCCTCGCAGGCCGGACGGCGGGGCGAGGGGCTCGTCGGCGTCTATTGCGCGACCAAGGCCGCAATCATCAGCCTGACGCAAAGCGCGGGGCTGAATCTGATCGAGCACGGCATAAACGTCAACGCCATCGCCCCCGGCGTCGTGGACGGCGAACATTGGGACGGCGTGGACGCCTTTTTCGCCAAATACGAAAACCGCCCGCTGGGCGAGAAGAAGCGTCTTGTCGGCGAGGCCGTGCCCTTCGGGCGCATGGGCACCGCCGACGACCTGACGGGGATGGCGGTGTTCCTCGCCTCGCCCGACGCGGATTATATCGTGGCCCAGACGTATAACGTCGATGGCGGCAACTGGATGAGCTGACATGAAAATCTCGAACGCGACCCTGAACCAGCTGCCCGAGGGTGTGAGCGCCCCCGCCTATGATCGCAGCGCGCTGACGCCAGGCATCGTGCATATCGGCTGCGGCAATTTCCACCGCGCGCATATGGCGGTCTATCTGGACGATCTGTTCGCGCAGGGCGATCACGACTGGGCGATCCTTGGCGCCGGCGTGCGCGAAGGGGACGAGCGGATGCGCAAGATCCTCGCCGAGCAGGACTACCTTTCATCCGTCATCGAACTGGCCCCCGAGGGCGGCAGCACCCGCGTGATCGGTGCGATGACTGGATTCGTTCCGGTCGCCGCGGGCAACAAGGATCTGATCGCGGCCATGTCGGACAGCCGCATCCGCATCGTCTCGTTGACCGTGACGGAGGGTGGATATTACATCGACCCCAAGTCCGGCACATTCAGCCCCGATCACCCCGATATCCAGCACGATGCCGCGAACCCCGCCGCGCCCGATACCGCGTTCGGCGCGATCATCGCGGCGCTGAGGGCCCGCCGGGCCGGGGGTCTTCAGCCCTTCACCGTCATGTGCTGCGACAACGTCCCGCATAACGGCCATGTCACCCGCGATGCCGTGGTGGGCCTTGCAAAGCTGTCGGACCCGGAGCTTGCGGACTGGATCGCGGCCAATGTCGCCTTCCCCAATTCGATGGTTGACCGGATCACCCCCGCGACTGGCCCGCGCGAATTGAAGATGGCGCTCGACCTCGGGATCGAGGACAAGGCCCCCGTCACCTGCGAAACCTTCCGCCAATGGGTGGTCGAGGACAACTTCCCCGCCGGGCGCCCCGCTCTGGAAAAGGTGGGAGTGACCTTCACCGATGCGGTGGACGCCTATGAGACAATGAAGATCCGCATCCTGAACGGCGGTCATGCGATCATCGCCTATCCCGGCGGTCTGCGCGACATCCACTATGTCCACGAAGCGATGGAGGATCCGCAGATCCGCGCCTTCCTGTCCAAGGTAGAGGATGACGAGATCCTGCCCATCGTCCCGCCGGTCCCGAATACCGACCTTGGCGCGTACAAGCAGCTGATTCTCGACCGCTGCTCGAACCCCGAGGTGGCCGATACGGTTCGCCGCCTGTGTCTGGACGGGTCGAACCGCCAGCCCAAGTTCATCATCCCGTCGATCCGCGACGTGGTGGCAAAGGGTGGCGATGCCACCGGGCTGATCCTGCTGTCGGCGCTGTGGTGCCGTTACTGCTTCGGCACGTCGGAGAACGGCACGCAGATCGAACCGAACGATCCGAACTGGGAAAAGCTGACCATCGTTGCCGCCAAGGCCAAGGACGATCCCGCCGCATGGCTGGCGATGCGCGAGGTCTATGGCGATCTGGGCCAGAATCCGGCCGTCGCCGTCCGCTTTGCGGAACTGCTGCGCGCGGTTTGGGCCGAAGGCAGCCAGCCCGTGATCCAGCGCTATCTGGACGGCACGCTCTGAAGCATCGCGGGGAGGCTGGCACGCAGCCTCTCCCACCCGCCCGGCTGCCAGCCGAGCGCACGCAGCCGGGCGCAGTCCATCTCGCTCACCTTTGCAACGCTGCGTTCGGGCGGTGTGCCGCCAAGTTCTGCCAACAGATCATGCCGGTCCAGCAGCAGGTCCGAAACGTTATACGCCCCCTCACCCCGGTCCAGCAGGATCATCGCGGCCTGCGCCAGATCGTCGCCATGCACTTCGGTCGCAACGCGCGGTGCGACAGGACGGCCTGCCAGGTGATCGGCGAACAGGTTTTCCCATTTGTGCCCCACCCCCGGACCATAGACGCCCGTGGCCCGCAGGCTGACGGTGGCATGCGGCTCCACCTCGGCCTTCACTTGTCCGTAGAGCGTGTCGGGCCGCAGCGGCATATCCTCGCGCAGAACCGTTCCTGCCGGATAATCGCCATAGACGGCGCGGGTGGAAAGAAACACGGTCCGCCCGGGAAACCCGTCGAACAGGCGCAGGGTGCCGTCGACATTGGCGCGGCGGAAACCTTCGGGATCGTCGCCCTCGCCCCCGCGATATTTGCCGGGGGCATGGGCGAAGGCGCAGTGGATCAGCGCATCGGCCTCGATCGTCACCGCGTCGCCCAGACGGAATTGCGGCAGGATCACCTCGTGCCCCGCCGCCCGCGCGGCATCGACGATGAACCGCCCGACAAGTCCGCTGCCGCCAGTGATCGCGACCTTCACGCCGGGATGTCCCCACGCTCGTAAGCGTGCCACAGGTCGATCAGCGGGCGCAGCTTGTCTGCCTTGTCATGGTCCTGCCACGGCTTCTCATACTGGAAATGCAGCACCTTGATCTCGTCCCAGGACCAAAGCTCGGGCATGGCGAACCAGACATATTGCAGCATGTTGTAGAAGACCGGCAGGCCATGCCAGTCGGGGAAGAATTCTTGCAAGAAGGTCTGGTCGGTCCGCCGCCAGAACGCATCCGGCACATCCAGACGGGCCATCATCGCATCGAACGTCGCAGCCGAGGGTCGCGCCGTGAAAACGCCGGAATTCATGCGGTGAAAATCCGCAACGCCCTCATAGACATTCGGAGCGGCGCAGAATTCGGGATATTCGAACAGCTTGTCGATATTCTTCAGTACCAGCGTGTCAGCGTCAAGGAACACCACGCGTTCGTATTCCAGCTGCCACAGCCGAAGTTTCGCAAAATTGTCCAGCGGGGTGTGGAACGGCGGTTTGCCGCCCTTGGTGAAGGCCGCCCGCGCATGAAGCGCATCGCGGGCATGGGCGGCGTTGAAGGCATCGGAGGTCGGCAGCAGATCGCAGCGGACCAGCCGCGCGTCCAGCCCTTCGACCGGGGCATCCGTGTGCAGCACGACGATGTCGGCATCTGTCCCTGTCGCCCGCAGCGAGTTTATCAACGCCCGCGCGCCGCGAACGTAGTCGGCATTGGTGACCAGAGTGACGAAGGCCCGCGTCGATGACGCGGGCCGGTCCGGGAAAAGCCCCAGCATGTCAGGAGACGGAGCGCAGACGCTTACCCTCGGGATCGTGATCGACCCGCTGGGCGATATCCTTGGTCCATGCAGACACCGCCGGTACGCGCGAACGGTCGATGCGGTGGGCATACTTTTTCGCCACGTCCACGACCTCGGACAAAAGCCCCTCGGCCAGCGTGATCGGCTTCAGGCCAAGCGCGATGAACCGGTCATTGTTCACGATCAGATCGTTCTCGGGTGCCTCTTTGCGCGGGTTCGGCAGGTTCGCGACCTTCGCCCCGGTCAGCTTCGCCACCATCTCGGCCAGATCGCGGACGCGGTGCGTTTCGGTCATCTGGTTGAAGATCTTCACCCGCTCGCCCGATTTCGGCGCATCGCCCAAAGCCAGTTCGACGCAGCGGACCGAGTCCTGCACGTGGATGAAGGCGCGCGTCTGCCCGCCCGTGCCATGCACCGTCAGCGGATAGCCGATGGCGGCCTGGATCAGGAAACGGTTCAGCACCGTGCCGTAATCGCCGTCATAGTCGAAACGGTTGATAAGCTGTTCGTGCCGGCGGGTCTGGTCGGTATGGGTGCCCCAGACGATGCCCTGATGCAGGTCGGTGATCCGCAGCCCGTCATTCTGAGCATAGAACTGGAACAGGATCTGATCCAGCGATTTGGTCATGTGATAGACCGAACCGGGCTTGGTCGGATACAGGATCTGCTGACCCTTCTTGCCCGTGGGCGTGTCGATCTCGACGTCCAGATACCCTTCGGGGATCGGCGCACCGACCGAGGAATAGCCGTAAACGCCCATCGTACCCAGATGGACCAGATGCGCGTCGATCCCGGTTTCGACCATCGCCGCCAGCAGGTTATGCGTGGCGTTGACGTTGTTGTTTACGGTGTAGACCTTGTGGCGATCCGTCTTCATCGAATAGGGCGCGGCGCGCTGTTCGGCAAAATGGATGATCGCGTCGGGGCGCACCTCTTGCAGCCAGCCTTTCAGGCGGTCGTATTCGGTCGCGAGGTTCAGCAGGTGGAAATGGATCCGGTGACCAGTTTCCTGATGCCAGATGCGGCAGCGTTCCTGGATCGAATCCATCGGGGTCAGCGATTGGACCCCCAGTTCGGTATCGATCCAGCGGCGAGACAGGTTGTCGACGATATGCACCTCGTGCCCAAGGTTGGACAGGTGCAGCGAGGTGGGCCAGCCCACGAAACCATCGCCGCCAAGAACTGCAATACGCAAATGTCGTCTCCTTCAGGTCGCGCAGCAAATCGTTCTGCGCCATCGGCAATAGATAGGTCGTCATTCTACCCAAGTCGAATGAAGAAATAACGACATCGTGCGCAGCGCCGATTTCCGCCTATGCGGGAAGGGCCGTTTCTACCAGTCGCGCAAAGAAGCTGGCACCGATGGGGGCCGCTTCGTCGTTGAAGTCGAAAGCGGCCTGATGCAGCCCCGCCCCCGGCCCGGTGCCAAGGAACAGATAGGCCCCCGGCCGCGCCTGAAGCATATAGGCAAAATCCTCGGCCGCCATTTCGCGCGGGCTGTCGGGATCGACGTTGCCGCTGACCTCCTGCGCGATTTGCGCCGCAAACTCGGCCTGTTTGGGGTGGTTGACCGTCGGGGGATAGCCGCGTTCGTAATCCAGCACGACCTCGACTCCGAAGGATGCCGCCTGCCCTGCGACGATCTCGCGGAAGCGGCGTTCGGCCAGATCGCGCATCTCGGGGGTGAAGGTGCGGATGGTGGCGGTCATCCAAGCTTCCTCGGGGATGATGTTCGATGCGCTGCCGGAATGGATCTGCGTGACAGACACCACCAGCACATCCTGCGCCGGGGCATTGCGCGAGACGATCGTCTGCAACGCCCCCACCAGCGAGACCATTGCCGGGATCGGGTCGATCGTCACATGCGGCGTCGCGCCGTGGCCGCCCCTGCCGCGCAGGGTGACGGTTGCCGTGTCCACCGCCGCAAGGATCGGCCCCGGCGTGGTCAGGAACCTGCCGAAGGGGACGTTCGGCGCGTTGTGGATGCCATAGACTTCCTTGATGCCGAAGCGGTCCATCACGCCTTCGCGGACCATGACCTCGCCGCCGCCGCCGTCTTCCTCGGCGGGCTGGAAGATCAGCGCGACCCGGCCCGAAAACCGCCGCGTCTCGGCCAGATACTTCGCTGCGCCCAGCAGCATCGTCACATGCCCGTCGTGTCCGCAGGAATGCGCCCGCCCCGGCACGGTCGAGGCATGGTCCGCACCCGTCGTCTCGGTGATCGGCAGCGCGTCCATGTCCGCGCGCAGACCGATGGTCGGCCCTTCGCCCTGCCCATTGATGATCGCGACAATGCCGGTGGTGGCGATGCCCTCATGAACCTCGTCCACGCCGAATTCGCGCAGGCGTTCGGCGATGAAGGCCGCCGTTTGGTGGCAGTCGAACATCAGCTCGGGATGGGCATGCAGGTGGCGGCGCCAGCCCTTCATCTGATCGGCGTAACCGGCGATGCGGTTCAGGACGGGCATGGCGAACTCCTGCAAAGAATTGTAGTCCTTCGGTTGAACCCGAAAACCCGAGGGGCTGCAATGACCGGAATCGACCGCCTGCTGGAGATCATGCGTGCGCTGCGCGACCCCAATACCGGCTGCCCTTGGGATATCGAGCAGACCTTCGCCACCATCGCCCCCTATACCATCGAGGAAGCGCATGAGGTCGCGGACGCGATCCAGCGCAAGGCGTGGGACGAACTGCCGGGAGAGCTGGGCGATCTGCTGCTGCAAACCGTGTTCCATTCCCGCATGGCCGAGGAAGCGGGCATGTTCACCTTCGACGACGTGGCGAACGCCATTTCGGACAAGATGATCGCGCGCCACCCCCATGTCTTCGGGGATGAGAGCCGCGACAAGACCCCCGATCAGCAGACCGCGGATTGGGAGGCAATCAAGGCCGCCGAACGCAAGGGCGGCGTGCTGGACGGCGTGGCGCTGGGCCTTCCCGCCCTGACCCGTGCGGTGAAGCTGCAAAGCCGCGCGGCGCGGGTCGGCTTCGACTGGCCATCGACCGATCAGGTGTTGGACAAGCTGCGCGAAGAGATGGCCGAACTGGTCGAGGCGCGCGAGACCTTGACGCAGGCCGAGGTCGAGGAGGAGTTCGGCGATCTGCTGTTCGTCATGGCGAATCTGGCCCGCCACATGAAGGTCGATGCCGAAGGCGCGCTGCGCGGAGCGAATGCCAAATTCACCCGCCGGTTCATGCGGATCGAAGAAATTCTCGCCCAAGATGGGCGCGCTCCGAAAGACAGCAACCTGCAGGAGATGGACGCCCTCTGGGACCGCGCCAAGGACGAGGAAAAGCGCCGAAGCGCGGAATTTTCCGGGAACTCCGCCGCTTCGGGGATTAGATAGTGGTGCAGCCCGTTAACCAAGAAGACCAGATGAGCCACCCCAGAAAAGTCATCATAGATTGCGATCCTGGACAGGATGACGCGATCGCCCTTCTGCTGGCGCTTGCCAGCCCGGAAGATATCGCAGTGCTTGGCGTAACCGTCGTTGCCGGGAACGTGCCGCTGCATCTGACGGAACGCAATGCCCGCGCTATCTGCGCCTTGGCAGGGGCCGGCCCGGTCCGCGTCTTTGCCGGATGCGATGCGCCGCTTCAACGCAAGCTGGTGACAGCGGAACATGTGCATGGCGCGACGGGCCTCGACGGGCCGCCCCTGCCGGAACCCAAGCTGCCGCTGGAACAGCAGCACGCGGTCGATTTCATCATCGAGACGCTGCGGGCGGAACCTTCGGGGACCGTCACGCTGTGCCCGCTGGGGCCGCTGACGAATATCGCCACCGCCTTGCGCCGCGCGCCCGACATCGCGCCGCGCATTCAGGAAATCGTGCTGATGGGCGGCGCTTATTTCGAGGTCGGCAACATCACCCCGGCGGCGGAGTTCAACATCTTCGTCGATCCCGAGGCCGCCGACATCGTCTTCCGCTCCGGCGTGCCGTTGGTCGTGATGCCGCTGGACGTGACGCACAAGGCGCTGACCAGCCCGCCGCGCATCCGCGCCTTCCGTAACATGGGAACGCTTGCGGGACAGATGGTTGCCGAATGGGCCGATTTCTTCGAACGGTTCGACATCGCCAAATATGGCGGGAACGGCGCGCCTTTGCATGACCCCTGCGTCATCGCATGGCTGATCCGCCCCGACCTGTTCACCGGCCGCCACATCAACGTCGAGATCGAGACCCGCAGCGAGCTGACGCTGGGCATGACCGTGGCCGACTGGTGGGGCGTGACCGACCGCACCCCCAACGCCCTGTTCATGGGCCATGTGGATGCGGACGGCTTCTTTGGGCTGCTTACCGAACGGATCGCCCGGCTCTAGCCTTCGGGCAGAATGATGGTGAAGGTGCTGCCCTTGCCCTTGGCGCTTTCGATGCGGAAGCGCCCGCGGTGGCGGTTGACGATGTGCTTGACGATGGCCAGCCCCAGCCCCGTTCCGCCCTGCTCGCGCGAGCGGTGGTTGTCCACCCGATAGAACCGTTCGGTCAGGCGCGGGATGTGGATCGGGTCGATCCCCTCGCCCCGGTCGATCACATCCACGACCACCGACGGGCCAAGTCGGAGGATGTCGTTCTGGTCACGGCGAAGCGCGATGGTGATGATTCCGCCCCCGGCGCCGTATTTCAGCGCATTCTCGATCAGGTTCTGGAACACCTGCACCATCTGGTCCGAATCCGCCGGAACAAGCAGCGGGCCGGGATCGCCCGTCACCTCGATCGTGACGCCGGCCGAGGCGGCGGTCGGGCGCAGCGCAGTGACGGCCAGCGCGACCAGCGCCGCGATATCCACGGGCGTCGTCGGGCGCACCCGCTCCTCGCTCTCCACCCGGCTGAGCGAAAGAAGATCGCGCACCAGCCGGTTCATGCGTTCTGCCTCGCGCGCCATGATGGCGAGGAAACGCGCGCGGGCGCCGGGGTCGTCCTTGGCCGCGCCCTGCAAGGTCTCGATGAACCCCAGAAGCGAGGTCAGCGGGGTGCGAAGCTCGTGGCTGACATTGGCCACGAAATCGCGCCGGATCGCGCCCGCCTGTTCCTGTTCGGTGATATCCTCGAAGGCGCACAGCACGCGCCCCCCCTCGACCGGGGATACCGTCACGCGATAGCTCGCCTCGCGCGAGGGGCCGGTGATGATGTGGCGCGCGCGGACCATCTGGCGGTGGCGCAGCGTTCCCTCGATCGCGTCCAGCAGCCCGGGCTGGCGCATCGCGATGACGTAGTGCCGCGCGACGATGCCGCTGCCGAACAGTGCCAGCGCGGGGGCATTGGCTGCCGCGATCCGTTCCTCGCTGTCGATCAGGACCATGGGAAGGGGAACACCTTCAAGCAGGGTTTCCAGAAGTTTCATTTCCTTGTCCGACAACAGTCTCACCCATTCAATTCGTTGCGCCGGCCCGTCGCCTTTCGATGTTGCCCTTGGCCGCAGGAGCACCATCTTGCAGAAATGCGACAGTTTGTTTTACCGTAGGATGTTGTGCCAATTTCACTTGAACATACAGTGACACTCTGCTTTTCCCGCAAATGTCCGCCTTTAGAAAGGGGCGGAAGGAGACGCTATGAAAAGAATGGATCCCACTGGCTGGGGCTGGAGCTCAGTTTCTGTTGTTCGGCTGGATGCGATGCGTTCGATGACGCCAAAGGCTCCGGTGCCATTGCGCGATCCCGCCGAGACGCTTCTTCTGATCGAGGTCCCCCAAGCATTGCCGTTGATCGACCGCCTGCCCCGGCGCCCGTCGGTCGTCGTGGCCCGTTTTATCGGGCTTGACCGTGCGCTTTTGCGCCGCGTCTCGCCCAGCCGCGTCATTTGCCCGCTGATCGCCGATGATTTCGACGCGGTCGAGGTGATGGCCCGCCTGCGCAGCCTGCGCTGGATGGGCCCCGTCGAAGTCGTCGGAACGGGCGTCAGGCACGCGTCGATGATCGAGGACGAGTTGCGAGCCGCCTTGCCGGGCCGCGAGGTCAGCCTGCTTCAGGACCGTCACTGACGCGCCGAAGCGCCACGAGACCGCTGCGGAACCGCCGCATGTTGTTGCGGTAGCTGCTTGCCGATGCAAGAAGGCGTTCCTGCGCTTCGGCATTCAGTTCGCGCACGATACGCCCGGGCGCGCCCATTACGAGCGATCCGTCGGGGATCTCCTTCCCCTCGGTGACCAAAGCGTTCGCGCCGATCAGGCAGCCTTTGCCGATCTTCGCCCCGTTCATGACCATCGCGCCCATTCCGATCAGCGTGCCGTCGCCGATGGTGCAGCCATGCAGCATCGCCTTGTGGCCGATCGTGCAATTCGCGCCGACCGACAGCGGGTATCCCCAATCGGTATGCAGCACGGAATTTTCCTGGATATTGGTCCCCTCGCCGATGCGAATCTCCTCGTTGTCGCCGCGCAGGACGGCGCCGAACCAGATGCCCACCCCGTCGGCAAGCACGACGCGCCCGACCACATGGGCCCCCGGCGCGATCCAGTAATCGCCCGAGGCAGGAACGCTCGGTGCGACGTCATCGAGGGCATAGATCATCTTCTCTCGAACTCCCCGTTCAGGCCGCGGACGAAGTCGTTCAGCATGGGCTGGCGATCGCGGCGCAGGCGCTCGGCCATGAGGATGGTCCGAAGCTCCTGTTCCGCAGTATCTATGTCGTTGTTGACGAGGACATAGTCATATTCCGCCCAGTGGCTGATCTCGTCGCGGCTTTTCGCCATCCGGCCGGCGATGACCTCCTCGCTGTCCTGCGCGCGTCCGCGCAGGCGACGCTCCAGCTCGGCGATGGAGGGTGGCAGCACGAAGACCGAAACCACATCGCGCCCAAGGGCCGAGTTGCGGATCTGCTGCCCGCCCTGCCAGTCGATGTCGAACAGCGTGTCGCGCCCATCGAGCATCGCCTGTTCCACAGGTCCGCGCGGGCTGCCATAGAAGTTGCCGAACACTTCGGCATGTTCCAGCATCTGCCCGTTCGCGACCAGATCCTGAAAATCCTCGCGCGTGCGGAAGTAATATTCGCGCCCGTCCTGTTCGCCCGGCCTTGGCGCGCGGGTCGTCGCCGAGACCGAGAAGCGGATCGTCGGATCCCAGTCCATGATCCGCCGCGACAGCGTCGATTTGCCCGCGCCCGAAGGCGAGGAGAGGATCAGAAGAAGTCCGCGCCGCATGTCTGGCCCCCTTTTGCCGTTCAGCCCGCATCTGGGCGAACCCGCCCCCAAGGTCAAGCGCGATCAGCCGTTTACCATTCATTCATCTTTCACGCGCCTCCGCTCGAAAAGCTGCTATCTGGCGAAAAGGGTCTCGTGCAGCCTGCCGACGTTTCCGGCGCGGCACCCCATAGTGCGACCCTTGTGTGGAGTGTATAGTATGCTGATTGATTTCCCGGCCCGGCGGGCTGTGACGGAGAACGGAATGACGTCTGTTCGATTCGCGATGATCGCGCAGGTCCGTGCCTATTGGGAGGCGCTGCGCGAGGATGGCAGGCTGCCGCAGCGCAGCCGGATCGATCCGCGCGGGATCGAGGGAGCGCTGGCGAATTCCTTCCTGATCGAACGGATCGCGCCCGGCATCGCGCGGTTCCGTCTTGCCGGGATGCACCTGTCCGACATCATGGGGATGGATGTGCGCGGGATGCCTTTTTCGTCGCTGTTCGAACCCGGGGACCGGGACGAAATCGCCCCACGGATCGAGCGGGTCTTCGCCACGCCCTGCATCCTCGATCTGTGCGTCGACGCGGGCCGGGGCGTCGGGCGGCCAGCGCTTTCGGGGCGCATGATCCTGTTGCCGGTCAAGGGCGAAGGCGGCGCGGATCTGGCGCTCGGCTGCCTGGCGACCGAAGGGATCATCGGACGCAGCCCGCGCCGTTTCACCGGCGGCCGCGCACTGGAGGAGCGTATCCTGACCGGGACACGCACCCCCGGCTTCGCCGAGGAGCCCGCACCCTTCGTGCCGCGTGGCAAGCCGCATCTCAGGCTGGTCCGCGACGACGAGTGAAACTTTGAGCACTCAAATCCGGCCTCGGCGCAACAAAACATCCACTTTGACGCCGGTGTTGATATTTTATGCCATTGACCTTGCCAAACCGCCCGTCTAAGTTGCCTTCATCGCAACAAGGGGACTGGCTTATGCCTTCCATCGTAGGTCTTGTAGGGGATGCGCGCATGGGCCGGTAACGGTTGACCATAACGGTTCCCATGCGCCCCCGATGACCTCGGGGGCTTTTTGTTGCGAAAGAGGCGAGGAAGGACAGGCACATGACGCAGATGAGCGGCGCGAAGATGGTGGTTCAGGCCCTGAAGGATCAGGGGGTCGAGGTGGTCTTCGGCTATCCCGGCGGCGCCGTCCTTCCGATCTATGACGAGATTTTCCAGCAGAACGACATCAAGCACGTTCTGGTCCGTCACGAACAGGGCGCGGTCCACATGGCCGAAGGCTATGCCAGATCGACCGGCAAACCCGGCGTGGTGCTGGTCACCTCCGGCCCCGGCGCGACCAATGCGGTCACCGGCCTGACTGACGCGCTGCTGGATTCCATCCCGCTGGTCGTGCTGTCGGGTCAGGTTCCGACCTTCCTGATCGGCACCGACGGGTTCCAGGAGGCCGACACCGTCGGCATCACCCGCGCCTGCACCAAGCATAACTGGCTGGTGAAGGACCCGGCGAAACTGTCCGAGACGATCCATAACGGCTTTCACGTCGCAACCTCGGGCCGCCCGGGTCCGGTGCTGATCGACATTCCCAAGGACGTGCAGTTCGCGACCGCCGATTACGTCGGCCCTGCCCCGACCAAGCCGCGCCACTATGCCCCGACGGTGAAGGGCGACCCGGCCATGATCGAGCGTATGGTCGAGATGATCGAGACAGCGGAACGCCCGGTCTTCTATACAGGCGGCGGGGTCATCAACTCCGGCCCGCGCGCGTCCGAACTGCTGCGCGAGTTGGCCGAGGCAACGGGATTTCCGGTCACCTCGACGCTGATGGGTCTGGGCGCCTATCCGGCCAGCGGCAAGCTGTGGCTGGGGATGCTGGGGATGCACGGGCTGTATGAGGCGAACCTTGCGATGCATGGCTGCGATGCGATGTTCAACATCGGTGCGCGGTTCGATGACCGGATCACCGGGCGGGTCGCCGATTTCTCGCCCGGATCGAAGAAGGTGCATATCGACATCGAAGCGTCGTCCATCAACAAGATCATCCGCGTGGACGTGCCGATCCTTGGCGACGTGGCCAATGTGCTGGAAGACGTGCTGACCCTGTGGAAACAGCGCGGCAGCCGTGTGAACCGCGAGGCGGTGACGCAATGGTGGGTGCGGATCAAGGAGTGGCAGGCGGTGCGCTGCCTCGACTATCGCCCGTCGCAGAAGACCATCAAGCCGCAGCACGCGTTGGAACGCCTTGAAGCGCTGACCCGCGGGCGAGACCGCTACATCACGACCGAGGTCGGGCAGCACCAGATGTGGGCGGCGCAGTATCTGCATTTCGACCAACCGAACCGCTGGATGACCTCGGGCGGCCTTGGCACCATGGGTTATGGCCTTCCTGCGTCGATCGGTGTGCAGGTCGCCCATCCCGACGCGCTGGTCATCAACGTCGCCGGCGAGGCGTCGTGGCTGATGAACATGCAGGAGATGGGCACGGCGATGCAGTTCCGCGCCCCGGTCAAGCAGTTCATCCTGAACAACGAACGCCTTGGCATGGTGCGCCAGTGGCAGGACCTGCTGCATGGCCAGCGTTACAGCCATTCGTGGTCCGAAAGCCTGCCCGATTTCGTGAAACTGGCCGAGGCGTTCGGCTGCAAGGGCATCCGCTGTTCCGACCCCAATGATCTGGACGACGCGATCAACGAGATGCTGGACTACGACGGCCCCGTGATCTTCGACTGTCTGGTGGAAAAGCACGAGAACTGCTTCCCCATGATCCCCTCGGGCAAGCCGCATAACGAGATGCTGCTGGGCGAGGCGAAGATGATGGGCGTGATCGAAACCCACGGCGCGGCGCTGGTG
Organism: Falsirhodobacter flavus; assembly: GCA_029846755.1. Classification (GTDB taxonomy): domain Bacteria; phylum Pseudomonadota; class Alphaproteobacteria; order Rhodobacterales; family Rhodobacteraceae; genus Falsirhodobacter; species Falsirhodobacter flavus. Next base: position 872,309 of record JARWBI010000001.1, on the reverse strand, counting down.
TAAGAGGACAGGATGCTGAACATCAAGAAAGGCTCCGTGAGCCATTCCGCCTATGACCTGCGCGATCCGAACGGCGAGATCATCGAGACGCACACGCTGGCCGTGCTGGTCGACAATGAAAGCGGCGTGCTGGCGCGCGTGATCGGCCTGTTTTCGGGTCGCGGCTACAACATCGACAGCCTGACCGTGGCCGAGGTCGACCACGAGGGGCACCGTTCGCGCATCACCGTGGTGACGACCGGAACGGCAGCGGTGATCGAACAGATCAAGGCCCAGCTTGGCCGTCTGGTCCCCGTGCACGAGGTTCACGACCTGACCGTCGAAGGGCCCGCCGTGCAACGCGAACTGGCGCTGTTCAAGGTGTCTGGCAAGGGCGATCACCGGATCGAGGCACTGCGGCTGGCCGAGATCTTCCGCGCCAATGTAGTGGATTCGACGCTGGAAAGTTTCGTGTTCGAGATCACGGGCACACCCGAGAAGATCGACGCCTTCGCCGATCTGATGCGCCCGCTTGGTCTGCGAGAGATGGCGCGCACCGGCGTCGCGGCGTTGGCGCGGGGCGTCTGACCTTTTCCGCTGGACCCTCTTTTCCCGCCCCCTATGATCCGGGCGGGAAAAGGGAGAGGCGATGACGACCGACAAACCTGCATCCGTTCTGCGGCGATTTCTGGAATCCTCCTCGGCGGGGGGGATCGTTCTGATGGGGGCGGCGGCGCTTGCGCTGATCGTCGCGAACTCTCCGCTGCGCGACGCCTACGAACATGTCCTGCATGTCTACATCGGCGGCCTGTCGGTCCTGCATTGGGTGAATGACGCGCTGATGGCGGTCTTCTTCCTGATGGTCGGGCTGGAGATCAAGCGCGAGATGTTGGACGGGCAATTGTCGAGCTGGCCGCGCCGCATCCTGCCGGGGGCGGCTGCCCTGGGCGGGATGGTCGTGCCGGCGCTGTTCTATCTGGCCGTCAACCTGAGCGGCGGGCACCCGAACGGCTGGGCCATCCCCTCGGCGACCGACATCGCCTTTGCGCTGGGCGTTCTGTCGTTGCTGGGCCCTTCGGTGCCGATCTCGCTGCGGGTGTTCCTGGCTGCACTGGCGATCATCGACGATCTGGGCGCGGTCGTCATCATTGCACTGTTCTATACGGCGCAGATCGACATGGCGGCGCTGGCGGGGGCCGGAGTTGTCACGGCGGCGCTGGTGGCGATGAATCTGGCCGGGGTCACGCGCCTCGTGCCCTACCTGATTCTCGGGGCTGTGCTGTGGTTCCTGACCCTGCAATCGGGCGTTCACGCCACCATCGCGGGCGTGGTCCTGGCGCTGACGATCCCGCTGAAACCATCGCCCTCCGCGCCGGATGATGCGACATCGCCCCTGCATCGGCTGGAACATGCCATCGCGCCGTGGGTCACGTTCATCATCGTGCCGATCTTCGGTTTCGCCAATGCAGGCGTGTCCTTTGCCGGAATGAGCTTTGCGAACCTGCTGGACCCCGTCCCTCTGGGCATCGCGTCGGGCCTGTTCCTTGGCAAGCAGATCGGTGTGTTTTCAACGACATGGTTGGTCATCAAGGCGGGTTGGGCCGATGTGCCAAAGGATGCGACATGGCGGCAGGTCTATGGCGTATCGCTGCTTTGCGGGATCGGCTTCACGATGAGCCTGTTCATCGGCCTTCTTTCATTCCCTGGCGATGTGCTGCTTCAGAACGAGTTGAAGATGGGCGTGCTGGCCGGATCGCTGCTGTCGGCCGTCGCGGGCGCGGCGCTGCTGCGGCGCGCGCCGCGCGAGGCGGTTCCGACACCTTCGCGCTAATCCTTCAGGAGCGTGTCCAGACGGGCGCGTTCCTCCTCACTCAGCGGAGTGTCATGGACGGGACGGCGGCGGCGTAGATACGCCCACGCGACTGCGCCCCCGCCCAGCAACATCAGCGGCCCGGCAATCCACAGGATCATCCCGGCCCCCCGCGCGACGGGGTTGAGCAGCACATACTCGCCATAGCGGTCGACCACGAAATCGACAACCTGCTGGTCGTCATCGCCTGCAACCAGACGCTCGCGCACCAGAAGCCGCAGGTCCGAGGCGATGGTGGCGTTGCTGTCGTCGATATTCTCGTTCCGGCAGACGGGGCAGCGCAGACCCTTGGAAATCTCGCGCGCGCGAGACTCCAGCGCGGGATCGGACAGCATTTCGCCCGGCTGCACCGCGAAGGCGGGTCCGGCCAGCAGAAGCGAAAGGATCAGCGCGCGGATCATTCGGCGGGCACCCCCTGCGGACGCCGCGCCCCTGCGGCGACGCGATACCGGCGATCCGAAAGGCTGAAACACCCGCCCAGCGCCATCAGGAACGCCCCGCCCCAGATCCAGTTGGCGAACGGCTTGATATAGCTGCGAACGGCCCAGCCCCCCGCATCCTGCTCGTCGCCGATCACCAGATAGACGTCGCGCAGCAGGCCATAGTCGATTGCCGCCTCGGTCGTCGGCATGCGGGCGACGGGGTAGAAGCGCTTCTCCGGGTGCAGCACGGCGACGGTGCGCCCATCTTCGGCCAGCGTCATCGCCGCGATGGTGGTCAGGTAATTCGGCCCCTGCGTCTCCTCGACATCGTCCAGCGTGACGGTATAGCGGCCCAGATCGAAGCTGCCCCCCTCCTGCACAACGCGGATATCCTCGACCTGCCAGGCGGTGATCGCGGCGATGGCGAAGGTCGTGACGCCGAACCCGGCATGAGAGATCGCCTTGCCCCAATCGGCGCGCGGCAAGCGGCACAGACGGCGCAGACGTTCCCGCAAAGCGCCTCTTCCTGTGCGCTGCCAGATATCCACCATTGCGCCGAACACGACCCACGCCCCCAGCCCGAGCCCCAAAGGTGCCAGCGCCGACCGGCCCGTCTGCATTGCCCATGCGAGCGCGCCAAGGGCGATCGCAAGCACCAGCACCCCGCGCAGCAGCCACAGGGCACGGCGAATCTCGGCCCGTTTCCACGGGATCAGCCCACCCACGGGAAGGGCAATGGCGATGGCGATGGCAAAGGGCGTGAAGGCGGCGTTGAAGAACGGCGCGCCGACGGACAGCGTGCGGCCCCACAGGATCTCGGCCAGCAGGGGCCAGATCGTGCCGATGAACACCACGAAGGACGCAACGGTCAGCAAAAGGTTGTTCAGCACCAACCCGGATTCGCGGCTGACGGTTGAAAAGACGCCCTTCGCCTCCATCGACCCCGCACGCGCGGCGAAAAGCGTCAGCGCCCCGCCCATGAAGATGCCGAGGATCAGCAGGATGAACACCCCGCGTTCAGGATCGTTGGCAAAGGCATGGACCGAGGTGATGACCCCCGACCGCACGATGAACGTCCCGATCAGCGAAAAGCCGAAGGCGAGGATCGCCAACAGGATCGTCCATGCCTTCAGCGACTCCCGCTTTTCCACGACGATGGCAGAATGGAGCAGCGCTGCCGCGATCAGCCACGGCATGAAGGACGCATTCTCGACCGGGTCCCAGAACCAGAAGCCGCCCCAGCCAAGCTCGTAATAGGCCCACCACGACCCAAGCGCGATGCCGATGGTCAGGAACACCCAGGCCGCCAGCGTCCATGGCCGGACCCAGCGACCCCATGCGGCGTCCACCCGCCCTTCAATCAGCGCGGCGACGGCGAAACTGAACGACATCGAAAGCCCGACATAGCCGAGATAGAGGAACGGTGGATGGAACGCGAGCCCCGGATCTTGCAGCAGCGGGTTCAGGTCCTGCCCATCGAAGGGCGGCACGGCGAGCCGCAGAAACGGGTTCGATGTCAGCAGCATGAACAGCATGAACGCCACGCCGATCATCCCCTGCACAGCCAGCACTCTTGCCCGCAGCCGTGGCGGAAGGTTCCCCCCGAACCAGACCGCCGACGCCCCGAAGACAGCAAGGATCAGCACCCAGAGCAGGAGCGAGCCTTCATGGTTCCCCCAAACGCCCGAGATCTTGTAGATCAGCGGCTTCAGCGTATGCGAGTTTTCCACCACGAGTTTCAGCGAGAAATCGGAGGTTACGAAGGCCACCGTCAGCGCCGCGAACGATGCCGCAATCAGCACGAATTGGATGTTCGCCGCCAGATCGCCCACCGCCATCCAGCCCGACCAGCCCTTTTGCGCGCCGATCAGCGGGATGACCGACTGGACCACCGCCACGCAAAGCGCGAGGATCAGCGCGAAATGTCCAAGTTCGACGATCATCTGCCGGGCTCCTCTGCTTGGCTTTGCGACCAATTATGCAGAATCGTCGCTGGATTGAATGGACAATCGCGCCAAAGTCACGGGAAGGTGCGCGTAAAGGAGAACCGCAATGCTCAAATCCTGCATCCTGATCGGCGCACCCATCGACAGCGGCCAGCGGCGCCCCGGCTGTCTGATGGGGCCCGCCGCCTATCGCGTGGCCGGGATCGCCCAGATGCTGACGGCGCTGGGCCATGGCGTCGCGGATCGCGGGGATGTGGTGCTTGGCGCACTGCGCGACGTGACCCATCCCAATCCGGCGCTGCACTGCCTGCCCGAAACCATCGGCTGGACCGAGGCGCTGTCCGCCGCCGTCCAGAACGCAATGGGCGAAGGGTTCCCTATCATCATGGGGGGTGATCATTCGCTGGCGCTGGGCTCGGTGGCGGGGGCTGCGGCCCATGCCAAGGCAGTCGGGCGGCCGCTGTTCCTGTTGTGGCTGGACGCACATTCTGATTTCCACACGCCTGACAGCACCACCTCGGGCAATCTGCACGGAACCCCCGTCGCTTATATCGCGGGGCGCGCCGGTTTCGACCTGTTCCCGCCCTTCCCCGAACCGATTCCGGCCCAGAACATCTGCTTGTTCGGCATCCGGTCGGTCGATCCCGCCGAACACGCTGCCCTGCTGACGCACGAGATCGAGATCAACGACATGCGCGTGCTGGACGAACAGGGCATCGTCGCGCCGCTGCGGGCGTTTCTGGACCGCGTGCGGGCGTCCGACGGGATGCTGCATGTGTCGCTGGATGTCGATTTCCTCGATCCCTCCATCGCGCCGGCGGTTGGCACCACGGTCCCCGGCGGCACCACCTTCCGCGAGGCCCATCTCGTGATGGAACTGCTGCACGAAAGCAGCCTCGTCACCTCGCTGGACATGGTAGAGTTGAACCCGTTTCTGGACGAGCGCGGCAAGACGGCGAAGGTGATGGTGGACCTCGTCGCCTCGCTGATGGGACGCAAGGTGTTCGATAGGCCGACCCGCAGCTTCTGATGCGGCAAAACGTCCCCTCGCGTGGGCGTGATTGGCAAAACCACGCCGGAGATACGACTTTTCCCATCCGAAACGATGGAGACAGACATGACGCAGCGACGCACCGTTCTTTTGGCCGGACTGGCCGTTCTGGCGACCCCGGCCATCCTTCGGGCGCAAACGGTGCAGAGCAATACCTCCAGTTTCCGCACGCAGGACTGGCAGGACCATTTCGGCAGCATCGGCAAGGGCGCCATCGTGGCCGACTTTACCTCGCGCGCGCTGCATTGGTGGGGGCCGAACGGCGATTATCGTCTCTATCCCAGTTCGATCCCGATGACCGAGGAGCTGACGAAGCGCGGTTATACCCAGATCGTGCGCAAGCGGATCGGGCCGGACTGGCGACCCACGGCGGATATGAAACGCCGCGATCCGAGCCTGCCCGACTATGTCGAACCGGGGCCGTCGAACCCGCTTGGCACCCATGCGATGTATCTGAGCTGGCCCGCCTATATCATTCACGGCACCCATGACACGCGCAAGATCGGGCGGCCTTCTTCCTCGGGTTGCGTCGGGCTTTACAACGAGCATGTGGAGGAGCTGTTCGCCCTTGCCCCCATCGGCACGCAGGTCCGCCTGATCTAATGAAGGCGGAACTCGCCCACGACGTTTCTCCATTCGCCGGGGCCGATCAGCTTGCGGTGGGTGAAGCGGACGGAATGGAGCGGGCCGTCGATCTTTTCCTGCCAGAACTCGATGAAGCGGAACAGGACAGGGTAATCCGGCGAGAGGTCGTAATCCTGCCAGACATAGGTGTTCAGCACATGGCGGTGGTCGGGCATCCGGTAGGTGAATTCCGCCAGCGTCAGGCCGTATCCCTTCAGCATCATCTCGGTTTCGCGCATTGCGCACCTCCTTTTTGAAGATGATGTGACAGCAGAGGTAAATTGCAAGGAAAACAATCTGTTGGCAGCCGGGCGGTCCGGCTGCCATTGTCACGCGCACAGCCTGCCGCTATAGTCGCGCCACCTTAAGACGAGAGAGCGCGCAGACGTGACCGACATCCCAGAAGTCCCTGATAACGCCAGCGAAAATCCGGAACGTCCGGTGCCTTCGCACCCGCAGATCTCCATCGCCGAGGAGATGAAGACGGCCTATCTGGACTATGCGATGAGCGTGATCGTCTCTCGCGCCATTCCGGACCTGCGCGACGGGCTGAAACCCGTGCACCGCCGCATTCTTCACGCGATGAACGAAAGCGGCAACGGGCATGACAAACCGTACCGCAAATCGGCCCGTCCGGTGGGCGATACGATGGGGAAATACCACCCCCACGGCGATAGTGCGATCTATGACGCGCTGGTGCGGATGGCGCAGCCGTTTTCCATGTCGCTGAAGCTGCTGGACGGTCAGGGCAACTTCGGGTCCATGGACGGCGACAGCGCCGCCGCCATGCGGTATACCGAAGTGCGGATGGACAAGCCCGCCGCTTTCCTGCTGGCCGATATCGACAAGGAAACCGTCGATTTCCAAGACAACTACGACGGCAAGGACCGCGAGCCGACGGTCCTGCCCGCCCGGTTCCCCAACATGCTGGTCAACGGTGCGGGCGGTATCGCTGTCGGCATGGCGACCAACATCCCGCCGCACAACCTTGGCGAAGTGATCGACGGCACGCTGGCGCTGATCGAAAATCCCGACATGTCGACCGAGGCGTTGATGGAGATCATCCCCGCCCCGGACTTTCCCACCGGCGGCATCATTCTTGGCCGTTCGGGCGCGCGGAAGGCTTATCTCGAAGGCCGCGGCTCGGTCATCATCCGATGCAAGACGCGGGTAGAGGAGATCCGCAAGGACCGCTACGCCATCGTCATCGACGAGATCCCGTATCAGGTGAACAAATCCTCGATGATCGAAAAGATCGCCGAGATGGTGCGCGAGAAGAAGATCGAGGGCATCTCGGGCGTGGCCGACGAATCTGACCGGATCGGCGTGCGCGTGGTGATCGAGTTGAAACGCGACGCAACGCCGGATGTGGTGCTGAACCAGCTTTGGCGCTTCACCCCGATGCAGACAAGCTTCGGCTGCAACATGCTGGCGCTGAACGGCGGTCGCCCCGAACAGCTGATGCTGCGCGACTTCCTGTCGTATTTCATCACCTTCCGCGAGGATGTGGTCGCCCGCCGAACCGCTTTCGAGCTGCGCAAGGCGCGCGAGCGGAGTCATATCCTCTGCGGCCTGGCCGTCGCCGTGTCCAACGTGGATGAGATCGTCGCGACCATCCGCTCCTCGGCCGACCCGGCAGAGGCGCGCGAAAAGCTGATGACCCGCCGCTGGCCCGCGCATGACATTGCCGATTACATCCGCCTGATCGACGATCCGACCCATACGGTGAACGAGGACGGCACCTATAACCTGTCCGAAGCACAGGCCCGCGCGATCCTTGAACTGCGCCTGCAACGCCTGACCGCGATGGGTGTCAAGGAAGTTACGGACGAACTTCAGGAACTCGCCGCAAAGATCCGGGATTACTTGGAAATCCTTGGAAGCCGCGACCGGATCATGTCCATCATCTCGGACGAGCTGCGCGAAGTGCGCGACCTGTTCGCCGTGCCCCGCCGGACCGAGATCGCCGACTGGTCCGGCGACATGGAAGACGAGGACCTGATCGAGCGCGAGGACATGGTCGTGACCATCACCTCGGGCGGCTATATCAAGCGCACCCCGCTGGCCGAATTCCGCAGCCAGAACCGGGGTGGCAAAGGCCTCTCGTCCATGGCGACCAAGGAAGACGACGTGGTGACCACGCTGTTCGTTGCCAACACCCACACGCAGCTTCTGTTCTTCACGACCGACGGCATGGTTTACAAGTTGAAGACGTGGCGGCTGCCGCTTGCGGGCCGCCAGGCACGCGGCAAGGCGATGGTCAACATCCTGCCGATCACGCCCGGCATCTCCATCGCCGCCCTTCTGGCCATCGACGAGCCGGAGGCGGAATGGGACAACCTGCAACTCGTCTTCGCCACCAGCGAAGGCGACGTGCGCCGCAACGCGCTGTCCGATTTCACCAACGTCATGCGCAACGGCAAGATCGCGATGAAGCTGCCGGAAAATGTCAGCCTCGTGAACGTGCGGATCGCCGATGAAAACGACGACGTGATGCTGGTCACAGATGCGGGCCGCGCGATCCGCTTCCCGACGACCGATGTGCGTATCTTCAAGGGCCGGGATTCGACTGGCGTGCGCGGCATCCGGCTCGGCGAGGGCGATCACGTCGTGTCGATGTCCGTCATCCGCCATTTCGAGGCAGACCCTGCCGAACGCGCTGCCTATCTGAAGCAGCGCCGTCTTGTCGCCGGTGTCACCGAGGACGAGACCGAGGATGACGAAGGCATCGAGGCCGGCCAGCTTTCGCAGGAACGCTATGCCGAGATGTCGGCAGCCGAAGACCTGATCCTGACGATCACGGCGCAAGGTTCGGGCAAGTTGTCCTCCAGCCACGATTACCCGGTGCGCGGGCGCGGCGGCATGGGCGTGAAGGCGATGGACGGCGCGATGCGCGGGGGGCCGCTGGTCGCGTCCTTCCCGGTCGACGCGGCGGATCAGATCATGCTCGCGACCTCGACCGGGCAGTCCATCCGGGTGCCGGTGGATCAGATCAGCTTCCGTTCGCGATCTGCGGGCGGGGTGCGGGTCTTCAACACGGCGGCGGGCGAACTGGTCGTCTCTGTCGCCCGTATCGCCGAACAGGGCGAAGACGAGGCCTGATCTTGCGCATCTCGCACCCTCAGGGGTAAGAGATGCGCCATGACACAGGAACTTCATATCGTGGGCGGCGGCATGGCCGGGTCCGAGGCCGCATGGCAGGCCGCGCAGATGGGCGTCAATGTGGTGCTGCACGAGATGCGGCCCACCGTCGGCACCTTCGCCCATCGCACCGGCTCGTTCGCCGAAATGGTCTGCTCGAACTCCTTCCGGTCGGACGATCATGAACGCAATGCGGTCGGGCTGCTCCATTGGGAGATGCGCGCGGCAGGCGGGCTCATCATGGAGATGGCGGCAGCGCATCGGCTGCCCGCGGGCGGCGCGCTGGCCGTGGACCGCGACCCCTTTGCCGAAAGCGTGACGGCACGGCTGCGCGCGCATCCGCTCATCTCGGTCGTGGATGGCGAGGTGACCTCGCTTCCGGCGGAAGGCGCATGGATCATCGCGACCGGGCCGCTGACCTCGGGCGCGTTGGCGGAAAGCATCCGGGCCGAAACCGGGGCCGACAGCCTTGCCTTCTTCGACGCCATCGCCCCCATCGTCTATGCCGACAGCGTGGACATGAACGTGGCCTGGCTCCAGTCCCGCTATGACAAGGGCGAGACTGATGAGGAGCGGACGGCTTACGTCAACTGCCCGATGGACAAGGATCAATACGAAGCCTTCATCGACGCCATGCTGGCCGCCGACAAGGCCGAGTTTCGCGAGGGCGAGACGGCGGGTTATTTCGACGGCTGCCTCCCGATCGAGGTGATGGCCGAACGCGGTCGCGAGACGCCACGTTTCGGGCCGATGAAGCCGATCGGGCTGACCAACCCGCACCGCCCGGAAAAGCCCTATGCCGTGGTGCAGCTACGCCGCGACAACAAGCTGGGCACGCTCTATAACATCGTCGGCTTCCAGACGAAGATGAAGTATGGCGCGCAAACCGATGTTTTCAGGATGATTCCGGGGCTAGAGAATGCGAAATTTGCGCGGCTTGGCGGCATTCATCGCAACACCTTCCTGAACTCGCCCACATTGCTGGACGACCGGATGCGCCTGCGCTCACGCCCGAACATCCGGTTCGCGGGTCAGGTCACGGGGGTCGAGGGTTATGTCGAATCTGCCGCGATGGGGCTTCTGGCGGGCCGGATGGCGGCGGCGGAGCTTCTGGGCCGCGACCTGCCCCCACCGCCGCCCGAAACCGCGACCGGCGCGTTGATAACCCACATCACCGGCGGGGCCGAAGCGAAGACCTTCCAGCCGATGAACGTCAATTTCGGCCTGTTCCCCCCGATCGACGCGAAGGGCGGTCGCAGGGGCCGGAAAGATCGTTACAAGGCCTATACCGACCGGGCGAAGGACGCCTTCACCGAATGGCTGGCTATGTGAACCGCTTTGCCCCGTCGCCGACGGGGCCTTTGCATCTCGGCCACGCCTTTTCCGCGCTGACGGCGTGGGACCGCGCGACGGGCGGCACTTTCCTGCTGCGGATCGAGGATCTGGACGCGGGCCGTTCGCGCCCCGAATGGGTGCAGGGTATTTACGACGATCTCCACTGGCTGGGGCTGGACTGGCCCGAGCCGCTGTTCCAGTCCACGCGTCACGCCGCCTATGACGCTGCGCTGGCGCGGCTGTCGGATATGGGCGTGACCTATGCCTGCACCTGCAGCCGCGCCGACATTCGCGCGGCCCAGACCGCTCCGCAGGAAGGGCCGGACGGGTTGATCTATCCCGGCACCTGCCGCGCCCTGCACCGCCGCCCCGGCCCCGACGACGCCGTGCGGCTGGACATGGCGGCGGCCCTCGATCTGGCAGGTCCGCTCGTCTTCACCGAAACCGGAATCTTCGCGGGCGATCATCACCCTGCCCGCATGGTCGAGGATATCGGCGATGTCGTCCTGTCGCGCCGCACGATGGGCGCAGCCTATCACCTTGCCGTGGTGGTGGATGACGCGTTCCAGAACGTCACCGAGGCCGTGCGCGGGGCCGACCTGTTCCCGGCGACACCCATCCATGTGCTGCTGGCGAGGCTGCTGGATCTGCCCGCCATCCGCTTTCACCACCATCGCTTGATCCGGGACGAGGCTGGCAAGCGGCTGGCCAAGCGCGACGACGCCCGCGCCATCGCCGCCTTCCGGGCCGAGGGCGCGACGCCGCTGGATATCCGGCGCATGGTCGGCCTAGCCTGACACCGCCCGCAGCAACCGCGCCCGCGCAGGCGGGATTCGCGCGATCTCGAGCCCGGTGAAGACGTGCAGTGTGTTCATCGCGTGATCGACGACCGCATGATCCGAAACCCAACCGCCCATCGCCAGATAGGTCCGCAGCAAGGGCGGCAGGGTTTGGGCCGCCTGCCGCATGTCGGGCTCCGCCGCGCCAGTGACAAAATCATGCGTTTCGGGCGCGCGGATGCCGGGGCGCCACGGCTCGGGCGCAAGGTGCGACCGGGCAAGCGCGGCGAAGGCATGGGCATAGCGCACGGGATCCGTGCCACGAAAGGACGAACATCCGAACAGAAGCTGCGCCGAGACCCGGTCCACCAGCCCCGTCACCGCAGCCCAAGCCGCACGCAGGATGTCGGGGTCGTGGCGGTCCGGCGCGATGCAGAAGCGTCCCATCTCCACCAACGGGCCGGGGAACGCCTCCAGCCGGGACAGATCGTAGAACTGCGCGGAATAGCTGCTTGCGATATCCCGTGGATCAAGCGTCATCAATCGCAGGCAGGCGACCAGATCCGCGCCCTCCTCCACCAGCAGATGGGTGCAGAGCGCGTCGTGGCCATCGGCATCCAGTTCGGCCGTGTCGAAGGCCCGTGTGCGAAGCTGCTGCGCACGGCGGAGATCCCCGGCGCTCTCGGCCCTGCGGATGGTGTATCGGCCCCGGATCAGCGGCGGCATGGATGCCCTCATCTTGGCGAAACCGCCTGTCATTCCTAAATATTGGCGAAACCGGCTTCCGCGCAAGCCGAGAGGAGAACCGCATGACCGACAAGATCGAAAAGACCGACGCCGAATGGCGCGAACAGCTGACCCCCGAACAGTATCGCGTGACCCGCCAGCACGGCACCGAACGCGCCGGAAGCCATCCCGGCTTTCCGAAGGAGGCGGGCACCTTCACCTGCATCTGCTGCGGCGCGCCCCTGTTCGAACAGGAGACGAAATACGAAAGCCACTGCGGCTGGCCCAGCTTCTTCGCCCCGCGCGACGGGGAATCGGTGGGCATGTCGCGAGACGATTCGCACGGGATGCAGCGGATCGAGGTCCATTGCGCCAAATGCGAGGCGCATCTGGGCCATGTCTTCCCGGACGGGCCGCAGCCAACGGGGCTGCGTTACTGCATCAACGGCGTGTCGCTGGACTTCAAGCCCGATTAATCTTCGAGGATCTGGTCGGCCCGCAGACGGCCGACCGATCCGAACAGCTGCCGCAGGAAGCTGCTGCCCTGAATGCTCGTCGTGGTCACGCGGCGCGAAAGCGGCACGATCACGCCTTGGTCCAGACCGAAGCGTTCGATGTTCTGAACCCGGCCGTCGGGAGTGAAAGACACGGCCAGAACCTCGCGTTCAACTTCCTGCGGCTCGCGCAGGCCGTAATGGCGGAAGCGGCTCTGGATGTAATACCAGCCGCTGTCGTTCAGAAGCGCGGCCGTCGCGGGGCGGCCGATCGCGGCTGCGACATCGTCGCGCGTATCGCCGATCTGGACTTCGCGCAGATCCACCTCTGTCGGGACGTATCCGTGGTTGCGATAGACGGGCGAACACGCCACCGTCACCAGAAGCACACCGCCAAGAAGGCCGCGGCGGGCCGTTGCCCCTGCCGCCGTCATCCGTCCTGCCAGACCCATGCCCACCCCTTGCCTTGCGGGCCTCGGCCCCATAATTCCAACCGGACGTTGCCGGATTTGCCGATGGCTTACCAGATGGCAGCGCACTTGTTCAAGAAAGGATGCGCCAGCATGACCGATCTGCCGCTGAGCCAAGCCTTCCGCGTGGCCAGCCTTCCGACTCGCAAGGCCCAGCGCTTCGCCCTGTCGCCCGATGCGGCAACCCGCGCCGCCGTGGCCCGCGATCTGGAGATCACCGCCATCCGTGCCCTGCGGTTCGAGGGTGAGATTCGCGCCGACCGCAAGCACGACTTCCTGCTGGAAGGCACGCTGTCCGCCACCGTCGAAAAACCTTGCATCGTGACGCTGGCGCCGGTGGTGACGAAGATCGAAAGCCGGGTAAGCCGCCGCTATAGCGCCGATTTCACCCTGCCCGACGCCGCCGAGGTCGAGATCCCCGAGGAGGATGTCGAGCCGCTGCCCGAGGTGATCGACGTGGGCGAGGTCGCAGTGGAGGAGCTTTCGCTGGCCCTGCCGCCCTATCCCCGCGCGGAAGGTGCCGAACTGGGCGAGGCCGTCCATGCCGCGCCGGGCGAAGTTCCGTTGACGGATGCCGACCTCAAGCCCTTCGCGGGGCTTCAGGCGCTGAAGGACAAGCTTGGCAAGGACGGCTGAAAAGGGGCTTGCAACGGCGCGGGATTTCGCTATGTTCCGCGCCTCATCGAACGTATGGATCTTGCGTTGCCCGGATGGGCCAAATGTCTGATCCAAGAGGCAAACAGGGGCACGTCCCCTCATCAATCTGAGGTCGAGACAATGGCTGTCCCGCAGAACCGAGTCACGAAATCGCGCCGCAACATGCGCCGCGCCCACGACGCACTGGTCGCGTCCAACCCTTCCGATTGCCCGAACTGCGGCGAGCTGAAGCGCCCGCACCACGTTTGCGGCGCTTGCGGCCACTACGACGCGCGTGAAGTCGTTTCGACCGCGACCGAAGTCGATCTGGACGAAGACGCGGCCTGAGGCCGTGTCGCCGCGCCTGCCCGAGATGTCGAGTGATGCGAACATTCCGGCCGCCGGCGTAGGCAAGGTCGTCATTTCCGTCGACGCCATGGGCGGCGACAGAGGCCCGGCTGCCGTGGTGGCCGGGCTTGTCGATTCGGCCAGCAAGAACCCTGACATCCACTTCATCCTGCATGGGGACGAAGGGGAGCTTTCGCGGCTGCTGGCCAAGCACAAGATCCTGGCAGGCCGCTATGACCTGCGCCACGCGCCCCGCGTCGTCACGATGCACGACAAGCCCAGCCAGGTAATGCGCCATGGCAACGGTACTTCCATGTGGTCGGCCATCGACAGCGTGAAGAATGGCGAGGCGAGCGTTGCCGTCTCCTGCGGCAATACCGGCGCGCTGATGGCGATTTCCATGGTGCGGCTGCGCAAGATGCCGGGTGTGAACCGCCCGGCCATCGCCTGCCTCTGGCCGTCGCGCAACCCCGGCGGCTTCAACGTGATGCTGGACGTGGGCGCCGACATCAAGGCCGAACCCGAAGACCTGCTGCAATACGCGCTGATGGGCACCTCCTATGCGCGCAACGGCATGGAGCTTTCGCGCCCGCGGGTCGGCCTGCTGAACGTCGGCACCGAGGAGCACAAGGGCCGGGCCGAACTGAAACAGGCTCATGATCTGATTGCGGCCCATGCCGAACGCGGCAGCTACGAATATGTCGGCTTCGTCGAGGGCGGGGACATTCCCGGCAGCCGCTGCGACGTGATCGTGACCGACGGCTTCACAGGCAATATCGCGCTGAAGACGGGCGAAGGCACGGCGAAGCTGGTTTCCGATTTCCTGAAGGACGCGTTCCGCGCGACCTTCCTGTCGAAGATGGCAGCCGTGCTGGCACTGGCTTCGTTGAAGCGCCTGCAGAAGCGGATCGATCCGCGCCGTGTGAATGGCGGCGTGTTCCTCGGTCTGAATGGAACCGTCGTGAAATCCCATGGTTCGTCCGATGCGACCGGCGTTTCCGCCGCGATCAAACTGGCTTTCCAGCTTGCGAAGTCCGGCTTCAACGACAGGCTTGCCGCGCGTGTCGCATCGGCCATGACCTCGGGTGAAACGACAATGAAAACAATGGACGGATCTGCCGGATGACATTGCGCGCCGTGGTCAGGGGCGTCGGGCACTACCTGCCCGACCGTGTGGTCCCCAATGCTGAGTTCGAAGCCCGCATCGAGACATCGGACGAATGGATCCGCTCGCGCACGGGGATCGAGCGGCGGCATTTCGTGGCTGAAGGCCAGACGACTGCGGACATCGCTGCCCGCGCGGCTCGCGCCGCGCTGGCTGATGCCGGAATGGGCGTGGCCGATATCGACGCGCTGATCGTGGCGACGTCGACTCCTGACTTCACCTTCCCCTCCGCCGCGACCATGGTTCAGGCGGAACTGGGGATGGAGCAGGGCTTTGCCTTCGACGTGCAGGCGGTCTGCGCCGGGTTCATCTTCGCGCTGACCAATGCCGACGGGTTGATCCGTTCGGGTCAGGCGAAACGCGTGCTTGTCATCGGGGCCGAGACCTTCTCTCGTCTGATGGACTGGGAAGACCGGACCACGTCCGTCCTGTTCGGCGACGGCGCAGGCGCGCTGGTGCTGGAGGCTGTGGAAGGCAAGCGCGGGATCCTCGCGGGCGATCTGCACAGCGACGGGCGGTACCGCGACTTGCTTTATGTCGACGGCGGCACATCGACCGGCAAGACGGGTGTTCTGCGGATGCAGGGTAAGGAAGTCTTCCGCCACGCGGTCGAGAAGCTGGCCGCCACCGCCCATGCCGCGCTGGACAAGGCCGGGCTGACGGCAGAGGACGTCGACTGGATCGTGCCGCATCAGGCAAACCTGCGGATCATCTCTGCCACGGCGCAGCGCATGGGCGTGCCGATGGACAAGGTCGTCGTGACCGTTCAGGACCATGGCAACACTTCGGCGGCGTCGATCCCGCTGGCATTGTCGGTGGGCAAGCAGCGCGGCCAGATCAAGGAAGGCGATGTCGTCGTGACCGAGGCGATCGGCGGCGGCCTCGCCTGGGGCTCCGTCGTCATCCGCTGGTAAAGCAGCAACTGCAAGTTGTTGATATTGACAGCGGAAACCATCAGCCCCATCCTTTCGGAACACATTCGGGGGGAATGGGAATGAGCGACAAGACTCTTACACGCATGGATCTGAGCGAGGCGGTGTTCCGCGAGGTCGGTCTGTCACGCAACGAATCTGCGCAGCTCGTTGAAAGCGTGCTTCAGCATGTCTCGGACGCGCTGGCATCCGGAGACACGGTGAAGATCTCCAGCTTCGGCACGTTTTCGGTACGCGACAAATCTGCGCGTGTGGGGCGCAACCCCAAGACCGGCGATGAAGTGCCGATCAGCCCGCGCCGTGTGCTGACCTTCCGCCCGTCGCACCTTATGAAGGATCGCGTGGTCGCAGGGACCAAGAAGTAACACGAGGATATCATGGAGAAATCGGCCGAGGCCTTCCGCACGATCAGCGAAGTGGCCGATATCCTCCAGACGCCGGCCCATGTGCTGCGTTTCTGGGAAAGCCGGTTTTTGCAGATAAAACCCGTCAAACGGGCGGGCGGGCGGCGCTATTACCGCCCGTCCGACGTTGCGCTTCTGTCGGGCATCCGGCGCCTTCTGCACGACGATGGGATGACCATCCGCGGCGTGCAGAAGATCCTGCGCGAACAGGGCGTGCGTCATGTCGCGTCCCTGGGCGGTGCCGCAGAGGAAGCCGCCTTCATCGAGGTGGATGAGGAAGTGCACACCGCCGAAGTCCATCCTTTTCCGACCCGGACGGCACCGGACGGCGAATCGGGCTGGACCTTCGCGGTGCCGCCCGAGCCGGTTGAGGAGCCTCCTGCCCCGCCGCTCACGCTGACCGATGATAGCGAAGCCCCGCCCCTGGGTATGGGCGATGCCAGCGCCGCCCTGCGCCGTGCCGAACGGTTGCGCGAAGGCCATAAGTCCGTCGGCCCGCTGACAGCGGTTTCCGCCATCTCGCGGCTGCGCGCCCTGCCCCTTGGCAGCGCCGATCTGGGTGAAATCCACGCCGCACTGACGGCCCTTCGCGGCCGCATGACAGCAACCTCAAGATAGCGCGAAACAAATGCGATTTCCGGCTTGCCCCTGCCCGGAATATCGTTATGTATCGCCCCGTGTCGGGCCGTGGCGCAGCCTGGTTAGCGCGTCCGTCTGGGGGGCGGAAGGCCGCGAGTTCGAATCTCGCCGGCCCGACCATCACCGAAAGCCGTCCGTTCAAACGGGCGGCTTTCGCTGTTTCAGGGAGTGTCTATGACCGGTGTTCTTCCTTCGCAGACGCTGCGCGAGTTGATCGCGCGCGGCACCATCTCGGGCGCTCCGGAAATTCTGAAAGATCAGATTCAGCCTGCCAGCCTCGATCTTCGGCTGGGCACCCATGCCTATCGCGTGCGCGCCAGTTTTCTTGCCGGTCGGGGTCGTTCCGTGCAGGAGCGCATCGCCGAATTCGAGATGCACCGGATCGACCTGACCGATGGGGCGGTGCTGGAAAAGGGCTGCGTCTATGTCATCCCGTTGATGGAGCGGCTGGCGCTGCCGCCGGGAATCAGTGCGGTGGCGAATGCGAAAAGCTCGACCGGGCGGCTGGATCTTCTGACCCGCACGATCACCGATGGCGGAGTGGAGTTCGACCGCATCGCGGACGGCTATCACGGCCCGCTCTGGGCCGAGGTCTGTCCACGCAGCTTTTCGGTTCTGGTGCGGCCCGGGATGCGGCTGAACCAGCTGCGGCTGCGGCAGGGTCAGGCAGTGCTGCCCGATGCCGAGCTTGCAGCGCTGCATGCGCAGACGCCGCTGGTGCCCGGAACGCCGGTCATTTCCGGCGGGCTCGGCTTTTCGGTCGATCTGGAACGCGGACTGGTGGGCTGGCGCGCAAAGCCGCATACGGGCGTGATCGACCTTGCCCGGATCGGCCATTATCCCGCGCATGATTTCTGGGAGGAAGTCCGCGCGACCGATGGCCATATCATCCTCGACCCCGGCGCGTTCTATATCCTCGTCAGTCGCGAAGCCGTGACGATCCCGCCCGACCATGCCGCCGAAATGGCACCCTACCTGGCGATGGTGGGCGAATTCCGCGTGCATTACGCAGGTTTCTTCGATCCCGGCTTCGGCCATGGGACCGGCGCCGGATCACGCGGCGTGTTGGAGGTGCGCTGCCATGAGGCGCCCTTCGTGCTGGAACACGGCCAGGTCGTCGGGCGGCTGGTCTATGAACGCATGGCCGCGCCGCCGGATATGCTCTACGGCGCCGGGATCGCGTCGAATTATCAAGGACAGGGGCTGAAGCTGTCCAAGCACTTCCGCTAGCGCATCTTGCGCGTGACCTTCGCCGCCTGCCGTGCGCGCTTCGCAGTGGCGCGGGCGGAGGTCTGAAGCTGCTTGCTGCCCGCCGCCGTGGTTGTCGTCGTGCCGCGCTTTGCGACGTAATCGGTGCCCTTCTTGATCAGAAACGGCAGCGCCATCATGACCAGCTTGCGCAGGATGCCATTCATCTTCATCACTCAATCCTCGAAAAGTTCGCTTTGCCCCGACGGGCTCTCATCCTCGTCAGGCTCTGCTGCATTGCCCCCCGGCGGGGGCCTGTTGTCAAGCAGCCCCGCTTCGCGAAGTTCCTTCAGCCCCGGCAGATCGCGCGCGGATTCCAGCCCGAAATGGTCAAGGAACTGCTCGGTCACCACGAAGGTCACTGGGCGGCCAGGTGTCATACGGCGTCGGCCCAGCCGAATCCAGTCAAGCTCCAACAGCTGATCCACGGTGCCGCGGCTGACGGCGACGCCGCGAATCTCCTCGATCTCGGCCCGCGTGACGGGCTGGTGATAGGCGACGATGGCCAGCGTCTCGATCGCGGCGCGGGACAGCTTGCGCGTCTCGACCACGTCGCGCTGCATCAGATACGACAGGTCGGGCGCGGTGCGGAAAGCATAACTGTCGCCGATCCGCAAAAGCGCGACGCCCCGCCCTTCGTATCTGCGGCGCAGATGGGCCAGCGCCTCGGCGGGATCGCAGCCATGCGGCATCCGCGAGGCAAGCTCGGCAATTGTCACAGGCTCGGCCGCGGCGAACAGGATCGCCTCGACCATGCGCTCCTGCTCGGGCATGGGGGGCGGGGCGAAAAGGCTCATGCCCGCCTCCGGATCTGGATGGGGGCGAAGGTGTCCCCTTGCCGCAGCTCGATCTGCCCGCGTTTCGCCATCTCTAGCATCGCCGCGAAATGGGCAGCCGTCGAGGAACGGCGGCGCATGGGATGCCCGTCCCACCCCTCGGGCAGCCATTCGGTCAGGTCCGACCATTCGACCAGCGTCCCAAGGAAACCCCGCATCCGGTCCAATGCCTGCTCCATCGTGAAGACGTGGTCGCGGTCCATGACGAAGGGGCGGAATTCGTCCTTGGTGCGGATGCGGGCATAGGCGCGCATCAGGTCCAGCAGGCTTGCGGAATATGTGATGCGGCGGTTCCGTGTCACGGCCTCGGGCAGACCGCGCGCAAAGAAATCGCGCCCCAGCTGGTCGCGTGCCATCAGGACCGCCCCAGCCTCGCGCATCGCTGACAGACGTTCAAGCTGGAATGCCAGATGCGCCGCCATATCCTCGGCGCTCGGGCCTTCCTCGGTCGGGTCGGGCGGCAGCAGCAGCCGCGATTTGAGATAGGCAAGCCAGGCCGCCATCACCAGATAATCCGCCGCAAGCTCGATCCGCAGCGCCTTCGCCTCCTCGACGAAGCGCAGGTATTGCTCGGCCAGTGCCAGCACGGAAATCTGCCGCAGATCGACCTTTTGGGTGCGCGAGAGCGATAGAAGAAGGTCCAGCGGCCCCTCGAAGCCCCGGACATCCACGATCAGCGCCTCAGCCTCAAGGCGCTCTGCGACCTCAGCAGCATCCACCATCGCCTATCCGATCACAAGGCCTGATAGTTCGGCATCCAGCGCCGCCATGTCAACGCTTTCGGGGGTATGGCGCATCGCCAGCGCGGCCTTGGCCCGGCGCGTGGCATCTGCGCCCATGCGCCCGGCGGCATCCGCCACGGCGGTGCGTTCCGCCAGATCGCCGTTGCAATGCAGCACCACGTCGCAGCCCGCCGCAAGCGCCGCAGCCGTCCGTTCCGGAATCGTGCCCGCCAGCGCCTCCATCGAGATGTCGTCTGTCATCAGCAGACCGTCGAAGCCGATCTCCTCGCGGATCAGGCGGATCATCTTCGGCGAGCAGGTCGCGGGGCGGTCATCGAAAGCGCGGAAGACGATATGCGCCGTCATCGCCATGGGCAGGTGGTTCAGCGCGCGGAATGGCGCGAAATCGGTTTGGCGCAGATCGTCGGCATCGGCGGTGACGGTCGGCAGGTCTTTGTGCGAATCCGCCGTGGCACGACCATGGCCGGGCATATGCTTGATGACGGGCAGAACGCCCTGCTCCAGATGCCCCTCTGCTGCCGCCCGCGCCAGAGCGGTCACGGTGGCAGCGTCGGTGCCATAGCAGCGGTTGCGCAGGAACGGATGGGTCGCATCGCCCGCGATATCCGCCACCGGGGCACAGTTTGCGTCGATCCCCACCCCGCGCAGTTCGGCGGCGATGATGCGCGAGCGCAGCCGCATCGCCGCAACGGAATCGCGCGAGATCATGTCCAGCGGCGGCTGCCATTCGCGCCAATGGGGGCCACGCAACCGCTGCACGCGCCCGCCCTCCTGATCGATCAGGATCGGCGCATCGCGTCCCACGGCGTCGCGCAGGGCATCGCAAAGGGCGCGGACCTGATCCGGGGCGTCGATGTTCCGACCGAACAGGATGAAGCCGAAAGGGTCCGCCGCGCGGAAGAATGCCAGCTCGTCCGCGCCGAGCGTCAGCCCGTCGCAGCCGAAGATCGCCGCGCCGTGGGTCATCGGTTGGCGACGGGAATGCAGGCAGCGTTTTCTGCCAGCAGCGCCGAACAGAAACGCCGCGCGTCAGCCTCGTCCGCAAAGCCGTTGGCGCGCAGGCGATAGAATGTCCGACCCCCGCTTTGCGCCTGCTGGACGACGCGGCCCTTCTCGCTGAGCAGATTGCCGAACTGGGCGGTCAGGCGGTCCCATTCACGGCGCGCCTGTTCTTCGTTGTCGAAGGCGCCAAGCTGCACGAGCCGTTCGCCGGATTTCAGCGCGGTCGAAGCAACCTCGCGCGCGGGGGCTGCCGCCGGGGTCGCTGCCGCCATCTGCACGCCGCCGGGCCGCGATGGCGGGCGCGGAGAGCGCGTCACTGCCCCTGCGGGCGCAGGCGGGATGTCTTCATCCTTGAGCTCTGGCGGGATCAGCGTCGGGTCGATCACCGGGGCCGCGATGACCAGCCCGTCGATCGGCTCTCCATCCACCGAAGCGGCGCCGGTCTGCTCCACATCCTCGCGCGCGGGTTCGGTGGGGGGCGCGGGCAGACGCGCAGGCATCGCCACGCTGCCGGTCCCGTTCGCCTCGGCCACGGCCTGCATGATGGCGGCGTCGGGTTCGATTCCCTCCAGTCCCGGCCCGTCGGCCATGTCAAGCTGCGCGGCGCGGGGGGCAAGCGTGATCTCCTCGGCCCCCGGCAGCGCAGTGCCTACGGCAGCGATGGCGTTCACAGCCAGACCTTGGTGCGCGGCAATCTCGCCGCCCGGATCTTCGGGAGCGATCCGCATCGGGCCCTCCAGCGCGCGGACCACCGGGATGCCGGTCACGTCGCGAACGGCAACCTGATAGCCCCAGATGCCAAGCCCCACCACCATCGCGACCGAGGATACGGCCCCTGCGATGTTGATGATGCGCTGGACGCGCAGCGGCCTTGCGGGCGCGTATTCCGCGCCATCGAAATCGTCATAGTCAATCTCGGCCATGCCCACTGCCCCAATGCGGCGGTTGATCCGCCTTGCCTGCTCCGTCCCGGTGGGTGGCTTTTATCAGCGCATTTCCTCGACCGGTGTGACGCCCAAGATACCCAAACCGTTGGAAATCACAACGCCCGTGGCCCTTGCGAGGCCGATTTTTGCTTGGGTGATGCCCGCATCCTCCTGCACGAAGCGCAGCGAAGGCTCGTCATTGCCGCGGTTCCATAGCCCGTGGAAGTCCGATGCAAGCTCATATAGGTAGAAGGCGATGCGGTGCGGCTCGTTGTTGCGGGCGGCGATCTCCACCAGACGCGGCCATTCGGCCAGCTTTTTGGCCAGCGTGATCTCGGCATCGTGGTCCAGCAGCGACAGATCGGCCCCAGCCAACGTCAGATCGTCCACATCGACCGTGGCCTTGCGCAGAACGGAATTGATCCGGGCGTTCGCATACTGGACATAGAAGACCGGGTTGTCCTTCGACTGCTCCAGCACCTTGTCGAAGTCGAAATCCAGTGCCGCGTCGTTCTTGCGGGTCAGCATGACGAAACGGGTCACATCCGCGCCCACCTGTTCGACCACATCGCGCAGGGTTACGAAGGTCCCCGCCCGCTTGGACATCTTGAACGGCTCGCCATTCTTCCACAGCTTGACCAGCTGGATCAGCTTGATGTCCAGCGGCACGCGCCCGCCCGAAAGCGCGGCGACCGCCGCCTTCATCCGTTTGACGTATCCGCCGTGATCGGCCCCGAAGATGTCGATCAGCTCATCAAAGCCGCGTTCCACCTTGTCGAAGTGATAGGCGATGTCGGGCGCGAAATAGGTCCAGGCGCCGTCGGATTTCATCACCGGGCGGTCCACGTCGTCGCCATGCGCGGTGGACCGGAACAGCGTCTGCTCGCGCGGTTCCCAATCCTCGGGGGTCTTGCCCTTCGGCGGCTCCAGCACGCCCTCATAGATCAGGTCCAGACCGCGCAGCCGCTCCAGCGCCGCCTCGATCTTGCCGGTGCCATAGAGCGCCTTTTCCGACGAATAGACGTCCATCTTGACGTTCAGCGCGGCCAGATCCTCGCGGATCATCGCCATCATCCGCCGCACGGCGAAATCGCGGATTGTGACCAGCCATTCGCTTTCGGGCTTGTCCAGAAGCGCGGTGCCGTAGGTTTCCTTCAGCGCTTCGCCCACCGGGATCAGGTAGTCGCCCGGGTAAAGCCCCTCGGCAATCGCAGGCTCCAGCCCGTTCGCCTCGCGGTAACGCTCGTATGCGGACCGCGCCAGCACATCGACCTGCGCACCGCCGTCGTTGATGTAATATTCGCGCGTCACGTTCCAGCCGGCAAAGGCCAGCAGCCGCGCCAGCGCATCGCCGACCACCGCACCGCGCGTATGGCCCACATGCATCGGCCCGGTCGGGTTGGCCGAGACGAATTCGATGTTCACCCTGGTGCCCGCGCCGATGGCGCTGCGCCCGTAATCGCCGCCTTGCGACAGGACCGCCGCGACCAGCCGCTGCCACAGCGCCTTGTCCAGCCGCAGATTCAGGAATCCCGGCCCCGCCACCTCGACCGCCGTGATGCGCGGATCGGCGGACAGGCGGGCAGCCAGCCCTTCGGCGATCTGGCGCGGCTGCTTTCCGGCGGGCTTGGCCAGCACCATCGCGGCATTGGTCGCCATGTCGCCATGGGCCGCATCGCGCGGCGGCTCCACCGCAACGGCGGCCAGGTCGAGCCCCTCGGGCAGTTCGCCCGCCGCCTGCATCGCGGCTATCGCCTCGGTCACAAGGGTGCGGAGTTCGGAAAAGAGGTTCATCATACACGTCCTGTCTGTCGCCCCCGGGATGCCAGAGGCGGCGCGCAGGGTCAATGGAAGCCTAGAGTTTCAGGCTCAGCACCGTGGCCAGAGACAACTCGCCAAAGCCATTGAAGCGGGTGTTGGTGACCGAGGAATAGGCGCCCATCCCCTGGAACACGACATAATCGCCCTCCTCCACCTCCCGGACCAGCTTCATCTCGCCCGGGATGCGATCCACGGAATCGCAGGTCGGGCCGAACAGGATGCGTTCGGATTTCTCGCCCTGTCGCAGCGTTCCATCGGGGGACAGCACCTCCACCCGGTCGATCACCCCGATCAGCGGCAATTCCGTCAGCGATCCATAGATGCCATCGTTCAGGAACACATGCTGCCCGTCGCGCACGGCCTTCACCCGCGAAGCCAGCGTGAAGGCGTCGCCGCAGATGCCCCGCCCCGGCTCGCAGACCAGATCGGGGTCGCTGCTGCCGAAGGCTTCCTCGGTCACATCGGCAATGCGGTCGAAGATCGCCTCAAGCTCGGGCGTCACGCCGTTCAGGCGGTGGTTCGGAAAACCGCCACCCACGTTCAGCCGCGCGATCGTCACGCCCGCGTTCTTGGCAATGCTGGCCGCCGTGCGGATATAGGGGTCCCATGCGCCGGGATCGGTGCATTGCGTGCCGGGATGGAAGGCGAGCGACGGGATGAACCCTGCCCGCGCCGCCTCGGCCAGAAGATCGGTCGCAAGCTCCACCGTCGCGCCGAACTTGGCTCCGGCGTTATAGGCCGCGCCCGCCACCGGCAGCTTGAAGCGCACGGAAACCTCGCATCCCTCGGGCGGAACAAGCTCCATCAACTTCGCAAGCTCGCTGGCCGAATCGACGGAATAGCTCTTGACCCCCAGTTCGACCGCCGCACGGATTTCGGCGCGCGACCGGACGGGGTTGTTGTAGTGCATCGCCGCGTCCGGATCGACCCGGCGCACCAGCCGCATCTCGGCCGGAGAGGAGACGTCGTAGCCGCGGATCCCGGCGGCGGCGAGGTTCTCGATCACCACCTCCTCGGGGTTGGCCTTCACGGCATAGGTGACCATGCCCGGAAATCCGTCGATGAACCGCCGCGCCACCGATTGCAGCAGCGACGGCGAAAAGAACAGCACCGGCGCTTCGGGCTGCATCGTGCGCAGGTATTCGGCTGGTCGGGTCCAGATCGTCTTGGAAAGTCCCATCGGCGTTTCCTTTCTGCCAACAAGACGCCGGGGGCCCGGACAGGTTCCCCGCGCGGTTTTCAAGGAGGAGGACAGGTGCGTATGAGCCGCCCTTTTCCGAAAAACGAAGGGGGCGCATATGCGACACATCGCGCCCCTTGAAAAGACCCTAATCGCACGAAGGTTTCGGGATCATGACGCCATGGGCTTGGCCTTGGCCGCGCCAGCCTGTATTCCCTGCACCAACACTGGGGAATGCGACAGATGCCGATGGAAAAGACCTTCAACGCCGCCGAGGCCGAAGCCCGCCTTTACGCCATGTGGGAGGAGATGGGCGCGTTCCGCGCAGGGGCCAACGCCTCGCGCGACGAAACCTTCTGCATCATGATCCCCCCGCCGAACGTGACGGGCAGCCTGCATATGGGCCACGCGTTCAACAACACGCTTCAGGACATCCTCGTGCGCTGGCACCGGATGCGCGGTTTCGACACGCTGTGGCAGCCCGGCACCGACCATGCCGGCATCGCGACGCAGATGGTGGTGGAACGGCAACTGGCACAGACCCAGCAGCCCAGCCGCCGCGAGCTGGGGCGCGAGGCGTTCCTTGAAAAGGTGTGGGAGTGGAAGGACAAGTCCGGCGGCACCATCGTCGGCCAGCTGAAACGCCTTGGCGCGACCTGCGACTGGGACCGCGAAGCCTTCACCATGTCCGGCAACTTCCCCGAGGCCGTGGTCAAGGTCTTCGTCGAGATGTATCGCAAGGGCCTCATCTATCGCGGCAAACGCCTCGTGAACTGGGACCCCCATTTTGAAACCGCCATCTCGGATCTTGAGGTCGAGAACAACGAGACCCCCGGCCATATGTGGCATTTCAAGTATCGCCTCGCGGGGGGCGAGACCTATGAGTATGTCGAGCGGGACGAGGACGGCAACGTCACCCTGCGCGAAACACGCGACTATATCTCTATCGCGACGACCCGGCCCGAGACGATGCTGGGCGATGGCGCGGTGGCGGTTCATCCCAGCGACGAGCGTTACGCCCCCATCGTCGGCAAGATGGTGCATCTGCCCCTGTGCGACCGTCTGATCCCGATCATCACCGACGAATACCCGGACAAGACCTTCGGCTCGGGCGCGGTGAAGATCACCGGCGCGCATGATTTCAACGACTATCAGGTCGCCAAACGCGCTGGCCTTCCGATGTATCGCCTGATGGACACCAAGGGCGCGATGCGCAGCGATGGGCTGTCCTATGCCGCAACGGTGATGCGCGCGCGAGAGATCGCGGCAGGCTCGCCCACGAACGAGGCCGAGGTCGATACGCTGAACCTCGTCCCCGAGAAATACCGCGGCATGGATCGCTTCGAGGCTCGCGCCGCCGTGGTGGCCGACATCAACGCCGCCGGGCTGGCGGTGACCGAACTGGTGAAATCCATCGACCCCGAGACCGGGTCCGAACACCTGGAACGCCGCCCGGTGGTCGAGTCGAAACCGATCATGCAGCCCTTCGGCGACCGTTCCAAGGTGGTGATCGAGCCGATGCTGACCGATCAGTGGTTCGTGGACACCGACAAGATCGTCGGCCCCGCGCTGGACGCCGTCCGGTCGGGCGAGACGCAGATCCTGCCGGAACGCGACGCCAAGGTCTATTTCCACTGGCTGGAGAATATCGAGCCGTGGTGCATCAGCCGCCAGCTGTGGTGGGGTCACCAGATCCCGGTCTGGTATGGCCCGCGCAAGGTGCCGCAATCCGAAGAGGGCGCAGCCCCCTTCGATTGGTCCGAAGTCGTTCCCTTCTGCGCCGCGACCGAGGACGAGGCCCGCGCCCAGATGCGCGACTATTACGGCGAATACGCGCTGGTGCCCGCCGCCAGCCGTGACGAGGCCATCGGCGATTCCGCCGAACAGACGCCCGATATCAACGCCGTCAGCTACTGGCGCGATCCCGATGTGCTGGACACGTGGTTCTCGTCCGGCCTCTGGCCCATCGGCACGCTGGGCTGGCCGGAACCGACCCCGGAACTGCAGAAGTATTTTCCGACCAACGTGCTCGTCACCGGCTTCGACATCATCTTCTTCTGGGTCGCCCGGATGATGATGATGCAGCTGGCCGTTGTGGAAAAGGTGCCGTTCAAGACCGTCTATGTCCACGCGCTGGTCCGGGACGAGAAGGGCAAGAAGATGTCCAAATCCTTGGGCAACGTCCTCGACCCGCTGGAGCTGATCGACGAATATGGCGCCGACGCTGTGCGCTTCACCCTGACCGCGATGGCGGCGATGGGGCGCGATCTGAAGCTGTCGACAGCGCGGATCGCGGGCTATCGCAACTTCGGCACGAAACTGTGGAACGCCTGCCGCTTTGCCGAGATGAACGGCGTCTGGGAAGGCCACGCGACGGGCGCCGCGCCCGAGGCGAGCGCCACGGTGAACCGCTGGATCATCGCGGAAACCTCTGCCGTGCTGGACGAGGTGAACGCGGCACTGGAAACCTATCGCTTCGATGTGGCGGCGAACGCGCTTTACGCTTTTGTCTGGGGCAAGGTCTGCGACTGGTATGTCGAATTCGCCAAGCCCCTGTTCGACGGTGACCATGCGGATGAGACCCGCCGGACGATGGCCTGGGTGCTGGACCAGTGCATGATCCTGCTGCACCCGATCATGCCCTTCGTCACCGAGGAACTTTGGCAGACCACCGGCGCGCGCAGCAAGCCGCTGATCCACACCGACTGGCCCGAGCATTCGCACAGCGATGCCAACGCGATGCGCGAGATGTCCTGGGTGATCCGCGTCATCGACGACGTCCGCTCAGCCCGTGCGCAGGTCCGCGTTCCAGTCGGGCTGAAGCTGGACGTGCTTTCGCTGGACATGGACCCGACCGCACGCGAGGCATGGGGCCGGAACGAGGCGCTCATCAAGCGTCTTGCGCGGATCGAGACGCTAACCGACGCCGCCACTGCGCCGAAGGGCGTCACCGTGGCAGTCGAAGGGGCGACCTTCGCCATCCCGCTGGAAGGCATCATCGACATCGCCGCCGAACAGACGCGTCTGCAAAAGACGCTGGAGAAACTGGAGAAGGACATGAACGGGCTACGCGGGCGGCTCAGCAATCCCAAGTTCATCGCCTCCGCCCCCGAGGATGTGGTCGAGGAAGCACGCGAGAACATCGCCCTGCAAGAGGCCGAGGCCGCCAAGCTGCGCCGCGCGCTGTCGGAAATCGCCTGATGCCGCGCTATACCCCGCTGGTCGAAAGTCTGCCCGCCACCGTTCCCTTCGTCGGGCCGGAGGTGCAGGAGCGCCAGCGGGGGCGCGGCTTCACGGCCCGTCTGGGCGCGAACGAAAACGTGTTCGGCCCCTCGCCCCGCGCCGTGGCGGCGATGGCGGACGCGGCGAGCGATGTCTGGATGTATGGCGATTCCGCCAGCCACGAACTGCGCGAGGCGCTGGCCGCGCATCATGGCGTTGCCATGTCCAACATCGTGGTGGGCGAAGGGATCGACGGGCTACTGGGCTATCTCGTGCGGCTGTTGGTGACCCAAGGGGATGCGGTGGTCACCTCGGAGGGTGCCTATCCGACCTTCAACTTCCACGTCGCGGGCTTTGGCGGTGTGCTGCACAAAGTGCCCTACCGGGGCGATCACGAAGACCCCGAAGCGCTGCTTGCCAGGGCGGCAGAGGTGGGCGCGAAGCTGGTCTATATCGCCAACCCGGACAATCCGATGGGCAGCCTTCACGGGCGCGAGCGGATCGAGGCGATGATCGCCGCCGTTCCCGAGGGCACATTGCTGGTGCTGGACGAAGCCTATGTCGAACTGGCCCCCGATGGCACCGCCGCGCGAGTTGACCCGGAAGATCCGCGCGTGATTCGGATGCGCACCTTCTCAAAGGCTTACGGCATGGCGGGGCTGCGCGTCGGCTATGCGCTGGGAGCGAGCGATCTGATCCGCAGCTTCGACAAGGTCCGCAACCATTTCGGCATGGGTCGCATCGCGCAGGCCGGGGCGCTTGCCGCGCTGCAAGATGCGCAATGGCTGGAGGCGACGCGCCAGCGTGTTGCCGCCGCGCGGGACGAGATCGCGCGCATCGCACGCGACAACGGCCTGTCGCCCCTGCCCTCGGCCACCAATTTCGTGACGGTCGATTGCGGCCGCGACGGCGACTACGCGCGCCGGATCGTCGGGTCCTTGGCCGATCTGGGCGTCTTTGTCCGCATGCCCTTCGTGGCCCCGCAGGACCGCTGCATCCGCATCAGTGCCGGGACAGAGATGGATCTTGCCGCCCTGGCCGAAGCGCTGCCGAAGGCCCTGCGTTAAACGACGCGGGCCGGGCCGACCACAGGGGTAACCCCCTCGGGCATCGTGGCGATCGGCGCGGGTGCCGTCTCGGCCAGTGCACGGCGAAAGACCAGCACATGATGATAAACCATAGTCCGCTTGGTCCAGCCGCTGCGTTCTTCCGACGGCAACGCGTCGGACCGCACATAGTCCCAGCCGTCACGGCCCATCTGATTCATGATCGTCGCCAGCGCTGCCGCGTAGCGATCGGCCGGTGTCTTCGCCCCGCGCAGCTTCTCGCCCTTCTTGGGGGCGGCAACAACCTGATATTCGTAACGCATCACGGGCTCCCTGCGATTCAGGCCGGAAACTAACGCCCCCGGCCCGGATTGCCAATCAAAGCGCGATGCGGCGCCCTTCGTCGCGGCGCGAGGAAAGCTCCTCGGCCACTAGGAACGCGAGCTCCAGCGACTGGCTGGCGTTCAGGCGCGGATCGCAGGCGGTGTGATAACGGTCCGACAGATCCTCGTCCGTCACGGCGCGCAGACCGCCGGTGCATTCGGTCACGTCCTTGCCGGTCATCTCGAAATGCACGCCGCCGGGGATCGTGCCCTCGGCCTTGTGGATCGCGAAGAAGTCGCGCACCTCGGACAGGATCGCATCGAACTGGCGCGTCTTGTAGCCCGTGGAGGATTTCATGATGTTTCCGTGCATCGGATCGCAAGACCAGACGACGTTCGCGCCTTCCTCTTGCACGGCCTTGACCAGCCGCGGCAGATGATCGCCAACCTTGCCCGCACCAAAGCGCGCGATCAGGGTCAGACGGCCAGCCTCGTTTTCAGGGTTCAGCTTTTGCAGCAGCACCTTGAATTCGTCCACCGTGGTGGACGGGCCGCATTTCAGCCCGATCGGGTTCAGCACGCCCTGACAGAATTCGACATGCGCGCCATCCGGCTGCCGCGTGCGGTCGCCGATCCAGATCATGTGGCCCGACCCTGCCACCGGCTTGCCGGTGATGCTGTCGATGCGGCACAGCGCCTCTTCGTATTCCAGCAGCAGGGCTTCGTGGCTGGTCCAGAAATCTACTGTTTGCAGCGTATGCGCCGTGTCCGGGTTGATCCCCGCCGCCGTCATGAAGTCCAGCGCGTCCGAGATGCGGTTCGACAGCTCGCGATAACGCTCGGCCTTGTCATGTTCGGCAAAGCCCAGCGTCCATGCGTGGACGCGGTGGATGTCCGCGAACCCCCCCGTGGAAAACGCGCGCAGAAGGTTCAGCGAGGCCGCTGCCTGCGTATAGGCCTGAAGCATCCGCGAGGGATCGGGAATCCGCGCCTCGGGGGTGAAGTCGAACCCGTTGATGATGTCGCCGCGATAGCTCGGAAGCTCCACCCCGCCCACGGTTTCCATCGGCGCGGAACGCGGCTTGGCGAACTGGCCCGCCATGCGGCCCACCTTCACCACCGGCACCTTCGCGCCATAGGTCAGCACGACCGCCATCTGAAGCATCACGCGGAACGTGTCGCGGATGTTGTCGGCGCCGAATTCGGCGAAGCTCTCGGCGCAGTCGCCGCCTTGCAGAAGGAACGCGCGGCCCGCCGCAACCTCGGCCAGCTGCGCCTTCAGCTTGCGCGCCTCGCCTGCAAAGACCAGCGGGGGATATTTCGCAAGCTGCTTTTCGACCGCGTTCAGCGCGGTCTGATCGGGATAATCCGGCATCTGCACGCGCGGCTTTGCGCGCCAGTCGGATTTCGTCCAGCCCTTGGTCATGTCATCCTCCGCCATCAGACAGGCAATCTTGCGCGTATAGGGCAAAACCGGGGCAAAAGCCAAGGGGCCAGTTAGCGCCAACGGCCCCTTGCGGACCTGTCGCATTTCTGTTGCTCTGGCGCGAAACCGACACCGACAGGTCGCCAGATGTCCACCGAGACTCGCAAAGCCACCCAGGTCGCGAAGATGACGGCCCCGCGCCGCTTCGTCTTTCTGCTGCTGGACCGCTTCACCATGCTTTCCTTTGCTTGCGCGATCGAGCCGCTGCGCATCGCCAACCGCGTCGCGGGGCACGAACTCTACAGCTGGAAGCTAGCGGGCGAAGGCGGTTTCGCGACCTGTTCCAACGGCGCCGCGTTCAAGCTGGACATGGGGCTGGAGGAACTGGAGCGGGAGGATACGCTGCTGGTCTGCGGCGGCATCGACGTGCAGAAGGCGACCACACGTCCGATCACAAGCTGGCTGCGGCGCGAGGCGCGGCGCGGGGCTGCCGTGGGCGGGCTTTGCACCGGCGCCTATTCGGTCGCCAAGGCGGGGCTGCTGGACGGGCGCAAGGCCACGATCCACTGGGAAAATCACGACGGCTTCCTCGAGGAGTTCGAGGAGGTTGCGCTTACGAAATCCGTCTTCGTGATCGACGGGAACAGGCTGTCCACCGCCGGGGGCACCTCCTCGATCGATCTGATGCTGCGGATCATTGCGCAGGATCACGGCGACGCTCTGGCGAATACGGTCGCGGACCAGCTGATCTATTCCGCCATCCGCACGGACCGGGACACGCAGCGCCTGTCGATCCCGACCCGCATCGGCGTGCGCCACCCGAAACTGTCCGAGGTCATCAAGAAGATGGAAGCCGCCATCGAGGACCCGATCAGCCCCGCCGATCTGGCCGAGGAAGTGGGCATGTCCACCCGGCAGCTTGAACGGCTGTTCCGCCGCTACCTCGCCCGCAGTCCGAAACGCTATTACATGGAGCTTCGGCTGTCCAAGGCGCGCAACCTGCTGATGCAGACGGATATGAGCGTCATCAACGTCGCCCTTGCCTGCGGCTTCGCGAGCCCGTCGCATTTCTCGAAATGCTACCGCGCGCATTACGACACGACGCCCTACCGCGAACGCGGCACGCAAGCGCCCCCCCAATCGAACCATTGACGGCGGGCGGGGCTTCGGGCAAGCCCCACCCATGCTGCGTATCTCGGACATCACCTATTCCGTCGAAGGCCGCCCTCTGTTCGAGGGGGCATCGGCCACCATTCCCACCGGCCACAAGGTCGGTCTTGTCGGACGCAACGGCGCGGGCAAGACGACGCTGTTCCGGCTGATAAAGCGCGAACTGGCACTGGAAGGCGGCGACATCAGCCTGCCCGCCCGGTCCCGCATCGGCGGCGTCGCGCAGGAAGTGCCGTCTTCGTCGACCTCGCTGCTGGATACGGTGCTGGCGGCGGATACCGAACGTGCCGAACTGCTGGCGGAGGCCGAAACCGCGACCGATCCGCACCGCATTGCAGAGATCCAGACGCGGCTGACCGACATCGATGCGTGGTCTGCCGAAGGCCGCGCGTCGGCGATCCTGAAGGGGCTGGGCTTCGATGCCGAGGCGCAGTTGCGCCCCTGCTCCGACTTCTCGGGCGGCTGGCGGATGCGGGTCGCGCTGGCAGGCGTTCTGTTCGCCCAGCCCGACCTTCTGCTGCTGGACGAGCCCACCAACTATCTGGATCTGGAAGGCGCGCTGTGGCTGGAAAGCTATCTTCAGAAATATCCGCATACCGTGCTCATCATCTCGCACGACCGCGGGCTTCTGAACCGCGCGGTGCAGGGCATCCTGCATCTGGACAGCAAGAAGCTGACCTATTGGACCGGCCCCTATGACCAGTTCGCCCGCCAGATGGCCGAACGCCGCGCCGTGCTGACCGCCGAGGCGAAGAAGCAGGACGCCCGCCGCGCCCATCTGCAGGCCTTCGTGGACCGCTTCAAGGCCAAGGCGTCGAAAGCCGCGCAGGCGCAGTCCCGCGTGAAACAGCTTGAAAAGATGGAGACGATCACCCCGCCCGAGGAAGCCCGACAGCAGGTCTTCACCTTCCCCGAGCCGGAGGAGCTGTCGCCCCCGATCATCAATATCGACAATGCCGCTGTCGGCTATGACGGCAAGCCGGTGCTTCGCAAGCTGAGCCTGCGGATCGATCAGGACGACCGCATCGCCCTTCTGGGCCGCAATGGCGAGGGAAAATCCACGCTTTCCAAGCTGTTGGCAGGGAAACTTGAGACTTTGGGCGGACAGATCACCCGTTCGTCCAAACTGCGCATCGGCTATTTTGCGCAGCATCAGGTGGACGAGCTGCATATCGACGAAACCCCGCTCCAGCACGTCCAGCGCGTCCGTCCCGCCGAAGGACAACCTCGCAACCGTGCGCGGCTGGCTGGTTTTGGGCTTGGCGCGGATCAGGCCGATACTGCCGTGGGCCGCCTGTCAGGCGGGCAGAAGGCGCGGCTCTCGCTGCTGCTGGCAACCATCGACGCGCCGCATCTGCTGATCCTCGACGAGCCGACGAACCACCTCGACATGGAATCGCGCGAGGCGCTGGTCGAGGCACTGACCACCTATTCCGGCGCGGTGGTGCTTGTCAGCCACGACATGCACCTGCTTGGGCTGGTCGCGGACCGGCTCTGGCTGGTCAAGGGCGGCGAGGTTGCGCCCTATACCGAGGATCTGGAAGCTTACCGCCGTCAGCTTCTGGCCGGGGACGAGGTCGAAAAACCCGTCAAACCCGCGCCCGAGAAAAAGAAGGTCAGCCGCGACGAGGTTCTGGCGCTCAAGGCCGAGGTCCGCAAATGCGAGGACCGGCTGGAGAAGCTGAACGACATGCGCGACCGGCTGGCCAAGAAACTGGCCGATCCCGACCTTTATTCCCGCCCCGGTGAGGCTGAAACCTGGCAGAAGAAATATGCCGAGGTGATGGAAGGGCTGGACCGCGCCGAAGCGCTCTGGATGAAAGCGCAGGAGAAGCTGGAGGCGGCGGCCTGAAATCCCTATATCGAGGGTATGGAATCCTTTGATATCGGCCGCCTCGGTTATCTCGCTCTGCTTCTGGTCGCGGTCGGCGGCTGGGTCATCGTGGAATATCGCGGGCGTCTTGGGGTTGCCCTTCGCACCGGAATGGCCTGGGGGCTGATCTTCCTTGGCGTCGCGGCGGGGTATGGGCTGTGGCAGGAGATGGGCCTGTCCATCGCGCCGCGTCAGGCCGTGCTTCAGGGCGGCGAGGTCAGCATCCCGCGCAGCCCCGACGGCCATTACTACGTCACGCTGGAGGTGGAGGGAACGCCGATCACCTTCCTTGCCGATACCGGGGCGACCTCGGTGGTTCTGTCGCAGGCGGATGCGCGTCGGCTTGGGATCGATACCGGGACGCTGAATTACCTCGGCACCGCCTATACCGCGAACGGCCCGGTCAGGACGGCGCGGGTGCAGCTTCGGAACGTGACGCTTGGCCCGCTGACCGATCCAGTGCTGGAGGCTTTCGTGAACGATGGCGAAATG
Source organism: Falsirhodobacter flavus (assembly GCA_029846755.1). Classification (GTDB taxonomy): domain Bacteria; phylum Pseudomonadota; class Alphaproteobacteria; order Rhodobacterales; family Rhodobacteraceae; genus Falsirhodobacter; species Falsirhodobacter flavus. The sequence continues at coordinate 838,040 of JARWBI010000001.1, read as the reverse complement.
GACGGCTCGCTTCTGGGTATGAGCTATCTGGGCCAATTCCGGGTCGAGATCGCGGACGACCGGATGATCCTAAAGCGCTGAAAAGGCCTGCGGATAGAGGATCCGCCCGGTCGCGGGGATCTCGCGCAAAGGCAGCACCATAAGGTACGGCCCGGCATAGGCGCAGGCGAAGCCCGCCGCCAGATCCACGCTGAACCCGAAGCGCGTGAAATAGGCGGGATCGCCCAGCACGACGATGGCGTCCCACCCCGCAGCCCGCGCTATCGCCTCGCGCACCAGCGCAGCGCCGATGCCCTGCCCCTGCCAGACGGGCTCCACCGCCAGCGGCGCAAGGCCCAGCGCACGAAAAGGCGCTTCGAGCGGCGAGAGAATGATGTGGCCCTGCAACTCGCCGTCCCGTTCGGCCACGAGTTCGATTGCGGCAGGGCGCAGTGCCGTCACCAGCGCGGCTTCGGCATCGCCGTCGAAGGCGTGGCGGAGCAGCCCGGCGATCGCTGCGTGATCTTCGGGGCGCGCGGCGCGGATCAGCGCTTCTGCTCCCACCGACCGCTCTCCTCGGACCAGTATTGCGCGTCGACCCCGGCGGCGGTCACGTCGCGCCACTGGGCGCGGGCTCGGACCAGCGCGGCATCGTCCATCCCGTCGAACAGCACCCAGAGCCGATCCAACGGCGCGGCTTCTTGCGGGCTGAAATCCGCGCCCTCCATGACCATCAAGCAGTTGGCACCGTTGCCGATGGCCCCGGTGCCCAGAAGAACCGGCTGCGCGGCGTCGTGACTGCCGCCTTCGATTCCGTGCGGCAGAAAGCTGTCGTCGCTGGCTGTCCAGAGCGCCTCGTCCAGCTTTGCCAGCCGTTCCGCGGGCGCGCGCAGCATCACCCGCCACCCCGCTTGCACGGCACGGGTGAGCAGGTTCAACGCGGTCTCCTCGGCGGTGGACCGAGTCAGGTGATAGAACATCACCGCCAAGGGCTTACACCTCGTAATTGTCGCGGATGAGGCGGTTCAGCGCCAGAACGCCCCAGCCCGTCGCGCCCTTTGGGGCCAGCGTGCTGTCGGCCTTAAGAAGCGCGGTCCCGGCGATGTCGAGATGGATCCAAGGCGTCTCGTCCTTGACGAAGCGCTTGATGAAATGTGCAGCGGTGATCGAGCCGCCCTCGCGCCCGCCGACATTCATCATGTCGGCAATGCGCGATTTCAGCTTCGCGTCATGGGCATCGGCCATCGGCATGCGCCATGCGCCCTCATCCTCGGCCCGCGCGGCGGCAAGGAACGCGTTGCAGAACCCGTCATCGTTGGAAAACACGCCCGTATGCTCGTGGCCCAGTGCGACGATGATCGCTCCGGTCAGCGTGGCCAGATCTATCAGGCCCGAAGGCTGGAACCGTTCCTGCGCATACCAGATCACGTCGGCCAGCACCAAACGCCCCTCGGCGTCGGTGTTGATGACTTCGATCGTATCGCCCTTCATGGAACGCACCACATCGCCCGGACGCTGCGCACGCCCGTCGGGCATGTTTTCAACCAGCCCCACCAGACCGACGACGTTGGCCTTGGCCCCGCGCAGCGCGAGCGTCCGCATGACGCCGGCGACGGTGCCCGCGCCGCCCATGTCCATCGTCATCGCCTCCATCCCGGCGGCGGGCTTGATCGAGATGCCGCCGGTGTCGAAGACGACACCCTTGCCGATCAGCGCCAGCGGCGGCTCCTCTCCCCCGCCGTTCCACTGCATGACGACGACCTTCGACGGGCTTTCCGATCCCTGCCCGACCCCCAGAAGCGCGCCCATGCCCAGATCGGCCAGATCGGCTTCCTCAAGAATCTCGACCTCCAGCCCCAGTTCCTGCATCGCTGCAAGGCGGGCGGCGAAGTCGTCGGTGGTCAGGATGTTCGCAGGCTCGTTCACCAGATCGCGGGTGAAGAACACGCCCTCGGCCAGCGCGGCAAGGGGGGCGGCTTCGGCGGCGACGGCCTCGGGGCCGTTCACCATCAGCACGACCTCGCCCGGCACCTTCGGCTCGGCTGTCTTGTGCGCATTGAAATCATAGGCGCGCATTGCCAGACCGAAGGACACTTCCGCCGCGCGGGCAACCGTGTCGGCCAGCACCAGCGTGCCCAGCGGCGACAGCGCGCGACCGATCGCAGCCCCGGCCTTGCGCGCGGCACCCACGTCGTCGCGCCGGTCCAGCCGGATGACCTGCACCACCTCGGCGGCCAGACCGGCGGGCCATGCCAGATCGACGCTGTCGCCCGGCTTCAGCGCGGCGAAGGCATCCGCCTCGGCCAGCCGCTTCAGCGCCCCGCGGGTCAGCTTGTCCACGCGCCGCGCCGCCGGGCCCATCTTGCCCTCTGCGCCGACGAAGACGACGACGCGGCCGACCGCCGCTGCGATGCCGTCAAGCTCGGGTTCGGCGAAGCGGATGGATACGGGCGTAGTCATGGGCATGTCTCCGGCGATGTTTCGCCGCGAACCGTAGCCCGCAGCCCCCCGGATGACCAGATAGCAGTTTTCCCCGCCCCGGCTTTGGATTAGGTTGCGGCAAAACACGATGAAGAAAACGAGAGGGCAGCGGTGGCGAGATTCGACAGATACATGCTGTCGCAGCTTCTTGCGCTTTTCGGCTTCTTCTCGCTGGTGCTGGTGGCCGTCTATTGGGTCAACAGCGCGGTGGGGCTGTTCGACCAGTTGATCGGCGATGGGCAATCGGCGCTGGTCTTTCTGGAATTCTCGCTTCTGACGCTGCCGAACGTGATCCGGCTGGTGCTGCCGATCTCGGCCTTCGTGGCCACGGTCTATGTCGTGAACCGGCTGACGCAGGAATCGGAATTGGTGGTGATGCAGGCGACGGGTTTCTCGGCCTTCCGGCTTGCCCGTCCCGTGATCTTCTTCGGGCTAATCGTCGCGCTGGCGATGCTGATCCTGATGAACGTGCTGGTTCCGCTGTCGCGCAACATCCTTGCCGAACGCCAGGCCGAGATCACCGACAGCCTTGCCGCCCAATTCCTGCGCGACGGACAGTTCCTGCACCCGGCGGATGGCGTCACGCTCTATATCCGCGAGATTGCCGCGAATGGCGAGTTGCGCGAGCTATTCCTGACCGATGCCCGCAATCCGGCCGAAGTCACCTATACCGCCAGCCGTGCCTTTCTGGTCCGCACCGACACCGGGCCGAAGCTGGTGATGGTGAACGGGATGGCGCAGACGCTGGAACAGGGGCGTCTTTCGGTGACGCGCTTTGCCGACTTCACCTATGACCTCGGCGCGATGCTGCAGCCGGAAACGCGCGGACCGCGCCGCATGAACGAACTTTCTACGCCCGAACTTCTCGCCCCGACCGAAGCCGTGATGACCGAGGTGAACCGCGACCGCAACACCCTGCTGTTCGAGGGGCATGACCGGATCGGTCAGCCGCTTCTGGGTCTGGCGGCGACGCTGATCGGGTTCGCGGCACTGCTTCTGGGCGCGTTCAGCCGCTTCGGGCTGTGGCGGCAGATCCTTGGCGCGGTGGTGCTGCTGATCCTCGTGCAGCTTATCAACACCGTTGCGGGATCGTCCGGCCCGGGGCTTGCCGGGGGCTGGGCGCTGGCCTATGCCGCGCCCGCCTTCGGATGCGCGGTCGCGGCATTCCTTCTGTGGTGGTCGCAGCGCCCGCGCCGGAGGAAGGCATGATCCTCAGCCTCTATATCGCCCGCCGGTTCCTTCGCATGGTGCTGCGCGTCTTCGCGATCTTCTTCGGCATCATGATGCTGATCGACATGCTGGACCAGCTTCGCCGCTTCTCGGGAGAGATCGGGATCGCGCAGGCGGCGCTTCTGTCGCTGCTGAACGTGCCGTCGAACATCTATACCATCCTGCCGCTGATCTTCATCCTCGCCGCCATCGCGCTGTTCCTTGGGCTGGCGCGGTCGTCGGAACTGGTCGTGGTGCGGGCGGCGGGGCGGTCGGCGCTGCGTTTTCTGGCCGCGCCGGTGGTCACCGCGCTTATCCTTGGCGTGCTGACCGTCGCGGTGCTGAACCCGCTCGTGGCGGCCACATCGGGGCGATATGAATCGATGTCCTCGCGGCTGCGGCACGGGACGGAACAGGTTCTGTCCGTCTCCGGCTCCGGCCTCTGGCTGCGGCAGGGCGATGCCGAGGGGCAGAGCGTGATTCAGGCGCAGCAGGCCAATGCCAACGGCACGCGGCTGACCGGGGTCACCTTCATGACCTATGACGCGCAGGGCCAGCTTGTCGAACGCATCCGCGCCGAAACCGCCACGCTGGGCAATGGCGAATGGCAGCTTGCCAAAGTCAAGCGCTGGCCCTTGGCGACCGAGAACCCCGAGGCGGCGGCGACGCTTGCGGACAGCCTGACCCTGCCCTCGGACCTGACACCTGAAAACATCCGCGAAGGGTTCCGCCCCCCGTCGGGCATCGCGATATGGGATCTGCCCGCCTATGTCCGCGGGCTGGAGACGGCGGGCTTCCAGGCGCGCGAGCACCGCGTCTGGTTCCAGAGCGAGCTGTCCCTGCCGCTGCTTCTGGCCGCGATGGTGCTGATCGCCGCCGGGTTCACCATGCGCCATGCGCGCGGCGGCAAGACGGGCAGCATGGTGCTTCTGGCATTGCTGGCCGGTTTCGGCGTATTCTTTCTGCGAAACTTCGCGCAGGTCCTGGGCGAGAACGGACAGATCCCCGTCCTTCTTGCCGCATGGACCCCGCCTCTGGCGGCGGCGCTCGGCTCGCTTGGTCTGCTCTTGCATCTGGAGGATGGCTGATGCGCCTTCGCGCCGCCCTGTTCGCACTCGCCCTGTCCTCGCTGCCCGCCATCGCGCAGGATCAGGCCACGCTGGTCGCGGACCAGATGCAGATCACCAACGACTCGGTGCTGACCGCATCGGGTAATGTCGAGATTTTCTATCAGGGCCAGCGGCTGCGCGCCGGATCGCTGCGCTATGACCGGGCGGCGGACAGTCTGGCCATCGACGGCCCGATCACGCTGGAAGACGGCATGGGCAGCCTGATCCTTGCCGATCAGGCGCAGCTTTCGGGCGATCTGACCGAGGGTGTGCTGCGCAGCGCGCGGATCGTCATGAACCAGCAGCTTCAGCTTGCGGCGCAGCAGATCGACCGGGTCGGCGGGCGCTATACCCGTCTGGGGCGTTCGGTCGCGTCTTCGTGTCAGGTCTGCGCGTCGAACCCGACCCCGTTGTGGGAAATCCGCGCCGATCAGGTCGTCCATGACGAGCAGGAACGCCAGATCTACTTCCAGAACGCCACGCTTCGGATGGCGGGCGTTCCGGTGTTCCACATCCCGCGCCTGCGGATGCCCGACCCGACGCTGGACCGTGCGCGCGGGGTGCTGACCCCTTCGACCCGCACCACCTCGGCCTTCGGGACCGGGATCAAGGTTCCGTATTTCATCCCGATCGGCGATGACAAGGATCTGACGCTGACGCCCTATTACAGCACCAAGAACACCCGGTCGCTGGACCTGCGCTATCGGCAGGCGTTCAATTCGGGCTGGGTGGAGCTGAACGGCGCCCTGTCGCGCGACGATCTGCGTCCGGGAGACACGCGCGGATATGCCTTCGCCGTCGCGCAATTCTCGATGCCGCAGGATTTCACGCTGAACCTGCGCGTCGATACCGTCACCGACCCCGCCTATTTCTACGACTACGGGATGGAGGAGCGCGACCGTCTGGAAAGCCGCGCCGAACTGACGCGCACGCGGCGCAACGAATACATCTCGGCCCGGATCATCCATTTTCATTCCATCCGGGACGAGGAGCCGAATTCGACCATCCCGTCGCTGGTCGGCGATGTGACCTTCCACCGCCGCTTCACCGGCGGCGTCCTTGGGGGCGAGGCCGGGCTGCGGTTCCAGACGCACAGCCACCGGCGGACCTCGTCGATCCCCTTCGACGAGGATGTGGGCGAGTTGGAACACGGGCGCGACACATCCCGCGTCTCGCTTCGTCTGGATTGGCGGCGCAACTGGGTTCTGCCCGCGGGCATCCTCGGCACCACGCTGGGCGAGCTTTCGACGGATTTCTATTCCATCGAACAGGACAACGTCTATGGCGGATCGACCACGCGCGTCCATGGCGGGCTGGCGGTGGAACTGCGCTGGCCGTGGATCAAGGCGGGGGCGAACGCCTCGCACCTGATCGAGCCGATCGTGCAGGTGGTCTGGGCGCCGGACGATACCGCCGACCTGCCGAACGAAGATTCCGCGTTGGTGGAGTTCGACGAGTCGAACCTGTTCTCGCTCAACCGTTTCTCGGGATCGGATGCGCGGGAACAGGGTGCGCGGCTGAACCTGGGGGTCGGTTATACCCGGATCGATCCAACCGGATGGACGCTGGGCGCGACGGTGGGCCGCGTCATCCGCGAAAAGGACCTCGGTCAGTTTTCCGAAGCCTCGGGCCTGAACGGCAAGGACAGCGACTGGCTCGCCGCGCTGCAACTGACGTTGGATCAGGGATTGATCCTGACCAACCGGATGCTGTTCGACGACGACCTTTCGACCAGCAAGGCCGAGTTGCGGATGGATGTGGATTTCGACCGCTTCGACCTTTCGGCCAGCTATATCCGCGTCCTGGCTGACGAGACCGAGAATCGCGACGATCCGCTGTCCGAGTTGACCTTCGACACGCGGTATCAGTTCACCGACGCTTGGGCCGGACGCACATCGGCCCGCTACGACTTCGAGGAGGAACGCGCCGCCCGCGCCGGTGTGGGGGTGGAGTTCCGGAACGAGTGCATGAGCGTGGATCTTTCCCTCTCGCGTCGGTTCGCCACCTCGACTAGTGTGAAGCCCAGCACCGATATCGGCCTTTCGGTCGATCTTCTGGGATTTGGCAGCGCCAAGAAACCCGGTCCCGCCGGAACCTGCCGCGGCTGATCCGGACATGCACGAGAGAAGACAGAAGATGACCCGCCTGACCCTTGCATTCGCCCTTGCCGCCGCCCTTGCAACGCCCGTGGCCGCGCAGAACCTGTTCGCGCCGCGCGTGATCGTGAACGACCACGCCGTCACCGGGTGGGAGATGCAGCAGCGCGTCCGGTTCCTTGAACTGCTGCGCGCACCGGGCGACATCCAGAAGACCGCCTATGACGGGCTGATCGACGACCGCCTTCGCCTGGACGCCGCCAGCCGCCTGGGGATCGAGGCGACGGACGAGCAGATCCGCGGCGGGATGGAGGAATTCGCCCAGCGCGCGAACCTGCCGGCCGAGGAATTCATCCGCCAGATCGGAACGGCGGGCGTCGAGGAGGAAACCTTCCGCGATTTCGTCAAAGCCGGGATCGTCTGGCGCGAGGTCGTCCGCCAGCGCTATCTTCAACGCGTGACGATCACCAATGCCGAGGTGGACCGCGCGATCGAGAACATGACGACCAGCGCAAACATCCGCGTGCTGCTGTCGGAGCTGATCCTTGCCGCCCCGCCGGGGCAGGAAGGTCAGGCGCTGGACTTCGCCGAGGATCTGGCCGCCGGGATTTCCTCGGAAGCCGAGTTTTCGGCCGCCGCACAGCAGTATTCCGCCGCGCCTTCGGCGCAGAATGGCGGGCGGATCGAGTGGCTGTCGCTGAACGACCTGCCCCCGGCCCTGCGCCCGACCTTCCTTGCGTTGCGCCCCGGTCAGGTCACAAGCCCGCTGCCGATCCCGAACGGCGTCGCGCTGTTCCAGCTTCGCCAGCTTCAGGAAGGCGCGCCCTCGCAAAGCGCGACCGAGGTGGAAATCGCGCAATATGCTCTGGGTGCCGATGAAAACCCGGGCGAGGTGAAGGCCCGCGTGGACAGCTGCGCCGACCTTTACACGGTGGCGCGCGGCAAGTCCGAACAGGCACTGCAATTCCAGACCCTGCCGACCGCGAATCTGCCCGAGGATCTGGCGCTGGCCGTATCGCAGATGGACCTGGGCGAAAGCGCGGTGATGAACCGTGGCGGCACACCCACCTTCGTGATGCTTTGCGCCCGCCGCCCGGTGTCCGAGGAGCCGGTGAACCGCAACGCCGTGCGCGACCAGCTTCAGAACCAGCGTCTGGGTCAACTGGCCGAGGTCTATCTGGACGAGCTTCGCGACAACGCGATCATCCGTCAGCCGTGAAGCCGGTCGCCCTCACCTGCGGGGAACCTGCGGGCATCGGCCTTGAACTTGCCGTCAAGGCCCGCGCCGCGCTTGGCTCTGCACTGCCGTTCTTTCTGATCGCCGATCCCCGCCATCTGGCAGGTGCGCGTATCGCGGAAATCGCCACCCCGGCGGATGCGCTCGGCATTGCTGCAGACAGACTGCCGGTGCTGCCCCATGCCTTCGCCGGGAATGCCGTTCCCGGCCAGCCTGACCCGGCCAACGCCGCGGGGGTGATCGCGGTCATTGCCCGGGCCGTGGCGATGGCGGATCAGGTTGCCGGCATCTGCACCGCCCCCATCAACAAGAAGGTGCTGAAGGACGGAGCGGGCTTCGCCTATCCCGGCCATACCGAATACCTCGCCGCACTGGCGGGGGTGGAGCGTGTCGTGATGATGCTCGCCTCGCCCGAATTGCGGGTGGTGCCGACGACGATCCATATACCTCTGTCGGAGGTGCCTGCCGCGCTGACGCCCGATCTGTTGGAGGCGACGATCCGCATTACGCACGCCGCACTGATCCGTGATTTCGGCATCGCCGCGCCACGCATCGCCGTGGCGGGCATGAACCCCCATGCGGGCGAAGGCGGAACCATGGGCCGGGACGAGGAACGGATCACCCCCGTTCTGGAAGCTCTGCGTGCCGAGGGCATGGCTCTGTCCGGCCCGCTGCCCGCCGATACCATGTTCCATGCCGCCGCCCGCGCCCGCTATGACTCGGCGATCTGCATGTATCACGATCAAGCGCTGATCCCGATCAAGACCATCGCCTTCGATGACGGGGTTAACGTGACGCTGGGCCTGCCCTTCATTCGAACTTCGCCCGACCACGGAACGGCGTTCGACATTGCGGGGCGCGGCATCGCGAACCCGTCCAGCCTGATTGCCGCCCTGCGAATGGCGGCGGAAATGGGAGCCGCCCGTGGCAACGATTGACGGGCTTCCGCCCCTGCGTGACGTGATCCGCGACCATGAACTGGTTGCCAAGAAACAGCTTGGTCAGAACTTTCTGCTGGATCTGAACCTGACCGCCAAGATCGCGCGTCAGGCGGGTGATCTGACGGCCTGCGACGTGCTGGAGGTCGGCCCCGGCCCCGGCGGCCTTACGCGCGGGCTGCTGGCCGAAGGCGCGCGCCGGGTTCTGGCGGTGGAAAAGGACGCCCGCTGCCTGCCCGCGCTGGCCGAGGTTGCGGACGCCTATCCCGGACGGCTGGAGGTCATCAACGGTGACGCGCTGGAGGTGGACGCGCCCGCGCTGCTGAACGCCCCGATCCGGGTGGTCGCCAACCTGCCCTATAACGTCGGGACTGAACTGCTGGTCCGCTGGCTGACACCGAAGCAATGGCCTCCGTTCTGGGAAAGCCTGACGCTGATGTTCCAGAAGGAAGTGGCCGAGCGGATCGTGGCGAAGCCCGGATCGAAGGCCTATGGCCGCCTTGCGCTGCTGGCGCAGTGGCGCGCGGATGCCAGGATCGTGCTGACCCTGCCGCCAGAGGCCTTCACCCCGCCGCCGAAGATCCACTCGGCGGTCGTGCATCTGACCCGGCTGGACCAGCCGCGCTTTCCCGCCGACGCGGCGGTGTTGTCGCGTATCACGGCCATGGGCTTCAACCAACGGCGCAAGATGCTGCGGTCCAGTTTGAAGGGGCTGACCCCGGATATCGAGGACCGGCTGCGCGCGGCGGGGATCGAGCCCACGGCGCGGGCCGAGGAAATCCCGCTCGAGGGGTTCTGCGCCCTCGCCCGCGAAGTCGCGAAATGAAAAGGCCGCCCGGTTGGGCGGCCTTTTCTTATTCTGCAGCCTCGCGCGGGCCGCCGTCGGACCCGTCGCCTTCCGGCTTCTTGCGCGGACGGCGGGTATTGGTGCGGCGGGGTGCTTCGCCTTCGACCGCCGGTTTCGGCGCGCGGGGCGCGCGCGGACGGCGGGAGGGCTGCGCTTCGACCGCGCGTTCCTCGGGCGTGTCGACGAGGTTGCTTTCCACCTCGGGCGACAGGTCCAGCACGGGCTGCGCGGTTTCCACTTGGGCCGAAGCGGGGGGGGCCGGAGCGGGCGCCGGTTCTTCGACGGCGCGCGGCTCCTCCTCGATCCGGGGCTGCTCGCGCCGTTCGTGGCGCTGGTCGCGGTTGTCGTCGCGGCGTTGCTGGTTCTGGTGCTGGTGATGCCCCTGCGCAGCCTGCTGCGCCTGACGCGCCTCTTGCTCGGCGGCCATCTCGCGCTGCGCCTCGCTCAGCATCCGGGTGTAATGTTCGGCATGCTGAAGGAACGCCTCGGCGGCGACACGGTCGTTGGAAAGCTGGGCATCACGCGCCAGGTGCAGATATTTTTCGATGATCTGCTGCGGCGTGCCGCGCACCTTGCCTTCGGGGCCGGAGCTGTCGAAGACACGGTTCACGATATTGCCCAGAGGGCGCGGACGGTTCGATTTCGAACGCGAGCGGGACTTGGAGGATCTCATACTGTCCTTAATCCGAATGATCTGGCCTTGCCTGACCACATTCATGCGCCTATCAGCGCTGCGCCCGTTGTGGGCGGGTCAGACGTGCTGACCGTGCGGCATCGACTTGACGGAAAGAAGGAACGATCACCAAGCAGGATCAGTCCCTCTCACATCGTCCAGTAACCACTGTCCTGCGATGCTGACAAGGGCTTTGTTGGAGTTTGCGCGTGATTTTGCAGGTTTTCAGCCTGGAAGCTGCGCCGAAACCACACGATCCCTGCCATCGATATCGGGATGCACGGCGACCGCGTCAAGACCTGCGGCGCGGAACATCGCGGCGACCGCTCCGCCTTGGGTCGGACCGATCTCGACCATGAGGCGGCCCTTGGGGTTCAGGTGCCGGGTCGCGCCCGCTGCGATGGTGCGATATGGGCCAAGCCCGTCGCCGCCGGGGGTCAGCGCCAGATGCGGCTCCCATTCCAGGACGTCGCGGGACAGGCCAGCCATCTCGGCTTCCGCGATATAGGGGGGGTTGGAGACGATGAGGTCGAACCGGCCTTCGATTTCCGCAAACCAGTCCGAAATCATGAAACCTGCGGGAAGGTTCAGGGCGCGCGCATTTCCCTCGGCCACGGCAAGGGCGGCAGGCGACAGGTCGGCGCCGAGGCCCGACGCCCCCGTCTCGGCCATCAGGGTCAGCAGGATCGCCCCCGTCCCCGTCCCTAGGTCCAGCACCGAGGTGAACGGCTGCGCCAGCGCCAGCGCGATCAGCGTCTCCGTCTCTGGGCGCGGGTCGAGCGTATCGCGCGTGACGGCGAAACGGCGGCCCCAGAACAGGCGATGGCCGATGATCTGCGCGACCGGCTGCCGCGCGATGCGAGCCGCGACCAGCGCACCGATATCGGGGGCCGGATCGCCGGACATCAGCATCAGCCGATCCGCCGGAACGTCCAGTGCATGAGCCATCAGCATCCGCGCATCGCGCGCCGCGCCGTCGATCCCCGCTGCCGCAAGCCGCGCGGTGGCGACGCGCAGCGCTTCGGCGACGGTCACGCTTCCATCTCGGCCAGCTTGGCCGCCTGATCGTAGGCGGTCAGCGCGGCGATGGTTTCCGACAGATCGCCCTGCATGATCTGCGCCAGCGCATAAAGCGTCAGGTTGATCCGGTGGTCGGTCATGCGGCCTTGGGGGAAGTTGTAGGTGCGGATGCGCTCGCTCCGATCGCCAGAGCCGACCTGCGCCTTGCGGTCGGCGGCGCGGGCGCTGTCGGCCTTTTCCCGCTCCAGCTCGTATAACCGCGCGCGCAGGACCTGCATGGCGATGGCGCGGTTCTGGTGCTGAGACTTTTCAGAACTGGTGACGATGATCCCGGTCGGCAGGTGGGTGATCCGCACTGCCGAATCCGTGGTGTTGACGTGCTGCCCGCCCGCGCCTGATGCGCGCATCGTGTCGATGCGGATGTCGGCGGCGGGAATGTCGATCTCCACCTCTTCGGCCTCGGGTAATACCGCAACGGTCGCAGCAGAGGTGTGGATGCGCCCGCCCGCCTCGGTCTCCGGCACACGCTGAACGCGGTGAACGCCGGATTCGTATTTCAGCTTGGCGAAGACGCCCTCGCCCTGGATGAGCGCGGTCAACTCGCGGATGCCGCCCAGATCGCTTTCGGTCAAATCGATGATCTGGAACTGCCAGCCCTGCGATTCGGCGTATTTCTGATACATCCGAAGAAGATCGCCCGCGAACAGTGCCGCCTCCTCGCCCCCCGTGCCGGGCCGGATTTCGAGGATAGCAGGCCGTGCGTCGGCGGCGTCCTTGGGCAGCAGCGCGATGCGCAGCGCCTGCTCCATTTCCGGGATACGGGCCTTCAGCGCGGGGATCTCATCCTCGGCCAGCGCGCGCATCTCGGGGTCGACCAGCATCGCCTCGGCCTCGGCCAGATCGTCCAGCGACTGGCGATAGGCGTCGATCTGCGCGACCACAGGTTTTAGTTCGGAATATTCGCGGGAAAGCGCGGCGATCTCGGCTGGCGGTGCGCCTGCCGACAGCTTCGCCTCGATGAATTCGAAACGCCGCGCGATCTGCGCCAGCCTGTCCATCGGAACCATGTCAGCCCTCGACCGGAAGGATCGCGACGGCGATGCGGCGCCCTTCGGACAGGATCACGTTATAGGTGCGGCAGGCGGCCGGGGTGGACATGATCTCGACCCCGATGCCCGCCTCCTCCAGCGCTTGACGGAAAGCGACGGGGGCGTGCGCAATCTCGGCCCCCATGCCGAGGAACAGCACGTCGATCCGCCCCGCCAGCGCCATCGGCGTCGCGGTATCGTCCAGCCCGCCCCAGGGCGTCGCCGCCCAGGGGGACACCAGAAGCGGCCCGCGCAAAACCTTGCCCGCGATCCGGAAGAAGCCCCGACCATACCCGTCAATCGGTTGCGCCTCGGGGTAGGAGATTTCTTCCAGATGCATCAGGCGTCGATATCCGCGAAGGTTGTTCCGGCTTTCTTCTTTTCCTTCGGCTCGCGGTTCACGCCCAGCCAGAGGACGAAGTTCTTGGCCATGTAGATGGAGCTGTAGGTCCCGAGGACCACACCGAAGGTAATCGCCGCCACGAAGCCGCGCAGCACGTCGCCACCGAAGATCAGAAGCGCGATCAGCGACAGAAGCATCGTCGCGACCACCATGACCGTCCGGCCCAGCGTTTCGTTCAGCGACAGGTTCATCAGATCGCGCAGGGGCGTCGTCTTGTATTTCTGCAGATTCTCGCGCAGCCGGTCGAAGACGACGACGGTATCGTTCACCGAATAGCCCATGATGGTCAGCAGCGCCGCCACCGTCGTCAGGTCGAACTTGATCTGGAACAGCGAGAACAGGCCCACCGTGACGATCACGTCATGCAAGGACGCCAGAACCGTGCCCAGCGAGAACTGCCATTCGAACCGCATCCAGATATAGATGCCGATGCCCGCCGCCGCGGCCAGAACCGACAGCACCGCGGATTGGATCAACTCCCCCGACACTTTCGGCCCGACGGATTCGACCGAGGTGAAGTTCACCGCCGGATCGACCTTTTCCAACTCGGCCTCGACCTGCGCGATCATTTCGGGCGTGACGGATTCATGATCGTCCTGCGCCTGGATGCGGATCTGAGCCACATGCTGGTCGGGACGGAACGAGGGGTCGTAGACCTCGGTGATGACGACATCGCCAAGGTCCAGCGCCTCCAGCGCGTTGCGGTAATCGCCCAGATCGATCGCGGTCGTCGTTTCCGCGCGGATCGTGGTGCCGCCGCGGAAGTCGATGCCGAAGTTCAGCCCCATGACCGCGACGATGATGACGGAGGCCACCATCGACAGGATCGCGAAACCGAAGGTCAGTGCCTGGTTCTTGAAGAAGTCGATCTTGGTGTCGTCGGGGACGAGTTTCAGACGGAATGCCATGATGTGACCTCAGACCACGATTTTCTTGGGGCGACGCCAAGCATACCACGTCGCAATCAGCGTGCGCGTCATATAGACGGCGGTGAACAGCGACGTGATGATGCCGATGCCCATGGTGACGGCGAAACCGCGCACTGCGCCCGATCCGATGACGAACATGATGACAGCCGTGACAAGGCCGGTCACGTTCGAATCGGTGATGGCGGACAGTGCCTTCTCGAATCCGATATCCATGGCACGGACGGGGGATTTGCCCTCCTTCAACTCCTCGCGTATCCGCTCGAAGATCAGCACGTTCGCATCCACGGCCATGCCCATGGTCAGTGCGATGCCAGCTATGCCCGGAAGCGTCAGCGTGGCGCCAAGCAGCGTCAGGATCGCCAGCAGCATGATGATGTTCACGCCCAGCGCGATGGTGGCAAGAAAGCCGAACCAGCCATAGCAGGCGATCATGAAGAACGCGATTGCCAGCATCGCCACGATGGACGCCGCCTGCCCCGCGGCGATGCTGTCGGCGCCAAGTTCCGGCCCGATGGTGCGTTCTTCAAGGAAACTCATCCCCGCAGGCAGCGCGCCCGCGCGAAGAAGGACAGCGAGTTCCGTCGATTCTTCGACCGTGAAGTTGCCGGTGATGATGCCCGACCCGCCCGAGATATGGGACTGGATCGTCGGGGCCGAGATCACCTCGTCATCCAGAACGATGGCGAAGGGGCGGCCGATGTTGTTCGCGGTATAGTCGCCGAAGGCCCGCCCGCCCGAGGCGTTGAAGCGGAAGTTCACGGCGGGGCGGTTGTTCTGATCGAAGGCGGGCTGCGCATCGACAAGCTGCTCGCCCGTCACCACCGGAGTGGTTTCTACGATGTAGTAGATCCCCTGCTCGGTCAACGAAGGCAGGACAGCCTGACGCGGGCCGGGTTGGGCATTGGCGTCCTGCGTCACGTTCACGACGCTGTTGAAGGTCAGCTGCGCGGTGGTGCCGATCAGGGACTTCAGCTCTGCCGCCGAGCCGATGCCGGGGACCTGAATCAGAATGCGGTCGTCGCCCTGACGCTGGATCGTCGGCTCGCGCGTGCCGACCTCGTCCACGCGGCGGCGGATGATCTCAAGGCTCTGCAACATGGTGCGCGTGTCGGTCGCGGCGCGTTCGGCCTCGGTCAGCTGCACGCTGATCGTGTCGCCTTCTGCCCGCACGTCGATGTCGCTTTGCCCCATACCCGTGACCGTGGTCACCGGCTGGGCCAGCGCACGCACCAGTTCCACTGCGCGGGGGATGCCTTCGGGGTTCGACACCTGAACCTTCAGCACACCCGGCTCGGACGCGACGCGACGGACGCTGCCCACCTGATCGCGCGCGCCGCGCAGCGCATCGCGCACGTCAGGCCACATGTTGTCGATCCGGTCGGCGTAGACGTCCGACACATGCACCTCGGCCAGAAGATGCGCCCCGCCCCGAAGGTCGAGGCCAAGGCTCATCAGCCCCGAGGGCAGCCAGTTCGGCCAGAGGGCCAGCGCCGCCTCCTGTTCGGGGGTGGAATTGCCCCCGGCATCGGCGATTTCGGCCTTTGCGTCGTTATGGCTTTCGACCCGGCCATAAAAGGCGTTCGGCAGCGCGATGAGGATCGCAAGGGCGCAGACGCCCCAGATCAGCACCCGCTTCCACAGAGGTATTTGCAGCATCTTATGTCCGGATCGTTCAGGGTCAGGCGGCGGGTTCGGTTTTCGACACGACCTGCGCGATGGTGTGGCGCAGGACCTTCACCTTCACGCCGGTCGCGATCTCCACCTCGACCTCGTTGCCTTCGCCGACATGGGTGACTTTGCCAAGGATGCCGCCCTGCGTGACGATCTGGTCGCCACGGCGCAGGGCTTCGACCATCTTGCGGTGATCCTTCAGTTTCTTCTGCTGCGGGCGGATCAGCAGGAAATACATGATCCCGAAGATCAGGATCAGCGGCACGAAGCTGGTGAAGGCGCTGGCGGCGCCGCCCGAAGCGGCTTGGGCGAATGCGGGGGTGGCGAACATGTCGGTCCTCGTCCTACGTCGGGGAAAACCCCCGGAAATTGCGGTGGCGCACCGTATCCGGCAGGGTATCCGATGGCAAGCGCGCGACTTCGGGGCATTTACGCGCACCCGCCCCCGTCGCGAAAGCCCCATGACGCCGAAGTGAAGGGTTCACGCGGGCGCAGGGATCGGGCATACCGTGCGCGTCATACACGAGGACAGACCCATGCACGACATCCGCGCCATCCGTGAAAACCCCGCCGCCTTTGATGCGGCGCTGTCTCGCCGCGGGCTGGCCGGTCTGTCGTCGCGCGTTCTGGCCATCGACGAGGCGCGCCGCGCCCGCATCCTGTCCGCCGAAACCGCGCAGGCCGAACAGAACCGCGCCTCCAAGGAAGTCGGTGCCGCCAAGGCCGCCGGGAACGACGCCGAATTCGAACGCCTGCGCGCGCTGGTGGCCGAGAAGAAGGCCGAGATCGCCCGCCTGAACGAAGAAGCCACCGCCGAGGATGCCCGCCTGCGCGAGCTGCTGCTGACCATCCCGAACCTGCCGCTGGCCGATGTGCCCGAAGGCGAGGACGAGGCTGGCAACGTGGAGATCCGCCGTTGGGGCAGCCCGCGCAGCTTCTCCTTCCCGCCGAAAGAGCATTACGAGATTTCGGGCGCTGCGGCGGGTCTGGATTTCGCGACTGCGGCCAAGCTGTCGGGCAGCCGTTTCGTCGTCCTGCGCGGGGCCGCGATGCGCGTCCACCGCGCGCTGGCGCAGTTCATGCTGGACACCCATGTCGAGGATCATGGCCTGTCGGAGACATGGACGCCGGTTCTGGTCCGTGACGAGGCGATGCTGGGCACCGGACAGCTGCCGAAGTTTTCCGAAGACAGCTATCAGACCACAAACGGCTGGTGGCTGATCCCGACATCCGAAGTGACGCTGACCAACACCGTCGCGGGCGACATTCTGGACGCGGCGCAGCTTCCGATCCGCATGACCGCCCACACCCAATGCTTCCGGTCCGAGGCGGGATCGGCGGGCAAGGATACGTCGGGGATGCTGCGCCAGCATCAGTTCGAAAAGGTCGAGATGGTGTCGATCACCACCCCCGACCAATCGGCTGCTGAACATGACCGCATGACCCAGTGCGCCGAAACGATCCTGCAAAAGCTGGGCCTGCCCTATCGCGTGCTGGTGCTCTGCACGGGGGACATGGGCTTCGGCGCAACCAAGACGCATGATCTTGAGGTGTGGCTGCCCGGACAGAACACCTACCGCGAGATCTCCTCGGTTTCCGCCTGCGGTGATTTTCAGGCGCGGCGGATGAACGCCCGCTTCCGTCCCGTGGGTGGCAAGCCGGAATTCGTCCACACGCTGAACGGCTCGGGGCTGGCGGTGGGCCGCTGCCTGATCGCGGTGCTGGAGAATGGGCAGCAGGAAGACGGCTCTGTCGAGCTGCCCGAGGTGCTGCACCCCTATCTGCGCGGCAAGACCCGGATCGATGCTTCGGGGGCGCTTGTCTAGCCCCCGAGGATGACCTTCACGTAATTCTCGGTTTCGGCATAGGGCGGGATGCCGCCGTGCTTTTCCACCGCCATCGGCCCGGCGTTATAGGCAGCCAGCGCGTGCTGCCAGTTGCCGAAGCGGTCATACATCATCTTCAGATACCGCGCCCCGCCGTCGAGGTTGGAGCGCGGATCGTCGATATCCGCCCCGACCAGCCGCGCCGTGTCGGGCATCAGCTGCGCCAGCCCGCGTGCGCCCTTGATCGACAGCGCCGCCGCGTTCCATCCGGATTCCTGCTGCACCAGCCGCAGGAACAGATCCGGCGGGATGCCGTGCTTGGTCGCCGCCGCACGCGCATCGGCCAGATATTCGCCGCGGTAATTGCCGGTGAAGCGCGGCAGCGGAACCTCCTCGGCCTTGGGGCGCGGGGGTTGCAGACGGGTCGATCCTTCGTATTGCTGCGCCGCGCGCCGGTCCAGAACCGAGGTCCGCGCCTCGAACGCCGACATTTTCGAGCGGCCCGAGGTCGAAAGGCTCAGCCCCTGCGCCAACACCGGCCCCGCCACAGCCGCGCCAAGCGCAGCGATCAGGAACATCCCCCGCATCCGTCCGCTTCCCTATCCGTTGTCGGCGGCGAATATACCCGGATTTTGCGTCCGCGCCAGCGTTTCGCGGCGGTTGCGGGGAAAGCCGCCGGGGTGTAATCCAGACCCCAGAGAACACGAGAGGAACGCATGGCAGGTTCGGTCAACAAGGTCATCATCGTCGGCAACCTGGGCCGCGACCCCGAGGTTCGCAGCTTTCAGAACGGCGGCAAGGTCTGCAACCTGCGCGTCGCCACGTCCGAGACATGGCGCGACCGCAATTCAGGCGAGCGCAAGGAACGCACCGAATGGCATTCCGTTGCCATCATGGACGAAAACCTGGTGAAGGTGGCCGAGCAGTATCTTCGCAAGGGCTCGACCGTCTATCTTGAAGGCCAGCTGGAAACCCGCAAGTGGCAGGACCAGTCGGGTCAGGACAAATACACCACCGAGGTCGTCCTTCGCCCCTTCCGCAGCACGATGACGATGCTGGGCGGTCGCGGCGACGGCGGCGGCGGATCGTCCTCGGGCGGCGGATACGAGGATCGCGGCGGCGGGTATGACTATGAGGGCGGGTCGTCCTCGGGTGGCAGCAAGCCCCAATCGCAACGCGGTGGCGGCGGTGGTCGCAGCACGGATTTCGACGACGAAATCCCGTTTTGATAAAAAGGGCGGCCGATTGGCCGCCCTTCCTATTTCCGCAGACCCTTCAGCGCATCCGCAAACGCACCTCCGCCCGATGATTGCGGCGCCGACTGCATCGGCCCGCGCGGACGGTCCCGCTTCTCCTGCGGAGCGGGGGCAGCGCCGCCATCCTTGCGCATTGTCAGGCCGATGCGTTTGCGGGCCACATCCACCTCGGTCACGCGGACCTTTACGACATCGCCTGCCTTCACCACCTCGTGCGGGTCCTTCACGAAACGGTCGGCAAGCTGGCTGACATGGACCAGCCCGTCCTGATGCACGCCGATATCGACGAAGGCCCCGAAGGCCGCGACGTTGGTGACCGTGCCTTCCAGAAGCATTCCGGGCTTCAGATCCTTGATGTCGTCTACCCCCTCGGCAAAGGTCGCGGTGCGGAAACTGGGGCGCGGGTCGCGGCCCGGCTTCTCCAACTCGGTCAGAATATCGCGCACGGTCGGCAGGCCGAAACGCTCGTCGATGAAATCGCGCGCGTTCACAGCCTTCAGGGCCGCGCTGTCGCCCATCAGCCCGCGCAGATCGCGCCCGCATGCGGCAACGATGCGGCGCGCCACGTCATAGGCCTCGGGGTGGACCGAGGAGGCGTCCAGCGGCTCCTTCCCATCCGGGATGCGCAGGAAGCCGGCCGCTTGCTCGAACGCTTTCGGCCCAAGGCGCGGCACCTTCAGGAGTTCGCGCCGGGTATTGAACCGTCCCACGGAATCGCGGTGCGCGACGATGCTTTCAGCCAGCGACGCCCCCAGCCCCGACACCCGCGCCAGCAGCGGCGCTGACGCGGTGTTCAGATCCACCCCGACCGCGTTCACGGCATCCTCGACCACGGCTTCGAGTTGTTTCGACAGACGGTGCTGATCCACGTCATGCTGATACTGGCCGACGCCGATGCTTTTCGGCTCGATCTTGACCAGTTCCGCCAGCGGGTCCTGCAAACGCCGCGCGATGGACACTGCGCCGCGCAAGGACACGTCCAGCCCCGGAAACTCTTTCGCCGCCAGTTCCGACGCGGAATAGACCGAGGCCCCCGCTTCGGACACGATCACCTTCACCGGCTTCTCCGGCAGGGCCGAGATGACATCGGCCACCAGCCTTTCCGTCTCGCGGCTGGCGGTGCCGTTGCCGATGGCGACCAGCTTCACCCCATGCGCGCGGATCATCCGCGCAAGGTCCGCCGATGCCCCGCGCAGGTCGTTCTTCGGCTGGAAGGGATAGATCGTCCCCGTCTCCAGCACCTTGCCGGTCGCGTCGATCACCGCCAGCTTGCAGCCGGTGCGGATGCCGGGATCGACGCCCAGCGTGACCTTGCCGCCCGCGGGGGCCGCCAGCAGCAAATCCTTCAGGTTCCGGGCAAAGACGTCGATCGCCTCGGCCTCGGCGCGGTCGCGCAGATCGCCCATCAGGTCCAGCGTCAGCGAGGTCTTCAGCTTGATGCGCCACGCCCATGCCGCCGCCTCGCGCAGCCACAGATCGCCGCGGCCCTGCCCCGCCGCGCCAAGTGCCGCACCCGCCATCCGCTCGGACGGGCTTTGCCCGCGCGGGGCGTCGGCGTCGATTTCCAGATCCAGCATCAGGAAGCCTTCGTTCCGCCCGCGCAGCATGGCAAGAACGCGGTGGCCCGCCGCCTTGGACCAATCCTCGGTATGCGCGAAATAGTCCGAGAATTTTGCACCCTCGGCCTCTTTGCCCGCGATGACTTTGGCCGCGATCCGCCCCACCGATTTCATATGCGTGCGCAGGCGGCCCAGCAGGTCGGCATTCTCGGCCAGCGCCTCGGCCACGATGTCGCGCGCGCCTTCCAATGCTGCCTTGGTGTCCGGCACGGCGTCGTTCAGGTATCCGCCCGCCAGCACGACCGGGTCCTGAGACCTATCGCCAAGGATCGCATCGAGCAGCGGCGCAAGGCCGTTTTCCCGCGCGATCATCGCCTTGGTCCGGCGCTTGGGCTTGTAGGGAAGATAGATGTCTTCCAGTTCGGCCTTGGTCATGACCTTGCCGATCTGCCCTTCCAGCGCGTCCGTCAGCTTGCCCTGATCGCGGATCGAAGACAGGATCGCCGCCCTCCGCGCCTCCAGCTCCCGCAGGTATGCCAGCCGTTCGGCCAGCGTGCGAAGCTGCGAATCGTCCAGCCCCCCCGTTGCCTCCTTGCGGTATCGGGCGACGAAAGGGACCGTCGCGCCGCCGTCCAGAAGTTCGATCGCGGCCGCCACCTGCCGAGCCTCGGCCGAGATTTCGGCGGCGATCAATGCGGGGATGCGGCGGATGGGGTCGATGGTCATGTCGTGGCTCCGTTCAGGGACGGCCACCTTAGCCAAAGCCCGCGCCCGGCAAAAGGGATGCTAATGCGCCGCGACGATGGCGATCCACCCGGCGACCGAGCCCAGCACCTGCGCCGCGCCCAGAACATCCCCCGTCAACCCGCCAAGGCTGCGCTGCGCGGCGACGGCGACCGCCATCTGCACCGCAAGCACTGCCGCGCAAAGCGCAAGCGCCATCGGCACCAGCATAAGGGCGACCGCCAGCCCGATCAGAAGGGCGCTGGCAACGCGCGCCCAGTCCATTCCCAGCACAGCGGCGGCCCCGAACCCGCCAGCCCGCGCCTGCGGCATCAGGATCATCGGCAGCGCCAGCCCCGCCCGGCTGACCGCGCCCACGGCCAGCATCCCCTGCCAATGCGGCGCGGACGCGATCAACGAGGCCAGCAGCCCCACCGCCAGCATCAATGCCAGCGCCCCATGTGCGCCGATGCGGCTGTCGCGCATGATCTCCAGCCGCCGTTCGGGCGTGGTGCCGCCGCCGAACCCGTCGGCCAGATCCGCCAGCCCGTCCTCGTGCAGGCCGCCCGTCGCCAGTGCCCCCGCCGCGATGGCAAGCAGCGCGGATGCCAGTGGCGGCAAGCCCAGCGCATCGCCTGCGACAAGCGCCGCCGCGCCGATGGCGCCGACGACCAGCCCCGCCAAAGGATAGGCCCAGACAGCCGCCCCCATCGGAACCGCCCGCGCGATCCGCCCAACGGGCAGACGGCTCAGCGTCATCAGCGCCAGCCGCGCCTCGTCCAGCCGGGCGCGGATCATCCGATCCCGGCCTCGGCAAAGGTCGCCATGCCGTCATGCATCGCCGCCGCCGCCCGCACGACCATCAGCGCGACTGCAGCGCCCGATCCCTCGCCCAACCGCATCCCAAGATCGAGGATCGGCGTCTTGCCCATCGCCGCGCAGAGCCGCGCATGTCCCGGCTCGGCGCTGCCATGGCCGATCAGGCAATGCTCCAGCGCCTCGGGGCCGAGGGTCGCGGCGGCGGCGGTGCAGACGAAACCGTCGAGGATCACGGGAATCCGTGCCCTCCGCGCCGCCAGAACGGCACCTGCGATCGCCGCCTGCTCCCGCCCGCCAAAGGCGCGGATCGGCTCGTGCAGCAGCGGCGCGTGCAGCGCCAGCCCCTCGTCCACGACACGCGCCTTCAGCGATATACCCTGCGCGTCGGATCCTGTCCCCGGCCCGACCCAATCGGCGCCGGTTCCGCCGAACACCGCTGCCGCAAGGCCCGCCGCGACCGTCGAATTGCCGATCCCCATCTCGCCCAGGATCAGGATATCCGCCTTCGGATCGACCGCTGCCGCACCCGCATCCATCGCGGCCCGGACCTCGGCCTCGTCCATTGCCGGGGCGGCGGTGAAATCGCGTGTCGGCCGGTCCAGATCCAGCGGCACCACCGACAACTCCGCCCCCGCCACGCGGCAAAGCTGGTTGATCGCGGCCCCTCCGGCGCGGAAATTCGCCACCATCTGCGCCGTCACCTTCTGCGGGAACGGGTTCACGCCACGCGCGCAGATGCCGTGGTTGCCCGCAAAGACCAGCGCCTGCGCCCGATCGATCCGCGTTCCCCGCCAGCCCGCAAGGAACACCGCAATGTCTTCAAGCCGCCCGAGGCTCCCGGCGGGTTTCGTCAGCTGCGCCTGCCGGGCAAGCGCCTCGGCCCGCGCGGCGATGTCGGCTTCGGGCAGCGCGCTCATCCCTTCACCCTCAGCGGCAGGCCGGCAACGGTGAATTCGACCTCGTCCGCCGCCGCCGCGACGATCTGGTTCAGGATGCCCTGCGCGTCGCGGAACGCCCGCCCAAGCGCGGTGTCCGGCACGATGCCCAGACCCACCTCGTTGGAAACCAGCACCACGGGCGAGGATTGCGCCGTCAGCATCCGCGACAACGCCTCGGCCTCGGCCTGCCAGTCTCGACCCTCCATCATCAGATTCGACAGCCACAGCGTCAGGCAGTCCACAAGGCGCGGCCCCGAACCATCCGTTGCGCGCAGGGCGCCGCAAAGGTCCGTGGGGGCCTCGACCTCGTGCCATCCTTCGCCGCGCTGGGCGCGGTGGGCGTCGATGCGGGCGCGCATCTCTTCGTCCCCGGCGGTTGCGGTGGCGATATAGACGGGCTGGCCGCCAAGCGCCCGGACGCGGCCTTCCGCGTGACGGCTCTTGCCCGACCTTGCACCCCCGGTGACAAGCAGGATCATCCCGCCCCCTTTTGATGCTTGTGATGCGGCGGCACAAAGCACTAAACCAACGGCGAAACAAGGGGCTGAACCGCTGCCGATGAACGAGCTTGTCCTGATCCGCCACGCCCCCGCCCTGACGGATGGCCTTGTCACCGGGCGGCGCGACGTGGGTGCGGAGCTTCCCTCTGCCGCATCCATGGCCGAGGCGGCGATCCGCGTCGGTCCGGTCGCGCGGGTCTATACCAGCCCGGCGCTGCGCTGCGTGCAGACCGCCCATGCGCTGTGGCCTGCACGAATCCCGGTCGATGACGACGCGTTGTGGGAACAGGATTTCGGCGTCTGGGAAGGTCAGCCGCCGACCGTCATGCCCGACATTGGTCCCCAGCCCCGCGCATCGCTGGCGGCCCTGCGCCCGCCGGGCGGCGAAAGTTTCGGCGATCTGTGCGCACGCGCATGGCCTGCGCTGGAACGGATCGCATCGAATGCGGGCCGTAGCGCGATCCTGTGCCATGCCGGAACCGTCCGCGCCGCCCTTGCGCTTGCGCTGGAAGACGAGGGCGCAGCACTGGCCTTCGAGGTTGAGACTCTGTCGCTCACGCGGCTTGTGCGGATCAAAGGCGCGGGCTGGGCGGTGCGCTGCGTCAACCTTCCGCTGACATGACCCTGCGCGTCTTCGGACATTTCGGCGAACTGATACAGGGCCGCCTTGGCGACGATGTGGCGCTGGTGACCCTGCCCTGCAACGCGGTCTGGGTAGATGCGCGGCGGCTGCCCGGTCCCTTCGCGGTGCATGGCCCGGCAAAGGCGCAGCTGCGCCGGATGCTGCGCGGCGCGTCCGGACGGTTCATCCTGCGCGCGACCATGCCACCCGGCGGCGGGGCCGGTGCGTCCACCGCGGCATTGGTGGCGGCATCCCGGCTGATGGGTGAAGACGACCCGGCGCGGATCGCCGCAGCCTGCATCCGGGCCGAAGGGGCCAGCGATCCGCTGATGTGGCCCGCGCCCGGTCGGCTGCTCTGGGCATCGCGGCGCGGGACCGTGCTGGCACATTTGCCGCCATTGCCGGAGCTTGAGGTACTGGGCGGCTTTCTTGGCCCCCCCGTCCGCACCCGTGCCGCCGACTGCGGCTTCCCCTGCATCGCCGATCTGGTTGCCCGATGGCCGGAGGCTTGCAGCGACGCCGCACGACTGGCAGAGCTTGCGACGCTCTCGGCAGCAAGGACGCTGGCCCTGCGCGGTCCGGCGGGCGATCCGACCGCGGCGCTGGCGGCGCGGCATGGCGCGCTGGGCTGGTCCGTTGCGCATACGGGATCGGCCCGGGCGCTGCTGTTCCGCCCCGGCACCGTGCCGCCGCTGGCCGCGCGCGACCTGCGCAGCGCCGCATTCCGGGGCATCCGGCAGTTCCGCACCGGAGGCAGCCCATGTTCCTGACGGCCATGGGCATCGCCCTCGCGATCGAGGCAGCCTTTGGCTGGCCCTCGCGCCTCCATGCGCGGATCGGCCACCCCGTCACATGGATCGGCGCAATGATCGCATGGTCCGAGGCGCGGCTGAACAAGGGCGGCGCGCGGGCAAGGATTATCGGCGGCGCGATCACGGCGGTCGGGGTGCTGGCGGTGACGGTGGGCATCGCCGCGTCGATCCGGCACGCCCTTCCGGGCGGGTGGTGGGGAACGCTGCTGACGGGACTGCTGTGCTGGCCGCTGGTTGCGGCACGATCCCTGCACGATCACGTCGCGGCGGTTGCGCGCCCCTTGGCGGCGGGCGATGTCGATGGCGCGCGGCGGGCGGTCGCCATGATCGTCGGCCGCGATCCCGCTCTGCTCGACACGGCGGGGATCGCGCGTGCCGGAATGGAGAGCCTGGCCGAAAACGCCTCGGACGGGGTGATCGCGCCGCTGTTCTGGGGTGCGATCTTCGGCTTGCCGGGGATCGCGGGATACAAGGCGGTGAACACGATGGATTCGATGATCGGGCATCGCATTACGCGCTACCTTCATTTCGGACGTGTCGCGGCGCGGCTGGACGATGCCGCGAACCTTGTCCCCGCGCGTCTGACGGCGCTGCTCCTGACGGTCGCGGCGCGGCGGAACGTCCTGCGCGGGGTGATCGCCGACGCGCCGCGCCACCGTTCGCCCAATGCCGGATGGCCCGAGGCGGCAATGGCCCATGCGCTGAACGTCCGCCTTTCGGGACCGCGCACCTATGCGGGGCATGTCGCGCCCGAACCGTGGCTGAACCAAGGGGCAAGCGATCCGGGCGCGAAGGATATGGAAGGGGGTCTGCGGCTGTTCCGGCGCGCGATGATGCTGGCCGGGGCGATCCTGTTTCTGGGGGGATGGGTATGACGCGCGATCACGGCGGCAATATCGACGCTGCGAAAGCCCGCTGGGGCGGCACCGACTGGATCGACCTGTCCACCGGCATCAACCGCTGCCCTTATCCTATCCCGCCCCTTTCGCCCGAGGCGTGGACGGCGCTGCCCACGGCCAGCGCACAGCGCGCCTTGCTGGAGGCCGCGCAGACCGCCTGGCGCTGCACCGCCCCGATGCTTGCGGTGGCAGGGGCCCAGGCTGCGATCCAGATGATTCCGCGGCTGCGCCGACCCGGTCTCGCCCGGGTGCTGTCGCCCACCTATAACGAACACGCAGCCAGCCTTGCAGCCGCCGGATGGCGGGTGGAGCCGTGCTCCGATCTGGACGCGCTTGCCGGGGCGGATCTGGCTGTCGTCGTCAATCCGAACAACCCCGACGGGCGGCGCTTTTCCCCGGACGCGCTGGCATCGCTGGATGTCCGGATGCTTGTGGTGGACGAAAGTTTCGCCGATCCGGTTCCCGAGTTGTCGCTTCTGCCGCAGACGGGGCATCCGGGTCTTCTGGTGCTGCGCAGCTTCGGGAAGTTCTTCGGCCTCGCCGGGGTCCGGCTCGGCTTCGTCGCGGGGCATCGCGCGGATATCGACGCGCTGGCGGTCATGGCGGGACCGTGGCCCGTATCCGGCGCCGCGATAGAGATCGGGCGAGTAGCGCTGGGCGATGGGGTGTGGGCGCGGCAGACGGCGCTCCGGCTGGCCGACGATGCGCTACGGGCCGATGCGCTGGCGGCACGGGCGGGATGGCGGCTGGTCGGCGGGGCGCATCTGTTCCGCCTTTACGACACCGGCAATGCCGCTGCCGCGCAGGAACGACTTGCGCGCCACCGGATCTGGAGCCGCATCTTCCCTTGGCACGACCGCTGGCTGCGCCTTGGCCTGCCGGGGACCGAAGCGGAATGGGAGCGCCTGTCAGCCGCCCTTGGCGAGTGACAGAAGACCCTCCACGTCCAGATGCGCCTCGATATGCGCGGCAAAGCGGTCCAGAACATCCTCGACCCCGGCGGCATAGCGCAGGTCCGACCGCACCCCCAACCCGGCAAGGAAGGCTGCGCGAAATTCGTCATCCGCGAACATGCCGTGGATATAGCTTCCCATGACGCGCCCATCGGCCGAGATCGCGCCTTCCGGGCGATCCCCGACGAAGGCGAAGGGGCGGGCGCGGTCGGGTCCGGCAGTGCGCCCGATGTGGATTTCATACCCTTGCATCGGACGCCCGCTTGCCGCGTGCCGCGCCTCGATCCGGGCCAGATGCTTGTCCGGCGACATGACGGTCCGCACGTCCAGAAGGGCCAGACCTGCGGAACTGCCGGAAGGCCCCTCGATCCCCGCCGGATCGTCGATCCCCCGGCCCAGCATCTGATACCCGCCGCAGATGCCCAGCACATGCCCGCCCCTGCGGCGATGCGCCGCCAGATCGATGTCCCAACCCTGATCGCGCAGGAATGCCAGATCGCCGCGTGTGGATTTGCTGCCCGGAACGATCACCAGCGCAGCGTCGCCCGGAATGGCCGTGCCCGGGCGGACCATCACCAGATCGACGCCCGGTTCGGCGGCAAGCGGGTCCAGATCGTCGAAATTGGCAATCCGCGACAGGCAGAGCCACGCGATCCTGACCCCCGTGCCGGAGGGGCGCGTCAGATCCAGCGCATCCTCGGCGGGCAGCCGGTGCGCATCGGGGAACCACGGCAGCGTGCCATATCCGCGCCAGCCAGTGCGGTCCGCAATGAGGGCATAGCCTTCATCGAAAAGGCGAAGATCGCCACGGAACCTATTGATGATGAACCCTTTTACATGGTCACCCTCGGGCAGGACCGCCTTCGTTCCCACCATCTGCGCGATGACGCCGCCCCGGTCGATATCCCCCACAAGCACGACCGGAACGCCCGCCGCATTGGCAAAGCCCATATTGGCAATGTCGTTCGCGCGCAGGTTCACCTCGGCCGGGCTGCCCGCGCCTTCGACGATGACGAGGTCCGACCGCGCCTCCAGCCGCCGGAAACTTTCCAGCACCGGCGCCATCAGAGACGGCTTCAACGCGGCATAATCGCGGGCGCGCACCGTGGCGACGCGCCGCCCCTGCACGATCACCTGCGATCCGATATCCGTCTCGGGTTTCAGCAGCACCGGGTTCATGTCCACGACCGGAGGCACCCCGCAGGCCAGCGCCTGAAGCGCCTGCGCGCGTCCGATCTCGCCCCCGTCGGCCGTCACGGCAGCGTTGTTGGACATGTTCTGCGGCTTGAACGGCAGCACACGCAGCCCGCGCAACCGTGCCGCCCGGCAAAGCCCGGCGACCAGAAGCGATTTGCCCACGTTCGATCCGGTGCCCTGGATCATCAGCGCGGGCATGTCAGAACTCCACCCCCGGCTGCGCCTTGATCCCGCCGCGGAACGGATGCTTCACCAGCGTCATCTCTGTCACGAGATCGGCGAGTTCGATCAGCTCGGGCTTCGCATTGCGGCCCGTCAGCACCACATGCGTCATCGGCGGCTTGTCCCTCAGCGCCGCGATCACCTCGGCCACGTCCAGATAGTCGTAGCGCAGGGCGATGTTGATCTCGTCCAGCAGAACCATCCGCACTTCAGGATCGAAGATCAGCTCCTTCGCCTTCTCCCACCCCGCGCGGGCGGCGGCGATGTCGCGGGCCTTGTCCTGCGTCTCCCATGTGAAGCCTTCGCCCATGGCGTGGAACTGGCACAGGTCCGCGAAATGGGTGGTCAGCAGGCGGCGTTCCCCCGTGTCCCACGCGCCCTTGATGAACTGGACCACCGCGCAGGGCATCCCATGCGCGACGCAGCGCAGGATCATCCCGAACCCGGACGAGCTTTTGCCCTTGCCCGCCCCGGTATGGACGATGACAAGGCCCTTTTCGCCCTCTTTCGTTTCCATCATGCGGTCGCGGGCGGCTTTGATTCTGGCCATCTTGGCGGCGTGGCGGGCTGCGTCTTCCAAGGGGCCTCCTTGACATTGGGGGGCGTTCGGCATCACTTGGCGCCGCGCTGGTGCCTGCCTTATGGCAGGTGAAAAGGGAATGCGAAAGCAGCCGCCCCCGCGACCGTGAACGGAAAGGTCCGCCTGATCCACTGGCATCCGCCGGGAAGGAGGGAGGACCGCGAGGCCCCCTCGAATCCGTGAGCCGGGAGACCTGCCAGCGTGGAATGATGACGACGGACGGGGTGTGCCGTGCAGGTCCAGAACGGGGCGATTGCGCCTCGCGTCCGGCCATGCCCCCTTCGCAGAAAGGAACGGCCATGGCGACGCTGCATGTCTGCACCACCTGCCGCGCGGGCAAACCGCTGGATGACGGTCCCTGCGCCGGCGCACGGCTTCATGCGCTCCTGGCGGGGGCCGAGATGCGCGTCCTGCCCGTAGAATGTCTGTCCGCCTGCAATTCGGGCTGCGCCATCGCGCTGACCGGGCCGGGCAAGTGGACCTATGTCTATGGCCGCCTGACCGAAGACGACGTGCCCGCGATCCTTGAAGGCGCCGCGCTTTATGCCGCCAGCGACGACGGGATCGTGCCTTGGCGTGAGCGCCCCACGATCTTTCGCAAGCAGACGCTTGCCCGCATTCCCCCAATGGAGCCTGCCGAATGACCGACCTGACCAAGATCCCCGTCACCGTGATCACCGGCTTTCTGGGCGCGGGCAAGACGACGTTGATCCGCCATCTGATCCGGAACCCGCAGGGCAAACGGCTTGCCGTGCTGGTGAACGAATTTGGCACGGTGGGCGTGGATGGCGACATCCTGAAATCCTGCGCCGATGACAACTGCCCGGCGGAAAACATCGTCGAACTGTCGAATGGCTGCATCTGCTGCACCGTCGCCGACGATTTCATCCCCACGATCGAGGCGCTGATGGCCCTGCCCGTCCGGCCCGATCACATCCTGATCGAAACCTCGGGGCTGGCACTGCCGAAGCCGCTGCTCAAGGCGTTCGACTGGCCCGCGATCCGCTCTCGCATTACCGTGGACGGGGTGATCGCGCTGGCCGATGCCGAGGCTGTCGCCGCAGGCCGCTTCCTGCCCGATACCGAGGCCGAGCATGACACCCCGCTGGCCGAGGTGTTCGAGGATCAGATCGCCTGTGCCGACATCGTGCTTCTGTCCAAGGCCGACCTTGCCGGGGATGCCGGGATCGCCGCTGCCCGCGCGATCATCGCGACCGAGCGCCCGGTGCTGCCGATGACCGACGGCGTGATCGACCCGCGTGTGATCCTTGGCCTGAACGCCGCCGCCGAGGATGACCTTGCCGCCCGCCCCAGCCATCATGACGGCGCGGACGATCACGAGCACGAAGATTTCGACAGCGCCGTGATCGATCTGCCCGAGATCGCCGACCCCGAACGGCTGGCCGAGGCGATCCGCGCTCTTGCACGCGACCGTTACATCCTGCGCGCAAAGGGCCATGTCGCCGTCGCAGGCAAGCCGATGCGCCTTCTGGTGCAGGCGGTGGGCGAACGCGTGCGTCATCAGTTCGACCGCCCGTGGCCCGGTGCGCGCCAATCGCGGCTGGTCGTGATCGCGGAACATGACCACATCGACGCCGAGGCGATCCGCGCGGACCTGCTGGCCGCCCTCTGATGCACGTCGTCTTCCGCGAAAGCCATGGGCTGGAGGAAACGGCCACCCCCTTCGATCCCGGGCAGACGCCTGCGGACTTGGTGGTGCTGTCCTTTTCCGACAGTGACCTTGGCGCTTTCGCGGCGGGCTGGCATCGGGCGGGCGATCTGCCCTCGCTGCGCCTGTGCAACCTGTCGGCGTTGCGGCATCCGGTCTCCGTCGACGCCTATGCCGAGACGGTTCTGACCCATGCGCGGGCGATCCTGATCCGGGTGATCGGGGGCGAATCCTATTGGTCGCATGGGCTGGCGGTGGTGCAGGACATCGCGCGCCGAAAGGGGATCGCGCTGGCAGTCATTCCCGGCGATGGGCGCGAGGATGCGCGGCTGGACGCGCTCTCCACTTTGCCGGTCTCGACCCTTCGGCGGCTGTCGGCGCTGTGCGAGGCGGGGGGCGAGGTTGCCGCCCATGCCGCGCTGGCGCAGCTTGCGCTGGCGGCGGGGTTCTATGCCGGCCCGGTCGCGGGGGTAAAGACAGTGCCGCCGATGGGGCTTTGGCGGGCCGAAGGGATCGAGACGCCCGAGCTGCTGGTCGTCTTCTATCGCAGCTGGCTCGTCGCCGCCGATACCGCCCCCATCGACGCGCTGATCGACGCGTTCCGCGCGCGGGGCATCGCGGCGGTGGGGGCGTTCGTCCCCTCGCTGAAGGCCGAGGGGGTGGCGGATTGGCTGGCAGGGTTCGCGGTGAAGGCCGTGGTCAACGCCACTGCGTTTTCGGCGCAGGATGCCGCGGGGCGGACGCCTTTCGACGGGATGGACAGCCCGGTGTTTCAGGTCGCACTCTCCTCGGCCCGGCGCAAGGACTGGGCTGCGTCGGATCGCGGCATGTCGCCGCCCGATCTTGCGATGAACGTCGTGCTGCCCGAGGTGGATGGCCGCATCTTTGCGGGGGTGGTCAGCTTCAAGGCCCCATCGCCCCGCGATCCCGATCTGCAATATTCGCGTTTCGTGCATCGCCCCGACCCGGCCCGGATCGAAGCGGCGGTTGCGCGTGTCATGGCATGGATCAGGCTGCGCGAGACGCCCAAGCGCAAGATCGCGGTGGTGCTTTCGACCTATCCCGGGCGCCCGCACCAGATGGCCCATGCCATCGGGCTGGATGCGCTGGCATCGGCGCGGGCGCTGCTGGACGATCTTGGTGCGCCCTCCTTCGAAGCCTTGGGCGAAATCTCATGGCCACTGGCGGAATACCTCGCCGCGCTGCCCCCCAGATTGCGGGATGGGTTGGAGGGCGACCCTGCCGACCATTGCGTGGATGGCGCGTTCCGATTCGCAGCCACCCGCTGCGGCGACGTGCTGGTGGCCTTGCAGCCCGAACGCGGCGGTGCGGCCGACGGCTATCACGATCTGTCGCGGGTGCCGGGTCATGGATATGTCGCCTTCTATCTGTGGCTGCGGGCGCAGAGGATGGACGCGATGGTCCATATGGGCGCGCATGGCACGCTGGAATGGCTGCCCGGGAAATCAGTCGCCCTGTCAGATGCGTGCTGGCCCGAGGCCTTGGTGGGCGCGATGCCCGTCATCTACCCCTTTATCGTCAACGATCCGGGCGAGGCTGCTCAAGCCAAGCGCAGGATCGGCGCGGTCACACTGGGCCACCTGCCACCCCCGCTTGCCCCGGCTGCGCTGCCCGAGGGGCTTGCGCGGTTGGAGCGGCTGCTGGACGAATATTCGACCGCCGACGGGCTGGACCCCGCCCGCCGCGACCGGCTGGTCGGCGCGATCCGCGACGAGGCGCGGGCGCAAGGGGTCGAGGATGACCTTGCCCTTCCGCCGGACGCGATGGATGCGATCCCGCGCATCGACCGTTTCGTCTGCGATCTGAAGGAAAGCCGTTTCGGCGACGGGCTGCACATCTATGGCCAGGCGAAGGGCGAGCGCGAGGGGCTGATGGCCGCCCTGTCCGGCCTGCGCGTGGCGCCCGGGCCCGCCGGATCGCCCGCGCGGGGGCGCAGCGACGTGCTGCCGACGGGGCGCAACATGTTCTCGGTCGATCCGCGCGCCGTTCCCAGCCCCGCCGCCCATGCGCAGGGCATCCGCCTCGCGGACGAGCTGCTGCGCCGCCATCTTCAGGATCACGGCGACTGGCCGCGCGGGCTGGTCGTGGACCTCTGGGCCAGCGCGACGATGCGGACGGCGGGCGAGGATTTCGCGATGGCCCTGCATTTGGCGGGGCTGGAGCCGATCTGGGACGAGGCGACGGGCCGCGTGACCGGGATCGCGATCATCGCGCCCGCGCTGCTGGACCGACCCCGCATCGACGTGACGCTGCGCGTGTCGGGCCTGTTCCGCGACGTCTTTCCCGGTCTGGCGCAAATGTTTGAAATGGGCGCCGCCGCTCTGTCGGCGCGCAATGAGGCGGCCAACCCCTATGCCGCACGCGGCCCGCGCGTGTTCGGCCCGCAGCCGGGGCAATACGGGCTGGGGCTGAACGAGACCGACCGCAAGGCAGCGGCAGAGGCATGGCTTGCCGCCTCCTCATGGGCGATCGGCACGGATGGCGAATCCCGGCACAC
The DNA here is from genome assembly GCA_029846755.1 of Falsirhodobacter flavus. Taxonomy (GTDB): domain Bacteria; phylum Pseudomonadota; class Alphaproteobacteria; order Rhodobacterales; family Rhodobacteraceae; genus Falsirhodobacter; species Falsirhodobacter flavus. The sequence goes on along the minus strand of JARWBI010000001.1, from coordinate 805,267 downwards.
CCCCGGCGCAATTGCGGATCGGGTGCGCGGGGCCGATGCCTTCGTCCATTCGCACGACCTTGCCGAAAGCGATCTGCTGCTGGCCGCCGATTACGCAGCGCATCTGGGGGGATTTGCCGCCGCGGCAGCCTCGCTTGGAACCGCGCCTGCGCTTTACCATCTGGACGCGACCGGCAGCGCCCCCGGCGCCCGCGCCCTGCCCGAGGAGATCGCCCGCATCGTCCGCGCGCGGGCCGCAAATCCCGACTGGGCGGCGGGTATGATGCGCCACGGCTTTCGCGGCGCGGCAGAGATCGCGGCGACGGTCGAACATCTTGCCGCCTTCGCCCGGTTGACCCATGCGGTGCCGCCGCATCTGTTCGACCTGTGCCATGACGCGACGCTCGGCTCGGGGCCCGTTGCAGGCTTCATGGCCGATCACAATCCCGCCGCATTGGCGGCCCTGCGCGATCTGTTCCGCCGGATGGCGGATGAGGGGCTTTGGCAAACCCGGCGCAACTCCATCGCGGCGGCGCTATGAACGGTTTCGCGACCCGCGGCTGGTGCCCCACCGCGCTGCGCCCGATGGAGTCCGGCGATGGCTGGCTGGTTCGCGTCCGCGTTCCGGACGGGCGAATGGATGCGGCGCAGGCAGCGGGGCTGGCGGCGGCAGCGCGGAGCTTTGCCGGTGGGCGCATCGACCTGACGGCGCGGGCGAACCTGCAGATCCGGGGCGTGACGAACCATGGCGCGCTGATCGGCGCCCTGCGCGAACTTCGGCTCGTGACGGCGGACGAGGATGCGCGCCCGAACGTGGTCGCCTCGCCCTTCGGTCCCGCGATGCGGCTTCCCGCGCTGCCGGTCCTGCCCGACAAGTTCGGCTTTGCGATTGATCCGGGTCCGCGCCGCTGGCTTGCCCGCGTCTCTGCCGATATCCGGATCGAGGGCGGCCCATGCGGGCCGCTGCTGCGCGCCGACGGCGCCGACCTTGGTATCCCCCTGCGGGACGGCATGATCGAAGAAATGGCGCACTGGTTCCTGCGGTCCGGCGGCGCGGGCCGGATGGCCGCGCATCTGGCCACGATGCCGCTTCCCGCCGACCTTGCCGGGACGACCGCGCCCCTGCCCCAAGCGGAAACGCCCGCGCCCGGCCCTGTGGCCGAAGGCATGCTCGTCGCACCCGAATTCGGGCAGATGGATGCGCAGGTGCTGGAGATCCTGGCCGCGCTCGGCCGCCCGTTGCGCATCACCCCATGGCGCATGCTGCTGATCGAGGGGGCGGAAGCCGTCCCGCACCATCCGGGCCTGATCGCGGATGCGCAGGACCGGCGCCTCCGGGTGATCGCCTGCCCCGGTGCCCCCGATTGCGCACAGGGCCTCGGCCCCGCGCGTGCCATCGCGCGGACCCTTGCGCCCCGGGTGCCGCTGGGCCGCGTTCTGCATGTCTCGGGCTGCACCAAGGGCTGCGCGCATCCTGCGCCAGCGTGGCTGACCCTGACCACCCATCCGCAGGGCCTTGCCGCAACACGCGGCGGAACCGCCCGCGATCCCGTCCAAACCAACCACCCCCGAGGGTCCATGCCGCATATCTTCGAAACCGACGGGGCCGCGATCTATCGCCAATCCTTCGCCACTATCCGTGCCGAGGCGGACCTGGCGCGCTTCACCCCCGACGAGGAACCCGTGGTCGTGCGCATGATCCACGCGGCGGGGCTGGTCGGGCTGGAGCGTGACGTGGCTTTCACCCCCGGAATGGCGGCCGCCGCCCGCACGGCACTGGCGAAAGGCGCGCCGATCCTGTGCGACGCACGCATGGTCAGCGAAGGGATCACCCGCCCGCGCCTGCCTGGGGCGAACAAGGTCGTCTGCACCCTCCACGATCCAGCCGTGCCGGACCTTGCCGCGCGGATGGGCACGACCCGCTCCGCCGCCGCGCTCGAACTGTGGCGGCCGCATCTGGACGGCGCGATCGTCGCCATCGGCAATGCCCCGACCGCGCTGTTTCATCTTTTGAACATGCTGCTGGACCCAGCCTGCCCGCGCCCCGCAGCGATCATCGGCTGCCCGGTCGGTTTCGTCGGCGCGGCGGAATCCAAGGATGCGCTGATGGAGGCGCCCCCGGTGCCGTCGTTGATCGTGCGGGGGCGGCTGGGCGGATCGGCCATCACCGTCGCCGCCGTCAATGCCCTCGCCAGCCGGAGCGAGTGATATGGCCAAGGTGATCTGCGCTGGTCTGGGCCCTGGCGATCCCGATCTTCTGAGCGTGAAGGCCGACCGCGCGATCCGCAGCGCAAACCGCATCGCCTATTTCCGCAAGAAGGGCCGCCCCGGACAGGCCCGCCGCATCGTCGAAGGCATGCTGCGCCCGGATGCCGAGGAACTGGCGATGGAATACCCCGTCACCACCGAAATCCCCGTCAGCGATCCCCGATACGGCGCGATGATGGCCGCGTTCTACGATTGCTGGACCGACCGGCTTGCCGCGATGGAGGGCGAGGTCGTCGTGCTGTGCGAGGGCGATCCCTTCTTCTACGGATCATTTATGCATCTTCATTGCCGCCTTCAGGGCCGGGCCGAGGTGGAGGTGATCCCCGGCATTCCCGGCATGGCGGGATGCTGGAACGCATCGGGGCTGCCGATCACATGGGGCGACGACGTGATGACCGTCCTGCCCGGCACCCTGCCCGAAGCGGATCTGGCCCGGCGCGCCGCGGATGCCGATGCGCTGGTGGTGATGAAGACAGGCCGCAACCTGCCCAAGGTGCGCCGCGCATTGCAGGCCGCCGGGCGGCTGGACGCCGCATGGCTGGTGGAACGCGGCACCATGCCCGGCCAGCGCGTCATCCGCCTGGCCGAGGCCGAGGAAGGCGACTGCCCCTATTTCGCCATCGTGCTGGTTCCCGGACAGGGGCGACGGCCATGAGCGGCTGGGTCGTCGTCGCGGGCCTCGGCCCTGGATCGGAGGGGGCGGTCACGCCCGAAGTCAGTGCCGCGCTGGAAGCGGCAACGGACATCGTGGGCTACATTCCCTATGTCGCCCGCATCGCCCCGCGACCGGGCCTGACCCTGCATCCGACCGACAATCGCGAGGAGCTTCGGCGCGCCCGCCACGCGCTGGAACTGGCAGCGGCGGGGCGGCGGGTGGTGGTCGTATCCTCGGGCGATCCGGGCGTCTTCGCCATGGCCTCGGCCCTGTTCGAGGCGCTGGAGGGCTGGACCGCCCCCCCGCCCGATATCCGCATCCTGCCCGGCATCACCGCGATGCTGGCGGCGGCAGCGGCGGCGGGAGCGCCGCTGGGCCATGATTTCTGCGCGATCAACCTTTCGGACAATCTCAAACCCTTCGCCCTGATCGAGCGGCGGCTGCGGCTGGCGGCAGATGCGGATTTCGCGATGGCCTTCTACAACCCCCGCTCCCGCTCGCGGCCCGATGGCTTTGCGCGGGCGCTTGCCATTCTGCGCGAATGCTGCGGCAACGGGCGGATCATCATTTTTGCCCGCGCCGTCTCGACCCCGGATCAGCAGGTCGTCACGACGACGCTGGAGCGAGCAACGCCCGAGATGGCGGATATGCGCACGGTCGTCATCCTCGGCAATTCAGCCACGCGGCAGGTCGGCCCTTGGGTCTATACGCCAAGGGGGATGGAATGAAGTGCCTCCTCCACCGTGCGCACCACGCGGCGGGGCGGCAATACGGGACGGTCGATCAGAATGACGCTCAGGCCAAGCTGGCGTGCGGCGGTAATCTTCGCCTCGGCCCCCGCGCCGCCTGCGTTCTTCGCCACGACGATGTGCGCACGCCAGTCCCGCAGAAGTGCCAGATCGCCCAGCACGGTGAAGGGACCACGCGCGACCACATGATCGGCCCGCAAGGGCAGCGCCTCGGGCGGATCGACAAGCCGCAGCAAGTAGGCATGGGGATGGGCGGCGAAGGGTTCGAGGTTCTGCCGCCCGATGGCAAGAAAGACGCGCGACGGCTCCGGCGGCAGCGCAAGGGCGGCGCTCTGGACATCGGGAACACGCAGCCAGCCCGGATCGACGGCCCACGCGGGGCGCTCCAGCGCCAGCAGCGGCATCCCGGCGGCATCGCAGGCGGCGATCGCGTTGCGGCTGATCTGTGCGGCGAAGGGATGGGTCGCGTCGATGACCGTGGTGATCGCCTCGCGGCGCAGGAACGCCGCCAGCCCCTCCGCCCCGCCGAACCCCCCGATACGCATGGGCAAGGGCTGCGCGACCGGTGCGGCCGTTCGTCCGGCATAGGAGAAGATTGCAGGGATGCCCGCCTTGGCGAGCGCCTCCGCCATGCGGCTCGCCTCGGTCGTGCCGCCCAGAAGAAGGATGCGCGTCATGGCTGATCCGTGGCTGTCTGTCATAGGTCTGGGCGAAGATGCCCTGTCCGGCCTGCCGGGTGCAAGCCTGCAAGCGCTGTCGCGGGCCGAGGCGGTCTTTGGCGCGCCCCGCCATCTTGCGCTGGCAGCGGTTGGCGATCGCGGCCGCCCATGGCCGGTGCCGTTCGATCTGGCCCCGCTTCTGGCGCTGCGGGGACGGCCCACGGCGGCGCTGGTTTCGGGCGATCCGTTCTGGCATGGCGCGGGCGGCACGATCGCCGAGGTCCTGCCCCCCGGCGAATGGGTGGCATACCCAGCCCCCGGCACCTTTTCGCTTGCCGCCGCGCGGATGGGCTGGCGGATCGAGGATACGCTTTGCCTTGGCCTGCACGCTGCGCCCTTTCAACGGCTGCGCCCGCATCTGCGTCAGGGGTTGCGGGCAGTCCTGCTGCTGCGCGATGCCTCCGCGGTGCGCGATCTGGCGATCTGGCTGGACGGTGCCGGATGGGGCGGAAGTGCGCTGACCGTGATGGAACGGCTGGGCGGCCCGCATGAACGCCTGCAATCCGCGCGCGCGGAAGGGTTCGCGCTGGCCGAGATTGCGGCCCCCGTCGCGGTCGCGCTGGTCGCCGAAGGGGGCGATGCCCTCCCCTCGGTCCCCGGGCGCGACGAAAGCCTCTTCCTTCACGACGGGCAGATCACCAAATCCCCCATCCGCGCAATGACGCTGGCCGCCCTCGCCCCCCGGTGCGAAAGCATGCTGTGGGATCTGGGCGCAGGGTCCGGCTCGGTTTCGGTCGAATGGGCATTGGCGGGCGGACGGGCGGCGGCGGTCGAGATACGTGAGGACCGTGCCGAGAACATACGCGCAAACGCCCTGCATTTCGGGGTGGAGGATCGCGTGTCGGTGACCGTGGCAGATAGCGGCGACGCGCTTGGCAGGCTTCCGGCGCCGGATGCGATCTTTGTAGGCGGCGGTTTCTCTGCGGACCTGTTTGCGCGGCTTCCGAAGTCGCGGCTGGTCGTCAACGCGGTCACGCTGGAAACGGGGGCGCTGGTCGAAAGGCTGCATGCGGCCCATGGCGGCACACTGCTGCGCATCGACATCGCAAAGGCCGAGCCGCTGGGCCGATCCCGCGCTTGGGCCCCCCAGCGCCCGCTGATCCAGTGGATACGACCGGCATGAGCCTGGTGATCGGCATCGGCACGCGATCCGGCGCGGACTTCAACGCTCTGGAGGAGGTTCTGCATGGCATGCCGGGGATCGCCGCCCTCGCAACCATCGAGATCCGTGCGGCGCAGCTGGAGCCGCTTGCCCGCCGTCTGGGCCTGCCGCTTCTGGCCATTCCGGCGGGCGATCTCGCGGGGGTCGCGACCCCCAGCGCGTCGGCGCGCATCATGGCGCTTCATCGCTGCGGATCAGTGGCCGAAGCCTGTGCGCTTGTGGCTGCCGGTCCCGGATCGGTGATCGTCCGGACCCGTCTTGCCCTTGGCGGCACCACATGGGCTGCGGCCCGAAAGGCCAATACATGACCGTCCATTTCATCGGCGCCGGACCGGGCGCACCGGACCTACTGACCCTGCGGGGGCGCGACCTGATCGCGGCCTCACCCGTCTGCCTCTATGCCGGATCGCTGGTGCCGGAAGGCGTTCTGGCCCACTGCCCAGAGGGGTGCCGGATCATCAACACCGCCCCGCTGAGCCTTGACGAGATCATCGACGAGATTTCTGCCGCCCATGCGGCAGGGCAGGACGTCGCGCGGCTGCATTCCGGCGATCTGTCGGTCTGGTCGGCGATGGGAGAGCAGCTGCGACGGCTGCGCGGATTGGGCATTCCCTATGACGTGACGCCGGGGGTGCCGTCCTTTGCCGCTGCCTCTGCCGCGCTGGGGGCGGAACTGACGCTTCCCGGCGTTGCGCAATCGGTGGTGCTGACCCGGACATCCGGCCGCGCGACGGCCATGCCCGAGGCCGAGACGCTGGACACTTTCGCGCGGACGGGGTCGGTGCTTGCAATCCACCTGTCGATTCACGTGCTGGACCGCGTGGTTGCGGACCTGCTGCCGCACTATGGCGCGGAGTGTCCGGCGGCGGTCGTCTGGCGGGCCAGCTGGCCGGACGAACGCGTGATCCGCGGATCGCTCGGCTCCATAGCGGGGCTTTGCGAGGGCGTGGACAGGACGGCGCTGATTCTGGTCGGTCATACCCTCGGGCATGAGGGATTTGGCGAAAGCCGCCTGTATGCGGGCGATTACGATCGCCGTTTCCGCCCGGTGGGCACGGCCCCGCGTTTCCCGGGGGCCGGGGAATGACGCCCGGGCTGATGATCGCCGCCCCTGCCTCGGGCAGCGGGAAGACCACCGTGATGCTGGGGCTTGCCCGGGCGCTGTGCCGCGAGGGGCGCCGCGTTCAATGCTTCAAATCGGGGCCGGACTATATCGACCCGGCGTTCCACCATGCCGCGACGGGGCGCGCATCGTTCAATCTGGACAGCTGGGCGATGGAAAGAGGCCGGATCGCAGAGCTGATCCTCCGAGGCGCCGATGCCGATATCATTCTGGCCGAAGGATCAATGGGCCTTCATGACGGGGTCGCCGTGCAAGGGGCGTGCGGCACCGGGGCCAGCGCGGATGTGTCGGCCCTGACGGGGTGGCCGGTTGTTCTGGTGATCGACGCATCGGGTCAGGCGCAGACGGCGGGCGCGGTGGCGCTGGGCATGGCATGCTATCGTCCGGGCATCAGGGTTGCCGGTGCGGTGCTGAACAAGGTCGCCTCCCCCCGCCACGAGGCGCTGCTGCGCGCGGGGATGGAGGCGGCGGGGATCGCGGTCTTCGGCGCGCTTCCCCGCAATGCGGATGTCTGCCTGCCTGAGCGGCATCTCGGGCTCGTTCAGGCGGGCGAGCATTCCGCGCTGCCGCTGTTTCTGGACCGGGCGGCGAATCTGGTCGCCGCGCATCTGGATGTCTCTGCAATCGCGGCTTCGGCCGCATCGCTTCCCCTGCACGGCAAGGGCCGCCCGATCCGCCCCCCCGGGCAACGGATCGCATTGGCTCGGGATGCGGCATTCACCTTCACCTATCCTCATCTGCTGGACGCATGGCACGCATCGGGGGCGGAGATCCTTCCCTTCTCTCCGCTTGGCGACGAAGAGCCGGACGAGGCGGCGGATGTCTGCTGGCTTCCGGGGGGATACCCCGAGCTTCATGCCGAGCGCATCGCATCTGCCCATCGCTTCGGCGATGCGCTGCGGCGTTTCGCACAGACCCGACCCGTTCACGGCGAATGCGGCGGATACATGGTGATGGGCGCCGGGCTCGAGGCTGCGGATGGATCACGGCACCGGATGACCGGCCTTCTGGGGCTGGAGACTTCCTTTGCCAGACGGCGTATGCATCTGGGATATCGCCGCGCCGTGCTGGAGGCGTCTGTTCCGGGCCATGATGCAGGTGCGGTGCTTGCGGGGCACGAGTTCCACTATGCCTCGATCCTGAACCAGCCGGATGCGCCGCTGGCATCGGTGACCGATGCGTCCGACGCCCCTGTGCCGGAGACTGGATCGCGACGGGGCCATGCGACCGGGACGTTCTTTCACCTGATCGACGGTGCGGCATGAGCGGTTTCGTCTCCTTCGTCTCGGCAGGACCGGGCGACCCGGAGCTTTTGACGCTGAAGGCGGTATCGCGACTGCGGGCTGCCGATGTGGTGCTGTTCGACGATCTGGCCGCCGGGCCTGTCCTGTCCCACGCTGGGCCCGGGGCCGACCTGATCGGCGTCGGCAAGCGCGCTGGGCGTGTCAGCCCCAGGCAGGACCATGTGAGCCGGCTGCTGGTGGACCACGCCTTGACGGGCCAGCGCGTCGTACGGCTGAAATCGGGCGATTGCGGCATCTTCGGGCGGCTGGAGGAGGAGATCGACGCCTTGCGTGCGGCGGGTATCGGGTTCGAGATCGTTCCCGGCGTGCCTTCGGCCTGCGCGGCGGCAGCGGCGGCCGCCATTCCGCTGACGCGGCGGCTGACGGCACGGCGCGTGCAGTTCGTGACCGGGGCGGATGTGACGGGCGACATGCCGGAGTTGAACTGGCCGGCGCTGGCCGATCCTTCTGCGACGACGGTGGTGTTCATGGGCAAGCGGACGTTTGCCCGCATGGCCGCGCGGTTGATCGCCGAAGGGCTGCCGCCGGACACGCCTGCCATTCTGGCAGAAGGGGTCGGGCAGCCGGGGCAGCATATCCATCGCGGCACAGTGGCGGGTCTTGCGGACGAAATCGCGGCGCGGCAGGGCGATCTGCCGGCGCTGATCCTCTATGGGCCGCTGGCATGACCGAGCTTGTGCTTGTCGGCATCGGCACAGGAAATCCCGATCACCTGACGCGCGAGGCGATCCGCGCGCTGAACGGGGCCGACGTGATCCTGATCCCCCGCAAGGAGGACGCGCCGGGCCTCGCCACTCTGCGCCGTGCGATACTGGCCGAGGTGCTGGACCGCCCAGTTCCCATGGTCGAGTTCGACCTGCCCAAGCGCGACCCGGCGATCGCCGAATATGCTGCGCGGGTGGCGGCATGGCACGATGCCATCGCGCAGGTCTGGGCGCAGGCGATCCCGCCCCAAGGACGGGCGGCGATGATGGTCTGGGGCGATCCATCGCTTTACGATTCGACGCTGCGGATCGCGGCGCGTCTTTCGGTGGATGTGCGGGTGATTCCCGGCATCACCTCGGTGCAGGCGCTTTGCGCGGCGCATGGCATTCCGCTGAACGAGGTCGGCGAGCCCGTGCTGGTGACGACTGGGCGACGGCTGCGGGATGGCGGCTGGCCGTCCGATGCGGCAACCGTTGTCGTGATGCTGGACGGGGAATGCAGCTTTGGCTGTCTGGACCCGGCCGGCATCGATATCTGGTGGTCCGCCTATGCCGGGATGCCGCAGCAGATCTCGATCGCCGGACCGCTGCCCGAGGTCGCGGCCCGGATCGTCGCGGCGCGGCACGAGGCGCGCGCGATCCATGGCTGGATCATGGACATCTATCTGATGCGGCGCAGGTCATAGTTCGCGCGCCTGTTACAACCCGATGCTCATTTCCGGGGGAACATCGCCATCGGCATAGGGAGCCGTCATGATCTCCTCGAAAACTCTGGCTGGAAAGGTCGCCGTCGTCACGGGATCGACCAGCGGTATCGGATTGGGCGTCGCGCGCATGCTGGCAGAGCGCGGCGCGGACGTCGTCATCAACGGGCTTGGCGACGCAGGCGCGATCGAGACGATCCGCGCGCAGATCGAGGCGGATTTCGGCACGCGCTGCCACTATTCCCCCGCGAACATGCTGAACCCCGAGGAAATCCGGGGCATGATCGAGATGGCGGGCGGCTGCGACATCCTTGTGAACAATGCGGGGATCCAGTTCGTCTCTCCGGTCGATGAATTCCCCGAAGATCGGTTTGATGCGATCATCGCTATCAACCTCGTCGCGCCCTTCCACGCGATCAAGGCCGCCCTTCCGCATATGAAGGCCGCCGGGTGGGGCCGGATCGTCAACATCGCGTCGGCCCATGCGCTGGTCGCATCGCCCTTCAAATCCGCCTATGTCGCCAGCAAGCACGGGATCGCCGGTCTGACGAAATCCGTGGCGCTGGAGGTGGCGGCGCAGGGCATCACCGTCAACGCGATCTGCCCCGGCTATGTCTGGACGCCGCTGGTCGAAAGCCAGATCCCCGACACGATGGCGGCGCGCGGCCTGACGCGCGAGCAGGTGATCGGCGACGTGCTTCTGGCCGCCCAGCCGACCAAGAAATTCGTGCAGATCGACGAAGTGGCGGCATTTGCAGGCTTCCTTTGTTCGGATGGTGCTGCCTCGATCACGGGGGCGGTCCTTCCGATCGAAGGCGGCTGGACGGCGCATTGAGGGGGCCCAGATGAAACCGCAGGATATCCGCAGCGCCTATGCGATGCCGCTGACCAACCCGGCCTATCCCAAGGGGCCGTATCGGTTCTTCAACCGCGAATACGTCATCATCACCTATCGCACCGATATGGACGCCCTGCGCGCCGTGGTTCCCGAACCGCTGGAGGCGACCGAACCGCTGGTGAAATACGAGTTCATCCGCATGCCGGATTCGACCGGCTTCGGCGATTACACCGAATCCGGTCAGGTGATCCCGGTGCGTCACGACGGGCAGGACGGCGTCTATGTCCATGCCATGTATCTGGACGACGATGCCCCTATCGCGGGCGGGCGCGAGATCTGGGGTTTCCCGAAGAAGCTCGCCTCGCCCAAGCTGTCGCATGAGGGCGAGGTGCTGCTGGGCACGCTGCATTACGGATCGGTCCTCTGTGCCACGGCGACGATGGGCTACAAGCATCAGGCCGTCAGCACCGAGGACGTTCGTCATGCGATGGAAAAGCCGAACTTCCTCGTGAAGATCATCCCGCATGTCGATGCCACCCCCCGCATCTGCGAGCTTGTCCGCTATCACCTGACCGACATCACGGTGAAGGAGGCTTGGAGCGCGCCCGCCGATCTGCAACTGTTCCGCCATGTCATCGCGGATGTCGCGCGCCTTCCGGTGCTGGAGGTCGTCTCGGCCCTGCATTTCACCGCCGACCTGACCCTCGCCATGGGCGAGGTCGTCCACGATTACCTGGAGGATACGAAGTGAAGGATATGCCCGAGGCAAGACAGTCGCAGCATATCGCCGAGATCCTGAAACCCTATCACACCGTCGCGCTGGTGCTTCAGGGCGGCGGTGCGCTTGGCGCCTATCAGGCCGGCGTGTTCGAGGCGCTGCACGAAGCCGGGATCAACGCAAGCTGGCTGTCGGGCGTGTCGATCGGCGCGATCAATGCGGCCATCATCGCGGGCAACAAGCCGGGCGATCAGGTCGACCGGCTTCGCGATTTTTGGGAAACCGTGTCCAAACGCAAGGTCTGGGCCTTCACCCCCGAGGGCGACATGTTCCGCCGCTGGCGCAACCAGCACAGCGCCATGATGACGATGACGACCGGCCTGCCCGGCTTCTTCGCCCCGCGCCAGACGAACCCGTGGTTTGCGATGGCGGGCGCGGCGGGGGCGACCAGCTTCTATGACACGGCAGAGCTGGAGATCACGCTGAACCGGCTGGTGGACTGGCGCATCGTCAACAACGGCGAACGGCGGCTCAGCGTCGGGGCGGTGAATGTGGCGACGGGCAACTTTCGTTACTTCGACAGCGCTTTGGAAGAATTGGACGCGCGGCACGTCATGGCCTCGGGCGCGCTGCCCCCGGCTTTCCCGCCGGTGGAGATCGACAACGACTTCTATTGGGACGGCGGCATCGTGTCGAACACGCCGCTGCAATACCTGCTGGAACAGGACACGCTGCGCGACACGCTGGCGTTCCAGATCGACCTGTTCAGCGCCCGCGGCGCCCTTCCCCGCGACATGGGCGCCGTGATGACGCGGCACAAGGACATCATGTATTCCAGCCGCACGCGCAACAACACCGACACCTTCCGCCGGCTGCACAATCTGAACCTGCGACTGCACGACGCGCTGCTGAAGGTCCCCGAGGATCAGCGCAGCGCCGAGGAGAAGGCCTTCCTGCGTCAGATGGAGGATGTGCCGCAGATCAACATCGTCCATCTGATCTATCAGCCGCGCATCTATGAAAGCGACGCCAAGGATTATGAATTCTCGGGGATGTCGATGCGCGAACATTGGGCTTCAGGCTATCGCGACACGGTCCGCACGCTGCGCCACAAGCCGTGGTTGGAAAAGCCACCCGAAAGCGTGGGCATGACGGTGCATGACATCCACCGCGACGATCCGACCTGAAAGGCGTTGCCCGGATCGCGGCGCGATCCGGGCAGCATCGATTCTCAGTGAACCTTCTCGGTCGAAGGCGCGATCTCGGCCTCGTTCTCTACCTCGGCGCGGTCGTCCGGCTGGGTCTCGTCCTCGCCTTCTTCTTCGTCGTCTTCCTCCTCGGTGCCCCATTTAAGCTGAAATTCCAGCTCGCCGCGGTCGCCCTCGGTCTCCAGCTCGATCGAGAAGCCGGCATCGGCGGGGATCTCCACCATCTCGCCGCCCATTTCGATGGTGAAGGTCTCGTTCGCCTCCAGCGTATCGGCAAGGCGCCGAAGTTCGGCAACGAATGCCGTCAGATCAAGCACCGTTTCGAAGTCGCGATCGTCTTTCATCCTGCATTCCTTCATGTGTCAGAATCGACAGTTGAAGAAGATCAGGCGTTTGCCTCAGGCGCGTGTCGGCTGTGCGACGGCGGGGCGACGGATTTATCACGCGGGCAAATGCCAAAGGCCCGGCATTTCTGCCGGGCCCCGAGACTGATCTTCAGACGGCTATTCCGCAGGAACCAGCCCGTCGGTCGAGGAGGCGTCGCGGCGCGGCTGCACGGGGGTCGACGGCGGCGCATTGTGGATGATCGCGTCGCGGTCGACCGATGCGCGTTCCGCCTTGATCCGGTCGATAAGGCCCTCGGCCCGCTCGATCGACCCCAGCAGTGCCAGCAGCGCGCCCTTCTCGGTCGCGGCCACCTCGCGGCTTTGCAGCGCCTTCCAGCGCAGTTCCTCGACCCCCGGAACGGTGCTGTGCCCGGCGGGCATGCGCGGCTGCATCCCCGGTGCGAACAGGACCGTGTTCACCTGCTGGTCCAGACGCTCCAGCCCCAGGGCCAGCACTTCGCGCGCGGCATCCGAAAAAGGCTCGCGCTTCACCCGGCGGGCGATCTGATACAGCGATTCCGACAGGGCCGAGGTGAAGTCCACCTCCTCGATCAGAGAGGCGACGAGGTCCAGCTGTTCGCGCGACAGCCCGTCCTGGAACAGTTGCGAGGAATAGGACCGGATCTCGCGGCTCAGCAGGTCGGTGGCGTTGTAATGTTCCACCGGATCGGCAGGCGCGCCCTTCTTGCCGCGCGCGATATCGAGGAAGATCGCACCGGCCTGCAGGTGGCGATGCGCCTCTTGCTGGACGGTCGGCAGCGCGGCGTTGAAATCCGCGATCAGCTTGCGGTCAAGGAAACGCGGAACCGAATAATCCTCGATATCGTCGGCCTGGTTATGCCCGACCCGCGACAGGACGCGGTCGAAGGTGTTCACGAAGGGGAACAGGATCAACACGTTGAAGATGTTGAACACGATCGAGAAGACGCCGATCACGACCGGAACGCCGGGATAGGTTTCCTGCCCGTCCACCATGACCACTGCGCCCGGATCGATCCCCCAGAGGCCAAGCGCGCTTTTCAGCAGCCAGATCGCCGGGAAGAACAGCGCCAGCACCACAGCGACACCGATGAAGTTGAAGCTGATATGGGCATAGGCCGCCCGTTTGGCGTTCTTGGACAGGTTGAGCGAGGCGAGCCACGAGGTGATCGTGGTGCCAAGGTCGGCGCCGACGGCAAAGGCGATGGCGGTTTCCCACGACAGGATGCCAGACGCGCCAAGGCCCATCACGATGCCGATGGTCGCCGAGGACGAATGGATCAGCGCCGTGATCAGCGCCGCGATCAGCACGCAGGCGATGACCCCGCCGAAGCTGCCCGCGTCCAGCGACTGGATCAGATCCAGCACCTCGGGCATCTTGCGCAGCGGCTTGAGGCCCCCTGTCATCAGGTTCAGACCATAGAAGATCAGCGAGAAGCCCATCGCCGCCAACGAGATGTTCCGGACCCGGTCCGATTTCGCGAAACAATAGACCGTCGCGAAGATGCCGCCGAACAGCAGACCCAGCGGGCCAAGCGGCAACGCGATCAGCCCGTTGCCCAGCGTGGTGCCGATATTGGCACCCATGATGACCGAAATGGCCGAGCGCAGGCCCAGCACCCCGGCATTCACAAGGCCGACCGTCATCACCGTCATCGCGGTCGAGGACTGGATGATCCCCGTGATGATCGTTCCCGCCATCACGCCCTTGATCGGGGTGCCGGCCATCTTGGCCAGCCACTCGCGCATCTTGTTGACCGAAAGGGCCTGAATCCCGCTAGCCATGAATTCGAGGCCAAGAAGAAAGATTCCCAGCCCCCCTATCACGGGAACGAGTATTTCCTTGAACAGATCGACTTCCACGATACCACCTCTGATTGGCGCGATGCGCCGGTTCAGGACTGCTTGTTAAGAATTTCGCCCCAATGGGCTTCGATGGCCCGCACCGTGTCATCCGGCAGCGGGACATAGCCGAGGACATCGGCACGGCGGGCGGCCTCGGCATAGAAATAACGGAAGAAGGCCAGCGCCCGCGGGTTCTGCGGCTCGTCCTTGCGCATGACGACATAGACGGTGGCCGTCATGGGCCAGCCTTCGCTGTCGGGCGGGGTGGCCTGCGTCTCGGCGCTCCAGCCATCGACGGTGGCTGCGGCGCGGATCGTTTCGGGCGAGGGTTCGACCGTCCGTCCCCCGGCATCGACCAGACGCACAACCTTCAGCCCCGCGCGGCTGGCCTGCCCGACCTCGGCATAGCCGATGGCGCCGTCCACAGCCTTGACCGCGTCGATCATGCCGCGGCTGCCCTTGGCACCTTCGCCCACGGGCCAATCCATCTGGGCCGCCTGCCCTGGCGCCCAGCCCGGTTCCTGCGCCAGATAGCCTGTGAAGGTCCAGCTCGATCCCGAACCGTCGCTGCGGTGATGGACCGCGATCGGCTGATCGGGCAGCGCGGCGCCGCCGTTCAATGCCGCAATCGCGGGGTCGGACCAGCGAGTGATCTGCCCGGAATAGATCGCCGACAGCAATCCGGCATCCAGCACCAGCGTGCCACCCCCCAGATCGAGGTTCACGACCGGGGCCGTTGCGCCAAGGATCAGCGGGAATTGCATCCGCCCTTCCCGGTTCAGATCGGCGGGCGACATCGGCACTTCGGTCACGGCGAAGACGGTCGCGGGATCGTCCAGCCGGACCAGTCCGCCCACCGATCCGACCGGATCGTAATCGAGCGCGCCGGCCCCGGCGACCCAGTCGGCGCTGTTTCCCTGCTGCTGGGCCGGATCGACGCGGTCTGCCGCAAGGTAACCCTGATACGAGGTGGACACCCGTTGCAGGATCGGGTTGGCCAGTGTCGATCCGGCCCCCCGCAGCCGCCCTTCGTCGCTGCTACCCGCAGCGGCGAAGACGATGAAGCCAATGGCAGTGAAGGCAAGCGCTGAAGTCGCGATCCGGCGACCGAGGCTCCAGGGCTGACGGGCGACTTCCATTCCGTCGGGACGTGATGCGAGCATTCGGCGATCTCCCACGAGGCAACGCTTTCCTCGCATCAGCTATCGCCGGGTCATAACGAAGTTGTGACAATCTGCCGCGGAACCGATCTTTGTTTACGCAAGTTCTTCCCGCTTATCGTAAACCACTCCATAGGCCGTGGGCCGTCCAGAAACGTGGAATCGTGTGGAAAAGCGGCAGTGGCTTGTGAAGAAACTGCGGCAGACTGTCGCAGTTTGTCCTCGACAAGCCAGCCCGTGTCGGGTCACAGTGCCGGGCGAACATTCACCCAGAACCATAACGGATACCCGGCTTGACCCAGGATTTTCTCACTGCGGAATTCTATGCCCTTTTGCAGGTGCTTTTCATCGACGTCGTCCTTGCAGGGGACAATGCGGTCGTCGTCGGAATGGCGGCGGCGGGCGTCGACCCTTCGATCCGCCGCCGGGTGATCTTCTGGGGCATCGGCGGCGCGGTCATCCTGCGCATTCTGCTCGCGCTCGTCGCCGTCCAGCTTCTGGCCATTGTCGGGCTGACGCTTGCAGGGGGCATCCTGCTGCTCTGGGTCTGCTGGAAGATGTATCGCGAGATTCGCGAGGGCGGCGAGGATCCGGATGCCGTCGATGCCGCATCGCAGGGGCCGAAGAAGGGCTTCCGTCAGGCGATGATCCAGATCATCATCGCAGATCTGTCGATGTCGCTGGACAACGTCCTTGCCGTCGCCGGGGCCGCCCGCGAACATGCCGAGGTGCTGGTCATCGGGCTCATCATCTCGGTCGTGCTGATGGGCGCTGCCGCGACCCTGATCGCCCGACTGCTGCACAAATATCGCTTCATCGCGTGGATCGGCCTTGCCGTGATCCTGTTCGTCGCCCTGCGGATGATCTTTGAAGGGACCGAGGAAGTCGCCTGCGCAGGCATCCTCCCGGCGCTCTGCCTGCACTAGGGGCAGGCCGAGCCGGTCAAAGCGACATCAGCCGAAACGCCATGATGACGGAGGCCATGACCGACATCCCGACCACGCAGAATATCATAACCCAGATGGCGCGCTGCCGGGGTGTCTTGGGGTCTTGCCGGTCTTCGTCCGAAGGATGTCGTGTCATGGACGTGCCTTATCCTGTTTCCCCCCCGAACTTGAAAGATCGCGGATCCCGCCACAAGTGGTCAGAATGCCCCTGCCCGGGCGGCGGCTGTGACCGGACGAACCGATACCTGTTGCCTTGCAACACAGGATCGTGGTCTTGGGATGTGACACCGCACCCGGGACGCCCATGACCAGTTTGCCCCGCCCCGACTCGCGTCCTGCCATTCCGATGACGGTTTGGATGCTGGGATTCGTCAGCCTGCTGATGGATATCTCGTCCGAGATGATAAATGCCCTGCTGCCGCTGTATCTTGCCGGCGGGCTGGGCGCTTCGGCCTTGGCCATCGGCTTCATCGAAGGGCTGTCGGTCGCGATCGCCACGGCGGTGAAATTCCTGTCCGGGCTCCTGTCCGACATCGGCGGGCGCGCAAAGCCGATTGCGGTGCTGGGTTACGGGCTGGGTGCCTTGTCACGGCTCGTTTTTCCCTGGGCGGCCAGCCTTGACCAGATCGTGCTGGCCAAGGCGATGGACCGCGTGGGAAAGGGCATCCGCGGCACCCCGCGCGATGCCATCGTCGCCGCCGTCAGCCCGCCGGAGATCCGGGGCGCCAGCTTCGGGCTGCGCAAGTCGCTCGACACGGTGGGCGGGTTCGTCGGCCCGATCATCGCCGTTGCCGCGATGATCCTCCTGGCGGGGGATATCCAGTCGGTCTTCTGGGTGGCCGCCATCCCCGCTGCATTGTGCATGCTGGTGTTGATCTTCTTCGTCAAGGAACCCGCAGGCCGCCGCCCGGCAAAGCGAGGGGGCTTCCGCCTTGCAGACGCGTTCCGGCTCAATCGCGCGGTCTGGGCCGTGATCGGGCTGGCCTCCATCATCATGCTTGCGCGGTTCAGCGAGGCTTTCGTCCTTCTGAAGTCGATGGAGGCGGGTTTCGCCCCGGCTTGGGTCCCCTTGTCCCTTGTCGTCATGCACGCGGCCTATGGATTGACCGCGTTTCCAGTGGGCAGGCTGGCCGACCGGATCGGAACTTCCGGCCTGCTGATCTGCAGCCTCGGGTTCCTCATCGCGGCGCATCTTGCGCTCGCCTTCGCAGCGGGGATCTGGGTCTATGTCCTTGGGACGGTGCTGTGGGGCCTGCACATGGGATTCTCCCAAGGCCTGCTAGGCGCAATGATTGCCGGCGCAACGCCCGATCACCTGAAGGGCAGCGCCTTCGGCTGCTTCAACCTTGTGACGGGCGCGGTCGTGCTGTCGGGAAACACCATGGCCGGTTTCCTGTGGCACAGCTTCGGATCGCAGATGCCGTTTCTCGCGGGCGCAGGACTATCGCTCGTCGCCCTCCTTTGCATCGTGGCACGGTGCCGGGGATCACGCCCGGGTTTCACGGCTCGTTCATTTTCATAGCGAGGGCTACACGACGGGCAGGAACACCTTCGGCAACCTGTCGTATCAGGTGTGTTTCGGCATGCAATCTTGACCCCTTAGAGGGGGGTATCGGCATCCAATTTTGACCCCTCTGATGTTTTGTCGGACCGTGCGCTGGAGGATCAGCGAGCGGAGGGGGAGATGAAGCGGGTGGATACGATCGCGCGGGTCCGGCGTGCCTTCTATGTTCATGGCTGGTCGGTGAAGAAGATCGTCCGGGAACTGCACGTGTCGCGTAATACGGTGCGCAAGATACTTCGGTCGGACGAGACGGATTTCAGTTATGAACGCAGCCGCCAGCCGCTGCCCCGGATCGGGCCGTGGCAGGGTCCGCTCGAGCAGTTTCTGTCCTCGAATGCGTCGAAGGCATCTCGTGAGCGGCTGACGCTGATCCGCATCTTCGAGAAGCTGCAGGCCCTCGGATATGAAGGCGGATACGATGCGGTGCGGCGGTTTGCGCGAACCTGGTCACAGACCCGAGGGGCGGTGACGGCCGAGGCCTATGTGCCGCTCTACTACGCTCCCGGCGAAGCTTACCAGTTCGACTGGAGCCATGAGGTCGTGCTGATTTCGGGCGTGACCGTCACGGTGAAGGTTGCCCATCTCCGGCTTTGCCACAGCCGGATGATGTTCGCCCGCGCCTATATGCGCGAGAGCCAGGAGATGGTGTTCGACGCCCATGACCGTGCTTTCGCGTTCCTGAAGGGGGCCTGCACCCGCGGGATCTACGACAGTGAGGCGTGCGCCGCCATCGGTCCGAGGCCCCGCCGAACGAAGACAGCCGTTGAAGCGATCTTCAGTGGCAAGGAACGCCAATACAACCGCCGTTTCCTGCAGATGTGCAGCCATTACTTGGTGCAGCCGCCGTCCATTGGGCTCGGACCAATAGCGCCGCAATGAACGGCCCTGCACCCCGGCTTCCGGATGAGAGAAGGGCCAAGTCGAGAACCAGGTCGGGCTGGTGCGGGAGCGCTTCTTCACGCCGCGTTTGCGCGTGAAGAGCCTCGAGGAGCTGAACGCATGGTTGCTCGACAAATGCGTGGCCTATGCCAAGACCCATCGTCATCCCGAGGTAAGCGAGAAGACGGTCTGGGAGATGTTCGAAGCGGAACGCCCGCACCTTGTGCCCTACGCGGGGCTCTTCGACGGCTTCCACAGCGTTCCGGCATCGGTCTCGAAGACCTGCACAGTGCGGTTCGACAGTGACGAAGATCAGAAAACGATCCGGGGGGGATCGTTTTCCTGAGGAACAAATACTCGGTGCTGGCCACCGCTGTCGGCCGTCCGGTCGAGGTGCATGCCTATGCCGACCGCATCACCATCCGGCAGGACGGTGTGGTCGTCGGCGAGCATGCCCGCGTCTTCGGGCGAGGCCAAACCGTTTATGACCCCTGGCATTATGTGCCCGTTCTGGCGCGCAAACCCGGAGCGCTGCGCAATGGCGCGCCCTTCCGGGACTGGGCCTTGCCCGTTGCCATGTCGGCGATCCGTCGCAAGTTGAAGGGCAGCGATGACGGTGATCGGCAGAAGGTCCAGATCCTGGCCTGCGTGCCGGAGGACGGCCTTCAGGCTGTCGAGACCGCCTGCCGTGAAGCGCTCGATCACGGCGTGCATTCCGCGCCGGTCGTCATCAATATCCTCGCCCGCCAGCGCGACCCCGCGCCACCGGCCTTTCTGCTCACCCCAACCGCGTTGCGCCTGACCCATGAGCCCGTGGCCGACTGCGCGCGCTACGATAATCTCAGGAGGACAAGCCATTATGGAACGCACCGCTCGCCATTGTCCTCGGACCAATGGCGGACCATGGCTCGCCGTCGCCTCGATCCGCTCGGTCAGTGGCTGCAGCACCCGCATCGCCCGTCCGCACCAGTCGACGAGGGTGCTGTCTGGGATGTCGGCGCCCATTCGGGCGAAGATCTCGTTCTGGCGATACAGGGGAAGGTGATCGTCAAACTTCGAGACCAGCACATGGGCCAGAAGCCCCGCACCCGCCATGCTGCCGGGGATCGGACGGCTGGGCGCGGGTTGCTGCACCATACGCTCGCAACGGCGGCAGGACTTCTTGAGCCGGGCGATCTGCACGACCTTCAACTGTGCCGCGACCAGATCGAGCATCTCGCTGACGTCTTCTCCCACCAACCGCAGATCACCGCCGCAATCGGGGCAACAGTTTCCGGGGGCGAGTTCCCGACGCTCGCGCGGCGTGTCCGCCGAAACCCGAGGACGGCGGCGTGTGGGACGCTCTGCCGTGTTAGACCCCGTCTCGGCGATGCTCTCTTCCGGGACCTCGACGGGCGGTGCAGCACTGCTTTCTGCGGTCGCGACCATGAGATCCTCGAGCGCCAGTTCCAGCTGTGCGATCTCGCGTTCGATCTTCTCCGAGGATTGGCCGAATACCTGCTTGCGCAGCTTTGCGATCCGCGCCCGCAGCGTCTGGATCAGATGGTCATGGGCCCGCAAGGTCGCCGATATCTGCGCATTCTCGGCCTGCAACGCCACGATCAGCGCCTTCAGAAGCGCGGGGTCATCGGGCAGATGCGGGCATGTTCGACATGCGATCTGATAGCACAGATTGGTCCGAACAGCCATAAAAACAACGCTTTCCGGCTTACCCAACCCGCGCTGGCGGTGCGCCCCAGTCCGGTCTGCGCCCGTCAATTCCCTCCCAAAGCATGGCAAGTTGCGCCGAGGTCAGGCGCATCGATCCTTCGCTGCTGCCGGGCCAAGGGAAGCACCCGCGATCCAGGATCTTATAGTAGAGACAGAAGCCCTGACCGTCCCAGTAAAGCAGCTTCAACCTGTCACCGCGACGGCCACGGAAGGCGAAGACCGCGCCGCAGGTCGGCTTCTGGCGCAGCACGTCCTGAGCCAGCGCCGCCAGGCCTTCGATCCCCTTCCGCATGTCGGTCACGCCGCAGGCCAGATAAACACGGACGCCGGTTCCGGGGCTGATCATGCCGCCTCCACCACCCGGATCAGCAGCATCAGCGCGGCGGGGTCCAGATTCTGCCCGAACCGCAGGCAGCGGCCATTGGCCAGCATCAGCTCGATCTGCGGATCGGCTTCGAGCCGGCGGTTCATCGCGGCTTCCGGCAGAGCCGCCTCCATCGGCTCGGGCGTTGCGATCGGCAGGAACAGCGCATCGGCGGCCGGAAAGATCAGCCCTTTCTTCTTCAGCTCGTGCCGCCAGGCGTAGATCTGCTGGCGCGTTACGTCATGGCGCTGCGCCACCTGCGTGACTGTCGCACCATCGGCACCGACCGACAGCACGATCCCGAGCTTCTCCTCGTCATCCCACCGACGCCGCCGTTCCAACCCAAGGACATCGCCACGCATCCTCAACCCCGCATAGGACACGTCACTAACGACGTAGTTATGCACGTCCCATACCGGATCAGCCAAAACTCAGGCAGGCGGTGGCAATCGGGCGGTTAAGGTCATGGAACCGGCTCGGCTACAGTTACTGCATGCCGGTCATCGACGGACTGGCGATCCACTGCTTGAGGCAGACGCGGGTGGTCTCGGTGATCTCGAACCTGACAGGGCGTCCGGTCTTCTGTTGAACGACCGACGCTCGTTCGCGGACCTGTCCGGCTGCGAACACATCGCGCACCTGGAGACGAACGAGATCACAGCCCCGCAACTTGCTGTCGATTGCCGTGTTGAATAGCGCAAGATCTCGGAGGTCGCCGGGCATCTCCAGCCGAATTCGGATGGACCACACGTGCTTCAGCTGCAGTGGTCGTTTCTGGCCGACGATGCGGCCTTTGTTCCAGGCGATGCGTGGTGGTGGTAGAGGGGTAGTGATAAGTTCGGTGGACATGGCAGTGCCTTCCGATCCACCGCTCCCGCCCGCCTTTCGGAATGATGCATGCGAAGGATAGCACAAAAGGCCAGTCCCGTCGCGTCGAGCCCTTTGCGGTCGTTCCCAATATCAGCGATTTCGCGGTGCCGCATTCTTGGACGTCAAAACATCCCGATGGGGTTGACGTTCCGCGCACCTGTCACCTGAAAGGCAGTCGCTGTAAATGATTCCGGGCCTGACCTTCCTGAATTTTCAGCGCGAGATGGTGGCTTTCACCACCGCAGATCTGGCAAAGAAGCGACGTGCGTTTCCACCTACTGAAAAGAGTGGACCCGCCATAAGCGGGTCCATCCGCTTACTTGGGCATTGCGACGCCCATGCGGTCAAGCATCGCCGTCATTTCGGCAATCTCTTCCTTTTGGGCATCGAGGATCTTTTGCGCCATTTCGCGCGTCTCGTCATCCGTGCCATGTTCCAGTTCCACCTCGGCCATGTCGATGGCGGACTGGTGATGCGGGATCATCATGAGCAGGAAATCGGCATCGGGATTCCCGGTGCTTTCCATGCCGTCCATCGACTGCATCATCGTGTCCATGGTCGCCATGTAGGCGGGCATCGCGCCCTCCATCGCGTGCCCGGAATGATCTTGCGCAGCAGCGGGGCCGGCGATCAGCAGGATCGCGGCCAGAGGTTTCAGAATGTTCATGTCATCTCTCTCTGTTCGAAAACGGGGTTCAGACAAAGAAGACGGTTATGGGTGGCCGGAACAACGGCTGGGGCGTGGTCGAGGGCAGGATGTGCGGCTCCGGCGTCGCCCAAGGAAACACGACGACGTGGACATTCTGCGTGATCTCGGCCCTTTCCGGAGTTGCAGCGCAGCACAGGTGCGAGGCGCAGACGGCCTTCTCATGGTCCGGCATATCCGCGCAGGCCATTGCGCCGGATCCGCCAATCGCGGTCACCAGCACAAGCGCGATCATGGCCGCGCGCAAAAGGGTCAGCAGAACCTGCATCCGTGGATCATTCACCGGACGCGCGGCTGCTTCAAGCGCTTACCAGATCGCAAGAGCGTGAAGTAGATGTGCCGCGTGCAGCCAGTTCAACGTCTCGGCCAACGGGATCAGGGACAGAAACACCAACGCATCCCGCGTATTGCGGGCCAGCGTGCCCATGTCGACAGTGACGCGCGGCGGGGTGCGGAACCCCGAGAGGTCCGGCACAATCCGCGGCACCCGCGCGGCATAGGCATTGTAAGCCGCGCCGAACATCTGCCGCAGGTCACGCTCCTCGCGCGTGGCGGTTGCGGTCAGGATCGCCACCACCATTCCGCCCACCAGAAAGGTCAGCGTTACGCTTTCCAGCATCAGCCCGAACCCCGCCGCTCCGATGGTCGAGAAAAGGTAAAGAGGATGGCGACAGATAGAATACGGACCGTCCTGCATCACGGTTCGGTTCTTGCGCCCGCCAATATACAAGATTGCCCAGAACCGCCCCAGCACCGCTGCGACGACGCACAGAATGCCCGCGCCATGCAGAAGCGCGGCAGGCAGACCACCGGCGGCGGGCGCGGTGAACAGCAGCACCGGCAACAGAGACAGCGTGGCTAGACGCAATCCGGCGATGCGGATTTTCTGGTTGAACGGGCGGGCAAGCGTTGCGGTCATGGAACCCTCAGGATGTATAGCCGAGCCACGGCTCCAGAGCTTCCCAGCTTTGGTCCATCGGCCATGCGGCAGTGTGGGGAATGGAAATGTGTCCGTAGCGAAACGAGATCTGCGCCTCGGCGGCATCCTCGTCATGGCCGAGCGTCGAAAGAAGAAGCGCCGAGGCAAGGCCCGTGCGGTCCGCCCCCGACTTGCAATGGATCAGCACCGGCTTGGGGGCCGTGCGCAGCAGAGCCACAAGCTGGGCCGCGCGGTCCTGCGGCAGCGCCTTGCCTGCCGACATGCCGAAATCGTAATGCGCGATGCCAAGACGCGCTGAGGCCGCAAGTTCTTCGTCATACCAATCCGTCCCGACATGATCGCCACGCAAGTTGATGACGCTGCGGATGCCGGTGCTAGCCACCCAGCGGTCCAGATCGTCCCCCGAGGGTTGGGCCGAACGATAGGCGACCCCGTCCACCACCGGATGGAAATTGCCACTCATTTGAAGGTTGGCCAGATACCCGCCCGGCAGGGCAAGGCACAAACCGGCGGCGAGGAGAAGCTTGCGATACATCATGCCGCCCTGTTCGCGCGCCAAGCTGACACGAAGCTGAACGCTGGCCTTCGCCGCCTCGGCGATTATGCTGGCGGGGCGGAGGCACGGATGCGGATATTGCTGATCGAGGATGATGCGGGCCTTGGCCCTGCCGTGCGCGACCGCATCGCGGGCGACGGCCACCTGCCCGACTGGGCCGAGGATCTGGCGACAGCCCGCGACCTTCTAGCGACTGTCACCTACGATCTGGTGCTGCTGGACATGATGCTGCCGGACGGTCACGGGCTGGATTTGCTGCGCCAGATGCGGCAGGCGCGGAACGCGGTTCCGGTCATCATTCTGACGGCGATGGACCGCATCACCGATCGGATCGATGGCCTGAACGCGGGGGCCGATGATTATCTGGTCAAGCCCTTCGATCTGTCGGAGCTGACCGCGCGGATCGGTTCAGTGGCCCGCCGCTATGCGCGCGATCCCAGCCCGCACATAACCGTCGCGGGGTTCGGGGTGAACCTTGCGGGGCGGCAGATCACCGGCCCCGAAGGCGCAATCGATCTGAGCCAGCGCGAATGGATCATATTCGAGACCCTGGTGCAGGCGAAAGGAACCATCGTGTCGAAATCTCGGCTCGAAGACCGCCTCTATTCCTTCGATGCCGAGGTCGAGAGCAACACGATCGAGGTCTATGTCAGCCGCCTGCGCAAGAAACTGGGCAAAAACAGCGTGGAGACGCTACGCGGCCTCGGCTACCGGATCGCGCGATGAAGGCCCGCAGCCTACGGCGCGATCTGGCGCTCGGCCTTGGGGCGGGGCTGACGGTTCTGTGGATCGTGGCAATGCTGGGTGCCGCCCTGATCGTGCGCGAGGAACTGGACGAAGTTTACGACAGCCTGATGGAGGAAACCGCCGACCGCCTTCTGCCCTTCGTGGCGGGCCCCGAGATGCCCGCCTTGCCGCCACGAGCCGAGGCGCTGCTGACATGGGCGCTCCACGACGCCGACGGTGTGCGATATTCCGATGATGCCGACCCCGCCGATTTCCCCGTAGACCCGCCCGAGGGGTTCAGCACGGCGGGCGACCAGCGCCATTTCGTCCGCCGCTTGGGCGACATTGTGCTGGACATCGCAAGCCCCTTGCAGGAACGCCGCGAGGCGCTGCGCGGTGTAATGACCGCCCTGATCCTGCCCGCACTGGCGCTTCTGCCGCTGTGCCTGTTGGGGATCGTGGGATTCACGAACCGCCGACTGCGCCCTGTCGCCGCCCTGTCGGCCGAGGTAGCGGGCCGCAGTCCCGGCGATCTACGCGCGCTGACGACCCCCGCGCTGCCCGCTGAGCTTACCCCCGTT
Organism: Falsirhodobacter flavus; assembly: GCA_029846755.1. Classification (GTDB taxonomy): domain Bacteria; phylum Pseudomonadota; class Alphaproteobacteria; order Rhodobacterales; family Rhodobacteraceae; genus Falsirhodobacter; species Falsirhodobacter flavus. Next base: position 779,923 of record JARWBI010000001.1, on the reverse strand, counting down.
CGGGATGAGATGAACCGCCTGATGGCTGATCTGGCAGCTACTTTGGAGGCGGAAAAAGCGTTCTCTGCCAATGCCGCGCATGAACTTCGCACTCCTATCGCCGCCTCGTTGGCCCATGTGCAGCTTTTGCGTGACGCCTCGGACGGCCCGTTGCGCGAGCGGGCTGAAAAGACCGAGGCCGAATTGAATCGCGTGGCCCGGCTGGCAGAGAAGCTGTTGCAACTGGCGCGGGCCGACCATGCGAAGACCGTCGCATCGCCGGTGGATGTCGCCCCGATCCTGCGGCTTGTCGCTGGGGATTTCCGTCTGACCGCAGATGTGCCGGATGTGCCGGCGCCCCTGCATATCGACCCCGACGCCTTTGCAATCCTCGCTCGCAACCTGATCGAGAATGCCGTCACGCATGGCACCGGTGCAACGATCCGTCTGCAGGCCGACGGCACGCTACACGTCGCCAATGACGGCACCATGGTCCCAGCCGAAACACTGACACTCCTGACCAGGCGTTTCGAACGTGCAGGCGCGCGGACTGCGGGGTCGGGCCTGGGGCTGGCGATTGTCTCGGCCATCGCCGAAAATGCGGGGCTGAAATTGCATCTTCGTTCGCCGCGCGAGGGATCTGATCAAGGGTTCGAGGTGATCGTGCTCGCAAAAGAGGTCCCATCTTCGTCGAGCGCTATCAAATCAGGCCACACAGACAGAGCCAAAACCTGATACTTCACTACTTCTCTGAAACGCAGCGAATGGCGGCAATGTCTCACGATCAATGTCCTGAGCCCTTTGCGGACGTTGATGAGGTTAGGGATCATCCGGCTGGAAAATGGCCTCGATTGCCAAGGAAAACAGTTTCGAGATGCTGAACGCGAGCGGGAGGCTCGGATCGTAGCGCCCCCTTTCGAGAGCGTTGACGGTCTGCCGCGACACGCCGAGATAAAGCGCCAGATTCTGTTGCGACCACCCTTGCCGCTGCCGCAATTCCTGAATGCGATTGTTCATCGGTGGCGCCAAACGCCCCACCACCACTCCAGTGACCCACAAGGCGGACATGAGGGGCCAGACTGCGAACATCGAGAGCTTGGGCATCCCGTTGCCTTCCAGAAAACCATAGCTGAAGGTGATCAGGGCCGTTCCGGCAAACGCGACGGCCAACGCCTCCAGTTGTAGCTTCCGCTGCATCTCATCGAGGTTGCGGATGGCATGGATCACGACCCCACAGATGAAGAAGGCTGGGATGATCGGTGCCATGGCCAGAAGATTGGATCGGGTTGTCGGACCCGATGCTGGCGAGCGTCCGCTGCGACACGATGAGAACGATGCCATAGGCGATCAGTCCGAATGCAAAAAAGACAAGGCTGCGCGTCGTCAATCTCCTTAAGTAAAGCTACCTTTACATCACCCGCGATATTGAAGGTGCCAAGGTTACTTTACATTCAGGTGGGCTGAACGTCTGGATTGTCCCACGAGCCGAAGTAGACGACCAGGTGGTGCCGACCTTCAGATGATCAGTCCAGGCACCCCACCGCTACATCGCGGGCATTTCCGGATATGGATGTCCGAGCCATTCGCGCCGTAGTTCAGACCACACGACCCGCAGTGCAGGTAATAGATCTGCTGATTGTGGTCCGTTCCCGGGCGCCCAGTCGGGCCTATGACGATCTGTGCGTTCTGATTACGATAACCAGGCGTGGTGGTGCCGCGTGACGCACCCTTTTTGCTTCGCCCTTTCGGCGCAGACATCACGTCGGCCACGACGCCGAGTATCCAACCTTCGTGGCGGGCAAGACGCAGCGTCTGCTCTCCTAATTCGGGCTGCAGGGCGGCTGCGAGCCGCCCGTCCCGATCAGCATCCCTGAGCCATGAGGCGGCGACGAAGGCGTCCTGCTGATCCTGCGTGCGGCCTTCGTTGGGATAATCGGCTGCCCAAAGGCGCGGGTAGATCTCGACCAACGCCGACGTGTCGGCGGGGATCGTCCAGCCATCGAACGGCCAGACATGCAACGCGGGCAGCGCGAGGCGGATGGCGCGGATGAACGGCAGACCGGCGTGGGTGGATTTTGCCACCTGCCCCGTCACGTCGAAATGGAACACGGATTTCGCGCGGGCGATTTCCTCGGCCTTTCGCCGCCAGCGGGTTTCGCCCCCGCGCTTATAGGCCAGCCCCGCGATGCCGTCGCGGATGAAATCGACATAGAGGTTCTTCTGATCCGTCGGCCAATGCGCGTGGAAGTCCTCAAGGAACATGTCCCAGTCGCGCGGCAGGTCGTGGCGGGCGAAATACGCCTCGGGGAAGGAGAAGGAATGGTCGATACCGGCGATGGTCGGGATGTCCTCGGCCAGACGGTCGGTCAGCCACGAAGCCAGCCCCCGCCGCGTCCAATAGCGCTTGGGGCCGACCGGCGGCGGGACCTCGGCTGCCGGACCTCCGCCTTCGGTCATGTAGACGCGCAGACCCTTCAGGCTCGAATCGGCCGTCTCGGCGCCGGAATAGTCGATGCCGATGGTGCGCTGGAACTGCATGGCCCCCCGATATGCAAAGACCGCCCGAAGGCGGTCATCACGAAATCAACGACTTGCAAAACCTTTGCCCCGAACTGGCGACGAACATGCCCCAGCCGGCACTAACTTTGCCCCGAGCAACACGTCTCAGTGCGTCCACGCACCCTTGCGGTCGGTCGCGAAATTCTCGCCATAGCCGCGGGGGCGGATCACGGGTTTGCGGGCCTTGGGTTCGGTCACCTCGAACTCGATCCCGTTCTCGCGCGCGTATTCTTCGGCCGCTTCGCGGGTATCGAAGCGAAGGCGCACCTGGCTTTGCGTGTCGTCGGAAGATGTCCAGCCCATCAGCGGGTCGATTTCCCGGGCCGAGGCGCGGGCGAATTCCAGCGTCCAGCCCTTTGTCTTGGCGGTGCCCGATTGCATTGCGGTCTTGGCGGGTTGATAGATGCGGGCACGCATGGGGAAGCTCCTTCGCTGAACCTGAACGACTTATGATCGAAACACCCCCGCCAGTGCAAGACCCCCTTGAACGGGAACAAAAACGGATCAAATACAAGCGGTCGAAAGGGAAGCAGATGCCGCACAACAACATGAGCATGCCCATGTTCCGCCCCGAGGTCCTGACCCGGCCGAAGCTGGAGGGCGGGCGGCAGTTCGTGATGCAGACGCCGTTCACGGCGGCGGGCGACCAGCCGACGGCGATTGCGGAACTTGCCGCAGGTGTGAACGCGGGCGAACGCGATCAAGTGCTGCTGGGCGCGACGGGCACCGGCAAGACCTTCACGATGGCCAAGATCATCGAGGAGACGCAGCGCCCCGCGATCATCCTTGCCCCCAACAAGACGCTCGCAGCCCAGCTTTACGGCGAATTCAAGGGCTTCTTCCCCGACAACGCCGTCGAATACTTCGTCAGCTACTACGATTATTATCAGCCGGAGGCTTATGTCCCCCGGTCCGACACCTTCATCGAGAAGGAATCGCAGATCAACGAGCAGATCGACCGGATGCGCCACTCGGCCACCCGGGCGCTTCTGGAACGCGACGACGTCATCATCGTGGCCTCGGTCAGCTGCATCTATGGTATCGGTTCGGTCGAAACCTATTCGGCGATGACGCAGGATCTGGTCGTCGGACAGAATTACGAACAGCGCCAGATGCTGGGCGAGCTGGTCGCGCAGCAATACCGCCGCAACGATCAGGCCTTCCAGCGCGGCAGCTTCCGCGTGCGCGGCGATTCGGTCGAAGTCTGGCCCGCCCACCTTGAAGACCGGGCATGGCGCTTCAGCTTCTTCGGCGAGGAGCTTGAGAGCATCGTGGAGTTCGATCCCCTGACCGGGGCCAAGACCGACACGTTCAAGCAGATCCGCATCTATGCCAACAGCCACTATGTCACGCCGCGCCCGACGATGCAGCAGGCCGTGATCGGCATCAAGAAAGAGCTGCGGGTGCGGTTGGACCAGCTTGTCGCCGAAGGAAAGCTGCTGGAGGCGCAGCGGCTGGAACAGCGCACCAGCTTCGACATCGAGATGCTGGAGGCCACGGGCGTCTGCAACGGCATCGAGAACTACTCGCGTTACCTGACCGGACGCGCCCCCGGAGAGCCGCCGCCGACCCTGTTCGAATTCATCCCCGACAATGCCATCGTCTTCGCCGACGAATCCCACGTCTCGGTCCCGCAGATCGGCGCGATGTACAAAGGCGACTACCGCCGCAAGTTCACGCTGGCCGAACACGGCTTCCGACTGCCATCCTGCATGGACAACCGCCCGCTGAAGTTCGAGGAATGGGACGCGATGCGTCCGCAATCGGTCTTCGTATCCGCCACCCCCGCCGCGTGGGAATTGGAGCAGGCGGGCGGGACCTTTGCCGAACAGGTGATCCGCCCCACCGGCCTTCTGGACCCGGTGGTGGAAATCCGCCCCGTAGAGATGCAGGTGGACGACCTGCTGGACGAAATCCGGCGCGTGGCGAAGCAGGATCTTCGCGTGCTGGTGACGGTTCTGACCAAGCGCATGGCCGAGGATCTGACCGAGTATTTCCACGAACAAGGCATCCGCATCCGATATATGCATTCCGACATCGACACGATCGAACGGATCGAGATCCTGCGCGATCTGCGTCTGGGCGCTTTCGACGTTCTGGTCGGGATCAACCTTCTGCGCGAGGGGCTGGACATCCCCGAATGCGGGCTTGTGGCGATTCTTGATGCCGACAAGGAAGGCTTCCTGCGGTCGGAAACCTCGCTGATCCAGACGATCGGGCGGGCCGCGCGGAACGCGGACGGGCGCGTCATCATGTATGCCGACCGCATCACCGGGTCGATGGAACGCGCGATGGCCGAAACCGATCGTCGACGCGAAAAGCAGATGGCTTACAACCTCGAACACGGGATCACGCCCCAGACCGTCCGCAAGAACGTCGAGGATGTGCTGGCGGGTCTCTGGCAGGGCGATACGGACCAGTCCCGCGTCACGGCCAAGGTCGAGAATGTCGGCTCGAACCTTGCTGCGCATCTGGACGCGCTGCGGACCCAGATGCGCAAGGCTGCCGAGAACCTCGAATTCGAGGAGGCCGCCCGCCTGCGCGACGAGGTCAAGCGGCTTGAGGCGGTGGAGCTTGCGGTGTCGGACGACCCCCTCGCCCGCCAATCGGCGGTCGAGGAAGCTGCCGAAGCCGCAGTCAAATCCTCGGGCCGGTCCACCGCGGGCCGTGCGGGCCAGCGCGGCGGCAACAAGCGACGCAAACGCTAAAGCAGCGCGCGAAGCTCTGCCGCCAGCGCCGCCGCCTCGGTCGCGGCGGGGCTGCGGCCCATCTCGGATACCGCTATTCCCTGCCCAAGCGATTCCGCAAAGGCAGTGCGGTGGCCAAAACGCGTCTGGGCGACGCCCGATCCCGTCTTCGCTGCCGCGCCCGCCACCTCCTCGGCCAGGCGGGTGCCCGCCTTCATCCGGTTAAGCACGATCATCGTGCGCCGGCTCTCTCGTGCGGCCAGATCCAGAACCCCATCGGTCGCCCAAAGATCCAGATGGCTGCCCGCCACCGGGATCAGAACCAGATCCGCCTCGCGCAGTGCCGGGCGCAGGTCGGCATCTACCTTGGGCGGGGTATCGACGATGACGATGTCACTGGCGCGCCGCAGCTTTTCGCATTCATAGGACACGCCCCATGCCGAAGCCGTGGCGAAATCCAGACCCGGATCGCCCAGACGGTCGCGCCGCTGCATGAACCAGCGGCCGAGGCTTCCCTGAGGATCGGTGTCCAGCACGGCCACGCGTGCGCCATCGCGTGCGAATGCAACGGCAAGCGTCACGGCAAGCGTCGTCTTGCCCGCGCCGCCCTTCTGCTGCGCCACCGTGATCACCCTGCCCATCGTTCTTCCCTTCGAAACCTTGCGGAACCGGCACTGCCGATCACGCGTTAAGCACCCGCAAACTTTGAAGGGAACATGCAAAATGCGCAATCTTACTGTTCTGCCGATCATCGCCCTGCTGGCGCTTGCCGCTTGCGAGACCACGGCCGGTGCGGGCCGCGACCTCACCTCGGCAGGTCAGGCGATCACCAACGAAGCCAACCAGGCGCAGCAGCCCTGAAAAAGGCAGGCCGGGCACGCGCCCGGCCCACGCCGCCACGACCGAACCAACAGACCACCCGCCGACAAAGTTGATTGATAACCCGCAGCTTACACGCGAGTATCAACTGAATGTCATGGCTATGAGGTCTAAGTGAGTACGTTCGTCGCATTTTCCTTTAAGAAGCCAATCCACATAGCCCGAACCGTCGAAAAGGCGGTTCAAATCTGCCAGGATTATCTCCCCCATATCTATTCTAGCCAACCCGAGGTTTGGATTGGCAAGAAATCCGCATTGGTGGTTTGGCCCACAGCAAGCGAATTTGTCACGCGGGAACGGCCTCGTGTTGGCGATGGCGGGATACACAACCGTTCTCTCATCGCAGGGCATTCTTGAAAAGACGACCATCGCGCGTGGCGGAGTTTCGCTGCCCGAAAGCCCCGGTGGTGTCGCAGCCTTTTGTCTGATCGACCAAAGCGAGCGATTGTTCGCATGGTCCACGCAGCCGCCTGTTCATGGCATCTATACTTCGCAGTCGCGCGCCGAATATACGGTCGTCGCACCGCGCCCGCTTATCGCCTATCTCGCCTCCACACGCAGCGACGCCATCCACGTCAGGCGCGATTACGCATTCGAAATGCTCGCAAGCGGATATGCGATCGGGTCGACACCCTATGCCGATACCCGCCGCATTCCCGTCACGAACGCATTACTGGTCGAGGATGGTGACCCCACCCTGATCGATCACCCTCATCCCCGGCACGAAAGCGTCGAAGGCCCGCTGGGCGAGGTGGCACGGCGATACAGGGAGAAGCTGGAAACCGCAGTGTCGGTCGCAGGAAGCCGGGATGTGACACTTCGACTCAGCGGCGGAAAGGACAGCCGCACCATCTCGGCAATTGCTTGCGGGACCGGAATGACCGTTTCTGCAGTGACCATGGGCGCCCCCGAATCGGGCGAGGCTCGGACAGCCGCGCGCGTCGCCGAAGCCTGCGGTTTTCGGCATGAAATCCGCCCGCAGCTGGTGATTGCCGATCCTATCCGCGCCGCCTGCCAATCCAACATGTCGACCGAAGGGTTGGTCACTGCGGTGCCTCACCAGTTCGCCCATGCGCTGGACCTGCCGGGCGATGGCGGGCTGGTCATGACCGGCCAAGGCCATCTGCAACGCGGCGGCTATGCCCCCGGCCTGCAAGCGGCGTCATGGGACGCCGCGCGTGCGATCCGCTATCTCAAGACCAAGGTCAGGTCTGGCCTGGTGAACGACGAGATCAACGCCGCCAACCTTGCCGCCGTCGATACCTGGGCTGCGGAACGCGGGCGGAAGGCAAAGCTGTCGGCGGCGGACGTTTTCCACTGGGGCAGCGCGGATTTCCGCCTCGGCTATTGGTATGCCTCCACCTTCATGGCGATGGAGGGGATCACGAGGCCGCTGATGCCACTGCTGGACGATGCCGTCTGCAGCTTTGTGGCGGCGACCGGCGCGCACGAGAGGATGTCGGAGAAGATGAACTTCGCCATGATCTCGGATACCGCGCCTCGTCTGGGCAAGCTCGGCCTTTACAATGATCGCTGGCGGTTCGAACTCGACGCTGCGGATGCGGACATCCCCGGCTATGACGACCGCCTGCCCCTGCCGAAATCGAAATCCAACGCCGAAGGTCTGACCTTCGACGAGAACCCCCACCGATTCCGCCCGACCACCCGCAAAATCTGCGGCGCGACCCTGGACACCGCCACTTGGCACGATATCAAATCCAGCCTGTCACACGAATTGCGCGATCAGATCGAGGCGCAGGCGGCGGGCAAGGGCGATACAGGCTATTGGGCCTCGCTGACCACGACCAAAGCGTCGCACCAGCAGGTGCTGCTGCGCGTCTTCCTGATCTGCTCGCTCTATTCCACGCAATGGCTGAAGAAGACCGAAAGATAAGCCCGCGGCACCACGGTGCCGCATCTTATTTTTCAAGTGCCTGAGAGGAATGGTACCGACTCCCCGGCTCGAACGGGGGACCCCCAGATCCACAATCTGGTGCTCTAACCAACTGAGCTAAGTCGGCACTGCGGGCGATGTAACGCTGCTGAAATCGGAATGCAAGACCCTTCCGACACTTGCATGGCGTTTCTGCGACAGCTACCTGATCGGTCAAAAGGAGACAGCGTCAATGGGCATCAACAAGCAAAGCGAAGTCGCCGCGAACCTTCAGATCGGCCCCACCAGCGCCGGGATGGTCCGCATTTATGTCGAGGCTGAGGGCGTGGACCTGCCGCTCGACTTCGATCCGGAAGAAGCCGAGGAAATCGCCGAGGAACTGCTGGCCGCCGCCGAACGCGCGCGCGCCATGGACGACACGCCGAAGAAAAAGCGCTAAAGCCCGAAGCCGGGATCGCGCAGGCCCTGAAGCCGCGCCGCCGCGTGGCGGGCGAAGCAATGCGTGACCGCCTTGCGCCGCGCCGGTGCAAGGCGCGCCTCGGGCCCGATGCGCATGATCTCGGCATCATAGCCGTCGGCAAGCATCAACCCGGTTTCCGCAGGCAACAGCTCGGTCGGGAAATCGGCATCTACCGCCCAAAAGAACCTGTCGCACCATTCCAGATAGCCCTGCCATTTGCGGTCCGAAAGATAGTCAGCGCGGCTGGATTTGCATTCGACGATCCAGATCTCTCCCTTCGGCCCAAGCGCCATCACATCCACCCGCAGCCCCGGTGCGGGCACGAGTTCGGTAACGGTCACGAAATCATGGCCGCGCAGATGCCGTGCGACGCCCCTTGCAAGACGAAACCCCGGGAGGATCGGTTCCATATCCATGACCGATATATGAACGGAACATGAACAAATGTCCAGTCACTCGTAATAGAGCGCGACCTGTTTCCCGCCCACATCCTGCACGGCGATGGGCATGTCATAGATGGCAGACAGCACCTCCGGCCGGATGATTTCTGCGGGCGATCCGTGATGCGCCACCCTGCCCGCCTTCATCGCGACGATCGCGTCCGAATACCACGAAGCGAAGTTGATGTCGTGCATCACCAGCACGATCGTCTTGCCCAGATCGTCCGCCGCACGGCGCAGCAGCTGCATCATCCCACGCGCATGCCGCATGTCCAGGTTGTTCAGCGGCTCGTCCAGCAGGACGTAGTCGGTGTCCTGACAGAGCACCATGGCGATATGAGCGCGCTGGCGCTGGCCGCCCGAAAGTTCGTCCAGAAACCGATCCGCCAGATCTTCAAGATGCAAGTAGCCGATGGCACGGTCGATATGGCCCACATCCTCGGGCGTCAACCGCCCCTTGGAATGGGGATAGCGCCCGAAACCAACCAGATCGCGCACCGTCAGGCGCGATGAAATGTGATTCTCCTGCCGCAGGATCGACAGGCGGCGGGCCAGCACGTCGCTTTTTGCGCTTGCCACATCCAGCCCGTCCACGGTGACGCGCCCGTCATCCGCCTCCATCAGCCGGGCCATGATCGACAGCAGCGTCGACTTCCCCGCCCCGTTCGGCCCGATGATAGAGGTGATGCCACGGGCGGGTATCCGCAGCGTCACCCCATCCAGCACCGTCATGGTTCCATAAGTCTTCCGGATCTGCTGGGCGGCGATCATCTGCGGGCGGCTCCTTTCATCAGAAGGGCGATGAACATCAGGCCCCCCAGGAATTCGATGACGATGGCAAGCGCGGTGTCGAAGGCGAAGACTCGCTCCAGCACCGTTTGCCCCCCGACAAGACAGATGATCCCCAGCAGCACCGAGGCGGGCAGCACCCAGACATGCCGCCCCGACCCGACCATCAGATGTGCAAGACTGACGACCAGCAGCCCAAAGAAGGTGATCGGCCCCACCAGCGCCGTCGAGACCGCGACCATCACCGCGACGATGGCAAGGATCATCGCCACCGTCCGCCTGTAATCGACGCCGAGGCTGACCGCCTGCGCCCGGCCCAGCGCCAGCACATCAAGGCTAAGGACAAGGCGCAGCCCCAGCAGGCTGACCGCCGCCACGATGACGCAGGACACCCAGAGCAACGTCGCATCGATCTGGTTGAAGCTGGCGAACAGCGCATCCTGAAGCGTCACCTGCTCATTCGGGTCCAGCAGCCGCGCCATGAAGGCTGAAAGGTTGCGAAAAAGAATGCCGAAGACGATCCCGACCAGCACCATCAGATGCAGGCTGCGCTCGGCCCCCAGAAACAGCCAGCGGAACAGCAGCCCGGCGAAGGCGGTCATCACCACCACCTCGGCCAGAAACTTCGGCACCGGATCGACCGCGACCAGCGCCACCGAGCCGAGGAAGAACACCACCATCGTCTGGATCAGCACGAACAGCGCGTCGAACCCCATGATCGACGGGGTCAGGATGCGGTTGTTCGTCACCGTCTGGAACAGCACCGTGGACACGGCGATGGAATAGGCGACCAGCACCAGCGCCAGCAGCTTGGTGCCGCGGAACGGCAGGATGAAGGTCCAATTTGCCTTCACCCCCAGCACCATGAAACAGATGCAGGACAGCGCCGCCATCACGCCAAGGATGCACAGCGCGCCCCGCGCCCGCCGCTCATGCGCGCGCATGGTGACGGCTCCGCAGCAGCAGGGCCAGGAACATCGCCGCCCCGACGACGCCCAGCACCATCGAGATCGGGATCTCGTAAGGGTATCGCAGCGTGCGCCCGACGATGTCGCAGACCAGAACGAACGCCGCCCCCGTGATCGCGACCCAAGGCACGCTGCGGCGCATGTTGTCGCCGATGACCATGCTGACCATGTTCGGGACGACCAGCCCCAGAAACGGGATCGCCCCCACCGATACCAGCACGACCGCGCTGACCAGCGCCACGATCACCAATCCCAGCACCACGGCAGCGCGGTAATTCATCCCGAGGTTCACGGTGAAATCCCGCCCCATCCCCGCGACCGTCAGCCGGTCCGCTGCAAGATAGGCCAGCACGGCCAGCAGGCCCCCGATCCACAAAAGCTCGTATCGCCCGCGCAGAACGCCCGAAAAATCGCCCATGGTCCATGCATTGAGCGAGCCGAGAAGCTCGAACCTATAGGCGAAGAAGGTCGTGATCGCCCCGATGATCCCGCCCAGCATGATCCCGACCAGCGGCACCAGCAGCACGTCGCGCAGCGGCACCATTCGCAAGATGCGCAGGAACAGCGCCGTCCCCGCCAGCGCAAAGACCGCCGCCACCGCCATCTTCGCCATCAGCGGCCAGCCCGGCGCAAGGATCGTGACGACCAGCAGCCCCAGCCCGGCCGATTCCGTCGTGCCCGCCGTAGACGGCTCGACGAAGCGGTTGCGCACGATCATCTGCATGACCAGCCCCGCCACCGCCATCGACGTGCCCGCCAGCACCAGCGCCAGCGTGCGCGGCAGGCGGCTGGCAAAGAATACCTGCGCCGCGCGCTCGTTGCTCAGGATCGACAGCGGGGTGACGTCGCTCACTCCGACGAACAGGCTCAGCACAGCGACGGCAAGGGTGGCGAGGGCTGCCAGCGTCAGCTTCATTCGGCGGCGGCAACCTTGTTCTGGACCTGATCAAGCAGGCTGGTCAGCGCGGTATAGCCGTTCATCACGATATAGGCGCGCGTCGGCTCCAGATAGACGACCTGATCCTTCTGCCACGCTGTCGTCTGCCGGACGAGTTCGTTGTCCAGCAGCGCCCGCGCCGCCCCGGTATCGCCGCCGACGCCCGCATCGCGATCTACCACGAACAGCCAGTCGGGATTGCTTTCAAGGATATATTCGAAGCTGGCCCCGTCCCCGGTATGGCTCCGGTCATCCACGTTCTCCTTCACCGCCGGAAAACCGATGGCCGAATGCAGCCAGCCCGTGCGCGAGCCTTCACCATAGACGCCGATCTTGCCGCCGTTGGTCACCAAAGTCAGCGCCGTGCCCTTGCCATCCGCCGCCGCGCGCAGCCGCTCCACCTTGGCATCAAGGTCGGCCACCAGTTCCGCTGCCCGCTCTTCCTTGCCGAAGATCGCACCCAGCTCCGTCAGATTGGCCTTCACGCTGGCGATCATGTCGGCACTGTCCACCGTCAGATCGATGGTCGGAAGAATCTGGTTCAGTTGCGGCTGCGCCTCGCGAGAGCGGGCGGCGACGATCATCAGGTCCGCGCCCGCCCCCGCCACCGTTTCGAAATCCGGCTCGAACAGCGATCCGACCTTCAGGTAATCGTCGTCCGCATACTTCGACAGGTAATCCGGGACGTTCCCGCCCGGAACGCCCGCAACAGGCACGCCCAGCGCATCCAGATTGTCGACGCTTGCCCAGTCCAGCACCAGCACCTTCTGCGGAACAGCAGGCAGGGTCACCTCGCCCTGCCGATGCGTCACGGTGATTTCGGCCGCCGCAGGCATGGCAAGCATGATCGAAAGGCAAACGGAAAGAACGGCTCTCATCGCGATCCCCTGGCAAAATCCGAGGATGCTGAAACCATAGCCGACCAAATTTGTAAACCACTCGCGCCTTTACGAACGCCTCTTGCCGCCCAGATTACCCCAAAGGCGCGACCACGCGCCGCATGAAGGAGCACAGATGAACCGCACCCTTATCCTCGTCGCCGCGCTTGTCGTCCTGGGTTTCGTGATCTTCGGCATCGGATCGATGGGCGAACAGGAAACCGACATCCCGCAGGACAGCGGCAATCCGCACGCGATCGATCAAGGAAATGGTGGGCCGTGACGGGCTCGAACCGCCGACATTTTCGGTGTAAACGAGACATGAACAGAGCTAAGCATCTGAATATCCGACGATAGATGTTCCCACCGAAACCCCGGAAATGGCCTGTTTTGGCCGGAACAGACCGGGAATTTGGGAACCAAAAACGCACCGTCTTGCCTTCGTTGAAGACGTCGATGGCGAGCGCACGACTGCCTGCCCGGTACCGTCTCGGATGTCACCGAGAGCAGTGCGCACCAGGCAGGGCGGGCGCGGCACTCCAGAGGTGGGGGGGCGCTGAGCGCTGGCGGCGCACTTACAGCGCCTTGATAGACCCAGCCTTCAACCCAATCCAATGCTGTTCTCACCCTCAGCGTGAGGGATTCAACCCTTGTCACAAATTTCGGGGCGGTGCATTGCTTATGGATCTATTGTGACGGATCAAGCGAGCTTCCTGATGTACGAAAAATTTAAGTACGAACGTGTTGCACTATCCCTGATACGACTGGACGATCGCAATCCTCGCATCGTTACTCAGGCGAAGCTGACAGACGAGAATGACATTCTAGAGTACTTTTTCGAGCACGAAGGCTTGAGCGATTTCCTCAAAGTTATAGCGACCGAAGGACGGAACCCGGGGGCGGAACGACCGTATGTCGTCAAAGACGGCAAAGGTTATGTCGTGATAGAGGGCAATACTCGTGTCGCAGCTTACAAGTTACTGACAGGTCAGCTCACAGCTCCACCGCAGTTCGAGGCTGCGGTGCCTCTCGTAGACCAAGCTGTGAAGGACGAGCTGGTCACCGTCGATGTGACCATAGCACCCAACCGCGATTCTCTTATGGCCATTATGGCGCGAGCGCATTTTGGTCGCGGTGATAAATCGAAATGGGGCTACCTCGGCAGTCGCAAAGCTGTCTATGAAGACTGGCAAGCTGGAAAGGGTATAAATACACTTGCGTCCGTTTATGGCCGGACGCCCGGTGTTATCCGAGACTTGCTGCTCGAATACTTGCTTTACATCGAGGCACTCAAGTTGGATTGGACTCCTGCCGAGCTAGAAGCTCTTCAGCAGCCCTCGATCGAATTCAACCCACCGGTTCGATTTCTCCAGTCTACAGGACACAAGCAACTCGTGGGCTTGGAACTCGACAAAGTGAATATGCAAGTCAAGTTCACGACTAGCGATAGCGAAAGTAAACTGAAACATCTTGTTAAGCGCACGGTCATCGATCAAAGCGGTCCTAGTGCAACAGCGTCATACTCAGAAGTCTTCGCCGATTATGTTCCACCAAAGCCGACAGGTAATGGCACGGGAGGGAGCTCTGGAGGCACCTCCGCCCAAGGCACCGGTGGCACTAGCGGAAGCAACGGCAATGTGGGCAGTGGAGGAGCGACCAGCGGGACTAGCGGTACGGGAGGCACCGGTGGGCACGCCGGAGGAAATGGATCGAATGGGTCAAGTGGATCTGGTGCTTCAATCGGGCTGAAAGCAAATGCGCTATTTTCTTATCCCCTAACCAGAAACGACCTCACTCTAAGACAGGTGATGAAAGAGGCTAAAACTATCAACACCAAAACGTTCCCAGCGGCAGGATCTGCACTACTCCGGAGTATCGTCGAGGTAATATTGAAGCTGATCATCGAAGAAAAAGGCCTTAATAAGCAAGGTAAGCTTTTAGATATCGAGGGTGCTCTCAACTTGGTCATTGGCCAAGGACAGCTGCCATCCGATGACGTCAAAGTGCTACAAGAGTTCAAAAAATCACATCTTTCTTATATGAACTTGAGTACTCACGCGACAGTCGTGCCAAACTTTCACAGGCTGATGATGGCAAGAGATACGATCGATGCCTTTGTAAAGCGGAACATCTGATGCTGGCGTCCCCGCTGCGCTACCCTGGGGGTAAAGGGAAGCTTTTCCCATTCTTTGCCGAGTTGATGAGCCATAACAAAATTAGAGAGTGTCATTACTGTGAGCCCTACGCTGGTGGGGCTGGCCTCGCGCTGAAGCTGCTATCATCGGGCTTGGTTGACCGCATTTCGTTAAACGATGTGGATGACGCGATTTGGGCGTTCTGGTTCAGCGCACTTACCTATAATTCCGAATTATGCCGCATGGTTGAAACCGCTGATCTCAGTATCTCAGAGTGGTATCGACAGCGAGAGATTTGGCGTGCAAAAGACACCTCGGATATTTTAAAGCTCGGGTTCGCTACTTTTTATCTTAATCGCACAAATAGGTCAGGGATCATCGAAGGTGCTGGTCCTGTCGGAGGCTACTCGCAATCAGGTAAATGGCGACTGGATGCTCGGTTTGATCGTGAGAAGCAATCCGCTGCAATACGCGCGCTGGCACCATTTAAATCTCGCATTTCAATGAGCCACCTTGACGCGCTCGACTTTCTCTCCGGATCATTAGCTGACGAGACTGCACTTACATATCTAGATCCTCCATATTACGTCAAAGGAAGTAAGCTCTACCGGAACGCCTATGCTCACAACGATCATGTGGCAGTAATGGCTGCGGTCTCTAACTATC
Source organism: Falsirhodobacter flavus (assembly GCA_029846755.1). Lineage (GTDB taxonomy): Bacteria > Pseudomonadota > Alphaproteobacteria > Rhodobacterales > Rhodobacteraceae > Falsirhodobacter > Falsirhodobacter flavus. The sequence continues at coordinate 764,652 of JARWBI010000001.1, read as the reverse complement.
GGCAGGCGCATTGGGTCGTATCTTACGATGCGGTGAAACCAATTCTTGAGATATATTCAAAGTTCGAACCTGTGCTTTACTCGCTAAATTACAGCGCCGGCGCGGTGGGCTCGGGCAAAGAGGTAATCTACCTCAGCGACTCGCTGTCATTGCCGTCAATGATCGGATTTGAACAAAACGCGGTCAGAGCCGCTTTGGAGACAGTCGGTGCTGATGCGTAGCCGTTAACGCCAGCACCCCCGGCCCCTCCCGAATTCATGATGTCCAATCAGCTCTTCAAGCGTCGTCGGATCGTTCGCGGCCAGGTAATCCACCGTCGCATCCGCCACGCGGATCTGTTCCCAACCCGCGCAACCATCAGCGACGTTCAGTCCGCACGAGCCCACCACGGCGAGCACGGGCAGCAAGGTCTTCGTCTTCAGCGATGTCATCCCTGATCTCCTTTCGTTGACGTTCGGCCGCAATAGACCCGGCCGCTTGATCGGCCCGGACCTCGGCCGCGCCTCTGGTCTTTCCGCGCCGGAACGCGAGCCACACCGCGCCGATCGCGGCCACGATCGCGGCAACGGCCACGTCCAGCCCGATCACGTCTTGCCTCCGCGCTTCTTCGCGATACGCGACCAGACGATGGTCAAGCCGTAGAGGACGGCGGCCGAGATCACCTGGACCGCGTTTTCGATGTGGATGGTGAAGGTGCCATTGGCGTCATCGATGACGCCGATCCCGGCCGCGGCCAGCGCGCCCAAGAGCGGGAAGAGGATGAAGCGCACAACGAGTGCGACGGTGCCGATCATGTCAGGTTCTCCGAAAGAGCCGCGCGACGGCGGCGATGAAGGTCGACCACCAGCCGACGGTGGCCGCTGGTTGGGCTGGCGCTGGCGGTGCCGGCGGCGGCTGCAGGGGACGAAGGCGATCGGTGATCCGGGCGCGCAGATCGTCGCCCACCTTGATCGGGTCACCCGCCGACGACATGCCGGGGAGCCATGTGATGTCCCATTTGCCGCGCTGCTTGATCCCCAGGGTGGGCTGCACCTCGGCATGCGTCAGGACCGTGTGGCGGGTGACCGGGATTTCATAACGACGGCACAGGTCGGCACAGAGGACAGCCAGTGCGTCCAGTTGTGTCGGAAAGATCGGATAGGCCCCGGCGCGGAAAGGCCGTTCCTCGGCCCCCGCCATGGCGGCGACGGCGACGCCAATGCTGCCGGTGTTGCAGTTCAAGGTATGCGCGGCATACTTCCCGGATTGGAGCGTGCCCGCATTCGCGATGACAGGGTGATCCCCTTTCACCACGATGCCATTGCCCTCGATAATGAAGTGATAGTGCTTCCGATCCTCGACCGAAGCGCGGTGCGCGCCGGCGGTCCAGTGGATGATGATCCTTTCCATTCGACCTCGCATGAAAAAGCCCCGCGCAGTGGCGGGGCGGGAAAGACTGTCGCAGCAAGGGCATAGCCGCTTGCCAGAATCATGGGCCGGGGTTCATCGTCCCGGCGTTAACAATTTTGGAGATTGACGATGAAGACGCTTTTGGCGGCAGGCGCGATTGCGCTGGCGGCAGCAATACCCATGACGACTTCGGCGAACGCGGCCACGATGCATTGGCAATTCGATGCGCGCATCACCGGCAAGATTGGAGAGAGAGGGTCCTATGCGGACCTATATGCTCCCCAAGTCGGATCGCCGTTCACCATTGATGTGGTGTTTGACACGAACATCGGTCGCGACGGGGAATGGATCGTTACGACAAAAGAAGACTTCGCGGCGGGAACGAAAGATCCCGGAAAGATCACCTACTCATTCGACAAAGACCTAACGGCGTCTCTAGATAGCTATGGCATCAAGATGGAAGCCAGCAGAATGATCCAAATCGATGGATCGTTGTCTGATGGCCGCTTCCCCGGTCAAATCGTTAATCACGTATTTTTCCAAGAGTTCGCCTTCCCGGAGGGCTCCACGTTCGAATCCGAGTTCACCGCCGAACGTTTCGGCTTCCTTCGTCAGGACAACGCCATCACCTATCTCTTCCCAGATCCGGGCAATGGCGACGTCCTAGTCACCACCGACGTGTTCTTCGAAGTTGAACGACTGACCGCTATCCGCCTCGACGACGGCGAAATGGCACCCCCGCCGTCACCGGTTCCGCTTCCAGCGAGCGCGCTGCTTCTGTTGACCGGGATCGCGGGCATAAGCATCGCGAAGATCCAGCGCCAACGTCGGGCGAAAGTCTGATTAAGCCGCAATTTTAGTGGGCGTGTCCCTCACCCGAGACCAGTTCGCATTCCAAACACTGCCGATCCAGTAAATGCCATCGATCGGGCCATGGACACTTGGAAACTGGTTTTCCGCATTCGGGTAGTTACCGGCAGCTACCTTCTCTGTGTATGCTTTCACGGGCTCAAACAGAGAGGGTAGCAACCCAAGGCGGGTCATGGCGTAGATGAAGGTAGAGGGGTTGCTCAGGCTTCGATACTTAGCATTGAGCGCAGGGCTGCCGAACGAGTTCATGGATGCGAGCGTATAGCGAATGTGCCAGTCGGGATCGTTGATGTTCATAGTGTAGCGCGGGACCATGTAGACAGTATCACCGATCGCGAACGGCGTAGAAGGTTGTGCTGCTAGAGCGACAGGAACATCCATGTTCCGGACTTCATCAGGGAAACCGACACTGACCTGCGTAACGCGCGCCCGAACGCTCGACGAACCCTCCTTCACAAGATCCACGCCGTTCATGCCGGTCACATCTTCATCGCCCTGGTCGCGGTTGAAGTTGAGCGTCACGCTGTTCCCGTTCACTGCGAGGACTGTGCGACGCCGCGACAAGTGGAACTTGTTCGGGTCGCTGTGGGGCAAGTAGTATTCGTCGAGCGTGCGCTGAGTGTGCAGGAAGAATTGCTCGCCATAGTTGCCAGTTTGATCCAGGCGCAGCGTATTGATCGGCTCGCCGCAACACCAGCGTTTGAAGATCACGGGGCCAGAGGGCCATTGGAAGTGGCCGCCATCCGGCGTGAAACTGTTGCCATCCGTTTGAATGCCCATGCTGATGAGCCAAACCGCAATCCGAACCTTTTGTGAGAAGGTCGCCAGATCCATTGTAAGCAATGCCAGGCAGGTATTGATCAGTTCGCCCAAGTTCTGACCGTAGTTCCGATCGATACCGAGGTCATGGGGCATCATAACCTCATATCCGGACGTTGCGAGCGGCGAGTTCATCCACCCGCCGACTGGGTTGAATTTGCCTTCAAGGTGGGTGATCAGCTTTTCAACGTCCAACGCAGGTGCGCCGGTGATGACGTCGTTCGGCAGTGTGGCAACAATGGCCTCCACGTCCACCGTAATATAGTAAACACCTAGCTTGCGAAGGTTGGCCGCCACAGGTGCCAAGAAGTCGTTCGGCCCTGGAATACGGTCGGCCGCGATAATTGCAGCATGTTGCTTGATAATTCCCGCGCGGGTGTCATTTGGCTCTCCGTTCTTCTCAACGAATGGCCCCGGCATTCCGACACTCTTGTTGACGATTGAGCCGCGCGGCACAATCAGCGGCAGCTGGGCAGTTTTTGAGGCGTCCCAGAAAAAGTTTTGATCGGTGCCCTTGGACCGTTGATCGAGACCTTGCGAGCGACCGTTCATATCAAGCTGCATGCCGTGCTTCACCTTGCCGTTCTCGGTCGTCGTGGCCGGAGAGACGGAGGTCAGCACAAGACCGTTTGGCACTGAAGCCGCGCCGATCTGTCCATCGCGAGTATAGCCCCACCCCTCGCCTGTCACGCCCGTGCCCGTGAAAGTCACATCGCCATTTTGCGCTGTGAACGATTCACCCGGATCGGGCGGCGGCGGCACCTCACCATCTGTGCCTATAGGCACAACGACAGCAGAAACGAACATTGCGCCCGCCGCGGTGATGGTCAGCGCCCCACCTGAATAGTTTTCGAGGTGTGCGATTTCAAAGCGGATGGGAACGCCGGCGGTGCCGGATTCAGAAGCGTCTACGACAAGGCCACCGGCCCACGCGAACGCCGTTGAACTATTGTAAACGCCCGCAATAGCGAACACGGCAGCACCTTTCGGCACATTTGCGATCTCAATGGTATTGGTCAGGCTGTTGTGCCCGGTGATGCCGTCATAGTCGTGGTTCTTCAAACGGAAGCCAGCAACGACCGTACCTGCCTGATAGCTGGCAAGATAATAGGAAGCCACCGTGGATTCGGCGGGCGGCGCGTCAAACTTCGAGATCAGCAAATGCTGGTTGCGTTTGTTTACAACGCCGTCGGAGCGTAGCGCGATAGAGCCAGCAACCGTTTCGCCAGCCGGAGCGCCGACCGTGCCGCCTGCGAGCCGGAAGGACGTATTCGGCGTGTCGGTGGCCGGAGACGAGCTCGAAGTATTGGAAGTCTCGTGTTGCGCGACAAACCCACGAAGCACAATGTAATCGCTCGTGCCGTCCGCTTTAGGCGACATGAAATCGATCGTTCGCTGACGGTTCCCCGCCACGGAAGTGCTGTCAAACTTCGCTTCCGAGCCGGTGAACTGCACTTCCATAGGGTCGGGCGCGATCACGGCACCCGTCTCAACGAGACCTACCTCCACGAAGACCCGATATGACGTGCTGCCGAGAAGGCCCGTCGCCTCGACGGGCAACGTCTGATCTGCAAACTCAGTGACGCCAGCAGGCAGCGCGCCTGCCTCGAACGCGATAACCTTAACCATTTGCACCCTCCAAGTTAAAACCTTCGGGGGTCGGCGTCAGCGCATACCCCGGGTCGTCGTAGTGATTGAGTTGGAAGCCACCGGCAGTGGCTTCTAGCTGCGCTTTTGGCGGGGAGATGATCGTGCCAGTGCGAGTTAGCGTGGCATCCGGCGGCACATCGTTTTGCGCGACCCATGTGACGACATATTCCCCCGGTCGGGCGTTTGGCTCCCTCTGCCCTGCAATCGTCACCGCCTGTCCGTCACGCATTACGGATCGAGTGACGGTCGGGCTGGGTGTCCCACTCGCCTCAGGCTCTGTGATGACAAAGTCCGCCCCGTCTTGTGCGACAGACCCGCCCACGAGCGTCGGCGGGATCATCACCGGCTCTGGCTCTACAGATATAGCGCGTGTCAGGGTCGCAGGTTGACCAATGCCGTTTTCAGCGCGCCAAGATACCTCATATTCTCCGGGCGCAGCATTAGATATGCGTTGACCGACGACAGTTATTGGTGACCCATCCAGCGACACGGCCCGGGTGATGATGGGCGGCGGTTGCCCAGAGGCGTCAGGCTCAACGATTACCACGTCGTCACCAGCGAGGGTCAAAGATCCGCCGGACAGAGACGGTGGTATATCCTCCGGCTCTGGCTCGACCGTCGCCTCGATGACCGCAGTCACCTCACCCGACAGGGTGAACAGCGCGGCATCATCGGGGTGCGTTGTGCGGAAGCGCGCCGACAGCGTGCCGGGGGCGGTGGAGACATAGTCCAGACCTCCAAGATCGCCGCTGACGTCCGCATCGTCCAGCCGCAGGTATTCCAACGTGATGACGCCTCCGGGCGAAGTGCCCTCGGACAAGGTGAAGGTTGTGCCTTCCTCGCCCGTGGCAGGCGTGATGCTGGGTTGCACGGTGAAGGTCGGGGCTGCGGGCTCAGGGATGACAATCTCCGCCTCGACCAGAAGCTCCACCGTATCGGCCTCAACGCTGCCCCCCGCGTTCTCGGCCGCGCCCTCGATTCGATAGGTGACGTCCACCGAGCGACGCGCAGCGGCGATCCGACCCTCCAGAAGCTCGCCAGACACGTCCGCCCCATCGCGCAGGACGGCGATCTCTGTCGCAAGGGGCTCATCCCCGCCGAACACCGGCAATGCTACCAGCAGATCATCACCGTCCATGGCGAGCGATCCCTGCGACACGACGAAGGGCGCGACGATCTCCGGCGACGGGATGGTGATGCTGACCGAGACGCTGTCCGATCCGGCGCCGTTCGTCGCGACCCACGTCACGGCATAGGGCACGTCCAGAGCGGCATTCACGATCCGATTGCCCACCAGCGCAAACGGCTGGCCCGCGCGAGCGACTGTGCGATCGACGTTCGGCGCCGGGGTGCCGGTGGCGGAAGGGGGCGTGATGACCAGATCCACCCCGTCTTGCACAATGCTGCCGCCGGTTAGTTCCGGTGCGACAGGCTCGGGCGGCGCAATAGGCGAAGCTTCGACAAGAGACAGAGCACGCTTTATCGTGATGTGGACATATCCAGCCTTGGGATCCGATTCAGTGCCCCCATCGGCATAGATCGCCGTGAACTCTCCCTGCGCGACGCCATCGACACGGACATCTTCTGGACGCCACTCATAGACGGCCTGCCCGTTTTCAATGCTGCACTCGCCCTGATCCACGATCAGGCGGCCATCCAGCGTCATGCTGAATACGACGCGCACGCCGCCGTCACGCAGCGACCCATGCTTCAACTCAGGTGTCCAACGCAGCGGCGGCCGAGTGTTGCCTTGGGTGATCGAAACAAATTGACGGCTCATGCGGACACGGCGACGCTATCGCCGCAGACTGCGACGGTGAATGAAGGGACCAAGGCAGACTCCTATGTCAGAAGGGTTTCGAGACGGCACACCAAGCGATGCCAAGCCATAGGGCCGCGGCCATCGCCGCGAACCACAAAATCCACCAGCCGGATCGCATCAGGCGGGCGGAAATATCTGAAACGGAACCTGCGGGCTGCGCACCTCCGGCACGTTTGGGCAGTTCGGCCAGGACAAGAGCACCCACCCCATCGCATAGCCTTCCGGCGTGGGCTGCACGCCCTCATCCGATGGGATGCGTGCGATGAACCGCGCGCTCTGCACTTCGCTGCTGACCGGGCCCGAGGATCCACGCCCATCTTCGGCGGTGGTGGAAGAAGCCTCAAACGCGTGAACGATCCCGCCACCATTACGGAAATACGCCACCGAGATCGGTCGCCCGCAGTCTCGGGACTTCACATAGCGAAAGTGGAACTGAACAAAGCCGCCGATCTGGCCGTTGGTGATCGAGTTCCCCTCTTCCATGAAACGGACCGGGGCGATCCGGCTGTCGCGACTCGTCTCTTCGAGCGAGGCTATGCGCTCGACCACGGCATTCAGCGTCTGCGCGGTGCGGCTTTGCGTGTCGCTGATGGTCGCGATGGTCTGCTGTTGCTGCTTTTGCGTATCCGCCTGCTGCTGCTGCGTCTCGGCCTGCTTGGCTTGCGTTGCCTCGATCTTCCCAAGCGCCTCGGCCATATAGGCCGTTCCGAGTTCCCTCTGCGCCCACCCGGTAACGGACGGGCCCACCCACGTCCAAATGATCACGCAAAGCGTGCCTGCTGCGACCAGCGTGGCGACAAAGTTGCGAAAGAAGGCGCCCCATGATGCGCGCGATGGTCGATTAGGCATAGGTAATCCAAGAATGAAATGCATAGTGATCCGCGCCTCCCCGCGGCAAGGTCCGGCCGAACACGCCTTCACTCACGAAACGAACCCTTGCTGCGCCGGAGGGCTTCCCCGCCAGCGCAGGTTCGGCACCGCCCCCCTCAGCTGTAGCGCGCGAGACGCGACGCGAACTCCCAATCTCGGTTGACCACGACGAGAGGATCACGGCCCGACACGGCCAAATCCTCCAGGTGCCCGCGATACAGCCGCCACTTAGCCGCGTTGACATGCTCCGGGCGATCGGGGATCGCGTTAAACGCCCGCATCACGCCCCACATCGGAGCCTGCCCGGAGAAATCCCCGGCATTGTTCGCGCCCACCACGTCAGCAACTGTGCGGACCCCCTCCGACGATCGGACCTGAGCGCCGACGCCCTTGGCGTTCCGCCAATAGGCCCATTGGCAGACCCGACCATAGAATGGGGCGAGGTCAGTGATCTCGACGATCTGCGCCGCGCCCGCCGCCGTCTGCCGCCGGAATTGCAGACCCGGCGTGCGGCCCTGCACGACCGTCAGCAGCTCGGGGCCAGATGTGTATCCGCGCGGAAGCTCGGACGTGCCAAACACCGGCGCGATGTCCGAATGGGTGTTCCAGTTGGCCTGCGTCGGCATCTTCATCCAGCCGGTGACAAGGAAATGCTGCGCACCGGAGAAGATGCTGGCGAGCGAGCCGCTGCCGCCCTTCACCACCGCGCCCTCATTGTCGATCGCGGAAAAGTCGAAGCCGTTCCCGGAAAAGGTCACGCCCGTCCCGTTCGCGAACTGGAAAAGCCCGTTGGCAAATTCCGAGGTGTCCATGATCGGCGTGCCCGCAACCGGGGCAGCTTGCAAAGGGTAGCTCCACGGAAACGCCAGATCGAAGCCGAAGCGGCCACCATTGCCCGCATCATCCCAGATCGGGTCGCGGCGCAGGCGCGGCAGATTGGGGTTGGAGCTGATCGACGGCGATTTGATGAGGATGGTCGTGCCCATATGGGTGTCTCCTGTCAGAGCGGATTGAGGAACTGGAACAGCGCGCCGGTCATGACGACGCCGCCCGTAGCGGGTTCGGGATGAAGGCCATCCGCGTTGAACAGTGGCAGGCTGGACCCGGCAGCATAGTCAGCAGGCACCCGGCCGAAGTCCGGTTGAAGGTCGCGGAACGCGGCCCCAAGATCGAGGGCAAGGTCCAGACCCGCAGCGGCGTAATCGCGCATCGCCACCGGGTTGTCGGTGCGCTGGTTTTCTGGGGGGATGACGATGGCGATGTCAGGCTGATTTAGCGCGGCGCGAAGGCGGGTGATGATGGTCTCCATGTGGCCGCGCCAGACACCGGGCGGGGTCGCGACCGTCTGGCTGTTCGTGCCGTCCATGAGAACCGCGGCATCGATCGCCAGCAAAGCCCATCCCGCCTGCTGCTGCGCGGCGTTCCGGCTTGCCCACTGGTCGATCCGCGACCCGCTGCCGCCCAGCTTGTGGAACCGCACCCCCGGTGCCGACGACAGCGCATCGTGCCCGCAAAGGTTCACGGTGCCCGACACCACTTCGATCTCAACCGAATGCGCGCCAGCCGTTAGCGGGATCACGGCGCTCTGGATCGAGCCGACGCTCCCCTGCACCGGCAATTCCGTCCAGCTGCCGCCATCGACCCGGTGCCGGACAATCCCGTCTGCCGAGGCCACCCAGATCAGCCGCAGGCCGGTATGATCCGGAGCGGCGGGAACCCCGACGCGGATCTGGTCGCCGGGCGTGGCACTCGTGACGTGCGACAGGTCCGGAGACACCGAATTGTTGTAGCTGCGCTGCCACGCCCCGACAAAGGTCAGCGGGTAAAGGTTGGGGCGGGCGTTTCCGTTGCGCCCAAGAGGCTGCGCGCCATTGGCGACATAGGGGCCGGAATAGGCCCCGAAATAGCCATACCCCGTCCAGCCGCCGCCGCCATCGCCATACTCCGCGATCAGCATTTCCGCGACCGGTCCCGACCAGCGCGTCGCGCTCTGGGTGTAGCTGTCGCCGATGGCGGCAATGTTGCACTGGATGTTCGCCCCGCGCTTGCGCCCCGTCAGGCGGTAGCGAAGCTGGCGCAGCGTTTCCTCGCCAAAGGCATAAACGGGCAGAGCATCGACCGTGGGGGCGACGGCCTCCGCATCGTTCAGCACCCGGCCGTTCGCATCGGTCACCAGCAGCATGGGATCGCCATTGCGATCATAGCTCTCGATCACCGCGCCCGATCGCATTTCCAGCCGTTCCATGGGCGCGGAAGGGTCATATGTGATCTGTCCCGACCCATCGACCGAGATCAGGCCCCCACTGCCGTTCCGCGTGTAGGTTTCGACGGACAGCCCGTCTTCCCGCGCCAGCCGCGACAGAAGAATGTCCCAGCCACCGCTTTGCGAGACCTTGCCGAAGACGCGGCGCCCGCCATCGGCGAACACCGCCAGCGCATTCGCCTGAAAATCATCGCCCGACGTGATCAGATCGTTCAGCGCATCGACATCCTCTTGCGCCGCCTTGGCGTTCAGCCCTTCGATCGAGGCAGCGCGATAGGCAACGCCCCAGCGAAAGCCCGTCTCGAACAATGGATCATTGGCCGAGAAGTCCCGCCCGCGCACGACCAGCTCGCCATTCTCGATCACCAGCGCGCGGTGAACCGTGGACGGCACCGTGGGAAGATATGCGATGGCATCGTTCCGGTTGATATAGGCGCGGGCGTCCCGGTTCCACAGCTCCGCTGCCGTCGCGGCCAACTCCCCGGCGCTGGCCCCACCAATGACCTGCGCGCCACCGGCCCAGCCGATGGCATTCTTCACGTCCAATCCCGACATGGTTCTTCCTCAGATAACTTTGATGATGCCGCGCAGGGTGTTGACCCGCCCGCCGACCGCCAGCCGGATGACTGCCGTGTAAGATCCAGGCTGAAGCGCCGCCGACACGGCCGCGCTGATCGTCACCTCAATCAACCCGGCGGCAGCGTTCGACTTGGCAGCCGCGATCGGGATGCGCTCTGCCCCTCGCTCCAGCCAGGAAGACACGCTGCTGTCGCTGATGTCTGCAGGCCGATCGAGCACGTCCAGCAGGGTGACGGGCAAAAGGGCGCTGTCACCCTTGTGCAGCACATACTCGCGCGCCGTGGACATCTGGACCGCCGATACGTCCGCCAAGGGCACCGGCCCTGCCACATTGCGACCCGCGACTGCATCCGGCAGATGAACCGACTTCGGCGCCTGATCGCTGTCATCCCAGTATTCCACGAGCACGGCATAGGCAGTGCCCTCGGCCTCGCCATCCAGCGTCACGGAAAAGCTGCCATTGGCCCCGATCCGTGCCTCGACCGGACCGGGCACCACCAAAGGGCTGGCAATACGGGGCGTCTTGCGGCGGAAAATCAGCCGCCCATGCGAAGGTATGGTCCCGTCCGGAAGCTGGACGGGGCCTGTAATGATCGTCGGCATGGATGCTCCTATCGGAAGGCGGTGACGGTCACGATCAGCGGGGCGCTGAGAAGCGTGATAAGGGGCACCTGGACGGTCAGGTTGACACGCCCGTTGGCAGGGATCGCCCAGCTGATGATGCCCACGTTCTGGGGCCGCGACTTGATCGCGACATAGATGTTATCCGTGGTTCGCACCCCGGCGCAGGGCAGGTTCGTGAAGCTGCGCTCCCCGGCAAGGTTCAGCAGCTGGTTGGCGGTGACGGTAACGTCTGGCAGGGCCACCAGCTGCTTACGGGCCGCGAGTTCGGCAAGAAGCGCCGCTTGCTGGGCGATGATTGCATCCGTTGCCTTCTGTTGCGTAGCCTGCGCCGCCACCATGGTCGTGATCTGTTCGGTTAACTCGGCCCGGTCCTGATCGACGATCAGCAGCGTCCGCTCTTCGCTTACATCTCGGGTGATCCACCGTTGCGACCAAAGCCCTGTCTTGGGGTCGCGTTGGTAGATCGGCATACGGTCATCGTCCCGCGGCGGCAGGGCCTGACGGTTGATGTCAGTGTAATCTGGCGAGGTCCGCATCAGAGCACCGCCACGGTCACAGGATTGCTGATCGGCCCCGGAACGCCGGATTGGTTGATGGCTCGCCCCCAATAGGTGTAGCTCGCCGCCGTCAGGCCCGTATCGGTCCAGCCGTCGCTGATGTTGGGCGATCCGTAGACCGTCTGCACCAGCACCGCGTTGGCGAAGTTCGTGCTGTTGCGTGCTCGGAATATCCGAGCAGCGGCATAAAGCGGCGTGTTCGGCGTGTCGAAGTCCACGACAGCCTGCGCCGGTCCGCCGGTGACCTCGAACCGCGGCAGCGCGGGCGGCGCGTCCGTATTGGCCACCGCCAGCGCGGACACTGGCGCCGACCATTCCCCGTCTTCGCCCGAACGGATGTTGCGGATCTGCACCTCATAGGTCGAACCATCCAGAAGCCCGGTCATGATATGCTGCTGCGATCCGCTGGGGATATCGACCAGCTGCCAATCCTCGGACCCGGCCACGGCATAGCGCAGCTGCTGGCGATAGTTGCCCTCCTGCTCATCCCACTCCGCGACCAGTGCCGCCGACCCGGAGGTCGAGCGCGACACCCGAACCCGCAGGCTGCCGATGACGTCGATCGTGGTGCCGCCGTCGATCCGGCCATATTCCGGGCGCGCGGGTTCCTCATCCGGCAGCAGCGTCCAATCCGCCGCCGCCGTGGACACGCCCTCGAATGCCCAGGTCATGCGATCGGCGTTCAGCACCAGCTTCTGGATTTCGAGAACGCAGGCCACGCCCATCTCGGGATGGCTGAAGCTGACGAAGCGATGCCCAATCAGATCGAACCCGGCGAAGTTCAGCGTGCCGCTGATCCGGTATTCCGCGTGATCCGCCCGTGCCGCCCGCTTGGCGATGGCGCAGGCCTGATGGTGATCGTTCACCAGATAGGCCGAGATTTCCTTCCGCGTCCGCGCCCCATCCTCATCATGCACGAAGGCACCCGACGGGCTTTCCTTCCAGTGGTTCGCAGGCTCGACATAGCGGACGGTGAACTCGTTCGCCGTGTCCATGTCCCGCGCCATGCCGATCTGGAGCGCGATAAAGTCGCGCGGGCCCAGCGACACCTGCGGCTCCATCCACCGCCCGGCATAGAACCCGAACTTGCCGTCCGGCCGCTCGAACAGATAGGCATCCGCCGCCGTAGCGAAGGCCGCGCGCACCGATGCGAAGTCCGTCTCATCGCTGATCGTCCCGCCAACCCGCCACCGCGGGCGCTGCGTCCCTTCCCCCGTGATCACCAGCTGGTCGCAGACATCCGCCTCCAGCGCGACCGCGTCCCAATCCACGTCCAGCCCCTGATATTCGACCAGCTCATGCGCGAAGCAGAGCGCCCAGTTGCGCGTGAAGCCGCGTTCCCCGGTGCGCGGGTCGAGGATCTGATCGTTGCCATCGATCACCGGCGCCCATGTGGGGATACGCCCGGTCGGATACATGCGCGGGCCGTTGTCGATGTGCTGCCGCGCGGTGATGACGCCATAGGCCAGACCGGCCATATCGTGCTGCGCCGTCCAGCCATCGACCTCGCGCACGAGCAATTCATCCGCAGCCTGATCGAGGGCACCGTTATGCACCGTGATCGTGATGCCATCGGCGTTGATGTAGGGCGAGGACAACACGTAATCCGGCTTGCCGCGCCCAGCGTATTCCCCCACCTCGACAAACCGATCATCAAGGTAATGATCCACCGCACCCTTGATCTGATGGGCGGCGAGGATGATCGTGTAGACGTATACATCCACGTTCCGCCAGTTCGGAAACTGCACGCGGGTGAAATGGATCAGACCATAGGGCCCACCCTTTCGGGTACGGCCATAGACACGCTCCTGATAAGCCACTGACTGAGCGAGGTTGACCTGCTGTCCCTCCGGCGTGGGTAGCTTCGGGGTAAGCAGCTTAGCCGCCGCCATCCCGATGACAGTTGCAATGCCGATCTGAACCGCAGCGAAGCCAAGCGTCCCAGCACCTCCGATGATGCCCGCAGTGGCCAATGCAGTTGCCGCAGCACCGCCAGCCCATGCACCGCCGATCGCAACGACAAGTCCCATGGCGGGGCCGGCATCAGCAGCCTCCGGCGTAGATAGCGATAGGAGAAGCACGCCGATGAAAATGCTAGGCCGCATAGCCGACCCCCCAAATGCGTATCACTTTGGGAATAGCAGCCGGGCGGAAATGAGAAACACCCCCTTCGCCTTTTGCAGTCCAACCGTAAGCGTCAGTCCAAACGGCGCCAACACACTCGTATTGGCCCAGGTGCAGCAGACCGATATCACCCTCCAAGGGGCGGTCCACGACGGGCATACCGGCCACCCTCTGAAAGCATCGCGCCGTGATCGCCAATGGATCGCGCAAAAAACCTGTCTCTCGCTGACACGATGAACGATCATGATAAGTGAGACGTACGTCTGCTGCCGGATCCGGCCATCCGCAGACAACCGCCCAGTCAGATACGGCCATCATGCAGTCCATGCGTCCCCAAGCCCACGGGGTGACCCGCCAGCGATTCAGTTCCAGATACAGGGGCGTCATCCGATCAGCGGCTCTTGGTTCTGATATTCCTGCGGCATGAACTGAAGGCTTGGATTCTGCCTTCCGATCAGTCGGGAGTGGTCGGTGGTGTTGAGGGCCATGCGGCGTTGGTGGTTCCGGCCCTGCCCCACGCTTTCATAGTCCAGCGTGATCGACCTCTGCGAAGGGCCCTCGGCCGCAAAGCTTAAGCCCACCTGCTGGCGGGTCAGGTAATGCACCGGCTGAGCAACGGGCGCATACACTTCCTCGGCCGAGGCAATGGGTTGTACAAAAAACCGAAGTGACAGGCCGTAGATATAGGCGAATCCCTTCGCTTTCAGTTCAGCCACCACATCCGGCATCGACGGATCCTGCAACCACGTCATGGTCAGGCTACCGCGCGGGGCGATATCGCCGATCATAAATTCATCGTCGCTGCCAGAAAGGATGGTCGATCCTGCCCATTCTTGCCCATTCACATCGGTGAATATTCCGTCCTGCCCCAACATGAAGCGGAACGGACCTTCGGTCGTGGTGACCTCGACGAGGTGCAGCACGGCAAGGACTTCGGCGCGAGCGTCAATCATGGCCGAGTGATCCATTCCTCAAAAGACAGTTCGGGGCGTGAAAACCCGTTCGCCGCGATCTCCGGGTTTCCCATCAGGTCATCCGAAGCCCGGAAAAGCCCATGTGCGCGCAGGTTCACAACAGCACCCGCCGCTGCCCCACGGCGAAGGGGCATTTCGATCGTCAGCCGCCAATTCTGGCCTTCGCGCACGCGATCGACGACGATATACGGCCAATCCGCGATGCTCACGAATGCGCCGACCAAGGCAGGATAGAACTGCTCTGTCACAACGATCTCCGTCGCGCCGGCGGCCGCGGCGGCAGCCAGAGTCGCCACGGGTCCATCGCCGAAGGCGCCATCAAGCGCGCGACCGGCATAATCCGTCTGGCCATAGGCATCGCGTATATCATCGCGGTCGATTAGCGGGACGCGATAGACATTCATCCGCCCTCGTGCCCGAGCACGCGTGGCCCGCCATAATCGAACGGTATCCCCGCGCAGGGACACGGTGGGCGATCCAATCCAGCGCGGGAAGCCCATGCCGAAAATCTGCTCGCCACCATCGGTGGACATCCCCGCCGATTGGGTTCGCCAGTCGATCTGCCAGTTGCAGGTCAGAACCCGCATCACCCCATGGGGGATTTTGATGATCGTGTTCATCGGCCAGACAGCCCTCTGCGCATACTGTCCGCATTCTGCGCTGGCGCATATCGCTGCTGGATCCGGGCAGCGCGAATATCGCCCGCCGTCGAGAGCTCGCGCACCCTCACATCGAAATACGGATTAGGCGCCGCCTCTACGATGAAGCGCGAGGCAGCTGGCGCCGCCTTCTGCCCCTTGCTTTCATCATAGATCCGCTCTTGCGGATGCATGACAGCCCAGAAGCCGCCGCGACCGTCCAGACCGCCGGTGCGAGGGCGATTGCCCGTATATCCACCGCCGTCATAGATCGCACCCGTGCCCACCGCAGATGTCGGGGTGTTCACCGCCGGCCCGCCGCCAATGCTGAAGCCGGGCAGTAGCCCGGTGATGAATTGCGAGGCAGCGTCCCCAAGCACCCGCGTCGGACCAGCCATCATATTGTTCAGCACTTGTGTGAAGATCCCCGTGACCATGTTCACCAGGTGGTCCCCGGCATTCTTGGCGTCGATCACCATGTTGCGGAAGTCTTGAGCAATCGTCTCGCCCATCTTGTTCGAGCTTCTGGCGGCATCATCCATCGTCTTTTTCGCGGCTTGCATGGCGCGCTCATAGGTCTCCGCGCCACCCACGGCCTCGGTAAAGAAACCCTCGTTCAAAAGGTCATTCAGTTCCGCGACCGTCTCTCTATAGGTCTCCTCTGGTGTCCGAGTGCTCTGATAGAGGGACTGAATGGCCCGTTCGCGTTGCTGCTGGATGCGGTCTGCGGCCCGCTCACTCTCGCTTTTGCCGCCGCGCCCCCGGTTGGTTGCGACGGGACCGAGTTCCCACCGTTCCGTCGCCTCGAATGAGGGTCTCTGCGCCGGGCTTCGTGCGCGACTTCCAGGACCGAAGGGCGTCTCATTGCCCGCAGCGTCACCTTCGATCGCCGCCTTCGCACGCGCCATTTCCCACATCTTCCGCGCGGCGTCTGTCACGGTCCCAAGAAGACCCTGCGCGGCGCCGTCAGCATCCGTGAACCAACCCGGAATATTGCTGGCCGCATCAACGATCTTCCAAAGGGTCCATTCGGTCTTTTCGATCGTCGCTGCGAACTCTGCCCCTTTCGGCACCGCTTCGTTGATCTGGTTGTACACCTGCTGGAACGCCTCCGGCATGGCGTCGGCCGTGCCGTAGATTTCCAACAGCAGCCCGGCCAGTTCCGACGCAGCCCGCGTTTGATCAGCAATCCCCGTAGAACTCTGGACCAAGGCGAACGCGTCCGACAGCGAGCGCGCCTGATCATCATTGAGCTCGAACTGGATGCGAAGCCGGTCCAATGCCTGCGCCGCACGGATCCCGTCGCCCTCGATCAGCTTCAGATCATTGGTCACATCAAACCGGCTATCGCCGATGCTTGGGGTCAGCGCGGTCCGCAGCGCATCCATGGCAATGCCCTGCTGGTATTCGCGCTGCGCTTCAAGCGCGTCGCGCGCCTGGGCGGCGAGCGATCCGTATTTGTCGATCAACTCATCGATCGGCGCACCCGCGCGAGCCGAGATGTCCGAGAAGGTATCAACGGCGTCGCCAAGATCCGAAATCTTGTCTTCTGCGCTCTTTGCCTCTTCCCCGGCCTTGAAGAACACCGGCGCGATCGCGGCCGTCAGCGCAATGGCCGTCCCAATCAGGGAGCCGTAGAGCGCAATCTTTCCAGTCATGCCGAACGCGCCCATGAGTTGCGGCGCCTGCTGCGCAAAGGCCATCATCGCCGACTGTCCAGAGGCGACCTGCACGGCGAAATCCTGCACCTGAAAGCTGGCATTCGTCGCGGCCTGCCCATATCGCGCCATGCCATCCGCCCCCGCAGACAGGTATCGTGTCTGCGCCATAGCGAGGATACGGTTCGCCTCGGCCTGCGTCGTGATCCCAGCCCGAACGGCCATCGTCACCCGCTGCTGGACATCCTCATAGCGCTGCATCGATGCGTAGGCAGGGTCAAGGCTTGCCCGAAGCTGCCGAAACTGGGCCTCCTCCGCGTCCAGCGCGGCGGCGAACACCTGCGCGCTGGCCGCAGCGGTCTTCTGCCCCGCATCGATCTTCTGGAAAGCCTGCTGTCCGTCGCGCCCCATCCCCGCGAATTCGGCGCGGACCTGTTGCCCACCCTCGGCGACGAGGCGAACGGAGACTTTCTTCTCAGCCATCTTCGGGACGCATCCTGGAGTTCATTGCGGGGATTGCGGCCGCCTCCACGATCGGAAGCAACTGCGCGACGGCGGCGGCGGAAATGCCGAGCCCCCTTGCGAGGGCAAAGGCAGCGGTCATGTCGAAGCCGATCACGGCCGGGGCGCCCATGCCGCCCGACATGACCCGAAGCTGATGGCCCATTTTCAAGGCCAGATCCCAGACCTGATGGCCCTCTACGGTTTGGGGGGCGTTGACGACTTTCGGGCACTGCGCGCACGGGGTTTCGCACGCGTTGCAGTAGCTTTCGCCCTCTCCGAAGTGCCATTCGGCAAGGGCGCTGAGCCGTTTCCCTCGGATTCCACCAGAATGCCGGGGATGACGTACTTGGCGTGGAATTCGTGGTAGAAGTCATAGATGTCGAGAAGCGCATCGACGCCGTCGGGAGACAGGGGCGCGATCTGCCCGCTTTCGTCGCCCACGCCTTCCCATGCGATGATGGCAGAACGCGCGATGGCCTTCGTATAGGCCACATCGCGCAAAACGCTGTCCGGCTCCATCGTGCCGTCGGGGCCGGTGATCGCCCTCGAGGCGCGCATCCGCATCTCGGTGTTGAGCGGCAGAACCTCGACCCTGACCCCGTGCCGAAGGTCGAGCCAAGCCGGACCGCGTGAGAGATTGAGGCGCAGCATCAGTAGGAAGCCCTTTCGTTGACAAGGCGGACTTGGATCATCGGATCGCCGTTCAGCGTCTGCGATGCCTGCCAGTCGAAGCTGACCTGCACGCCCGCCGGCCCTTCCACCGGGGCCTTCGCGCGCGGCAGGTGCGCGGCGGGCACGGAAACGGTCAAAGCCTCGCCTGTGGCCAGTTCGTATCCAAACTCGAACGCGCATGGTTCGCCATCACGCGCCTGATCCATCAGTATGCGGTTGTCGAAGCGGACGGTGATGCGGCCAGACAGCTGTGCGATGGAGGGGTCCGCCCCGGCGATCAGGCCATCACCACGGATCACCTCGACGGGGTCGAGGTTGTTCGAATAGGTGATCTCGGCAGACACGACGTTCCCGAGCACCGCGCCATTGCGACGGATCGACCCGTTGAAATGACCGAAGCGCTTGATCTCGATATCGTCGAGCGTACCAGCCGCCGATGCCTCGCCGCTCGTTTCATCCTGCGCGATCAGGCCCACCCGCGCGGTCAAGAGCCCGGACCGCTGCATCGTCCAGGACAGCATGTTCACCATGGCGCCTTTCGACATCGCAAAGTACGGAACGCGCGGCTGCTGCACTTCGATCGAGAGCGAGGGCAGAACCTCCGCTCCGGAGGTGAAGACATGCTGAACAGTTCCCGTGCCGGTTGATGCCGGATTGCCGAACGCGCCCTTCAGCCAGAACCCGAAGCTGTTCACGTCGATCGGAACAACGATCTCGCCATCCACGCTGATCGCATCGCGCTGCGGCGCGAGGGGGTCCCGACCATAGCCGAGCAGTTCATTGGCCAGCAGAGGTTGCGCGGCCCCAAGCGTCGTGCTGGCGAAGGGCATGCGCGAGAAGCCCGAGGCCGGGCTGACGCCGTAATTCGATTCGAACGCGACCGCGAGCTGCGACTGCGCACCTTGTTGGCGGGCCATTACGGGCTCCTTTCAGATCAGTGGGTCAGGGGTGACGTAGAAGAGACGGATCGGGATGACCGCTGCCTTGACCGTATCGGCGCCCAGGATGGGAAGGTCCTCCGGTGCCGGAGCTGCCGTTTCCAGCCAGTCAACCGTGCCACCCAGCGTGCGGTCTGCCAGCAGCGCCTCCCCGACCGAGATTTTCAGGGCGTCGAAGATGTCATCGGCGTCCGGCCCTTCGGCGAACACCTCCAACTCTGCGAGATGCTCGAAATGGTAGCGCAGCGGCGACAAGGTCACGTCTGGCTCGCCCGGATCGCCGTCGCGCAGGTTCAAAGCGCCCGTGGCGGGCACATCGAACCCGAGAGCCTCGTTACGCATTACCAGAACCGGGATTAGGGACAGGCGCGAGTAAAGCGCTTGAAGGGCCGTCTCAGCGGTGCTGGGCATCATGTCTCCGGCCATGCGGCGGCGATATCGGCTGGGATCTGCGTCGCAACCTGGTCGGCGGCAGCCATCAGGCTCAGCTTCTTTTTCAGACGAACCTGCGGCAGCAGGGTGAACACGACGATGGACGGCTGCCCGACGCGGCCTTGCCGCGCGCGAGCCCTGCCGGCGACGCCACGCTTCGACAGGCGGACATCGTCCGCGACCAGATAGGCAATTCGCCCACCGTGATAAACGAACCGCAAACGACGGCCGGTGCGGGCTTCCCACTCCCCCGGGGTCAGCTTCCTCCCCCTCCTGCCGTTACCTGCGGCAGAGGTGGGGATCGCCAGCCAAAACCCGTCGTTCGAACGGATCACCGGCCCGGTCTCATGGGCAGCCAAAATCTTCGGTGCGCGGGTAAATACCAGGGAGGCAGCATTCATGCTGACGGTGCCCTTCGGGTATGTCGCCCCGCGCACGGTATTGGCTAGCCGCTGGGTCAACCCGGCGCTTGTCACCTGTCCCCGCCAGTTAGCCTTGAGCTTTTCCTGCGCCCCGCGCATGGCCGTGGTGACCGCGCGTTCGCCCGCCGCATATTCCTGTGCCAGGAGAGCCTCGAGATCCGCGCCGAAAAACGCCCGCACTCTCATCGGGCTGGCCTTGTGTTGATCATCCAGCGCAGCCGGCGGCTGTCACGACGAGGAACGCCCTGAACCACGTATTCCACGTCGTTGTGGCGAATTCGGTCTTCAGCTGCCGGATTTGCCAGATCCGCCGTCTGGATCATGAACACCGTGGTTGCAGCGGAAACCGTGGACGATCCGAAGCTGATGGTATCGTCCGGAGCGGTGACAATCGCCCTGATGTGCAGGACCTCCCCCACCTTGGGCAGGTAGAGGACAGGTGCCGCCAACGGTCCCGCGAAGATGGCGGCGGTGTCGGCGGCAAAGTCGATCATACGCCGAGCCCGCCGGTGGCCACTGGCCCGCCCTGCCCATCACCACCCACAGGTCCGCCCTGCCCACCCGTACCGCCAGCGATGATCGCCTGTTTACGCGCGGCTTCTGCCTCTTCCTCGGCTCTCAGCCGCGCAGCTGCCTGCTCCTCGGTCTCGACTTCCTCGAACAGCGAGCGGTTCAGCCGCCGGGCATCGTCAATCCCCAGCGTCTCACCGTGCTTGAGGGTGATTTCACCATCCCCGTCGAGATCATACAGACCACTGCGCTTGGCCTTGCCAAGGATGGCACTGCGACGGCTGTGCTGGTCCGGGGTCAGGCGAAGCCTCGCCGGCCCCCGGATCGTCGCGCCCATCGGCGCGATCACGCGAACGTCGATCATGATCATACCGCCTTCACGAGGCAGGCGTGCTGCCAGTAGCCGTAGCCGACGTTGCGGAGGGCCTTCACGCCATAGCGGTGAACATCCTCGTTGAACTCGAGCTCCGATCCCTCGGCAACGGCGGAAACCTTCACGCCTTCTTCTTCCTGACGGATGAAAGGCTTGGTCGCTCCATCGGCGCGGAAGACGGCCAGCTTATCCGTCCAGGTCAGGCGCGGGTTGATCGCGAGCTCGAACGTATAGCCGTCGAGCGTCAGAATGGTGTTGGTGTCGCCGCCGATGACCGGGCTGCCAAGCGCGGCAGCCGCCGCGGTAAACCAGGTGAGCGGCACCATCACCAGGAACGACCGGGCCATTTCGCTCATCGGCTCGCCCTGGTCATCCTTGAAGCCAAGGATCTGCGTGACGCCGGCCATGACCATCGCGCGGATTTCCTGCGTCGACGGCATGGTGGTGGTGCCGTGCAGGGTGGCCGGGACTTCGGAGATATCGACCGTGATGCTGTTCGACTGCGTGCCGCTGTCGCCTTCGCTGTGGTCGGTATCAAAGAAGTATTGCCCATCATAGCCCACCGCGCTTTCGGCGTTCGCAATGAGCGTCGAAAGCAGCTTCTGCCAGTGCGTGACGGTGCGGCCAGCCATTTCGTCGATCCGGACTTGGATCTGCCCGGTCTTGTCGCGGCGCATCCAGTCCACCGGGACTTCAAGGGTGGCCTCGAACTTCTTGTTCAGAATGGTGACGCCGTTTTCGCGGAAGCCCTTGGCATGGCGACCGCCGACCCATTCACGCATCGCCGGGGCCATGCCCAGCCATGCATAGGTCTCCGACTCCTGATCGGATTCGAAATACATCGAAATGTTGCCGACCCAGCTGGCCGTGGTCATGATTTCGAGCCGGTTGTAGAACCGCCCGATGATGGCGCGCGACGTGATCTTCATGATGGTTCCTCTCAGGCTTGCAGAGCGGCGCGCGCGAGAGCGGCGTCGAATTCGACGACAGCCGAGCCGGTTCCGTTCCACCGGCTGACATAGCCGATGAGAGAGTTGCCGGTGGCCGTCAGGGTGAAGGTATTGTCATCGGAGGCATAGACCGGCGCGCGGTCGTTGGCCGTCAGGGCGATGCCCGTGATCGGCAACACGACATTACCTTTCTTGCGGACATGGACGCGAAGATCACCGGCCGAGCCGTTCGCATTGTCGCAGGTGTCCAGCGCGAAGCCCTGGAACACGTCCCCCGCAACGAGGGGGCGGGAATAGCCCGCACCATTCTCGCCGACAGCGGCACCTTGATAGATGATGTCGCCGGCGATGACCGGGTAATCCTCGAGATCCCCGAGCTGGAAAACCCGGGGGGTAGCTACGGCGAGCGTAGGCATGGAGCTTCTCCGTTATGGATAAGAGGGATCAGGCCGAGCGCTTGATGCGCGCGTGGCCACTGGCATTGGCCTTCTCGAAGGCCAGGTATGCCGCAAAATCGCCGCCGAATTCGGACCGCAGCGCGCCGTCCTTTTCCCAGGCCGCTTTTGCTTTGTCTTCGATCGAATCGCCGGCGCTGCTCGAGGTTTCGGTGCGCGGCGGCGCGGGCGGAACCTTGGTCTCTTCTTCGGCCTTCTCGCGGGCCTCGATCTCGCGGCCACCAGCGGCCTTTTCAGCCTTCAGGATCTGCAGCGCGAGCTGCTCGGGGGTCGTCTTGCCGTCGGCTTTCGCCTTCGAGACCAGATCATCGTGGCCAGCGACAGCAACGTCGTCGATACCGAGGATACGATCACGCTCAGCCGTGACGGCTGCGGAGATTGCATCGCTCGACGCGGTGGCCAGCAGCTCGGTAACCAGATCGGCCCGGTTTTCGCGCAGCGTGGCCAAGGTGATGGAAGCCCAATCCATGGGTTTCTCCTGTGCTGCGGCTGCGGGGGCCGCGTGGAAGGATGGATCGCGGCCCGCAAGCCCCGCGACTGTTGCATCAAGCGTTCCACGCCCATCGGCCATGCCGCGGCGGATCGCTTCGTTCCCCTCGAAAATCATCCCTTGGCCGAAGTTCGCGAGGACATCGGCGTCCGTCACACCGCGCCCAGCCGCGACACCGGCCACAAATTCGGCACCGGATGCGTCGACCAGCGCCTGCATCTCGGCCTTGCCTTCATCGCTTTCCGGATCGAGGCGCTTGTTCGGGGATTGCTCGGCGACCACACGGATGATGCGCGCGCCCAGCTTCTCGAAATACGGCTCGAGATCGACGTATTCGATGACAGTGCCGATCGAGCCAACGATCGCGCCAGATCCAAGCGTGATCGACTGGCAAGAGCTGGCGATCCAGTAAGCGGCCGAGGCAGCTGAGCCGCCCACAAAGGCGTGGATTGGCTTTGAGCAGGATGCGATGGCGGCGGCGAGATCGCCGCACCCAGCAACCAGGCCACCCGGGCTATCGATGTCCAGGGTGATGGTATGGACGCGGCTGTCTGCCTCTGCCAAGGCAATGTCGCGCCCAATTTCCTCGTATGACCAGCTCCACCAGCTCATCGTCCGCATCAGCGGGCCGTAGACCGGCACGATGGCGACGCCATCAACGATCCGCGCGAAATCCGAACCTTCCAGCCACTCCCCGGAAATCACGGCCCGCTCCGGGCTTTCGCGGCGATCAGCGCGGAGCTGTAAAGCCTGCGCCGACACCAGATCGTCCGGGCGCATGGCCCAGACGCGGGCAGACCGGTCTACCAGCATCAGTTCGTCTCCTTGTCGGTGTCGGTGGTGTCTTCGTCCTCGGCCGGCGCGGCCGAGCCGGGTGCCTGCGTGCCGCCGGCCGTCTTCTGGCGTTCGTCGCTGCCGTCCAGTGCCCGTCGCGCCTTCACCGTCCGGTAATCGACGCCGAAGCGTTCTGCCGCGATACGCGTCAGGGAGGTGACGCCCATTTCGAGATATTTCTCGTCAGCGGCGGCATCCTTGGTCTGGTCGATCGTCGGCCGAGACGGCCCCATCCACACCTGCCCCAACCATGCCTGACGCGTCAGAGGGTCGGAAAAGAAGCCGGGTGCTTTCAGGATGCCCCGGGCGACGGCTTCGGAAATCACCTCGTCGTAGACCGGCGCGCAAAACTGCGCGATGTGCAGTTCGCGCTCGGCCCGAAAGAACTGCCAAGCAATCTCGAGCGCGGCCTTGCTGGCCGAGTAGCTGGCCTGAAACTGCTTCATCAGTATCTCATGCGGCAGATCCGTGCCGGCCCCGATCTCCTGCGCAATCGCGGTGATGAACGGCGAGAACTGAGGATTGGGGCGACCCGGTGCGAAGCTCTGGATCTCTTCATCGGGAAGGAGATCGATGATTTTGCCCGGCTCGGTGATGGTGATCGCCTTCGACGCTGGTGCGGCACCGCCGTCATCCTTGCCCCTGAACAGCTCCAGCACCCCATCGGTCAGGCCACCATCCGGCGATTTCATCCCGATCGCAAAACAGGCGCTGACGACTGCCGCCATAAGTTCGGCCTCGGAATACCGCGACCGCTGTTTCAGGGCTTCAATGACCGGAGACAGCATCGGAGCATACCGCGTCATATCCGGTCGCCATTTCGCTCCATGAACGTGCAGCACGAGCTTGCGGCCATTGCCGTCATAGGCTGGAACGCGCGTCCATGTGACCGCGCCGCCAAGGTTTCGATCGAGAAGGTATCGATCTGCGAAATGGTAAGCGACGGGCGCGCCGTCGGCGTCTTTCTCGATCCCGCCAGCCATCTGAGCCGTGTCCATCGCCCAGTGGGGGTTCGACAGCAGATCTGCCTCGATCACCTGAACGGCAGTGGCGAGCATCCGCCCTTTCCGCTTCTTAAAGCGCCGCACCACAAATACGTCACCCGATAGGAGGCGCGAACGATAGACCAGATCCTCGAGCTCGGCGAATGTCTGGGTCCGGGTGATGTCGCAATCCGTGCTCCACGCCCAATCGGTGAAGATATCCAGCGCCTGTTCTTCCCAAGCTTCGGCCTGCTCGGCGGTCAGACCAAGACGCTTTCGATCGATCTCCGGACGGACCACATGCCCGGGCCCAACGACGTTGACGACCTTCGTCGCGACCGCGCTCTGTGCGACCGGGTCGTTGCGCACGAGATCCCGGGACCGCGCCCGGAGCTCGCTCAGATCCGGCAGGGTGTCGAAGTCAGCGCTGGTCCCGCCCAAAGCGCTCCACTCCTGCAGAGCTGCTTTGTCGCGGCGGGCCCCATTGTATCCACCGCCTGCAGCGAGCAACGCCCGTGCGGCCCCCCTTTGCAATGCGGCTCTGGGATTAAAGAACCCGATCGCGCGGTCGAGAGCGTTGAGCTTTAGCTTCGGCTTCACCGCGGCACCGCCTGACGGAAGGCACCACCCCGGCGCTGCGCGCGATTTGCCTTCGCGACCAGCCGCTCTTCTTCTTTGCTCAGCCATGCCAGGTCGAGCCGCGTGACTTCCTGCCCCTCAATCTTGTAGCTCTGGTGGCCGCCGCGCAGCAGCGCTTCGATCGCGGCCTGCACCAAAGCAAGCCGCGCCTCGTAATCTACGTGTGCCATCTTCAGCTGATCTTTCCGCGAGAGCGCCGCACCATCGGTGCAGCAGGTTTAGGCGATGCCTGAGGCAGCTCGGCCGGTGCAGCCACGCTGACCGAAAACAGGTCGGGTTGTGCTTCCGGCTGGGTGACAACGCACCGCTCGAGGCGGAGCGCCTTCCACATATCTGCCGTCAGGCGATCCAGGCGAAGGTGATAGGCCATGGCTCGCGCATAACAGGCGATATCGAGGCCTTCGTTGGGCCTGCCGGTAAGCTTATCCCAGCGGTAGGTGACGACGCCGGACTTCGCTTCGACCGCCATCAGATGCTCTGAGGTCAGCTGCTCGGCGTATCCAAGCCCCATATCTCCCGGGAGGATGATCGACCCTGCCGACCATTGCCCGGTTTCTTTGTCCGGTCCCGCGATCGTTCGCCGGATGGCGGAGTACAGGTCCGATTTCAGCGCGAAGGAACCGACGGGCCAAAGCATCACCCCATTCGGGATGGTTTTACCGTTCCAGCGCACTTCCCGCTTCTTCGGCGCGCCTATGAAAGGTTCGGCCCGGCCGTCCCGGCCATCGACAGCAAAGAGGCGGGGGCGGCCGCGCACGTAGTTGTAGACCGCGTGGCTGGCATAGCCGGAGTCTACCGCCCAAGCGTCGACCTCGAGGGGATCGCACCCCCCCGGACAGTATCGACGCTCCTGCATCATCCGGTCATGCGCGGCCCAGGTGCCGACATCGTTCGGATCGCCTTCGATGACGCCCCAATCGACCAGCCAGCGCGTCATGCCTTCAGACCAGCCGTAGACCGCCCATTCGAGGCGGTTGCCTTGAACGTCAGTGGCCCCGGTGAAGATCACCGGCCCCTCGGGGGGCTGCCCCTTCAGGAAGCTCGGCACGCGGCTGGCGTGCAGCCGTTCGGCATCCGGCGCATCGCCGCGATCCTCCCACGCTTCGCCAAGCACCTGCTGGGTAAACACGCGCTGACGTTCGTGCCCGCCTTTCGCCTCCAGCCATTCAGCGACGATCGAATTCCACGTCGAGAACAGGGTATAGGCCTGCCAGATGTGGAAGCCCCGGATCCTGCCCGGAACGACCCGGCTCTTCCAGTGGTCCAGTTCCTCGGCCGGAAAGCTATCCCCCGGGCCATCTTCCCCGGCCGTCGCGATCCAGACCCCTGCCTGAACCATCGCCTCCTTGTCGAGGTGATCGATCACACATCCGCCGCTGCTGGCGCACTGGAAGAACGCCTTGTGCGGCCAGGTATCGCTGTCCCACTTCAAGCGATCGAATTTCAGGATCTGATATTCACCGCAGTGCGGGCACGGCACATAGCGGCGGCGCTTGTCCGATCGCTCGTAATCGTTCGTGATCCGGCAGGTGCCGAGGATCGCGGGCGTGGATACCCAGAGGCGTTTCCGATCCCGCTCATAGATCTTCGTCCGGACCTTCAGCTGGGCGACCGGATCGCCCCGCTCGCCCGCGACTGCTGGCCATTCGCTGACTTCGTCCCCGACCGTATATTTGGCCGAGAGCATCTGAAGGCCCTTTGACGACCCGGCGAAGGTAATCTGCGCGAATCCACCCCGGAACCGTTTGTACGACGCGGTGCTGCCCCGCTCCGACTTGCTGGTCATGTCCAGCACCCTCGATCGGAGGGCGGGTGATTCGTCGATCGCGGGCTGCAGCTTGGTCCGGACGTATTTTATGCTTTCGTCGTGGCTCGGCAGGACGATGATCATGGGGCCCGGATCCTGCGCGACCACGAACCCCGTGAAATTGATCCCCACCTCGGATTTTCCGACCTGCGCCGAAGCCACCACCACCACGTCCTCGGCCGGATCATCCGGGCCCAGAGCATCCATGATGTCAATCAGGTGCGGCGCGCGGTGATTTCGCCATTCACCGGGATATCGCGACCCGCTTTCTGCCGAGACGATGCGGTGCTTCTCGGCCCATTCAGATACCTTCAGGCGCGGCGGCGGTCGGAGTGCCTGCGCGAGAGCGTTGAACACCACGGGCTCGGCCTCAGCGCAAAGCGTCAGCGCGGTAAGGTCCAGCGTTTGCTCAGGCCGCATCGGCTTCGTCCTCCACCCGGACAGCATCGGCAAGCGCATCCGCCCCGGCCGCGAGCAGCTCGCGCATAAGATCCTCTAGGGCCCGCTCCATCGTCCGCACGTCCGTGATGCGCGCCATCGCCTCCGCGCGATCCTTTGCCAGGGCGGCCGCACCCTGTTTCATCACTTCCCCCGCCGCCGCGATCGACGCCTCAACGTCGCGCCGGCGCAGGGTCATCTTCAGCCGCTCTGCCAGATCGAGCTCAGCCCCGATCGCTTTGGCGGTTTCGTTGCGCGTCCGCGAATCGTTCAGCAGATTGCCGAGCTGCTGCCCTTTGCTGACAGCAGGCGCGGCAGCACCGCGCGATCGGGTCTGAAGCTTCGGATTCACGACAGTGTCGCGGTGCTCGCGCAGCTCTTCTAGATCGACAAGACCGTTATCGTCGATCAGCGCGGGATGCTGCTGGACCCACCGGGTGATCGTCGACTTGTTCAGGTTCAGTTCCTGAGCCGCTTGGGCCCGCGTTACCCGTTCCATCCCTCAGCCTCCCGAAACTCCCGAGTTGCGCTGCAACCGCTGAAACCGTTGCACGAGTTGCACCCTTTGAAAAATTGGCAACGGCAAAACTAAGATGCCTAGCGTCACCGTATACGCCCAGACCCCGGGAGGACCCGTGGCCGGTCGCATTTCCGTGCCCAATCGCGCCCCGGCCCCGCGTGGATCCTGCCCGACCGCAGCGCGAGGCCCCTCCGGAAATGCAAAGCGCCCGCGAGGATGGTTTCCTCCGGGCGCAATTCGTCTGCCTGCTTGAATGCAAGAGGTTTCGTTTTTGGTCAAGAACTTTTTGACCACGGTTCCTGCGGCGGCATGGCATCGGTCAGCTCGTGAGCCCGCAGCATCCCAGATGTTACGAGGTTCAGGCGCACTTCGCGCAGCGCGAGACGCCATCTCATATACTCGCGGCGGGCGGCTGCGATCTGCGACGGGCTGGGCGACCAGGTGATCGGGCAAACACGCACCTCGTATTCGACCAGGCGACCATCAACATCATAGGCATCTATGCCCGCCACCACGCTGCGGGTGGGACGCCCGCCTTTGGCCGAGGGTTCGATGATGGCTGGCACGACCTTCGGCTGCGCGCCCGGCATCCAGTCCGGCGTGATGCCCATCCGCGCCCATTCGGCCATTTGCGCCGCGAAACGATGGCCACCATACACGTCCGACAGATGCGACAGGATCGCGGCCACCGTCTCGGCATCCTCGTGGCAAGGCGACGAACCGCCGCCATCGATACGGCAGCCGAGTTCCGCGCGGCGGATCAGGCGCAGGGATGAACCGATGCCATACCCTGCCCCGATCATGGCCTCTTCCGCCTTCGGCAGCTCGAGCTGGACGCGTTCGCGGCGGAAAGCCCATTCCAGCAGCCGCTGGATCGAGACCGGCTTCTTCGCCCGCCCGTAAGAAACCATATCTTGTGCCTTCCTCGCCCCGATTTTCGACATTTTGTTGCTCGCCTGTTTCTTATGGGAGGATAGGGAGGAAGGCTGTTCAAAATGGGAGGATAGGAAATTACGCATTTCGATTGCCTTTCTTATTATTATCAATGGCTTGTTTGGTTATTTGGGAGTGTAGGGAGGAAAGGGAGGATAGATCGCGCGTACATAGAGAAATGGAGTTGCTGAAAACGGCCCCGCCCCCCTTGTCTACACGTAAGGGGAAATGCCCCTCCCTAGCCTCCCTACCTTCCCGCGCGCCGTCGCAACCCATTGTTCCAACGCCTGTTTCCCCGCGCCCCTTATTCAAGACCGTCCCTCCCAAATGAAGCGCGCAGCCTCCCTAGCCTCCCGAAGGATCGACGAAATGGGGTGCGGGGCGTCACGACTGATCCCTCTCGGACGCGTGCTTCCAGGCAACAAAGCGGTCGTGGAAGTCGTGATGGAAGAAGATCCCTGAATAGGCCATGGTGCTGGACTTGATCTCGGTGAACTGTTTCCCGGACGATGGGCTTTTCCATTGTCGACTGTGGCTCTTGATGCGCTTCGACACGGTTGTCGGCTTCCACTGCGACATACCCCGTTCGGTAAGCCAGAAGTTAAACGCCTGCCCCAACTCGCGACTCGACAGGATGTCGGCCGCATCGCCTGTCACCCTGCACGCCGACTCGAGGAAGGCCCCGATCGGGTCGCTATCCTCGCGATATTCCTGCGTCGCGGCCAAAACTTCGGGCGGCTCCTGGAGGCCGTTGGCCAGATAGTCCAGCAGCCCATCGATCAGCCAGTTCAATATCCCGGCCCGCTCTTCCCAAAGCTTTTCGCCCAGCTTCTTGTCACGCTCGTCCGGCGGGATCTGGATCTCGAACGGCACCATCAGCACCCGTCGCCAGATACCGTCATCGCCGCCACGGATCTCCGGCTGATGGTTGCCGGAGATGGTCAGCTTGAAATGCGGGTAGACCTTGATGAAGTTCGTGTGGAGGGCGCGCACCAGGATCGGCTCGCCGCCGGTCAGCTCCTTGATCAAGCCCTCCTGCAGCTGCTGCCCCTCATCAGGCTCGCTAGCCCGCACCATCCTCGCCCCGATCAGCGGCACTAGGTCCGGCGTTGCGTCGCTGCCGCCCCTTCGGTTCGAACCGGTCAAACTCTCAATCTTAGCCGTCGCGGCATAATCGCCCGCGATGCGCGCAATAAGGTCAGACAGGACGGATTTTCCGTTCGCGCCGCCGCCCCACTGGAAGACGAACTTCTGTTCGGACGTCAGGGCGGTCATGCTGTAGCCATACCAGCGCTGGAGGAATGAGCGCATCGCCTGCTTCGGCATGATCCGGTTCAGGAACTTATCGAACAGCGGGCATTTCGCGGCAGGGTCATAGTCGACCGGCATGATCTTCGTAATCAGCTGCTGGCGATCATGGGGCTGCAAGACGAAAGACACGGGATCGGGGGACGCGCCGGTCCCTCGCATTGCCTCGACCTCGGCCGGATCGGCTTCCCTCCGGAAATGCAACACACCACCAAGCGTGTTGATGATCAGCGGATCTGCGTCCAGTTCCTCCAGGTCGCGCTTCATCATGACCGAGGCTTCGGTCATCAGGTTCTTGATAGAATTTGAGTTCCCGGCGTTCTTTGCATGGGTCAAACGACGCCCGATCGCGGTTTTCTGGTCCGCACGAACCTTGTCCGCTCGGTCCATAGCCGCTGTCGCGTCCCGATATCGACGCGCTTGCTCTTCGGTTCTTTCCTGCGCCCGGATAGCGCCCAGCGTCTCCACATCGGGCGCGGCCGCGTCGCCCTCCAGCAGCGCCTGCTCTTGCGCTTCGGTTAGCTCGAGGTGCCGCGTTTCCTTGGCGATCAGCGCGCCGAGCTGGTGCGCCTTTTGCCTAACGAGGAATTCATCTTCATCGCGCGCCCAATGGGTGCCGACCCAGACATGGTAACCGACGCGTGGAACGTAGAGCAGGTCATCGCCGAAATGCTCGACCAGCCGCTTTCCGTTTCCGTAATCGTTCAGAGGGTATCCAGCGCATCGGGCTTCCGGCGGCGGAGGTCCCTCCGGATCGTCATCGCGGGGTGCGGGGTCTGGGGCCATGTTATCCCAGCCCTCATCGTCTGCGAAACCATCGGTCGCGCCTGACGCCTCCATGTCCTTGGGGAGTTCAACATCCTCAGGCGCAGCCAAGACTTTGCGCACATTGTCCATATGGTCAGACATGACAGAAACCTTTCCGGTGCAGCGTATGCCGCGCCGAATTATTTACGTTAAACCGTATTTTATTGTTTGCGTGACCATACGCTTTAGCGTATGAATAACTCACACGGAAACGGGAACGACCATGCAGCTGATCATCACCAGAACCGCCGAAAAAGCCCTCCGCCGGATGCCCGGCAAGGATGCGGCGGCCCTGATCGAGAAGCTGAAGGGCTACGCCCAGACCGGCCAAGGCGACGTGAAGAAGCTGGTCGGCCAACCCTACTACCGCCTGCGCCACGGTGACTGGCGCGCCATTTTCGAAATCGAGGGCGACGTGATCGTGATCCGCATCGCCCACCGCCGCGAAGTCTACGAGTGAAGGAGACGGACCATGAACCACGCCACCAACCTCAAGGGCGAAGCCCTGATCGTCCTGACGGCCGAGGAATACCGCGCGCTGATCGAGGACGCGGGCGATGCAGCCCTCGCCCGTGATGCGATCGAGCGCGACGCGGGCGCACCGCGGCTGACCGCCGAGGCTGCCGAGGCTATCCTGACCGGCAATCTGCATCCTCTGACCGCTTGGCGCAAAGCCAGCGGCCTGACGATCGCCGCCCTGGCCGAAAAGACCGGCATCCGCGCGGCGACCATCAGCGAGATCGAGAGCGGCAAGATCGATCCGCGCCTCAGCACTGTGAAAACGCTGGCCAGCGCAATCGGCGTGGATATCGACGACATCAGCTGATCGGAGCATCGTTCGCCCCCATCAGCACATCGTTCAAATCCACGCCCTGCCCTGCATGCACGATCTGGCCGCGCAGGCCCGGCCGCAGCACCATGGCCCGTCGCAAACCGGCCTCGAGCTTGGCGCGCGTCAGTCGCGGATCCGAATCGCCGTCTTGAATGAAGATGAGGCGGTTCACGCCGCGCGGGGGAACCCATGCCTCTGCATCGCCCATATCGGGGATGCCTGAATATTTGTGCCCGGGGCCGGACTTCCGTTGCCCTGACATGTTGCCCAAATCGACCCCGGCCCAATAGGCGCAGTCCGGTTCGGACGCCGCCACCAGCGCGGTGGCCGTCGTTTCGATCCCCTCGGCCATGATCATCGTCGAGGCGACGGCGGTCAGGCGGATCGCCCCGCCCTTCTTTGATCCCAGCACCTTCTTGGCGGGCAGTTCCGCGCCCGAAACAGGGTGGAAAACCCTCGCCTTCCCCTTCGGCTGGTCCAGATCGATCCACGTCCGATGCACGGCCGAGAAGCGATCGTCAGGCCGTTGGACCGCCGCCAGCATGGCAGGGCCGCGATGCGCCTCGCGCCACTCGCCATCGATCTTGACGGTATAGGCAAGGTCGGGATGGAAGCGCAGGCATAAGGGAAGCCTCGGCAGCAGCTCGACCGAGATCCCGCGCCGGGCAAGATACTCGCGAACGGCCGTGCCCTCCGCAGGCTTCCCCGCCATCCAGATCTCGCGACCAAGGCGGATGGCCGTCTCGCGCTCTTTCTGCGCCCGCGCCACATTGCGGCGTCGGTTTTCCTCGGCCTTTTCGATACGCCTTTGCCGCTCAGCGTCGCTGATGCCTTCGGACGGCCCACACAGCCATTCCAGCGCAGCCTTGAAATCCATGCCCTGGACGAACATGACCAGATCGATATTGCCGCCGGTCCCGCCGCATCGGCGGCAGTTGAAGACGTTCTTGCGCTTGTTGATCCCGAACCGATCGGTGCCGCCGCATTGCGGACAGGGCCCGACCAGCTCGTGACCGGCAGGCTTCAGATCCTGAAGGCCCAGCCGGTCGGAGATCTCCGCCATGTCCATCGCCAGCGCCTCGGCACGGCGCGGATCTTCGGGATAGTGGGTCATTTCAGGCTGCAGCGCCCCGGTCACGCATCGCCCGGCGGCGGACCTCTAGCAGCAGGAACTTCTGCCCGTCCAACGTGCAGAAGCCGCGATCATCCCGGATCATCGATGTCAGATCAGCATGACGCCAGCGGATATCTGACGGGTCCATCCCGAAATCGGCGGCGATCTCGTTCAGCTTCATGCCGCGTCCGAACGCCTCGAGCAGCTCGAGGTCATCGTGAATGCTCCATTTCGGATTCTTCTTCAGCTTATCCAGCGCGGCGCCGATTTCGCGCTGCGGAGTTGGCCGGTTGTCAGGCACCACGGTCGGCGCGACCGGCAACGATGCCTGTGGAATGGCGGTGACCGGAGGTTCGGCCGGAACCTTCGAGGTTGTCGGCTCTGCCCGCGTTGTGTCGGCTTTAGCCGCCTTTGCTTCCTTCTGACGAGGGTGATCGAGGAACAGCGACACGGTCTGAAGGCGGCGGTTCAGGCGCTGAGCGATGATCGTGCGGGTGACGCCCTCGGCGTCCCATTCGATGATATTGGCACGCTCTTCTACGTTCAGCGCGCCAACCCGCAAAGAAGGTTCCCCGGCGGCGGCAGGCTGGTGGGACAGGTCACCACCGCCGGGGGCTTCGGCTTTCGCCTCGGGGCTTTCACCCGTATCAGAGGCGTCTCGTGCCTCCTGCCCGAGGGGACTCTCCGCCTTTTCTGCGCTGCTGCAGGTCCCCTTACCCGCCCGGCGCTCCGGATCCGCCCCCGGCGATGCCGGTGCGGAAATCTCTGTTTCAATGGTAATTTCGCGGTCGAGGTGCGACGCCTCGATAAGGGAAGCCTTCGGCCCCCAATCGCCAGCATCCGCGCCCGGCATCGTCCAGCCACTGGCGAGGCAAATCTCGTTGCCGGGCACCATGTCAATCCGCACATCGCCCCCCAAGGCGGCGAGCGCGGCGGCGCTGTTTTCGATGACTTCGAGTTGCGCCTGCAGCTCCGCAAGGTCCTGCAGGGACATATCATTCAGCTTCATGATGGTGCCTCTCACACTGGACCGGCTGCAGGGCGCAGCGGTCACGCCTTTCTGTCGATTGCTGGCGGCGACGCCGTGGTGCCTGTTTCCCCGGCGTCGCCCGCGATCACGCGCCTCCCCCGATCGGGGCGCGGATTCGAATAAAAAGGGGCGCGAGTGGCGAGCAGCTCACCCGCGCCCAAGTGCTGCCGAAGCGGGAGTGCTTGGCAGGAACCCTCAAATACTTTTGCCCGGACCAGCTCCGCTGCGATCGAACCGATGCTGCGGAAGCCGCCCGTCATGCCGCTTCGTCCGCTTCGAACTCTTCCGGCCACCAGCGCTGCGCCTGCATGACCTTGTCCCCTGTCGGGGTCGAAAAGCCGTCGAACCAGTTGCAGGCGGTCTGGAATGTCACATCGAACATGACGGCGCAGGCTTCCCGCGAACTGCATCGCCGCGTCATCAAATCCGACCAAAACACCCGCGCCGCTTGCGGGGTGATGGTGATGATCGGAAGCATCTGGACGCTGCGCCGCGCCTTAGCCGACCGCCCCCGCCCCTCAACTCGATTTGCGTGGGACATTTGACCTGCGCGCGGCGCAGGTTGCGCGGGTGCAGTAACGAGTGATTGAGTTTTAAATGCGGAGCGGGTCATGCAGCACTCTCATCGGGAGTAGATGTCGGGGGGTTGTTTTCCATCCAGGCGCGCAGCGCTGCCGCCTCGACTTCCATGCGTTCGGCACGCCGCTTCAGCCGTTCATAGAGCCGCGCGTTGCCGAGGGCGTTCTGACAGATCGTGGTTTGCTTCAGCCCGCTGATGCGGCTGTAACGATCAAGCTCTGCGATGATGATGTTCGGGTCCATGCCCCCTGTTTGCCATATGACAAACGTTTGTCAATAGGCAAAAGCCATTTGTCAAATTGCGCGAAGCGTGTCGTTGGCGGTAAATTCTGAACTATGGAAATCAGCCCGTTCGCACAGCGCCTGGAACAACTCATGTCCGAGAAGGGCATCGATCGCATGGGCCTGTCCCGTGCTACAGGCATCCCATACCACCGGATCACGCCGTGGTTTCGTCGATCCACCTCGACACCGAAGGGAACCGACCTTCTGCTGATCGCCAACTTCTTCCAGGTATCCGAGGCCTTCCTCCTCAATGGCGGAGAACGCGGCGCAGCGCCTAAGTCTTCGTTATTAGAGAAACTTAGCAGTCTCGATCCGGCGTCCCGAGATATTGTGGAGGCTTATGTAGACGGCCTTCTGTCGGCTCGACGCAAGCAAGAATAGCGTCAACCAAAGCCTCGATATTGCGTTGATCTGCCGGCGGCAGCTGCTCGATCTTTTTGAGAAGTCGCAGCTCTTCCATCCAATTCTCCTCAGGTAACTCGGTCAGGCGGATCGATCATCGTAGCCGGTTCGGCTGACGATTCGATGCGCGTGGCTGCCTGCACTCCTGATATGCCGCCTTGCATCATGTTTGGCAAATGGCAAACAAAGGGCTTGACGTTTGCCATTTGCCAAACGACATTTGCCACATCGACAACCCCGATGGAGGCCAAACAAATGCCCAAGACCCCGCTTATGTCCCGCGACGAAGCGCTCGACGTCCTCACGAACTATGAGGTCATCAGCCGTTACCCGTCGATCCGCGCCCAAGCCGCCGAGGTCTTCTTCGGCAGAGGCACTCGGGTCCACCGCCCCGCTCCGCCCGCGAACAACTTCCCAGGAGACGTGGCCTGATGCGCCGCCGGGATCTCCCCACCTTTGCCAATCTCCGGAACCCGCGCCCGGCGCGGTCCGGAAGCTGGCTGTCGCTCGTCGCCCTCGCCGTCGTCGTCGCGCTGGGCGGGTTGGTTCTGGCTGATTTCATCATGACCACCGCGCTCAACGCCGGCGAAACGCGGCGGCTGGCCGACAGCATGAGGGCGATGTGATGGCCCCTCACAATCACCAATCTGGAAAGGTCGCTCCCATGGCGCAGATCTCCCGCTTTTCGCCCGCGCCGGCCGCGGACATGGTCGAAGCCGACCTTCAGCTTATCGCCCACATCCTCGAGGACTTTCGCAAGCGCTGCGCAGCGATCGCCAATCGTTGCCCCGGCGGCATTCTGCTGCCAGTCGACATGATTGGCCCCGCCCGACGCACCGCGCGCGAGCACCGCGTCACCCCCGAGGACGTGCTCGCCTGGCACAAGAAATACCCCGAGGCCAAAGCATGACGCCCGCCACGCCCATCCTCGATCCCGTCATCAGCAACGGCCGCCTGATCATCCGCGATACAAGCGGACGCCTCTGGCGCGACCTCGGCCCCGCAAAGGAAACCCCATGACCTTCGCAGATACCCGGCCCGACCCTGCCCAGCCGCTGACACGCACGGCCGAGGCGCTGATGGTGGAGGCACCCGCCTATCCACTGCCCACGCCTGCAAACCGCGCTGCCGCGCCAGATCCGCTCGCCGGTCTGTCGATCCGCTTCAGCATTCCGATCGGCTTCGGCCTTCGGGTGGGCATCGCGGGGCAATCCCGGGCCGAGAGCGTTCGCGCGCGGCTGCGCCGCCTCGAGGCCGCAGTGACAGATGACAGCCAAGGCTGGCTGGAGCGTCAGGATGCGCAGGGCGATGTGGATCTCCGGAACCTAACGCGCGCCGGGCTTGTGCTGGCGGCCGCGTCGACCGCTATGGCTCTCGCCTTACTGCTGAGCTGATGCCATGGCGCTGAAGAAAAAAGCAGATTGCACCCCAGAGGAATGGGAAGAAGTCCGCGCCAAGCGACGCCAGAAATCCGCTGCCTATCGGGCGAAATATCCCGAGCGCTATCGTGAAGCCAACGCCCGCAAGAACCGGGAATGGCGAAAGAAAAATCCCGCCGCCGCGAAGGCGGCAACGAAGCGCTACGAGGACGCTCATCCCGAAGCGGTCGCAGCCGGCCGCGCCCGCCGTCGCTACGGGAATATGGCGCCCGAGGCTGTAGCCAAGCGGCAGGAACAGCGCCGGGCGTGGAAGCTGGCGAACCCTGATCGGGTCGCCCATCACAAGTTCATGGCGCGGCTCCGCCAAGC
The DNA here is from genome assembly GCA_029846755.1 of Falsirhodobacter flavus. Taxonomy (GTDB): domain Bacteria; phylum Pseudomonadota; class Alphaproteobacteria; order Rhodobacterales; family Rhodobacteraceae; genus Falsirhodobacter; species Falsirhodobacter flavus. Next base: position 727,810 of record JARWBI010000001.1, on the reverse strand, counting down.
CGATCGCGATGCAAAGGGAAAACGCGCCGTCAACCGCGAGGTGACGGCGCTGATGACCGTGGTTCGGCAAAGCCTTCCGTCGACCCTTCCCAGGCAGGTCATGGAAGACGCGCAGGGCGAGGCGATCCTGCTGATCATGTCCGGGGATTGCATCGACCCCAAGCAAGCGGCGCGGAAAGCGCTGCAGCTCTACTGGCGGCAATACACCAAGTTCGGCGTGGTGTCCCTGGACGAACCGATCCCGGGTTTCGACGGCCTGCGCCGCATCGACACAATTCCCGCAAATCATTTTGAGGCGTTTGTCTAATGGATGAACAACGAATGATCCTGTCCTGCTGCAAGACCGGCCGCTGGATCCGCGTCGCATCGATCGACGAAGCCAAGCATCAAGCCCGCGATCTGGGCTGGGTCGATTACGAGGTGACCCATGGCTGATAAGCCCATCCTCTTCAGCGCCCCCATGGTGCGCGCCCTGCTGGACGGCACGAAGACGCAGACGCGGCGGGTGATCAAGAACGCCCCCGGCGACGGCTGGCACATGGACCGCGTCGGGCCGACCGGCTTTCAGTGGACCTGCGAAGGCGGGATGCCGCGCATGTCGTACCGACCCCCGGTCGCGGTCGGTGATCGCCTCTACGTGCGCGAAAGGTTCCGCCCCCATGGTCTTGGCACACCGATCAGCGAATGCCGTGATCTGGATGACATCATGTTCCATGCTGACGCCGACGAAGCTGAAGGGGCGGTTCTGGACTGGAAGCCGTCGATCCACATGCCACGCTGGGCGAGCCGCCTGACTTTGACTATCACCGATGTACGCGTGCAAAAGCTACACGCGATCAGCGAAGGCGATGCTGTTGCCGAGGGAATGGGTTGGGCTGCGTTCAAGGCAGGCGAGGCCAAGGGCAACTGCCCGATAAGTTCATTCCGCATCCTCTGGAACGCCATCAATGGCCCCGGCGCGTGGGACGCAAACCCGTGGGTCTGCGCCTACACCTTCACCGTCCAGCGCGGCAATATCGACCAGCTGGGGGCCGCAGCATGAACATCGGCCTCTATTTTGCCGTCGCGGTCATCTGCGCCGGTGTTGGCTTCGCCTTTGGCGTGGAAGCCTGCGCTAAAGCCGACACCGTCGGCCCCGGCGATCCCGGCACCGCGCCCTGCATCCTCTCGATCGACTGGACCACGCAGCGCCAGGCACCGGCAGTCTATCCTGCCAAGGCGGCGGAAGAGCTGCTGACGCCGCCGGTGGTGCCGGACAGCCCTGCCATCACCACGAACCTGCTGCCGCCGATCAAGGGCGGTGGTGGAAGCTGGCTGCCGCCCGCGCCGGTGCCGCTGCCAGCGGCGGGGCTGCTGCTGGCAGCGGCGGTGTTCGGGCTGGTCGCGCTGGCGCGCCGGAGGCGTGGTTGATGGGCATCCTCTACATGACGACCCCGGAGGGCGGGCAGTCTGTGATATCGGTCAGACGTTCGAGCGCGACAACGGTCGACCTGATGTTCTCGCGCCCGGGCGAGACAACCACAGGTGCCCGGCTAACTTTGGACATAGCCCGCGCCATGGCCGAAGAGCTGGGCAAGGAAGCCAGCGATGCCTGACCACACCCTTCACGGCAATCACGATGCTTGTCCTGCTTGCGCTATGCGGCGCGAGGAGATCGACACGCGCGCGATCGACCGTGAATCTGTGCCCTGCAACATGTGTGGGGGCGACGGCTTCATCCCACTGCCGCCGGCCGAGATCGTCAGAAGAACTGTCGAGCATGCCCGTGTCCACTACTGGCCAGCCGTCGAGGCGCGCTGGAGGAAATCGACATGAAGGCCACGCTCTCGACCGACGCCAAGAGCGTCACCCTGCAGGGCCGCGCCTGGTCAGAGACCTTCGCCCTCGAGCTGCTGCCCCAACGTGTCGCCTTCTACGAGGGCCTGATTCTGCGCGGTGGCAAGAACAAGCAACCCGGGCCTTGGGCTAAGCACTATGAACCGACGCTGGCCGCGCTGAAGGCCGTCCAGCGGGAATATTCCGAGCGCATGAAAGGGGGGCTCATCTGATGGGCAAGCAAGACAGGATCGGCATGACTGCCCTGCCCGAGCGCGTCGAGGCTGCGCCCCGCGTCATCGCTTACGTTTCAATTGGCCTTCTCTGTGAGCTGCTGGACATCAGCCCCTCAACCGCATGGGACTGGGTGAAGCGCGGGCATCTACCTAAGCCCGTCAAGATCGGCGGTACCGCACGCTGGAAGTGGGCCGATGTTGAAAAGAAGCTCCAGACGGGCGATGCAAATCGAATCGAAGATGATGATCCGATTCTGAGGGCGAGCCGTGGCGGCTGAACTGAGGCTTGAACAGTATGTGCAGCGGAAGATCCGCCGCGCGCGTGAGTACTTCTATTTCCGGGTGGTGAAGGACGGAAAGGAGACGCGGCTGCCCCTGCCGCATCCATTTTCGGCCGAGTATCGCACAGCCTATGACGAAGCCCACCGCGCCGTCTTCGGGGTAATCCCCGGGGAGTTTGCCAGTCCGACCGGCATAGCCGAGCTGGTCAGGCAGCACCGCACAAGCGCGAAGTATGACCGCCTGCCGCCGGCCTCGAAGGCCGCGCGTGATTATGCGTTGAACCTGATGCAGGAACGCTGGGGGGAATTCGAAGCCGCGGACATCCGGCCGGTGCATGTGCAGGCCCTTTACGACAGCTTGTCCGCGCGGCCGGCCACGGCGAACCGCCGCCTGGACGACATCAGCTCTGTCTTCGGATGGGGCCGCACCCGGGGCTTTGCCGACGTGAACCCCTGCCGGAAGATCGAACGCGTCAGCAGCGACGGCTCCTACGAGCCGTGGCCAGAGGATGCGCTCGAGAAGCTGCTGGAGCACGGCAAGCCGGAGATCGTGAAGGTGGCGCTCGTGGCGATCTACACCAGCCAGCGCCGGTCTGACATCCTGCTGCAGCTGACCGACAGCGTCATCGATGGCGGCACGTGGTATCTGTCCCAGGGCAAAACATCGAACGACGTGCCCGTGCCACTGCACCCTGTCGTGTTGGCGATTCTGGACATGGAGCGGGCGAAGCGGCGAAAGGCCGGGATCGTGGATCCGCGCCGGCCACTTCTGACGAACTCGCGCGGCAACGTCTGGACCCCCTCCGGATTCGGCGCATCGTGGCGAACCGAAATCATCCGGCTGCAGCTGCGACCGCAGACGAACTCCGACTACGCAGAGGATGCGTTCCAGCCGACATTCCATGGTCTGCGCCACACCAACGCGACCATGATCGCGAACGCGGTGGCCCGGAACCCCGACACGTTCGGCGGAATTGCCCGCGTCAAAAGCATGCTGGGGCACCTGTCAGAGAAGATGGCGAAGCACTATGCGCGGCGCGCTGAAGCCGAGCATATGAACGCCGAAACCATGCTGCTGATCCCCGAGATTGGGAACCGCCCCGCGTGGATTGGGAACCTTTCGGAATGATCCCCGCTAAGTCATTGATTTTGGTGGGCCGTGACGGGCTCGAACCGCCGACATTTTCGGTGTAAACGAAACGCTCTACCAACTGAGCTAACGGCCCGAATTATGGCGCACCCAGCACGATTCGAACGTGCGACCTTTGCCTTCGGAGGGCAACGCTCTATCCAGCTGAGCTATGGGTGCCTAGGCGCGTCTATAGCCGGGGGATTCCGGCAGCGCAAGCCTCAGCCGAAAAGTTCGTGGCAAAGCTCCAGCGCGGACACCAGCGCGTCGATCTCGGCCTCGGTGTTATAAAGCCCGAAGCTGGCGCGGCAGGTGGCCGAAACGCCCATGTGCTGCAAAAGCGGCATGGCGCAATGCGTGCCCGCCCGCACCGCGATCCCGCGCTGGTCCAGCACGGTCGAGATGTCATGCGGATGGGCCGCGCCTTGCAAGGTGAAGGAGAAGATCGCACCCTTCCCCGCCGAATTGCCCTGCACGTTCAGCCAGTTCAGCCCCGCCAGCCGATCCCGTGCCATATCGCGCAGACGACGCTCATGCGCGGCGATGTTCGCCATGCCAAGGCCGGTCAGGTAATCCAGCGCGACACCAAGGCCGATCTGCTGCACGATCCCCGGTGTCCCCGCCTCGAATCGCATCGGCGGCTTGGCATAGGTTACCGTGTCGCGGAACACCTCGTGGATCATGTCGCCGCCACCAAGGAAGGGACGCATCTCCTCCATCCGCTCGCGCCGGATGAAGATTCCCCCCGACCCCGAGGGACCGTAGAGCTTGTGCCCCGTGATGGCATAGAAGTCGCAGCCCATCGCCTGCACGTCCACCGGCATATGCACCGCCGCCTGCGAGCCGTCGATCAGCGTGGCAACGCCCTTTTCCCGCGCCGCAGCGCAGATCGGCGCCACGTCCAAGACGGTGCCGGTCACGTTCGACATCTGGGTGATCGCGACCAGCTTCGTCTTCGGCCCGATGGCGTCGATCACCGCCTGCGGGTCGATGTCGCCATTGGCATCGCATTCGACCCATTTCAGCACCACGCCCTGCCGTTCGCGCAGGAAATGCCACGGCACGATATTCGCGTGATGCTCCATGATCGTCAGCACGATCTCGTCCCCCGCCTGCAGACGCGGCGCGGCCCAGCCATAGGAGACCAGGTTGATCCCCTCGGTCGTGCCGGTGGTGAAGACGATCTCATCCTCGGACGGGGCATTGATGAAGCGGGCGATCTTGCCGCGCACTGCCTCGTATCTGTCGGTCGCAAGGTTCGACAGGAAATGCAGCCCGCGATGCACGTTGGCATATTCGTTGGCATAAGCCTCGGTCATCGCGTCGATCACGACCCGCGGCTTTTGCGCCGAGGCGCCATTGTCCAAATAGACCAGCGGCTTGCCATTCACCTGCCGCGACAGGATGGGAAAATCGGCGCGAATTTTATCGACATCATACATTCTGGACCCCCAGGAAGGGCGCAAGGATCAGCGCGAACAGGAAGGCGGCCACGAACATCGCCCCCATGATGCCAAGGAACGTCATCGGCAGGGATGTGAAGCCGTGAACCTCGACCACGAAATTGGTCAGCAGCCAGAACATCAGCAGCGTTGCGACGATGCTGAGGATCGCGGCCAGCGGCGGCAGGGCCAGTTCGACCAGCAGCAGCGCCGCCTGCATCGCCACCATCACGATCTGAAGCCACGACACCGTCAGCAGGCAGTCGGCAAAGCTGCCGATCCCCCCGCGCCAACGCCCGACGACATAGGTCAGCACCACCATCACACCCATCGCGACGCCCTGAAGGATCGCCAGCGTGACGGGCGGGAACGGGAACAGCGCCCCGTCCGGCATCGGGATCAGGATCGTGCCCGCCGCGATCAGCAGCGTCGGCAGGATGATCGACAGTCCGAAGACCAGCCAGCGATCCCCAAGCCCAAGCGGCTGGGCCAGAACCGTTCGCAATCCCTGACGCGGCTCGCGCAGGGTCAGACCAACAAGCGACAGGACATTGGACAGGGTCAGTTTCACGTCTCAACCTCGATCAGCATGCTCAGCCATATCCAGAGGAATGCGCCGCCCGTCAACAGGCTGGCGGCGGCAAGCTGCGGGCCGGGGCCGATAAATCCCGCGACCAGCCCCTGAAGCAGCATCAGCGGCGCAACCGACAGAAGCGCCTGGAACAGCGCCATCCGCGCGCCAAAAAAGCTTCCCTTGCCGCCCAGACCCTTGGCCACCAGATGCGACAGTGCCGCCAGAACATAGCAGAACAGCGGCAGCAGAAACAGGACCGCCATCAACGATCCGCCAAGCCGCGCATCCAGCGGCACGGACGGATCAAGGTGCGCCATCCGCGCCGCCTGCGGCCAGCCGGCGACGAAGATCAGCCCCGCCGCCCCCATCAGGGTCGCCAGCGCCCGATCCTCGCGCGGCTCCAGCTTGCGCCGGATCACCGCGCGGGGGTGCAGATAGCTGGACAGGATGTCCGACGCGACCGGCATCAGCCGTCGTGCCGGTCCAGCCAGCCTTCCAGCCGCGCGCGCAGGTCCTCGGCGATCGCCTCGTCCTCGATCTCCGCCAGCGCTTCGGCAAGGAAGGCCAGAACCAGCAGCGATTGTGCCGCCTTTTCCGGCACCCCGCGCGAGCGGAGGTAGAACAGCGCCGTGTCGTCGATCGCGCCCGAAGTGGAGCCGTGCGAACATTTCACGTCGTCGGCATAGATTTCGAGCTCGGGTTTGGCGAGGAACTGGCTGTCGCCGTCCAGCAGCAGCGACTGGCTGATCTGGTAACCGTCCGTCTTCTGCGCACCGGGCTTCACCAAGATCTTGCCCTGGAACACCCCTGTCGCGCCGTTCTTCAGCACCTTTTTGAACACCTGACGGCTCTCGCACCGCTCGGCCCCGTGGGTGATGAAGACGGTGTCGTCATGCAGGAAATCGCGACCATCGCCGACCGCGACGCCCGCGACATGCGCGACAGCATCGTCCCCGACGATATCCAGCACCGCCTCGTTCCGGGTCAGGACCCCGTTCGCGGCGACGGTGAAGGATTTGAACAGCGCCCCTTCGGCGATCCGCGCAAAGATATGCGTGGCAACAAGCCGCTCTGGCGTGCGCCCCTGCGAGCGGACGTGATGGAACCGCGCGTCTTTCGCCACATCGACTTCCATCACCGTCAGAAGCCGCGCCGCCGCATCGCCGCTTTCCAGCAGCGTCAGTTCCGCGCCTTCCTCCAGCTTCACGACATGATGAAGGATCACGTCGGAAGAATATGATTCCGAACGATAAACCAGCGCCACGGGGCGTCCGGCCGCGGCCGTTGCACGGATCAGGACGCCATCGGTCGCAAAGGCCGAACCGATCGCCGCCAGCGGACGCTGCACTGGCGTCTGGCCCGCCGCTTCCAGCTGGCCATACAGATCGCCCGCCCAATGGATATCGGCAACTTCGGCCAGACGGGTGATCTCGACCCCGGCAAGCGCCGGATCGTCGGACGCCGCTGCATCGAAGACACCGTCCACGAAGACCAGCTTCACCGCGTCGATGGATTCGAACGCGGCCTCGCCCCGCCCTTCGACAGCCTTCGTCTCGGGCGCGGTCAGCGCCGTCGGGTCGGTATAGCGCCAGTATTCGTCACGCTTGCCCGGCAGGCCCATCGCGCCCAGACGCTCCAACGCCTCGCCGCGGGCCTTGCCCTGCCAGCCGGTCGCGGGAAAATGCAGCCCCGCGATCCGGGCCGAAAGCTGGTCCAGCTTCGCTTGCGGCAATGCCATCACTGCACCCCTGCAAGAATGTCGGCATAGCCGTTCTTCTCGACCTCGAGCGCCAGTTCCGGCCCGCCGGTCTGCACGATGCGACCGTTCGCCATGATATGCACGACGTCCGGTTTGATATGGTCCAGCAACCGTTGATAGTGGGTGATGACCAGAAACGCCCGCCCCTCGTCGCGCAGCGCGTTCACGCCTTCCGACACCAGTTTCATCGCATCGACGTCCAGACCCGAATCCGTTTCGTCCAGGATGCACATCTTCGGCTCCAGCAGGGCCATCTGCAGGATCTCGTTCCGCTTCTTTTCGCCGCCCGAGAAGCCGACGTTCACCGGGCGCTTCATCATGTCCGCGTCGATCTTCAGGCTGGCGGCTTTCTCGCGCACCAGTTTCAGGAAATCGCCGGCCGACACTTCATCCTCGCCGCGCGCCTTGCGCTGGGCGTTCAGCGCGGTGCGCAGGAAGGTCATGTTGCCGACGCCGGGAATCTCCACCGGATATTGGAACGCAAGGAAAAGACCCGCCGCGGCGCGCTCTTCCGGCTCCATCTCCAGCAGTTCCTGGTCTTCCAGCGTGGCGCTGCCTTCGGTCACTTCGTAACCGTCGCGGCCCGACAGGACATAGGACAGCGTCGATTTGCCCGACCCGTTCGGGCCCATGATCGCATGGACCTTGCCGGCCTCGACCTTCAGGTCGACGCCGCGGAGGATGACCTTGTCCTCTTCCTCAAGTTTGACGTGCAGGTTCTTGATTTCGAGCATGATCTTCCTCAGGCAACTGTAACGGCGGTGCCGGAGATCGACACCATGAGCATGGATTCCCCGACCACTTCATAGTCGAGATCGACGCCGACAACGGCGTTCGCGCCGAGTTTTCCGGCACGTATTTCAAGGTCGCGCATCGCAGCATCGCGCGCGTCCTGCAATTTGGCCTCATAGGCCCCCGAGCGACCACCGATCTTGTCGGTGATCGAGGCGAAGAAATCGCGGACGAAATTCGCGCCCATGATCGCCTCGCCCACCACCAGCCCGTGATAGGCGGTGATGCGGCTCCCCTCGATGTTCGAGGTGGTGGTGACGATCATCCGACCGACCCTTCAAGGCTGATCGCGACCAGCGCCTGCGCTTCCATCGCGAATTCCATCGGCAGCGCTTGCAGCACTTCCTTGCAGAATCCGTTCACGACCAGCGCGACCGCTTCTTCCTCGTCCATCCCTCGCGAGCGGCAATAGAACAGCTGATCGTCGTCCACCTTGGACGTCGTCGCCTCGTGCTCCACGCGGGACGAGTTGTTCTTCACCTCGATATACGGAACCGTATGCGCGCCGCACTGATCGCCGATCAGCAGGCTGTCGCACTGGGTATAGTTGCGCGAGTTCTGCGCGCGCGGGTGCATTGATACCTGCCCGCGATAGGTGTTCTGCGCCTTGCCTGCCGAAATCCCCTTCGACACGATGCGCGAGCGGGTGTTCTTGCCAAGATGGATCATCTTGGTCCCGGTATCGGCCTGCTGGGCGTTGTTGGCGATGGCGATGGAATAGAACTCGCCCTGCGATTCATTGCCGCGCAGGATGCAGGACGGGTATTTCCACGTGATCGCCGATCCGGTTTCCACCTGCGTCCACATGACCTTGGACCGATCGCCCCGGCAATCGGCGCGCTTGGTCACGAAGTTGTAGATGCCGCCCACGCCGTTCTCGTCACCCGGATACCAGTTCTGGACAGTCGAGTATTTCACCTCGGCATCCTCCAGCACCACGATCTCCACCACGGCTGCATGAAGCTGGTTGGTGTCCCGCTTGGGAGCCGTGCAGCCCTCCAGATAGGAGACGTAGGACCCCTTATCCGCAACGATCAGCGTGCGCTCGAACTGGCCCGTGTTTTCCGCGTTGATGCGGAAATAGGTGGACAGCTCCATCGGGCATTTCACACCCTCGGGGATATAGACGAAGGACCCGTCCGAGAAGACTGCCGAGTTCAGCGTGGCAAAGAAGTTGTCCGACTGCGGCACGACCGAGCCGATGTATTTCTTCACCAGTTCCGGATGCTCGCGCACGGCCTCCGAGATCGAGCAGAAGATCACGCCCGCCTTGGCCAGTTCCGCCTTGAACGTGGTGCCGACCGAAACCGAGTCGAACACCGCGTCCACCGCGACCTTCTTCTCCTCGGCGCCCTCGACGCCCGCAAGGATCGCCTGCTCCTTCAGCGGAATGCCCAGCTTGGCATAGGTGGCCAGCAGCTTTGGATCCACCTCGTCCAGCGACTTCGGCTTCACCTCCATGCTCTTCGGCTTGGCGTAGTAATAGATGTCCTGATAGTCGATCTCGGGATAGTTCAGCATCGCCCATTTCGGCTCGGTCATCTCGACCCAGCGGCGATAGGCGGCCAGACGCCATTCCAGCATCCATTCCGGCTCGTCGTTCTTGGCGGAAATCAGGCGAACGATCTCCTCGGACACGCCCTTGGGGGCGTATTCCATCTCGATCTCGGTTTCCCAGCCGTATTTGTATTTGCCGGCCATGGCCTGCACGGTCTCGATCGTTTCCCGATCGACGCCCTCGCGCACCTCAAGCGTTTCTTCCAGAGCCATCATTCTCTCCTTCACGCGGCGCGGGACCGATGGCGGTCCCTTGCCTTCGTCCAGGCCTCTGCGAACCGCAGCGCCCGATCCTCTGTCACATTGGGGCCAAGCGAGACGCGAAGCGCCGATGCCGCCAGACCCTCGTCATACCCCATCGCACGCAAAACCTTGCTGGCGCGCACCTTGCCGCTGGAACAGGCCGACCCGGCAGATACGGCGAAACCGGCAAGGTCCATCTGCATCACCTGCGTCTCGCCCTTCCAGCCGGGCGCGATGATGCAAAGCGTGTTCGGCAGACGGGCCATGCCCTTGCCCACCGAGATAATGCCTTCGCCGCCATCCGACAATGCCGATTCTAGAACGTCTCTAACTTTCGCGACGCCGTCCCAGACCCCACCCGCCAGATCGCGCGAGGCCGCTTCCGCCGCTGCGCCGAAACCCGCGATGCCAACGATGTTCTCGGTCCCCGCACGGCGGCCCATCTCCTGCCCGCCGCCCTTCAGTTGCGCCGCCACGTCCAGCCCCCGACGAATCACCAGCGCGCCGATGCCCTTCGGCCCGCCCAGCTTGTGCGCCGAAACCAGTGCCATGTCACAGCCAAGCCAGTTGAATGCAAACGGAATCTTGCCGAAGGCTTGCGTCACGTCCGACACGGCCAGACCTTCGGGCAGATCCTGCAAGATCCCGGTTTCGGAATTGGCCAGTTGCAGCGCCGTCTTTGCCGGGTCCGTCACCGCCACGCGGCCATCCGGCGCGGGCAATGCCGCATCGCACCAAGCCGAGACCGCCTCATGCTCCACATCCGAACAGACCAGACCGCCCCCGGCGCAGGCCAGCGCCGCCGCCTCGGTCGCACCCGAGACGAAGACGATATCCGCCCCCTCGGCCCCCAAGGCCGCCGCCACCTGTGCCCGCGCCCGTTCGACCAGCGCCTTAGCCGCCCGCCCCTCGGCATGAACCGAAGACGGGTTCCCGACCAGATCCATCGCACCGATCATCGCCGCCCGCGCTTCGGGGCGCAGCGGGGTCGTCGCGTTCCAGTCGAGATAGATGCGCTCCATCACTCCTCGTCCACCACCCTGAACAGCGCCGGAACCGCCGGGCACGGGGCCATCGCGTTCTTCACGACATCCGAAAGCCGCGTCTGGTGCAGAAACACATAGACATGTGCCGACAGCCCTTCCCACAGACGGTTGGTCATCGACTGCGCCCGGCTGCCGGAAATGCCGCCCGATGCGCCCGCACCGGTATGCATGGCGTTCACATGTTCCTCGACGGCCTCCATGATCTCGGACACGCGGATCGCGTCGGGGCTTTTCGCCAGCCGATATCCGCCACCCGGACCACGCACCGCCTCGACCAGACCGGCGCGGCGCAGCTTGACGAAAAGCTGCTCCAGATAAGGCAAGGATATGTCCTGACGTTTGGACACCTCGGCAAGCGAGGTCAGCCCTTCGCCCTTCACCAGCGCGAGGTCGGCAAGCGCCACCATCGCATATCTACCCTTGGTCGAGAGTTTCATGCCTTTGCCCCAATAACATTGACGTCAGCCGCAGGGCCGCTTAACTCACTTCCAGCCCATCGGGGAGACCCTGTCAACCCTTTTGGAATGGTTCTAAGTTATCCGAGCGAAACAGTCAAGTTTCTCCGGACAGAAAAAGGCGCATCCATGCCCGAAGTCATTTTCGCCGGTCCCGAGGGTCGGCTGGAAGGTCGCTACCACCCGCAGAAGGAACGTGACGCGCCGATCGCCATCGTGCTGCATCCGCATCCGCAATTCGGCGGGTCGATGAACAACAAGGTCGTCTACAACCTTCACTATGCCTTCTATAAGCTGGGCTTCACGGTGCTGCGGTTCAACTTCCGCGGCGTCGGGCGCAGCCAGGGCGAATACGATCAGGGCATCGGCGAGCTTTCGGATGCGGCCTCGGCGCTGGACTACTTGCAATCGATGAACCAGAACGCCAAGCATTGCTGGGTCGCCGGGTTCAGCTTCGGCGCATGGATCGGCATGCAGCTTCTGATGCGCCGACCCGAGATTACGGGCTTCGTATCGGTCTCTCCGCCCGCGAACATGTATGACTTCTCGTTCCTTGCGCCCTGCCCGTCCTCGGGCCTCATCATCAACGGCTCGGCTGACCGCGTGGCGCAGCCGAAGGATACCGTCAGCCTCGTGAACAAGCTGCACGAGCAGAAGGGCATCACCATCACGCACGAGATCGTCGAAGGCGCGGATCACTTCTTCAAGGACGAGGAAGCCCACATGACCCCGATGATCGACACGGTCAGCGGTTACGTCAAACGCCGCTTGGGCGAAGCCACCCGCTGATGGACCGGCTCGCGCAGCAATTCGCCTTCCTGAACGAGGCGGACCGGCTGAAATCAGTGCTGCGCGCGACGACCCTCTGCGACGGATCGCGGCAGGAAAACTCGGGCGAGCACAGCTGGCACCTCGCGCTCTATGCGATGGTGCTGGCCGATCAGGCCGCGCCGGGCGTGGACATCACCCGCGTCATGCGGATGCTGATCCTGCACGATCTGGTCGAGATCGATACCGGCGACGTGCCGATCCATTCCGCGAACGGAACCGCCCACGCGTCCGACGTGCAGATGGCCGCCGAAGCCGCCGCCGCCGACCGCATCTTCGGCCTTCTTCCGCCCGATCAGGCGAGGGACTTCCGCGCCCTGTGGGAGGAGTTCGAGGCCGCCGAAACCCCCGACGCCATCTTCGCCAAATCCCTGGACCGCGTGCAGCCGGTGATGCAGAACATCGCCTGCGGGGGCGGCACATGGACCACCTACAACGTGACCGCCGAACAGCTTCAATCCCGCGTGGGACACAAGGTCGCACGCGGGGCGCCTGCCCTCTGGGACTGGGTGCGGACCCGCGCGGCCTCTTTCTTCGAGACGACCTGATGCCCGATTACACCCCCTCCCTTTCCGACGATGCGCTGTCGGTGCTGCTTCAGGACGCGCCCGTCCGTGTCGCCTCGCTGGACGATCTGCAACATCTTGCCGCCCGGTTGGAGCCTTTGGACGAATGGGTCTACACGATGGAAGTCGTCGCCGACGGCAAGGGCACGCTGGAATTTGCCATCATGGGTTTGGATGGCGAGGAAGACTGGGACATCCCGATGGAGCCGACCCGCATGCGCGCACTGCTGGATGACAAGATCGCGGCGATGCGCGCGTCCGGCAGGTCCTTCACATACGAATTGTATTTCGGCGAAACTTCGGAAGATCCCGCCTAATTTCGGTATACGACAGCATACGACCTTTCGCGCCTTTCGGAATTCCGCTATCACCGCGCCAAGCGAATCCAACACAGAGGCCCCCATGTCGAAGATCAAGGTAGCCAACCCCGTCGTCGAGCTCGACGGCGATGAGATGACCCGCATCATCTGGGATTTCATCAAGAAAAAGCTGATCCTGCCCTATCTCGACGTCGACCTGAAATACTACGATTTGGGCATTGAGGAGCGTGACCGCACCAACGACCAGATCACCATCGACTCTGCCGAAGCGATCAAGAAATACGGCGTCGGCGTCAAATGCGCGACCATCACCCCTGACGAACAGCGCGTCGAGGAATTCGGCCTCAAGCAGATGTGGCGTTCGCCGAACGGCACGATCCGCAACATCCTCGGGGGCGTGATCTTCCGCGAACCGATCATCTGCAAGAACGTCCCGCGTCTGGTGCCGGGCTGGACCCAGCCGATCGTCGTCGGCCGTCACGCCTTCGGCGACCAGTACCGCGCGACCGACTTCCGCTTCCCCGGCAAGGGCAAGCTGTCGATCAAGTTCGTCGGTGAAGACGGCGAAGTGATCGAGAAGGAAGTGTTCCAGGCTCCGGGTTCCGGCGTCACGATGGCGATGTACAACCTTGACCAGTCGATCATCGACTTCGCGCGCGCGTCGATGAACTACGGTCTGGTCAAGGGCTGGCCGGTTTATCTCTCGACCAAGAACACCATCCTCAAGGCCTATGACGGCCGCTTCAAGGACCTGTTCCAACAGGTCTTCGACGAGGAATTCGCCGACAAGTTCAAAGCCGCCGGCATCACCTATGAGCACCGTCTGATCGACGACATGGTCGCATCGGCGCTGAAATGGTCGGGTGGCTATGTCTGGGCTTGCAAGAACTATGATGGCGATGTGCAGTCGGACACCGTCGCGCAGGGCTTCGGCTCGCTGGGTCTGATGACCTCCGTGCTGATGACGCCCGATGGGCAGGTCGTCGAGGCCGAGGCCGCGCACGGCACCGTCACTCGCCACTACCGCCAGCACCAGAAGGGCAAGGAGACGTCGACCAACTCCATCGCTTCGATCTATGCATGGACGGGTGGTCTGCGTCACCGTGCCAAGCTGGACGGGAACGAGGCGCTGGCCAACTTCGCCGCCACGCTGGAGCGGGTCACGGTCCAGACGGTCGAAGACGGTCACATGACCAAGGACCTTGCCTTGCTGGTGGGTCCGGACCAGAAATGGCTGACCACGATGGGCTATCTGGAAAAGGTCGACGAATACCTGAACAAAGCTCTCGCAGGATAAGACAGGAAAGCCCCGGCACTGCCGGGGCTTCTTCATGGAAACGATACGCAACAGCTATAGATTCAACCCTCACGGAGGGGGACCGATGGCGACAGCGTTGTGGAAAAGACTGGATGTGCCGGGCCATGACGCGGCGCTTCTGTCCGAGGAGGCCGGAACCCTCCGACTCGAAGGAATCCTCCAGACCGGAGGTTCGTCCCTGACCGTCAGCTATCAGATCGCGGCAGATGATGAAGGCACGACCCGGGCCGCCCGGATCGAAGGGTGCCGTGACGGTCGCCGCTTCGCCCATGACATCCGCCGCTGCGATAGCGGCTGGAGGCTGGACGGGCGGCAGATGGGGCTCGGGCATCTGAAGCATCTCGACCTCGGCTTCACCCCGGCGACGAACACGCTTCAGCTGCGCAGCGAAGCGCCGCCGGTGAACCGCACCGCCCGTTTCTCTGTCGCGTGGTTCGACATCGGCGCGCCGGAACTGGTGGAACTGCCGCAGGTCTATCGCCGAACCGGCACATTGCACTACGAATACCGCTCTCCGGTGCATGATTTCAGCGGTTTGATCGAATTCGGCCCCGACGGTTTCGTGCGCGACTATCCCGGGCTCTGGCGACGCGAGGCGTGACGGAACCGAAGCGCGTTCAGGCCGTTAACCCTCCGAAAGGTCGCGACAAACGCGACCCGTCAAGGAGAGAGACATGAACAGCATCATCTACCTCGTCGGCCTTGTGGTCATCGTCGTCGCCATCCTTTCCTTCATCGGCATCGGCTGACTTCCCTACGGCCTGCGGCGGCGCTACAAGGCCCCGACGCAAGCGAGGATGATCGGATGAGCGGGCGCGACCTATCGTATTGCGGGCGGCCCGCGGAATGACCGGAACTCCACGATATACAAGGATCGAGGATGCGCAGGGGCTGGCGATAAGCACCGTCCTTTGCGCCCTTGGCATCCACATGCTGCGTGCCGCCGGTCTTGTCACGGGCGGCACCGCAGGTCTGGCCCTGCTGATCGCCTATTCCACCGGATGGGCATTCGGCTGGGTCTTCTTTTGTGTGAACTTGCCGTTTTATATCTTTGCATGGAAGCGGCGCGGCGCGGTCTTTGCAGTCAAGGGATTCCTGAGCGTCACGACCGTCTCCGCACTCGCCGAGGCGCTGCCCGCCCATATGCCGCTGGCGGGGATCACGCCGGGTGCCGCCGCCCTTTTGTTCGGCATCGCATCGGGCGTCGGGCTGCTTGGGCTTTTCCGCCACGGGGCAAGCCTTGGCGGCATCTCCATCGTCGCCGTCATTCTTCAGGACCTTCTCGGCATTCGTGCGGGCTGGGTCCAGCTTGGCTGGGACCTGTGCCTGTTCGCCGTCGCGCTGGCGGTTCTGCCCTGGTGGTTGGTCTTCTGGTCGCTGGTCGGCGCGGTGGTCCTGAACCTCGTGATCGCCATCAACCACCGGCGCGACTGGTATCTGCCGCAATAGAGGCTGGCGTTTTGTCCCCATGCGTTGTATCGCGGCAGCGCAGCAGACAAAGGGCCCCGGATGGAACTCCGCAACATCGCGATCATCGCGCACGTCGACCATGGCAAGACCACCCTGGTGGACGAGCTTCTGAAACAGTCGGGTGCGTTCCGCGACAACCAGGCGGTCGCCGAACGGGCGATGGACAGCAACGACATCGAACGCGAACGCGGGATCACCATTCTGGCCAAGTGCACGTCGCTTGAATGGAACGGCGCGCGCATCAACATCGTCGACACCCCCGGCCACGCCGATTTCGGCGGCGAGGTGGAGCGGATCCTGAACATGGTGGACGGCGTGGTGCTGCTGGTCGACGCCGCAGAAGGCCCGATGCCGCAGACGAAGTTCGTGACATCCAAGGCGCTGGCGCTGGGCCTTCGCCCGATCGTCGTGCTGAACAAGGTCGACAAGCCTGACGCCGAGCCCGACCGCGCGCTGGACGAAGTGTTCGACCTCTTTGCCTCGCTGGGCGCTTCGGACGAACAGTTGGACTTCCCGGCGATGTATGCTTCGGGCCGTTCGGGCTGGGCAGACATGGAATTGGACGGTCCGCGCAAGGACCTGTCGGCCCTCTACGAGCTGGTGCTGAAGCACGTCCCCGCCCCGAAACAGCTGGCACGCAAGTCCGAGCCGTTCCAGATGCTGGCGACGACCCTGTCCGCCGACCCGTTCATCGGCCGCATCCTGACCGGCCGCGTCGAATCCGGCACGGTCAAAGCCGGCGATACGCTGAAGGCGCTGTCGCGCGACGGCGACCGGATCGAACAATTCCGCGTCTCCAAAGTGCTGGCCTTCCGCGGCCTGTCGCAGAACCCGATCGATCTGGGCGAAGCGGGCGACATCGTGACGCTGGCCGGGATGACCAAGGCGACCGTGGCGGACACCCTCTGCTCGACCGAGGTTGAAGTGCCCCTGCCCGCGCAGCCCATCGACCCGCCGACCATTTCGGTGACCTTCGGCATCAACGATTCGCCTTTGGCGGGCAAGGACGGCAACAAGGTCCAGTCGCGCGTCATCCGCGAACGCCTGATGAAGGAAGCCGAGGTCAACGTCGCGATCAAGATCACCGATACCCCCGGCGGCGATGCTTTCGACGTGGCGGGCCGCGGCGAATTGCAGATGGGCGTTCTGATCGAGAACATGCGCCGCGAAGGGTTCGAGCTGTCGATCTCGCGCCCCCGCGTGATCTTCCGCGAGGAAGACGGCCAGCGTGTGGAGCCGATCGAGGAAGTCACCATCGACGTGGATGACGAATTCACCGGCGCCGTGATCGAAAAGCTGACCGGCCCCCGCAAGGGCGACCTGGTCGAGATGAAGCCGGCGGGCGCTGGCAAGACGCGGATCATCGCGCATGTCCCCTCGCGCGGGCTGATCGGCTATCACGGCCAGTTCCTGACCGACACGCGCGGCACGGGCGTTCTGAACCGCGTCTTCCACGAATGGGCCGCCCACAAAGGCCCCATCGAAGGCCGCCGTCAGGGTGTCCTCATCTCGATGGAAAACGGGACTTCGGTTCCCTATGCTCTGTGGAACCTGGAAGAACGCGGGCACCTGTTCATCGGCTCGCAGGAAGCCGTCTATGAGGGCATGATCATTGGCGAGCACAGCCGCGAAAACGATCTGGAAGTGAACCCGCTGAAAGGCAAGAAGCTGACCAACGTGCGCGCCTCGGGCACGGATGAAGCGGTTCGCCTGACGCCGCCGGTGCGCATGTCGCTGGAACAGGCCATTGCCTATATCGACGATGACGAACTGGTCGAAGTGACGCCGAAGATCGTCCGCCTGCGCAAGCGCTACCTCGACCCGCACGAGCGCAAACGCCAGTCGCGCGCTTCGGAATAAGGAAGACGGCCCGGGTGGAAACACCCGGGCCTTTTCATGCGATGCTGGATGATCTGAAACTCTGGGCAGGTCGGCTGAGACGCGATGTGGTCGCGCTTTGGATCGCGGCCCGAGATCGGCGGACGCCCCTGGCTGCCAAATTGGTCGCGGGTTTCGTCGCAGCCTATGCGCTCAGCCCGATCGACCTGATCCCGGATTTCATTCCGGTTCTTGGTTTCGTCGACGATCTGATCGTGCTGCCGCTTGGCATCGCGCTGGTGCTGCGGATGATCCCGCCCGCGCTGATGGACGAATTCCGAAACACCGCCACAGCAATGACAAAGCCGAAGTCGCTCATGGCGGCCCTCGGCTTCGTCTGTGTCTGGATGATCGTCATCTTCGTGGCGTTGAAGCTGACGATCCTGCGCTGATCAGGCCTCGATTTCCTCGACCACGACCAGATCGCGAACCGACGCGCCCTTCGCATGGGCCAGCGCTGCCTGATATTCTGCGGAATTGTAGCAAGCCACCGCGTCCTCGACCGACGGGAAGCGCACGACCACGTTGCGCGCACGCTCGTTCCCCTCAAGCTGAACATAGCGGCCCGAACGGTGCAGGAACACACCGCCATGGGCCGCGATGGCGCCCGTCGCGCCTTGGGCGTAACGGGCATAGCTTTCCGCGTCGGTCACTTCGACATGCGCGATCCAGAGTGCAGACATCAACCCTCCAATGCGGTTTCCACCGCTTTCACTGCAGCTTCGGCATTGGAGGCATCCGCCGCCCCTGCCTGAGCCATGTCCGGGCGGCCACCGCCCCCTTTGCCGCCCAGCGCTTCCGCCGCAGCCTTCACCAGACTGACCGCCGAGAACCGATCAACCAGATCCGCCGTAACGCCAGCCGCAAGCGCCGCCTTGCCGTCGTTGTTCGAGATGAGCAGAACCGCGCCCGAACCGACCGAGGATTTCATCTCGTCGATCAGCCCCGGCAGATCCTTGCCCGCAACGCCCGAAACGATGCGCGACAAGAACTTCACGCCACCGATCTCTTTCGCCTCGGTGTCGCCCGCCCCCATCGCGGCCTCGCGGCGCAGTTGCGCCAGCTCGTTCGCAAGGCTCCGCCGCTCCTCGACCAGCGCCTTCGTCCGGTCTACAACCTCGGCGGGCGAGGCTTTCAGCAGCGACGCAACCTCGGCAAGCCGCTTCATCTGCCCGTTCAAATGCGCCAGCGCGCCCTCGCCAGTCAACGCCTCGATCCGCCGCACACCGGCCGAGGATGCCGAATCGCCCAGCAGGACGAACAGCCCCACCTCGCCCAGACGCGCGACATGGGTGCCGCCGCAAAGCTCGACCGAATAGGTCTGCCCGTCGGTCCCTTTGCCGGAACCCGGCAACGCGCCCATCGACACGACGCGCACCTCGTCGCCGTATTTCTCGCCGAACAGGGCCTGAGCGCCCAACGCGCGCGCATCGTCGGGTGACATGATCCGCGTCGTCACCTCGCCGTTCTGACGGATGAAGCCGTTCACCTCGGCCTCGACCTGCGCGATTTCCTCGGCGCTCAGCGCTTTGGAGTGGCTGAAGTCAAAGCGCAGCCGATCCGGCGCGTTCAACGAGCCGCGCTGCGCGACGTGATCGCCCAGGACGCGCCGTAGCGCCTCGTTCAGCAGGTGCGTGGCCGAGTGGTTCGCCTGGATCGCGCCGCGGCGCGTGTGGTCGACCTCAAGCTCCGCACCCTGCCCGGCGGCGATCTCGCCCTCGGTCACATCGGCCACATGCACGAAAAGTCCCTGCGCCTTGCGCGTATCGGTAACGCGCGCGAGGCCGGTGCTGGTGCGCAGGATACCCGCATCCCCGACCTGACCGCCGGATTCGGCATAGAAAGGCGTCTGGTTCAGCACGATCTGCACCTTGTCGCCCGCCACCGCCTTTTGCGTGGCCTCGCCCGATTTCACCAGCGCCAGAACCGATCCTTCGGCCTTTTCTGTGTCATAGCCGAGGAATTCGCTCGCGCCATGCTCGTCTGCCAGATCGAACCAGATGGCGGCGTCCTTCGTCTCGCCCGAACCTGCCCAGCTTGCGCGGGCCTTGGCCTTCTGCTCGGCCATCGCGCTATCGAAACCTTCGGTATCCACCGTCCGGCCTTGCTCGCGCAGCGCGTCCTGCGTCAGATCCAGCGGGAAGCCATAGGTGTCGTAGAGTTTGAATGCAGCCGCGCCGGGCAGCGCCGCACCCTCGGGCAGCGCCGAAAGCTCGTCGTCAAGCAGACGCAGCCCACGGTCCAGCGTCTGACGGAACTTCGTCTCCTCCAGCCGCAGCGTTTCCTCGATCAGCGCCTGCGCGCGGGTCAGCTCGGGATAGGCCGCGCCCATCTGCCGCACCAGTGCGGGAACAAGACGGTGCATCAGCGGATCCTGCGCGCCAAGCTGGTGCGCATGGCGCATCGCGCGGCGCATGATCCGACGCAGGACGTAGCCGCGCCCTTCGTTCGACGGCATCACGCCGTCCGCGATCAGGAACGAGGTCGAGCGCAGGTGATCCGCGATCACCCGGTGATGCGTCTTGCCGGGGCCGTCCGGATCGGACGAGGTGGCATTCGCCGACGCCTCGATCAGGCTGCGCATCAGATCGGTGTCATAGTTGTCGTGCTTGCCCTGCAGCAGCGCGCCGATCCGCTCCAACCCCATGCCCGTGTCGATGGACTGCATGTCCAGCGCCCGCATCGAACCGTCTGCGAACTGCTCGTTCTGCATGAAGACGAGGTTCCAGATCTCGATGAAACGGTCGCCATCCTCGTCGGCGCTTCCCGGGGGGCCGCCCCAGATCTTGTCGCCATGATCGAAGAAAATTTCGGTGCAGGGACCGCAGGGGCCGGTCGGCCCCATCTGCCAGAAGTTGTCGCTCGTCGGGATGCGGATGATGCGGTCGTCCGAAAGCCCCGCGACTTTCTTCCATATATTCGCCGCCTCGTCATCGGTGTGATAGACGGTGACCAGCAGCCGCTCTTTCGGGATATCGAAATCCTTGGTCAGCAGCTCCCATGCAAAAGGGATCGCGCCTTCCTTGAAGTAATCGCCGAAGCTGAAATTCCCCAGCATCTCGAAGAAGGTATGGTGCCGCGCAGTATAGCCGACATTGTCCAGATCGTTATGCTTGCCCCCGGCCCGCACGCATTTCTGCGCGCTGGTGGCGCGAACGTAATCGCGCGTCTCGGCCCCGGTGAAACAGTCCTTGAACTGCACCATGCCCGAGTTGGCGAACATCAGCGTCGGATCGTTGCGCGGAACCAGCGGGCTGGACGGCACGACCCTGTGGCCGTTGCGCGCAAAGAAATCGAGGAAAGTGGATCGGATATCGTTCAGCGACGGCATGGTGGCCCCTGTCTTCTAGCTTCCGACCCGTTTAATGGGGAAGGCCCCTTGCGGGCAAGCGCAAAGGGCCTTTTCCGGTCACTCGGTCAGATCGTCGGCACCGGGCTGGAAGCTGAAGTCGAGCCCGTGCGCCGCGCGGACCTTGTCCTCGATGGCCTGCGCGACGGCCGGGTTGGCCTTAAGGAAGCCCTTGGCATTCTCGCGCCCCTGCCCGATCCGTTCGTCCCCGAAGGAATACCAAGAACCCGACTTCTCGACGACGCCGGCCTTCACGCCCAGATCGACAAGCTCGCCCAGTTTCGAGATGCCTTCGCCATACATGATGTCGAATTCGACCTCCTTGAACGGCGGCGAGACCTTGTTCTTCACCACCTTCACGCGGGTGGAGTTGCCGATGACCTCGTCCCGGTCCTTGATCGCGCCGGTGCGGCGGATGTCCAGACGGACCGAGGCATAGAATTTCAGCGCGTTGCCACCCGTCGTCGTCTCGGGCGAGCCGAACATGACGCCGATCTTCATCCGGATCTGGTTGATGAAGATCACCATGCAGTTCGACTTGCCGATGGACGAGGTCAGCTTGCGCATCGCCTGGCTCATCAGGCGGGCCTGGCTGCCCATCTGCATATCGCCCATGTCGCCTTCGATTTCCGACTTCGGCGTCAGGGCCGCAACCGAATCGACGACGATCATGCTGACTGCACCGGAACGAACCAGCGTGTCCACGATCTCAAGCGCCTGTTCGCCCGTGTCGGGCTGCGAGATCAGCAGCTCGTCAAGGTTCACGCCCAGCTTCTTGGCGTATTGCGGGTCCAGCGCATGTTCCGCGTCGACGAAGGCGCAGACGCCGCCCTTCTTCTGCTCCTCGGCCACCGCATGCAGCGTCAGCGTGGTCTTGCCCGAGCTTTCCGGCCCATAGATCTCGATGATCCGCCCCTTGGGCAGCCCACCGATCCCGAGCGCGATGTCGAGGCCCAGCGAGCCGGTCGAGGTCGCCTCGATATCCAGCACGGCATTGTCCTGACCGAGCTTCATGATAGAGCCCTTGCCGAACTGTCGTTCGATCTGAGCCAGTGCGCTTTCGAGCGCCTTTGCCTTGTCCATCTCGCGCTTTCCGTTCAAATCGAAGAGGTTCGCAGTTGCCATCGGATATCCCTTGTCGCACAGCCGCGGGCGCCCGGCAATCTTGCCCGATGTTCGTCTGTTGTTCCGTTATATGAGATCAAAACAAGAACAATTCAACCCATTTTCTGCAATCCGACAGCACAGGAAAAGGGTTAATACTGCGTTTACAACCTGAGGGATTCGCCGAAAGATGCTGATATTGTGGGAACCGCGCCTCGCCTTTCTCGCCACCCCCAAGACAGGCTCGACGGCGATCGAAGCGGCGCTCGAACCCTTTGCTGCCATGTCCGCAATGCGCCCGCCGCTGCTGAAGCATACCACGCTCTATCGCTATCAGCGCTTCATTGGCCCCTATCTGCGCGCGGCGTCCGGCGATGACTTCGCGACCGTCGCGCTGATCCGCGAGCCACGGGACTGGCTCGGAAGCTGGTTCCGCTATCGCCGGCGCGAGGGCGTCGATCCGGCGAAATCCACCGCGGCCATGACGTTCGAGGAGTTCCTGCGCGCCTATGCCGCCACGGACCGCCCCGCCTTTGCCGATCTCGGCTCGCAGGCGCAATTCCTACGCCCCAAGGACCGGCCCGTGGATCACCTGTTCCGCCACGATGCCATGACGGCGCTGATCGCGTTTCTGGAGGATCGGCTGGCCCGCCGCATCGACCTGCCGCGCCTGAACGTCTCCCCCCCGGGTGATCTGACCCTTTCACCTGCCGGAGAGGCCTTGCTGCGCGAAACCTTCGCGGCGGATTACGACATCTACGAAAGCTGCGCCTGAACCGTAGAGGTCAGATCGTTCAGCGAGAAGGGTTTCGGCAGGAAGACCGAATTCGGGATGCGGGTCTGCGATTCGGGGAAGCTCTCCTCCGCATAGCCCGACACGAAGATGACCCGCGCGCCCGGCCTTTTTTCCAGCGCCAGCTTCACCCAGGTCGGCCCGTCCATCCCCGGCATGACGACGTCGGTGACAAAGACATCGACCTCCAGCGCCTCGTCCTCAAGAATCGCCAGCGCCGCCTCGGCATTTTCCGCCTCCAGCACGGTATACCCGCGCAGCCGCAGCGCGCGCGAGGCGAAGGCGCGGACGGGGGCCTCGTCCTCGACCAGCAGCACGACGCCGCCGCCCTGCCGCAGAACCGCCGGTTTCGGCGCGGCCGGAGCCGCCTCGGGCGGGCTATCATGAATTGGAAGGTAGATGTGGAAGACGCTTCCCTCGCCCACCACGCTGTCGACGAAGATGAACCCGCCCGATTGCTTGACGATGCCGTAAGCGGTGGAAAGGCCAAGCCCCGTGCCCTCGCCCACGCGCTTCGTGGTAAAGAAGGGCTCGAATATCTTGTCCAGCCGCTCTGCCGGGATGCCGACGCCGGTGTCGATCACGCGGATCGCGGCATAGTCGCCCGGCGGCACGGCCGCGCGGTCGCGGCACATGTCCTGCTCCAGCCGCAGCCTTTCCGTCTCGATCCGGATCACGCCGCCTGCGGGCATCGCGTCGCGCGCGTTGACCACGAGGTTCATCACCACCTGTTCAAGCTGCCGCTTGTCCGCCCGCACCGCGCCAAGGTCCATGCCGTGCACCAGCGAAAGGCTGACCCGCTCGCCCACCAGCCGGTTCAGAAGATGCGTCAGGTCCGACAGCACCTCCTGCAGTTCCAGCCGCTCCGGTTTCAGCGTCTGCTTGCGGGAAAATGCCAGAAGCTGCCCGACCAGAGCCGCCGCGCGGTTCGCGTTCTGATGAATCTGCACCAGATCGGCAAATTCCGGATCGCCCGGATCGTGCCGCAGCAGAAGCAGGTCGCAATGGCCCGAGATGGCGGTCAGCAGGTTGTTGAAATCATGCGCGATCCCGCCCGCAAGCTGGCCCACGGCCTGCATCTTCTGGCTTTGGTTGAACTGCGTCTCCAGCGTCTTCATCGCGGTCGCGTCGATGACGACCGCCATCACGTCCGGTCGGCCGCGATCCACCACGCGGCGCAACGTGACCTGAAGATAGACATCCTCCTCGGCCCGGCGCAGGCGCAGAACCTCGGCCCCGGCGGGGATGCGCTCGCTGGCGATATCGGCAAGCCAGTCCGTGACCGGGCGGCCCGGCCCCTCGAACAGGTCCGACAGCATCACCTGCTCACCTGCCTCGAGCATCACCTGTTCGCGCGCGGCGCGGTTGGCCGCAACCAGCCGCCCGTCGGTGGAAAATCGGATCAGCGCTACCGGCAAAGTCTCGAAATCGGTCGTCACGCGCGGGGCGGCATCCGTCACCGGCGTCAGATAGATTTCGCGCCGTTCCCCAGCGCCCGCAACCTCGATCAGCATGGCGCGCACCGGCCCGTCGGCGCCCGCGATGGTGACCTCCTCGCCGTTGCGGGGATGCTGGGACAGGAACAGCTTGTCCAGCGTCTTGGGCCGCACCCCGACGATCCGCCGCGCCGCCTCGTTCGCGAACAGCACGACGTCCGCGCGGTTCGCGACCAGCATCGGCAGGCTCAGCCCCTCTCCGCTGCGGCTGTTGCCGGGCGGAGCCACGAATTCCTCCAGCCGCCACAGGAACGCGTCCGCGTCGACCTTGTGGACCGACAGCCGCGTATGGCCGTGGCGCGTGACCACATCCTCGCGCGCGGCCCCCTGCATCGCAGCCTTGCCTTGAAGGCGATACAGCACCGAGCCGGGATTGGCGAAATGATCCGACAGCGCCGCAACCAGCGTCGATCCGCTGCGCCGCCCGAAGCGGCGTTCGGCGGCGGGGTTCTGATATCCGATCTGGCCCATCTGATCGGTGGAGAAACAGGGCGTATCGTCATCCGCCGTGATCCGCGCCATGCGGATATCCGTCCGGTCGCGCCGCCAGAGCGTCAAAGCGTCATGCGCGCGCAGGATGACGATCAGCGCGGCAAAGGTCGTGCCCGCCGCGATCCCCATCAAGCGCAGGCGCATATCCGGCACCAGCATCGCCGCGCCGAAGCAGACCAGCGCCAGCCCCGGCAAAACGAGGACGCGCGGATTCAACCTTTGTGCCCAGCTTGCCGATGCCACTGCCATGTCGCCCCTCCTGCGGTGACGGATATTACGCCCCCGTAAAAGTTAATCAGCGATTAACCGGAATGCGCCGCAGAAGCGAAAGATGGAATCCATCACCGCCATCCAGCGGCGTGAGCCGAATTTCGCGCACCCGCTCCCACCCATCATGCCGCGACATGAACGCGTCTATCTGCGCGCCGTTTTCCTCGTGCAGCAGCGAGCAGGTGGCATAGGCCAGCCAGTCGCGCGACAGAGGGGCGACGACATCCAGGATCTCCGCCTGAATACCCAGAAGCTCCTCCAGCCGCGCCTCGGTCAGCGACCATTTGCCCTCGGGGCTGCGCCGCCAGCTGCCCGAGCCAGTGCAAGGAACATCCGCCAGCACCAGATCGTAACGCTCGTCCAGCGCATCGGCAGTGGACACCCGCGAAATCCGCACCCCGGCCCTCGCCGCCCGCACGGGCAGATCGCGCATCCGGTTCGGGTCAGCATCATGGGCCGAAATGCGCAACCGCGCCCGCGCCGCCATGGCCAGCGATTTTCCCCCGCCCCCCGCGCAGAAATCCAGCACCGTCTGGCCATCCTCCAGCGGCAGCGCATCGACCACGGCCTGCGAGGCGGCGTCCTGAAGCTCCACCACCCCCTCCTGCCATGCGCGCGAGGTCTGCACCTTACGCGCGCCCGACGTGACCTTCAGCGCGCGTTCGGCCAAGGGATGCGGCTCGGTCGTCACGCCGTCTTCGGCCAGCATCACCCGCACCTCGGGGACCGATCCCCGCGCCACGCGCAGGAACACCGGCGCGCGGTGGCGCAGCGCCTCCATAACCCCGGCGAAATCCGGCCCCAACGCATCGCGAAGCCGGGGGGCCAGCCATTCGGGGCAATCCAGCGCCTCGAGATCCGACGGCTCGCGCGGTTCTTCGGTCGCGGGGGCCGGTGCATGGCCGATGCCGGTGAACAGCGGCGCGGGATCGGTGCCCGCCGCACGCAAGCCCCCAAGGATCAGCCCCCGCCCCGTCTCCGCCCCGCCCAACGCGGCAAAACTACGGCGGCAGCGGATCGCGTCGAAGACCAGATCCCGCACCGCCGCCCGGTCGCCCGACCCGGCATAACGGCTGCCCCGCGCCCAATTTATCAGCGCCTGTTCGGCAGGAACCCCGGCCAGCCAGCGTTCAAGCACGGAAATGGCGGCGGAAAGGCGGGCGGCGGGGGTCACTGGGCGTCATCCTTGTGTTGGGATCACCTTCGTATCGCCGCCCGCCGCCCGGGCCAAGGGGCAGCTCAGCGCAGGGTGGCGGCGACTTGCCGAATGGTGGCCTCGAACCGGCGCAGAAGCTCGCCCACCTCCTCCTCGGTGATGATGAGTGGCGGGCAGAAGGCGATAGTGTCGCCGATGGCGCGGATGATGAGGCCATGCTCGTGCCCGGCGCGGAATACCTCCTGCCCGAACCTGCCGACCGGATCGAACTTCGCCCGCGTCTTGCGGTCCGCGACGAATTCGACCGAGGCGATCAGCCCGACGCCGCGCACCTCGCCCACCAGCGGATGATCGCGCCATTTCGCCAGCCCGGCGCGCAGCACCTCACCCATCGCGGCGGCATGCTCCACCAGCCCGCGTTCCTCGATGATGGCAAGGTTCTCCAGCCCCACCGCCGTCGCGACCGGATGCCCCGAGGCGGTATAGCCATGGCCGAACGTGCCAAGCGCCGCGCTGCCATCGGCGATGTCCTGATAGATCGCATCCTTGAACACCACCGCCGCCAGCGGCTGATAGGAGGAGGTGATCTGTTTCGACAGCACCATGATGTCCGGCTCGATCCCGAAGGTCTGGCTGCCGAACATCCGGCCGGTGCGTCCGAAGCCGCAGATCACCTCGTCCGCCACGACCAGCACGTCGTATTTGCGGCAGACGGCCTGAACCTTCTCCCAATAGCCTTTCGGCGGCACCAGAACCCCGCCCGCGCCGATCACCGGCTCTCCGATGAAGGCGGCGACGGTGTCCGGTCCCTCGGCGATGATCTTCGCCTCCAACTCCTCGGCCAGACGGGTCGCGAAGGCCTCCTCGCTTTCGCCCTCGTCGGCGAAGCGGTAATGGTGCGGCGTCGTGACGTGATGGACGAAAGGCAGCGGCAGATCGAAGCCGCGATGGTTTCCAGGCAGGCCCGTCAGGCTGGCCGAAGCCACAGTCACGCCATGATAGCCGTTCAGGCGGGCGATGAACTTCTTCTTCTCGGGCTTGCCGATGGCGTTGTTTCGGAACCAGGCCATCTTGACAACGGTGTCGTTCGCCTCGGACCCGGAATTGGTGAAGAACACCCGGTCCAGGCCCGTCAACGCGCAAAGCTTTTCGGCCAGCAGGATCGACGGCTCATGCGCCTTGCCCGAGAATGTGTGCATGAAGGGCAGCGTTTCCAACTGCCGTGTCGCGGCCTGAACCAGACGCGGCTCCGAAAAGCCCAGGGCCACGCTCCACAGGCCCGACATCGCCTCGATATACTCGCGGCCCGTATCGTCGAAGACGTGAACCCCCTCCCCTCGTGCAAGCACGACCGGCCCGTTGCGTTCATGCGCACGCGCGTTGGTATAGGGATGCAGCACATGTGCCAGATCGCGTCCGGCAAGGGAATTCGGGATGTCGTTCATGATCGCCTCCGCTTGGATGCCCCGACGATGGCACGGGGCCGCCTCGGCTGTCCATGATGTCGCAGGAACAGATCCCGCCCCGTTCGGTTGACCCCAAGACCCGCAAAAAGGAGCCGACATGCTACGCACCGCCCTCGCCGCCTCGCTTTTCGCCTTTCCCGCGCTTGCGCAGGATTTCACGCTTCCCGAACTGCCCTATGCCGCAGACGCGCTGGACCCGGTCATCAACGCGCAGACGATGGAACTGCACCACGGCAAACATCACCAGACCTATGTCGACAATCTGAACAAAGCCATCGCAGCGGGCGATGCCCCTGCAGGCACGTCGCTGGAGGATCTGGTCGCCGGGGCCGGCACCTTCACGCCCGCGATCCGCAACAACGCGGGCGGGCACTGGAACCACACATTCTTTTGGGAATCGATGGCCCCGGCGGCTGAGGCGGGCGAGATGTCGCCGGAACTGTCCGAAGCGATCACGGCTGTCTTCGGATCGGAAGATGAATTCCGCGCCGCATTCGAAAAGGCCGGGGCCGACCGTTTCGGCTCGGGCTGGGTCTGGCTGATCGTGAACGACGAGGACCAGCTGGAGATCACATCAACCCCCAATCAGGACAACCCGCTGATGGACGTGGCCGAAACACAAGGCACGCCGCTTCTGGGCAACGACGTGTGGGAGCACGCATATTACCTGACCTACAACAACCGCCGGGCCGAGTATCTGGGCAAGTGGTGGGACATCGTGGACTGGACCGAAATCTCGGAACGTTACGATCAAGCCATTGGGCAATAAGGCATGTTGAATCCCGTTGCAGCGGCTTCTAAAGTCGCCGCAACGACTTAGAACGGGTCAGCCACCTTGAGCCAGCATGACGATATCTTCGCCTTTCTTGCCGGCGGCGGCGGGATTGAGGCGTTGATGCGGAAGATCGAATGGGGTGAAACCCCGCTCGGTCCCGCGCATCGCTGGGGCCAAAGCCTGCGGACGGCCATCTCCATCGTGCTGCGCTCTCCCACCCCGATCGTCATGATGTGGGGCGCGGATGCGATCCTGATCTATAACGACGCCTATGCCCGGTTCGCGGGCGGTCGACATCCACAAATCCTCGGTCTGCCTGCGCGGGAAGCCTGGCCCGAGATTGCCGACCACAACCAGCGCATGATCGACACCTGCCTTTCGGGCGGCTCGCTCAGCCTGCGCGATCAGTTGATGATGCTGAACCGGAACGGCGTGGCCGAGGAGGTCTATCTCGACCTGTTCTACTCTCCGGTCCCCGATGACGAAGGCGTTCCGGCGGGCGCAATGGTCATCGTGGTGGAAACGACCGACCGCGTTCTGGCCGAACGCCGCCGCATCGACGAGATGCAGCGCATGCACCGAATGTTCGATCAGGCGCCGGGCTTCGTTGCGATCCTTGCCGGGGCCGACCATGTGTTCGAATTCACCAATCCGGGATATCGCGAACTGATCGGCGGGCGCGACGTGATCGGGCAGCGTCTTGCCGACGCGGTCCCCGAAGTCGTCGCGCAGGGCTTCGTTGCAAGCATGGACGCCGCCTTTCGCACCGGCGAGGCGCATGTCGGGATCGGAACGCCCGTCTTCCTGCGCAAAGGCGGCCATGGACCCGAGGAGCCGCGCAACCTCGACTTCATCTATCAGCCGATCCGGGACGAGGGCGACCAGATCACCCATATCCTCGTGATGGGCATGGATGTGACGGAACGCGCCCGGGCGCAGGAACATCAGCGTTTCCTGCTGAACGAGCTGAACCACCGGGTCAAGAATTCGCTCGCAACCGTGCAAAGCGTCGTGCGCCATACGCTGCGCCAATCCTCGTCGTTGAAAGAGGCCAGCGAGTCGATCTCGGCGCGCATCCTCGCCCTGTCCCGCGCGCAGGATGTGCTGACCGGGCAAAGCTGGGCCGAGGCCACCGTGGCCGCCGTCCTGGCATCCGCGCTGGAACCCATGGGCGCACAGCGCTTCCACCTTGACGGGCCGGAGGTCGCCCTGGGGCGCAGGCAGGCGCTTGCCCTGTCGCTGGCAATTCACGAACTGGCAACCAACGCCGTGAAATACGGGGCGCTGTCCAGCGATGACGGAACCGTGCGGATTTCGTGGTCGGTCGAGGGGAACAACGCGCCCCGTTTCAGGTTTGTCTGGTTGGAACGTGGCGGCCCTCCGGTCTGCCCCCCGACAAGAAGGGGGTTCGGGATGGACGTGATAGAACGGGGACTTGGTGCCGAACTGGATGCGGATGTGGCGATGAGCTATGCGCCCGAGGGCTTCGCTCTGGAACTCGATGCCAGGCTTGATGCGGTGAAGATTGGTTAGGTGATGGATATCATGACTGAAAGGGCGCCGAGGGTCCTTGTGGTCGAGGATGAGCTGTTCGTCGCGATGATGATCGAAGATTATCTGCGCGATCTCGGCTTTGAGGTCGTCGGCCCCGCGCTTCGGCTGGAACGCGGTCTGGCCCTGGCGCGGGACGAGATGCTGGATTTCGCGGTGCTCGATGTCAATCTCGCGGACAAGCCCTCCTTCCCCATCGCGGATGCGCTGCGCGACAGGGGCGTGCCGTTCATATTCGCGACAGGATATGGAACGCTTGGCCTGACCGAGGCGTATCAGGGCACGCGCACGTTGCAGAAGCCGTTCGACCTGCACGATCTGGCAGAGGCGATCGGCGACGGCGCCCGCCCTTCCTGATTTCTGCTGCCCGCAAAGCTTTACGCCCGGACGCCCCTCGTCTAATCAGGGGGAAACGAAGGGCTTTCCATGCGCATCCTCATCACGAACGACGACGGCATCAACGCCCCGGGGCTGGAAGTCCTGACCGAAATCGCGACCGAAATCGCCGGGGACGGCGGCGAAGTCTGGACCGTGGCCCCCGCGTTCGAGCAATCAGGCGTCGGCCATGCCATCAGCTATACCCACCCCATGCTGATCGCGAAACTGGACGAGCGCCGCTTTGCTGCCGAGGGCAGCCCCGCCGATTGCGTACTTGCCGCGATCCATGACGTGCTGGAGGGCGCAAAGCCCGACCTGATCCTGTCGGGCGTAAACCGGGGCAATAACTCGGGCGAGAACGTGCTTTATTCCGGCACCATCGGCGGTGCCATCGAAGGCGCGCTGCAAGGCATCCCGGCCATCGCCCTGTCGCAATATATGGGCCCCGAAACGCAGAAGCTGGCCGATCCGTTCGACTGCGCCCGCACCCATGGCGCGGCGGTCATCCGCAGACTGCTGGATCACGGGCTGTGGGACGATGCCGATTATCGGCTGTTCTACAACGTGAACTTCCCGCCAGTGTCCGCAGCCGCGACCAAAGGCACCCGCGTTGCCGCGCAGGGCTTCCGCCGCGGCACCTGCTTTTCGACCGAGCCGCATATCTCGCCCTCGGGCAAGCGGTTCCTGTGGATCAGGGGCGGCGCGCAGCAGGCGGCCTCGGCAGCCGGCACGGATGCAGCGGTGAACCTCGAAGGCCATATCTCGGTCACGCCGATGCGCTGCGATCTGACCGCGCATGACCGCATGGCAGAGCTGGAGAACGCGCTGGCATGACGGACGAGGACGAGGGCATCGCGGAACGCAAGATGCGCTTCCTCTACGCGCTGCGCTCGCGCGGGATCACCGATGGCCGCGTGCTGACGGCGATGGAGCGGATCGACCGCGGCGCTTTCGTCAAGGGGCTGTTCGCCGAACGCGCCTATGAGGATACCCCCCTGCCCATCGCCTGCGGCCAGACGATCAGCCAGCCTTCGGTCGTGGCGCTGATGACGCAGGCGCTGCACCTGTCCCCCCGCGACAAGGTGCTGGAGATCGGGACCGGCTCCGGCTATCAAGCTGCAATCCTTTCGCTGCTGGCGCGGCGCGTCTATACCGTGGACCGCCACCGCAGGCTGGTGCGCGAGGCGACCGAGGTGTTCCGCCAGCTGGACCTGACCAACATCACCGCCTTTGCCGCCGATGGCAGCCACGGTCTGCCCGATCAGGCGCCGTTCGACCGCATTCTGGTCACGGCGGCAGCTGAAGACCCGCCGGGGCCGCTGTTGGCACAACTGAAGATCGGTGGCATCATGGTCGTGCCCGTGGGGCAGACAGATGCCGTGCAGAACCTGATAAAGGTCACCCGGCACGAGACGGGTTTCGAATACGAGGAAATGCGCCCCGTGCGCTTCGTCCCCTTGGTCGAAGGGCTTGGGTCGGAATGAAAGATGGCAAAGGCCACAAGCAAGAGGTTAGGGCAATGATCTCCAACAAACGTCTGCGCGCGGTTTCCATGGTCTCGCTCGCCGTTCTTCTGGCTGCATGTTCGGACCAGCCGATGGACTGGGATTTCCGCAACGGACTGAACACCCGCGATGCCGCGCTGAACGCGACGCAGGCGCGCCCGCAGGCCGATGCGCAGGGCATCATCTCCTATCCCGGATATCAGGTGGTGATTGCGCGTCAGGGCGAAACCGTCGCCGCCATCGCATCGCGCGTCGGCACCACTCCGGCGGAACTGGCGCGCTACAACGCCATCGACGCCAACACCCCCCTGCGCGGGGGCGAGGTGATCGCGCTGCCGAACCGCGTCGCCAGTGCCGCGCCTGCCGCCGCGCCGATTTCGGGCGGGATCACGACCGGGGCGATCTCGGTCACGGAACTGGCCGGCGCCGCGATCGACCGTTCGCAGACCACGGCTGCGGCACCTGCCGCCCCGGTCGCCGCCGCACCGCAGCCCGCCCAGCACCGCGTGGCGCGCGGAGAAACGGCCTATTCCATCGCCCGCAGCTACAACGTCTCGCCCAAGGCTCTGGCCGAATGGAACGGGTTGGATGCGAACCTGTCGCTGCGCGAGGGGCAGATGCTGATGATCCCGGTCTCGACCGCCGCCGCCCCTGCGCAGCCCAGCGCGCCGGGCGCAGGATCGTCCGCGCCGGTTCCGCCCTCGGCCGCCGATCCGCTGCCGCAGGAAACCACCATCCCGGCATCCGCAGCGCAGCCCGGCCCCGCCTCGCCCGGTCTGGGCGATCAGCGAACCAGCAGCGCGCGGTTCGCGATGCCGGCCAGCGGCAGCATCATCCGCGGATACCAGAAGGGCAAGAACGAGGGGATCGACATTGGCGCCGCCGCCGGATCTTCGGTCGTGGCCGCAGCGGACGGGACGGTCGCCGCGATCACGCGCGATACGGATCAGGTGCCGATCCTCGTGCTGCGCCATGCCGACAATACCCTGACCGTCTATGCCGGGATCGACGGGC
This sequence comes from Falsirhodobacter flavus, assembly GCA_029846755.1. Lineage (GTDB taxonomy): Bacteria > Pseudomonadota > Alphaproteobacteria > Rhodobacterales > Rhodobacteraceae > Falsirhodobacter > Falsirhodobacter flavus. The sequence continues at coordinate 694,752 of JARWBI010000001.1, read as the reverse complement.
TGACGGTGGCGAAAGGTGCATCGGTGTCGCGCGGCCAGAAGATCGCCGTCGTGCGGCAGGCGGCCTCGCCCTTCCTGCACTTCGAGGTGCGCAAGGGCTTCGAAAGCGTGGATCCGATGCCCTATCTGCAATAGGAGGGCGGCCCCTCCTATGGCGTGATCTTGGTCGGGATCACAAGCGACTCCTCGGGCAGGCTGATCGGCGCGAAATCGGGGAAACCTTCATCGCAATAGGCTTGCGCGTCGACATAAGAGACGCGCTCGTAGAACGCGGCCGGTCCGAAATCTTCGATGGACCGGTCGCGATAACGGTCGACGATCGTGTCGTAAGCCTGCCGCAGAACCCTGTTGTCGGGATCCAGCCCGGAGATCAGGACAAGGCCGGTCGGCGCGCAGTCCAGCACCTTGATGGTCAGGTCCGGGCGAAACTCCTGAAGGATCGGGATCAGCTTCCACACATCGCCCGTCCACGCGCCCTTGGGGATATTGTCCAGATCCCGCGTCGTCATTTCCAGCGACGAAGGGCAGCAATCGTGCAGCGCGATGATCCCGTCCGGCCTGCTCGCCGCTTCGGCATTCATGAAGTCGCGCAGAAGGAATTCGAACAGGTGCATCCCGTCCAGAAAGCTGAACGACAGCCTGGCCTGTATTGCCCTAAGAAAGCCGGATTCAAAGAACGCATCGCTCGTGGCTTGAAAGACATGCAGCGCCGGTTTCGGACCGATGACGTTTGTGTCGATCTTGAAGAACGGATCGACCGCGACAGTCTTGCTTCGCGATGGCGCGATGGTCGTCCCCGTCCGGCATCCAACCTCTAGATACCAGTCGAAGATATGGCGGCGATGCAGGCGGCGGAGGAAGCGGGTATATTTCAGCCCGGTCGGTTGGACGTACATGCAGTTTCACCTCTGGCGTGCATTGAAGCCAAACTGGCAACTGACGCCATGCGCGTCAATCGCAATGGCAGTGTTGGAACCACAACCCGCAGGCATCGCGGCGCTGAATACGGTCACGTGCTCTTGCAAGCGGCGGGCCGCTTAACCAGCCTGCCGCGGTGCCGGTTCCGCCCTTTTGCAAATCGCTTGGGTGGATCGTGAAAAATGGTCGGGGCGAGAAGATTCGAACTTCCGACCTACGGTACCCAAAACCGTCGCGCTACCAGGCTGCGCTACGCCCCGAACGCCGTCTTCCTATCGTGCCTGCGCGGGCTTGGAAAGCCTCATTCGGCACAAGGCCATGCGGCGGCTTCGGCAAAGGCCGGGTGGCGCATCTGCGTGCCGGGCACGATGCCCATCCGGGCCGAAAGCCCGCCGTTAATCTCCAGCACGGCAAGGATATCGTCGCCGCCGGGAATGGCAGTGCGGTCCAGCGGCACGGCGTTTTCATGGACATGCCGAACCGTGCCCGTCCGGTCCAGAAACACCATGTCCAGAGGGATCAGGGTGTTCTCCATCCAGAAGCTGACCGACTGCGGCTGTTCGTAGATGAAAAGCATCCCCGCGGAGCGGGGCATCGATTCGCGGTGCATCAGGCCGCGGGCGCGTTCAGCCGCGTCATCCGCGATCTCGACCGTGAAGCGCGCAGTGCCGGCATCCCCGCGCAGCTCGACCGTGTCAGGGCGGCATTCCGCCAGCGCGACGCCGGGGATCAGCAGCGCAGCAAAGGCCAGCGTGGCCTTCATGCGCCGGACCGGGCTGCAGCTTCCCACGAGACGACCTGCACCGCCATGCGCCCGCGCTTGCCCTCGATGATCCGCAGGGCCACGGCTTCGCCCGCACCAAGATCGGAAAAGCCCGATACGCGCAGGACTTCGATATGGATGAAGACGTCTTCGGGACGACCAAATACATTGGCAAAGCCGAAGCCCTTGCCCTTGTCGAACCATTTGACCCGTGCCGGCTCCATTGGGCAGGCAGCAATCTCCTCGGGCGTCGCAAGCGTCGCGCCATCGCCCAGCGGCAGGGCCATTCCCGGCGGCGGTTCGATCGAAAGAACCTCGACCGCCTGGGCGCCGCGTTGCGTCGCCTGAACCCTGACCTCTATCTCGGCGCCATCGGCGACCGAGCTTTGACCGTAATTGCGCAGGACATTGGCGTGAAGAAGGATGTCGGAAGCATTGTCTTCGCTTACGATGAACCCGAAACCTTTTGCCGGGTCGAACCATTTTACACGACCTTGCACCACACGCAGGGTCTTATCCACATCTTCCATCAGTAGAGCCGTTTTCCTCGGTAAGACCCCAGGAGCGAAAGCTTGCGATCATCGCGATCGGTTGGCAAGCCGTAAAACACCCCTAAGGCGAACATTATACTTTTACCCGCCCTTTTTGGCGAATATCTCAGGGGTTGAGCCGATCTATATTCCAGCCCTCCCCTTCCTTTCGCCAACGGAAGCGATCATGAAGGCGAAAGGCGCCATCCGCCCAGAACTCGATTTCCTGCGGAACGATGCGGAATCCGCCCCAGAACGGCGGGCGGGCCGGTGCCGCGCCATGGCGGGCGGTCTGACGCGCCACTTCTGCCACCAGCGCCGCGCGCGAGCCGAGCGGCCTGCTCTGCTTCGACGCCCAGGCCCCGAGCCGACTTTGGAGCGACCGCGAGGCGTAGTAGGCGTCGGCTTGCGGCCCCTCCTCGCGCGTTACCTCTCCGCGCACGCGAATCTGCCGGCGCAGCGATTTCCAGTGCAGAACGAAGGCCGCCTTGCCGGAAGCTGCGATTTCCTCGCCCTTGGCGCTTTCGTAGTTGGTGTAGAAGACGAAGGCCCCGTCCTCGATTTCTTTCAGCAGAACCATGCGCACATTGGGCATTCCGGCAGAATCAACTGTGGCAAGGGCAATGGCGTTCGGATCGTTCGGCTCGGAAACCTCGGCTTCGGCAAGCCAGGCACGCGCAATCGCAAAGGGCGATTCGCCTGCGAATATTCCGCTCCGATCAACCATTTGCGACTCCTTGTTCTTTCTTTCGCGCGGACCCTAGGCAAATGTCCCGGAAACGCAAGTTGCCGTGCCTTGATGCGGCCAAAAGGATAGCCTAAACCCGCAAGATAACGATAACGTGGCGAGGTGAAGCCGGATGACGAACGGATTGCTGGCAGGAAAGCGCGGACTCATCATGGGTCTGGCAAATGACAAGTCGATCGCGTGGGGCATCGCAAAGGCCTGTGCCGAGCAAGGGGCCGAGCTTGCATTCTCCTATCAGGGCGATCAGCTGAAGAAGCGGGTCGAACCGCTTCTGGCCTCCATCGGCAGCGAGATCATGGTCGAATGCGACGTGGCGGATGATGCATCGATGGATGCGCTGTTCGACACGCTGAAGGAAAAATGGGGCAAGCTGGACTTCGTGGTCCATGCCATCGGCTTTTCCGACAAGAACGAACTGCGCGGCCGCTATGTGGACACGACATCGGCCAACTTCCGCATGACGATGGACATCTCTGTCTACAGCTTCACCGCCGTGTGCCAGCGGGCCTCCGCGATGATGCCGGACGGGGGCAGCCTGCTGACGCTGACCTATTACGGCGCGGAAAAGGTCATGCCGCATTACAACGTCATGGGCATCGCGAAATCCGCGCTTGAGACGTCGGTGAAATACATCGCCGAGGATCTGGGCAAGGACGGCATCCGCTGCAACGCGATCTCGGCCGGTCCGATCAAGACGCTGGCGGCATCGGGCATCGGCGATTTCCGTTACATCATGAAATGGAACGAGCTGAACTCGCCCCTGCGCCGCAACGTCACGCAGGACGAGGTGGGCAAATCCGCGCTGTATCTGCTGTCCGACCTTGCATCCGGGGTCACGGGCGAATGCCTGCATGTGGATGCCGGATACCATGTCGTCGGCATGAAGGCCGTGGACGCGCCCGACATCGACGCAGGCCACAAATGAGCCTTGCCGCATTCCTCGCGGTTTCGGCTTTGCTGACGCTTGGGGCGATCAGCCCCGGCCCGGCGGTGCTGATGGCGGCTCGCACAGGCGTGACCGAGGGGATGCGGACCGGGTTCTTTCTCGCGCTGGGCATCGGGCTGGGCGCTGTCGTCTGGGGCGGGCTGGCGCTGTCGGGCCTGTCCGCGCTGTTCGTCTGGGCGCCGTCGCTGCTCTGGGCGTTCAAGATCGCGGGCGGCCTCTATCTTGTCGGGATGGCCGTGCAGATGTGGCGCCATGCGGCCGAGCCGCTTGTGCAGGACGCCGTGACGGTTCCCCGTTCGGCCCTGTCGGCCTTCCGCCTCGGCCTCTGGACACAGCTTTCCAACCCCAAGCCCGCGGTCACGCTGTCGGCCATCTTCATCGGCATGGTGCCGCAAGGCACGCCGGTCTGGGTTCTGCTGGCGCTTCTGGCCGTCAGCTTCACGGCGGAAACGGTGTGGAACACCGCCGTCGCACGGATATTTTCGTTGCAGCGGATGCGGGGCATCTATATCGGCGCGAAATCCTTGATCGACCGCTGCTTCGGCGGGCTTCTGGCCGCGCTGGGCATCAAGATCGCCACGACCTGAAAGGTTCCAGCCATGGCTCCCGCCGATCGTCTTCCGCATGAAAAAGGGTTCCACATCAGCTGGGACCAGATCCACCGTGACAGCCGGGCGCTGGCCTGGCGTCTGGACGGACAGGGCCCTGACGATGGCGCATGGCGCGCGGTCGTCGGCATCACGCGCGGCGGTCTGGTTCCCGCGATGATCGTCAGCCGCGAATTGGACGTGCGCGTGGTCGATACGATCAGCGTCAAAAGCTACAACCACCAGTCGCGCGCCGAAGCGATCGTGACCAAGTCGCCGCAGGCCGATCTGATGGGCGACGGCACCGGCATCCTGATCGTGGACGATCTGGTGGACAGCGGCAAAACGCTGGAACTGGTGCGCAAGCTGTATCCCAAGGCCCATTTCGCCACCGTCTACGCCAAGCCGCAGGGCCGCCCGCAGGTTGATACCTTCATCACCGAAGTCAGCCAGGACACGTGGATCTTCTTCCCGTGGGACATGGCGCTGCAATACGTCCAGCCTTACCGCGGCAAGGATTGATGCATCTGAACCCCGCCATGGCCGCGACCTTCACGCCCCCGGTGATGGAGGCGCGGCGCTGGCTGGACGGGGTTGTCTTTCCACAGGACCGCCCGCTGCTGAACGTCAGCCAGGCGGCTCCCGTCGATCCCCCACCCCTCGCGCTGCGCGAGGCACTGGCAGAGGCGGCGATCAGCGATCCGTCTGCCCATCTTTACGGCCCTGTTCTGGGCAAGCCCGAATTGCGGGCGGAACTCGCGTCTCAATGGTCGCGCGCCTATGGCGGCGGCATCGCAGCGCAGCAGGTGGCGATCACTCAAGGCTGCAATCAGGCGTTCACCGCCGTCATGGCCACCCTCGCCGCGCCGGGGGACGAGGTGATCCTGCCGACGCCATGGTATTTCAATCACAAGATGTGGCTGACCATGTCCGGCGTCCGGACGATCCCACTGACCACCGGCCCCGACCTGCTGCCCGATCCCGAAAGGGCTGAGGCGCTGATCGGCCCGCGCACCCGCGCGATCGTGCTGGTCACGCCCAACAATCCGGGCGGTGTCGAGTATCCGGCCGAACTGGTCGCGACCTTCGCCGACATTGCCCGCAGGCGCGGCATCGCGCTGGTTCTGGACGAGACCTATCGCGATTTCGACAGCCGCATGGGCCCGCCGCACGATCTGTTCCGCGATCCGGACTGGGCGCGTACGCTGATCCACCTCTATTCCTTCTCCAAGGCCTATCGCCTGACCGGGCACCGCGTGGGGGCCATCGTCGCCAGCACCCAGCGGCTGGCCGAGGTCGAGAAATTTCTCGACACCGTCGCCATCTGCCCCTCCCAGCTTGGGCAGATCGGCGCGCTTTGGGGGATGCGCCACCTTGGCCACTGGCTGGGAGGCGAACGGCAGAACATCCTGACCCGCCGCGCCGCCATGACCTCGGGCTTCCGCGCCCTGCCCGACTGGCGGCTGATGGGCTGCGGCGCCTATTTCGCCTATGTCGAACACCCCTATCCCGTGCCGTCCGACCAGCTTGCCCGGCAACTGGTGCAGGACGCGTCGATTCTGATGCTCCCCGGCACGATGTTCCAGCCCGAAGGCGCGGGACGCGGCCAGCTTCGGATCGCCTTCGCCAATATCGACGCCGCCGGCATTGCCGAGCTGTTCAAACGTCTGACAGCCCTGTCCCTATAATCTTGCCCCCCCGTCCGCGAATGACTAGGAATGCGCGAAACATTCCGGCTGGGGGCATGACATGGCGACGAAGAAAAGCAAGACGATGTCCGTCGTGGTCTGGGGCATCGTGGGTGTCATGGTCGTCGGCGGCTTCGGGATGACGGGGCTTGGCGGCACGGTCACTTCCATCGGGTCGGTCGGCAGCCAGAAGATCGACACGAACACCTATGCCCGCGCCTTGCAGCAAGAACTCCAGAACATCAGCCAGCAGACCGGCCAGCCGATGACGCTGGCACAGGCGCGGCAATTCGGGCTGGACCAGCAGGTGCGCCAGCGCCTGATCTCTGCCGCCGCGCTGGCGGACGAGGCGGACCGGATCGGCCTTTCGGTGGGCGACGCGACGCTGGCGCAGGAAATCCGCGGCAACCGTGCGTTTTCCGGCACGGCGGGCCAGTTCGACCGCGACACCTATGCGATGGTCCTGCGTCAGAACGGCCTGACCGAAGCGACGTTCGAGGACAGCCTGCGCACCGACATCGCGCGCGGTCTTCTGGTCGGCGCGACGGCGGGCGGCTTCACCGCGCCTGCCGCTCTGACCGACACGCTCTACAACTATATCGGCGAACGGCGCGGCTTCTCGCTGCTGCGTCTGACCGAGGCGGATCTGGCCGAGCCCATCGCCGCGCCCACCGATGCCGACCTGCAAGCCTTCTATGACGCGCACATCGCCGATTTCACCGCCCCCGAGGCGCGCCGCGTCACCTATGCTGCGCTGATCCCCGAGGAACTGGCCCCGACCCTGCCCGTCGAGGACGCCGCCCTGCGCGCGCTCTACGACCAGCGGATCGACGAATTCGTGCAGCCCGAGCGTCGCCTCGTCGAACGGCTGGTCTTCCCCGACCAAGCCGCCGCCGAAGCTGCCAAGGCCCGCATCGACGCAGGCGAGAGCTTCGAGACGATCGTCGCCGAGCGTGGGCTGGAGCTGATGGATGTCGACATGGGCGACGTGGCCCCCGCCGATCTGGGCGAGGCCGGAGACGCGGTCTTCGCGCTGGCCGATCCCGGCGTCGTCGGCCCGTTCAACTCCAACCTCGGCCCGGCGCTGTTCCGCATGAATGGCGTGCTGGCCGCGCATGAAGTCACCTTCGACGAGGCGCGCGAGGATCTGGCGACCGAATACCAGCTCGACACCGCCCGGCGCGAGATCGGCGCACGGGTGCAGGAATTCGAGGATGCGCTGGCCGACGGTGCCACCATCGAAGACCTTGGCGGCATGGGAATGCGCGTCGCCACCGTTGATGTCTCGGATGCAACCGAGGATCAGATCGCGGGCTATCCCGCCTTCCGCAACGCCGCGAACGAGGCGCAGCAGGGCGACTTCCCCGAAATCTTCCAGCTTGACGATGGCGGCCTTGCCGCGCTGCGTCTGGACGAAATCGTGCCCCCCGCCCCGATCCCGCTGGACGATGTTCGCGACCGCGTGACCGAAGGCTGGCGCAGCGAAAAGCTGCATGCTGCGCTGGCCGCGCGCGCTGCCGAAGCGCAGGCCGATGGCAATCTGGGTGCTTACGGCCTCGTGGATGTGACGCAGCAGATCGCGCGTGACGGCACCGTTGCCGGTGCGCCCGATACGCTGATCCCGACGCTGTTCACGATGGAGCCGAACGAGGTTCGCACCATCGAAGGCCCGGAATTCGTCGGCGTGGTGCGTCTGGACAGCATCCAGCCCGCCGCCACCGACGGCGAAGCCGCCGCCGCGCTGAAGGGCGCGATCTCGGCCCAGGCCGAAGATTCGCTGGCCAACGACGCGCAGGCGCTGTTCACGCAGGCCGTCGCGGATCAGGCGGGCATCCGTCTGGACCAAGCCGCCATCGACGCCGTCCACGCGCAGATCCCCTGAGGAACCGATGAAGATCACCCCCTCTTTCGAGGAATTCGAGCGCGGCTGGAACGCAGGCGAAAATCAGGTGCTCCACGCCCGGATCGCCGCCGACCTCGACACGCCCGTATCGCTGATGATGAAGCTGACCGAAGCGCGGTCGGACACGTTCATGCTGGAATCGGTGACCGGGGGCGAGGTCCGGGGCCGCTATTCCGTCGTCGGGATGAAGCCCGACCTGATCTGGCGCTGTCACGGCACTTCCTCGCAGATCAACCGCGAGGCGCGTTTCGACCGCGACACCTTCACCGATCTGGACGGTCATCCGCTGGACACGCTGCGCGCGCTGATCGCCGAATGCCGTATCCCGATGCCGGCCGACCTGCCCCCCATCGCGGCGGGGCTGTTCGGCTATCTCGGCTATGACATGATCCGGCTGGTGGAACATCTGCCCGACGTGAACCCCGACCCGCTGAGCCTGCCTGACGCAGTGCTGATGCGTCCCTCGGTCGTCGCCGTGCTGGACGGGGTTAAGGGCGAGGTTACGGTCGTCGCCCCCGCATGGACCGGATCGGGGCTGACGGCCCGCGCCGCCTATGCCCAGGCCGCCGAACGCGTGGCCGACGCCTTGCGCGATCTGGATCGCGCGCCCCCCGCCCGCCACGACTTCGGCGAGGCGCTGCCCTTGGGCGAACTGCACTCCAACTTCACCCATGACGGCTACAAACAGGCGGTCGAGCGGGCCAAGGATTACATCCGCGCTGGCGACATCTTTCAGGTCGTCCCCTCGCAGCGCTGGTCGCAGCATTTCCCGCTGCCGCCCTTCGCGCTTTATCGCAGCTTGCGGCGCACCAACCCGTCACCCTTCATGTTCTTCTTCAACCACGGCAGCTTCCAGATCGTTGGGGCATCCCCGGAAATCCTTGTCCGGCTGCGCGATGGCGAGGTGACGATCCGTCCCATCGCCGGGACCCGCAAACGCGGCGCGACCCCGGCCGAAGACAAGGCGCTGGAAGAAGACCTGCTGTCCGACCAGAAGGAACTGGCCGAACATCTGATGCTGCTGGACCTTGGCCGCAACGATGTGGGCCGGGTCGCCAAAGTCGGCACCGTGAAGCCGACCGAGAAGTTCATCATCGAACGCTACAGCCACGTCATGCATATCGTGTCGAACGTCGTGGGCGAGATCGCGGACGGTCAGGATGCGCTGTCGGCCCTGCTTGCGGGGCTGCCCGCAGGCACGGTTTCCGGCGCGCCCAAGGTTCGCGCGATGGAGATCATCGACGAGCTGGAGCCGGAAAAGCGCGGCGTCTATGGCGGCGGCGTCGGCTATTTCGCCGCCAATGGCGAGATGGACTTCTGCATCGCCCTGCGCACGGCGGTGGTGAAGGACGAAACCCTGTACATCCAGGCGGGCGGCGGCGTGGTCTTCGACAGCGACCCCGAGTCGGAATATCAGGAAACCGTCAACAAGGCCGGTGCGCTGCGCCGCGCGGCGGAAGATGCGGGCCTGTTCGCCCGGCGCGGCAACGCCTAGCGCGGGCGCATCATGACGGCGCTGGCGGGGGCAAGGGAAACCGACCCCGCCTCGCCCGATGCCGCCCAAAGCGTCAGCCCCTGCACGGTTTCGGTCCGCGCCTCACCCACCACCACGACCTGCCCGTCCTGAGCCGCCCGAAACGCCGCCCGGTCGAGGTATCCGCGGATGACATCGGCATCCTCGCCCCCAGCATCCAGCTTGCGGAAGATCCGCGCCGCCGGAAGCCCGTCGCGCCGCGCGACCTGATCCGCCGTGTTCGGCCCGTTGTTCCATGTCAGAAGCCCGCGCCCCTGCTCTTCCAGCACGCGGACGGTGCGGGTGGCGAAATCCTGATCGGCGCGGAAACCGCCCTGTTCGACATCCATCACCGCCACAGCTTCGGGCAGCACCTTGCCATGGGCCGTCAGCCCAGCCTCCGGCCCCGGCGCTTCGCCAAGCCCCGTCGCAAGGATCGCCACCTCCTGACCTGCCGCGCGATAGATCCGCGCCGCATCCGCAGCGCCCGTCGCCACGGGATCGACGGCGAAGGTCACCGGAAACGGCAATGCCGCCAAAGCCCCGCGATCCAAAGCGCCGCCGCGATCGATCAGCACGACGGCGAACAGCGGCTTGCCCTGATCCTGAAATGCGCGGGCATATCGTTTCAGCGGCGGGTCGACCGGGACCTGCGCGGGGCGCGGCGCTTCGACCGCCGGAATGGGCGCGGGCGCCTGCACCCTGATCTCGGGCATCAACTGGGCGGCGATGCGGCCCGGCGGTTCGGCCAGCTGCGACGCGGCCGCCAGCCCGAACACCCCCACTGCGCAGCCCCAGATCACGCCCGTCAGAATACCCCGGCCCACTCGTCACCCCATCTTCCATGACAGCGCGCCCTTGACGCCCTGCCGCCCCTTGGCCCATCTATAGCGCGACCCGTGACGCGGTTCACCCCCTTAAGCGACGGACCGCGACATGCTGCTCCTCATCGACAACTACGACAGTTTCACCTACAACCTCGTGCATTATCTGGGCGAGCTTGGCGCGGACGTGACGGTGCGCCGCAACGACGCGCTGGACGTGCAGGAGGCGATGGCGATGAACCCATCCGCCATCGTGCTGTCCCCCGGCCCCTGCGATCCGGCCCAAGCCGGCATCTGCCTTGCGCTGACCGAGGCTGCTGCGGAAACCCGCACGCCGCTGCTGGGCGTCTGCCTTGGCCACCAGACCATCGGGCAGGCCTTCGGCGGCAACGTCGTCCGCTGCCACGAGATCGTGCATGGCAAGATGGGCGCGATGCTGCACGAAGGCAAAGGCATGTTCGCCGGTCTGCCTTCGCCGTTCCAAGCCACGCGCTATCACTCGCTGGTGGTGGACCGCGAAACGCTGCCCGATTGCCTCGAAGTCACCGCATGGCTGGAGGATGGCACGATCATGGGCCTTCGCCATCGCGACTTGCCGATCGAGGGCGTGCAGTTCCACCCCGAAAGCATCGCATCCGAACACGGCCACCAGATGATGCGCACCTTCCTGCAATCGGCGAAGGCGCTGGCATGACCGAGATCAAACCCCTGATCGGCATCGCGGCCGAACGCGCGCTGACGGCGGGCGAGGCAAGCACAGCCTTCACCGCCCTGTTCGATGGGCAGGCCACCCCCGCACAGATGGGCGGTCTGTTGATGGCCCTGCGCACCCGCGGCGAAAGCGTCGAGGAATATGCCGCCGCCGCCGCCGCCATGCGCGCCAAATGCATCCCTGTCCGCGCGCCCGAAGGGGCCATTGACATCGTCGGCACCGGGGGCGACGGCAAAGGCACGCTGAACATCTCGACCGCCACCGCCTTCGTGGTCGCGGGTGCGGGTGTTCCGGTGGCCAAACACGGCAACCGCAACCTGTCGTCGAAATCCGGCGCGTCGGACGCGCTGACCGCGCTGGGCCTGAACGTGATGGTCGGACCGGAGGTGGTCGAACAGTGCCTCGCCGAAGCCGGAATCGGCTTCATGATGGCCCCGATGCACCATCCCGCCACGCGGCACGTCATGCCGGTGCGGATCGAGCTTGGGACGCGCACGCTGTTCAACATCCTCGGCCCGCTGACCAACCCGGCAGGGGTGAAGCGTCAACTGACCGGCGCTTATACCGCCGACCTGATCCGCCCGATGGCCGAGGTTCTGCGCCTTCTGGGCAGCGAAAAGGCATGGTTGGTCCATGGCGGCGACGGCACGGACGAACTCGCGCTGTCGGCCCCGTCCAAGGTCGCCGCCCTTGAAGATGGCGAAATCCGCGAGTTTGAAATCGCCGCCGAGGATGCCGGCCTTCCCGCCCATCCGTTCGAGGCGATCGTCGGCGGCACGCCCGAGGACAACGCCAAGGCGCTGCGCGCGCTGATGGATGGCGCACCGGGGGCTTACCGTGACGCGGTGCTGCTGAACGCCGCCGCCGCGCTGATCGTCGCAGGGCGTGTGAACACGTTGCCCGAAGGCGTCGAAATCGCGCGTGAAAGCATCGACAGCGGCGCGGCCCGCGACCGCATCGCGCTTCTGGCCCGCATCACCAATGGGGGCGCATGATGGCGACCATCCTCGACAAGATCAAAGCCTACAAGCTGGACCATATCGCCGCCCGCAGGGCTGCCCGCCCGCTGGCCGAGGTGGAGGCCGCCGCCGCCAATGCCCCGTCCCCGCGCGGTTTCGCCAAGGCGCTGGCGGATGCCCCCCGCTATGGGCTGATTGCCGAGATCAAGAAGGCCAGCCCCTCCAAGGGCCTCATCCGCGCTGATTTCGACCCGCCCGCGCTGGCCCGCGCCTATGAAGAAGGCGGTGCTACCTGCCTGTCCGTGCTGACCGACGGTCCTTCGTTTCAGGGCGACGACGCGTTCCTGACCGCCGCGCATGACGCGACCAGCCTGCCCTGCCTTCGCAAGGATTTCCTCTACGACACCTATCAGGTGGCCGAGGCGCGGGCGCTGAAGGCCGATTGCATCCTCATCATCATGGCCTCCGTCTCCGATGAACAGGCCGCCGAATTGGAAGCCGCCGCGACCCATTGGGGCATGGACGCGCTGATCGAGGTGCATGACGAGGCGGAACTGGACCGCGCGCTGCGGCTGAAATCGCCGCTGATCGGCATCAACAACCGCAACCTGCACACGTTCGATCTGTCGCTGGACACGTTCCGCCGACTGTCGAAACGGGTGCCGGAAGATCGTCTGCTGGTCTGCGAAAGCGGCATCTTCACACCGGATCATCTGGCCGACATGGCCAGCCACCGCGCGAAAGCCTTCCTGATCGGGGAAAGCCTGATGCGCCAGCCAGACGTAGCCGCCGCGACGAAGGCGCTTCTGGCATGACGCTTTCGCATTTCGACGGCGCAGGCCGCGCGCATATGGTTGACGTATCCGACAAGCCCACGACCGCCCGCATCGCGACCGCCGCCGCCGAAGTGCGGATGTCGCCCGAAACGCTGGCCCTTATCGGACATGCGGAAAAGGGCGACGTGCTGGGCGTCGCGCGGCTGGCCGGGATCATGGGCGCGAAGAAAACGTCCGAGTTGATCCCGCTTTGCCATCCGCTGCCGATCACCAAGGTCTCCGTCGATCTGACCCCCGACCCCGCACTGCCGGGTGTGCGCATCGAAGCCACCGTCAAGACCACCGGCCAGACCGGGGTGGAGATGGAGGCGCTGACCGCCGCGACCACCGCCGCGCTGACCGTCTACGACATGCTGAAGGCGGCGGAAAAGGGGATGGAGATCCAGAATGTCCGCCTGCTGCTGAAGGATGGCGGCAAGTCCGGGCGGTATCAGCGATGATCCCGGTGGCCGAAGCACTGGCACGGGTTCTGTCCTTGGCCACCACGCCCGGCACCGAAACCGTGGCGCTGGACCGGGCTGCGGGCCGCGTCATGGCCTCCCCCGCCACCGCACGGCGCGACCAGCCGCCTTTCGACGCCGCCGCAATGGACGGATACGCGGCCGCCGAGGGGACGGCCTTCACCGTCATCGGCGAATCCCGCGCGGGCGGTGCTTTCGCGGGCCGCGTCGGCGCGGGCGAGGCCGTCCGCATTTCCACCGGCGCGCCCGTCCCCGTCGGTGCAACCCGAGTCATCATGCAGGAAGATGTGCAGCGCGAAGGCGATCGGATCACGGTGACCGGCACCTCCTCGGGCACGCATATCCGCCGCCGGGGACAGGACTTCGCCGCCGGGCACAGCTTCGCCCCGCGCCGCCTGCGCCCTGCCGATCTTGCGCTTCTGGCCGCGATGGACGTGCCGCGCATCGAGGTGCTGCGCCGCCCGAGCGTCGCGCTGATCTCCACCGGCGACGAATTGGTGATGCCCGGCGATCCGGCGCGGGACGATCAGATCATCTCCTCCAACGGGTTCGCGCTGAAGGCAATGGTCGAGGCAGAGGGCGGCACCGCCCGGATGCTTCCCATCGCCCCGGACGACGAGGCAAGTCTGCGGCTGATGCTGGACATGGCGCGGGATGCCGATGTGATCGTGACCATCGGCGGCGCGTCGGTGGGCGACCACGATCTGGTCGGCCGCGTGCTGGCGGATATCGGCATGGATCTTGCGTTCCACAAGATCGCCATGCGCCCGGGCAAGCCGCTGATGGCGGGGCGCATCGGCACCTCAACGCTGCTAGGGCTGCCGGGGAACCCGATTTCGGCCATCGTCTGCGGGCATCTGTTCCTGCTGCCCCTTTTGCGGAAGATGCAGGGGTTGGAGCCGATGGCGGCTGTCCGTCAGGCTCGGCTGGCGGCACCGATGGCCGCGAACGGCCCCCGCGCGCATTACATGCGGGCGAGCCTTCAGGGCGATACGATCACCGCCTTCGACAGACAGGACAGCGCCCTCCTGGTCGCCTTGGCCGAGGCCGATGCCCTGCTGATCCGCCCTGCCGGCGATCCCGCGCGCGAGGCAGGCGAGATGGTGGATTACCTGCCCATCTGAAACCCTTCGCGGCTTTCGGCGTTGCCCATCACGGAGGACCCGCGATGGCACGCAGCGCATACTGGAAAGGCTATCTGAAACTGTCGCTCGTGACCTGTCCGGTCGCGATGGTTCCAGCCACGACCGAGGCCGAGAAGGTGCGGTTCCACATCCTGAACCGCGCGACGGGGAACCGGGTGATCGCGCGATACCTCGACAGCGGAACCGGCAAGCCGGTTGCCGAGGATGACGAGGTCAAAGGATTTCCGCGCGGCGAGGATGACCATGTGATCCTTGAAGACGAGGAGCTTGAGGCCGTCGCGCTGGAAAGCACCCGCACCATCGATATCGACATGTTCGTGCCTGCGGACAGCATCGGATGGATTTGGCTCGACACCCCCTATTATCTGTCGCCCAACGGCAAGGTCGGCGAGGAAGCCTTCGCCGTCATTCGCGAGGCGATGGTGGCCACGAAGACGGTCGGCATATCCCGCCTTGTCATCGCCCGCCGCGAACGCGCGGTGATGCTGGAGCCGCGCGAGAACGGCATCATCCTGTGGACCCTTCACTATGGCGACGAGGTTCGCGAGCCGCAGGGTGCCGACGAGGAGAAGGCCCCGACACGCCAGTTGACCATGGTGAAGAAGCTGATCGACGCCCGCAAACGCGACTGGGACCCTGCGATGGTCAAGGACCCGGTGCAGGAGACGCTGCTCAAGATGGTCGCGGCACGCAAGCGCAAGAAGAAGCCGGCAGCGAAGAAGAAAGAAGAAAGCAACGTCGTCGATATCATGGACGCGTTGAAGCGGAGCCTTGCAAAGAAATAGCCGCCGCGCGCCAGTCGTCCCACGGATCGTCGGTGCGGCTCGCCATGTTCAGCACGGTGAACTGCGCCGGTCCGATCTCGGGCAATTCCTCCCAAGCGACGGGGCATGACACCGGTGCGCCGGGCCGCGCGCGGGTGGAATAGGCGCAGACGGCGGTCGCGTTGCGCTGGTTGCGAAGGTAGTCGATCAGCACCTTGCCTTTGCGTTTCGACTTGGTGATCGTGGCGACGAAACGGTCGGGGCTGTCCGCCGCCATCTCCTGCGCCATGCGGCGAGTGAAGCTCTTGACCGCCGCCCAGCCCGCCTTTGGAACCAGTGGCGCCACCACATGTAGCCCCTTCCCGCCCGACGTCTTCACGAACCCGGTCAGCCCCGCCGCTGCCATCCGCTCGCGCACCTCGGTCGCCGCCTCCAGGATCAGCGGCCAATTCGCCCCATCGCCGGGGTCGAGGTCCATGACGATCATGTCGGGCCGCTCCATCGCCTTCGCCGTCGCGCCCCACGGATGGATCTCCAGCACGCCGGACTGGACCAGCGCCAAAAGCCCGTCCAGATCGTCGATGCCGACCAGCGGTTCTTCGCCCGGGTTCTTGGCATCGCGTATGCGGCGGACCTTGTCGCTCATACCCTTCCACGCGTGCTTCTGAAAGAAACTCTTGCCCCCCACGCCGTTCGGCGATCGTAGCAGTGCAAGGGGCCGCCCGGTGACGAAAGGCGCGATCCGGGGCCAGATATCGGCATAGTAATCCGCCAATCCCGCCTTCGTCACACCCACATCCGGCCAATAGACGCGGTCCGGATTCGACAGCGCAAAGCTCCGCGCGGCGGGCCTTTCGCGCGCGATCTCGGGCGCGGGCTTGTCCTCGCGCAGCCCCCGGAATGCCGCGTGGCGCAGGTTGCCGTCCGAAGTCCACGCGCGGAACTCCACCTCGGCCACCAGTTCGGGCCGCACGAAGACCGCGCCCCGCCGTTCCGCCGCCGTCAGCTTTTCGGCATAGGGGCTGTCCGCCTGCATCCCCTCCAGCCGTTTGAACAGGACCGTCGCGACCTTGGCGGTGAAGCCCGTCCCGACCCGGCCCACATGACGCAGCCCGCCCTCCTCGAACACGCCCAGCAGCAGCGAGCCGACCGCTCGCGCATTGGCCGTTGACGGCACATATCCCGCGATCACGAACTCCTGCCGCGCGGCGCATTTCGATTTGATCCACGTCCGCCCCCGCCCCGACCGATAGGGTGCGTCCGACTGTTTCGAGATCACCCCCTCCAGCCCCAGACGGCAGGCATGGTCCAGCACCAGCGCACCGCTGTCGGCGAAATCCTCGGAATATCGCAGGATGCCCTTCTTCGGCAGGATGCCCTTCAACGCCGCCTTGCGATCCTTCAGCGGCTCCTTGCGCAGATCGCGCCCGTCCAGATGCAGCAGATCGAAGGCGTAGAAGACGAAACGGTCGCTGCGCCCTTCGGACAGGTCCGACTGAAGCGCGCCGAAATCCGACGCGCCATGCGCCCGCTCGACCACCACCTCGCCATCGATCAGCGCGGTATGGCCGATCCCGGCCAGCGCATCGGCCACTGGGGCGAAACGGTGGGTCCAGTCCAGCCCGGCACGGGTCAGCAGCCGCACGCCATCTTCCACCCGAGCCTGAAGACGGTATCCGTCGAATTTGATCTCGTGCAGCCATTCATCCCCCGTGGGCGGGGCCTTGGCCAGCGTTGCAAGCTGCGGCGGGACGAAGTCGGGCATTTTCGCGCGCGCCTTGATCGAATCCGGCTGGATCTTCAGGATATCGTCCGTCGCCGCGAATTCGTCGTCGCCCTTGACCAGAAGCCAGTTCTTGCCGTCCTTCATGCGGATCAGGTGCCAACGCCCATGCAGCTTGACGCCCGACAGCGCGAATTCCAGATGGCCCTTCTCCAGCCCCTTATGCGGATCGTGGACAGGCTCCCATGTGCCGCGATCCCAAAGGATCACCTTGCCCGCGCCATAATGGCCCTTGGGTATCTCGCCCTCGAAGGTGCCGTAATCCAGCGGGTGATCCTCGACCTGCACCGACAGCCGCTTCTGCGACGGATCGAGGCTCGGCCCCTTCGTCACCGCCCAGCTTTTCAGCACCCCGTCCAGTTCCAACCGCAAATCGTAATGCAGCCGCGTCGCGTGGTGTTTCTGGATGGTGAAGCTCGCCCCCTTCTTGCGCGCGCGTTTTCCCTTCGGTTCGGGCGTGGCGGTGAAGTCGCGCTTGGCGTTGTAGGTTTCTAGCGACATCAGCTGGCCTTCTTCATCGCGGCGGCGCTGTCACGCAACGCCTGCATCAGATCCACCTGCTTGGCGGGTTTGGCCTTCTTCGGGCGGATCTTCTTGCCCGCCAGTTTCGCTTTGACCAGATCCGCCAGCGCGTTCTCGTATCGGTCCTCGAAGGCAGCGGGATCGAAACTGCCCATCTTGGTGTCGATGATATGCCGGGCCAGATCCAGCATCTCCCCCTTGATCTTCAGCTTGGGGATGCCGTCGAACGCCTCGGAAGACGCACGCACCTCGTAGTCGAAATTCAGCGTTGTCGCGACCAGCCCATCTTCGTGCGGGCGGATCAACACGGTGCGCAGGCGGCGGAACAGCACCGTCCGGGCCAGCGCCGCGACCGACTTGGCCCGCATACCATCGCGAATCAGGCGGAAGGTCTCGTCATCGCCCGTGGGTGCCAGATAATAGGATTTGTCGAAATACGCGCCGTCCACCTTGGCGCAGGGGATGAATGTGTCCACATCCAGCACCTTGTCGGCCTCGGGGACGGCCTTGGCCAGTTCCTCCTGCTCGAAGGTGACATACTGGCCGTCCACGACCTCGTATCCCTTGATCTGCGCGTCGCGACCCACGGGCTTGCCGGTTTCGGAATCCACGAATTCGCGGCGCAGGCGGTTGCCCGTCTTGCGGTTGACCATGTGGAACGCGATCCGGTCCGAGGCGGATACCGCCGTGTAGAGCGCCACCGGGCAATCCAGCTCGGCAATCTTCAGATGACCTTTCCAGTTCGCGCGCGGTGCCATGGCGATCCTCCTGCCCAGAGGAACACGGCCGCCCCGGCGCGGTTCCACCGAAGATTTTCCGCGCCTTTGCCCCGGCGCAGCCTATCTCCACCGCGACACAGAAGGGACATCCGCATGAAAGCCGCCATCCTGACCGCCCTGCTTGCCGCGACGCCTGCCATGGCGGACATCACCGTTTCCTCCAAGATCGACACCGAGGGCGGGTTCCTCGGCAATGTCATCCTGCTGGCGCTTCAGGATGCGGGGGTGCCGGTGGTGGACCGTCTGCAACTGGGCGCGACCCCCATCGTGCGCGAGGCGATCCAGTCGGGGCAGATCGACATCTATCCCGAATATACCGGCAACGCGGCCTTCTTTCACAACGAGGCCGACAGCGATGTCTGGAAGGACGCCGCCGCCGGATATGCCCGTGCGGCGGAATTGGACAAGGCGGCGGGTCTGGTCTGGCTGGATCCGTCGCCCGCGAACAACACATGGGCCATTGCCATCCGGCAGGACCTGACCGACGCCACCAGCATGAGCGCGCTTGGCGAATGGATCGCGGACGGCGGCGGCATCAAGCTGGCCGCGTCGAGCGAGTTCGTGACTTCCCCCGCCGCCCTGCCCGCATTTCAGGCGGCTTACGGCTTCACCCTGACGCCGGACCAGCTCATCACCCTGTCGGGCGGCGACACGGCGGCGACCATCGCGGCGGCGGCTCAGGGGACATCGGGCGCGAATGCCGCAATGGTCTATGGCACGGACGGCGCCATCGCGCCCGCGGGGCTCGTGGTGATGGAGGACGACAAGGGTGTGCAGCCGGTCTATGCCCCCGCCCCCGTCATCCGCGCCGAGGTGCTGGAGGAATACCCGCAGGTGGCCGATGTGCTGAACCCGATCTTTGCCGGTCTGACGCTGGAGGTCCTGCAAGAGCATAACGGCCGCATCCAGATCGGCGGCGAGCCTGCGGCGGAGGTGGCGCGCGATTACCTGACGCAGGCGGGCGTTCTGAACTGATGCGCATCGACAGGCCCGGTCTGGTTCTGGCCCTGCCGGGTGCGGCGGCGATGCTGCTGCCCTTCATGCAGTTCCGCGCCAACCGGATCGTGGCGGGCGAGGCCCTGTCGATGCCCGGCTGGGCGATGGCCTGTCTTGGCGCAGTGCTTGCCCTTGGCGCGCTGCGCCTGCCGCAACTGTGGCGGCTTCTGGCGGCGGCTTTCGGGATCTGCCTGCTGGTCTGGCTTGCGGGCAACGTCGCGACGGGGCTGACTGCCGATGCGCCTCAGGCGGCGCGGGCCTCGCCGGGATCGGGCCTGTGGCTGATGATGGGCACCCTTGCGCTGCTGGTGGCCGATGCGATCGCCAAGATGCGTCCGGGGCTGCGGGTTCAGGCACTGATCTTGACGCTTGCCTGCGGGGCAGTCGCGCTTGCGCTTGGATCGGGGCATCTGGCGGATATTTCGGTGATGCGGGAATATGCCGCCCGCAGCGATATCTTTGCCGCCCATGCCCGGCGCCATCTGGTTCTGGCCTTCGGATCGCTGCTGGCTGCGCTGATGGTCGGGGTGCCGCTGGGTCTTTGGCTGCACAGCGAACGCGGGGCGCGGCCGGCGGTGATGGGCGGGCTGAACCTCGTGCAGACGCTGCCCTCGCTGGCGCTGTTCGGCATGATGATCCCGCTCTTGTCATGGGTGGCGGCCAGCGTGCCGGGGGCGGCGGCGCTTGGGATCGCGGGGATCGGCTTTGCCCCGGCCCTGATCGCGCTGTTCCTTTATTCGCTGCTGCCGGTGGTCGGGAACACGGTCGTCGGGCTGGACGGCGCCTCGCCCGAGGCGCGGGAGGCGGGACGCGGCATGGGCATGACGCCGCAGCAGGTGCTGGCGCGTGTGTCGATCCCGCTGGCGCTTCCGGTGATCGTCGCGGCGGTGCGGATCGTGCTGGTCCAGAACATCGGCCTCGCGGTCATCGCGGGGCTGATCGGCGGCGGCGGTTTCGGCACATTCGTGTTTCAGGGGCTGGCGCAGAACGCCGCCGACCTGATCCTTCTGGGCGCGATCCCGACCGTTGCGATGGCCCTCGTCGCAGGGATTGCGCTGGACCTTGTCGTAAAGGCGCTTCAGCGATGATCGAGATACGGAACCTCTCCCGACGCTTCGGCACCGTCATGGCGGTGGACGACGTCTCGCTGACCATTGCCAAGGGCGAGATGGTGGCGCTGGTTGGCACCTCCGGGTCCGGCAAGACGACGCTGCTGCGCATGCTGAACCGACTGGTGGAGCCGTCATCGGGGACGGTGCTGCTGAACGGTCAGGACACGGCGGCGCTGCCGGCGCATCTGCTGCGCCGCCGGATCGGCTATGCCATCCAGGGGCATGGGCTGTTCCCGCACTACACCGTCGCCCGCAACATTGCCGCCGTGCCGGAGCTTCTGGGCTGGCCCGCCGCGCAGATCCGCGAAAGGGTGGACGAATTGCTGACCCTGTTCGGCATGCCCCCCGCCGATTTCCGCAACCGCCGTCCCGCCGCCCTGTCCGGCGGGCAGCAGCAGCGCGTCGGCGTCGCGCGCGCCCTTGCCGCCCGCCCCGAGGTGTTGCTGATGGACGAGCCCTTCGGCGCGTTGGACCCTGTAACGCGGGCGCAGGCGCAAGCCGATCTGCGCCGCATCCAGCGCCAGCTTGGCACGACGACCGTGCTGGTGACACATGACATGGAGGAAGCGCTGGCGCTGGGCGACCGCATCGCCGTCATGGATCGTGGCAGGCTGGTGCAATGCGCGAGTCCCGCCGCGATCCTGACCCGCCCCGCCACCGAATTCGTGGCAAGGCTGACGGGGCAGTCGGATCGTCCGTTCCGTCTGCTGGGCCTTGTTCCGGTCGCCGACCTTGCCGAGCCCGGAGCGGCGTCGGGCACCCCGGTGGACCCCGCCCTTTCAGCGCGCGAGGCGCTGGCCGAATGCCTATGGTCGGGGCGCGAGGCATTGCCGCTGACGGGCGGGGGGCGTGTGACACTGCACCGGCTGGCCGAACGGGCGCGGGGCGCGGAATGATCCGCCTTGTCGCCGGCGCTGCGCTTCTGGTCATGCTGCTGCGCCCCGAATGGATGGCGCCGCTGCTGTCGCCGCTGACCCGCAACGGCGCGCCCGCGATCTATGCGCAGTCGAGCCTTCTGGATCTGGCGCTGTCGCATCTGGCGCTGGTCGCAGCGGCGACGCTTGCCTCGACGCTCGTTGCCGTGGCGCTGGCGGTTCTGGTCACCCGCCGCGCGGGGGCCGAGTTCCGCCCGTTGGCGCGCACCGTCACGCAGGTCGGCCAGACGCTGCCCCCGGTCGCGGTGCTGGCGCTGGCCGTGCCGATGCTGGGGTTCGGCACCTGGCCGACGCTTCTGGCGCTGTTCCTCTATGGCATGTTGCCGATCTTCGAAAATGCCGTGACCGCCCTGTCGGGCCTGCCGCCCCCGGTGGCCGAGGCCGCGCGCGCCATGGGCTATACCCCGCGCCAGCGGCTGCTTCGGATCGAGCTTCCGCTGGCCCTGCCGGTGATCCTTGCCGGGGTGCGGCTTTCGGCGGTGATCGCCCTGTCCACCGCCGCCATCGGATCGACCGTCGCCGCAAGAACGCTGGGCGAGGTCATCATCGCGGGCCTCGTTTCCAACAACCCCGCCTTCGTGGTGCAGGGCGGGCTGCTGGTCGGGCTGATCGCGATCCTGCTGAGCGATGCGCTGACGGTCCTGGAGCGGCGGCTCAGGGCGTGATCAGCCGCAGTTCCTCCATCAGATCGGGGTCGAGGATGTTGATCTCCTCGGGCGGGGTGCGCAGCGCGTGGGACATCAGGCGCAGATCGACGCCCATCTCGGTCAGATAGTCCATCACGCCCGCCTGCCCGCGCTGCACATCCTTGACCGCCATGAAGGCCGGAAGGATCGTATTCTCGCCGAAGTAATGCTGGTGAACGCCCACGACGCCGCCCGGCGCGACCCGCCGCTCCGCCCCGCCCGCCAGCATATAGGGACAGGCCGACAGGCAAACCGCGCCGTCCGCCACCTCGGTCGAAAAGCCCGCCGCGCGGATCGTGCGCCCGATGGCCAGCGCGTCCGACACCGACCCGCCCGAACTGTCCAGCGAGACCAGCGTTTCCGGCGGGCGCTGCTGGTCCAGCCATGCGGCGAAACGGTCGGCATCGCCGGGTGCGATCTGTCCGGTGATGCGGATGGCCTCGTCGGCCGCCGTAAATTCCAGCTTGTCGGGCATGGGCCGCATGGCGGGCGCACCCGGCGCGGCGGGGCGCAGGTCGGGGCGATAGGGCCGGACGCTTGGCCCCTGCGCGGGCGGGGCGAAGAGGCCCGGCGCTGCACTTCCGGGCGTGCCGCGCAGGTCCAGCGCGATGATCGCCGCTGCCAGCACCACCTGCGAGATGAATACGGCCCGGATCGCCCCCTGCGGCGAGGAAAGCCACGCCATCCTATTCCCCCGGTCGGATCAGCGCGCGCGGTGGATCGGCGGGCGTCTCGGGCTGGCGAAGCAGTTCCGCCGCCGCAAGTGCCGCGCGAAGTTCTCCCACGGTCATGCGGTCGTCCGAATGCGTCTCGCCGCGCCCCGACCGGATCGCGGCCTGCACGACCATGATGATGAAGACCAGCACGGCAGGCAGAAGGTCGATGGCGATGGCCCCCGCCCATGCAGGCACGAAATTCCCGGCATAGGCGATGACCGCATCCGCCGCCGACATCGGCTTGTAGATCGCTTCGGACGGCTGCGGCAAAGCCAGCACCTCGTTCGCCGCCGTGGTCAGGGTCTGCGCGCGCTGTTCGACCAGCGACAGGACCGAAGTGATGGTGCTGTTCTGACCCGCCCGCATTTCGGCGGTGGAGCCATCCAGTTCCGGCAGAACCACCGCCTCGGCCAGATCCTGCGCCGCGCGGGCCACCAGGGGCGCGGGATTCAACTGCCGAAGCTGGGTAATGAGGCCGGAAAGCTGCACCGCATCTTCGGAAAAGCGCACCGTGCGATCCTCGATCCCGCCGGGCTGGACCGACAGGCTGCGCATCCGGGCAAGGATGGTGTTGCCTTGGGCGAAGGCCTGTTCGATCGGCTCGGCCACGCCTGTCATCTGGTCTTCCAGCGCCTGAAGCTCGGACCCTTTCTGCGTCAGCACGCGGAACACCGCGCCGCGGCCCGAAAAGCCCGACAGCGTGCCGCCCGCCTCCTGTTCGGACAGATCCTCGAAGCTTTGGCGTACGCGCGCGACGTCGCGTGACAGCGACTGGCCCGCAACCGAATTGGCATGCGCCCGTTCCAGCGCCGCCTGATATTGCTGCACCGTGGTCGCCATGTGGGTTTCCACCGCCGCCCCGCCCGCCAGCGCCGCCGCGTTCAGCCATGACGACATCGCCACGATGGCCACGCAGCCGAGCGCCATCGTCAGCATCAAGCCGATCCGCGACGCCGCCGTGCGAACCGCAGGCAGAAGCCGCAACATATAGGACCAGAAGACGAAGATCCCGACCGACACGGCGATGGAATAGGACAGCGCCGCGAAGGTCGTCCATATCCCCGGATCGTCCAGCAATGTGCGCACGCCAAGATAGGTATAGATCCCGGACGCCGCCGCCAGCACGCCCAGCGCGGTGGAGGTGAAGGTGTCGAGCCAGTCCAGATGCCGTTCAAGCTCGCGGGCATAGCGGTCGCCCGAACGATCCGCCGCAGGTTGGGTGTCGGGCATGGGCACTCCGCGCAAGAATGTGATGGTGGTGATATGGGCGGCGTTCGCGTCCCGTCACCCCCCGCATGGTCACAGTTTGGCGATGCTTGCATAAGGGGCGCTTGGCGGGAACAATGATCGCGCCGCCGGGGGCATGGAGGATGCTCTCGCCGCGCACATCACGGGAGGAACCATGCACCATTTCGCCATCCGCCGTCCGGCGGCGCTCGCCTTGGCCGGGCTCGTCGCGCTTTCGCCCCAAATCGCCGGCGCAGAGCAGCGCGACAGTTTCTTCTGGATCGGAGAGATCAACAAGGCCACCGCCGTCATCAATACCGAGGAAGGGCTGCTGGACCCCGCACTGACCCCCGGCATCGCCGCGGCACTGGTCAGGGTGCTGGAGGATGGCGCCCAACCTGACGCCAAACGCCCCCAGACCGTCATCAGCTTCGAGCCGCTGCTGATCGAGGCGGGCGGGCAGGATGTCACGCTGCTTCACGCGGGCCGGTCCAGTCAGGACATGCTTTCCACCGCCCGCGCCGCGATCCTGCGCGAGCGGCTTCTGGCGCTGGCCGAACAACTGAACACCACATCGCGGACGATGGTGGAACTGGCGGCCCAGCATGTGGAGACCATCGTTCCGAACTATACCAACGGGGTTGCGGCACAGCCCAACAGCTATGGCCATTATCTGCTGGGCCATGCGGCGGGCCTGGACCGCGATGCGCAGCGCATCCGCGAAGCTTACGCCCGGCTGGACCTGTCCGCGATGGGAACGACGGTGCTGAACGGGACAAGCTGGCCGCTGAATCGCGACAGGATGGCGGGCTACCTCGGCTTTGCAGGCACGGTGGACAACGCCTATGACGCGGCGCAGATCGCGCCCGTCGATCAGGCGGTGGAACTGTCATCCATCGTCGCATCGGTCGCCCTGCATTCGGGCACGTTTATCGAAGATGTCATGGGCCAATACGGCCAAACCCGTCCGTGGATCCTGCTGCAGGAAGGCGGCGACAACACCTATGTCTCCAGCGCCATGCCACAGAAACGCAATCCGGGCATCCTCAATTCCACCCGCAGCGATGCGTCCGAGGCGCTGACGCTTGCCATGGGCCCTGCCCTTCAGGCCCATAACCTGCCGCCGGGGATGAGCGATGCGAAAAGCACCGGGCGCAACGGAGAGATGGTGGACAAGGCCGTGGAGGTGCTGGAAGGGCTGAACGACATCCTCGGCGCGCTGGCCATCAACCCGGACCGCGCGATGGAGGAACTGAACGGCGACTGGACCGCCTCGCAGGAACTGGCGGATCTGCTGATGCGCGAACACGGGATGCCCTTTCGCGTCGGGCACCATTTCGCGTCAGAGATCGTGACGGCGGCGCGGCAGGACGGGCTTGGGCCGCTGGACTTCCCCTATGCCGAAGCGCAGCGCATCTATGCCGAGGCGGTGGAGGGGACCGACTATCCTGCCGATCTGCCGATCACGGAAGACGCCTTCCGCGCCGCGCTCGACCCCGCCGCCATCATCCGCGCCCGCGCCACCGCAGGCGGCCCGCAACCGGCCGAGATGGAGCGCATGATCGCGGCCGCGCGCGACAGGCTGACCGCGCAGGATGCGTGGATCGCCGCGCGGCGGGACCATATCGAGGCCTCGCTCGCGCGGCTGGATGCGGATTTCGGCAAGCTGCTGAACTAGGCGTCAGCCCATGCGGTAGTTCGGCGATTCCCGCGTGATCTGCACGTCGTGGACATGGCTTTCCGACAGGCCGGCATTGGTGATGCGCACGAATTCGCAATTCGCGCGCATCTCTGCCACGGTGCGGTTGCCGGTATAGCCCATGGCCGCCCGCAGCCCGCCGACCAGCTGGTGGATCACCGCCGAAGCCGTGCCCTTGTACGGCACCTGACCCTCGATCCCCTCCGGCACCAGCTTGTCGGATGCGGCGTCCTTCTGGAAATACCGATCCGCCGATCCGCGCGCCATCGCGCCAAGGCTGCCCATCCCGCGATAGGATTTGAAGCTGCGGCCCTGATACAGGATCACCTCGCCAGGGCTTTCGTCGGTGCCGGCGATGGCCGAGCCGACCATGGCGCAGGATGCCCCCGCCGCGATCGCCTTGGCGAAATCGCCCGAGAACTTGATGCCGCCATCCGCGATGATCGGGATGTCGCCCGCACCGCCCGCCGCGTCCATGATCGCGGTCAGCTGCGGAACGCCGACGCCCGCGACGATGCGCGTGGTGCAGATCGACCCCGGCCCGATCCCGACCTTGACCGCATCTGCGCCCGCCGCGATCAGCGCCCGCGTGGCGGAAGCCGTCGCGACGTTGCCCGCAACCACCTGCACGGTGTTCGACAGGTTCTTGATCCGCTCCACCGCTTTGGCGACGCCTTCGGAATGGCCATGGGCGGTGTCGATCACCACCATGTCCACGCCCGCCTCGATCAGCGCGCGCGAGCGTTCGAACCCGGCATCGCCGACGGTGGACGCCGCGGCAACGCGCAGGCGGCCCAATTCATCCTTGCAGGCGTTGGGGTTCAGAACCGCCTTCTCGCTGTCCTTTAGCGTCAGAAGGCCGGTCAGCTTGCCCGAGGCATCCGTCACCAGCAGCTTTTCGATCCGCCGCGCCTTCATCAGATTCAGCGCGGTGTCACGATCCGCCGGTTCCTGAAGAATCGCGAGGTTATCCGAGGTCATCATCACCGAAACCGGCGTCTTGTCATCCGACGCGAACCGCATGTCGCGGTTGGTCACGATGCCGACAACGCGGCCCGACTCGTCCACGACCGGAAAGCCGGTGACGTTATAGCGTTCGCACAGCGCCTTGGCATCTGCCAGCGTCTGATCGGCCCGCAGCGTGATCGGTTTGTAGACGATGCCGCTTTCGAACCGTTTCACGCGGCGAACTTCGTCCGCCTGCTGTTCAAGGTTCAGGTTGCGGTGGATGACGCCCATCCCGCCCGCCTGCGCCATGGCGATGGCCATGCGCCCTTCGGTGACCGTATCCATTGCCGAGGACAGCAGCGGGATGTTCAGACGGATCGCCTTGGTCACGAAAGTCGACGTGTCGGCATCGGACGGCAGCACGGAGCTCGCGGCCGGAACAAGCAGGACATCGTCGAAGGTAAGCGCCTCGCGAATCTCCATGGGGTGTCTCCTTGGGAGGGTTCGTTTGACGGTTCCCTGTTTCACGCCCCCCGAAAGAGGTCAAGCCCCCAGTTTCGCCATCCGTGCATCGCGCAGCCGCGCAAAGTCGTCCCCGGCGTGATAGGATGACCGCGTCAGCGGCGTGGCCGACACCATCAGGAAGCCCTTGCCATAGGCGGCTTTCTCATAGCTGGCGAATTCCTCGGGGGTGACGAAGCGGTCGACGCGGTGGTGCTTCGGCGTCGGCTGCAGATATTGTCCGATGGTCAGGAAATCCACATCCGCTGCGCGCATGTCGTCCATCACCTGACGGACCTGCGGAGCATCCTCGCCCAAACCCACCATGATGCCGGATTTGGTAAAGATCGTCGGGTCCAGTTCCTTCACCCGTTGCAGCAAACGCAGCGAGTGGAAATAGCGGGCACCCGGACGCACCTCCAGATACAGGCCCGGCACGGTTTCAAGGTTGTGGTTGAACACGTCGGGCCGCGCGGCCACGACGGTTTCCAGCGCGGACGGCGCGCATTTCAGGAAATCTGGCGTCAGGATCTCGATCGTGGTGGTGGGAGAGCGGTGGCGGATCGCGCGGATCGTCTGGGCGAAATGTTCGGCCCCGCCATCGTCCAGATCGTCCCGGTCCACCGAGGTCACGACCACATGGTTCAATCCCAGCTTCGACACCGCATGGGCAACCCGCCCCGGCTCGAACGCGTCGAGGTTTTGCGGCTTGCCCGTCGCCACGTTGCAGAAGGTGCACCCGCGGGTGCAGATTTCGCCCATGATCATCATGGTGGCGTGGCCCTGGGACCAGCATTCGCCCACGTTGGGGCAGCCGGCTTCCTCGCAGACCGTGACCAGCCGGTTTTCCTTGATGATGTCGCGGGTCTGCTTATAGCCCTCGGACGTCGGAGCCTTGACGCGAATCCAGTCTGGCTTCTTCGGCTGCGCATTGTCGGCGCGATGCGCCTTTTCGGGATGACGCTGGTCCGGTAGCTTGAGATCGCGCACGAAATTTCCCCCTCGCGGCCGATTTCCTTCGAGATAGGCCCTTTGCGCGCACAAGGCAACCGATGCACTTGAGCCGATTGGCCGCTTTGTCTAAAACGCATGTCGGGGAGGAGCAGGCGATCCGTCAGGATCATCGTTCCGAGGGAATATATCATGCAGACGGGCGTCAAACTGCCTTCCGTCAACTTCCAGACGCGCGTGCGCGACGAATCCATCGGCGGGCCGAACCCGTTCCGCTGGGAAGTCAAAACTACCGCCGACTATTTCGCGGGCAAGCGGGTCGTGCTTTTCTCGCTGCCGGGCGCGTTCACGCCCACCTGCTCGACCTATCAGCTGCCGGGGTTCGAGAACGGCTTTGCCGACTTTCAGGCGCAAGGCATCGACGAAATCTACTGCATGTCGGTCAACGACGCCTTCGTGATGAACCAGTGGGCCAAGGCGCAGGGCCTGACCAACGTCAAGGTCATTCCGGACGGTTCGGGTGAATTCACCCGCCGCGTCGGCATGCTGGTCCGCAAGGACAACCTCGGCTTCGGCCTGCGTTCGTGGCGCTATGCCGCCGTCGTCGACAACGGTGTGGTCGAAGCATGGTTCGAAGAACCGGGCCTGTGCGACAACCATGGCGAAGACCCCTATGGCGTATCGTCGCCGGAATCGGTGCTGGAATATCTGCGCGCCGCTTCGGCAGAAAAAGCCGCGTGATGTTCGGGGGCCTTCGGGCCCCCTTACCTTTGATACCGGATGAAGGGCGTCACCCGCGCCATCCGGTCGTAAAGCTGCCGCGCGGTGCCGTTGCCTTCCTGCGTCAGCCACCAGACCTGCGGCGTGCCATTCGCATCGGCCGCGGCATAGACGCCTTCGATCAGCGCCCTGCCCGCCCCCGTGCCGCGGGTGGCCGGATCGACGTAAAGGTCCTGAAGATAGCAGACATCCTCGATCCGCCAGTTATGCGGGTGGAAGATGTAATGCGCGAGCCCGACGAGCCGCCCGCCGTTCTCGGCCACCAGCGCCCATTGCGGACGCGCCGGGTCCAGCAGCCTCGCAAAGGTCGCGGCATACACATCTTCGGACACCGATGTGCCGTAGAATTCCAAATACCCGGTCCAGAGCCTGCGCCATTCGGGCAAATCCGCCGCGCGAAGATTTCGGATCATGCGATCTCCCTTATCTGGTGGGCCAATGTCTCGAACCACGGCTCAGCGGCGGTAGAGGCCCGCCCGACCAGCGCCACCTCGCGTGCGGGTTGCGGTTCGGCGAAGCGAGCCAGCCGCATCGCGGGCTGCGCTGCCGTTTCCAGCGGGGCGGCGATCTCGGGCAGAAAGGTCAGCCCATAGCCCTGCCCCACGAGCCCTGCCAGCGTCGAAAGCGACGATGCGCCAAGGTCCAGCCGCGCCTGCCGCCGGTCCAGCCCGCAGACCTCCAGCGCCTGATCGGCAAGGCAATGCCCCTCGTCCAGCAACAGCAGATGATCCGGGTCCAGCGCCGAGGGGCGCAGATGCTCGATCCCGCCTGCCAGCGCGGCAAGGCGCGACTCGCTTCCGGCCAGAAGGAAACGGTCGGTAAACAGGTGATGCGCGACCATCCCGTGCCGCGCCGGGCTGGCTATGACGACGGCGTCCAGCGATCCATCCTCGAGCCCGTCCAGCAACGCCTCGGTCTGCGCCTCGCGCAGGCGAAGTTCTGTCGTTACGCGCGGCAGAAGGCGGGGCAGCAGATAAGGCGCGACGGTGGGGATGATCCCGACGTTCACGCGCCCGCCCAGCGATCTGCGCCGCGCCATCGCGTCGATCTCGGCCACCTCGGCCAGGATGCGGGCGGCGCGGGCGGCGACTTCCCGCCCCGCCGGGGTCAGGCGCAGATCGCGCCCGCGTTCCAGAAGCGGGGTGCCCAGCCGATCCTCCAGCTCGCGCACCTGCATCGACAGGGCGGGCTGGGTGACATGCACCCGCGCGGCGGCCCTGCCGAAATGCCGCTCCTGCGCCAAGGCCAGAAAGTAGGAAAGCTGCTTCAATGTCATTCGATCAGGATATCTTATGGCCCACTGAAGTAAATACAATTTCCCTTTATCGGCATGCCATTCCATCCTCCCCCCGACAGCAACCGATGGAGGAAGCAATGAGCGACCGGACCCCCCGCCTGACCACGACCGCAGGCGCCCCTGTTCCTACGAACAACACCACCCAGACTGCAGGCGAACGCGGCCCGGCGCTGCTTCAGGATTATCAGCTGATCGAAAAGCTGGCGCATCAGAACCGCGAGCGCATCCCCGAGCGCGTCGTGCACGCCAAGGGCTGGGGCGCCTTCGGTACATTCACAGTGACGAACGACATCACCCATATCTCGCGCGCCAAGGTGTTCGAAACCGTCGGCAAGCAGACCGAAGTGCTGACCCGCTTTTCCACCGTGGCGGGCGAGCTTGGCGCTGCGGATGCCGAACGCGACGTGCGCGGCTTTTCGGTGAAGCTCTATACCGAGGAGGGCAATTGGGACGTCGTCGGCAACAACACCCCGATCTTCTTCATCCGCGACGGCTTCAAGTTCCCCGACTTCATCCGCACGCAGAAACGGCATCCGAAAACCAATCTCCGCTCGCCCGAGGCGATGTTCGATTTCTGGTCGGCCCAGCCCGAATCGGTGCATCAGGTCACGATCCTGATGTCGGATCGCGGCATTCCGGTGAACCCGATGCACATGCACGGCTATGGCAGCCACACGTTCAGCATGTGGAACACGGATGGGGTGCGGCACTGGGTGAAATTCCACTGGCGCTGCCAGCAGCCGATCCAGAACTACACCAACGCGCAGGCGGAAAAGCTGATCGGCAAGACGCGCGAAAGCTATCAGGAGGACCTCTATAACGCGATCGACGAGGGCCGCTTTCCGAAATGGACGCTGCATATACAGGCGATGCCTGAGGAGGATGCGCTGAAGACCCCCTACAACCCTTTCGATCTGACGAAGGTCTGGCCGCATGCAGACTATCCGCTGATCGAGGTGGGGGTGATGGAGTTGAACCGGAACCCGGAAAACTACTTCGTCTTCGTGGAGAATGCAGCCTATTCGCCGTCGAACGTGGTGCCGGGGATCGGTTTCTCGCCCGACAAGATGCTCCAGGCGCGAATCTTCAGCTATGCCGACGCGCATCGCTATCGCCTTGGCACGCATTACGAGGCGCTGCCCGCCAACGCCGCAAAGGCGGCGCCGGTCAATCATTACCACAAAGACGGCGCGATGCGGTTCTTCACCAATGATTTCGGGAATCCGGATGCCTATTACGAGCCGAACCAGCATGGCGGCCCGGTCGCCGATCCGGGGGTGCAGGAGCCGCCGCTGAAGATTGCGGGCGATGCGGACCGTTACGTTCAGACCGAGGCGGATGCCGATTACGTCCAGCCCCGCGCACTGTTCAACCTGCTTCCGGCGGATGAGAAGCAGCGCCTGTTTGGCAATATGAGTGCGGCGATGGGGCCATGCTCCGATGCGGTGAAGGAGCGTTGGCTGGCGGTCCTGCGCCGGGTGCATCCCGACTACGAAGCCGGCGTGCGCGAGGCTTTGCGCACGGCAAGCGACGTGAACGCGATTTCGGTGACGGACGAAACCGCCACCGCCGCGGAGTGATCTGCAGGCCCGCGGGTCAACCGATCAGCGGGCCCTTTCCGCCATAGGCGCGCTGGTAATGCTGGCGCAGCCGCTCCAGCGCGATGCGCAGCACGACCTTGCCGGACCGGGCGGGCCAGTTCAGCGCCTTCTCGGTCGCCTCGACCCCTTCGAGGTGGCAGCAGCAGCGCAGGACCATGTCGTTCAGCCCCGGCCCTAGCTCCTGAAGCGCCAACGCCACCCGGTCGCGCGCGGCGCCGGGGCCGCGCCCTGCCGGGTCGGCCTTCAGACCCGGCGCGCCGCCGTCAAGAAACCTGTCCCAGTTCTGCGTGACGCGTGGCCCCATCTGCGCCAGTTCGAAATCCTCGCGAATACGTTCGGCGGCTGCGACAAGTTCCGGCTCCAGCAGCGGCTTGCCGTCCTTGTCGCGGCGGCGGCCCATCGCGGCGACCGGGCTTTCGCCAAGCCCGTAGCGCAGGCGGCGGGTGTCCTCCTCCTCGCCCCAGTTGAAATTCGCCCCGGCTTCGGACATGCCCCGGCGGCGGCCGTCCTCCTCCTCTATCGCCTGCCGCAGATATGCGCGGCCTGCCGAGGTGATCTCGTAGGTGGTGATCCGTCCCGCCTTGCGCGGTGCGATCCAGTTCTTGAGCGCGAAGGCCTGTGCCACTTCGCGATCGACCACGGCTGTCTTGGCCGTCTGCCCGTCCGGAAAGGTGCGCAGAACGGCGGCCTTCTCCATGTCGGCGGCAAAGCCCAGCACCGCGCCCGACTCGGCCATGCGGCGCAGCACGCGGCGGGCTTCGGCGGCGATCCGCGCCTCGTCATGGATGAAGTCCTGGCTGCGGGCAGCGATGGTCATGTCGTCTTCCTTATCTTTCGGTGCGCGGGCAAGCGCGGCAAGGGCGGCATCGATCAACGGATCGTCGCGGCGGTTCTCGTATCGGCGGACCTGGCGCATGACGGTCGACGCGTGGCACCCCTCGCGCCGGGCAAGCTCCCGAAGCGAAAGGCCTTCTTCGGTGTGATCCAGATAAAGCCGCACCGCGTCGGGCAGCCAGGTGGGAAGTGTCTGAACAGGTCTTAGATTTGCCATGATCGCGTTCCGTGCGACGTGCCGGACACCCGACCCGCCTTTAAGACTTTTGCAACCATGAGTGGCATTGGTTACCTCCTGGTTAAAACAATCGACTTTTCCGATAATTGCTTCATTTCCCTAAACCATTGGGTAAGGGTCCGCGCGGGGATTTCGACGGTTGCGCAACGCCCGGTTGACTTGAGGCATGGTCCGTTCTGCCACAAAGAGGACACATTGATGACCGACTTCCGCGCCATTCTTGCCGAACTCCGCCGCCCGCGCCTGCTGATTAGGGCAGCTCGTCACGGCATGGGCGACTATCGCCGCGACCGCGATCTGCGCCGCTTGGTCAGCGCCGCCGCGCCCGAAGCCGCCCTGCCCGAACTGATCCTGCAAGAGGAACGGCTGGAGACGATCCGCCGCGCAGGGGATGCAAGCTATTCCCTGACCCGGCATGTCGAGGTGCTGATCGCGATGATGGCCGAAACGCGCCTGCTGCCGCGCATGGCGTGACCCCTTGCGAAACGGACCCTTTCGCCCTATGCGCAGGGGCATGACCCAGCATGATCGCCTCCTCATCATCGACTTCGGCAGCCAAGTCACGCAGCTCATCGCGCGGCGCTTGCGCGAGCTGAACGTGTATTGCGAAATCCACCCGTTCAACAAGGTGGACGACGCCTTCCTGAAGGACTTCGCGCCCAAGGCGGTGATCTTCTCGGGCGGGCCGTCCTCGGTCTTTGCCGAAGGGGCGCCAATGCCGCCCGCGGGCGTGTTCGACATGGGCGTGCCGATCCTTGGCATCTGCTATGGCCAGCAGGTCATGATGCACTGCCTTGGTGGCAAGGTGGAGCGCGGGCATGGCACAGCCGAATTCGGCCGCGCCTATGTCACCCCGTCTGAAGACCGGATCGACCTGCTGGACGGCTGGTTCGGCGCGCTAGACGGGCGCGAACAGGTGTGGATGAGCCATGGCGACCATGTCTCGGCCATCGCGCCAGGATTTCAGGTCTACGGCACATCGCCCAACGCACCATTCGCCATCACGGCGGACACCTCGCGCAATTTCTTCGCCGTGCAGTTCCACCCCGAGGTGCATCACACCCCGCAAGGTGCGAAACTGTACGAGAATTTCGTGCGTCTGGCCGGGTTCAAGGGCGACTGGACCATGGGTGCCTACCGCGAGGAAGCGATCCGCAAGATCCGCGAACAGGTGGGCGATCAGAAGGTCATCTGCGGTCTTTCGGGCGGCGTCGACAGCTCGGTCGCGGCGGTCCTGATCCACGAGGCGATCGGGGATCAGCTGACCTGCGTCTTCGTCGATCACGGCCTGCTGCGGCAGGGCGAGGCCGAGCAGGTCGTGACCATGTTCCGCGACCATTACAACATGCCGCTGATCCATGCCGACGAATCCGAACTGTTCCTTGGCCAGCTTGAGGGTCAGTCGGACCCGGAGACGAAGCGCAAGATCATCGGCAAGCTGTTCATCGACGTGTTCCAGAAACATGCGGCCGAGGTCGGCGGCGCGACATTCCTTGCGCAAGGCACCCTCTACCCCGACGTGATCGAGAGCGTCTCGTTCTCGGGCGGTCCGTCCGTGACGATCAAGAGCCACCACAATGTCGGCGGTCTGCCCGAGAAGATGGGCCTGAAGCTGGTTGAGCCGCTGCGCGAGCTGTTCAAGGACGAGGTCCGCGCGCTTGGCCGCGAGCTTGGCCTGCCCGACAGCTTCATCGGTCGCCACCCCTTCCCGGGCCCGGGTCTGGCGATCCGCTGCCCCGGCGAGATCACGCGCGAAAAGCTGGAGATCCTGCGTAAGGCGGATGCGGTCTATATCGACCAGATCCGCAAGCACGGGCTCTACGATGAAATCTGGCAGGCGTTTGTCGCGATCCTTCCGGTCCGCACCGTCGGCGTGATGGGCGACGGGCGCACCTATGACTTCGCCTGCGCCCTTCGCGCGGTGACGTCCGTGGATGGGATGACGGCGGATTACTATCCCTTCACCCATGACTTCCTGGGCGAGACGGCGACCCGGATCATCAACGAGGTTCAGGGGATCAACCGAGTCACCTACGACATCACGTCGAAACCCCCGGGCACGATCGAATGGGAATAACGCTGGCACCGGCGACACGGTTCCACAGAATGTGAATTGATAACGGGGTCGTGACATTGTTCGCGGCCCCGTTTCGTTTTATGGGGAAAGGGTCACCCCAACACGGATCACGCGAATGATCGATTTCGTCCGCCGCAGCGCGCGCTGGCTTGGCACGGCTGAATATTCCTACGTCACCGGCGTCGTCTGGCTTGGCGCCATGCCGATCCCAGTCTTCTGGCTGCGCGCGAACGAGGCGCTGCGCGTTTCCGTTCTGCTGATGCTCTGGCTTGCTACGGCAGCCCTGACGGCGGTGAAGATCGCCTATGGCCCCCTGCCCGCACCGACGGCGGTTGCGCATTGGCTGTCCGCCCTCGTCTAAGGCGCGACTGCAACAGGTTTGCGCAATCATGGAGTGACGCTGCGTCCTTGATTGACCGTTAACCCTTTCCCTCCATAGCGTTCTCAATCGGCAGGCGCTTGGGGGGTATAATGAAGCGGATTGCAACAACCATCGGACTTGTCGCGCTTGGGGCCGGCGCGGCAACGGCAGGCGGCATCGACCGCAGCGGCCAGAACATCGGCATCCTGTTCGAGCAGGGGCGCTATGCGGAATTCTCCTTCTCGCATTCCAAACCTGACGTGTCGGGCACGGACGAGCCACTGGCGATCTTCCCCGGCGGCGGAAGTTCGGGCGACGTGGCAAAGAATTTTTCTCAGTTCGGTTTCGCCTTCAAGGACGATATCAACGACCGGCTTTCCTATGCGGTCATCTATGACGAGCCATTTGCGGCGGATATCGAATACGGGCCGGGTTCGTTCAACCTTGCCACACCGAACAACGGTGGAACGGTCGCCAAGGCCCATGCCCATGCGCTGACCGCAATCCTGCGCTATAAGTTCGACGAGAATTTCTCGGTCCACGGCGGTCTGCGCGCACAGCAGGCGGACGGTCACATCTCGCTTCGCGGGGCGGCCTATTGGAACCCCTTCGCGCCGGGGCCGGGTTCGGGCTTCGACGGCTACAATGTGGATCTCAAACGCGACTGGGCGCCGGGCTATGTCCTCGGGGTCGCCTATGAACGACCCGAGATCGCGCTGCGTGTCGCGCTGACCTACCAGTCGTCGATCAAGCATGAGTTCGACACGCTGGAATCCGGTACGGGCGTCGCCCGCGGCGAATCGGTGACCGAGGTGAAGACGCCGCAAAGCGTAAACCTTGACTTCCAAACCGGGATCATGGCCGACACACTGCTCTTCGGTCAGGTCCGCTGGGTGAAGTGGAGCGAGTTCCTCGTCGATCCGCAGAACTTCCTTGCCAACCCCCTGTCGGGCGGCGAGGGGCTGATCGGACTGGACAATACCATCACCTACACGCTGGGGATCGGGCGCAAGTTCAACGATACATGGTCGGGCGCTGCCTCCGTGAGCTACGAGCAGAAGGACAACCACCTCATCTCTCCGCTTGCGCCGACCAACGGGCGGATCGGGCTAACACTGGCGGCGATCTATAGCCGCGACAACATGAAGATCACGACCGGCGTGAACTACACCGCGCTTGGCCGTGCCGCGCCAGAAACGGGAACCCCCGACACTGCCCGCGCCGACTTCCGCGACAATGACGCGGTCAGCGTCGGCGTGAAGGTCGGCTTCGCCTTCTGATCCATCGCGGCCCGGATTGCGCATGATCCGGGCCGCGAGTTGTGACAGCGTCGCCGGATGGATTCGCAACGCAGCCTGTCGCTTCGCTCCTGGGCCGAGCTTTTTCTGATCGCCCTGTTCTGGGGCGGATCATTCCTTGCCAACCGCCTCGCGCTCGATTCGGTCGGCGTTCATGCCGTCGTCGCGGCGCGCTGCCTTGGGGCCTGTGCGATCCTTTGGACGGTGGTGCTGGCGCGCGGGTATGCGGTGCCGCGCAGCCCGCGCGTCTGGCTCGGGTTTCTGGCGCTGGGCATCCTGAACAACGTGCTTCCGTTCTCGCTCATCACATGGGCGCAGCTTTCGGTTCCCAGCGGGCTTGCGGCGATCCTGAACGCCTCGACCGCGATCTTCGGCGTGCTGGTCGCGGCGCTGGTCTTCGGCGACGAACGACTCAGCCGCCGGAGGCTGGCTGGCGTGCTGACCGGGTTCGTTGGCGTGGTGATCGTGATCGGGCCCGATGTCCTGCACCGGCTGGATCTGACCTCGCTTGCGCAGATCGCGCTTCTGGGGGCGGCGCTCAGCTATGCCTGCGCGGGGGCGTTCGGGCGCATCGCGACGCGGGGGATCGTGCCGGTCGTCGCGGCGGCGGGGATGCTGACCTTTTCCGCCGCGATCTCTGTGCCTCTGATGCTTTGGACCGAAGGGCTCCCCGCCCTGCCGACCCCTATGGCCGCGGGGGCTCTCGCCTATCTTGCCGCCATTTCGACTGCGGCGGCCTATCTGCTCTACTACCGGCTGCTTTCGACGGCAGGCGCAGGCAATACCAGTCTCGTGACGCTTCTGGTCGCGCCGATCGCGATCACCCTCGGTGCGCTGGTTCTGGACGAGGCGTTGCCGCTACGCGCCTTCGCCGGGTTCGCGGCACTGGGCCTCGGCCTCGTGATCCTCGATGGGCGCATCTTTTCGCGTGTGCGTGCCCGCGCCCCGCGCTAAGCAAGCGGGGAAAACCCAAGGGGGCGCGATGATCTACGGCTCGGCGAAGGATTGGATTGGGGCGGAACGCAAGCGCGTGCTGCTGTTCGGCATGTCGGGTCTGGGCAAGACCCATGTGTCGAACCTGCTGCGCGACAGCGGGCAATGGTTCCACTACTCGGTCGATTATCGCATCGGCACGCGGTATATGGGCGAGCATATCGCCGACAACTTCAAGCGCGAAGCGATGAAGGTGCCGTTCCTGCGCGAATTGCTGATGACGGATTCGGTCTATATCGCGTCCAACATCACCTTCGACAATCTTGCGCCGCTTTCGACATATCTGGGTAAGCCGGGCGATCCGGCGCGGGGCGGGCTCGCCTTCGACGAATACCGCAAACGTCAGGACCAGCACCGCGAGGCGGAGATCGCCTCGCTTCTGGACACGACCCGCTTCATCACCCGCGCGGACGAGCTTTACGGCTATCCAAACTTCGTCTGCGATTCGGGCGGCTCGATCTGCGAGGTGGTGGACCCCGACGATCCCGCCGATCCGGTGATGGCGGAGCTGTCGCAGAATCTGCTGATGGTCTGGATCAAGGGGTCCGAGGCGCATACGGCCGAACTGGTGCGCCGCTTCGACCGTGCGCCGAAGCCAATGTATTACCAGCCGCAGTTCCTGCTTGATGCGTGGGACGCCTATCGCGCCGAAAAAGGCGCGGATGTGGACCCAGACGATTTCATCCGCTGGACCTATGCCCGCGCGCTGGCCCACCGCCAGCCCCGCTATGCCGCGATGGCCCGCTGGGGGGTCACCGTCATGGCCGAAGAGGTCGGAGCCTTGCGCGACACGCAGGGGTTTACCGACCTGATCGCCCGCGCACTGGAAAACCGTGGCGCGGACGCATAACTAGGCGAAAAAAGGTAACATCATGCCCATCACCCTGCCCGAATCCCTGCCTGCCTATGACATCCTCTCGTCCGAGGGTGTGATGGTCATGTCGCCGGGCCGGGCGGCGATGCAGGACATTCGCCCCTTGCGGATCGGGTTGCTCAATCTGATGCCCAAGAAGATCCAGACGGAGAACCAGTTCGCCCGCCTGATCGGAGCGACCCCGCTGCAGATCGACTTCCAGCTGATCCGGATGACCGAGCATCAGACGCGGAATACGGCCGCCGAACATATGGCGGAATTCTATCGCCCGTTTCAGGAAGTGAAGCACGAGAAGTTCGACGGCCTCATCATCACCGGCGCCCCGATCGAGCATCTGCCCTTCGAGCAGGTCACCTATTGGGACGAGCTGCGCGAAGTGTTCGACTGGACGCAGACCAACGTGCATTCCACCTTCGGCGTCTGCTGGGGCGGAATGGCAATGATCCACCATTTCCACGGCGTTGCGAAACACGCGCTGGATGCCAAAGCCTTCGGCTGTTTCCGCCACCGGAACCTGAACCCGACCTCGCCTTACCTGCGTGGGTTTTCGGACGATTTCGTGATCCCCGTCAGCCGCTGGACCGAGATGAACGAGGGCGAGATCTGCGCCAAACCCGGCCTGAAGACGCTGCTCGGCTCGGACGAGGTGGGCCCGTGTCTGGTGGAGGATGCGCCCCACCGCGCGCTCTACATCTTCAACCATTTCGAATATGACAACGACACGCTAAAACAGGAATACGACCGCGACGTCGCAGCGGGCACACCCATCAACGTGCCCTGCAACTACTATCCCGGCGACGATCCTTCAAAGCAGCCGCTCAATCGCTGGCGCAGCCACGCGCACCTTCTTTATGGCAACTGGATTAACGAGATTTACCAGACGACCTATTATGACATGGAGAAGATTGGCAGCTAGCCTGCTGCTGCTGGCCGCCTGCGGCCCGCTGGCCGACAGCCGCGCCGCGCGGATCGAGGCGCGAAACCCGCCCGAGGGCCGGATGATCCGTGTCGCGGATGCCGTCATCCATGCCGAGGTGCAGGGCAGCGGTCCGGACGTGGTGCTTATCCACGGCGCCAGCGGCAACACGCGCGACATGGCTGCCTTGGCCGAAGCGCTTCAGGACCGCTATCGCGTCATCCGCTTCGACCGCCCCGGACAGGGATATTCCAGCGATCTGGGGGCCGAGGGCAACAGCCCGCTGGTGCAGGCCGATCACCTGCGGGCGGCGGCGCGGCAGCTTGGCTTGCGCGATCCGGTGGTCCTGGGCCATTCCTATGGCGGTGCGGTCGCGATGGCCTGGGCGCTGATCGAACCGGACACGCATGGCGTCGTGCTTGTCTCGGGCGCCGTGCTGCCGTGGGAGGGGGGCCTCGACGGGCTTTACGGCCTTGCAGCGACCCCGGTGGGCGAAGCGACGCTGGAGCCGCTGGCTTCGGCCTTCCTGCCGGATTGGGCTCTGGACCGGATCGTGACGACGCTGTTCGCGCCGCAGGACCCGCCGGCAGGCTATGCCGGGGCCATCGCGGCCGATCTGGCGCTACGGCCCCTGCCCCTGCGCACCAACCTGCGGCAGCTGACCCGGCTGAAGCCGCATCTGGCGCTGATGGCCCGCCACTACCGCGCGCTGACCCTGCCGATCGAGATCGTGCATGGCACCGCCGATCAGACCGTTGCGCTGCGCATCCAGTCGCTGCCGATGACTCAGCTTCCGAATGTGCACCTGACGCAGTTGCCGGGGATCGGCCATATGGCCCACCATGTTGCCACGCCCGAAGTCGTGGCCGCCATTGACCGCGCCTTCACCCGAGGGCGATAAAGGGCGAAAGGAGACGATCATGGACCTTCCCTTCAGCGGCGCGATCACGAAATACCTTGAATCCGATGCCCCGAAAGATATCCGCCGCGCCATCGAAAAGGCGGGGAAGGACGACATCCTGGATCCCAGCTATCCTTACGACGAAGAGATGAAGCGCAAGGATTACGAGGCGCGGATGGACCTGCTGCAACGCCAGCTTGTCCGCATGATCGCCCAGCTTCGCGCAACGAAACAGCGGCTGGTCGTGGTGTTCGAAGGTCGCGATGCCGCCGGCAAGGGCGGCACCATCGCCGCCATGCGCGAGAACCTGAACCCCCGCGCCGCCAGCGTCGTCGCCCTTTCCGCCCCGTCGGACCGCGAGGCGACACAGTGGTATTTCCAGCGCTATGTCGACTGGCTTCCTGCGGGCGGCGAGATGGTGATGTTCGACCGCAGCTGGTACAACCGCGGCGTGGTCGAAAAGGTCTTCGGTTTCTGCACCGACAAACAGCGCGAACGCTTTTTCCGCCAGCTTCCGGAATTCGAACATCTGCTGGTGGACGAAGGCATCACGCTGGTCAAGCTGTGGCTGAACGTCGGGCGGGCCGAACAGCTTCGCCGCTTCGTCGCGCGCGAGAACGACCCGCTCAAACAATGGAAGCTGAGCCAGGTCGATATCGAAGGCCTGAAGAAATGGGACGAATACACCGCCGCCATCGACGAAACGCTGGCCCGCAGCCACACCGATTTCGCGCCTTGGACCGTGATCCGCTCGGACGACAAGAAGCGTGCGCGGCTGGCGGCGATCCAGACGGTGCTGCGCGCCGTCGATTTCGACAAGGACGAAGATGCCATCGGCACGCCCGATCCCCTGATCTGCGGCGGCCCCGAAATCCGTGCCTAGACAAGGGTACCACCACGGCAATCTGCGGCAGGCGCTTGTCGATGCAGCCCTCGGCCTGATCGCCGAGAAGGGACCGCAGGGATTCACCCTGTCCGAAGCCGCCAAGGCCGCCGAAGTCACGCCCGCTGCCGTCTATCGTCATTTCGCGGGCCGCGACGAGTTGCTGGTCGAGGTGGCGCGGCAGGGCTACGACATTTTCGGCGCACTGATGGAATATGCGTTCGACGACGGCAAGCCTTCAGCGCTGGCGGCCTTCGAATCCGTCGGCCGCGCCTATCTCGCTTTTGCCCGCAAATATCCCGGCCATTACAAAGCGATGTTCGAGAGTGGGCTGCCCCATGCCGACGTGGCAATGGCGGCGCAAAAGGCGAACGAGGTGCTGGAACGCGCCGCCGCCCGCCTGTCGGAACATATCCCGCCGGAAAAACGCCCGCCCGCCGCGATGTTCTCAGCCCATATCTGGGCGATGAGCCATGGCGTCGTGGAACTGTTTACCCGTGGCGGCGCACGGTCCCCCTTCCCGGCCGAGGATCTTCTGGAGGCCGGGATCGGGATCTATCTACGCGGTCTGGGCCTCCTGCCGCCCGACGTCTAGCGGAACAGGACCAGCGCGCCGGGGCTCCACGCGATACGGGTGCGCATGCCGATATCCAGCACGGGGCGACCGAAGACGTTGCGCATCGACAGGCGCACCGGCTTTTCAGTCCCGTCGATCTTCACGTCGTAATAGGTCATGTCGCCATAATAGACGACCTCCTCGATGGTGGCGCCGACTTCGCGATCCGTCGCCTGCTGGCCTTCGTGCAGGATGGTCAGCGTCTCGGGACGGAAACCGATGCTGGCCGATTTCCCCGGCGCTTCGCTTGCCGCCTGTTTCGGATCGACATGGATGCGCCCAAAGCCCTGCGCCTCCACCTCGATCGAGCCGGCTGTTTCCGAGATCACCTCGGCGGGCAGGAAGTTCATCGTGCCGATGAAATCGGCAACGCGGCGGCTGTTCGGGCGGCGATAAAGCGTCTCGGCATCGGAAAGCTGCGCGATCTCGCCCTCGAACATGACGGCGATGCGGTCGGACATGACCAGCGCCTCCTCCTGATCGTGGGTGACGAGGATGAAGGTGATGCCGACCTGCCGTTGCAGCTTGATAAGCTCCACCTGCATCTGCTCGCGCATCTTCTTGTCCAGCGCCGACAGCGGCTCGTCCAAGAGCAGCACCTTCGGCTTCAGGATCAGCGCGCGGGCCAGTGCGACCCGCTGCCGCTGCCCGCCCGAAAGCGCATGGGCCGCGCGCGCGCCGTAGCCCTTCAGCCCCACCATCTCCAGCGCCTCGGCCACGCGGGCGTCGAGGTCGGCCTTCGCCAGCCGCTGCTTGCGAAGCCCAAAGCCCACGTTCTGCGCCACGGTCAGGTGCGGAAAGATCGCATAGCTTTGGAAGACCATGTTGGTCGGACGCTTATTCGCCGGAACATCGGCCACATCCTTGCCGTCGATCAGCACGACACCTTCCGAAATCCCCTCGAACCCCGCGATGGTGCGCAAAAGCGTGGTCTTACCGCAGCCCGAAGGCCCGAGCAACGAAAAGAACTCCCCCGCGCGGATGGTGGCGGTGATCCCACGCAGCGCGTGATAATCGCCATACCATTTGTGGACATCCTTGAACTCGATCATCGTCTGATCGGAAACGGCGGGTTTGGGGATCACAGGAAACCTCCGGTATCCTTGCCGCCGGATTTCGCGATGCCGCGACGGCGGAAGTATTCAGCGATGGACAGAAGCAGGATCGACAGCGCCACGAGGATCGTGCCCAGCGCCATGATGACCGGGACCGATTGCGGAAAGCGGAACTGCGAGAAGATATAGACCGGCAGCGTGACCTGCGTGCCGCCCAGGAAGAAGGCGATGATGAATTCGTCCAGCGAGATTGTGAACGAGATCAGCAGCGACGAGATGATCCCCGGCATCACCAGAGGCAGGATCACCAGCCGAAAGGCCGAGATTGGCGTCTCGCCCAGGTCGTAGGCGGCTTCCTCCAGCGAACGGTCGAGGCTCTGGAACGCCGAGGTGAGGATCGCGATGGTGAAGGGTGTCGTCATCAGCACATGGCCGAGGATCACCGTGAAGATCGACAGCGGCATCCCGATCCCCAGAAGAACAACCAGCAGCGACACCGCCACGATGATCTCGGGCAGGACCAGCGGCAGCATGATGAGGCCCATGATCCCCGCCTTGCCCGGGAACTTGTAGCGGGTCGATGCCCGCGCAGCGAATATCCCGAGCGCGGTCGCGATCACGGCACTGGACACCGCGATGATGAGCGAATTCTTCAATGCCGGCCAAAGGCCCGGCGCGACCCACATCTCCGAGAACCACTTGGTCGTGAACCCGTTCAGCGGAAAGGCGATGACCGTCGCGTCGTTGAATGCGAACATCGGCAGAAGAACGATGGGCGCATACAGAAAGACCAGATAGGCCAGCGCATAGACCTTGAACCAGCCGCCCCTCATTTCGGACCTTTCAGATAGCGCCGCGTCAGGAACAGGAAGATCAGGCTGATGACCGCCACGATCCCCATGGCCGAGACCGCGATGGCCGATCCCAGCGGATAATTGTCCAGCCGCAGGTATTGCAACTGGATCAGGTTGGCGACCATCCGCCCCTCCGGCCCGCCGACAAGCTGGGGCGTGACGTAATCGCCGATGGTCGGGATGAAGACAATCAGCACCGAAGCCACCACGCCCGGCATCGCCAGCGGCAGCGTCACGCGGCAGAAGGTGGCAAAGCGCGTCTCGCCCAGATCCTGCCCCGCCTCCAGCAAGGAACGGTCGATCTTCTCCAGCGCGACGAAGATCGGCAGGATTGCGAACGGCGCATAGGCATGGGCCAGCGTGATGACGACCGAGTTCGTGTTGTAGAGCAGGAAGGTTAACGGCTCGTCGATGATCCCGAGGCTGAGAAGGCCCGAATTGACCACGCCGTTATAGCCGAGAATGACCTTCCACAGGAAAACCCGGAT
The DNA here is from genome assembly GCA_029846755.1 of Falsirhodobacter flavus. Lineage (GTDB taxonomy): Bacteria > Pseudomonadota > Alphaproteobacteria > Rhodobacterales > Rhodobacteraceae > Falsirhodobacter > Falsirhodobacter flavus. Next base: position 650,535 of record JARWBI010000001.1, on the reverse strand, counting down.
CAAATAACTGGTCCAGAACGGGATCGTGATGAGGAACAGCCAAAGGGATTTGCGCGACGGATCGACGTGGAAACTGACGAAATAGGCCACTGGAAAGGCCAGCAGCACGGTTGCCAGGGTCACCAGCACCGAGACCAGAAGCGAGCGCAGCATCACTGTGCGGTAAAGCGGATTTACCCATGTTTCGCGATAGTTTGCGAACGTGAACTCGCGTATCACCTCAAGATATCCATCGGTGAAAAAGCTGTAGAGGATGATGGTCGCAAGCGGTGCCGCCAGCAGCACCAGCGCATAGATGGCGGGCGGACTGACAAGAAGCAGGCCGCTCGACGCTTCGGTTCCGGCGCCGCGGGCGCTTCGCTTCATACAGGTATCCCCGGCGAGATGTTTCGGCGGGATTCTGCATAGCGGCGATGGCTCCGACAAGAGCTTTTTCGAGATTTTTCCAGACTGTTACACCGCAATCTCGGCCGGGGGCGACAGAAGCAGGCGCCGAAGCCGCGCGAGCCCCGCGTCGAAATGATCGCGCGGGATCCCCCCCGCGATGGCCAGTCGAACCGCATTGGGCGAACGGCCATGGACCAGCGCATATTCGTCCGCTGAACGCACCATCACGCCCTCGGCCTCGGCCATGCGGGTGAAGGTGGACGCCCGCCATCCCGAGGGGAGCCGCAGCCACACGAACGGCAGACCCGGCTGCCACACCAGGTCCTGCCCCTCCAGCGCCGCGACGATCACCCCCAGCCGTTCCGCGAATTCGGCCTGCACCATGCGGCGAAGATCCTCGGCCGCGCCCGAGGTCAGCAGGTCGAGGCATAGTTCGCCCACCGGCCGCGACAGCGCGAAACTGATATGCTGCGCGGTCAGTCGCCCCGCGTTCCCCATCCCCTGCGGGCAGATCACATAGCCGAAGCGCAGCGCCGCCGAGACCGATTTCGACAGGCTGCCGACATACCAAGTCCGCTCCGGCGCGTGGGCGCGGATCGCGGCATAGCTGCTTTCGGCCACGGAATAGCAGTCGTCTTCGATCACTTGAAGGTCATAGGCGCGGGCGATCAGTGCGATCTCGGATCGGCGCTGCTCGGGCATCCGGGCAGCGGTGGGGTTCTGCGCCTCGGTCGTGGTGCACAGCACCTGCGGGCCGTGGCGGCGGCAGGCAGCCTCCAGCGCGTCGGGGCGCAGGCCGTGCTGATCCAGTTCGATCCCCACCACTTCGGCCCGCGCAAGGCGTGCGGCATGTCGGAAGCCGGGATAGGCGAGGTCTTCGGCCAGAACCACGGGGCGGTCACCGCGCAGACAGCATGACAGGATCAGGTTGATCGCCGCCTGCCCGCCATTCGTCAGCGTCACGTCATCCATGGCGACAGGCCCAAGGAGGCGATCGGACACCCAACCGAGGATGGCGGCACGCAGCGGCTCCTCTGCCCGCTGACTGGGATAGTCGACGTAATCCTCGCCCACCGCGTCGGCCATACGGTGCATCGCCGCCTTCAGAACCGCGGCTTGCCCCACCCGAGGCAGCGAAGGAGATCGCAGGTCCACGACATTCGCAGCAATGCCGCCCGTATCAACGAACAATGGCTGGGTGGGCCCGAATTGTGGCGATCGGGCTGCGACGAATGTGCCCCTTCCGACGGTCGCGGACAAAAGCCCTTCTTGCGTGGCAAGTTGATAGGCGCGGGAAACCGTTCCTGGGGTGACTTGCAGCCTCCAGGCCAGTTCCCGCACGGTCGGGAGCTGAGCGCCGGGCATCAGCAATCCGTTTCTTACCGCATCGCGCAGGGCACGGGACAAGGCCTGATACTTTGGCCCCGGATATTGTGACAGGTCAGGTGCCCATATTGTATCAGTCACAATGAAACTCTGGCTTGGTTGAGGGGAACAATCTACATTGATCCTATCAAATAACACTAATTGTATCAATACAGAAGGTTTCGACCATGACCGCCCTTACGCAGACCAAGATCGTGCAGCCCCTGCCGCCGTTCGCGCGCGTGGCATTCGTCGTGGCCGAGACCGTGCTCGCCTGGGAAATCCGCAAGCATACGCGCCGCAAGTTGAAGCATCTGGACGCGCATCTGCTGCGCGACATCGGGCTGAGCGCGCATGACGCGCAGATCGAGATCGACAAACCCTTCTGGCAAGGCTGAGGCCGACGCCGAAACGCTCCCCCACTGGCCGGGCATTTGCCCGGTCTTTTTTTGCCCGGGTGACGCGACATGAAAAAGGCCCGCACAAGGCGGGCCCTTTCCGGAATGGTCCGAAGATCAGCGCTTCGAGAACTGGAAGCTGCGGCGAGCTTTCGCTTTACCGTATTTCTTACGCTCGACGACACGGCTGTCGCGGGTCAGGAAGCCGGCGGCTTTCAGGGCGCCGCGCAGCGCGGGATCGTAAAGTTGCAGGGCTTTCGACACGCCATGCTTCACAGCACCGGCCTGACCCGACAGACCGCCGCCAGCAACGGTAGCGACCACGTCGAACTGGCCTTCCACGTTGGCGATGGTGAACGGCTGGCGCAGGATCATCTGCAGAACCGGACGGGCGAAGTATTCCGTCATGGTCTTGCCGTTGACGGTGACCTTGCCCGAACCCGGCTTGATCCAGACGCGAGCGACTGCGTCCTTACGCTTGCCGGTGGCATAGGCGCGGCCCTGTGCATCACGCACGGGTTCACGCTTCAGGGTGACTTCTTCGCCAGCCGGGGTCGAAACGGCCGATTTCAGATCGTCGAGGGATTTGATGTCAGCCATGATCAGGCGCTCCGGGTGTTTTTCGGGTTCAGCGCCGCGACGTCCAGAACGGTCGGCTGCTGAGCTTCATGCGGGTGCTCGGCGCCGGCATAGACGCGCAGGTTCGTCATTTGCTGACGGCCCAGCGAGTTGCGGGTGATCATGCGCTCGACTGCTTTGGTCACGACACGCTCGGGGTGGGCGCCGTCAAGAACCTGTGCTGCGGTGCGGAACTTGATCCCGCCCGGATGGCCCGTGTGCCAGTAGTAGCGTTTGTCGGCGCGCTTGTTGCCCGTCATCTGCACCTTGTCGGCGTTGATGATGATCACGTTGTCGCCCATGTCCATGTGCGGCGTGAAGGTCGGCTTGTTCTTGCCGCGCAGGATGTTGGCGACGATCGTGGCGAGGCGGCCCAGAACGATGCCTTCGGCGTCGATCAGGATCCACTTCTTCTCGATATCCGCCGGAGTAGCGGTGAAGGTTTTCATCTCTGAACCCTATGAGGTTAGTGGGCGGGAATCCCCGCGAATTCGGATTGAGGGTGTATCGTTCAGATGACAGGCGCCGTCAAGCGAAGCGAACCACATAAATCGAAGCAAAAACAGTGCCTTGCGAGAAAGGTATTTTAATACCCCATCAACGCAGCTTCGGCGGCGCGTCCGGATCGGCTCCGGGGGCCTTGATCTCGCGGATCACGGGCGCGGCAGGCTCCGGCAGGTCCAGCCGCAGGCCCACCTTTGCGATCATCCGCGCGGCCGGGCCGTCGGGCAGGCAGACGACGTCCATTTCGCCCGCCTCGATCCCCGAGAATGTCAGCGCCTCGGCGGCGGAGCGGGCCAGCGCATCCTCGGCCCCGTCCTTTGCGCCGATAAAAGCCAGCACATGCCCGCGCCGCCCGCCAACATAGGCGACCCCCGCCAGCAGCGCATGCGACGCAAGCCCCGACGCCCCTGCCAGCTTGTCCCCCAAGGCGGCCAGCAACCGCTGCGGGACCTGCGGCGCGTGGAAACTTTCCGGCTGCGCTTCGGTCTGCTCGGGCCCGTGTTCCAGCGTTCCGGCCAGCCAGTCCACCGCCTCGGGCGGCAGCAGCATCGCGCTGTCCGCCCCCAGGTTCACGCCAAGGCCCACACCCTGCCCCGCCAGCTGCGCCGCGATCACCCGGCCCGGAAGCGCCGCATAATCCGTGACCCCGCCCGAAAATGCAGACAGCTTCTCCTCGGAATCGAAGGCCAGCACGAAGGGGCCATCCTCCAGCGGGAACAGGCGCGGCGTGACGTTGCCATCCTTCGCCTCGGCCTCGGTCAGCAGGACCAGCTCGTCATCGGCCAGCCGTGCGTAATATCCAAGGCGCGCAGCGTCGTCTTCGGGATCGGCGATCATCGCAGCATAGGCACGGTCAAGCGGGGTCATCTGGGCACTCCTTCAGGCGGTGTCGTTATGCCACAGATGCTTCGGCACAAGCAAACAGCCGCCATTCCAATTTGCCAGCAACCTTCGGTTGTTCTAGGCTACCCTTGCTGACGGAGCCTTAACCTATCATCCGCTAGGGATACATCGGACCGGGGACGAGTGACGGATGATCGAGTTCGAAAATGTCAGCAAGTCCTTCTGGACGGGCAAACAACGCAAGGTGATCCTCGACCGCGCATCGTTCCGGGTAGAGATCGGCAATTCCCTCGGCATCCTCGCGCCCAACGGCACGGGCAAGACAACGATCATCAACATGATGGCGGGGCTTGAGAAACCCGACGAGGGAGCGGTGCGCCGCACCTCGCGCATCTCCTTCCCGCTGGGGTTCATGGGCGGGATCGTGAACCGGCACACGGCCAAGGAGAACGCCCGCTACATCGCGCGGCTCTACGGCCTCGACCCCGACTATATCGAGGCGTTCTGCCGCTGGCTGACATCCATCGACGAATATTTCGACATGCCGGTCGGCACATATTCCGCCGGGATGCGCTCGCGGTTCAGCTTTTCGCTGATGCTGGCACTGGAATTCGACATCTATCTGATCGACGAAGGGATGCCTGCGACGACCGACCCGGAGTTCAACCGCAAGGCAGGCTCGATCCTGCGCGACCGGCTTCAGAACTCGACGCTCGTCATCGTCTCGCATCAGGCAAGCACGCTGGAAAAATTCTGCCGTTCGGCTGCCGTGCTGCGCAACGGGCAGCTTTACATGTTCGACACGCTGGAGGAGGCGAAGCGCCTTTATGACTATGAAGCTCACAGCTAAGCGCTTCAACATCCGCAAGCAGGACCGCCAGCCGCCCGAGGCGCCGGAATCGCTGTTCGACGCGCCCGAGGATGGGCTCGACTTCGCGGCAACGAAACCCGCGGGCGGCGTCACGCCCGAAGAACTCGCCGCCGTCACTGCCGAAGGGCTGACGGACCGGCAGCTTCGCATGGCGCGGCGCATGGCTGCGAAACAGGGCATCGAGGCCAGCTCGGACCTGGAGGCGGTGATTCTTCTGCGCCGCACAGGCACCGATCCGTTCCAGCGCAACAGCGTCGTCGGCCTTGTTCCAAAGCCCGAGGCGCCTACCCCTGCCGAGGGCGAGAAGAAGGCGCAGCTGCCCCAGACGATCAAGCCGCTGCGGGTGCCGTCCACGCAGGTCCGGGCCGAAACCAGCCACCTGACCGACCTGATCCGCATCCAGCGCGACATCGCCCGCCGCCGCCGCCGCGCGCTTCTGATGCTGGCCGCGCGACTGGCCTTCTTCGTGCTGCTGCCCACGCTGGTGGCGGGCTGGTATTTCTACCGCGTGGCGACCCCGCTCTATTCGTCGAAATCCGAATTCGTCATCCAGCAGGCCGAAAACCCCGTGGTCGGCGGGCTTGGCGGGATGCTGCGCGGAACAGCGATGGCAACGTCGCAGGATTCGATGTCGGTGCAGGGCTATCTGCAATCACGCGACGCGATGGAGCGGCTGGACCACGATCTGGGCTTCCGCGCGCATTTCAGCGACGCGCATATCGACGATCTGCAACGCCTCGCCCCCAATGCCACGTTCGAGACGGCCTACAAAACCTACAAGCGCAACGTAAACATCTCCTACGATCCGACCGAGGGGATCGTGAAGATGGAGGTGAAGGCCACCGATCCCGCCGCCGCCGTCGCCTTTTCGGAAGCGCTGATCTCCTATGCCGAAGAGCAGGTGGACGAGCTGACCCAGCGGATGCGCGAGGATCAGATGGCCGGGGCACAGGAAGGCTACAATCTGGCGGAACAGAAGATGATCGAAGCGCAGGAGCGCGTCGTCCATCTGCAAGAGCAATACCGCGTCCTGTCGTCCGAGGTGGAGGTGACGCTCATCACCACCCAGATCGGCACGCTCGAGACCGAGCTTCTTCAGGACCGGCTTTCGCTTCAGCAGATGGAGGCAAACCCGACGCCGAACATCGCCAGGATGGAGCCGTTGAAGGCCCGCATCGCCCGCCTGAACGACGAGATCGCAAGCCTGCGCGCCCGCCTGACCCAAAGCACCGAAGACAACATGTCGCTGGCGCAGGTGCAAAGCCGTCTGCTGATGGCGCAGGGCGATGTGGAAACCCGGCAGATGATGCTGGCCGAATCGCTTCAGTCGATGGAAACGGCGCGGATGGAGGTCAGCCGCCAGACCCGCTATCTGTCGTTGTCGGTCCGCCCGCTGGCTGCGGACGAACCGGCCTATCCCCGCGCGTTCGAGAATACGCTTGTCGCCATGCTGATCTTTGCAGGGATCTACCTGATGATCTCGATGACGGTCGCGATCCTGCGCGAACAGGTCTCGTCCTAACGCATGATGCCGATGGTGCGCAGACGGCGCATCACGGCAGTCTCGCGGTGCAGCCTGCCGGTCACGGCCAGCACCTTGCGGACCGCCCGGCGGACGCGGTGGCCGGTCATGGTCGGCGCCGCGACGCTGGCGCCCCCAACCGCGATCCAGCGCGCCTCCTCGCCCGGCCATGCGGGCGAGAATTCCGCCAGCGCGTCCAGCCAGCGCGTCAGCACCGTTTCGGAATAGTCGCGCTCGCCCTTCGGCATCGCCTCGGGCCGTTCGATCATCGGGTTGGTGTTGATCTCGAACAATTGCGGGCGGCCTTCGACCACGGCATAGTCGGCGCGGCCATAGGTGATACCCGCCGCGTCAAAGGCGTGGAGCATGATGTCGTGATCCTCGTTCCCGGCAAGGAACTCCATCTCGCGCGCATGAGTGTCCACCTTGTTGGTGTCGTCCACATTGCCCTTGCAGATCCAGTTGGTGCTGGCATCCAGCGCCGAAGGGAACAGACGGTCGCCGATGCGAAAATAGGACCGCTTCTCGTGCCAACCATCCTTGTTGCGGGCATTGACGTATTCTGTCACGGCCAGCGCCTCGCGCGGGATGCCTCTGGTCAACAGGGCAGCGATCGCTTCCTCCATTGCGGCGGCGGTGGGAAGCAGCGCGGTCATCGGCCCTTCGTGATCGTCCAGCCGCCGCAGAAAGACAGGAAAGCTCAGGTCATGCGGCAGGTTGGTCGCGGGCAATACGCGGAAACGGTTGATCTCGGGCTGATAGAGGCGGCGCATCACCTCCAGCCGGCCAAGGCAGGGGCTGGGCGGGTTCAGCACCCGCATCCCAGGCATCGCGTCGCGCAGCAGTTTCAGCCGCGCCTGCGCCGCCGCCAGCACGTCGCGCCCCTGGCGTTCCAGATCGACGAAGACGTAATCCGATACGGGCAGCTTCGGCATCCGCAGGAATTCCTGGAACGTCAGGATGATGATACCACCATGGCGCGCGTGACTGCGCGTCTCCAGCACGGTGGTGATGGTGTAATGATGGTCCCCCGACATCACAAAGGTAATCATCAGCTTCTTCCCCCGGAAAACATCGCAATACGCAGCCGGTCGAAACAATCCCGGCAGAAGGCCAGAAGCAGCAGCGGATACAGCAGCATCCCCGTTGCGATCATGGCAAGAAGCAGCTCTATGCCGCCTTGGGGGTTCTCCCCCAGAAAAATCCAATGTAGGCTCGATGCCATCAGAACGGTCGCGGCCCAGATCCGAAGCATGCGGATCATGGCATCCCGCGCGGCGTGGCGGGCCAGAGGCAGCAACAGCGCGACCGCCAGTGCCGCCGACACGCCCTCGGCCACCAGAAGCGAGGTTGCAACCGCGCCGGGCGCACCCGCCACCGCTCCGAACTCGATCCACAGGATCATCGCGGCAAGGCCCAGAAGGCTGCCCCAAAGCCCGTATTCAGGCCGCCCAAGGGCGGAATAGCCCGAGTAGAAATAGCGGAAAGGCACCGAAACGGCCGCCATCAGGCACAAGATGCGTGCCATGGGCACAGCCTCGCCCCAGCCCGCCCCGACCAGCAGCGGCAGAAGGATCGGCGCGCAGACGGCAAGGCCAAGGAATGCCGGAACCGAAAATGCCGCGACGTTCACGACCACACCTGCCGTCGCCGCGCCCAGCTTTGCCGGATCGCCCTGCATCCGCATCAGCATCGCGAAGGCAATATTGTGCCCCACGCTGCCGATGGCCGCACGCAGCGGATCGACCATCCGCATCGCGATGTTCAACTGCCCCAATACGGCAGTCCCGAAATGCGCGTTCACAAGGAAGGTCAGCACCGCGGGCGTGGCGTAATCCACCCCCACATCTGCAAGGTTGATCCAGGAAAAGCGGAACAGTTCGTCCAGCCGCGCGCGGTTCCAGCGCGGGCGGACCAGCACCTGCCGACGGTGCCATGTCGCCAGGGCCATCGCCAGCAGCGGGAACAGCACGATCGGCAGCATCCTTTGCAGGACCAGCGCAAGGATGCCCTGCCCCTGAACCGCGAACCCGACCGCCACCACGCATCCGATGACCGTGCTGACCGATTGGCAAATCGCAAGATCCACGAACCGTTCATGCCGCCGCGCCAATGCCCGCGCGACAGTTCCCGGCCCCTGCCCCACAAGGAACAGCGTGGCCAGCGGCAGCCAGAACGCCACGGCTTCGATCCCGGCAAGATGCGCCAGCAGCGGACCGCTGGCAAAAGCGATACCCACCGCCCCGACTGCCAATAGCAACGAGACGAAAAGCGTCGTTTCAAGATGCGCCGTCGACAGGCGGCGGCGCTGGGCCAACGCCTCCTCGAACGGCAGACCGACAAGCGCGCCGATCACGCCAACCACGCTCAGCACAAGGATGGCGAGCCCGAAATCCTCGGGCGAAAGAAGCCGCGCGATGACCACCGTGCTGCCCATCTGCGCGGCAAGGCGCAAGGCAACATCGACGGCGGACGCGCCGATCGACAGTCTCATGTCCAGAAGACCCGCATATGCGGAAGGCGGACGGACTCCACCCGTTGCAGGGAACCCATTACAAAACTCCGGCGACAGCCTGAAAAACTAATTACACGAACCTACGCGCCAAGTCGTAACCCAGCCGGGGCACATCTTCAAGGATTTGAAAGCATCCGGGCAAGGTGATTCTTGCAAGTGCATGTGACGCTTTGAACAACATTCGCCTAAGGACGGCGCGGGCGGCGCGGGCGTTCCACGCCGCCGCCGCAGAAGGGAACGGCATTTCGCCGCGCCCGCTTGCACAAATTACGGGCAGGGTGAATAACCGGGCCAGACACCATGCGCATGGAGATTGCCATGAAAACCAGCCTCTTCCGCCGCGCCTCGCTGGGGCTTGCACTGGCGGCCACCATCGCAGCCCCCCTCTGGGCGCAGGACACCACCGTTCGCGTCGGTATCATGGGCGGCGAGGATGAAACCGTCTGGGAAGCCGTCAAGGCCGAGGGCAAGACCCGCGGGCTGGACATCCAGACCACGCTGTTCAACGACTATACCCAGCCGAACGAGGCGCTGGCGAACAACGACATCGACGCCAATGCCTTCCAGCACCAGCCCTATCTGGACGCGCAGGTCCAGCAGCAGGGATACGAGATCGAGAACGTCGCCGACACCGCGATCTTCCCGATCGGCGTCTATTCCAAGAAGCACGCCTCGCTGGACGACCTGCCCGAGGGTGCTGTCATCGGCGTTCCGAACGATCCGTCGAACGGCGGCCGCGCGCTGAATGTGTTGGAGCAGCTCGGCCTCATCAAACTGGACCCGAATGCCGGCATCCTCGCGACCGTCATCGACGTGACCGAAAATCCCAAAGGCTATGACCTGCGCGAGTTGGACGCGGGCGTCGTGGGCCGCGCCATCGACGATCTGGACGCTGCCGTCGTGAATACCGACTGGGCGTTCAAGGCCGATCTGGCCGATCACCGCATCGCCCAGGAATCGGGCGAGAACAACCCCTACATGAACCTGATCGCCGTGCGCACCGCCGACAAGGACGCGCCCTGGGTCGCGGCGCTGATCGAATCGTTCCACACCGACGCGGTGAAGGAAGCCTATGACGCCGCCTACAAGGGTGCGGCTGTTCCCGGCTGGTAATAAGGTCTATAGAGCGAAATCACAGGGGCGCGGGCCACCACCCGCGCCCCCATGCGTTTTCCACGAGGAGCCAATGACAGAGCATCCGGTCGTCCTTCTCGACCATGTCACCCGCCGTTTCACCGACATGCCCGCGCTGGACGACATCACCCTGTCGATCGCGAAGGGCGAGATCGTGGGCCTGATCGGGCGCAGCGGCGCGGGGAAATCCACGCTGATCCGCTGCCTGAACGGTCTGGACAAGCCGCAGGAAGGCCGCGTCGTCATCGACGGCCTGGACATCACACCCTTGTCGGAACAGGCGCTGCAACCCGTGCGGCGGCGGATCGGGATGATCTTCCAGCACTTCAACCTGCTGTCGGCCAAGACCGTGGCGGACAACGTCGCCCTGCCGCTGAAGATCGCGGGCGTGGGCGCTGCGGCCCGGCGCAAACGGGTGATGGAGCTTCTGGATCTGGTCGGGCTGGCCGACAAGGCCGACACATGGCCCGCGCGCCTGTCGGGCGGGCAGAAGCAGCGCGTCGGCATCGCCCGCGCGCTTGCCTCGGACCCGCTGCTGCTTCTGTCGGACGAGGCGACCTCGGCGCTGGACCCGGAAACGACGCAAGGGGTGCTGGACCTGCTGGCCCGCGTGAACCGCGACCTTGGCGTCACGATCCTGATGATAACGCACGAGATCGAGGTGGTCCGCCAGATCGCGGGCCGCGTCGTCGTGCTGGACCGTGGCCGCATCGTCGAGGAAGGGCCCGTCGCCCGCGTCATGGCCTCGCCGCAGGCCGACACGACGAAAAGCCTGCTGCGCGGGCTTTCCCCGATCCTGCCGCGTGATGTGGCGGACCGGATTACCCCCGATGGCGATCAGGCGCTGATCCGCGTCGACGTCTATGGGCCGGATGCCCGCCGCCCGCTGCTGGACGACATCGCCCGCATCACAGGCCGCCCCGCGCGGCTGGTGCACGGCGGCCTGAACGACGTGCAGGGCGAACCCTACGGGCGCATGTTCATCGCGCTGGGCACGAGCGATCCGGACAGCATGCGCCGCGTCGTCGCCGCCCTTTCCCCGAAAACCACAGCCATCGAGGTGCTCGGCCATGTCCCAGGCGATGTTTGATCTGCTGCTGCGCGGCCTGAACGAAACGATCATCATGACCGGCATCTCGGGCGCGCTGTCGTTCCTGATCGGGCTGCCGCTGGCGCTGATCCTCGTGACCACCGACCGCGGCGGGATATTCGAGGCGGTGGCCGTGAACCGCATCCTTGGCGGCATCGTGAACGCGCTTCGGTCCGTGCCGTTCATCATCCTGCTGGTCGCACTGATTCCGCTGACCCGCCTTCTGGTCGGATCGGCCATCGGCATCTGGGCGGCCATTGTGCCGCTGACCATCGCCGCCGCCCCCTATTTCGCCCGCGTGGCCGAGGTCAGCTTGCGCGAGGTGGAACGTCCGCTGATCGACGCCGCCCGCAGCATGGGCGCGACGCGCTGGACCATACTGCGCGAGGTGCTGATCCCGGAATCGCTGCCGGGGATCGTGTCGGGCTTCACGGTCACGCTGGTGACCCTGATCGGCGCTTCGGCCATGGCGGGCGCGGTCGGCGCGGGCGGGCTTGGCGACATCGCCATCCGCTATGGCTACCAGCGGTTTCAGACCGAGGTGATGGTGTCCGTCGTGGTCATCCTGATCGTGCTGGTCTGCGGCATCCAATGGATCGGCGACTGGCTGGCGCGCAGGATCGATCACCGCTAACCTCCCGTTCAGGAGGACCGCGATGAAAGCCAAGGACGCACCCGACCTGAACCGTTTCGACTGGGAAGACCCCTTCCGGCTGGAGGATCAACTGACCGAGGAGGAGCGGATGCTGCGCGATGCGGCCCGCTCCTATGCCCAGGACAAGCTGCAACCGCGCGTCATTCGCGCCTATGCCGAAGCGGAAACCGACCCCGCGATCTTCCGCGAGATGGGCGCGATGGGCCTTCTGGGCGTGACCATCCCCGAGGAATATGGCGGCCTTGGCGCCAGCTATGTCGCCTATGGCCTGATCGCCCGCGAGGTGGAGCGGGTGGACAGCGGCTATCGGTCGATGATGTCGGTGCAGTCCAGCCTCGTGATGTATCCGATCCATGCCTATGGGTCGGACGCGCAGCGGCGCAGATACCTGCCGAAACTGGCCTCGGGCGAATGGATCGGCTGTTTCGGGCTGACCGAACCCGATGCGGGATCGGACCCGGCGGGGATGAAGACCACCGCCAGGAAGACCGCGAACGGCTATGTCCTGAACGGCACCAAGACGTGGATTTCCAACGCCCCCATCGCCGATGTCTTCGTCATCTGGGCCAAATGCGACGGTGTGATCCGGGGCTTCGTGCTGGAAAAGGGGATGCCCGGCCTGTCGGCACCCAAGATCGGCGGCAAGCTCTCGCTCCGGGCCTCGATCACCGGCGAGGTGGTGATGCAGGATGTAGAGGTGCCGGAAGATGCGATGCTGGACATAAAAGGGCTGAAAGGCCCGTTCGGCTGTCTGAATCGCGCGCGCTATGGCATCTCGTGGGGGGTGATGGGCGCGGCGGAGTTCTGTTTCCACGCCGCCCGCCAATACGGACTGGACCGCAAGCAGTTCGGCAAGCCACTGGCGCAGACGCAGCTTCACCAGCTGAAACTGGCGAACATGCTGACCGAGGTGTCGCTGGGCCTTCAGGCATCGCTGCGCGTGGGCCGTCTGCTGGACGAGGCGCAGGCCGCGCCGGAAATGATCTCCATCGTCAAACGCAACAATTGCGGCAAGGCGCTGGAGATCGCGCGCATGGCCCGCGACATGCACGGCGGCAACGGCATTTCCGAGGAGTTCCAGATCATGCGCCACATGATCAACCTGGAAACCGTGAATACATACGAAGGCACGCATGACGTCCACGCGCTGATCCTCGGCCGCGCGATCACGGGTTTGCAGGCGTTCTTCTGATGACGCCGCTGCACGGGCTGAAGGTGGTCGAACTGGCCCGCATCCTTGCGGGTCCGTGGATCGGGCAGACGCTGGCCGATCTGGGCGCCGATGTGGTAAAGGTCGAGTCCCCCGAGGGCGACGACACCCGCACCTGGGGGCCGCCCTTCATCGAAGGCTCCGCCGCTTATTTCCATGCGGCGAACCGGGGAAAGTCCTCGCTGACGTGCGATTTCAACGATCCGGCACAACTGGCGCAGGTGGTCGATCTGATCCGCACTGCCGATGTGGTAGTCGAAAATTTCCGCCCCGGCGGGCTCGCGAAATACGGGCTGGATTACGGGACGCTCTCGGCGATCAACCCGCGCCTCGTCTATGCCTCGATCACCGGGTTCGGGCAGGACGGGCCGTATTCCAGCCGTCCGGGCTATGACTTCCTGATCCAAGGCATGTGCGGCATCATGGACCTGACCGGCGATCCGGCGGGCGAGCCGCAGAAGATCGGTGTCGCATGGATCGACATTCTGACCGGGCTTTACGGCGTGATCGGGATTCAGGCGGCGCTGGCGGAACGCGAACGCTCGGGGCTTGGGCAGCAGGTGGACCTTGCGCTGCTGGATTGCGGCGTGGCGGCACTGGCCAATCAGGCGATGAACCATCTGGCGGGCAGGACGCCGACGCGGATGGGCAACGCGCATCCCAATATCGTGCCGTATCAGGTGTTCCCCGCCAGCGACGGCCACCTGATCGTCGCCTGCGGCAACGACAGGCAGTTCGCCGCCCTGTGCCGAGTGCTGGATATGACCCCCGATCCGCGCTGGGCCACCAATCCGGGCCGGGTCGAGGATCGCGAGGCGCTGACCGCGCTTCTGGCCGCCCGCACCGGGCAGCGCCGCCGCGACGACCTGATCGCCGCGATGGAGGCGGCGGGCATCCCCGGCGGTCCGATCAACACCGTCGCCGATGCGCTGGCCGACCCGCAGGTCATCGCGCGCGGAATGCAGATCGCGCCGGATGGCATCCCCGGACTTCGCACCCCGATCCGCTTTTCGCGCAGCCGACTTTCGCTGGACCGCGCCGCCCCGTCAAAACAGGAAATACCGCTGGGCAAGGGGTAGTTCCGCCAGCGGCTCGCAGGTCAGCAGCTCGCCATCCGCCCGCACCTCATAGGTTTCGGGATTCACCGAAATCTCGGGGCGGGCATTGTTCAGCACCATATCCGCCTTGCCGATCCCGCGCGTGCCGATGACCGGAACCGTCTGCTTTTGCAGCCCCAGCTTGCCACGCACGTCATCTTCCATCGCTGCCTGCGACACAAAGGTGACCGAAGACGCCGTCCGTGCCCCGCCATAGGCCCCGAACATCGGGCGGCTGTAGAATGGCATCGCTGGAATCGACCCGTTCGGATCGCCCATCTGCGCCACCGCGATCATCCCGCCCAGCAGCACCATCTCGGGTTTGGTGCCGAAGAAGGCGGGCGACCACAGCACCAGATCGGCGCGTTTGCCCTCTGCCACGGAACCGATATGCGGTGACACCCCATGACAGATCGCCGGGTTGATCGTGTATTTGGCGATGAAGCGCCGGACGCGGGCATTGTCGTTCGCCCCCTCGGCCCCGCGCTGGACCTTCATCTTGTGCGCGGTCTGCCATGTGCGGGTGATGACCTCGCCCACGCGGCCCATCGCCTGACTGTCGGATGACAAGATCGACAGCGCGCCCATGTCGTGCAGGATATCTTCCGCCGCAATCGTCTCGCGCCGGATGCGGCTTTCGGCGAAGGCCACATCCTCGGGGATCGAACGGTCGAGGTGATGGCACACCATCAGCATGTCCAGATGCTCCTCCACCGTGTTGCGGGTGTAGGGCATGGTAGGGTTGGTCGAGCTTGGGATGATGTTGGCCGACCCCACCACCTTCAGGATGTCGGGCGCATGGCCGCCACCGGCCCCTTCGGTGTGGAAGGCGTGGATCGTGCGGCCCTTGATCGCGGCCAGGGTGTTTTCCACAAAACCGGATTCGTTCAATGTGTCGGTATGGATCATCACCTGCACATCCATCCGGTCCGCGACCGTCAGGCAGCAGTCGATGGCGGCGGGTGTCGTGCCCCAATCCTCGTGCAGTTTCAGCCCAACGACGCCCGCACGGATCTGCTCCTCCAACCCTTCGGGGCGCGAGGCGTTGCCCTTGCCGGTGAAGGCAAGGTTCATCGGAAACGCATCCGCCGCCATGAGCATCCGCCCGATATGCCACGGCCCCGGCGTGCAGGTCGTCGCCAGCGTGCCATGTGCTGGACCGGTGCCGCCGCCCAGCATCGTTGTCATGCCGGAATGCAGCGCGTGGTCGATCTGCTCGGGGCAGATGTAATGGATGTGGCTGTCCATCCCGCCGGCGGTCAGGATCTTGCCCTCGCCCGCGATCACCTCGGTTCCCGGACCCACGACGATGTCCACGCCCGGCTGGGTGTCGGGGTTGCCTGCCTTGCCGATCTTGTGGATCAGCCCGTCCCGCAAACCCACATCGGCCTTGTAGATGCCCGAATGATCCACGATCAGCGCGTTGGTGATGACGGTATCCACCGCCCCGCCCGCCCGCGTGACCTGAGACTGCCCCATGCCGTCGCGGATCACCTTGCCGCCGCCGAACTTCACCTCCTCGCCATAGGTGGTCAGGTCGCGCTCCACCTCGATGATGAGGTCGGTATCGCCAAGGCGGATGCGGTCGCCCGTGGTCGGGCCGAACATTGCGGCATAGGTCGCGCGGGAAATCGTCGCCATCGTCTATCCCTTCAGCGCCGCTTTGGTCAGGCGGCGGGCATTGGCGCGGGTCTTGGCCCGCACCGGCTTCACTGCGGCGGCATAGGGCGAGCGCCCGGTCATCATCGCCAGCCATGCGGCCTGCTGCGCGGCCATTGCGGCGGCGAATTTCTCGGTCACCATGCGCGCATTCTCGGTCGGGGCGGGGCGGCAGATGCCCGCCATGCCCATCATGCGCAGGGCGATGACCTGCTGGGCCTCGACCATCATCATCGCCGTCTGGAACCACGGATTCATCACAGCGCCCCCATTACCTTGCCGTTGAAACCCCAGACCTGCCGTGTGCCGCGATAGGGAACCAGCGTCACCTCACGCGTCTGTCCCGGCTCGAACCGGACGGCCGTTCCGGCGGCGATGTCCAGACGATGCCCGCGCGCCGCCTCGCGATCGAAGGACAGGCCGGGATTGGTTTCGGCGAAATGATAGTGCGATCCGACCTGCACCGGACGGTCGCCCGTATTGGCGACGGTGATCGTGATCGCGGTCGCCCCTTCGTTCAGGGTGATCTCGCCGTCTGCTGGGAATATCTCTCCGGGGATCATGAGAACCTCAGCGGATGGGGTGATGGACGGTGACCAGCTTGGTGCCGTCGGGAAAGGTCGCCTCGACCTGGATGGCGTGGATCATCTCGGGGATGCCGGGCATGCACTGATCGGCGCGGACGACATGCCCGCCCGCCTCCATCAGATCGGCGACGCTGCGCCCGTCGCGCGCGCCCTCGACGACGAAATCGGTGATGAGCGCCATCGCCTCGGGGTGGTTCAGCTTGACGCCGCGCGCAAGCCGCCCCCGCGCGACCATCGCCGCGACCGAAACCAGCAGCTTGTCCTTTTCGCGCGGAGTCAGGTTCATGCGTCCCTCATATCTGCCAGACGCGCGGCAGCGCCCTGCCCCGCATCGCGTTCAGCACCTTCGCCACCTGACGGCGCAGCGGCCAGCCATCATGCGAAAGCATGCGCACCACCAGCTTGCCGTCGAAGGCAGAGGCGGCCGCTTCCACCCCAAGGATGTCCAACGCACCGCGCGCGACGTCAAGCGTATCCTCGGCGCCCGGTCCGACCATGGCCAGCGTCGCAAAAGCCCGCGCGCCGCCGAGGATCGCAGACCCCGCCCCCGCCGCGATCGCCTCGTCGCCGAAGGAAAGCGGGTCGATCAGCACTGGCACACCGTCGCGCAAAACGGACCGCCGATCGGTGAAGGCCAGCCGCCCCACCGTCTCGCCCATGGCGGCGCGGCCCAGCACGACCATCTCCAGCATCAGGCATCCGGCGCGGCCCGTCAGCGCGATCTCGGTGCTGCGCGTGACGGAAGATCCGTCATAAAGGATCGTCTCCTGCGGAAGCCAATCGAGCCATCCGTCCTGACCGACGCTGTGTCTTATGGCGACGACCGCTTCGGAACCGCCGGAATCATAGGCGCGCTCGGCGGTCTGGGTGGTGGCGACCGCGTGGCAGCCGCCTTCCAGCGCCAGCGACAGATCCAGCCTGTCGCCGCCCGTCAGCCCGCCCGAAGTGTTCAGAAACACCACCTCCGGAACGCCGCCGACGCGGGGAAGGATGGCCTTGGCCGAGCCCTGCTGGCGCAGATCGGCCAGACGGGTCGCACCGGATTGCAGCTTCATGCGCACATGCGCCTCGCCCTGGCTGTGTTCCAGCCGGCGAAGCGACGAAGGGGGGAGGTTCATACCGGGAAATCCATCACAACGTTAAATGAACAAAATCAGGTTTGTTTAAAAAGCGGGCGGTTTTGCCGATTAATCCGGCAGGTGGCGAACTTGACGCAAAAAACGATTCTGACGCATCCTTGCTGAATGAACGTTCATTCTCAATCCGATTGCAACTGTCCTGGCGATCTGCGCGTCCCCGAAATCCTGCGCGCCATCCGGCATATCTTTGTCGAGAAAGGATTCGACGGTGCCTCGATGCAGGATCTTGCCCGCGGATCCGGGATGAGCGCGGGGAACTTCTATCGCTATTTCCGATCCAAAAGCGCCATTATCGAGGCGATGGTCGCGCATGATCTGGGCGAGTTTCAGGACGATTTCGCCCGAATCATGTCCGCCGGCGATCCGATGGTGGAACTTCGCACCACCATCGCCCGACACCTGACGACCGAGGATCAGGGCGCGCTCTGGGCCGAGATAAACGCCGCCGCCCTGCGCAAGCCCGAGATCGCGGCCCTGTGCACCGGGATGGAGGCATGGATCACCGACCGGCTGATCGAGGTCTTCGCCCATGTCGCCCGCATTCCCGAAGATGCGGCGCGCGCGCGCTTCACCGCCCATGCGGGGGTTGTGGTGATGTCGGTGAAGGCGACCGCGATCAGCCGCGCCGCCGCAACGCGCGCCGATGTGGACGCGCTGATGCTTCGGATGATCGACGGGCTTCTGGACGAGGTGACGCATCATGCGGATTGAAACGCTGCTGCTGGCGGTTTCCGTCGCGCTTGCCCCCATGGCCCGTGCAGCCGATACGGCGCCGCCCGCCATCACCGTCGTGCCGGTCGCGCAGACGGTCCTGCGCGACCGCGTCATTGCCTCCGGCCTCATCGCGCCGGTCGAAGAAGTGCAGGTCCAGCCGCTGATCGAAGGCCAGCCGATCGAGGCGCTGGAGGCCGAGGTCGGCGACCGCGTGGCCACGGGCCAGACGCTCGCACGCCTGTCGGCCGCAACGCTCGAATTGCAGCGGGGCGAGCTTGCGGCATCCCGCGCCGCTTCGGTCGCGGCCGTCGCGCAGGGCGAGGCGCAGGTGGCCGAGGCGCGCGCCAACGCGTCCGAGGCACGCCGCGTCGCGGACCGCACTGCCGCCCTTCGAACACAGGGCGCATCATCGCAGGCGGGCGCCGACACGGCCGAGGCCAACGCCATATCCGCCGAAGCCCGCCTGAACGCGGCTGCCGAAGCGGTGGAGGCCGCGCGCGCGCAGGTCGCGCTGGCGGATGCGCAGATCGCGAATATCGACCTTCAACTGACCCGCACCGAGGTCGTCGCCCCCGTCGCGGGCGAGGTGGTGGAGCGCAACGCGTTGATCGGGGTGATCGCCACGGCGCAGGCGGCTCCGATGTTCACGCTGATCCGCGACGGTGCGCTGGAACTGCGCGCCGATGTGGCGGAGGGCGATCTGATGCGCATCGCTCCGGGCCAGAAGGTGCGGCTCATGCCCCTCGCGGGCGATGCGCTGGACGGAACCGTGCGTCTGGTGGAGCCGCGCATCGACGAGGCCACGCGGCTTGGCCGTGTGCGCATCTCCGTCGAAGCGCCGGGGTTGCGGGCGGGCATGTTCGCCCGCGCCGAAATCCTGATCGCCGAGGCGCAGGCGCTGGCGATCCCCACCACCGCGCTCGGACAGGATGCCGAGGGCGGTTATGTCCTGGCCGTCGAGGGCGGCACCGTCCGGCGGATGGGCGTCACGCCCGGCATCCGCGACGGGGCGCTGGTCGAGGTCATCGGCCCCGAAGTCGGAACCGAGGTCGTCGCCAAGGCCGGAGCCTTCGTGCGCGAGGGCGACCGCATCACCCCGGTGCGGCGATGAATTTCTCGGCCTGGTCGATCCGCAACCCGGTCGCGCCGATCCTGTGTTTCGTGCTGCTGACGGTGCTGGGGTGGCAGAGCTTCAACGCGCTGCCGATCACGCGCTTTCCGAATATCGACGTGCCGCTGGTGGCCGTGACCGTCGCCCAACCCGGCGCGTCGCCTTCGGAACTGGAAGCGCAGGTGACGCGGGAAATCGAGGATGCCGTCGCGGGCATCGCCGGGGTCAAGAACGTCACATCGACCGTCGCGGATGGGCAAAGCCAGACGCTGGTCGAATTCCGCATGGAGGTGCCGACCGATCAGGCCGTGCAGGATACCAAGGACAAGGTCGACCAGATCCTTGCCGATCTGCCGCAGGATATCGAAAGCCCCATCGTCACGCGCGTAGATGTCGAGGGGCAGGCGATCCTGACCTATGCCGTGTCGAACCCCGGCATGGTGCTGGAGGAGCTGTCGTGGTTCGTGGACGACACCGTCATCCGCGCGCTTCAGGGCCGTCCGGGCATCGGCAAGGTCGAACGTCAGGGCGGCGCCGACCGCGAGGTGCGGGTGGAATTGGACCCCGCACGGCTGGACAGCCACGGCATCACGGCGGCGCAGGTCAGCCAGCAGGTGCGCGCGACGAACGTCAATCTTGGCGGGGGGCGGGCGGAGATTGGCCCGGCGGAACAGGCGATCCGCACCTTGGGCGGCGCCTTGAGCGTCGAGGCGCTGGCGGCCACCACCATTGCCCTGCCGAACGGCCAGCGTGTGCGGCTGTCCGACCTTGGCACCGTGATCGACGGATACGAGGAGCCGCGCAGCTTCGTGCGGATGAACGGCCAGCAGGTCGTGACCTTCGCCGTCTTCCGGGCCAAGGGCGCGTCCGAAGTCTCGGTCGAAAACGTGGTCGAGGAAACGCTGGCGGGGCTGAACACGGACGCCGCCATCACGCTGGTCGATACGCAGGTCGAATACACGCGCGGCAATTACGACACCGCGCTGCACACTCTGATCGAAGGCGCGGTGCTGGCGGTTCTGGTGGTGCTGGCCTTTCTGCGCAACTGGCGCGCGACGCTGATCGCCGCCGTGGCGTTGCCGCTGTCGGCCATTCCGACATTCTGGGTGATGGACCTGCTAGGCTTCTCGCTGAACCTCGTCAGCTTTCTTGCGATCACGTTGGCGACGGGCATCCTGGTCGATGACGCCATCGTCGAGGTCGAAAACATCGCCCGCCACATCCGCATGGGCAAGACCCCTTACCGCGCCGCCATCGACGCGGCGGACGAGATCGGGCTGGCGGTGATCGCCACCACTTTCACCATCATCGCCGTCTTCGTGCCGGTATCGTTCATGCCCGGCATTCCGGGCCAGTATTTCAGCCAGTTCGGGCTGACGGTCGCGATCTCTGTCGGCTTCTCGCTGCTTGTGGCGCGGCTCATCACACCGATGATGGCGGCTTACCTGATGCGCCCCGGCGATGCCGCGCATGAGGTCAAGGACGGCCCCTTGATGCGGACCTATCTGCGGCTGGTGCGCGTGACGCTGCGGTGGAAATACGCGACGCTTCTGGCGGCCATCGGCGTGCTGGCGGTGTCGGTCCATTTCATGTTGCAAATCCCCGGCAGCTTCCTTCCGGCCGAGGATGTGGGCCGCATCCCGGTCAATGTCGAACTGCCCCCCGGCGCGACACTGGCCGATACCGATGCTGCAACGCAGGCCATGGCGGCGGCGATCCAGGACATTCCGGGTGTGCTCGACATCCTGGTGACGGGCGGCACGTCGCCCACCGGCGATCTGGACGTCCGCCGCGCTTCCTTCATCGTGCTTCTGGACCCGCTGGACACGTCCTTCGCCTCGCTTTGGCATCAAAGCCGCCCGTCGCAAGCGGCGATCGAGGCGCAGATGTTCGAGCGTCTTGCCGCGATCCCCGACATCCGCGCCTTCAAACTGAACGACCGGGGCGAGCGGGACATCTCGTTTTCGATCCTGTCCGACAATCAAGCCGACCTGAACCGCGCGGTCGCCGATCTGGAGGGCGCGTTGCGGGGCGATCCGCTTCTGGCGCATGTCGCCTCCGAAGGTGCCCTGCCCCGGCCCGAATTGCAGATCACCCCCCGCCCCGAGGAAGCCGCCCGCCTTGGCGTCACGACCGAGGCCATCGCCCAGACCGTCCGCGTCGCCACCATCGGCGATCTGGACGCGGCGCTGGCCAAGATCACGCTGGACGACCGGCAGATTCCGGTGCGGGTGCAGCTTGCCACCGACGCGCGGGCCGATCTGGCCGCCCTTGCCGCGCTTCGGGTTCCGACGGCGCAGGGGACGGTGCCACTCTCGTCGGTGGCGGATATAGCCATCGCGGACGGCCCGAGCATGATCGAGCGCCTGAACCGCGAACGGCGTGCCACCATCGGCGCGAACCTGCCGCCGGGCGTCGCGCTCGGCTCGGCAACCCAGCGGGTCAACGAGATTGCGGCAGATGTGGATCTTCCGGCATCGGTCCGCATCCAGACCTCGGGCGATGCCGAGGTTCAGGCCGAGATGACCGCCAGCTTCGGCAATGCGATGGTCATGGGGCTGATGCTCGTGCTGACCGTGCTGATCCTGCTGTTCAAATCGGTGATCCAGCCCTTCACCATCCTTCTGTCGCTGCCGCTTGCCATTGGGGGCGTCGCCGCCGCGCTGATCCTGACCGGGGAGCCGATGTCGATGCCGGTGCTGATCGGCATCCTGATGCTGATGGGGATCGTGACCAAGAACGCCATCCTGCTGATCGATTTCGCCATCGAGATGAAGGCGCAGGGGATGGAGCGGCTGGAGGCGGTGATGGAGGCCGGGCACAAGCGCGCCCAGCCGATCGTCATGACGTCGATCGCGATGTCGGCGGGGATGCTGCCCTCGGCACTGGGCATCGGCGCGGGTGGGGCGTTCCGCGCGCCGATGGCGAATGCGGTGATCGGCGGGATCATCGTCTCGACCATCCTCAGCCTTGTGGTCGTCCCGTCGTTCTTTCTGATCATGGATGATCTGTCGCGGGTGATGACACGCGCCCTTGGGCGCTTCATCGGACCCAAGGAAGACGAGCCGCCCAGCCCCGCCCCCGAAGAACTGGCGGCAGAGATCGCGGATCTGCGATCGCGCCTGCGCGTCGCGGCAGAGTGATCAGAGCTGGGCCAGCCAGCCCTTCACGCGCGCCTTCTGGGACCCCGGCAGGCGTGACAGATACCGCGCACGGGCATAGACGACGACCTTGGTCCCCCCGTTTTCCGGCACCAGCCGGACCGAGGTGAAGGTCGGCAGGCCCAGCGCGGACAGGGTGATCCATGTGCGGTGAAACCCCTCGCCCGCGAAATGCGATGTCCGGGGCGTGGCCAGCGCCAGCGCTTCCAGCCGTGCCGCCGCCTGATCGGGGGGCAGCGCGACATGTTTCGTCACCAGCAGGTTGTTCGGGCGGCGCGATTTGCGCACCGTGACCGGATCCACATGCCAATCCTGCGAATCCGAGGGGGTGTAACGAAGAAAGGCCCAGCCGATTGCAATCGCGACAAGGAAAAGGATCAACAGGTCGGGAAAGCTCATTCTTCGGGTCCATGTCATCAGGGGCGTGCGGTTGGAATTTGGGGGTTCGGCGCATAAAGCGCAACGTCAATAGGCGAAACGCCCCGGTCCCTGCGCCGCCAGCACCAGAAGCCCGCCCGCGATGGCCCAGTTCTTGACGAAGATCGTCATCTGCCACGGGTCCGCCGGGATCAGGTGGAACCAGCTTGTCGCGATGCAGTAGATCGCCAGCACCAGCGCCCAGACCTGCACCTGCGGCCCCGTCACCAGCATCACCCCCGCAAGCGCATTGAACGCCGCCAGCAGCCAGACCATCCCGCCCGGCAGCCCCACCGAGGCCAGCATCGCCTGCACCGGGGCGGGCGCGGTCAGCTTCTGCCACGCGCCGCCAAGGAACAGCCCCGCGATCAGCACCCGGCCCAGAAGGTTCAGAAAATCCACCATTCCCCCCAGATGGCGCCGGGATCGCGGTCGGCAAGCCTTGACAGGCCGATGCCGCAGGATCATCAGCAAAGACGCTTCGGTGCCGGGGAAACCCGGTGAAAAGGGAATGCGGTGATACCGCAGCTGCCCCCGCAACTGTCGGCGGAGAGCGCAAGGCCAGCAGACGCCACTGGGCATCCGTCCGGGAAGGCAGGCCCGCGCACCGACCCGCCCAGCCAGGAAACCTGCCGGCGCGTTCACCCTTTCCCGGTGCGGGGCGCGCCGAGGATGCGGCACGTCCGCGAGCGGTGAGATACACCACGCGGAGAGACCGACCATGAAGACATCCCTGACCGCCATCCTTGCCGTGCTGGCCGCCCCTGCCGCTGCGCAGGACATTCTGCTGCCCCCCATCGTCGTCAGCGCCGGGCTGGAGCCGGTCGAAAGGGACCGCACCGGCGCGGACGTGACCGTCATCACCGGCGCCGAGATCGACCGCAGCGGCGACACGCGCCTGATCGACGTGCTGGGCCGCGCGGCGGGCGTGTCGATCCGCAGCAACGGGCCGATGGGCACCAATGCGGGGCTGACGCTGCGCGGCGTGCCGCAGACAGGCATCGCCGTCCGGATCGACGGGATCGACGTGTCGGACCCCTCGAACACGCAGGTCGCCTTCGACTTCGGCGCGCTGAGCACACCCGGCATCGGACGGGTGGAGATCCTGCGCGGGGCGCAATCGGCACTCTACGGCTCCGAAGCCATCGGCGGCGTGATCGACATCCGCACCCGCCGTGCGACGAAAGACGGGATCGAACACCGTGCGGCGGCGGAATATGGCAGCTTCGACACCGCCAGGCTCAGCTATGGCTTTGCCGCGAAATCGGGGCCGTCCGACCTTGCGATGACGCTGTCCCATATCCGCAGCGACGGCTATTCCGCCGCCGACGACACCCCCGCCACCCCCAATCCCGAGGATGACGGGTTCGAGGCAACGCGCCTGTCCTTCGCGGGCGGGCATGAAGTCGGGGCGGGAAGGCTGGAGGTCTCGGGCTTCGTCGAACGCTCGCGCTCCGATTACGACGACGATTTCCCCCTGCGCGACGGCACCACCGATGACGAGGGCGATGCCACCACGCGCGGCATGCGCCTCGCCTATGCCTTCGCGACGGGCGCGGTGGACAATACGCTGGAATACACCTTCTTCGACAACGACCGGCGACTGCGCGGCACGACGGAATTCGGGCCGTTCCACTATGCCTATAAGGGCCGGCGCAACGGCATCGGCTATCGCGGCGGCGTCGATCTGGGGGCGGGACGGTTCGGGTTCGGCGCGGACCGCACGAAAGAGGCCTATTTCGGCGACACCGGCACCCCGGATGCCCATGACGATGCCACGAACGGCCTCTATGCCGAATATGCCCTCCCCCTGTCATCTGATTTCGACCTGACGCTGTCGGCCCGCCGCGACGATCATTCGCGCTTCGGATCCTACGAGACGGGGCGCATTTCAGCGATCTGGCGGCCTGTCGATGGCACGACGATCCGCGCCAATGCCGGAACGGGCTTTCGCGCGCCGTCGGGATACGAGCTTTACGATCCCTTCTCCGGCAATGCCGATCTTGGACCCGAGAAAAGTCGCAGCTACGATCTGGGCATCGAACAGCAGCTTGGCGCGGCCACCTTCGCTGCGGCGCTGTTCCGTGTCGATGTCGAGGATCTGATCGACTATTCCTACACCTCCTATGCCTATGTCCAGCGCGAGGGCGATGCCCGGCGTCAGGGGGTGGAATTGTTTGTCGAATACGACCTCGGGCGGGTGGCGGTGACGGGGAACTACACCTATTCCGACGCACGTTCGGATGCGCAGCTCGACAGCTCTGCCTGGCAGGCGACGACGCCGCGCCACATGCTGAACCTGATCCTTGCAGGGGAACTGGCGCAGGGCTGGTCGGGTGAGGTCGCCTTGCAGCACGCGGCAGACCGCACGGGGCTGGACGATTTCACGGTGGCGGATGCGACCCTGACGCGCGATTTCGGCAACGGGACCGAAGCCTATCTGCGCATCGAGAACCTTTTCGACGAGGATTACCAACTGGTGCGCGGATACGGCACCGCCGAACGTTCGGCCTATCTGGGCGTCCGTCGGTCTTGGTGATCGCGCTGATCCCCGTGGTGGCGGTGCTGTTCGCGGCGTCGCTGTTGATCGGCCCGGCGGGGATCGGGCTGCGCGAGGCGTTTCTAGCGCTCGGCACGGGGCAAGGCGGGGATGTCGCGCTCATCATGCGCGAGATCCGGCTGCCGCGCGCACTTCTGGGCGTCATGGTCGGCGGATCGTTGGGGCTTGCGGGGGCCGCGATGCAGGGCTGGCTGCGCAATCCACTGGCAGAGCCGGGGCTGATCGGGGCGTCGTCGTCGGCGGCTTTGGGCGCGGTGGTGGCGCTGCAATCGGGGTTGGCGGCAAGTTTTGCCCTCGCGCTGCCGCTGATGGCGCTGGGCGGGGCGCTGGCTTCGGTGCTGCTGATCGCGGCGTTGGCGGGCCCGCGCGGGTCCGCGGTGGTGCTGATCCTTGCGGGGGTCGCGATTTCGGCCATCGGTGCGGCGCTGACCTCGCTTCTCCTCAGCCTGTCGCCCAACCCCTATGCAGTGGCGGAGATCGTGTTCTGGATGATGGGATCGCTGGCGGACCGCTCGATAGTGCATGTCTGGCTGGCGTTGCCGATCATGGCGGCGGGTGCGGCGCTGCTGGCGACGACCGGGCGGGGGCTCGACGCGCTGACGCTGGGCGAGGATGCCGCCGCCACCATGGGCATCCCGATGCGGCGGCTGCGGATCTGCCTGATTGTCGGGACGGCTGCGGTGGTGGGGGCCGCGACGGCGGTGGCGGGCGCGGTCGGCTTCGTCGGGCTGGTCGTGCCGCATCTGCTGCGCCCGTGGGTGCAGGGGGTGCCGTCGCGGCTGCTTCCTGCCTCGGCGCTGGGCGGGGCGGCGATGGTGCTGGCGGCCGACATCGCGGTGCGGCTGATCGCGCCCGACCGCGATCTGAAGCTGGGCGTGCTGACGGCACTGGTCGGAGCGCCGCTGTTCCTGCACCTCATCTGGAAGATGCGGAGGGGCGAAGCATGATGTCCATCGACCTTTCCGTGCCGGGGCGGCTTCAGGCCGCGCTGACCGTCGGGCGGGGCGAATTCGTCGGGCTCGTCGGTCCAAACGGCGCGGGGAAGACCACCCTTTTGCGGGCCGCCTTGGGGCTCTTGCCCGCAAGCGGGCGGCGCGAACTGGCCAAGGCCGCCTTCCTGCCCCAGATGCGGGAAATCGCATGGCCCATGCCGGTGGACCTCGTCGTCGGCCTTGTCGGCGCGGGTCCGGCGGCGGTGGAGCGCGCCATCGTCCGGATGGAATTGCAACCGCTGCGCCACCGCCGCGCCGATGCCCTGTCGGGGGGCGAGCAGGCCCGCGTCCTGATCGCGCGCGCGCTGGCGCAAGAGGTGCCGCTGCTGCTGGCGGACGAGCCGATCGCGGGCCTCGACCCCGCCGCGCAGATCGCCGCGATGGAAGTGTTTGCGGAAAAGGCGCAGGCGGGGGCCGTCGTCGCCTCGATCCACGATCTGGGGCTGGCGGCGCGGTTCTGCACGCGGCTCGTGGTGCTAGCGGCGGGGCGGGTCGTGGCGGACGGGCCGCCTTCGGTGCTGACGCCCGATCTTCTGGCCGGGGTCTTCGGCATTCGCGCATGGTTCCGCGACACCGAAGACGGGCCGGTCTTTCAACCTCTTTCCCGCGTGGCTACTCTGCCCTGAAACGGGAGGGGCGCATGGACGAACGGGCATTTCTGGAACGGGTCTTCAGGGCGGGGATCGCGGCGGCGGACCCTGCGCGGGTGCTGGCGCGGCACCTTCCCGAACGGCCCAAGGGCCGCGTGGTCGTGGTCGGTGCGGGCAAGGCCGCCGCATCCATGGCCCGCGCGGTCGAGGCGGCCTGGCCCGATGCCACAGGCGTCGTCGTAACGCGCGACGGCCATTCCTGCACGACGCGCGGGATCGAGGTGCTGGAGGCCTCGCACCCCGTTCCCGACGCGCGTTCCGAAGCGGCGGCAAGGCGGATACTGGCGGCGGTGCAGGGGCTGGGGCCGGACGATCTGGTGCTTGTGCTGATCTCGGGCGGGGGATCGTCTTTGATGGCGCTGCCCGCCGAGGGGCTGACGCTGGCCGAAAAGCAGGCTGTGAACCGGCAGCTTCTCGCCTCGGGGCTGGGGATCGGGGACATGAACCGCATCAGGCGGCGGCTGTCGGCGATCAAGGGCGGCAAGTTGGCGCTGGCCGCCGCGCCTGCGCGGGTGGTAACGCTGGCGATTTCCGATGTGCCGGGGGACGATCCGCGGGCCATCGCCTCGGGGCCGACGGTGCATGACCCGGATGCCGGGGCGGATCTGTCGGCGCTGGTGGATCGCCTGCCGGACCTGCCCGAAGCGGCGCGGCGTCTTCTTCGGGCAACGCCCGAGCCGCAGCAGCCGTTCACCGCCGATTACCGACTGATCGCGACCCCGATGATGGCGCTGGAGGCCGCGGCAGAGGTCGCGCGGGCCGAGGGCGTCACGCCGCTGATCCTTGGCGACGCGCTGGAGGGGGAATCGGCGGCGTTGGGCCGGATGATGGCGGGGATCTCGCGGTCGGTGCTGGATCACGGCCATCCCCTGCCCCGTCCCGCGCTGATCCTGTCGGGGGGCGAGACGACCGTGACCATCGGCGCGGGCAAGCCGGGGCGCGGCGGGCGGAACACCGAATTCCTGCTTTCACTGGCGCTGGAAGGGCTGCCTATCTTCGCGCTGGCAGGCGACACGGACGGAATCGACGGCACCGAGGATGCGGCGGGCGCCATCGTCACGCCCGATACGCTGGGGCGTGCGCCAGATGCTGCGCGGGTGCTTGCAACGCATGACAGCTACAGTTTGTTCGCACGGTTGGGCGATCTGGTCATCACGGGTCCAACCTTGACGAATGTGAACGATCTGCGGGCGATATTGGTCACATAAACGATACGAAACCTTCAACTGCGCGACATGCCGGGTCGGTAACGCGTCGGTCAACCACTCCAGAGGGACTGACATGAAAACCACGGCCTCCATCGCGCTTCTGGCGCTCGGCTTCTCCTCGGTCACGGCGACCGCGCAATCGACCGGCATCACCTGGTGGCACGGCATGGGCGGCGCCAATGCCGAGGTCATCAACCAGCTTTCGACCAAGTTCAACGAAGCCCAAAGCGAATGCGCGATCACCCCGATCTCCAAGGGCACCTATGAAGAAGCGCTGGCCTCGGGCATCGCGGCCTTCCGTTCGGGCGAACAGCCCAACATCCTTCAAGTGTTCGATGCGGGCGCGGCCACGATCATCAACGCCCCCGGCGCCGTCATCCCGGCCGAAGATCTGATCACCGGCGCGGGCCACACCTTCGACCGCGAAGCGTTCATCGAAGGCGTGCGCTATTTCTATGCCGACAGCGAAGGCAAGTTCGTGGGCATGCCCTTCAACTCGTCCGCGCCGATCATGTATATCAACACCGAGGCGTTCGAGAAGGCCGGCTTCGACGTGCCTAAAACTTGGGAGGAATTCGAAGCCTCCGCCCCTGCGCTGAAAGAGGCCGGCTTCATCCCGATGACCGCCAGCCAGCTGACCTGGCAGTTCACCGAGAACTTCTTCTCGCGCCACAACATCCAGTTCGCGACGAACAACAACGGGTATGACTCGGTCGAAGGGACCGAGATGAACCTGACCGACCCGAACCTGATCCACATGTTCGAAAAGCTGGCCGAGTGGAAGGATGCGGGCCTGTTCGCCTATTACGGCGCGGGCTGGGCGGACAACCAGACCCCGTTCGAACAGGGCAAGGTCGCGATGTGGATCGGCTCGTCGGGCTCGTTCGGCGGTCTGCAGAAGACGGCGTCGATGCCCTTCTCGGCCACGTTCCTGCCCTATTGGGATTCGGTCGAAGGTGCTGGCACCAACACGTTCATCGGCGGCGCGGCCCTGTTCGCGATGTCGGGCAAATCGGATGCGGAGAATGCCTGCACCGCGTCGTTCTTCCAGTTCCTGACCTCTCCCGAAATCCAGAAGTTCTATCACCAGGCCACCGGCTATGTCGCCATCACCGAAGCGGCTTACGAGCTGGCGAAATCGGAAGGCTGGTATGAGCAGCAGCCGGTTGCCGAGGTCGGCATCCAGCAGCTGATGCTGCCGTCGGGCGAATGGTCCAAGGGCTACCGTCTGGGCTTCTATCCGCAGATCCGTTCGATCATGGAACGCGAATACAACCGCATCTTCGCAGGTGAGACGACCGTTCAGGAAGCATTCGAGACGATCAAGACCGAGGGCGACGCCCTGCTGGCCCGTTTCGCGCAAACCGCAGGCTGATCCCTTCCGACCTCGACCACGGGCCCTCCTTTGCGGGGGCCCGTCCCTATTGATGGAGGGACCCTTTGACCGCAATTTCCGCAAAACCGAAGGTGCAGGCAGAGCCGGCCAAACGGGTGCAGTTCGACAATGCGCTGCTGCCCTGGCTGTTCCTGCTGCCGCAGCTGGCGGTGATCGTCGTGTTCTTCTATTGGCCGTCGGTGCAGGCGGTGCAATCGTCCTTCTTCATCGAGGACCCGTTCGGCTTCGGATCGACCTTCGTGGGCATGGCGAACTATGCCGACGCATTGGCCAGCCGCGAATACCGCCGCATCGCCAGCTTCACCGCCGTGTTCACCGTGCTGGTCACGTTCCTGTCGCTTGCGATCGGGCTGCTGTTGGCGGTGAAGGCCGATGCGGTGATCCGGGGGGCAAGCGCCTACAAGACGCTGCTGATCTCGGTCTATGCCATCGCGCCGCCGGTGGCAGGGCTGATCGGGATGATGTTCTTCGACATGCATATCGGCCCCTTCGTGCAGATGGCCGCGTGGTTCGGCTGGAACATGCAGGTCGGTCTGAACTATTTCGACACCGCCTTCGCGATGGTCTTCGTGTCGGTGTGGAAGCAGATTCCCTACAACTTCATCTTCTTCCTGTCCGGGCTGCAGGCCGTGCCGGTATCGGTGCGCGAGGCGGCGTTCATCGACTGCAAGAACGGCTGGCGCCGGTTCCGCACCGTGACGCTGCCACTGCTGATGCCGACGGCGTTCTTCCTGCTGATCATAAACATCACCTATGCCCTGTTCGACACGTTCGGGATCATCGACGTGATGGTGAAGGACAAGCCTGCGAACAACCCGATCACGCTGGTCTACAAGGTCTATAACGACGGGTTCCGCGGCAACGATCTGGGCGGGTCTTCGGCGCAATCGGTGATCCTGATGGTGGTCGTCTTCGCGCTGACCATCGTGCAGTTCCGCTTCCTTGAAAAACGCATCCATTACGGTTGAAGCCATGCATCGCACACGTCCCTTCGACCACCTGATCCTGATCATCGGCGCGGCGCTTCTGGTGCTGCCGGTGGTCGTGGCCTTCATGACGTCGACCTATACCGCCGCGCAGATCCATACGGGCGGCTTGCAGATCCTGCCCGGCGGGAACTTCACAGAAACCTACAGCAAGGTGCTGACCCAGAAGGGCGGCTTCACGGGGCAGATCACCGGCGCGCGGATGCTGATGAACTCGATGATCCTTGGCGTCGGGTTCGCCTTGGGCAAGATCGTGCTGTCTATGATGGCGGCCTATGCCATCGTCTATTTCCGCTTCCGCTTCGCCACGATCATGTTCTGGGTAATCTTCACCACCCTGCTTCTGCCGCTGGAGGTTCGGATCATGCCCTCCTATGGCGTGATGTCGCAGCTTGGGATTCTGAACAGCTATACGGGCCTGATCGTGCCGCTGCTGGCTTCGGCGACGGGCACATTCTATTTCCGGCAGTTCTTCAAATCCATCCCGGACGAGCTGCTGGAGGCCGCGCGCATCGACGGCGCTGGGCCGGTCAAGTTCTTCATCGACGTGATCGTGCCGCTGTCGAAAACCATGATCGCGGCGATCTTCATCATCATGTTCGTCTATGGCTGGAACCAGTATCTGTGGCCCATGCTGATGACGACGGACGAGTCGTTCTTCACCCTGATGCGCGGCATCAAATCGATTCTGCAGGTTTGGATCGGCTCGCAAATCCCCGACTATAACGAGGCCTTCGCTTTGGCCGTGCTGGCGATCATCCCCCCGGTGGCGGTGGTGGTGATCTTCCAGCGCTGGTTCATCAAGGGTCTGACAGAAAGCGACAAGTGACATGGCATCCATAGCAATCGAGAACGTGGTGAAGACCTATGCCGGCGGAAATACCGCCGTGCACGGGGTCAGCATCGACATCAAGGATGGCGAGTTCATCGTGCTGGTCGGCCCGTCGGGCTGCGGGAAATCGACGCTGCTGCGCATGGTCGCGGGGCTGGAGCCGATTTCCGGCGGCGAGGTTCGCATCGGGGATCGCCGCGTCAACGATCTGGACCCGGCCGATCGCGACATCGCGATGGTGTTCCAGAACTATGCCCTCTATCCGCATATGACGGTGCGCGAAAACCTCGCCTACGGGCTGAAGAACCGCAAGACGCCCAAGGCCGAGATCGAGGCACGTGTGGCCGAGGCCGCCCGGATGCTCGAGATTGGGCAGTATCTGGACCGCAAGCCCCGTGCCCTGTCGGGCGGCCAGCGTCAGCGGGTCGCCATGGGCCGCGCCATCGTCCGCAAACCGGCAGCGTTCCTGTTCGACGAACCGCTGTCGAACCTCGACGCGAAGCTGCGGGTGACGATGCGGGCCGAAATCCGCAAGCTGCAGAAGCGGCTTGGCACCACATCCATCTACGTCACCCATGACCAGTTGGAGGCGATGACGCTGGCCGACCGCCTTGTTGTTCTGAACGCAGGGCGGATCGAGCAGATCGGTGCGCCGCTCGAAATCTATCACAAGCCCGCCTCGACCTTCGTGGCCAGCTTCATCGGATCGCCCGCGATGAACCTTGTGGATGCGCGGGCCGAAGGGGGGATGCTGTGGTTCGGCGGAGTTTCGGTGCCGCTGAAGGGCGCGCAGGGTCCGGTCACGCTGGGCCTGCGGGCCGAGGATCTGCGCCTTGCCGCGCCGGGCGAGGCGGCCGTACAGCTGCGCATCGAGCATGTGGAAGAGCTTGGCGCCCAGCGGCTGGTGCATGGGATGTTCGAGGATCAGTCACTGACCATCGCACTGTCGCCCGATGTCCCTTTGTCGGACGTGGTTCCGGTCGCCCTGCCCCGCGAAAGGCTGCACCTGTTCGACGCGGTCAGCGGCAAGCGGATCGAAGCCCGCGCGCCGGTCTTTGCCTAGGCAACCTTGCCGGGGCTGCAAAGCTCCGGCAACATCTCGGGGGCGGCGGGACGGCCCAGAAGGAAGCCCTGCGCCTCGTCGCAGCCCTCGCTTTGCAGCAGGGCAAGCTGCGCCATCGTTTCCACCCCTTCGGCCAGCACTGGAACGTCGAGGCTGCGGCCAAGAGCGAGGATCGCGCGGATGATGGCTTTGGCCTGCTTGCTGGTCTCGACCTCGCGCATGAAGGATCGGTCCAGCTTGATCTTGTCGAAGGGAAAGGCGCGCAAGGTATCCAGCGAGGAATAGCCGGTGCCGAAATCGTCGATGGCGATGGTCACGCCCAGATCCTTGATCTGGCGCAACGCATGAAGCGCGCGGGCCTTGTCGGCGATGATCGCGCTTTCGGTCACCTCCAACTCCAGCCGCCACGGGGCAAGCCCGGTTTCCTTCAGCACATCGCGCAGCGTGTCCACCAGAGCGCCATTGCCAAGCTGGACCGGCGACAGGTTGACGGCGATGCGGATGTCCGAGGGCCAGCTTGCAGCCTCGCGGCAGGCCGTGCGCAGCACCCATTCGCCGATGGGCAGGATTGCCCCGCATTCCTCGGCCAGCGGGATGAAATCGGCGGGGGATACCGGTCCGCGTTCGGGATGGTTCCAGCGCAGCAGCACCTCGTATCCCGTCGTGCTGCCAGTGCTGACCGACTTCTGGATCTGGTAATGAAGATGCAGTTCGTTGCGGTCGATCGCCTGCCACAGATCGCGGGCAAGCGTGCGCCTTGCGCGGGCAAGCTCGTCCATCTCGGCCTGATAGAAGCAGGTGTTCTCGGACAGCGAACCCTTGGCGCGATACATCGCCATATCGGCATTCGCGATCAGCTTTTCCGCGCTGCCCGCATCCCCCGGGAAGATCGCGACGCCGATACTGGCCCCCACCGACACGTCGTTCCCCTCGATCAGCATCCGGGCAGAGATCGCCTGATCCAGCCGCTTGATGAAGGTGTGCAGGTCCGCATCGTAGCGGAATTCGATGAAGGCGGCAAATTCGTCGCCGCCGAACCGCGCGACGAATTCACCTGGCTGAAGCACCGCCGTCATGCGTTCGGCAGCCAGACGCAGAACGGCATCCCCCACCGAATGGCCAAGATGGTCGTTGATCTCCTTGAAGCGGTCGAGGTCGATGCCCAGAACCGCGACACGGTTGCCGCCGGCCGTGGCGGCGTCCAGCGCCCACGCGATGCTGTCCGAGAAACTCGCACGGTTGGGCAGACCCGTCAGCGTGTCGTGTCGGGCCATGTGGACGATCTGCTCCTCGGAGCGGCGGCGTTCGGAGATGTCTTCATATGTGGATACCCAGCCGCCATCCGGAACCGGGCGATGAACCACGCGGATCGTGCGACCGTCGCGCATGTCCTGTACGATCTCGGCCTCGTGGCGCAGAGACCAAAGGTTTCGGTGCGCCGCCAGAAACTCGTCGATACCGTCGCCGCCCAGGTCGGCGCGAAGCGCCATCTCCCGGGCCACATTCTCCTGCGTCGGATCGGCGGCCGAAAGATCCACGATCTCGCGCAGGCGGTCGTTGGCGATCAACAGCCTCCCGCCCGCGTCGAACAGGGCCAGCCCCTGGCTCATATTGCCCAGCGCCAGTTCCAGATTGCGGTGCAGCGTGGCCATCCGTTCGGCATCTTCGCGCTTTCGGGTGTCGTCGTGGGTGATCTTTGCGAAACCCAGATGCGCGCCGTCGTCCCCGTGGATCGGTTCGACCAGCACCGAGGCCCAGAACCGGCTGCCATCCTTGCGATACCGCCAACCCTCGGCCTGGAACTTGCCCTGCCGCAGCGCCCGTTCCAACGCGCGTTCGGGCAGGCGGGCCAGCCGATCCTCGGCCGAGAAGAAGCGCGAGAAATGCTGCCCGACGATCTCGTCGGCGGTATAGCCCTTGTTGCGCTCGGCCCCGGAGTTCCAGTTCGCCACATTGCCCGAAGGGTCGAGCATATAGATGGCATAGTCGGTCACGCTCTGGATCAGCAGGCGCAGGCGACGTTCGCCCTCTATGGCGTGGCGCAGCGACAGTTCCGCCGCAAGCACATTGGCGGGATCGCGCAGGATCAGCACTTCGGTCTGCCAGCCCGCAGGGCGCAGCGCCGCATCCACGGAGCGCGGGCCGCCGTCCGGGCGTTCAAGTTCAAGACGGACCACCTGCCCTTTCGCCGCGCGCAGGCGGACGATCATGCCAGGGTTCAGATCGCGCCACCGCCGCGCCGAAAGGTCGTGGAACACCCGGTTGCCGGACACGACCCGCCCCATGACCAGAAGCGCCAGCCCCTCGGTCGCAAGATCGGCCATCCGCGCCTTGCGCCGCGCCGCCAGTGCGACCATCGCCGTGGCGAACAGGGCAGCAAGCGCGCCGAATGTTTCAAGGTTCTGAGCGATGGGCCAAAGAGCAGGCATGATATTCCCGGTTGCGCGTTGAGCCGCGACATTCGGGATCAGGTGATGAAGGAGCCGTTTATTCCCCCATCACCCCTGCTTCGAAAATACCTAGACTTTTACTTGCCCGTCGCGTTGACGACGGAAAACCCGGTCAGGAAGATCAGGCGCAGGTCCATTGCAAGCGTCACCTCACGCTCGTAGCGGACATCAAGCTGCACGCGTTCGTCATAGGACAAAGCGTTGCGCCCCGTGGCTTGCCACAGCCCCGTCACGCCCGGCCGCACCCGTTTGTAAGAGGCGGCGTGCTTGCCATAGCGCAGTAGCTCGTCCGGAACGACGGGGCGCGGTCCGACGATGCTCATCTCGCCCCGGATGACGTTCCAGAGTTGCGGCAGTTCGTCCAGGCTGGACTTGCGCAGGAAACGGCCCAGCGGCGTGATGCGCGGATCGTTGTCCAGCTTCTGATGTTCAGCCCATTCTGCCGCCGCTTCGGGGTCCTCGCGCAGCAGCTTTTGCAGGCGCGCTTCGGCATCCATCACCATCGAGCGGATCTTGACGCAGCGGAAGGTCCGCCCGCCCCGACCGACACGCCGCTGAAGGAAGAACGGATTGCCGCCATCGGTGGCGACCATCGCCGCAAGCACCGCCACGATCGGCGCGATCAGCGGCAGCAGAAGCAGGCAGAGCCCCAGATCGAAGGCGCGCTTGCCGATCTCGCGGTAGGAAAATGTCCGTGTCGCTCCGGGCAAAAGGGCCTCGGTGGAGTCTGCAAGCGAAACCTCTTGCGCAGACGTAACGGATGGCTCGTCAAGATGGACGGTCATTCGGAAACCCTGAAAACTGGTAAATACACTTTAACTTTTCTTAGCCAGTGCCAGTTTAAAGTCAACTGCCGCTGAAGATTTATTCGCGGATGCAGCGATTAATCGCAAAAACGGGCCGACAAAGAATTGACGCTTTACCTTGCGCGTTGAAAAGAAACGACTAAACCAATTCCTCAAGGTTTCCGCGACTTTGCAGAACGGGAAGAGGCTTGCCGGTCATTTCGATATAGAGTTGAAGGATCTGGGAATTCATTCGCGCTGCGGTATATCTGTCATGGAATCGCGCCAAGCCCGCCTGCCCCATTTCGCGCAGTCGCTCGGGCGTGGCACTGCGGATCGCGGCAACGATCGCTTCGGTGTCGCCCGGTGCGAACAGCTGACCCGTCTGGCCGTCGCGCACGATGTCCTGCAAACCGCCGACGCGGCTGGCGAAGACGGCCGTCCCGGCCTGCATCGCCTCGATGGCCACGAGCCCGAACCCCTCCCAACGCGAGGGCACCAGAAGCACATCCGCCTCGCGATACAGTTCGAAGACCCGTTCGCGCGGTTGCCAACCCAGAACCTCGACATTCGGGGGGATGCGGACTTCGTCCGAGGTGACGATGGCCCGGCCGATGGCGATCCCCTGCACGGTATCGCCCAGACGGCGCATCACCTCGCAATAGGTGTCGAAGCCCTTCTGGCGGTCGAATCGGCCCGCGAAGGCGATCTTCAGCGGGCCCTCGCGCCGGATCGGTGCGGCGGCGGGGCGCGGCGTCACGCCGTTGTCGATCACCACCAGCTTGCGGGCGGGCAGACCGGCGGCCAGCGCCTCCTCGCGCTCGTGCTGCGAAATGCAGATGATCCGGTCGCATCCCAGCGACAGCGCCCGTTCGGCCAGCGCCAGCGCACGGTTCAGCGCGGGCTTGCCTTCGCGCAGGAACGACCAGCCATGGGGGCAATAGACGATCCGTGTGGTGCGGGGAATCAGCGGACGGCACAGGCGCACCAGCGCGCCGGCAAAGGTCGAATGGACGTGGATCACCTCGGGGCGGGCGGCACGCGCCTCGCGCACTGTCAACCTTGCGAGGCGAAGAAGGCCCATGACCGACCCCCGCCGATGCACGAAGGGCACGAACCGCATCCGCCGCCCGTCCGCACGTTCAAGCGCGGGCAGGTTGATTTCGGGGGTCACGAGCGTGACCTCCTCCAGCGGGCTGTTACCCTGCGCGGCCAGCACCTCCTCCAGATAGGCAACGACGCCGCCAAGGGGGGCTTCGGTCACATGCAGAACACGGCGCAGGGTCATGCCGATGCCCTCCGCCGCACGAGCCCGTCACGCAGGCGGCCATAGGCGCCCGGCGCGATCCCGCGCAGCAGCAGCGTGCCTGCGCGCGGCGCCGACAGCCCGCCCGTCGCAATGGCGCGACACAGCATCCCGACGGCGCGCAGCGGGCTTTTGCGCATCAGCCCCGGCGCGGCATGGCGGGCAAGGAAGCCTGCCTGCGCACGCGGCGTCATCAGCCCGCGCGCATCCCGCGCCCAGCGCAGCACATGGTCCGGCGTCACGGTATAGCTGAGCCGTCCGACCGGCGTGTCGTCATACCAGACGACCTGCGCCCCCGGCACCATGCGGAACCGCCCGCCCGCTGCCTCCAGCCGCAGGCAAAGGTCCAGATCCTCCAGCGTCCGGAGGGCCGGATCGAAGCCCACCCTCACGAACAGATCGCGCGGGATCACCAGCGTCGAGGTCTGCATCAGCCCGTCGGCGGCAAACAGGTAATCGCCCACGCGCTCTTCCTTGCCGATGGGGCGTTCGGGCTTCAACAGGCGGTTGCCGTCGCCGCGATGGAACCAAAGCGGCGAATACCAGCAGACCTCCGGCCCGGCATCGCCGATGGCGGCGTGGAAGGCCGACAGCTTGCCAGGAAGGAATTCGTCGTCGGAATCGAGAAACGCGACATAGCGCCCCCGCGCCTCGGCCCCGCCGCGGTTGCGGGCGGCGGAGGCCCCGGCATTGTCCTGCCGGACATAGCGGATGCGCGGATCGTCGAAGGCCAGCACCACGCCGCGCGTATCGTCTGTCGATCCGTCGTCGACGACCACGACCTCGAAATCGGCGAAGTCCTGTGCAAGGCAGGACCGGATCGTCCGACCGACAAGCGCCTGCCGATTCCAGACCGGAATGACCACAGAGAAAAACGGGGCACCCGTTGCGGCGGTGCTTTCCATATCAAAACCACTTTAAATTGCAGCGCAAACCGCCGCGTCACCAATCAACAGGGGCCAACCCGGCCCGTAGCGCAGCAGAACACCGGAATCGAATTTTTTTCAAGCGTGCTCTTGCCTCTGGTGACGGCGGTCCTTGTGCCGTGGCGGTGATCGCTTTACCGTGGGCGGGGCAGCTTCATGCCAAGTCTTTACCAGTTCCGCCTCCCGATGTTTTGCCCGAGGTCCGTATTTTGCGAGTTTCAGAGCCTGCCGCCCCCCTTCTTTCCGTCGTCATTCCAAGTCGCAACCGTTCGCGTCGGTTGCTGACCGCGATCCGTTCGGTCCAGCGTCAGGCCGGCAATGCGGCGGAAATCATCGTGGTCGACGATTTTTCCTCCATCGACATGACGGCGACCTATTCGCTGCTGGAAGGGCTTGGCGTGCGCGTCCTGCGTCTGCCGGAAAAGCGCAGCGGGTCCTTCGCGCGCAATGTCGGGGTCGAGGCCGCGCGCGCATCCCATGTCAGCTTCCTCGATTCGGATGATGTCTGGCTGCCGGGGCTGTTCGACCGCATCCGCACCTTTGCTGGCGGCCCGGGCAACCGGATCATGTGCGCGGGCATCATGCTCAAGACCGGCGACGGGCTCGCGGCGTTCCATCAGCCGGAATGGCCCGGCAACGGATCGCCGGTCGATTTCATCTATCGCGACGGCGGGCGCATCCAGACCAGCATGCTGACGCTGCCGACCGCGCTGGCGCGCCGTCATCCCTTCCGGCCCGAACTTCCGGTCAACCAGGACAGCGATTTCGCGATCCGCCTCTGGCGCGCGGGCGTCGGCTTCCGCATCGATACCGTCCCCGGCATCGTGAAGGACGAATCGGACGCCGCAGACCGTCTGACGCTGAACCCCGATCTGGTGGACCGCTCGATGGACTGGTTCGAAGCGGTGCGCGCCGACTGGTCGCCCGAGGCCGTCCGCGGCTATTACCTGCGCGACCGTGTCTGGCGTCTGGCCAATTCGGGCCGCCGCCCCGAGGCGTTCCGCGCGCTGGCGATCGGCAGCCTCCCGCCCGTCGCGATCTGCGAAAGCATCCGGCTGGGGGTGAACCTTATCCTTGGTCATGACGGATATGCCCGCCTGCGCCGCGCCGTCCGGTCGATTCGGCCCGACCGCAAGCTGCTGGGCGCCGACCCCGCAGGCGACTGGCTGCGTTCGCTGGACGACGAAGTGCGCGAGATGCTGGGCATGGCCCCCGCCCGCACCGAACCGCGCCGGACACCGCTTGGCGACATGCGAACGGAAGGCTGAAGTGGCGCGAATCGGCAAGTGGATCGGCCTGTCGGCAGCCGATGCCGGAATACGGTTGGCGGCGCAGCTTGCCAGCACGGCGATCCTTGCCCGCATCCTGATCCCCGAGGATTTCGGCACGGCGCTGATGGCGCTGACGGTCGTGACGATGCTGGGCACCTTCGTCAGCACCCCGTTCGAGGAGGCGTTGACGCAAAGGGGGCGCCTGTCGACCGGGCACCTGCGCAGCGCCCTGCTGGTCTCGCTTCTGGCAAGCGTCGCGATCATCGCGGCGCTTGCAGCGGCGGGACCGCTGGTCGCGCAGGCCACGGGCGTTCCGTCGCTGGCGATCTGGATGCCGGTCGCGGCACTGTTCCTTCTGGGACAGGGGCCAGGCAGCATCGCGCGCGCCATTTGCCGCCGTCAGGGCCGATTCGACAGCATCGCCGTCTGCCAGGCAGCCAGCGCCGTTATCGGCTGCGTTGCGGCCATCGTCGCGGCGCTGGCCGGAATGGGGGTCTTCGCGCTGATCTTGCAGCGGATGCTGCCCATCGCGCTTTACCCGCTGCTGTCGATGATCGGCTTTCGTCTGCGCGGGCGGCAGGCGCTGCTGGCTCCGGGCTGGGACGGGCCGCGCTTTCGCGAGATCTTCCGCTTTTCCGGCCTGCGCCTGACGGACGAGGTCATCCGCGCGATGATGCCGACCACGCTGACCTTCATCGTCAACGCATGGTTCGGCACCGCCGTGCTTGGACAGCTCAGCATCGCGATGCGGCTGGTGGAACCGCTCCGGTCGGCCATCGTCAGCGTGGGGCACAACCTCGTCTTCTCCATCCTCGCGCCGCTTCAGAACGACCCGCAACGGCTGGGCGCGACCGCCGCGCGGACCGTTGCGAACGTCGCCTCGGTGGGGGTTCCGGTCTTTCTTGGCATTGCGGTCTGTGCGCCGCTGCTTCTGCCTCTGGTCGTCGGCCCGGGGTGGGAAGGCGCGGCCGACCTGTCGCGCGCGCTTTGCGTCGCGGCGGCGATCTCGGTGCCGTTCCGATACCTTTATACCGGCTTCGGCGCGCTGGGCCGTCCGGAATACAACATCATGGGCAGCACACTGGGCTTGATCGTCACCATCGCCGGGATCTGGACGGCGGCGCGGGCAGGATCGGTTCTGGGCGTCAGCTTCGCGCTGATCCTGACCGAGCTTTCGATGGCCGGCCTTGCCGTGTTCCTGATGCAGCCGATCGCACGGAAGGGCCTGTGGCCGGCTCTGCTGCTGGTGCTGCGAATCTGGGTCGCTGCCACGCTGATGATCTTTGCGCTGGAGGCGTTCTGGCTGCGCAGCGGGCTGTTCTCGGGGGCGCCGATCCTGCTGGTGCCGATCATCTTTACGGGCATCGTGCTGTATGCGCCGCTGCTTTGGGCACTATGCAACCCCTGTTTTCAGGTCCTGCAATCAACTTTCCTGCGTCGCGGCAGATCGTGACGCTTTGCGGCGGCGCAGAAATCTGCCATATTCGCGCCCGTAACCAGTTCCCCGCGCCGCATGGCGTCGGTTTTGCCAAGTAAACGGATTTCGACATGCAGCATACGCGTCGCGGACCGGAGGAGATTTTTGCGCAGCCGGTCGCTGCCCCTCCGCCACAGCCCTTCACCGCCCTCGATCTTCTTGCCAGCGCAGGTCGCCATTGGTGGCTGATCGCGCTTCTTGCCGGGGGTCTCGGCTATGGCGGGTTTCAGGTCGCGTCCAAGATGCCGGAGCGGTTCCGCGCCGAAGCGGTTCTGGTGTCCGACGCCCGCCGTTCGGGCATCGTCGAGCTGGATGGCGAGCCGATCACCGGGCTGGAAGACGGATCGGCCACGGGCACCATCGTGGAGACGATCAGCTCCAACATCGTGATCCGCCGGGCGATGGCGACCCTGCCGCCCGAGACGATGACGAAGCTGCGTGACTTGTCGGGCCTTGTGAAGCGCGAGGCCGAAGGGCTGCCTCCCGTCGCGGACGAGCCCGCCCATATCGCCCGCTTCATCGGCCGCAGCCTGGAGGTCGAGAATTCCGGGCGATCCTATGTGGTGAACGTGAAGGTCACCACGACCGATCCGGTCATTTCGACCGAACTGTCGAACGCCATCGCCCGCGCCTATGTCGATTATCGCAGCCAGATCCGGCGCGAGACCTATGAGCGGATGCTGGCCAATACCTCGGGCGAGGCGGAGGTGCTGCGCGAAAAGCTTCGGGCCGCCGAACACCGCGCCCAGACGGCCCGCGAACAGGTGCAGCTTCTGACGCTGAATTCCCGCGGCATGACCCGCGACGCACAGGACCGCGCGATCGAGGAAAGCGCCGCCCTGTTCGCCACGCAGCGCGAGGCCGAACGCGACGCCGCCGCGCAGGCCGTCGTCTATGAACGTCTGCTGCTGAACCAAAGCGAGCTGCAAAGCCAGATGCAGACGCCCGAACTGAACGTCCAGCTTTTCGCCGATGCGACCGTGCCCTTGGCGCCGTCGGGCATGAACCCAAAGCCGGTGCTTCTGGCGCTGGGCGTTCTGGGCGGCGGGATGCTGGCGCTGTCGCTGGGATTGATCCGCGACGGGCTGCGTCGCCGCAAGGTGCGCGCATGACCGCCCGCATCTGCGTCCTGATCCCGGTCTGGAAGGATCAGCCCGGCCTCGACCGCACGCTGGCGATGCTGGCACTGGAAACGCTGCCGCTGGATATCGTGGTGGTGGATGACGGATCGCCAACCGCGATCACCGCCGCGCCGCTGGCCGGACCCCATCGAGTCACCCTGCTGCGGCTGCCGCAGAACCGGGGCATTGAACATGCGCTGAACGCCGGGCTGGAGCGCATTCTGGCGCAGGACTATGCCTATGTCGCGCGGCTGGATTGCGGCGACGTGCCACTGCCGGGGCGGCTCGACCGGCAGGTCGCGCTGATGGATGCCCAATCCGATGTCGGCATGGTCGGCACATGGGCGCGCTGCGTGAACGATGACGGGAAATACCTGTTCACCCTGCGCTTTCCCACCAATCACGCGGCGATGGTGCGCAAGCAGCGTTATGTCCCTGCCCTGCTGCATCCGACGATCATGATCCGCACGGCAGCCCTGCGCCAGATCGGCCTTTATTCCGACCGCTACAAAACGGCCGAGGATTACGACCTGTTCGTCCGCATGGGCCGCAAATGGCGGCTGGCCAACATCCCCGAGGCATTGACCGAATACATCGTCAGCGATCAGGGCACGACGCAGGCGAAACGCAAACGCAACCTGATCGCGCGGCTGCGGGTGCAGAAGGACAACTTCTCGGCCTTCGATCCGCATGCTTGGCTCGGCGTTGCGCGCACGATGCTGTTCATGGTCATCCCCTTCGGCTGGATGATCCGCGCGAAAGCGGTGCTGTGGAAGTAGCATGATCGCGCTTCCGGCCCCCCAGACCCTGCCCGACCTGCGAAGCCGGACGCTTGCCGGCTTCCTCGTTACGCTTTGCGTGGTGATGACCGCGTTCAACGACATCCCCGCCATGATCCCGGCGGGGGAATTGTCTTCGGATGCCTTCGTCTATGTCTTTCCGCTGCTGACCCTGTGCCTTCTGTGGCATCCGGGCCGGGTGGAGGTGCCGACCTTCTTCACCATCTTCGCCATCGCACTGGTGGGAACGATCCTTGCGGGGATCTGGGCCAATATAGACACCATCGCCACCGCCGATTTCAA
The DNA here is from genome assembly GCA_029846755.1 of Falsirhodobacter flavus. GTDB lineage: Bacteria > Pseudomonadota > Alphaproteobacteria > Rhodobacterales > Rhodobacteraceae > Falsirhodobacter > Falsirhodobacter flavus. The sequence continues at coordinate 607,433 of JARWBI010000001.1, read as the reverse complement.
GGGACGGAGCGGCAAGGGGCGGGTCATTACCCAGTCGATGTCGGTAGGCTTCGGCCTGATGGTGATGCTGGTCTTCTACAACGCGATCATCCGGGGTTATGCAGGTGCGATCACCAAGGGCGCCTTCATCGCCGTGCTGGTGATGGCGGGCTTCGGCGTGCTTGAGATGTCGTATTGGTATGGCCTTCCCGGCCTCAGCCAATTGCACGAGGCGCTGGCGGGGTTCTTTCACGCGACATCGGGCCTGTTCTATACCCAGCGTCTGCGCGCCACCGCGTTCGAGGTGTCGTGGACGGCGGTGATGCTGACCTTCCTGTTCCCCTTCGCCATCGCGGGCACGACCCGGATGCGCGGGACGGCGCTGATCCTCGGGATCGTGCTGGTCATGACAATGCTTGCCTCGTCGCGCACGGCGATGCTGGTGGTGGGGCTGCAGATGATGATGCTGGCCTTCGTTATGCTGCGCCGCAGGCTGGATCTGATCGTGCATATGGCGACGGCGGGCTGCATCGCGCTGATGGTGCTGTTCGTCATTCCCGGCGTGGGCGAGAAGCTGGGAAGCGACGTTGCCAACCTGATCGAATACGGCAGCACCGAAGGTAATATCGACGGCGGTGGCACCGATCGGGAAAACACGTCCAACATCACGCGGCTTGCCTCGATCCGGGTGGGGATGAAGCTGTTCCACGAACATCCGATCCTTGGAATCGGGCTGGGGCAATACGGCTTCTATTATCCCAGCTATATCGACGCTGCCGACCTGCGCAGCTACGAGGTCAGCCAGTTCCTCATCATCGACCCCGAGGATCTCTGGCCTCCGACCTATTCGATGCATGTGCGCCTGCTGGCGGAAACGGGCATCGTCGGCTACGCGATCTGGCTGGGGACGATCCTGATCCTGCTTCTGCGGGCGCTGCGCCGCGCCTCTGGCAGCACGCGGGTCGGGCGCATCTATCTTGCGTCGGCGATGACCCTTCTGGGCTGGCTGCTGCTGGGCGTCAGCATCGACAGCTTCCGCTTCTTCGGCGGCTGGATCGCGATCGCAACCGTGCTGGCCCTGCCGCGCATCGAACGCCGCTTGGCATAGAAAAATATTCTCCTCTCCTGCCAATCTTTGGCAACCTTTATCACGACCAACCTGATAGGGTTTTCTGGTAACCAGAGGAGAATGACATGTCCAAGACACTCATCATTCCCGGCCTTGACGGCTCGCCCGCGCCGCATTGGCAGCATTGGTGGGCAATCACGGACCCGACGGCCCGCATGGTCGATCAGGCCGATTGGTCCAAACCCCAGCCCGAGGCGTGGGAGGCGGAGATCGCAGGCGCCGTGCTGCAACACCCCGGCGCGATCCTTGTCGGGCACAGCATCGGTGCAATCGCCATCACGCGGCTTCTGGCCCGCTGGCCGCAACTGGATGTCGGCGGCGTGCTGCTGGTCGCCCCGGCAGAGCCGGTCCATGATGACCGCCTTGCACGCTTTGCCCCGATCCCGGAACGCCCGCTGCGGGTTCCAGCCACCGTCGTCGCCAGCCGCAACGATCCGTGGATGACCTTCACCCGTGCGTCGAAATTGGCCAAGGCCTGGGGCGCAGATCTGGTCGACCTTGGGTTCGCCGGACATATCAACGTCGACAGCGGCTTCGGCCCATGGCAGCGCGGCCTTGCCCTGCGCGACTCGCTGCGCGAACGCGGCAGCTTCGCGCCGCCCCTCGCGTCCGAACCGCTTTATCAGCGCCGGGGATGGGCATTCTGATGCGCAGCACCCTTCCCCCGCTTGCGGCCTTCCTTCTCGGCTATGCCGTGCTGCTGGGCGTGATCGTCTCGCCCGGCTCGTTCGGCACCGCCAGTTCCGCCATGCATTCCATTGTCGAGGATTGATCCATGATGTTCGTCCCCTACGATCCGGGCACTGCCCTTCTTTTGTCGCAAGACCACGAACAGGAACCGCCGCTGGCCTTCTCGGTCGGCATTCTGGGCCTTGCCGTTACGCTGCTGCTGCTTCTGGGAACGGGCGTGATCGGCTGAATTGTCGCCCGTCGCATCTTCAACATGAAAAGCATGAACTTTCCCTCGCGACCGTATCCGCTATAAGGAACAGCCCCGGCCGCGAGGAGACCAGCCCATGCCCGCCCCCGTTCGTTCCGAAGTCTTTGCCCGTCTTGAGGCAGCCGCGCGCGCGCGCATCCTGATCCTCGACGGTGCCATGGGCACGCAGATCCAGCAGCTCGGCTTCGGCGAGGATCAGTTCCATGGCCATGGCGGCGGCTGCGCGTGCCATCACCATTCCGACCATCCGCAGCAGGGCAACAACGACCTGCTGATCCTGACACAGCCCGATGCGATCGAGGACATCCACTACCGCTATGCCAAGGCGGGCGCGGATATCGTGGAGACGAACACGTTTTCGTCCACCACCATCGCGCAGGCCGATTACGGGATGGAGGAAGCGGTCTATGACCTGAACTTCCACGGCGCGCGGCTGGTCCGGCAGGCGCTGGACCGCGCCACCGCCGAAGACGGGCGCGAGCGGTTCGTGGCGGGCGCGCTTGGGCCGACCAACCGGACGGCCTCGATCAGCCCGGATGTGAACAACCCCGGCTATCGCGCTGTTTCCTTTGACGATCTGCGGATCGCCTATGCCCAGCAGATTCACGGGCTGATGGATGGCGGCGCCGATATCATCCTGATCGAGACGATCTTCGACACGCTGAACGCCAAGGCTGCGATCTTCGCCTGCGAGGAAGTGTTTGCGGAAAAGGGCATCCGCTTGCCCGTGATGATTTCCGGCACCATCACCGATCTTTCGGGCCGCACGCTTTCGGGCCAGACGCCGACGGCGTTCTGGCATTCGGTGCGCCACGCCGCGCCCTTCACCATCGGCCTGAACTGCGCACTTGGCGCGGCGGCGATGCGCGAACACCTCGCCGAAATCTCGGGCGTGGCGGACACGTTCACTTGCGCCTATCCCAATGCGGGCCTTCCGAACGAGATGGGCCAATACGACGAGTCCCCCGAGGCGATGGCCGCCCAGATCGAGGACTTCGCGCGCGAGGGGCTGCTGAACGTCGTCGGCGGTTGCTGCGGATCCACCCCCGACCACATCCGCGCGATTGCTCAGGCCGTGGCGAAATATCCGCCGCGCGAGATCCCGGCACAAGCGCCCCTGATGCGCCTGTCTGGGCTGGAGCCGTTCACGCTGACCAAGGACATCCCCTTCGTCAACGTGGGCGAGCGGACGAACGTCACGGGTTCCGCCCGTTTCCGCAAGCTCATCACCAATGGCGATTACGCAACCGCGCTGGAGGTCGCCCGCGATCAGGTCGAGAACGGCGCGCAGATCATCGACGTCAACATGGACGAAGGCCTGATCGATTCCAAACAGGCGATGATCGAATACCTGAACCTGATCGCCGCCGAGCCGGACATTGCACGCGTTCCGGTGATGATCGATTCCTCGAAATGGGAGGTGATCGAGGCGGGCCTGAAATGCGTTCAGGGCAAGCCGATCGTGAACTCCATCTCGATGAAGGAAGGCGAGGAGGCGTTCCTGCATCACGCCCGCCTCTGCCGCGCCTATGGGGCGGCAGTCGTGGTCATGGCCTTCGACGAGGTCGGTCAGGCCGACACCGAAGACCGCAAGGTCGAGATCTGCACCCGCGCCTATAGGCTGCTGACCGAAGAAGTGGGCTTCCCGCCCGAGGATATCATCTTCGACCCCAACGTCTTCGCCGTCGCGACGGGGATCGAGGAGCATGACAATTACGGCGTCGACTTCATCAACGCCACCCGCCGGATCATCGAAGACCTGCCGCATGTCCACATCTCGGGCGGCGTGTCGAACCTGTCCTTCAGCTTCCGCGGCAACGAGCCGGTGCGCGAGGCGATGCATGCCGTGTTCCTCTATCACGCGATCCAGGTCGGCATGGACATGGGGATCGTCAACGCGGGCCAGCTTGCAGTCTATTCCGAGATCGATGCCGAACTGCGCGACGCCTGCGAGGATGTCGTCCTGAACCGCCGCAGCGACGCGACCGAGCGGATGCTGGAACTGGCCAAGAAGTATCGCGGTCAGGCTGGCGGCCCCGCCAAGGAACGCGACATGTCGTGGCGCGAGCTGCCCGTCGAAAAGCGGCTGGAACATGCACTTGTCAACGGCATCACCGAATTCATCGACGCCGACACCGAAGAAGCGCGCCTGAACGCAGACCGTCCGCTGCATGTGATCGAAGGCCCGCTGATGGCCGGGATGAACGTGGTGGGCGATCTGTTCGGGTCCGGCAAGATGTTCCTGCCGCAGGTGGTCAAATCCGCCCGCGTGATGAAACAGGCCGTCGCGGTGCTTCTTCCCTATATGGAGGAGGAAAAGCGCCTGAACGGCGGCGAGGGCCGCCGATCCGCCGGCAAGATCCTGATGGCGACGGTGAAGGGCGACGTTCACGACATCGGCAAGAACATCGTCGGCGTCGTGCTGGCCTGCAACAATTACGAGATCGTGGATCTGGGCGTCATGGTGCCCGCCACGAAGATCCTTGAAACGGCCAAGGCCGAGGGCTGCGACATCATCGGCCTGTCGGGCCTGATTACCCCGTCGCTGGACGAGATGGTGCATGTCGCAGCGGAAATGGAACGCTCCGGCTTCGACATCCCGCTGCTGATCGGCGGCGCGACGACCAGCCGCGTGCATACGGCGGTGAAGATCCATCCGAAATACGCGGCAGGTCAGGCGATCTACGTCACCGACGCCTCGCGCGCGGTGGGCGTGGTGGGGGCGCTGCTGTCGGAAACGCAAAAGCCCGACTACATCCAGGGCATCCGCGACGAATACAGGAAGGTCGCCGACAACCATGCAAGGGCCGAGCTGGAGAAGAAGCGTCTGCCGCTGGCGTCGGCCCGAGCGAATGCGGTCAGGGTGGATTGGACCGGCTATCACGTCCCTGCCCCCAGCTTCCTTGGGTTGAAACACTGGGACAACTGGGACTTGGCCGAGCTTGCCCGCTACATCGACTGGACCCCTTTCTTCCAGACGTGGGAGTTGAAGGGGGTCTATCCCAAGATCCTGGAGGACGAGAAGCAGGGCGAAGCTGCACGCGCGCTTTACAACGACGCGCAGGCCATGCTGGGGAAGATCATCGCGGAAAAATGGTTCCGCCCCGCAGCGGTCGTCGGCTTCTGGCCCGCCAATCAGGTCGGCGACGACATCCGCCTCTATACCGACGAATCGCGCACGACCACGCTGGACACGCTGCACACCCTGCGCCAACAGGTTGCAAAGCGCGATGGGCGTCCAAACGTCGCCCTGTCGGACTTCGTCGCGCCCGAGGGCACGCCCGATTATGTCGGCGGTTTCGTCGTGACGGCAGGTTTCGAGGAGATCGCGATCGCCGAGCGGTTCGAGCGGGCGAATGACGACTACTCCTCGATCATGGTGAAGGCGCTGGCCGACCGCTTCGCCGAGGCCTTTGCCGAACGTCTGCACGAGATGGTCCGCAAGGAGCTGTGGGCTTACGCACCGGATGAGGATTACGCCCCAACCGCCCTGATCGGCGAGCCTTATCGCGGCATCCGCCCCGCCCCCGGCTATCCCGCCCAGCCCGACCATACCGAGAAGACGACGCTGTTCCGGCTGCTGGAGGCCGAGGCGCGGACGGGCGTGACGCTGACGGAATCGCTGGCGATGTGGCCGGGGTCATCGGTGTCGGGCATCTATATCGGCCATCCCGACGCCTACTATTTCGGCGTGGCCAAGGTGGAGCGCGATCAGGTCGAGGACTATGCGGCCCGCAAGGGTATGAGCGTGGAGGAAGCGGAGCGCTGGTTGTCTCCTATTCTGAACTACACGCCAGGGTCGAATGCTGTCGCGGCGGAATAATAAACTTATCCACATGTCGCCCACAGAAAATCGGCCCAGGTCTGCTTTTCTGGCGTTGACAGACTCGCCCCCCCGGGCGCTATATATAGCCCCGAGGACGCGACAACCCGCTAGAGGTTGAGGCACCCGAGGGGCTACAAACCCAATTTTCATTGGGCCAAGCCTTTCCGGGACGGGCATGAGACACCATATCTTGCGGTATGGAACATGCCTGCCACAAGCGAGCCTTGCGGATGATGTTACAACGGGTGATGGCCCGGCGCCGCCTTCGGCTCCGGACCTCTCGCCCACGCCGAATGGGACCAATGCGATGACCGTGACCGTTTATTCCAAACCCGCCTGCGTGCAATGCGACGCGACCAAGCGTGCGCTGGACAGCAAGGGCATCGTCTATAACGTCGTCGACCTGACCGAAGATGCGGCGGCGATGGAGCATGTGACGGGCCTCGGCTATCGTCAGGCGCCGGTCGTCATCGCCGGGTCCGACCACTGGGCGGGCTTCCGTCCGGACAAGATCGGCGCGCTGGCCTGAAGACGTGGCCGGACTGGTCTACTACTCGTCCGGCTCGGGCAATACGCAAAGGTTCGTGGATCGGCTGGGCCTTCCCGCCACGCGAATTCTGGGCGAGACGCGGGTGACGGAACCCTACGTTCTGATCACCCCGAGTTATTCAGACGGTTACGGGAATGGCGCGGTTGCCAAACCCGTGATCCGGTTCCTCAACGACCCCGCGAACAGAAGTCTTCTGTGCGGGGTTATCGCTTCGGGGAATCGCAACTTCGGTGAATACTTCGCCCATGCGGGCAAGATCATCGCGGCCAAATGTGGTGTGCCAGTCCTCTATCGGTTCGAGCTTTCCGGCACGGACGAGGATGTGGCGCGCGTGAGACAAGGATTGGAAACGTTTTGGACACGGCAACGCTCGATCGCCCCGTAGAGAGCCCTTCGCTGGATTACCACGCGCTGAACGCGATGCTGAACCTCTACGATGCGGATGGAAAGATCCGCTTCGATGCGGATCGCCGTGCGGCCAAGGAGTATTTCCTTCAGCACGTGAACCAGAACACCGTCTTCTTCCACTCGCTGGAGGAAAAGCTCGGCTATCTGGTGCGCGAGGGCTATTACGAGACCGAGGTGCTGGACCAGTATTCCCGCCCCTTCCTTCGCGGCATCTGGGACGCGGCCTATGCCAAGAAGTTCCGCTTTCCGACCTTCCTCGGCGCGTTCAAATACTACACCAGCTACACGCTGAAGACCAAAGACGGTAAGCGTTATCTGGAGCGTTACGAGGACCGCGTCGTCATGCTGGCACTGACGCTGGCGCAGGGCGACGAAAGCCTTGCGATGCAGCTGATGGACGAGGTCATCTCGGGCCGCTTCCAGCCTGCCACACCGACCTTCCTGAACGCCGGCAAGAAACAGCGCGGGGAACTCATCTCCTGCTTCCTGCTGCGCATTGAAGACAACATGGAATCGATCGGGCGGTCCATCAACTCGGCGCTGCAACTGTCGAAACGCGGCGGCGGCGTCGCGCTGATGCTGACCAACCTGCGCGAAGCCGGTGCGCCGATCAAGGGGATCGAAAACCAGTCCTCGGGCGTCATTCCGGTAATGAAGCTGCTGGAGGATTCGTTCTCCTATGCCAACCAGCTTGGCGCGCGTCAGGGCGCGGGCGCGGTCTATCTGAACTGCCACCACCCCGACATCCTGAAGTTCCTCGACACCAAACGCGAGAATGCGGACGAAAAGATCCGCATCAAGACGCTGTCGCTGGGCGTCGTGATCCCCGACATCACCTTCGAACTGGCCAAGAAGAACGAGGACATGTATCTGTTCTCGCCTCATGACGTGCAGAAGGTCTATGGCGTTCCCTTCTCGGAAATCTCGGTGACCGAGAAATACCGCGAGATGGTGGACAACCCGCGCATCAAGAAAAAGAAGATCAAGGCCCGCGATTTCTTCCAGATCATCGCCGAGATCCAGTTCGAAAGCGGCTATCCCTACATCATGTACGAGGACACCGTGAACCGCGCCAACCCGGTCGCGGGGCGGATCACCATGTCCAACCTGTGCTCGGAAATCCTGCAGGTGAACGAGGCGTCGGAATTCAACGAGGATCTGAGCTATCAACACCTTGGAACCGACATCTCCTGCAACCTCGGCTCGCTGAACATCGCCAAGACGATGGACGGCCCGGATTTCGGCGCGACGGTCGAAACTTCGGTCCGCGCGCTGACCGCCGTGTCGCGCATGTCCGCCATCGACTCGGTGCCGTCGATCCGCCGCGGCAATGACGAATCCCACGCCATCGGCCTTGGCCAGATGAACCTGCACGGCTTCCTTGCCCGCGAGCGCATCCATTACGGCAGCACCGAGGGCGTCGACTTTACCCGCGCCTATTTCGCCGCCATCGCCTTCCACGCGATCCGCGCGTCGAACCTGTTGGCGGTCGAACATGGCGAAAGCTTCAAGGGCTTCGAGGATTCGAAATACGCCTCGGGCACGTTCTTCGACAAATACACCGAGCAGGATTGGCTGCCTGAGACGGAAACCGTTACGGCGCTGTTCGAGAAGTTCGACATCGCCCTGCCCACGCGCGAGGATTGGGCCGATCTGAAGGCAAAGGTTATGGCCACCGGCCTTTACAACCGCAACCTTCAGGCCGTCCCGCCGACCGGCTCGATCAGCTACATCAACAACTCGACCTCCTCGATCCACCCGATCGTCAGCAAGATCGAGATCCGCAAGGAAGGCAAGATCGGCCGCGTCTACTACCCGGCGGCGTTCATGGACAACGACAACCTGGAGTATTACCAGGACGCCTATGAAATCGGGCCGGAAAAGATCATCGACACCTATGCCGCCGCGACCGAGCATGTGGATCAGGGCCTGTCGCTGACGCTGTTCTTCAAGGACACCGCCACGACCCGCGACATCAACCGCGCCCAGATCTATGCCTGGAAGAAGGGCATCAAGACGATCTACTACATCCGCTTGCGCCAACTTGCGCTGGAAGGAACCGAGGTTCAGGGCTGCGTCAGCTGCACCCTCTGACCGTTTCCAATCCGCCGCGCTTTCGATAGAAGCGCGGCAAATACTTCAAGGGCAGTCCCTGCGGGCCTGCCTCTTTCCACGAGGACCCCGCATGAACGCCCAATCCCCCGTCCGCCGCACCCCCACCCGCGCCATCAACTGGAACCGCGTTCAGGACGAGACCGACCTGACAGTGTGGAACCGCCTGACCTCGAACTTCTGGCTGCCGGAAAAGGTGCCGTTGTCGAACGACATTCCCAGCTGGGCCACGCTGACCGATTACGAGCGCCAGCTGACGATCCGCGTCTTCACGGGTCTGACCATGCTCGACACGGTGCAGGCTTCGGTCGGCGCGGTGTCGATGATGCCCGACGCCGTGACCCCGCATGAAGAAGCCGTGCTGACCAACATCGCCTTCATGGAGGCGGTCCACGCGCGCAGCTACAGCTCGATCTTCTCGACCCTGTGCAGCACGCAGGAAATCGACGAGGCCTTCCGCTGGTCCGAGGAGAACACCCACCTTCAAAAGAAGGCGGACCTGATCCTCAAGCATTATCGCGCGACGGACCCTCTGCGGCGCAAGGTGGCAAGCTGCTTCCTTGAAAGCTTCATGTTCTACAGCGGCTTCTATCTGCCGATGCACTGGTCCAGCCGTGCCAAGTTGACCAACACCGCCGACCTCATCCGTCTCATCATTCGCGACGAGGCCGTCCATGGCTATTACATCGGTTACAAGTTCCAGCGCGGGCTGGAGCGTGTGACCGAGGCCGAACGCGCCGCGGTCAAGGACTTCGCCTTCAGCCTGATGTTCGAGCTTTACGAGGTAGAGGAAGCCTATACCGAGGAGCTTTACGACGGCGTCGGCCTGTCCGAAGACGTGAAGAAATTCCTGCATTACAACGCCAACAAGGCTCTGATGAACCTTGGATATGAGGCGCTGTTCCCGGCATCGGTGACCGATGTGAACCCGGCGATCCTCGCGGCCCTTTCCCCGAACTCGGACGAGAACCACGACTTCTTCTCCGGCTCCGGCTCCTCCTATGTTATCGGCAAGGCGGTGGCGACCGAGGATGAAGACTGGGACTTCTGATCCACCGGGCTTCACAACCTTATGCGCCACGCCGATCAAACCGATTGAGTTGCCGGCGATCTTTCACCAATTCTCGCCACGCTTCGGGGGCGCCATAGGCTATGCCTTTTGTTCGCCCCCGTCGTCCAGATGACCAGCCGGCCATCGCTAGCACCTGAACAACATGCCCGAGCGTGACGTATATGCAGGCGTGATGGCGGCTTTGACCCATCAGGTCGGTGCAGAGTGCATCCGAGAGGTGTCGCTGTTTTGCCCGACCTCCGGCGCGCTATACTACAGTACGTCGGTGGAGTTCCGTGCCAAAATCGTCAACGTTACCGGGCACTTTCGCGCTGTCCGCCGCACTGACGTGGCCGCAGATGTCAGGCCGCCACGGAGCCTGACGGTTCCGGGGCATATCGAAGATCGAAGACGATATCCCTGCCCGATTGCAAGATCATTTCGCGCAGTTCGATCACCGATGGTGGCCTGTAGCTGCGCCATTCGGGATCGAGGCACAGTCGATGCCCGATCATCGCCGTGAAGTCATGAAGGACGGTGGGCAGATCGCCCTTCAACGAGCCTTCAAGCATGTTGATGCGGTAGGACAGATGGAAGGCCATGATCGGGTCCGGGAATATCTTGCAAAGAATGCCGAAGAAGTGGTGCGCTTTGCGCCCGCGTCCAGACCTGCATTCGCTCGGATTTTGCCGAACCGCCCGGCCTATCGCGGTTCTCGATTGCCCAGCAGCAGATCGCGCCCGGCGAAAAGTCCGCCGGCGCATTCCATCTCGAACCGCTCCATGTCCCGGTCGCGGAAAGATGCCATGACATCCTCGACGAGGTCCGGATCGTCGCCCAGCATCAGCAAGGCCTCGCGCCCCATGGCGAAGGCGCTCTCCAGCGTCTCGCGCATCTGGAAGTCCGCCCCGGCCTTGACCAGTTCCAGCGCATGTTCGCGGTCGAAGGCGCGTGCAAGAACCGGAACCATCGGAAACTCGTGCTTGCAAAGCTCCACGATCTTGGTGACGGCGGCGGCATCGTTTGGCGCGGCGATGATGAGGCTGGACGTCGCAGCCCCGGCGGAATGGAGAATATCGAGCCGTGATCCGTCGCCATACCAGACCTTGAAACCGAAATCGGCGGCGTCGCGGATCGATTGCGCATCGGTGTCGATCATCGACAGGCTGTGACCGCGCGCCAGCAGCGGCTGGCTGATGATCTGCCCCATCCGGCCGAAGCCGATCAGAAGCACGCTGGCCGACAGGTCCTTCGCTTCCTCAACACCGTCCATCGACACTGCGCGTTTCGGCATCAGGCGGTCATGCGCGATGACCATCAGCGGCGTCAGCACCATCGAGCAGATGATAATCGCCGTCAGGTTCGCATTCCATTCCGGCGTCAGGATCCCGAACTGAGTGGCGGTTGCATAGAGCACGAAGGCGAACTCGCCCCCCTGCGCCATCAGCACCGCGCGCTCCACCGCCTCGGCCCTGGATGCGCGCAGAACCCGCGCAACGCCATAGATCACGCCCATCTTCAGCAGGATATAGGCCGGAACGCTCAACGCGATCACCGTCCAGTTCGCGGCGATGGTATCAAGGTCCAGCGCCATGCCGACGCCAAGGAAGAACAGGCCGAGAAGCAGCCCGCGGAACGGCTCGATATCTGCTTCCAGTTGATGGCGGAAGCTGCTTTCGGACAGCAGCACCCCCGCCAGGAAGGCCCCCATGGCCATGGACAGCCCACCCGCCTGCATCAGAACCGCAGCCCCCAGTACGACCAGCAACGCCGCCGCCGTCATCACCTCGCGCGCGCCGCTGCGCGCCAGAAGCCGGAACAGTGGATCGAGAAGATAGCGCCCCGCGATCACCAGCGCCGCGATGGCGGCAAGGCCGATGCCCACGCCCTGCACGCGGTCCATCAGCGTCGCCTCGGCCCCGCCCGGCGCAAGGAAGGCCACGAGCGCCAGAAGCGGCACGATGGCCAGATCCTCCAACAGCAGGATCGCGATGATGCGTCGCCCTTTCGGCAGCGCCATTGCGTTCCGCTCGGTCAGCATCTGCATGACGATGGCGGTCGAGGTCAGCACGAATCCGGTCCCCGCCACGAAGCTGGGCACCACTGGATAACCGAGCGACAGCCCCACCCAGACCAGCACGGCGATCGCCAGCACCAGCTGCAAAAGCCCAAGGCCGAAGATCTCGCCGCGCATCGACCACAGGCGCGCGGGCTGCATCTCCAGCCCGATGATGAAAAGAAACAGCACGACGCCAAGTTCGGCGACGTGGATGATCGATTGCGCGTCGCCGAAGAACCCCAGCCCGAACGGCCCTATTGCGAGGCCGGCGGCAAGATAGCCCAGAACCGATCCGAGGCCGAGCCTGCGGAACAGCGGCACCGCGACGACCGCTGCCGCAAGCAGAACCACCACCGAAACGAAATCCGGCCCGCCATGCGCGCCGGCCTCATGTGCCGCCGCCACCATTTCGCCCGCCATGCGCCCGCTCCTGCAAGATCGTCATCAAACCCGCTTACAGCAAGGAAAACACGCGCCGTCCAGATGCCTCAATGGCCGACACTCTTGGAGAACAGGTTCACGATCAGAACCCCCAGCACGATCAGCCCCATCCCCACGATGGCCGGGGCATCGAGCCGCTGCCCGAACACGAAGACCCCGATCAGGGAAATGAGAACGATGCCCATCCCGCTCCAGATCGCATAGGCGACGCCCACCGGCATGGTGCGCAAGGCAAAGGACAGCAGCCAGAACGCGCCCAGATAGAAGACCGCCATCAGCAGCGTCGGCACCAGCTTCGTGAACTGTTCCGACTTCTGAAGGAAGGTCGTTCCCACAACCTCCAGCGCGATGGCGGCGGCAAGGGCAAGATATGTGCTGAACATCGGCGAACTCCTTATTCGCCTGATGATCTAGCATATCCCCGGGCTAAAGCGCCACGACATCCGCCGCCCGCGCGTTCCGGTTGCCCATGGGGCGCGGCGCGCCGGTTGTGGTGTCGCGGTTCGTCTGCTTCTCGGCCTCTGCGTTCAACTCGGCACCGACCAGCACGATGACCGATCCCAGCCACAGCCATGTCAGAAGACCCATCAGCGCCCCAAGCGATCCGTAGGTTTCGTTGAAATTGGCGAAATTGCTGGCATAGATCGAGAACGCCATCGAAAAGACGACCAGCCCCACCGCCGCGACCAGCGCGCCGGGGCTGATCCAGCGCCACCGCGCCGCATCCCGGCTCGGCCCGAAACGGTAAAGCCCGGCCAGCACCAGCAGCATCACCAGCAGGATGACCGGCCATCGCGCCAGAAGCGCCGCCGATTCTCCCGGAACATGCAGGAACGAGATCACCGCCGGAAGCACCGCGACCACCACGATCATCGCAAGGCCCAGACCGACCATCCCGAGCGTCATTGCAAAGGAAATCAGGGTCACCTTCACGAAGCTGCGCTTCTCGCGTTCGTCATAGGCGACGTTCAGCGCCTCGATCATCGCCTTGGTTGCCCCATTCGCACTCCACAGCGCGATCAGAAGCGACAGGACGGATGCGAAGGTCATCGCGGTCGTTCCCGCGGTCGCAAGGCGCGTCACCTGATCCTGCACGACCGCCATCGAACCGACGGGCAGCACCTGTTCCAGCAATCCCATATGCTCGGCGATCGTCGCACGGTCGGCGAACAGGCCATAGATGGACACGAAAGCGCTGAGCGCGGGCACGAAGGCCAGCAGGATGAAGAAGGTCACGCCCGCCGCCACGGCCAGCACCCGATGCTCCATCACGGCGGCGGCAGTGCGCATGACGATCTGGCGCCAGCCCCGGATCGGGATCTGCGTCGGGCGGGCAGCGTCGCGCCCCTGCGGCGGATCGGTTTCGGGCAGCGGGTGGTCCGCGACCGGCCCGGTCGCGGTTTCCGGCAAGGCCGGTGCGGCAGCATCGCGCCGGGACAGCGCGACAAGGCCCAGCGCAAGGACGGCTGCGATCTTCATGGGTCTGCCGGTCATCGCGTCCCTCTCCTTCCGTTTCGGGTTGAACGCCCGAGCGAAGGCACGCGTTCCAAAGCAAAAGGCCGCCCCGGTTTCCCGAGGCGGCCCCTGCCCGCGATCCCGTCCGGGATCAGCGATCGTCTTCTTCGTCGCCCTGTGCGGCACCGATTTCGTCGAACAGCTCGGCAATCTCGAACTCGGCAGCGGCTTCGGCTTCGGCAGCCAGTTCCTGGATCGACTTGCCCGAGGCTTGCAGTTCGGCTTCTTCGACCGAACGCGCGACGTTGATCGACACCTTCACCGAAACTTCCGGGTGCAGGACAACGGTCACCGGGTGCAGGCCCAGATCCTTGATCGGACGGTCCAGAACCACTTGCGCGCGGTTGACGGTGAAACCGCCGTCGGTCGCAGCGTCGGCCACGTCACGGGTCGTCACCGAACCGTAAAGCGCGCCGGCGTCGGATGCCGAACGGATCACGATGAACTGCTGGCCGTCCAGTTTCCCGGCGAAGGCTTCCGCCTCTTTGCGGGTTTCCAGGTTGTCGGCTTCCAGCTGGGCTTTCTTCGCTTCGAACGATTTGATGTTCGATTCGTTGGCGCGCAGCGCCTTGCCCTGCGGCAGCAGGAAGTTGCGTGCGTAGCCGTCCTTGACGTTGACGACTTCGCCCATCTGGCCAAGCTTGGCCACGCGTTGCAGAAGGATAACTTGCATCAGCCTATCCTCACTTCACAGCGTAGGGCAGCAGGGCGAGGAAGCGCGCGCGCTTGATCGCAGCTGCCAGCTTGCGCTGGTTTTTCGCCGAAACGGCGGTGATCCGCGACGGGACGATCTTGCCACGCTCCGAGATGTAGCGCTGAAGGGTCCGGGTGTCTTTATAGTCGATCGCCGGAGCGTTTTCGCCCCCGAACGGATCGACCTTGCGACGGCGGAAGAACGGTTTGTTCGCCATAATTCAGATCTCCTTCAGATCAACGACGGCCGAAGCCGCCACGGTCACCGCGGTCGCCCCGGTCGGGACGGTCACCACGGCCCTCACGGCCTTCACGCTCGTCGCGCTTCTGCATCTGGACCGACGGCCCTTCGGCATGCTCGTCGACCTTGATGGTCAGAACGCGCATCACGTCGTCATGCAGGCGCATCAGGCGTTCCATTTCCTGAACGGCAGCCGACGGGGCGTCCGATTTCAGAAAGGCATAGTGGCCCTTGCGGTTCTTGTTGATCTTGTAGGCCATCGTCTTGACGCCCCAGTACTCGTGTTCGACGACCTTGCCGCCGTTATCCGCGAGGACGGTGGAGAAATGTTCGATGAGGCCTTCGGCCTGTGCGTTGGACAAGTCCTGACGCGAGATGAAAACATGCTCGTAAAGCGGCATGTGCACTCCTGTTCGGGCGCATTTCATAGGACGGGCGTATCCCTTCCCGCCGCCCATCCACGAGAGCCTGCGCCGGTTCCGGTGATGCGGAAAGGATGCGGCTTTATACACATCCGCGCGCTCCTCGCAAGGGCCCTGCGGAAACGTGTTGTGCGCTGATCGCGAAACCGTTGTTCGCACATGGACAATTGCCGCAGGACCGCAAAACCGGGCACCCTCCGGCCATCAATTCGAAACGGAGACCCCGATGCTGAAATCCGCCACCGTCGCTGCCGTGCTTCTGTCCGCCGGCACTGCCTTTGCCGCCCCCGAGGCTTATACCTTTGATCCGACCCACAGCCAGATCGTATTCGACTACAACCACCTCGGCTTCTCGACCACCACCGGCATGTTCGGCGGCATCGAGGGCGAGATCAGCTTCGACGCCGAAGATCCCGCAGCCTCGACCGTGACGGCGACCTTCCCGATCACCGCCATGCTGACCGGCGTCGCCGAACGCGACCAGCATTTCCTGTCGGCCGATTTCTTCGGCGGCGAAGGCAAGGACGAAACCGTCACCTTCGTGTCGAAATCCATCGAAGTCACGGGCGACGAGACCGCCCTCATCACCGGCGATCTGACCCTGAACGGCGTCACCAAGGAAGTCGTGCTGGACACCGTGCTGAACCAGCAGGGCACCCACCCGATGGCAAACAAGGCATGGCTGGGCTTCGACGCCACGACGACGCTGCTGCGCTCGGACTACAACGTCGGCATGTTCGCCCCCGCCGTCAGCGACGAGGTCGAAATCCGCATCTCGATCGAAGCGCAGAAGGCCGAGTGATTAGAGCCGACTGAAGAACCAGGCGGTCATCGCCAGCCCATAGGCGATGATCGCCCATCGCAGCGCGCGCACCGGCACCAGATGCGCCAGCCGCGCTGCGGCATAGCCGCCAATGGTTACCCCGATCAGCCCGATCGTCCCGTGATACCACACGATGGACCCAGCCAGCGCGAACCGCACCACCGCCACCGCCGCCACCAGCGCAGAAATCCACAGCTTCAGCCCGTTCATCGCGTGGATGTCCGTCATCCCCGCCGTGGCAAGAAATGCCAGAAGCAATATCCCCAGCCCTGCGTTGAAGAACCCGCCATAGGTGCAGACGGCGGCCAGAAACACCCACAGCACCAAAGCGCCCCGCCCTTGCAGCAGGCTGCTCACCTTGCCGCCGAACGCAAACAGCCCCACCGCCAGAAGCATCAGCCACGGCACGACCACCGCAAACTGCTCCTCCGTCACGACCAGCAGCAGTTCCGCCCCCAGCCATCCGAACACCACCGCCGCCACCGAATAGGGCAGCAACACTCTCCGATGCGCCCGGATCGCAGGCCAGAACCCCCAGGCCCCGCTGACATATCCCGGCAGCGCGGCATAGGTGTTCGACGCATTCGCCAGCACCGGCGGCACCCCGGCAAAGATCAGCGCCGGCATCATGATGAACGACCCACCCCCGGCCAGCGAGTTCACCGCCCCGGCCAGCATCCCGGCAACCAGCAAAAGAATTTCCGTCACGTCTGCCCCCTCGGGGCCGATCAGTCCCGCGCTGATGCTGGTGGAGCCGAGGGGGATCGAACCCCTGACCTCGTCATTGCGAACGACGCGCTCTCCCAACTGAGCTACGACCCCACTTCGGAAATTTCTGGCAAACGGTGCATCCCCTGTCAAGCGGGGCGGTCCGGAGGGCCCCGCCGGGTCCTCCGGGCGGGGGGATCGGGGGGCAGCCGCCCCCGACGCCCCTTCAGGCATAGCTGTCCATCGGCGGGCAGGTGCAGACTAGATTGCGGTCACCATAAGCGTTGTCGACACGCCCGACTGGCGGCCAATACTTGTCCACCCGGAACGATCCCGGCGGGAAGCACCCCTGCTCGCGCGGATAGGCGCGGTCCCATTCCGCCACCAGGTCCTCGACCGTATGCGGCGCATGGCGCAGGGGCGAGGCTTCCGCAGCAATCTCCCCGGCCTCGACCGCCGCGATCTCCTGCCGGATGGCCAGCAGCGCGGCGACGAAACGGTCGATCTCGGCCTTCGTCTCCGACTCGGTCGGCTCCACCATCAGCGTGCCGGGCACGGGGAAGCTCATGGTCGGCGGGTGGAAGCCGTTGTCGATCAGCCGTTTGGCGATATCGTCCACCGTGACGCCCACCGCCGCAAAGGGCCGCGTGTCCAAGATGCACTCATGCGCCACCCGCCCCCGATTCCCCATGAACAGCACCGGGTAGCTGCCCCGCAGCCGCGCCGCGATGTAGTTGGCGTTCAGGATCGCCACCCGCGTCGCCTGCGTCAGCCCCGCCCCGCCCATCATCAGACAATACGCCCAGGAGATCAGCAGGATCGACGCCGACCCATAAGGCGCCGCCGAAACCGGACCTTCCTCGCCCCCCGTCTCGGGGTGGCCCGGCAGGAACGGTGCCAGATGCGCCTTCACGCCGATCGGCCCCATCCCCGGACCGCCGCCGCCATGCGGAATGGCGAAGGTCTTGTGCAGGTTCAAATGGCTCACATCCCCGCCGATGGCCCCGGGCTGCACCAGCCCCACCATCGCGTTCATGTTGGCCCCGTCGATATAGACCTGCCCGCCATGCGAGTGCGCGATCTCGCAGACTTCGCGGACCGTCTCCTCGAACACCCCATGGGTGGAGGGATAGGTAATCATCACCGCCGCAAGCCGCGTCCCCGCAGCCTCGGCCCGCGCGCGGAAATCCTCGATATCCACATCGCCGTTCGGCGCGGTCTTCACCGCCACGACCTTCATCCCGACCATCTGCGCGGATGCCGGGTTCGTCCCATGCGCCGACATCGGGATCAGGCAGATGTCCCGATCCTCACCGCGCGAGCGGTGATAGGCCTGAATGGTCAGCAGCCCCGCATATTCCCCCTGCGCGCCCGAGTTCGGCTGCATCGAAAACGCGTCATAGCCGGTGATGGTGCACAGCTTCTCCGACAGGTCGGCAATCGCCTCGTGATAGCCTGCCGCTTGATCGGCAGGCGCGAAAGGATGCAGCGTTCCGAATTCCGGCCATGTGATCGGCATCATCTCGGCCGCCGCGTTCAGCTTCATCGTGCAGGATCCCAGCGGGATCATCGCCCGATCCAGCGCCAGATCGCGGTCGGCCAGACGGCGCATATAGCGCATCATTTCCGACTCGGCCCGGTTCATCTGGAAGATCGGATGGGTCAGGTAATCGTCGCCCCGCAGCATCGCATCCGGGAAGCCCAGCGCCTCGGCATGCGAGGACGCATCGTGGATGCCGAACGCATCCAGCACCCGCACGATCACATCGTCATTCGTCGTCTCGTCCAGCGAAATGCCGACCCGGTCACGCCCCACTTTCCGCAGGTTGATCCCCCGGTGACGCGCCGCCGCCAGAATGCCCGCCTGTCCGACCCCCACCCGCACGGTGATGGTGTCGAAGAACGCTTCGGGCGCGACCTCGGCCCCTGCGGCGCGCAGGGCATCGGCCAGACGGACGGTGTGGAAGTGAACCCGTTCCGCGATCGCCCGCAGCCCTTTCGGCCCGTGGAACACGGCATAGAAGCCCGCCATCACCGCCAGAAGCGCCTGCGCCGTGCAGACGTTCGAGGTCGCCTTCTCGCGCCGGATATGCTGCTCGCGCGTCTGCAGCGCCAGCCGGTAAGCCTTGTTGCCCCGCGCATCGACCGAAACGCCGACGATCCGGCCCGGCATGGTGCGCTTCAACTCGTCCCGGCACGACATGAAGGCCGCGTGCGGGCCGCCAAAGCCCATCGGCACACCGAAGCGCTGGCTGGAGCCGACCGCGATATCCGCCCCCATCGCCCCCGGCGATTTCAACAGGCAAAGCGCCAGCAGGTCCGTCGCGACCACGGCAAGCGCCTTCGCCTCGTGCAGACGCGCGATGATATCCGTGAAGTCCGCCACATGGCCATAGGTGCCGGGATACTGGAAGATCGCGCCGAAGACGTCGAAACTCATCTCGGCCGGATCGCCCACGACGACCTCGATTCCCAACGGACGGGCGCGGGTTTCGATCACCGCAATGGTCTGCGGATGGCAGCCGCGATCCACGAAGAAGACACGGCTTTTCGATTTCGACGCCCGCTCGGCCATCGCCATCGCCTCTGCCGCCGCCGTCGCCTCGTCCAGCAAGGAGGCGTTGGCCACCGGGAGGCCGGTCAGATCGGCAACCATCGTCTGATAGTTCAAGAGCGCCTCGAGCCGCCCCTGCGCGATCTCGGGCTGATAGGGGGTATAGGCCGTATACCAGGCCGGATTTTCCAAGATATTCCGCTGGATGGCAGGCGGAGTTACAGTGCCGTGATAACCTTGGCCGATGAGGCTCGTCATCACGCGGTTCCGTTCGCCCACCTTCCGCATTTTCGCCAGAAGCTCGTGTTCCGCCAGCGGCGCCCAATCCAGCGGATCAACCTGCCGGATGGAATCCGGGATCGTTTCGTCGATCAACTGGTCCAGCGTTTCCACACCGCAGGCGGCCAGCATCTCGGCCAT
Source organism: Falsirhodobacter flavus (assembly GCA_029846755.1). Taxonomy (GTDB): domain Bacteria; phylum Pseudomonadota; class Alphaproteobacteria; order Rhodobacterales; family Rhodobacteraceae; genus Falsirhodobacter; species Falsirhodobacter flavus. The sequence continues at coordinate 587,562 of JARWBI010000001.1, read as the reverse complement.
CTCTGCGGGCGAAGGGCCGATATGGCGACGGTTGGCGAAGTCGTAGGGATCGTATGCGGTGGGCGTGAACATCGTGGCTCCGGGATGCAAGGGATCGGCCGGAGCCACGGCCCCGGCGCAGGTGTCGCGCGGGTGGGACGGATCAGCCGATCAGATCGGCGTATTCGTCTTCGTCCATGAATTCGTCCAGCACCGAAAGATCGTCGACCTTCAGCTTGAAGAACCAGGCGCGGCCCAGCGGGTCTTCGTTCACCAGCCCCGGATTGTCGACCAGCTTGGTATTCACGGCCACGATCTCGCCGTCGATGGGGGCAAGGATGTCGGACGCGGCCTTGACGCTTTCGATCACCACGACCTCGTCCCCGGTTGCGACCATCGTTTCGACCTCGGGCAGTTCGACGAACACCACGTCGCCAAGCTGGGTCGCGGCATGTTCGGTGATGCCGACGACGACCAGATCACCCTCGATGCGCAGCCATTCGTGATCTTCGGTATATTTCATGACGCTCCTCAGCGTTTATAGGTGGTCTGGTGAAAAGGAAGGGCGGAAACGGTGACGGGCAAGAGCTTGCCGCGGACTTCGCCCGAAAGTTGTGTGTCGATGGCGGCTGCGTCCGCTTCGACATAGCCCATCGCGATGGGTGCGCCGACCGAAGGGCCGAAACCGCCCGATGTGACGATGCCGACCTGCCGATCCCCGGCGAACAGCTTCGTGCCCTCGCGCATCGGGGCGCGGCCCTCGGGGCGCAGGCCAACGCGGCGGCGGCCCGCCCCCTCTGACAGTTCCGCAAGAATGCGCTCCTCGCCGGGAAAGCCGCCCGTCCGGCGCGATTTCTGGATCGCCCATGTCAGGCCCGCCTCGACGGGCGACGTCGTCTCGTCGATGTCATGGCCGTAAAGACACAGCCCCGCCTCCAGCCGCAGGCTGTCGCGCGCGCCAAGGCCGATGGGCTGCGCGTTCCGCAACAGCGCCCGTGCCAACCCTTCGGCCCCCGGCGCGGGCACGGAAATCTCGAATCCATCCTCGCCGGTATAGCCCGAGCGCGAGATCCACAGCGGCCCGAACAGCGTATCGGCGGTCATGACGTCCATGAACCGCATCCCGCGCACTGCCGGGACCAAAGGGGCCAACGCATCCTCAGCCATCGGGCCTTGCAGAGCCAGCAATGCGCGGCTCACCGGCTGAACCTGATCGCCCAGATGCTCGCGCAGGTGGGCAATATCCACATCCGCCCGCGCAGCATTGACCACCAGCAGGAAATGATCGCCGCGGTTGGCGAACATCAGATCGTCGATGATCCCGCCATCCACATTCGTCAGCAGCCCGTAACGCTGGCGTCCCTCGGGCAATGCGGCCACCTCGACCGGCATCAGCGCGGCCAGATCGGCGGCAAGCTGGGCCATGTCGCGCCGGGGGTGCAGGATCACCTGCCCCATATGGCTGACGTCGAACAGGCCCGCGCCCGACCGCACCGCCAGATGTTCCGGCATCACACCCGCATATTGCACGGGCATCTCCCACCCGGCGAAGGGCACCATCCGGGCACCCAGTTCTACGTGAAGGTCATGCAGCGGAAGGCGGCGCAGGTCGGTCATGGGCACTCCTTGGGCGTCGATCGCCGTTCGAAACGCCCCCTCTGTCCCTTGCGCCTGAGATCGTTATCCCGTCGGCGGGCGCATTGCGCCTCTCTCCAGAGTTCCGTAGCCAGATCGGTCCTTTTGCCTGAGAGTTTACCGGGGCGGTTGCTCCTTCGGCACCGGATCGAACCGGCTTCTCCCGAACCTGACGGGGGCGTGTTAGCCCGCCGCGATGCGTCTGGCAAGTCCCTTGCGACGCATCGCGCATCGTTTGCGACTAGGCCGCCCTATGATCCAAAGGGCGGGTTTCCTGAACCCCCAGGGCACGCGCCACGTCCCGGCTCAGCCACGGGCTGTTGAGGGTATAGAAATGCAGATCCCCCACCCCTTCGTCCAGCAGGGTCCGGCACAGGTCGGTGCACAGACGGATCGACAGCGCCTCATGCTCGGCCACGGGCGTGGCGGTGAATTTATCGTCCAGCCATGCCGGCACGGCCTGACCGCAGCGGGCCGCGAATTTCTTGACCCCGTTCCAGTTGGCGATGGGAAGGATGCCCGGCAGGATCGGCGCGTCGATCCCTGCCGCTGCGGCCGCATCGCGGAACCGCAGGAAGGTCTCCGCCTCGAAGAAGAACTGCGTGATGGCGCTGGAGGCCCCGGCTTCGACCTTGCGGCGCAGCCATTCGACATCCGCCGCCGTATCGGCACTTTCCGGATGCGGTTCGGGATAGGCGCCGACGCGGATCTTGAAACGCCCCGTTTCGGCCAGCGCCTGAACCAGTTCGATGCTGTTTGCAAAGCCGTCGGGATGCGCCGTAAAGCGTTCCGCCCCCTTGGGCGCATCGCCGCGCAGTGCCACCAGTTCCGTCACGCCCGCATCGGCATAGGCATTCGCAATCTCCAGCGTTTCGGCCTTCGTTGCGTCCACGCAGGTCAGGTGCGCGGCGACGTTCAGGCCGAACTGCTTGCCGATGGTCGTCACCGCCTCGTGCGTCAGTTTTCGGGTCGTCCCGCCGGCCCCATAGGTGACCGAGCAGAAGGTCGGGTCCATCGGCGCCAGCATCCGCACCGTCTCCCACAGCCGAAAGGACGCGTCCAGCGTCTGCGGCGGAAAGAATTCGAACGAAATGCGCGGGGCCATGCGGGTGTCTCCTTTTCTTCAGGATAAGTCGCATTTACACGAGCGTGAAGCAAATTCATATTCCTCAAGATCAATATGAGGCGAACATGCATCTGGAGTTCCGTCACCTGCGGTCGATCCGCGCCATCCATCAGGCGGGCGGGCTGGCGCGTGCGGCCGAAATCCTGAACATGACCCAGTCCGCCTTGTCGCACCAGATCAAGGGGTTGGAAGATCAGGCGGGGATCGAGCTGTTCGTGCGCCGGTCCCGTCCGCTGAAACTCTCGCCCGCCGGGCAGAAGATGCTGAAGCTGGCCGAACGCATCCTGCCGGAGATCGAGGCGCTGGACGATGAATTCCGCGCCCTGCGGTCGGGCAAGACCGGACGGCTGCATATCGCGATGGAATGCCATGCCTGTTTCGAATGGCTGCTTCCGGCGCTGGAAAAGTTCCGCCACGCCTGGCCGGATGTGGATGTGGACATCCGCGCCGGCCTCGCCTTCGACGCCTTCCCCGCCCTGCTGCGAGAGGAGATCGACGTCGTCATCACCTCGGACCCGATCGCGCTGGACGGTGTCAGCTTCAACCCGCTGTTCGATTACCAGCCCACCTTCGTCTGTTCCGCCCAGAACCCGCTGGCCGCAAAGACGATGGTCGAGGCCGAGGATTTCCGCGACCAGACGCTCATCACCTATCCCGTGTCGCGCGACAAGCTGGACATCTTCACCGAACTGCTGACCCCCGCCCGGGTGGAGCCTCGCGCCATGCGGCAGGTGGAGTTGACGGCGGTGATCCTGCTGCTGGTGGCCGCCGACCGGGGTGTGACCGTGCTGCCCGATTGGGTGCTGCGCGATCAGCGGGGCAATCCCGACTATGCCTGCCTGCCGCTTGCACCGGGCAACATCACCCGCACCAGCTATGCCGCCAGCCGGGCGGTGGATACGGGCAAGGCCTTCATGGCCGAATTTCTCGCCCTCGCCCGCGCGGAACGGCTAGCGCAGGACTGACGCCTCGGCCTCGGGGTCCAGCGGATCGCCCGCCTCGACCCCGGCCAGCCACGCATCCAGCGCCTCGACACCCGATACGGGGGCATAGCCCTCGCCGCCCGTCGCGACGGCAAGGCGCGTCTGCCAGCCATCGTCTGTCCGGCACGCGACCGAGATCATGCCGCCTGCCTCGAACTCCCGGCACAGATCACCCGACGCGATCCGGAAGGTCGCAACGGCGGTCACGCCATCCCGCGCCTCGCCCGACGGCAGGCTGTCCAGCACCGCCAGATCCGTCCCGCCCGAAGGCACAAGCGACAGTCCGGCACCAAGCCCGACCGCCAGCGCGACCGCCGCCGCAGCGGGAAGCTGCCACAGCGGCACCCTGCGGCGCATCGGAACGACGTTGGACAGCGCAGGCGGCTCTGCCATCGCGCGGATGCGGTCTGCCAGCGCATCGGGCACGGGGTCGGCAGGCATCTTCGCAAACATATCGCGCGTCTGCCGGAACATGGCCACGCGCGCTGCAAGGTCCGGGTCCGCGGCAATCCGCTGGGCCAGTTCCGATGCCTCCGGCTCGGCCAGCTCGCCATCGGCAAAGGCCATCAAAGTCTCGTCGGTGATGTCCATTCAAATCTCCTGCCGATGTGTGTCACGGGGAATACGCATCGGCCCCTACTTTATTCCCAACATCTGCGCCACCGCCAGCCTTGCGCGGGAAAGTCGGCTCATGACCGTGCCGGTCGGGATGCCAAGCACCTCTGCCGCCTCGGCATAGCTCATTTCCTCGACGCAGATCAGGATCATCACCTGCCGCTGCTCGTCCGGCAGGCGCGCCATCGCCTCCTGCGCCGAACCCAGCATCAGCGCGGTTTCGGTGACGCTGGCGCCGTCCACGGTCGCGGCCTCGGGGGTGTCGTAGACATCGACCGACACGCCCCGCACCTTGTCGCGGCGCGTCATGTCGATGAACGCGTTCCGCAGGATTCGGAACAGCCAGGCGTCCAGCCGGACCGAGGGATCGTATCGCCCCCGCGCCGCAAAGGCGCGTTCGGCAGTGATCTGCACAAGATCGTCGGCAAGGTCGGGCCGCCGCGTCAGCGACAGCGCAAACCTGCGCAGGTTGGGCAGAAGAGCGATCAGGTTTTCGCTGAACGGGTCGGTCATCGGCAAGGGTGCGGCCCTTTCACGCAGGCGGGAATGTTTATGCGCGGATAGACGTTAGCTGCATAGACTGCCCAGACAGACTGCACCAGCCCCGGGAGCCGACACGCCCATGACCCGTCATCTTTCGCGCGTATTCCTGCTCATCGCGCTGCTTGCCCTTGCGGCAGAAGCCATGCGTCTGCCGATCGTCGGTCCCGCCTTCGCGCAGGACGACGATGATGGCGATGACGACGACGATGATGATGATGACGGCGGCGGCGGCGGGGGAGGTCGTTCCTCGGACGGCGGCGGCGATGATCGCCCGACCTTCCGCGGCAACGGAGAGATGCCGCGCTTTCTGCGCAACCTCCTGGGCCGGCCTGAACCGCAGCGCCGCGTGGTCCGGCAGGCGGCACCGCCCGCCTCGCCGCCCCCGGCCTACCGCCCGGAACTGGTGGTGCTGAACCTGAGCCAGCAGGATCTGGACACGCTGGTCGCCCAGGGGTTCTCGGTGCTGGAGCAGCAGGCCGTGCCCTCGCTGAACGTGACGATGCGCCGCCTGCAGGCTCCCCCGGCACTGGATCTGGAGGCTGCCCGCGACGCCGTCCGTGCCCTCCCGTCCGGAGGCGACGCCGATTACAACCACTATTATCGCGGCGAATCATGCGAGAACTGCGCGGCGCAGGATCAGGTCGGCTGGCAGATGCCGACATCGCGCGACGCCTGCGGGCCGGAGGTGACCATCGGCATCGTCGATACCGGCATCAACCCGGACCACGCGACCTTCGCCGGGGCGCGGATCGAGGTGCACCGGATGGAGACGGGCGAGGACCCCTCGGGCAAGATGCACGGAACCGCCGTCGCGGCGCTTCTGGTGGGCGATCCGGCCAGCCGCACGCCGGGGCTGGTGCCGCACCTGCCCGTCGTCGCGGTCGACGCCTTCCACCAGAGCGGCAGCGACGAGCGGGCCGATGCCTTCACCCTGATCCGCGCGATGGACATGCTGACCGAAAACGGCGCGCAGGTGGTGAACCTGTCACTGGCCGGGCCTGCGAATACGGTGCTGGAACAAGCCGTCACGCGTATTGCGGCAACGACGGTCATCGTGGCCGCGACGGGCAACGGCGGCGCGCGGGCAGAACCGGCCTTCCCAGCCGCCTATGACGGGGTGATCGCGGTGACGGCGGTGGACCGGGGGGGCAAGGTCTATCGCCGGGCGGGGCGCGGGCCGCATGTGCATCTTGCCGCGCCGGGGGTCGAGGTCTGGACCGCCGCCTCCATCAGCGGCGGGCGGCCCAAGACTGGCACATCATTCGCCGCGCCCTTCGTGACGGCAGCGGCGGCCCGGCTGCTGCAATCGGACCCCGCATTGACCCCGGCGATGGTGGCCGAACGGCTGGCCCTGACCGCGACCGATCTGGGCGAGCCGGGCCGCGACGACACTTATGGCCACGGCCTGCTCACCTTCTCGGCGGCGTGCGAGACGGAGGGCATTCCGCTCCCCGTCTCGCAGAACTGACGGCTCAATCGTCGTCGTCATCATCGCCATCATCATCGTCGTCGCGGTCGCGCCAGCGGCGGCGATCGTCCTCCCAACGCCAGTCGCGGATCACCACCCGGCGGTCGTCGTCATCCCATCCGCGCATCTCGTATCGCGGCAGGAAGTCCCGCAGCATTAAGACCACGTCGTCGTCATCGGCCAGCGCGCCCGTCGGCGGCGCCAGAAGCGCAAGGGCGATACATGCAGCTTTCATCGAATGTCCTTTCGTGTTGCTGTGACGGGGTTACGCACCGCCCGCTTCCCCAATTCCCGGCCATCGCGCGACAATCCGTCGCGGCAGGTCTGGCCATTCACCCGCGATCGGCCTAATGCTTGACCCGAATCCAGATCAGGAGAGCCGAAATGGCAGACGCTTCGAGTGCGATGCGCAATCCGGTCGCGGCGACCACTTATCCCGTGATCCTCGCCATCAGCCTTTGCCACATGCTGAACGATGTGCTGCAATCGCTGCTCTCGGCCATCTATCCGGTGCTGAAGGCCGACTTCGCGCTGGATTATTGGCAGATCGGGCTTCTGACGCTGATTTTCCAATGCACGGCGTCTTTGCTGCAACCTGTCGTCGGCATCTATACCGACCGCAAGCCGATGCCGATGTCGCTGGCCTTCGGCATGGCGTCCAGCCTTGTCGGGCTGGTGGTGCTGGCCTGGGCGCCCAGCTATCCGGTGCTTCTGTGCGGGGCGGCGCTGATCGGGATCGGATCTTCGATCTTCCACCCGGAGGCCAGCCGCGTCGCGCGCATGGCCTCGGGCGGGCGGTTCGGGCTGGCGCAATCGCTGTTCCAGGTGGGCGGCAACTTCGGCCAGTCAGCGGGACCGCTTCTTGCCGCGTTCATCGTCGTGCCGTTCGGGCGGCCCAGCATCGCATGGTTCACCGTGATCGCGCTTCTGGGCATCGTCATTCTGCAACGGGTGGGCGTGTGGTATCGCGAACACGCCCGCGCTGCCGGGCAGAAGATCGTGGACCGCACCCTGCCGCTGCCGAAGAACCGCGTCATCGTGGCGCTGGTCGTGCTGGCCTTCCTGACCTTCTCCAAGAACGCCTACATGGCCAGCATCTCCAGCTACTACACCTTCTATCTGATCGAGAGTTTCGGGGTTTCGACCCAAACCTCGCAGATGATGCTGTTCCTGTTCCTTGTCGCGGTTGCGGTCGGCACGGTGATCGGCGGGCCGATCGGGGATCGCTTCGGCACGGTGGCGGTGATCTGGTTCTCGGTCCTCGGCGCGCTGCCCTTCACGCTGGCCCTGCCCTTCGTCGACCTGTTCTGGAGCGGGGTGCTTTCGGTCATCATCGGCCTCATCATGGCGTCGTCCTTCCCGGCCATCGTGGTCACGGCGCAAGAGCTGCTTCCGGGCCGGGTCGGGATGGTCGCGGGGATCTTCTTCGGCCTCGCCTTCGGGATGGGCGGGATCGCGGCGGCGGTGCTGGGCGTCTTTGCCGACGTCCACGGCATCCGCGCCGTCTACCTGGCCTGCGCATGGCTGCCGGCGCTTGGCATTCTGACAGTGTTCCTGCCGCGCCGGCGCGAGTTCCTGCGCTAATCCTCGGCCAGCCGCTTCAGGCGGTCGAGCGTGCTGTCCCACTGCGCCGCGGCAAGGGCCAGATGATCGCGCGCGGCCAGCAACGCCTCGGGGCGCAGCGACACCCGCGCTTCGCGCCCCGCGCGGGACTGTTCGACAAGCCCCGCGCCGCGCATCACCGTCAGGTGCTTGGCCACAGCCTGACGGGTCAGCGGAAGCCCATCGGCCAGTTCGGTAATCGACAGCGGCCCCGCACCCAGCCGTCCGATCAGCGCCAGCCGCGTCGGATCGCCCAACGCCGCGAAAACGGGCGCAAGATCAGGCGACATGGGCGGCGATGTTACCAAGCTGGATCTCCCATCCCTTGGTATTGTCGCGCATGACGGGAATGCGGCGATGTTCGGGCAGGTTGTCGAACCCGCTTTCCACCACCGTCAGCCGTGTTCCCGCATCCAAGGGCATCAGCGTGAAAGTGACCGTGGTTTCCGCCTGATCCGCGATGTCGCCCTGCCCGTCATAATCATGCCAGCGAAAGCGGAACAGACGTTCCGGTTCGATCCGTTCCACCGTGGCGCGCCACGGCCAGCCCTCGAACCCCGGATAGGTCATCCGCCCCGTCGAAAGCGCCCCTTCGGCGAAGGGCTGGTCAAGCTGCACCCGGAACCATTCCCCGAATTCGGCATGGTCGGTCAGCGCGCGCCAGACGCGGGAAACCGGCGCGGCGATGTCGATGGTCTTTTCGATCTTGTCCATATCGGCAACCTCCTGGTTGCATATTCTCACGGCCAGCTGAAAGCGCAACCGAAAAGTTGCGCATCATCGCCCCTTTCCTTTCCGCCCCCTTGCGCCTATACCCCCGCCCTTGAATCGCAGGAGTCCAGACATGCAAGGCAGCGCGAACCTTAACCTGATGATCAAGGCTGCCCGCAAGGCAGGCCGGAGCCTTGTGAAGGACTTCCGCGAGGTCGAGAACCTTCAGGTCTCCTCCAAGGGTCCGGGCGACTTCGTCTCCAAGGCCGACCGCGAGGCCGAGCGGATCATCAAGGAAGAACTGATGGGCGGCCGCCCGACCTATGGCTGGCTGGGCGAGGAAACCGGCGGCACGGACGGGCAGGACCCGACGCGCCGCTGGATCGTCGATCCGCTGGACGGCACCACCAACTTCCTGCACGGCCTGCCCCACTGGGCGGTGTCCATCGCGCTGGAACACAAGGGCGAGATCGTCGCCGGTGTCGTCTTCGATGCCGCCAAGGACGAGATGTTCTGGGCCGAGAAAGGCGCGGGCGCGTGGATGAACGAAAGCCGCCTGCGCGTCTCGGGCCGCTCGCGCATGATCGAGTCGATCTATGCCACCGGCATTCCCTTCGCCACGGGCGGCACCTTGCCCGCCTCGCTTCAGGATCTGGCACGACTGATGCCGGTCTGCGCGGGCGTTCGCCGTTGGGGCGCTGCGGCGCTGGACCTCGCCTATGTCGCCGCTGGCCGCTATGACGGCTATTGGGAACGCGGGATCAAACCGTGGGACATGGCAGCGGGCATGATCCTCGTGAAAGAGGCGGGCGGCATGGTTTCCGCCATCCGCGAGGGCGACGAGCCGCTGGTCAAGGGCTCGATCATCTGCGGCAACCAGAACCTGTTCGAACCCTTCCGCAAGATCATCCGCGGCGAGTGATCTTCGGGATCCGCGTCGGGGCATAGACCGCCGCCGGGTGCGGCGGTTGCCCATGCGTGACCTGCCAGAACCGCCGCCCGCCAAGGCGAAGCCAGACCGGCACCGCCATGGCCATTCCGGCCACGAACCCGCCCGCATGCGCCCAATAGGCGACGCCGCCCATGTCGGACGGCACAGTCAGCCCGTTGAACACCTGCAAGCCGAACCACAGGCCCAGCATGATCCATGCCGGGATGCTGAACACCTTGAAGAACACGATCAGGATCAGCAGGATATCCACCTTGGCCCGTGGAAACAGCAGCAGATACGCCCCCATCACCCCGGCGATCGCGCCCGATGCGCCCACCATCGGCACCGTCGATCCCGGATCGCTGGCCACCTGAAGCAGCCCCGCCGCCAGCCCCGATGCGAGGTAGAAGCCAAGATAACGCGCCCGCCCGAACCGTTCCTCCAGATTGTCGCCGAAGATCCACAGGAACAGCATGTTGCCGATCAGGTGCATCCAGCCCCCGTGCAGAAACATCGAGGTGACGAACCCCCAAAGCTGCTGGCCCTCGGTCACCGCCGCCGGAACCAGCCCCCAATCCACCCAGAACCAGCCCAGCGCCGCCTCGTCCAGCCCGAACCACGACAACAGAAAAACCGCGATATTCGCGGCCATCAGCGCATAGGTCACATAAGGGACCTGCCCCGAGGGGTTATGATCGCGGATCGGAAACATGGGCGAAGGCTTTCCTATCGCGCCTTGGCGGTCAATCGCAAAACGGCGTCGGCCAGCGGCTCATGGACCGCCCTGCGCCCGCCGATCACCCGATGGCCCAAAAGACCGTTCGGGCAGATGCGGTCGTCGTCCCAGCCAAGATGGTCCGCCACCGGGTAAAGGCAGACACCCTCGACCCTCACGCCCCGTGCCCGCGCCCGCTGGACCTCGACGCCCACCCAATCCAGCCACGACGCGCGCCGCGCCCCTTCGGTCCCCGTTTCGGCAATCAGCAGGGGGCGGTCGTAGCGGGCGGCGACCTCGAACAGCAGATCGGACAGCGGAGCAGAGGACGGGTGATCCACGTCGATGGGCGGGCCGCCATGTATCCACTGGTTGTTGAAGTAGTAGTTCACCCCGATGATATCCAGAAAGGACGGATCGCCCCCGATCTGCGGCCAGATCCGCCCCGAGATCAGGTCCATCGCCTGAAACTGCGCGTCGTGCCAGCCCTGCGCCTCCCATCGCGGGCGGCCAGTGTGATCGGCATGGTGAATGGCGATCAGAGGCTCGGCATGGACGAAACGGGCGCGCGGGTCGATGGCGCGGAGTTCGGTCATGGCAGCGATGGCGGCGCGCGCAAGCTGGACCTTCAACTCAAACCCCCGTCCGGCGGCGAAGGGGTTCAGATAGCGCGCGTCGCCCCCGGCCCATGAGAAGAAGCTGATCTCGTTCACCGGGCACCAGAACGGCACGGCGTCCGTGACCTCCCGATGATGCCACCCGACCGCGCGGGCGAAGGCGGCGAAACGGTCCACGAAACCGGGCGACCAGATATCCAGATCGTCGGGCCAGCCGTAATGCATCAGGTCCCAGATCACCTGCGTTCCCGTATCGCGCGCCGCCTCCAGCATCGGCGTCAGCGAGCGGAAATCGTAGTGCCCCGGCGACGCCTCGATCAGGTGCCAGCGCACGCCGTCACGGCAGGCGCGGATGCCCAGCCCCGCCAGTTGCGCGTAATCCCCCGCCGCGTTCTGGTCATGCCCGGTCGAGGCCAGAAGGTCCAGCCGCCGCCCATCCCGCCGCCGGTGGGTGGAACTTTCAAAGCCGCCAAGCACGAAACTGTCGAAGACAGTGGGAGGAGGCGCGGGTCTGCGTTCCGCCAGAACCTCGGCGAACAGCGCCTCCCATTGCGGCACGACCGCCTCGGCGGAATAGCTCGCGCGGACATGGGCGCGCAGCCCCTGGCCCAGCCGGGCCCGCAGCGCGGGATCGTCGATCAGGCGGCGCATCGCACCCGCCACCGCACCGGGCGAGTCATGCGGCACGAACAGCCCCGTCTCGCCGTCCCGGATCTGCTGAAGCGCCCCATTGTCCGGCGTTGCGATGACCGGCAGCCCCGCTGCCCCCGCCTCGGCGATCACATGCGGCATCCCTTCCCCGCGAGAGAGCCAGCAGAACACATCCATCGCCGCCAGCAGATCCGGCACATCGCTGCGGTCGCCCGTAAAGATCACCTGCCCGCCCGCCATGGCCCGCAATTCATCGGCATAGTCGGGCATGAACGCATCCGGCCCGCCGACCACCACGAACCGCGCCTTCGGACCCACTTCCAGCGCGGCGGCGATGAAATCCTCGACACGCTTCTTGCGGTCCAGCCTGCCGACCCAGCCGATCAGAACCTCGTCCGGGGCGATGCCCAGCGCCGCGCGCATCGGCTGGCGCATCGCCGCCGAGAACTCCGACAGGTCCACCATCGACGGGATTTCCACCGCATGATCCGGGCGCATCCGCCCCGCCGCCGCCGCACGGATCGTGTCGCACACCCCGACATAGCGGGTCGTCAGGTGTTTCGGCCCCGCCAGCGCCTCGGATACCAGCCCGCCATGTTCGATCAGGGGCGGGTGCAGCGCCAGATGGTCCATCGCGGGATAGATGTCGGCCACGTTCTGCGACGAGATCACGATATCCGCCCCCGCGATCCGGCGGCGCAGGTAATCCACCGTCTCCTCGAACCCCAGCGAATAGGCCGCCGTATCCACCTCCACCCCCAGCGCGCGAAGCTGGTCGTGGCTCTGGTCCGGCATCCCCTCCTTGCGGAAGCAGGGCAGCACGGTGATGCGGTAACGGCTGCGATCCAGCGCGCGGGCCAGAAGGCGGGCCTCCGTCTCCTCTCCGCCCACGACCAGCCATGCGAAGACCCAAAGAATGCGTATCTTGCCCGCATCGGGATGCGGTTCGGGGAAATCGCCCGACGCAAGCGCGGCGACGGCGCGGCGCTCCTCGGCCTCGCGCCCCATCATTTGTGCTCCAGCACGATCTGAAGGAATTCAGGGCGATCGCGCACCAGATGGCGCAGGAAATCCGGCGCATCGCCGAAGGGCACCACATGGGTTATCATGTGCCGCCGGATCGCCTCGCCTTCGGTCGCCAGCAGGGCCAGCGTCTCCTGCGCGAGCCGCCGCTGGTTCCACGCATGGACCAGCGGGCGCGGCATGCGCTGGATCTGCGCGCAGCGGATCGAAAGGCCGTTGTGGTGAAACTCCTCGCCCAGCCGCGTGCCTTCCAGACCGCCCTGATAGAAGGCCAGATCGATCACCACCCCTTGCGGAGCCAGCGCCCGCAGCGCCAGATGCAGGCTGCCGGAATGAGCGCGGGTCTGGAACACGATATCCGCCCCCCGGCCCCAGCGGGATTTGGCGTGCTGCCATGCCGCCTCCTCGCCCATCGCGTCGAACCCCATGCGCCGGGCAAGATCCTGACGCCAGCCCGATGGATCGACGACGACCACCTCGGACGCCCCGGCGCGGCGGGCGAACAGGGCGCAGAACAGCCCGACCGTGCCGCCACCCCAGACCAGCACCGGCCGCCCCGCAACGCCCGCCCCCAGATGCGGAACCGCACGGCCAAATTGTTCGGCATCGGCATGCAGAATGCCGTTCGCCGCGATCGGCCCCATCTGCGCGACGAATATGCCCAGCATCGGGTCCAGATCGCCCATCTTCAGCAGCAGGTCGTGATCGGGATTGGCCGTATGGCCGGTCTTGTGGCCGAAGGTCGTCGCCAGCACATCGCCATTCGCGAACCCGCCCGCCTGTGCGTCGATCACCCGCGCGACCTCCATATAGCCGAGGAAGTTCACCGGATAATGCGCCGAGGCCTCGCCCGGAATGAAGACGCCGCGCCCCGCGTCCCAACGGCTGTGAAGGTAAGGGTTCGTCCCCTTCATGAAGGTCAGCTCGGTCCCGGCGCTGATCCCGGTGAACATCAGGTCCAGACGCAACTGGCCGTCGCCCGCCGGGCCTTCGTCATATTCGAAGAAGTATGGCTCGTTCGGGCGCTCGATCCCCAGCGAACGGATGCGGCGGTGCTGATGCGGCATCGCGGGGCACCTACGAAGCGGCAGCGCGAAAAAAGGGCTGCGGGTTGGACCGCAGCACCTCCATCTTCACGGGCTGCCCGGAGGCAGCGGATTTCGAGATGGCCAGCGCCACGCGATGCGTCTCCAGCGCCTCGGCATAGGGGCAGCGGATGCGGTTCTCGCGCCCCTGCACCGCTTCGATGAAGTCGCGGTCCTGCCGCCAGACGGGATCGCCCTCTGCATGGCGGACAGGGCGGCCACGGCCCACATCGACCATGATGTCGTGATCCGTGATCTCCAGCGCGAGCGCGTCGGCGAAGACATGCAGGCCAACGCGGTGGTTCCAGCGCAGGATGCATGTGGCGGAAAGGTTGGCGATGGCACCCCCGGCGAAACGCAGGTTGGCGGTGGTGGCGGTGGGGACGTCCAGCCCGTCGAAATCCTCGCGCGGGCGGATGGCGGCAAGGCCGTAAACCTCGGTCACGTCCCCGGCCAGAAAGCGCGCGAGGTCGATGATATGCGTCGCCTGTTCGACCACCTGCCCGCCCGAGCCATCCTCGCGCCACCACCATTGCGGCGGCGGGGTCTGGTCCAGCCAGAATCCGGTCATCAGATGCGCCGGGTTCCGCGCCAGTTCCGCCCGCGCCGCATCCACCGTGTCGAGGTAGCGCCAGTGATACCCCACGGCGGTGACAAGCCCCGCCGCATCGACCTCTGCCGCGATCTCCTCGGCCAACGTCAGGTCCAGCGACAATGGCTTTTCGACGAAGAAGGGCAGACCGCGTGCGATGCAGGCCCGTTCGATCTCCCCATGCGCGAAAGGCGGCACGCAGATGAAGACGGCGTCCAGATCGGCAGCCTCCAGCATCGCCGCATGATCCGCGAAGACCGCCGCGCCGAAGCGTTTGCCCGCCTCCTCCGCCCGCGCGGTATCGGGATCGGCGATGGCGGCGATGGTCACGTCCTCCATCTGCTCCAGCACGCCGAAATGGCGATGGGCGATGCCGCCCGCCCCGATGAAGCCCAGCCGTGTCGTCATGGATTGCATCCTCGTTCCCTGAAGCCTGTCGAAAAGCCGTTCCGTCTGTGCCGCCATGCGCGCGGCGGTGAAGCGGTCCGCAAAGCGTTGTCGCTGATCGGCCGCGACCTGCGCGCGCCGTTCGGGAGCGCCCAGCGCATCGGCCAGCGCCGCCGCCAGCGCGCGGCTGTCGCCCGGCGGGACCAGCCACGGATGATCCGCCCCCAGCGCCTCGACCACGCCGCCGATGCGCGTTGCAACCACCGGACAGCCAAGCGCCATCGCCTCCAGCACCACCAGCGGCAGCCCCTCGAACGCCGAAGGCAGGACCAGCACATCCGCCCCCGCCATCAGCGCAGGGATGTCGCTTCGGTGGCCCAGAAGCTCTGCCTCCAGCCCAAGGCGGGCGATGTGCCGCCGGATCGCCCGCTCCTCCGGCCCGGTTCCGGCAAGGCGCAGGCGCACGTTCCCCGGCAGGCGCGCGATCGCAGCCAGCAAGGTGCGGTGGTTTTTCTGCCGCGTCAGCCGCGCCACGCAAAGCACACCGCCGCCCTTACCCGGCGCTGGCATAGGCGGCTCGATCCCGTTCGCGATCGCGGCCACCGGCATCTCCGGGCCCATGGCCGCGAGCACCGGGCGCCATGTGTTCGCCGCATCCTCGCCCACCGCGATAACCGCATCGCTGTTCGCCAGCGCAGCGGCGTATTCGGCGATCTGTCCGGCATCGGTCAGAAGCCAGGGCAGATGCTCCGTCCGCACGACGACCGCCCCGGCCGCGCGGGCCATCGCGCAAAGACCGTGCCCCTCCCAGCCGATCCCGGCATGGACATTGACCAGCGGCGCATGGGCGAAGGCCTTGGGCCAGCCATCATCCGCCACCACCGCCGCCACGAGGCCGCGCGCCGAAGCCTCGGCCACCAATCCGCGCCCTGCGGGATGATCGGGGAACAGAAGTCGCACCGTGCCGCGCGGAAGGGCCGCCGCCAGCGTCAGCATCATGCGCCCGACGCCCGACGGCTCGGCGCTGTCGGTGGCCAGAACCCGAGGGATCAATTCCGAACCCGGGCCGCGATTTCGGGAATGGCCCAGCCCGGGCGGCGTCCTTTGCGAACCCGCGTCAAATGGGCATTCATTGCCGCAAACGTGGCGTCCCAGCTTTGCCCGGCCACCAACGCATCCGCCGCATCGCGGGCGCATGGCCGGGCCAGCGCCGCCGCGCAGGCGTCGATGAACCGGGCGGGGTCGGGTGCGATCCGCACCGCGTCCAGCCCGGAATAGTGCCGCGCCACGTCACGCACGGGGGTTGAGACGACCTGACGCCCCGCCGCAAGATATTCCAGCGTCTTGGTCGGGCTGATGAAGCGCGTCGCCTCGTTGATGGCAAACGGCATCAGCGCCACGTCCCACCCGGCGATGTAGCGCGGAAGGTCGGCATAGTCCTTCTGTCCCAGCCAGTGGATGTTCGGCGCCTGCGGCAGATCGGCAGCCGAGAGTTTCACCACTGGGCCGACCATCACGATCTGCCAGTCGGGCCGTGCCGCCGCGACCTGACGGATCAGCTCCAGATCCAGGCGCTCGTCCACCACGCCGTAATATCCCAGCCGGGGCCGCGCGATCCCCGCCTGATCCGCCGGGTCCGGCAATGCACCCCGAGCGGCATGGAAATGCGCCGCATCCACGCTGGAGGGGAAGGGATGGATATCGCGGTGAAGATGCCGCTTCGCCTCGAAGATGCTGTGCCCGCCGGTGAAGACCAGATCCGCATTTTCGATCAGCGCCGCCTCGTTCCGGGCAAGATCGGGCGGGGCGAAACGAAAGCCCGTCAACTCGTCCATGCAATCATAGACGATGGCAGAGGCGGCAACATGCGAGGCGAACGGCCACATCTGCGGCGTATAGAACCACATGATCGGCAGCGTGGTCCCGGTGATCGCCAGAAACTGGTCCAGAAGCCCCGCCAGCACGGCATCCTGCGCCGCGCCATGCGGCACGCGCGGGCGGATGGACTGCACCGACGTGCCTTCGAAGGCGTGGAACTCCAGATAGGGCAGATGGTGGTCGGTGGGGATCGCCTCCTCCCAGAACCACACGGGGCGTTCGGCGGCAAAGCGCGACATCAGGTGCTGCGGGCGTTGCAGGACGAAATCCCAGCGCAGATGCGAAAAGCAGATCAGCGGCGCGACCTGTTCGGCTTGCAATACGTTCATGCGTCCACCCTTTTTCTTGCTTTTGCCTGTTCGATCGCTCCGGCCAGCCGCCGGACAGAATGCGGCCATGTCCAGTGCGCCTGCACCACGCCGCGCGGATCGTATCGATCCGCGGTCCGGATCAGCCGGTCCAGCGCCGCGGGAAACTCCGCCTCGGTTGCGACCAGCCCGGTATCGCCGCGGATGTATTGCCGACCGCAGACGAGGCCGGCATTGGCCAGAACCGGCAGGCCCGCGAGCATGTATTCCGTCAGGATCGCCGGGGCGCCGTCCTCCACCCCGCAGACGACGCCGACGCGCGCGCGGTTCATCAGCGCGTTCACCCCGGCATGATCCACCGGCCCTGCCCAGTCCACATGGAGCCCGCGCCGATGCGCCTCGGCCCGCAGATCGTCCGTCATGTGACCATAGCCGACGACGCAAAGCGCCCGATGATGCGGTGCAAGCGCGTCCAGAAGCAGGTCGTGCCGCTTGTAGGGCTGGGTCGCGGCAACATATACGACGTCGTAATCCTTCGCCGCCCCGGTGGGAAAGAAGGTCCGGTCGGATGCGAATTCCGGCCCGATGGGAAGCACGAGGCAAAGCGCGTCCGGGTGGCGCGCGCGGATCTCGTCCGATTGCCACTCCGCCCCGGTCAGGAACAGATCGACATGGCAGCTGACCTCGGGCGGGATCCGCAGCGCGGGCGCGTCGATGGAGTTGTAGATGCGGATGCTGGAAGCGCATGCGGCCAGGACGCGCTCGTCCACGCCCAAGCCCCAGACGCACAGGATCTCGGGCGGGCCATGCACCGCGATCCGCGCCAGCGCGTCGACCGACGGATAAGGGGCCGGACCATCCGCGCGAAGGGTGCGATAGACGATCCCGCCCGGGCCCGCCGCGCCGCCGATATCGCGCGCCGCATCGTCGCCCGCAAAGCGCCAGACCTCGGCGGTATCGACCAGCCCCGCTGCGACGCAGGCCAGCGGCAGACGCTCCAGATACCCGCCGACCACATCCACCGGCCCCGCCTCGGGAAGGCGCAGCGCCGCCCAGTCCCGACAGGCGGCGTCCATGTCTGGAAATGCTTCGGAAGACGGCTGCGGGGCGCAGAAGTCAGACACTGCCACGATGCGCCGCGCCATATTTCCATCCATTCAGAGGGGGTGCCACGGCGGATGCCGCGCCAATCGGCCGTTGAACCGCCCTGAAGATCGATTGTTCCCGCCGTGAAAGCAGGAACTTGTGACGAACGTCGCGGTTCTGGCCCCTGCGAATATGGCGGGGGAACGCGATGGGTCGGATCATGGTCGTCGGTGCGGGGCTTTCGGGCGCGGTGATCGGGCGCACGCTGGCCGAGGCGGGCTGGCAGGTCCGTATCGTCGATGCACGGGACCATGTCGCCGGCAACTGCCACACCCGCCGCGACCCCGAAACGGGCGTGATGGTCCATGTCTATGGCCCTCACATCTTCCACACCGACGATGCCGAGGTCTGGGACTACGTCAACCGCTTCGGCACGTTCCTACCCTTTCGCAACCAGGTGAAGACCACCCTGCGCGGCAACGTCTTTTCCCTGCCGGTGAACCTGCACACGATCAACCAGTTCTATGGCCGCGCGATGCGCCCCGATGAGGCGCGGGCCTTCATCGAAACGCAGGCCGACATATCCATCACCGATCCGCAGACCTTCGAGGATCAGGCGCTGCGCTTCGTTGGGCGCGATCTCTATGACGCCTTTTTCAAGGGATATACTCAGAAGCAGTGGGGCTGTCCGCCGGCCGATCTTCCGGCCAGCATCCTCAAGCGGCTGCCGCTGCGGTTCAACTACGACGACAACTATTTCGCGCATCGGTTTCAGGGGATGCCGGAACAGGGTTACACCGCGATGGTCGAACGGGTGCTGGACCATCCGAACATGAGCGTCAGCCTCGGGACGCGCTTTGCCCGCTCTGCGGCGAAAGACTTCGATCACGTCTTCTATTCCGGTCCGCTGGACGGCTGGTTCGACTACGACCTCGGGCGGCTTGGATATCGGACGCTGGATTTCGAATGCTTTCGCTATGACGGCGATTGGCAGGGCTGCGCCGTGATGAACTATCCCGAGGTGGATGTGCCCTTCACCCGCATCACCGAACACAAGCACTTCGCCCCATGGGAGGCGCATGCGGGCTCGATCCTCTATCGCGAGTTCAGCCGGGAATGCGGACCCGACGACATCCCCTACTATCCCATCAGACAGGTGAGGGAGCGGGCCCTGCTGGGCGATTACGCGCGCAAGGCCAAAGCGGAGCGCGGCGTCACTTTCGTCGGGCGGCTTGGAACCTACCGTTATCTGGACATGGACGTGACCATCCGCGAGGCGCTGGACTGCGCAAGGCGCTTTCTGGACGATCCGGCCCGCATGCCCGCCTTTGCCGTTCCCCCGCTTTGAGATTTGAGCGGAACCGCAACGCGGTTGTCAGGTTGTCATACGAACGGAGGGCGGCATCCCTCGGGAACGGAGAACGTCGTGGAAGAACGGAAGGACTGGCATCTGACGGATGCCATACACCACGAACAGGGCCGCGGGGACCCTTTCGCGGCAGCGGTTCGTGCGACCCGGATGCCCATGATGATCACCGACCCCAAACTTCCCGACAATCCCATCGTCTTCGCCAACGAAGCCTTCCAGAAGCTGACCGGATATTCACGCGACGAACTTCTGGGCCGGAACTGCCGCCTGCTTCAGGGCGAGGAGACCGACCCCGACGCCGTGGACGCCATCCGGCAGGCCATCGCGCGCGGCGAAGACATCGCCATCGACCTTCTGAATTACCGCAAGGACGGGTCGGCCTTCTGGAACGCGCTCTATCTCAGCCCGGTCAAGGACGATGAGGGCCGGATCCAGTTCTTCTTCGCCTCGCAACTGGACGTGACCGCGCGCATCGACGCCCATTCCCGCGTCGCCCGCCAGAAGGAACGCGTCGAGGCCGAGGTCGAGAAGCGCACCGCCGACCTGCGCGCGGCGCTGGAGGCGCAGAAGCTGCTGCTGCACGAGGTGGACCACCGCGTGAAGAACAACATGACGATGATCGGCTCCATCCTTCGGCTGCAACTGCGCGAGATCGACGACCCGCGGACGATCGAACGGCTGCGCGCGATGATGGAACGGATCGACGCGCTGGCCACCGTCCATCGGCGCCTTTACCAGTCCGACAGCGTAGGGCGTTTCGACATCGGCGCCTATGCCGCCAACCTTGCGGGCGATCTGGTGCAGGCGGCCGAAGATCGCGACATCGGCCTTGTCGCCGATCTCAAACGCGCCGAGGTGTCGCCGAGCCAGGCATCGGCCTTGGGCCTGATCGTGAACGAGATCCTGACCAACTCCATCCGCCACGCGTTCCGGTCCGGCGACAGCGGCCAGATCGGCATCCACGCCCGGACCGACGGCAGGCGCGTGCGGCTTGTCATTTCGGACAACGGTGCGGGCGGCACGGTGGGGGATCAGCCCCCCGCCGGGCTGGGCGGCATCATCATCAGCCGCCTGTCGAAACAAGCGGCAACAGAGGTCACATGGGCAACGGACATATCCGGCACGCGCGTTGATCTTTCCATCAATGTGGAGGCTCCATGAAACGTCGTCCCGGTCCGCTGGATTTCCTGATCGTCGAGGACGAGCCGCTGATCTCGATGGATATCGAGCTGATGGTCGAAGACGCGGGCCACCGCGTCATGGCGACCGCCATCGCACTGGACGAAGTGGAGTCCATCCCCGCCGACCAGACCCCGGATGTCGCGCTGGTCGATATGCATCTTGCGCGCGGCAGCTTCGGGCTGGAGGTCAGCGATTACATCCGCACCCGTTGGCCCGACGCCATCATCGTCTTCGTGACTGCTAATGCCCGAGAGATCCCCGACGATTTCGGGGGTGCGCACGGGCTGATCTCCAAACCCTTCTCCTCGGCCGGATTCATGGCCGCGATGCAGTATCTGGAGGAGGGGATCTGCGATCCGCCCCCCGTCTCGCCCCAGCCCGGCAGCTTCGTCGCATCGAAAAGTTTCGCCGAAAGCTGGGAAAGCTGAACGCGGGCAGCGCCGTCCGCCCACCCTTGTGCATTCTGCGCGAACATCTTCTTCCATACGGTCACCCAAGCAAATCCTGTTCTCTCAAACGCGGCGAATAGAGATTCGCAGGGCTTGGGGAAATCTGTTCTATTAATGACGACGAAGTTGGTCGTGTAATACGACGAACCGACTGAAAGGAACAGGTGCCGTGACCATCCAACTTAGCGACAGAACCGCGCTTGCTGCCGCGCCCCGCCCGCGGCGGAAGGCAAGGCTGACAAGCTGGCAGTTGAATATCATCTCGTGGCTTGCCCCCGTCGGCTTTCTGCTGATCTGGGAGGCCGCCGCGCGCGCCGGGATGATCGCCCCGCAGATCCTGCCTGCACCAAGCGCGGTGGCCGCGACCGGCTGGAAGCTGATCGCCAACGGCTCGCTGTTCCAGCATCTGGGCGCCAGCCTTGCCCGGGCAGCGGCGGGCTTCGTCATCGGCGGCAGCATCGGCTTCGGGCTGGGCGTGCTGGTCGGCTTCTCGCGTCTGGCCGAGGCGCTTCTGGACCGTTCGATCCAGATGATCCGCGCGATCCCTTTCCTTGCCATGCTGCCGCTGGTGATCGTCTGGTTCGGCGTGGACGAAAGCGGCAAGATCTTCATGGTGTCGCTGGCGGTGATGTTCCCCATTTATATCAACACGGTGCTGGGCATCCGGCAGGTGGACCCGAAACTTCTGGAATTGGCCCGCGTCACCGGACTGTCGTGGCAGGCCACCATCCGCCGGATCATCCTGCCCGGCGCGATGCCTTCGGTGCTGACGGGCGTGCGCTATGCGCTGGCGGTGGCATGGCTGGCGCTGGTGATCGCCGAAACCATCGCGACGACCAGGGGTATCGGATTTCTGGCGATGGACGCGCGGGAATTCCTTCAGACCAACGTGATCGTCCTGACTATCCTGATCTATGCCGCGATCGGCGTGGGTGCCGACAGTCTTGCCCGTGCGCTGGAACGTCGGCTTCTGCGCTGGCACCCCAACTATGCCAAGGAGGCCTGAGATGACCGCTGTTTCCGTTCGCGGCCTGCGCCGCCAATATGGCGAGCGCGTGGTGATCGAAAATCTGGACCTTCGGATCGGCAAGGGCGAATTCGTCGCTCTGCTGGGCGAAAGCGGCTGCGGCAAGACAACCCTGCTGCGGGCGCTCGCCGGGCTGGATGCCATCGACGGCGGCCATATCGACGCGCCCGGTAAACCTGCCGTCGTGTTCCAGGAACACCGCCTGCTGCCTTGGGCGCCCCTGTGGCAGAACGTGGCGCTGGGCTTGGAGACGCCCGAGGGCCGCGCCGCCGCCATCGCCGCGCTGTCCGAAGTCGGTCTTGCCGGACGCGAGGAAGACTGGCCGCGCAACCTGTCCGGCGGGCAGGCGCAGCGCGTCGCCCTTGCCCGGGCGCTGGTGCGCGAGCCGAAGCTCTTGCTGCTGGACGAACCCTTTGCCGCGCTGGACGCGCTGACCCGCATCAAGATGCACGTGCTGATCCGCGAGCTT
Organism: Falsirhodobacter flavus; assembly: GCA_029846755.1. GTDB lineage: Bacteria > Pseudomonadota > Alphaproteobacteria > Rhodobacterales > Rhodobacteraceae > Falsirhodobacter > Falsirhodobacter flavus. Next base: position 565,131 of record JARWBI010000001.1, on the reverse strand, counting down.
GTCGCCCGCCACCGCCCCGGCGTTCTTCTGGTGACGCATGACGTGGACGAGGCCGTGGCCATCGCCGACCGCATCCTCGTCATGCGGGCCGGCCGGATTGCGGCATCTTACGACACCGCAGGGCAAACCGGCCTGCGCGATACGCTTCTGAAGGAACTCGGCGTGGAAACGGATACCCGCGCCGCCTGAACCACCATCCCCCTTACGGCTTTCGAACGCGTCTGCGCGACCGGCGGAGCCATGACCACGGAGACCTTGAATGATCACTCGCCGCACACTTCTGCAAACCTCGGGCGCGCTTGGCGCAGCGGCGCTGCTGCCCCGCACGGCCTTTGCCCGGACGACCGACACCGTGCGCCTTGGCTGGGGCCGCGGCGGCCTGCCCCTGATCGCGAAACAGCGCGGAGAGTTCGAGAAATCCCTTGCCGCCAAGGACATCAAGGTGGAATGGGTCGGCCCCTTCCCGAACCACGCGCCCTCGCTTCAGGCCGTCGTGGGCGGCAGCGCCGATTTCGGTTTTTGGGGCAGCACGACCCCGGCACTGGCCGCGATCCTTGCCGGATCGCCCTTGGTCTTCGTGAACTTCAACATCTACAAACCCCGGTCCACCGCGATCATCGTCAAGAAGGATAGCGGCATCGACGGCGTGGCGGATCTGAAAGGGAAAAGCATCGCCGTCAACCGTTCGGGCCTTGGCGAATTCCTTCTGATCGCCGCGCTGGAAAAACACGGGCTGAGCCGTGATGACGTCACAGTCGTCTATCTGAACCCATCGGATGCTGCGCCCGCCTTCGGTCAGGGCAAGGTCGATGCATGGTCGATGTGGACCCCGGCGGTGGACATCGCCCGCGAACAGTTCGACGCCAAGGACATCTTCTTCGAAGGCACCGATCTGGACTTCCTGATTGATTACTCTTCGCTTGTGACCACCCGCGATTTCGCGACCGAAAACGCCGATCTGGTCCGCGCCACCATCGACGCCTATCACGCCGAAGGCGCCTGGATCAGCCAGAACGTCGCCGAGGCGGAAACCATCGCGCAGGGCGCAGGGCAATACAGCGATGCGGTGCGCGACCACCTGATCGGCTACAACCGGCAGAACGAATTCTACGAGGCCGACGACGCGGCCTTCCTGACGGAGTTCCAGCGTGCCGCCGATTGGCTGTCGGATCGCGAGATCCTGCCGGGCCGCATCAACGTCGCCGATCATGTCGTGAGGGTCTGAACCATGGCAAGACCCGTCCGCCTTGGCGTGAACGTGCTGGCCTCGGGCCGCCACGACGCCGCATGGAAGACGCTGCCCGACGCGGCGACCCTTTCCACCGATATCGACGCCTTCACCCGCATCGCCAAGGTGGCCGAGCGAGGGCGCATCGACGCGCTGTTCCTTGCCGACGGCCCCGGCGGTCTGGTCGAGGAAAGCTTCACCCGTCCGTGGCGCGCGCTGGACCCGGTGACGCTGCTGTCGGCGCTGTCGCAATCCACCGACCATATCGGGTTGGTGGCGACGACATCGACCATCTTCGGCCATCCTTACGTGGTCGCGCGGCAGATCGCATCGCTCGACCATATCTCCAAGGGCCGGGCGGCGTGGAACATCATCACAAGCCAGACGCCGGTCGCGCTGGCCGCCTATGGGATCGAAACGGGCTTCAGTCAGGCCGAACGCTATCAACGCGCCAAGGAGTTCGCCGAGATCGTGACCGGCCTGTGGGACAGCGTGCCGCAGGATGCCGTGGTGGCCAAGGGCGATGTCTTCGTGGACCCGGCCCGCACGCGCCCCATCGACGTGCAGGGCGCGCATTTCCGCAGCCGCGGCAGCCTTTCGGCCACCGTTCCGCCGCAAGGTCGCCCCGTGATCTTTCAGGCTGGCCAGTCCGAGGACAGCAAGGCTTTCGGCGCCCGCTATGCCGATGCGCTGTTCACCGGGCAACGCACGATCCAAGGCGGGCAGAAGTTCTTTGCCGACGTCAAGGTGCTGGCCCGCCAGAACGGGCGCGATCCGTCGCAGCTTCTGGTGATGCCCGGCCTGTTCCCGATCCTTGGCGGCACGGAGCAGGAAGCCCTGCGCCGCAAGGCGGATCTGGACGAAGGGCTCGACATCGGCTTCCTGCACGGCGAACTGGCCCGCCATTTCGGCCTGACCCCCGACGACATCCCGCTGGACAAGGTGCTGCCCTTCGATCTGATCGAACGGGCCGAGCCGAACGTGCCCATCGCCTCGCGCTGGCCGCGCGCGCAGATCCTGTCCGAAGCGCGGCCTGCGAACTGGACCGCGCGGCAGGCGGCGCTGTCGAACATCATCGGCGGGCACCGGATGGTCATAGGTAGCCCCGAACAAGTGGCGGACGACATCCTGAACTGGATCGACGGGAACGCCGCCGACGGGTTCAACCTGAACATCGACGTCCAGACCTCGGGGCTGGAGGATATCGTCGATCACCTGATCCCGATCCTGCAGAAGCGGGGCCGGTTCCGCACGGATTACGAGGGCACCACCCTGCGCGACCACCTCGGTCTCGCACGATATGTCGACCCCCGCGATACCGCCATCCGCCGCACCGGGAGCTGAGATGCGACACACCAACTTCGAAACCGGCATCACCACGCCCGACTGGGCGCCCGTCACGCGCCGCCTCGGGTTCGACACGCTGTTCCAGGAATTCGCCGATGGTGCGGCGGCCCGCGATGTGGCCCGCCGCCCGATCTTCGACGAGACGGCCGAGTTGAAGCGCCGCGGCTTCGGCGCGGTCCGCCTGAACGGCGCGTCCCTGCCCGACCTGTTCGCGCTGGCCCGCGATCTGGCCACGGCGGACCCGAACATCGCCCATGTCTTCCGCAACCACTTCTTCGCGGTGGAACAGCATCTGAAGACGGCGCAGGATGCCTTTTCGCATCACGTTCTGCATCTTGCCCGCAAGGGCCGGATGTTCGGCGTCGCCTTTTCCGAATCGACGACCAGCGCGGCAGGCGGGCGCGGCCAGATCCCGGCGGCAAAGCTGGAACCGGACGGCAAGGGGTTCCGCGTCTCGGGCACCAAGATCTATTCCACCGGCAACATCTATGCCGACCACCTATTCGCGACGGCGGTCGATCCCGAAGGCGCGATCCGGCAGTTCTTTATCGCCACCAACGCCCCCGGCGTCCTGCTGGAGGATGACTGGGACGGGTTCGGACAGAAGCTGACCGGGTCGGGCAAGACGGTGTTCGACCGGGTCTCCGTATCGAACGACGATCTGTTCGAACTGCCCCAGCCCGATCCCGACGCGCCCTATCTCTACCATTTCACCTTCCATCAGATCTATCTGACGACGGTGATTTCGGGGATCGTGAACCGGGTGCTTCTGGATGCGCTGAACCTCGTGCGTGGGCGCAGCCGGAACTATTACCACGCGCTGGCCGAACGCCCCGCCGACGAGCCGGAGCTGCAATCGGCGATCGGGCGCATCGCGGCCCACCGCGCTGCCGTCATCGCTGCGACCGACCGCGCCATCGACGCGCTGGACCTGGCATGGGCGCGCATCGACACGCCCGACGCGCAGCGCCTGTCGGTCGCCGCCAGCATCGCCGCAGCCGAGGCGAAGGTGTTCGTGGACGAAACCGCCGCGCAGCTTGCCAGCCTGCTGATCGACGTGTCCTCGGGCAGCGGGGTTTCAGCCTCGCGCGCGCTGGACCGGCACTGGCGCAACATCAAGGTGATCGCCGCCCACAACCCGCGCATCTACAAGGAGCGGGTGATCGGCGATCACTACCTCAACGGTGCCCTTCCCCCGACCGGAGCGTTCTTCTGATGACCAGAACCATCACCCCCGCCGCCCTTCGCGCCCATTGGACCCAAGGGCACGAGATCGCCCTGATCGACCTGCGCGAGGAAGGCCCTTTCGCCGACGGCCATCCGCTGTTCGCGCTGACCATCCCCGTCAGCGAACTGGAGGTCGCCCTGCCCCCGCTGGTGCCGCGTCGCACCACGCCTGTCGTCGTTTATGACGATGGCGAGGGATATGCCGAGCGGGCCGTCCCACGCATTAACGCGCTGGGCTATACCGACGTCGCCATTCTCGAAGGCGGCCTGACAGCCTATGCGCGCGAGGGAGAGGTCTATATCGACGTGAACGTGCCGTCCAAAGCCTTTGGCGAGCTGGTCGAATCCATCCGGCACACCCCCTCCCTTCCCGCCGAGGAAGTGAAGAAGATCATCGACGGCGAACGCGACGTCGTCGTTCTGGATGCCCGGCGATACGAGGAATACAACACCATGAGCATCCCGCGCGGCCAGTCCGTGCCGGGGGGCGAACTGGTTTACCGCATCAACGATATCGCGCCCTCGCCCGATACGCTGGTGGTCGTGAACTGCGCAGGGCGCACACGCAGCATCATCGGCACGCAAAGCCTTATCAACGCGGGCATTCCCAACCGCGTCGTGGCGCTGCGCAACGGCACGATCGGCTGGACGCTGGCAGGTTTGTCGGTGGAGACCAGCGCCACCGCGCGGGCAAGCGATCCGACCGAGGAAGGCCGCGCGCAGGCCCGCGCCAATGCCAGCCGCTGGGCCGACCATGTGGGCGTTCCCGTCGTCGATGCGCCCACGGTCGAGGCATGGCGGGCCGAGGAGGACCGCACGCTTTATCTTCTGGACGTGCGCACCCCCGAGGAACATGCCGCAGGGCATCCGCCGGGTTTCGTCTCGGCCCCCGGCGGGCAATTGGTGCAGGCCACCGACGAATGGCTGGGCGTGCGCGGCGCGCGCACGGTCCTCTTCGACGATGACGGGGTGCGCGCACGGATGGCGGCAAGCTGGCTGCGGCAGATGGGATGGGACGTGGCGGTGCTGCGGGACGCGGCGGGCCTGTCGCCGGTCGATCCCGCACCGCAATGGCAGGCTGCCGTCGAAACCGTCGCCACGGTCGAAGGCGCTACCGTCGCGGATCTTGCCCGTCATGCGGTCTATCGCAAGGGGCATATCCCCGGCGCGTGGTTCGTCTCGGGCCCCGAACTTGCCCGCGACATCGCGAGCCTTCCGGGCGACGGGCCGATCGTGCTGACATCGCCCGACGGCCGGGTTGCGGCGGCGAACCTTGCCGAGGCCCGCGCCGCGACGACCCGCCCGGTGCATGTGCTGGCAGGCGGCACCGCAGGCTGGACGGGGACGCTGTCCACCGATCTGCACGAGGCGTCCGCGCCCATCGATGCCTACAAGCGCCCCTATGAGGGCACCGATAACGCAAGAGAGAAGATGCAGGCTTATATCGACTGGGAACTCGGCCTTGTCGCACAATTGGCCAATGACGGCATATCCCGCTTCCATGTCGTGAGAGCAGGACCGGCGCGAGGCGGCGCATAACCTTCTCCATGACCGCAAGCCGGTCCGCCATTGGATGGCAGCTGCCCATTTTCCACTGCGCGATGCCGAGGCGCCTTGGCGCGGATGTCGCCTGCTGCTCAATGATCCCGGCGATCTGACAACGCGGCAGAACTGGTTCTGCACGCAGCTTCCAAAGGCCGTGGAAAGACTGATCCCCGACCTGAACGACACGGCATTCAGCCCCATGTCGAGGCCAGTCCGAAAAGGATTCCCGGACCCGCACCACGCCTCCCAACCGGCGCACCGGATATACTGGACGGTGACATGGTCACCATCCAGCATACGCGGTGGCTCGGGCCGATGTCGGCGGGATGCAACCTTGGCAACATGTATGTCGTGACCGGGGGCGGGTTCGAGAACCCATCAGATCGCCGCATGAACGGCCTGCCGTTCGATCTCGCGCACCTTGCACGCAAAGAGTGCAGCAAGCTGCTGATAGGCACGGTGGTCCCGCGCTCGGTCGTGCTCATAACGCGCAATCGCCGGGCGGCGTCGCGAATGCCGGGATCCTGCGGCTTCTTCAACGTGCTGATCCACGGTCCTGCCATCACGGCGGTCGACACACCGCGATCGGGCGTATTGGCGGACATTCACGGCAGCTTGACCAATTCGAACATGTCACTCCGACCGCCGAAGAAATCGTGCTGCACGCCAGCGGCGCGACAAAGAAAAATCCCCGCCAACCGGGCGGCTGGCGGGGAGAAGGACTTGTGACAGGCAGGCTTGCCTTATTCGCGGTTTCCCATGAACTGCAGAAGGAACATGAACAGGTTGATGAAGTCGAGATAGAGCTGGAGCGCGCCCATGATGGCCGCCTTGCCCAGCCACTCGCTATCGCCCATGTGAGCATGCTGGAGGTAGGTGTTCTTGATGTTCTGCGTGTCATATGCCGTCAGGCCCGCGAAGATCAGAACGCCCAGGGCCGAGATTGCGAACATCAGCGCAGGCGACTGCAGGAAGATGTTGACGATCATCGCGACGACCAGACCGATCACGCCCATCATCAGGAAGGTGCCGAAACCCGACAGGTTCTTCTTGGTGGTGTAGCCATAGAGCGAAAGAGCCGCGAAGGCGATCGCCGTGATAAGGAAGGTCTGCGCGATCGATGCCCCGGTAAATACGAGGAAGATCGACGACAGCGACAGCCCCATCAGCGCGGCATAGGCATAGAAGAACAGTTGCGCACCGGCCATCGACAGCTTGTTAATCAGCGCGCCGAACGCAAAGACCATGATGAGCGGGGCAAACATGATGACCCATTTCAGGGGCGAGGCGTAGATCGCAGTCCCGAAGGCGGTCAGGTATTCGCCATTGCCAAGCTGCGCCTGTGCGATCGACGGATCGGTGGTGGTCGCAAGCCCCGCCACGGCCCAGGCCGCCGCGCCGGTCAGCAGCATGCCGACGGACATCAGCCCGTAGACCTTGTTCATGTGGGCGCGAAGCCCTTGATCGATCTGGCCGGCCCGGGCGCCGGCGCCGACAGAACCGATCGTCTGATAGTCAGCCATTCATACCTCCGTAAACTTCACGGAACGTCCGCTCGCGCGCGTTCCGGTATCGCGTTTGATATCGGAAACCATAACAGAGCTTTCAACGGCTTCCGCCGGAAAATGCACGCAGGCGGAGTGACCAATTGCCTCACGGAAAGAACGGCCGCCGCTCCACGCCGGGCTTTTGCGCACGAATCGAGCGTATATTCGCCGTATAGCAACCTGATGGCGTGAATTTTGCGATTTGCACAACACCCTAGGGGGTATATTCGCATTTTGCGATGCAAAAAGCCAAACACCTTAGGGTTGTGTTGGTTAACGAACGTGGATACATGATCCGATCCCGGCCGCAGGTGGACAGTATCAGTCAACCTTGCCGGAAGGGACATATCTAAAAGGACAGGTCAGGCGTATTTACACTCATCGGTTCGCTTTTCTTTGACCGGCGAGTCGATTTGGCACAATTCTTGCTTATGTTGTGTCGAGGGACGACTGTAATGAGAAAGTGGAGTTTGTGAATGAAACACCCTGTTGACGCCCATGTCGGCAAACGTATCCGTCACCGTCGCTGGATGGTGGGGATGACCCAGCAGCAGCTTGCCGACAAGGTGGGGATCAAGTTTCAGCAGATCCAGAAATACGAAACCGGGATGAACCGCGTCAGCGCCTCCCGTCTCTGGGATATCTCCGAAGTTCTCGGCGTCTCCATCGCCTTCTTCTTCGAGGGGCTGGAAGGCGCCGATGCGAACCGCAGCACCTCGGTCGTCGAAGGCGACATGATGGCCGACAAGGAAGCGCTGGAACTCGTTCGTTCCTATTACGCGATCCCCGAAGCCCAGCGCCGCCGCCTGTTCGATCTGGCAAGGGTCCTGTCCGACGCGGCTTGAACGCCGCCGGCGTGACGGCCGCCGCCGTCGCCATCCGCCCCATGGTCGATCGAAACGGTTGACCCGCCGCCCCGGTAACATTAGCGCACGGGTGCCGGTGAGGGAGCGCAGATGGATAACTCGTTACGGGAAGAACTGATTTCAACCGCGGACGAACTTGCCGATGCAGCAAGGGAAGCCACGCTTCAGCATTTCCGCGCGGCCGACCTTTCGGCCGACAACAAGGGAACAACGCTTTTCGATCCGGTCACGATCGCGGATCGGGAGGCGGAGCGGCGAATGAGGGAAATTCTTGCCCGTCGCCGCCCCCATGACGCCATCCTTGGCGAAGAGATGGGCGCAAAGACCGGAACCTCCGGCCTGACATGGGTGCTCGATCCGGTGGACGGTACCCGCGCCTTTCTTTGCGGCACCCCGACATGGGGCGTCCTGGTCTCGGTCGCGGATGCGACCGGGCCGATATATGGTCTGATCGACCAGCCCTACATTGGCGAACGGTTCACCGGCGGCTTCGGCACGGCCAGCACGACCGGCCCGCGCGGCACCCGCAGCCTTCGCACTCGCCCAGCCCGCCCGCTGGCCGAGGCTCTGCTGATGACCACCTTCCCCGAGGTCGGCACCCCCGAGGAAGGCGCAGCCTTCCGCCGCCTGTCGCAGCAGACCCGCCTGACGCGTTACGGGATGGACTGCTACGCCTATGCACTTCTTGCCGCCGGGCATATCGATCTGGTGGTCGAAGCCGGCCTGCAACCCTACGACATTCAGGCCCCCATCGCCGTGATCGAAGCCGCCGGCGGCATCGTCTCCGACTGGACCGGCGGCCCCGCCCATCAGGGGGGCCGCGTCATCGCCGCTGCCAACCCCGAAATCCACGCCGCAGCGCTGGCCTATCTCTAGCGCGGCAGCACCGCCCGGCGATGGCCCTCAATGGGCCTGAGCCGGGAGGTCCCCCCCGTTTCCGACGTGCCGACCGAGCACAGCGATCATCCAGCCAAGCATCGTCGCGTTCAGGATGTGCCACAGGAAATGCGTGCCCAGCGGAAACCGGCCGCAGATCGGCATGTCGGCCATCCGCGCCGCAAGCGACAGGCACAATATCCCCGCCCCCACCGCCAGCCCCCTCGCCGTCCGGGGCGAACGACGCCACATCAGCGCGGCATAGATCAGGATCAGAACCGGCACCGGCGCATAGCCCGCCGAAGACCCCATCCCCAGGCTCTGGAACATTGGCACCAGCAGGGCCGAGAAGGGAAAGAACCCGGCCACCGCCAACCCTGCGGCCCAAGGGCGCATCCCCAGCAGATCGCGGCTGGCGGCGAACACATACAGTAGGATGAACGCAAGGATCGGCGTCGTGTCCATCATCGCCGTCAGCCGGTTCGCATGGGTGTGGAACAGCCACGACCCCACTCCGATCACCGCCAGCAGCACGCACATCGCCCGCCCAAGCCCACGCGCCTGCCGCCAGACCACAGCCGCAGCCAGCACGAAGGCGATGTTCGTCAGCGCGTTCACGGGCTCGGCCCAATAATCCGGGCCAAGCCTTTCGCAATAGGCGTCGATGCTCGCAAACCAGTCCATGCCGCCAGTCAATCCCCCTTCCCTTTGCCGCGCAAGGCGTTAGCTTGCCGCAGGCGCAGCCCAAGGAGAGACGCGATGAAACTGACCTTTCTCGGACATGCCGGCTTCCGGCTGGAAATCGAACAGGCCGTCCTGCTGATCGACCCGTGGTTCAGCGGCAACCCGGTCTTCCCCGCGGACCGTCAGGACGAGGCGACCGAAGGCGCGACCCATATCCTCGTCACCCACGGCCATGGCGATCACACCGCCGACGCGCTGGCGCTGTCCAAGGCGCGCAAGATCCCGCTGGTCGGCATTGCGGACCTGATCGGCTGGTGGGGGCACGAGGAAAGCATCGAAGGCATCGGCTTCAACAAGGGCGGCACCGTCGATCTGAACGGCGCAAAGGTCACGATGGTCAACGCCACGCATTCCTCCTCGGTCGAAGGGCGGACCGGCCCGATCTATGCCGGGACCGAGTCCGGCTACATGATCGCGGGCGAAGGGCGCACGATCTATCTGTCCGGCGATACCGACATCATGGCCGACATGGACTGGATGGGCGATTACCACAAACCCGACATCGGCATCCTTTGCGCGGGCGGGCATTACACCATGGACATGAAGCGCGCCGCCTATGCTGCCAAACGGTATTTCGACTTCAAGACCGTGATCCCATATCACTACAAGACCTTCCCGGCGCTGGAACAGTCAGCCCAAGCGCTGATCGATGGCCTGCCCGGCGTTCAGGTGATCGAGCCCGAAGTCCTGACCCCGATCACGCTCTAGTCAGCGTCAGGAACACCGCCAAAAGCAAGATCGCGGCGGCCACCGCCAGCGCGATCTTCCACGTCGAATAGGGCCGCTCGCCCCGCACCTTGCCCGTCTGCCCGTTCACTACAAACCGATAGCTTTTCCCGCCATAGCGGTAAGCCGCCATCCAGACCGGCAGCAGGACATGCTTGAAGCTTTCGTCGGCATAGTCGGTGTTGATCCCCTCCACCCGCTGCTCATCGCCGCCGATGTCGTGGATCACGTCGCGGTGGATCACCCGCGCCATCACCTGCCGCGCGTTCTGCCAGCCCTGATCCAGCGGCACGGTGTAACCCTCGGCGGTGAACCCGGCCAGATAGTCGCCGCGATACCCCTCCAGCGCCGATAGGTCCCACGGCTCCAGCGCCTCGACATAGTCGCGCGGCAAGCTGGCGCTGGCCAGCACCAGAACGTCGTCGAACCGCCGCCCGACCCGGCCCTGCGCCCGGAACCAGCGGGTCTTGCGCACCTGCTGCTGCCGCCGCTCCATCCGGCCATTCACATTCACGGTGACCATCTGGGTCTCGTAATACCACTCGCCCCGCGCGCCGACATAGGTGGACCGGGTGGCCGCATCGAAGGTCCACCACGGCACATACATGCCCGTCAGCGCCCGCCCCTTTCGCGCATATTCCTGCAGCCGGTTCGGCGCGAACCAAAGCGAGCCGAGCCAGTTCGACATCGCCTGCTTCGCCTCGCGTTCGGTCAGGCGGAACGGCACCACCGCCTGCGGCTTTATCAGCCGCTCGGTCCCCGTGCCGACGACCACCGGCGTTGCGCAGAACGGGCATTCGCGGGCATGGGATGCGCCCTGAAATTCAATCAGCGCGCCGCAGTTGGGGCAGCGCGTCGCCGGCACCGTCTCCATCTGCGCGGCGCCCAGCTGCCCGCGCAGGGCGGCGTTCAGGTCCAGCTCCTCCAGCCGGGTTTCCTGATGCGGGATTTCCTGCATATGGCCGCAATGATCGCAGACAAGCTGCGTCTGGCCCGGCGCAAACCGAAGGTCCGCGCCGCAGCGGTCGCAAGGCCAGTGACGGTCGGGCAAGTCAGCCTCCCGGGATCGGCGGCGGCACGTTGGCGAACAGTTGCGGCAGCGCGTCCGCGGCGGGCTTCCATCCCTCCTGCCCCGCGGTCCAGACGAGGCTGTCGCGCGTGACGCTGCCGCTGGCGACCTTGCCTGACAGATCGGCGCTGGAATACGGCCCCTGCGCCACTCCGTTCACCGCGATATGCCAGGCCGGATCGACCGGCGGCGGGGGCGGCGGCACCGCGCCCCAAGGCCCGCGCTGCTGCGCCATGTTCATCCCGATGGCCGCGCCCAGCCCCGTCTCCATCGCGGAGGACGCGGCCCCGCCCTTGCCCAGCGCCTCGGCAGCGTTGAACTGCATGTATTTGTTCAGATCCCCGGCAATCCCCGCCCCGGTGCGCTTGTCCAGAACCTTCTCCACCTCTTCGGGAAGCGAGATGTTCTCGACATAGAATTCCGGCAGGGTCAGCCCGTAGCCTTCGATCGTCGGCGTGATCGCCTGCACCACCAGCTTGGCCAGATCCGCCGTGTTCGCCGCCATATCCAGCACCGGAATGCCCGAACTGGCGATGACGCGGCTGAACTCCTGCACGATGACGTTGCGGATCTGATAGCTGATCTCGTCCGCCGTGAACTCGCCATCCGTGCCGACGATCTCGGTCATGAAACGGCCCGGATCGGTCACGCGCATGGAATAGGTGCCATAGGCCCGCAGCCGCACCGGCCCGAATTCCGGATCCCGCGCGATGATCGGGTTCTTGGTGCCCCATTTCAGATCGTTGAACCGCGTCGTGTTGACGAAATAGATCTCGGACTTGAAGGGCGACTGGAAGCCGTGATCCCAGTGCTGAAGACTGGTCATGATCGGCAGGTTGTTCGTCTCAAGCTCGTACAGCCCCGGCCCGAAGACATCGGCAAGCTGGCCTTCGTGGATGAAGACCGCCGCCTGCCCTTCGCGCACGGTCAGCTTGGCGCCGTATTTGATCTCGTGGCCGTGGCGGTCGAACCGCCAGACCATCGTGTCGCGCGTGTCATCGACCCAGTGGATCACGTCGATGAACTGTCCTCGCAGGAAATCGAAAACCATATCAGGCACCTCCACCAAGAATTTCAGTCGCGATCTGCTGCACGATGGGGCGCGCCTCGGCCTCGGTCATGCCGGGGCGCAGGCGCGGATCGTAGAGGATGCGCAGCAGGTATTCGTCCATGACCGTCAGGGTCGCGAATTCCTCGTCGTCGTTGAAGACCGAGGGGCGCGCCTGCGGGTGATCGTTGGCAAGGCCCAACCCTTGGGCCACTTCTTCGTGCAGGCAGGCCATGCGGCGCAGGTCGGGCTGTTCGGCCCGGATCAGCGCGAAGGCCCGGCTGTAGACGCTGCTGCCCCCTACCGACATGGCATAGACGAGGCAATAGGTGGAACGCGGCAACGTCACCACGGCGCCGACCTCCGCCGCCGAAAGCTCTGGCAGCATCTTGGCGAACTGTTCGCCCATGGCGCGGCGTTCATCCTCGTTCACGATGAACAGGTGGAAATTCGCCGCGCCGTCAGTCAGCGCGATCGGATGCCCCGTCAGCCGAGACAGGCGTGAAAGGTAGGAGCCGACCCGCGCCTTCTCTATCCCGCGCTTTTCAACCGGGGTCGAGGGGCCGAAGACGACGCCCACCTTGACCGGCCCCGCCCAGCGGCGCAGCGGGCTTGGCACCTCGGCCTGGATGAAGCCATCCTTGCCGCGCGTGTATTCGTCATACAGCGCGATGCGGATGAAGTTTTCCGCCAGCATCGTGTCGGTGAAGGGCGTATCCGGGCCGCCCCCGTCGGTCCGCAGCAACCCGCGCGAAATCTGATCCGACTGGACCCCGGCGTAATAGACCCGCAGCGCCTCGGACTCCGCCGTTGGTGGAAGCGGCGCGGGCTGGGCGGCGGGGCGGGCCTTGGGTCGCAGCCCCGGCTTCACAGGAGCGACCTCGGCCGCGCAGCCTGCCAGAAGCAGCGCGGTCAGGCCCAGCCCTGCTATCCGCCCCCACCGCATGTCAGGCCGCCGGAGCGGGACGCGGCGCGCGGGCGGCTGCCAGCGTGTCGCGCAGTTCGGCTTCCATCTTCTTCAAATCCTCCTCGGCGGCGGCACGCTTGGCCTTACCTTCGTCCGCGATCTGCAGGCTTTCGTTGATCGTCGCGATCAGGGTGGCGTTGGCCTTGCGGATCGCCTCCACGTCGAAGACGCCGCGCTCCATCTCGGTCCGCACCACGCGGTTCGATTCCTGAAGGTTGTCGGCATTCCGCGTCAGCAGCTCGTTCGTCAGATCGTTCGCCGCGCGGATGGATTCCGCCGCCTCGCGCGAGCGTTGGATCGTGACCGCCTGCGCCAGCTGCGTCTCCCACAGCGGGACGGTGTTCACCAGCGTCGAGTTGATCTTTGTCACCAGAGACTTGTCGTTCTCCTGCACCAGCCGGATCGAGGGAAGCGACTGCATCGTGACCTGCCGCGTCAGCTTCAGATCGTGCACCCGGCGTTCCAGATCGTCGCGCGCGGCGCGCAGATCGCGCAGGGATTGCGCGCCCATGACCTGATCGGCCTCGGGCGTGCCAGCCAGTTCCGCTTCCTTGGCCGGGATCAGTGTCTGGTCCAACTCCAGCAGCTTCGCCTCGCCCGCCGCGATGTAAAGCGCCAGTTCGTTATAGAAATCGAGTGTGCGGTCATAAAGAATGTCCAGGCTTTTGACATCCTTCAACAGCTTGTGCTCGTGGCCCAGAAGCGTCTCGGTGATCTTGTCGATCTGGTCCTGCACCCGCTCGTATCGTGCGACGAAATTGGCGAAGGGCGCGGCCTTGCCGGTCAGGCGTTCCCACCAGCTTTTCTTGCGCCGCACGTCCAACTCCGACACCGAAAAGCCGCGGATGGTCGTGACCATCTGGCGCAGGCTGTCGCCCGCCGGGCCGACTTCCTTGTTCTTCACATCCGCCAGCATCGCCTGGCTGATCTGCTGCAATTCGGCCTGCGCGGTCGACCCGAAGGCGATGATCGACTGCGTATTGGTCATGTCGATCTGCGCCATGCGCGTGCGGATCGCCTCGGCCTGCGCGGGGGGCACGTTTTCCAGCGGCAGCGCCTCCTCGGGCGGGGCGGGAAGCGCGTTGCCCGGAAGGGCGGCGATTTCTTCCGATGTCTTTGCGGCTTCTTTCGCGACGGTCGGGATCATGATCTACCTTTCGGTCAGGGGCGCATCGCGCGACAGTCTTTCGCGCAGGACGGCAATTTCCACATCGAGGGCGGTTCGGTCATTGGACAGCAGCGCCTTGCTGCGTCCGGCAAAGCTCGTCTCCAGATCGTCCAGCAGGGCGACGTAATCCGCACGGGCGGCAGGGTCGCGAACGCCGGCGAACTTCACCGTCGCATCGCGCGCGCCCATCAGATAGACGCCCATGTATTTGCGCGCGGCGGTCAGATCGCCCGGGTCTTCCTCGACCTGCCGGAAAAGGGCGCGGGCGGCGGCGGCGAAACGGTCCACCCGCTCGGTCAGGTCGCGGTCGCGCAGGGGCAGGATCGCCTCGCGCATCGCGGCCAGATGCTTCTCGCCCTCATCCACGGCGCGGGCGACGCGGTCCGACTGGAAATCGTCTTCGATCCCCTTGTCCTTCAGCGGATCAAGGCCGAAGGCCGCCAGATGCAGTGCCCCCGCCATCAGCCCGAACAGCACTGGAAATACCGGCCCCTCGCCCCGCATCATCGCGCCCGCGCCGACGCCCAGCGCGGTCAACACCGCCCCGAAGATCTTGCGCGGAAAGGCAGGGCGGCGCGCGACGCGGCGGGCGTCATAGGCGTTTTCCGCCCGCACCCCCTCGCGCGTAAGGAAGGACGCGCACAGGATCAGAACGAAGGCGGCGACCCCGGCGATCATCTGCGCAGGCTCCCCCCGCAGGCCGTTCACAAGGAACAGCACCGCCGGGAACAGCATGATCTTGGTGCGGGCGCTGCCCTTCTCGCGCCGCCTGCCATCCCAGGCGTGCGGCTCGCCCCCGGGACCGCCGGGGCTGAACTTGCCCGTAACGCGCCGCGCCATCAGCTTACCCCATCGGTCGCGACATAGATCATCAGCCCCATGAGGAGCAGAAAGGCGAGGGTTCTGAACGACTTCACAGACATCGGATTCCTCGCAACCCACTGAACAGGATCACACTAGCCCATGCGTTCCCATACTGCCAATAGGCCTCGGGCGGCTTTTCGCTCAGACCCCGCGCGCCTTCGTCACATGTCCGCTCACGCCGTTCCACGCCCCCGCCACCAGCGACACGCCCAGCACCCGGTCGGGGTTGGTCGGCGGCGGCATGACGACGTCTTCCAGCTTGCGGAACCCGAAACGGCGGTAATAGGGCGCATCGCCCACCAGCATCACGCGGTCCCATTCCAGCCGCGCAGCCTCGGCCAGCGTCTCGGTAATCAAGAGCGCGCCAAGCCCCTCGCCCTGACGGGTCGGATGGACCGCGACGGGGCCAAGCAGCAGAACGTCATGTTCGGCCACCTCGACCGGCCAATAGCGGATGGCGGCGGCCAGAACCCCGTCCCCGTCGCGCAGCACGGCACAAAGTGCTGCCACCGTCGCCACCCCGTCGCGCAGCCGATACGAGGAAAGCGCCGTCCGCCCCGGCGCGAAACAGAGGTCGTAAAGAGCCTCCACGTCCCACCAGTCGTTCGGTTTTTCCTGCTCCAGCTGATACACGCGGCCTCCGAATCTTCTGGAAACGCGGGTAGCACGCGGGCATGACAGTCGCAAATCAGAAAGGAGCCACGATGTTCTACCGCCCCGAGGATGGCCACGGCCTGCCGCACAACCCGTTCAACGCCATCGTTGCGCCCCGGCCCATCGGCTGGATTTCCACCCGCGGCGCGTCGGGCGACAATCTTGCGCCCTATTCCTTCTTCAACGCCATCGCCTATACCCCGCCGCAGGTCATGTTCTCGTCCACCGGGGTGAAGGACAGCCTGACCGCGATCCGCGAAACCGGGGTGTTCTGCGTGAACATCGTCGGAATCGACATGGCGGTGCAGATGAACGAAACCTCGGCGGCGCTGCCGCGCGGCACGGACGAGTTCGACCACGCCGGGCTGGAGAAGGCGGCTTGCGAGGCGATCGACTGCCCCCGCGTCGCAGGGGCGCCCGCCGCGCTGGAATGCCGCGTGACGCAGGTGATCGACCTAAAAGGCGGCGCGAACCATCTGGTGCTGGGCGAAGTGGTTGGCATCCACCTGCGCGACGATTGCGTGGTGGACGGCCGGTTCGACGTAACGCAATTCTCTCCGCTCTCGCGCCTCGGCTATCACGATTATGCCGCCGTGTCCGAAGTGTTCGAGATGGTCCGCCCCGGCTAACGCTTGCGGGGGCCGGGACCGGCGGGGCGGCGCGGCGCGAATTTCGGGTTGCTGCGCTTTGCCGGATCCTCGGTCGCCATCGCGTCCCGGCCCTTGCGGGCAGGCCGTTTGGCTTCGGGCGGGCGGGCCTTCGCCTCGCGCGCCTTGGCACCGGGGTGCTTGTCGCCCTCCATCGGGTCCATGCCAAGCTGGTCGCGCAAGACGCGACCCTTGACCTCCGACACCTCGCCCGGCTTCAGCTCGTTCAGGCGGAACGGGCCATAGCTGACGCGGATCAGCCGGTTCACAGTCAGATCGATCGCGTTCATCGCGCGGCGGATCTCGCGGTTCTTGCCCTCGCGCAGCCCCACCGTCAGCCAGGCATTCGCGCCTTGGATACGATCCAGCTTCACTTCCATCGGCTGGAAGGTCTCGCCCTCAACCGTGATCCCCTTGCGCAGCGGCTCCAGATCGGGATCGGTCGGATTGCCGTTCACTCGCACGCGGTATTTCCGCAGCCAACCCGTCGAGGGAAGTTCCAGCTTGCGCTTCAACTCGCCATCGTTGGTCAGCAGCAAAAGCCCTTCGGAGTTGAGGTCGAGCCGCCCCACCGACATCACGCGCGGCATGTCTTCGGGCAGGTTGTCGAAGACCGTCTCGCGCCCCTTCTCGTCGCTGGCCGAGGTCACAAGCCCATCGGGTTTGTAATAAAGCCACAGGCGCGGGGGTTCGGGCGGGGCAAGCGGCTTGCCGTTCACCGTGATCCTGTCCGCCGCCGTGACGTTCAGCGCGGGGCTGTCGATGACCTTGCCATTCACCGTGACCTCGCCCGCCTCGATCATGCGCTCCGCCTCGCGGCGCGAGGCGACACCGGCGCGGGACAGCACCTTGGCGATGCGGTCGCCCTCTTTCTTTTCGGTCATGGCACGGGTCCTTCGGGAATGGCCCTGCTTGATATGTGTCTTGGCGCATTTAAGCAAGTTGCCCTTCGCGCCCGTGCAGGGCATGAACGGGCGATGACGTTCCGCAGCCACATGGATATCGCGCTGGATCAGGCCCGCGCCGCCGCCCTGCGGGGCGAGGTGCCGGTGGGTGCGGTGATCGTGCGGGATGGCCGCGTGATCGCGCAGGCGGGCAACCGGACCCGAGAGCTGTCGGACCCTACCGCCCATGCCGAAATGCTGGTCATCCGCGAAGCCTGCCGTCTGGCCGGGTCCGAGCGCCTTGGCGGCTACGATCTCTATGTCACGCTGGAGCCTTGCCCGATGTGTGCCGCCGCCATCGCCGCCGCGCGCATCGGTCGGCTTTACTACGCGGCGTCCGACTCCAAATCGGGCGGCGTCGCGCATGGGGCGCGGGTGTTTTCGCATTCCCAATGCCACCACACCCCCGAGGTTTACGATGGTCTGGCCGAAACCGAAGCCGCCGCCCTGCTGCGCGACTTCTTCGCGGGCCGCCGTTGACAGCCGCCGCGCCCGGCCCTAGCGAAAAGGCAAAGGAGACGCCAATGCCGCTCGATCTGTCCCGCATCCTGCCCGAAGCCCGCATTCCCGAACTGCCGAACCCCTATTTCGGCAAGGTGCGCGACTGCTACGACATCTCGGGCGGGCGGCGCATCCTGATCTCGTCCGACCGCATCTCGGCCTTCGACCGCATCCTGACCGCGATCCCGTGGAAGGGTCAGGTGCTGACGCAGATGGCGAAATGGTGGTTCGAACAGACCGCCGACATCGCGCCGAACCATGTGCTGGAATATCCCGACGCCAACGTGGTCATCGGCAAGCATGTGACCATCCTGCCGGTGGAAATCGTCGTGCGCGGGTATCTGGCGGGCACCACCGGAACCTCGGTGCTGACGCTATATAACAAGGGCGTGCGCCAGATGTATGGCCATACCCTGCCGGACGGTCTGCGGGACAACGAGGCGCTGCCGCAGCCGATCATCACCCCCACCTCCAAGGCCTTCGACGGCGGCCATGACGAACCGCTGGACGAGGCCACCATCGTCGCGCAGGGCCTGCTGACCCAAACCCAATGGGATCAGGTTTCGCAAATGGCGCTGGCCCTTTTCGCGCGCGGCCAGCAGATCGCTGCGAAACGCGGGCTGATCCTCGTGGACACGAAATACGAATTCGGGATCGACGAGAATGGCACTATCCTGCTGGCGGACGAGATCCATACCCCCGACAGCTCGCGCTACTGGCACGCCGCCAGCTATGCGCAGGCCTTCGCGGATGGCACCCGTCCCGCCAGCTTCGACAAGGACGTGATCCGGTCCTGGGTTGCCGCCCGCTGCGATCCCTATGCCGACGAAATCCCCGAGATCCCGGCCGAAATGATCGCAACCACCGCCGCCGCCTATGTCGAAGCGTTCGAGACGATCACCGGCGAGGCGTTCATACCCGACACCGCCGGCGGGACGCCGCTGGAACGTGTGCGCAAGAACCTGACCCCTTATTTCGAGGCCTGACATGATCCTCTGCTGCGGTGAAGCCCTGATCGACATGCTGCCGAAGGACGGTGGCTTCATGCCCCATGCGGGCGGCGCGGTGTTCAACACGGCGATCGCGCTGGGCCGTCTGGGCGCGCCGGCCGGGTTCTTTTCCGGCCTGTCGAACGATCTGTTCGGCGCGAAGCTGGTCCATGTGCTGGAGGAAAGCCGCGTCGACACGGGCTTCTGCGCCCGGTCGAACCGCCCCACCACGCTGGCCTTCGTGACGCTGACGAACGGTCAGGCGCAATACGCCTTCTATGACGAAAATACCGCCGGGCGGCTGCTGGCTGCGGACGATCTGCCCGCCCTGCCCGCCGATGTGCAGGCGCTTTTCTTCGGCGGGATTTCCCTGGTCAACGAACCGGCTGCCGAAACCTATGCCGCGCTGATGGCACGCGAGGCTCCTGCCCGCATGACCATGCTGGACCCGAACATCCGCCCCGGCTTCATCACCGACCCGGACACCTATCGCGCGCGGATCGAGCGGATGTTGGCGCTGGCCGATATCGTGAAACTGTCGGACGAGGATCTGCACTGGCTGGAAGGCCCCGGCGATGCGGTGACGCTGGCGCGCGGGCTGCTGGCGCGCGGGCCGAAGGTGGTGTTCGTAACCAAGGGGGCCGAGGGTGCCCACGCGATCACGCAGACGCAGGACCGTTTTGCGCCGTCGCAGCGCGTGACCGTGGCCGATACGGTCGGCGCGGGCGACACGTTCAACGCCGGCATCCTTGCCGCGCTGCACCGCGCGGGCGCGCTGGTCAAGGATGCCGTGCTGACGGATGACATCCTTGATGCCGCGCTGGATCTTGGCGGCCGCGCTGCCGCGGTCACCGTCTCCCGCGCCGGGGCCAACCCGCCTTGGGAGCATGAGCTTTGAGGGCACTGCTCCAGCGCGTCTCCGAAGCCTCGGTCACTGTGGACGGCGAGCGGATCGGAGAAATCGGCGCGGGCCTGCTGATCCTCGTCTGCGCGATGCAGGGCGATACCGAAGCCAATGCCGAGGCGCTGGCGGCGCGGATCGGCAAGCTGCGCATCTTCAAGGACGACGCTGCCAAGATGAACCTGTCGCTGAAGGATACCGGCGGCGCGGCGCTGGTGGTCAGCCAGTTCACGCTGGCCGCCGACATCTCGCGCGGGAACAGACCGGGCTTTTCGCAGGCCGCCCCGCCCGAGGATGGCCGCCGACTGTATGAACATTTCGCCGCCCTGATGGCCCGCGATTTCACCGTCGCGACGGGCCGCTTCGGCGCGGACATGAAGGTAGCGCTGGTGAATGACGGCCCGGTGACGATCTGGGTTGAGGCCTGAGGCGCGGATACCTATATTGCGCCCGCAAGCAAAGGTGATCCAGATGGACGATACGACCCAGGTCGAGGGCGAGCCCCTCATCAAGCCCTCCAGCACCGAACATCCGCTTTATGAAAGCGTGGTCGATGCTTGCCGCACCGTCTATGACCCGGAAATCCCGGTGAACATCTACGATCTGGGCCTCGTCTATACCATCACCATCAACGACGAATCCGAGGTCGAAATTCTGATGACCCTGACCGCCCCCGGCTGCCCCGTCGCCGGGGAAATGCCGGGCTGGGTGGCCGAGGCGGTGGAGCCGCTTCCGGGCGTCAAACACGTCAACGTCGGCATGACCTTCGATCCGCCCTGGGGGATGGAGATGATGTCCGACGAAGCGCGTCTGGAACTGGGGTTCATGTAAGGGCGGCAGCCGCCTTTTCCCAGGTCGCACGGTTGCGGGCCGAAATCAGCCGGTCCGCGCCCGTCACGTTCGGCCATTGCCGCCCGTCCACCGTGGCGGCATAGCCCCCAAGTTCCGCCAATATCAACTGCCCCGTATGGTGGTCCCAAGGCTTCAGCCCGGTCGAGACGCAGAAATCCGCCTGATCCTCGGCCAGCATCCGGTATTCATGCGCGGAACACTGGATCGTCACGATCCGCGGCAGATCGCCGAACGCCGCGACCAGTTCCAGCCGCCCCGCGGCTTTGAACAGCGACAGCGGGATCAGCCCCGTGACCATCCGCGCCTCTTGCGACAGCATCGGCAGGCGGGTGGCGACGCCATCGGCGCGCAGATGATGCACCCCCTCGCCCGCCGCCACGACCAGCGTGTCGCGCGTGACGGGATAATGGATCAGCCCGCCCACCGTCCGCCCATGCGACAGCACCGCGATCATCATGCCGAAGACTGGAAGGCCATGCGCGAAGGGCCATGTGCCGTCCACAGGGTCGATCACGAACAGCAGGTCCGGTGCGTCATAATCGAAATCCGGCGTCGCGCTTTCCTCGCCGATGACGGCGCAGCCGGGGAACAGGCGGCGCAGCCCCTCGGCCAGCGCGACCTCGGCCTCCAGATCGGCCACCGTCACCAGATCGTCGATCGCGGTCTTGGCGCGGATCTCGGACGCCGCCAGCGTGCCGAAACGCGGCAGCACGATGCGCCAGCCGACCTCGCGCATCAGCGCTTCGACGGGCGACAGGTCGGAAAGCTTCATGCGGCGGCCTTTCTGGCGGTCAGCCATTCGATCAGCAAAGCCGGCTCGTCGGTCTGGATCGCGTTCACCCCCGCCGCCAGCAGCGCGCCCCAGACCGCATCCGGATTGCGCCGTGCCGCTGTATCGTTCATCCCGCAGGAAAATGAAACATCCAAGGTATTGACCCAGACCGCGATTCCCGCCGCGCGCAGGCGATTTGCCGCCGCCCGCAGGTGATCGAGGCTTTCGTATTTGCTTTCCACCATGAAGGGCGGATGGGCCAGAAGCGCCTCGACCGGCGCGGTCCCGAAAGTCGCCATCGCCATGATCGCGATGCCGCTTTCGGCCTGCATCTTCGCCAGCGCGGCGGTCTCGGCCACCGTCTCGGCGGTGAACTTCAGGTCCACGAATTCCTCGGCCCCTTCGGCCTTCACGCAGGCGATGACATCGGACGCGATGGCGCGGTCTTTCAGGTCGAGGTCCAGCGCGATGCGGCCCTTTGCCAGACGCAGCGCCTCGGTCAGCGTGGGGATGCGGTGATCGGTCGCGCGCGCAGCGTCGCCGTCCCGGTCGAACAAACGCAGCTCGCGCAGGTCGGCCAGCGTCACATCCTCGGGGGTCAGGGCGACGCCGGTCATCCGCAGGGTCGTCTTGTCATGCATCAGCACCAGATGCCCGTCGGCGGTGCGGCGCACGTCCACCTCGGCCACGGTCGCGCCGATGGCGATGGCATCCGCGATGGCGGGCAGGCTGTTTTCCGGTGCCGCGTGCCATGCCCCGCGATGGGCGATGACGGCGGCCCCGAGGGCGTTTTCGGCGATGGTCTGGCGATAGGATTTCATGTCATGTCCGGATCAGAAGCTCGCGGACGGCAAGACCCGTTTCCGCATCGAAAAGGTGAAGCGCGTCCTGCGGGAAGGACACGCGCAGGGCATCCCCCGTGCCGCCGGGCGGCGCCGTGACGCGCAGGCGTGCGCCGTCGGGGGTCGTCAGGGCGATGACGGAATGCGATCCAAGCTCCTCGCGGAACTGCACGCGCATCTCGGCGCCTGCGCCCAGGCGGATATGTTCAGGGCGGATGCCAAGCTGGAACATCCCGTCGCGGCGGCAGCCTATGGTGCCGCCATCGGGCAGTCGGATACGACCATTGCGGGATTCCACGGCCAGCAGGTTCATCGGCGGCGATCCAAGGAAACCCGCCACGAAGGTGGACGCAGGCGCGGCATAGATTTCGGACGGAGGCGCGAATTGTTCGATCCGCCCCTTGTTCAGGATCATCACGCGGTCGGCCAGCGTCATCGCCTCCACCTGATCGTGGGTGACGAAGACGGATGTCGCACCGATGCGGCGGTGAAGCTGCGCCAGTTCCATCCGCGTCTCGTTCCGCAAGCGTGCGTCGAGGTTCGACAAGGGCTCGTCGAACAGCAGCACCTGCGGCTCTCGGATGATGGCGCGGCCGATGGCGACACGTTGGCGCTGCCCGCCCGAAAGCTGGCTGGGGCGGCGGTCCAAAAGCGCCGACAGCTCCAGCATCCGCGCCACTTCGGCGACGCGGGCCTCGCGTTCTGCGCGGGGGACCTTGGCGATGCGCAGGCTGTAGTCCATGTTCCGCGCCACTGTCATATGCGGATAAAGCGCATAGTTCTGGAACACCATCGCGCAGCCCCGGTCGCGCGGGGCCAGCGCCTGAACCTCGCGCGTGCCGAAGACGATGCGGCCCGTGGGGGCGGCCTCCAGCCCCGCCAGCATGTTCAGCAGCGTCGATTTCCCGCAGCCAGACGGGCCGAGGATCACCGTGAACTCCCCCGCCCGCAGATGCGCGGTCAGGTTCGGGATCACCGGGCTGTCCGCGCCGGGATAGGTCTTGGCCAGCCCCTCGATGCGGATATCGGTGCCGGTCTTGGCGGCGGCGGCCACCGGGCGTTCAAGCGTCAGGGTCATCATTTCTCCGTCAGGGCCATGCCCCGCACCAAAAAGCGTTGCAGCACCGCGATCAGCGTCAGCGGGATCAGCGACACGGTCGAAGCCGCGGCCATCATCAGCGGGAAATCCGGCGCGCGGCTGTCACCGTCGGTCGCCAGACGTGCCAGACCCACAACCGCCGTCTGCATGTCGGCGGTGGAACTTGCGACCAGCGGCCAGAGGTAGTTCGTCCACCCGCCAAGGAACATCAGCACGAACAGCGCCGCCAGCGCGGGCCGCGACAAGGGCAGCAGCACGTCCCACATGAACCGCAGCGCCCCCGCCCCATCCATCCGCGCCGCGCGGGCCAGATCCATCGGCACGGTGCGGAAGAACTGGCGCAGCATGAACGTGCCGGTTCCATGCGCGATGGCCGGAAGCGCGAGCCCGATATGGGTGTTCACGAGGCTGATCTGCGACACCGGAAGGCCAAGGGCTGCAAACGGCTCCATGATGTTCGACATCACCTGATAGGTGGGCACGACCCGGATATCGACCGGCAGCAGGATGGTGCCGAAAATGGTCGCGAAGACCAGCCAGCCGAAGCGCAGGTTCAGGAACACCAGTGCAAAGGCGGTGCAGAAGGACAGGATGCAGATCCCCACCGCCGTCATCAGCGCGACGACGAGGCTGTTGAACATCTGGACCGGGATGCGCGTGTCGGTGAAGACGCGGATGACATTCTCCACCAGATGCGGGCCGGGATACCAGGCCAACCCGCTGCGCATCACATCGACGGCGCTGTGCGATGCGGTCATCAGTGCGATCCACAGCGGCGCAAGGATGAACAGGATCCCGAGCCAGAGGATGCCCATGCAGATCCGGTCGAAGGAGGTGCGTGTCTCGATCATCTCAGCGCTCGTATTTCACGCGGCGTTCCATCAGCAGGAACTGCGCGGCGGCGATCAAAAGGACGAAGATCATCAGCAGCACCGTCTGCGTCGACGCGCCGGACAGGTCATACCCTTTGAACCCGTCGGCATAGATCTTGTAGACCAGCAGCGTCGTCGCGCCGCCGGGCCCGCCGCGCGTCATCGTGTCGATCAGGCCGAAGGCGTTGATGATGCTTTCGGTGAATTCCAGCACCAGCACGAAGAAAAGCTGCGGGGCCAGCAGCGGCAGACGGATGTCCAGCGCCTGCCGCCACGGCCCCGCACCATCAAGCGCCGCCGCCTTGGCATATGTGTCGGGCAGCGCCTGAAGCCCGGCCAGAAGGATCACGAAGTTGAACGGGATGCCGTTCCACAGGTTCGCCACGATCAGCGTGATGAACGCATCGACCCCATCCGTTCCCGGCGACCAGATGCCCGGCCAAAGCTGGTTCAGCGGTGTAAGAATTCCGACGAAGGGGTTGAAGATGAAGCCGAAAATGACCCCGATCGACGCGCCCGCCACGCCCTTGGGCCAGACCAGCACGTTCCGCGCGATGCGCGAGGTCCGCAGCCCCCGATCCGCCGCCATCGCCAACATCAGCGGCACCAGCACGGCCGGGACCGAGGCGGTGACCATGAATATCCCGGTCAGCTTCAGGCTTTTCCAGAACTCCGGGTCCGACAGCACGCGGCGGAAGTTGGCAAAACCCACGAAGGTGGACTCGCCGCCGAAGGGCTGCTCCAGAAAGAACGACCAGCGGATCGCCTCGGCCACGGGCCAATAGAAGAACAGCGCCGTCAGCAGGATCAGCGGCGACAGGAACAAAAGCGCCATCGGGCGCGAACGGAAGGGGGATTGTGTCATCTGGACCTCGGGAGGGATGCGGGCGCAGCGGCCCGCATCCGGTCAGTTGGCGGCGTAGGTCGCCTCGAACCGGCGCAGCAGCTCGTTGCCGCGGCGGACCGAATTGGCCAGCGCCTCGTCCATGGTGATATCGCCGTTATAGGCGCGCTGCGTCTCTTCGGCGAAGATGTCGCGGAACTGGACGTAGAAGCCCAGACGGATGCCGCGCGTGTCGGCATTGCCCGGCGCGCCCAGCGTCTCCATCCCCGGCCCTGCGGTGGCGAATTCCGGCGCATCGGCGCGGCCCGACGATTCCAACAGGTCCAGCGCCGATTGCGTGACCGGCAGGTATCCAGTGGCCGCCGTGAACTCCAACTGCGCTTCGGGGGTCCGCAGATAATCGAGGAAGTTCTGCGCCGCCTTCACCTCGGCCTCGTCATGGCCCTTCATCAGCCACAGCGATGCGCCGCCGACGAACGTGTTGTGGCGCGTCTGCCCCTGATACATCGGCGGCAGGGTGACGGTGATCGCATCCGCGCCCAGCGCCTCGGCAAACGAGCCATAGCCGCCCGACGATCCTTCGATCATCGCGCATTCGCCCGCGCTAAAGGCGGCGTTGTATTTCGCGGCCTTGGTTTCGGCGTCGAAGCGGACCAGCCCTTCCTCGTGCCAGTCGGCAAGGTTGTTCATGTGCTGCGCGACGATGCCCTGATCGATGACATATTCCGCATCCAGCCCGTCATAGCCGTTCGATTGCGTCGCGATCGGCACGCCGTGGCGGGCGGCGAACTGCTCGATCTGCCGCCAAGCGTTGATATCGGTCGCGAAGGGGCACGAAACGCCCGCCTCCTTCAGCGTGCGGGCGGCGGCGATGACTTCCTCCCACGTTTCGGGGGTCTTTTCGATCCCGGCCTCGGCAAGCATCGCCTTGTTGGTATAGAACAGCAGCGTGGACGAGTTGTAGGGCTGCGAGAACAGCTTGCCGTCCGCCGTTTCGTAATAGGCGCGCGCGCCGGGGATGTAGCTGTCCCACGGGGCGTCGGGCATCACCTCGGACACCGGGATCACGGCGCCCGACAGCATCAGGTCCAGCGTGCCGGCATCGAAGAACTGGATCAGCACCGGATGGTTGCCCGCGCGATAGGCCGCGATGGCCTTTTGCATCCCGGCCTCGTAGCTGCCCTGCCCGACGCAGGACACGCGATCCTGGTCCTGCGAGGCGTTGAACGCCTCGCACGCGGCGAGGATCGCCTTTTCGTTGCTGCCGGTATTGCCATACCAGAACTCGATATCCGTGGCGTGGGCTGCGGTGGTCATGGCAAGTGCCGCAAGGGGGGTCAGGAAGCGCATCTTGAACGTCCAGTTTGGTGAGGTCCCGGATTTACTACGCTTTGTGTGTGACAATGAGGCGACGGTTTCTTTGTATTATCGTTACAGTCGCCGTGCTATCTAAAGACATAGATCGCGCGAAGTGTAGTATTATGGCCTATGATCCCCTTGCCCTTGTGTCGGACGGCTTTCGTCGCGCGCCAAGGGGCCCTGTCGTATCGAACAACGAACGCATGATCCTGCGCCGCCTTCACGCCGCCCCCGGATCGACGCGGGCCGAGCTTTCGCCGCGATTCGACATCAGCCAGCAATCGGTGCACCGGATCATCGACCAGTTGACGGAACGCGGCCTGATCCGCCTTGGCCCGCCGCGCGTCGCAGGGCGCGGCCAGCCCAGCCCCTCGCTTCTGCTGAACGGTGATTTCGCCCATAGCTGGGGCCTGTCGCTGAACACCGACGATGTGGGCATCTGCCTGATGGATTTCACGGGCACCCCCATCGCGCAGCACCAGCTTGCCATTGCCGGGACCGGGCGCGATGCGGTGCTGGACCTGATCGTGGCGCAGATGGCCCGCATCGGGGCCGAACATGGGCGCAGCGCGGATCGCTGCCTTGGCATCGGGCTCGGCATCTCGGGCTATTGGGTGTCGGGAACGCAGTTCAACGCGCCCCTGCCGCTTCACGACTGGTCGCTGATCGAGTTGGGACCGCTTCTGTCCGCGCGTTTCGGCCTGCCGGTCTGGATCGACAACAACGGCAACACCGCCGCGCTGGGCGAGATGATGCTGGGCCTTGGCCGCCATTTCCACACCTTCGCCTATGTCTCGTTCAACTTCGGCCTTGGCGGCGGGCTGATCGTGGATGGAGAGCTTCTGCCCGGCGGCAACCGCAATGCGGGCGAACTTTCGGGCATCTATACCGTCGACGAACACGACCGCCGCCCTGCCCTGCAATTCCTGCTGCCCCGGCTGATCGCTGCGGGCGTCCCCATCGGCACCATCGCGGAACTGTCGCGCGATTTCGACCCCGCATGGCCCGAGGTGGCGGAATGGGTCGAGGAGGTGATGCCCGCCTTCGACCGCATGATCGCCGCCCTCTGGGCGGTGATCGATCCGCAGGCAGTGGTGCTGGGCGGGCAGATCCCGCGCAAGCTGGCCGAGGCACTGATCGCGCGCTGCCAGCCCTATCGCAACACGCGCTATGGTATCCAGCGGCCGATGCCGAAGCTGATGGTGTCCAGCCTCGGGGCCGAGGCGGCGGCCTTGGGCGCGGCGGCCCTGCCTTTGCGGAAATGCGCGCTGTGACCCGCATCGCATCCCATCGCGGCGGCACGCTGGAATCGGGCGACAGCACACCGTCGGCGTTCCGCATGACGGCAGCCTTGCCGGTGGACGAGGTTGAGTTCGACCTCCACCCCACCGCCGACGGCCATATCGTCGTGCATCACGACCCCACGCTGGACCGCACCACCGACCGGGGCGGAGAGATCGCGATGCTGACGCTGGCCGAGGTGAAGTCTGCACGCCTGAACCATTCCCCCGGCGAAGCGCCCCTGACCCTCCCCGAGCTTTGCGCCATCTTCCGCCCCACTCCCATAGCCCTGCGGTGCGAGATCAAGGCGGGCGCGGACGGGCTGCCCTATCCCGGCTTTGCGGATCGGGTGGTTGCGGAGCTGAAGCGGGAGGGGATGCTGGAGCGGACGGTGTTCTCGTCCTTTCTGCTGGAAGTGGCGGCAGCGCTGCGCCCGTCGCTCTGGCTGGTGTCCCAGCCGGTTCTGCGGCAGGTGGGTGCTGCCGGGGTGATCGCGCTGGCCAGAACCCGCAGCATTGCCGAGATCGCTGTGAAGGTGGATCTGGCCGATGCCCCGCTGCGCGACATGGTGCAGGCGGCGGGGCTGGAGTTCGGCGTCTATGGCGCGCATTCTGCAGCGCAGATCGACCATGCGTTGGCCTTGGGCGTCAAGGTGATGACAACCGACCGCCCAGGGCTGGCATTGGAACGGCGTCAGAACTTTCCGAAGGTCGCGGTCTCGGACGTCCAGGCGCGCATCTGACCCGACGGCACGAGGCCGAGGCCCGGACGGTTCGGCACGATCATCCGCCCGTCCTTCACCTCCAGCCCGTGTTCGAACATGGTGTCGGACCAGTCGAAATGCTCGACCCACGGCTCGCGGCTGTAGGCGGCGGTCAGGTGCAGGTGAATCTCCATGCAGTAATGCGGGGCCAGTTGCAGCTTCTTCTGATCGGCCAGCGCACAGATGCGCAGGAAGGGCGTGATCCCGCCCACGCGCGGGGCGTCGGGCTGGATGAAATCGACCGAGTTCGCGGCAATCAGGCCAAGGTGCTCGTCCACCGAGGTCAGCATCTCGCCCGTCGCGATCGGGGTCGCCAGTTCCGCGGCCAGCATCGCGTGCCCCTCGAAGTCATAGGCGTCCAGCGGCTCTTCGATCCAGGTCAGGTTGAACTGTTCCACAATGCGGCCAAATCGCAGGGCGGTGGTGCGATCCCATTGCTGGTTGGCGTCGATGGCCAGCGGGACGTTGCCGCCGATATGCTCGCGCACCTGCTCGATCCGTTTCAGGTCGATCATCGGATCGGGCTGGCCGACCTTCAGCTTCACCGCGCCGATGCCGAAATCGAGCGATGCGGTGATCTTCTCCTTCACCTCTTCGATCGAAGACGACAGGAACCCGCTGGAGGTGTTGTAGCAGCGGACCGAGTCCCGATGCGCGCCCAGCAGCTTGGCCAGCGGCAGGTTCGCGCGGCGGGCCTTCAGGTCCCACAGCGCCACGTCGAAGGCGGCGATGGCCTGGGTGGACAGTCCCGAACGCCCGACCGACGCACCGGCCCAGACCAGCTTTTCCCAGATGCGGGCGATGTCGCTCGGGTCCTCGCCCAGAAGCGAATCCGCGATGTCGCAGGCGTGGCGATACTGCGCCCGCCCCCCGGCCCGTTTGCTGTAGGAATAGCCGATCCCCTCGAACCCCTGCTCGGTCTTGATCTCGGCGAACAGGAAGGTCACCTCGGTCATCGGCTTCTGCCGCCCCGCCAGCACCTTCGCGTCCGAGATGGGGGCCGCCAGCGGCATCACCACGGATGACAGCTTGATCCCCACCACGCGGTCGGTCGTCGCCTCGCCCGGCGGCAGGCCGGCGTTCAGCGGGTTGATGGGCAACAGGCGTTCGCCGGTTTGCAGGTCTTTCATGGCATTCCCTCCGTTTGGGATCACCGTAATTGCTTACGCGATGCCGATCCAATATCATGTTCGGATTATTTCAATCCAAAGGTTGGATCATGCTCGACCTCGTGCAGGTGCGTTCCTTCATCGCCGTGGCGACCGAACTGCATTTCGGTCGGGCGGCGCGGCGGCTGAATATGTCTCAACCGCCGCTGAGCCGTCAGATCCGGTTGCTGGAGGATTACCTTGGCGCGCAACTGTTCGAACGGTCCAGCCAGCGGGTCGCGTTGACCCCGGCGGGGCGGGCGTTTCTGCCGCAGGCCCAAGCGCTGTTGACCCATGCGGGGGCGGTCGAATCCTCGGCCCGGCAGGGGGGCGAGGCGGTGGAGGGCAGCGTCCGGCTGGGCTTCTTCGGCACCGCGGCGTTTCGGCTGCTGCCGCGCATCATCGCCGCCGCCGCCCGCCAATATCCGCGCATCGGGTTCCAACTGCGCGAGATGAACGCCGTCGGCCAGATGAACGCCTTCGCCTTCGGTGAATTGGACATCGGCATCGTGCGGCCCATCGAACATCCGCCGGGGCTGGAGGTGCAGGTGTTGATGCGCGAGCGGATGCTGCTGGCCCTGCCGCGTGGGCATCGGCTGGCGCGAGGGCCGCTGCGCGTGGCCGACCTGACGGGGCAGCCGTTCATCGGCTATTCCACCGACGCGCCCTATCTGCACCAGTTTCAGACCTCGTTGTTTCAGGCGCTGGGCATCCGCCCGGACGAACAGCACCGGCTGGCCCACTCCCCCGCGATCCTGTCGCTGGTCGGCGCGGGGCTCGGGCTGGCGCTGGTGACGGAACAGGCCCGCCATGTCGCGACCGAAGGTGTCGAGTTCCGCCCCCTGCCGCTGCCCCAGGACCGTCTCGCGCTGACCCATCTGGTCGCCCGGCCCGATATGCGCCCGCCCGTCGCCCGCATCCACGCGCTTATTGCCGAGGTCGCGCGCGAGGTGGAGGCAGAGACCTACTCGAACAGCGACCCTTCGATGCTTTCCCCGGTCATCCGCCGGTAAAGGTGTTCGTTCCAATAGGGCGTCCAGCAGACCAGCGCCTTGCCCTTGCCGGTATAGACACGCAGCCGCTTCTGACCCGAGATCAGGCTGCGAGGAAACCGCGCGGCGGGCCGCGATGAAAACCGCAGCCCCTCGGTCCGGCCCAGAACCAGCCGCCCCTGCACGCGCAATTCGCCGTCCACATCCACCACCTCGACAGGTCCGGGGGCGTTGATCGCAACGCGGCCCGGATTGCGCAGGGTGGTCTTCCAGGTGAAGAACCCGTCCCCGGCCCAGAAGCTGGCCCAGAACGGCTCCCGCTTCATGCCGAGCGCGACATTGCCTTCCGATGCCCAATAGACGCCCGGTTCCAGCACCCACCCCTCGCCCGGATCGACATCCATCAGGTGATAGCCCGACAGCGAGGGCTGCAGCATGATCGAGCCGCTGCCGTTGTAATAGGGACGGATGCGCGCCTCGTCGGTGAAGATAGACCGGAAGATGTCGCGAAACCCCGGCAGGCGCGGCGTCAGCTGGATGTCGCCGCGCAGGGTGGACATGGCGCCGCGGCGCGCACGGACGGTCTCGTCCTCGATCTCGATGCGGACCTGCCGCATCCCTTCGACCTCGCGGATGGAAAATTCGGCCATCAGGGTTCGTCCCAGATCATCACGCGATCCCACAATCGTCGCAGCGGATCGGGCTGGATCGCCGCCTCGCCTCGCAAGGGATCGTCCAGCGCCACGATGACGAACAGGATAACGCCCAGAAAGAACGCCGTGATCGTGCCCAGAACGAATTGCCGCACCGGCCGCATCCGCAAAAGCACGATCAGGATGATGTTGATCGCCGCCCCGACCAGCACGGCATACCACAAGACGTTCGGGATTTCGGTATAGACGCCGTTCAGGCGAAGCTGGCGCGCGCGGGTGAATTCCTGGAACGCCGACAGCATCTGCGCGTGCAGGATTTCCTGCCCCGGCGTCTGCGGCTCGAACGCCGAAAGCTTCTGGCGCATCGCGTTCACCCGGTTCGCGCCGCCGTCCAGATAGGCGCCCTTGGCATGGGCGGGCCAGTCCTTGTGCAGCGTGAACAGCACATAATCGCGGATCATCGCCTTGGTTTCGGACCGCGTCGGTTCGGGATAGGCGTTCACGTCGGAATAGACGGCAGCCAGCACCGTCGCCTCCTGCAGCACCGCCTCGGCAATGCGTTCGTTGTTCTGATAGGCGGAAACGGTCAAAAGACCCAGAAGCAGACCATAGAAAAGGTTGAACCCCGCCGTTCCGTAATTGATCGCCTCGTTCAAGTCCGGGCCGGCGCCGATCAGAAGCCGCATGATCGGCTTGACCACCAGCATCCCGAATATGATCGAAGCCACCGCCGCAATTGCGAACCATGTGGCCAGATCGCGCAATGGAATGTCGTAGACGAAATCCGGCATGTTGCCCCGAACCCGAATTGCCCGCGCATATTGACGTGGCGATTTCGATTGCGGAAGAAGAATTTACAGGCTTGCCGCATTATTCGCGCCATGCCCTAATGCGCGCAATCTTTTCGGGGGTTGCGGATGTATCGTCTTGTCCTTGGGCTGGTCTTCGGACTTTGCGCTTCGGCGGGGGCGCAGGACTTGCGGCTTTACACGATGGGATCCGGCGATGTCAGCGGCAGCTACTACGCCGCCGCTGCTGCGATCTGCGATGCGACCAACCGCGCCGAACGCGGCAAGCTGCGGTGCAGCCCCGAGGCGACGCCGGGGTCGATCTACAACCTCGCCTCGCTTCGCGGCGGTCAGGTGGATTTCGCGCTGGTGCAGTCGGACGTGCAGCGCATGGCCCTGTCCTCCGAGGGTCCGTTCGAAGGCGAGCCGCCTTTCGACGATCTGCGCGCGGTCATGTCGCTCTATCCCGAAACGCTGACGATCCTTGCGCGGGCGGATGCGCATATCCTCAGCCTTGGGGGGCTTCTGGGCAAACGGGTCGATATCGGCCTTCCGGCATCGGGGCGGCGCGCGACGATCATGCGCCTGTTCGATGCGGTGGGCTATGACCGCTCGCAATTCACGGCACTGCTGGAGCTTCCTGCGGGCGCCGGGCTGGACGAGCTTTGCGCCGGGCGGATCGACGCGACCGTGCTGATCGTGGGCCATCCGAATGCCGCCGTTGCCCGCGCGATGCGCGACTGCGATGCGCGGCTGGTGCCCGTCTCCGGCCCGCAGGTGCGCGCCTTCCTGCAGGCCAACCCCGATTACGTCCACGCCTCGATCCCGCGCATCCCCTACGGGCGCAAGGGTCGCACGCAGACCTTCGCCGTGGTGGCGACGTTGGTGACGCGCGCACAGACGCCGGACGATATCGTGGATGCACTCGTGCGCCATACGCTTGAAAACCTGACGCTGGTGGGGCTTTCGGCCTCGGTGCTGGACAATCTTTCGCCGCGCGGGATGCGCGATACCGGCCTTGCTGCGCCACTTCATCCCGGCGCGGTGGCGGCGTTCCAATCGGCGATTAAATAAAACCGTCGTGTATCGCGGCCAAATTGATACGGCCAAATGGAGGACGATCATGGGACTTTTCAACTTCTGGAAGAAATCCGGCAAGGAATTACCCGCTGAAACCGATGCCGCCCCGACAGCCGAAGTCCTGAAACAGGAAGTCGCAAATCTCGGACTCGATACCAGCGGTCTGGATATCAAGGTCGTAGGCGACAAGGTGAAACTGGCCGGAAAATCGGCATCGCCCGAATTGCGTGAAAAGGTGAT
Source organism: Falsirhodobacter flavus (assembly GCA_029846755.1). Classification (GTDB taxonomy): domain Bacteria; phylum Pseudomonadota; class Alphaproteobacteria; order Rhodobacterales; family Rhodobacteraceae; genus Falsirhodobacter; species Falsirhodobacter flavus. The sequence continues at coordinate 531,688 of JARWBI010000001.1, read as the reverse complement.
CCTTGCGGTCGGCAACGTCGCCGGCGTCGCCTCGGTCGAGGATGACCACGACGACGACGTGATCTTCCACACGGTGGAAAAGGGCGACACCCTTTCGGCCATCGCCAAGAAGACGCTGGGCGATGCGAACCGCTACCCCGAAATTTTCGAGGCGAACAAGCCGATGCTGTCGCATCCCGACAAGATATATCCCGGTCAGGTCCTGCGCATCCCGCGCTAAGTGCGGTTAACCAGTTGTTAGTCATGATGGCATAGATCGCGCAAAGACGACTCTCGGGACCTTTGCCACATGACCAGCATCGCGAGCCTTGCCCCCCGGCCCGCCTTTCTTGCCGCCTGCACGATCTCGCGCGATCTAAGCCGGTTCGACCAGCTGGTGACCGAGATGGAGGCGGAACTGGGCGATCAGTGGGCCGACCTGTCGCTGGCAACGGCGGCAGGTTTTCTGTCCTCGTCATCATCCGGCCTGCGTTTCGTCGTCTTCGCGCTGGATGCGGCGGATGAAGGCAACCCCGCGATCACCGAAGCGATGGAGGCTGCGCGCAGCGCCGGGCTGCGGATCATGCTGGTCTGTGACGGCATCGGGCCGATGGCCCTGCAACAGATCCTGCGGCTGCGGCCCGATGACGTTCTGGCCTATCCCCTGCCGCACGGCGCGCTGCGCGAGGCGGCGCTGCGGGGCGGCGCCGTGGACGCGACGGGGCTTGGCCCTGCGGACGACCTTCCCCCCGCCGCCCGCCGCCCGCAACGAGACGGCGTGGCGATCCCGATCATCGGCGTTGCGGGGGGCGTCGGGGCGACCACGCTCGCCATCGGGCTGGCATACGAGCTTGGACAGCGCCACCGCGTCTGCCTGATCGACCTCGACCCGCGGTCGGGTTCGGTCGCGGCCTATCTGAACCTGAACAACACCGCCCCCGCCGCTTTTCCGCAGGGCCTGCAGAACTGGCGCAACCGCTTCCACGTCCTTGTCGCGGCGGATGGAAACCTTTCGCGGCTCATCGCGTCGGCACGGGCCGAGTTCGATCTTCTGCTGCTGGATCTGCCGACGGGGGATGCCGGGCTGGCGGCGGCGGCAATGGCCGAAGCCGACATCGCCCTGACGGTGATGGAACCCGATGCGCGGTCGGTCCGCAGCGCCTTGCGCCTGTCCCGCGATCTGGACCCCGCCGCGCGGGCCCGGCTTCGCCACGTCGTCAACCGCGCGCCAGGGGTCATTGACATCACCGGGCGGGCACGCCTGCGGCGGTTTTCAAACGCGCTGACGATCGCGGCCAGCCTGCCCGACGGTGGCCGTGCCGTCGCCGCCGCCGCGGAACGCGCGATCCCGCTGGCCGAGGCTGCCCCGCGCAACGGCTTCCGCCGCAGCCTGCAATCGCTGGCCGACAGCCTGCCCCTCAGAAGGTGAGGATGCCCTTTTCCGTGACCAGCGCGTCCAGCGGCTGGTCCGTCGCCTCGATGGGGACAGCCTCCTGCTCTTGCGCGGAAAAGGCGAACCCGACGGCCAGAACGGGCGCGTCGCGGCGCAGCCCTTCCAGCGTGCGGTCGTAAAAGCCGCCGCCATAGCCCAGCCTGTATCCGCGCGCATCGAAGGCGACCAGCGGCACGATCACCACCTCGGGCACCAGCCATTCGCCCTCGGCGGGGATCAGCGCGCCGAACGCGCCCGGCACCATTCGCGACTGCGGGGTCCAGCGGCGAAACAGCAACGGGCGGCCAGGTGCCTCGATCACCGGAACACAGACCGGGCCGTCATGCGCGGCCATGGCGGGCAGCGGGTCGATCTCGGTCCGCATCGGCATGTATCCGGCAAGCGTCTTGCCCCTTTGCGGCGCCAGCCATGCCGCCAGATGATCCGCCGCCGCGCCCTGCCCCGCCGCATGGGCCGCCTTGCGCGCGGCGAAGGCCTGCGCCCGCGCCTCGGCCTTCATAGCAGCATCACCGTCGCCAGCCCCAGAAACGCAAAGAACCCGATCACATCCGTCAGCGTCATCACGAATGTCCCCGAGGCCAGCGCCGGATCCAGCTTCAGCTTGTTCAGCGCCAGCGGCACCATCACCCCGGCAAGCGAGGCGACCAGCAGGTTGATGATCATCGCCAGCGCGATCACCACCCCCAGCATCGGCCCGCCATAGAAGGCGACGCCGATCCCGCCCATGATCGCGGCAAAGGCCAGGCCGTTCACCAGCCCCACCAGCACCTCGCGCTTCACCACGCGCGGGGCGTTGGAACTTGTCAGATCGCGGGTCGCCAGCGCCCGCACAGCTACGGTCAGCGATTGCGTCCCCGCATTGCCGCCCATAGATGCGATGATCGGCATCAGCGCGGCCAGTGCCACGATGACCGAAATCGTCCCGTCGAACTGCGAAATCACCCATGCCGAAAGGTTCGCCGTCAGCAGGTTCACCGCCAGCCAGGGGAAGCGCTGCTTCAACGTCTCGACCACGCCATCGGAAATCGAGCTTTCGTCGCCCACACCGGCAAGGCGCAGGATGTCTTCCTCGTGTTCCTCGTCCAGCACATTCATCGCATCGTCGATGGTGATGACGCCGACCAGCCGCCCGTCATCGTCCACCACGGGGCAGGAGATCAGGTGATACTGGTTGAAGGTATAGGCGACATCCGCCTCGGGATCGGTCGGCTTGACCGTGCGGAAGCTGTCCTCGGCCAGTTCCTTCATCGGCGTGTCGCGCATGGCCGAAAGCATCCGCCCAAGCGTGACATAGGCCAGCGGCTTCATCCGCGGATCGATCAGGATGACATGATAGAACTGGTCGGGCAGATATTCCGCCCGGCGCAGATAGTCGATGGATTCCCCCACTGTCCAATGTTCGGGCGCAACCACCACCTCGCGCTGCATCAGGCGGCCCGCCGAATATTCGGGATAGGTCATCGCCTGTTCGACCGCCGCCCGGTCGGCCCGGTCCAGCGCGTTCAGGATGATCGCCTGCTGCGGCTCCTCAAGGTCTTCGAGGATGTCCACCACGTCGTCGGTGTCCAGCTCGCGCACGGCCTCGGCCAGAACCTCGGTCGGCAGGTTCTCGATCACCTCTTCGCGGATGGAATCGTCGATCTCGGACAGGATCTCGCCGTCGATCTCTCCGGACCAGAGCTGAAGCAGCTCGCGCCGTTCCTGCGGTGCGATCTGCTCCAGAAGGTCAGCGATGTCGGCAGCGTGCAGCGGATCGAGAAGTTCCGTGAGGCGGCCCGTATCCTTGGCCTCCACGGCGTCCAGAATCGCGCTGGTCGGGGTCTCGTCGCGCGCTTCCGTCTCGATTTCAGCCATGCTGCCTCCTTGGGTGATTGCCACGATCTTACCGCAAGGTGTTTCACCGAAACAGGGGCAGCCGGGGATTTCGTCCGAACCGATGGGGGTTTAGTGTAACGCAAGGATAAAGCAAGGACGGGCGATGGAACTTCTTCTTGGGCAGGTGCTGGGTTTCGACGGCGATCACACCGCGCCGCGCATCGACGAGGGCGTGGCCATCGACGCGGGCCGGGTCAAAGCGGTGGGCAGCGCGGACCGTCTGCGCCGCGATTTCCCGCAGGCGCGCGTGACCGATCACGGGCGGGCGCTGATCTCGGCCGGGTTCGTGGATGCCCATGTCCATTATGCGCAGACGGCCATCATCGCCAGCTGGGGCAAGCGGCTGATCGACTGGCTGAACACCTATACCTTCCCCGAGGAGATGCGCTTTGCCGATCCCGCCTATGCGGCAGATGTCGCCTCGCGCTATTTCGACCTGACGCTGGCGAACGGCACGACCACGGTCTGCAGCTATGCCACGATCCATCCCGAAAGCGTCGATGCGTTCTTTGCCGAAGCGCAGGCGCGTGGGCTGCGAGCGTTCGCGGGCAAGACCTGCATGGACCGCAATGCGCCGGACGGGCTGCGCGACACGGTGCGATCGGCCTATGACGACAGCAAGCGCCTCCTGGAGAAATGGCACGGCGGGCGGCTGGGTTACGTCATCACGCCGCGTTTCTCGCCCACCTCGACGCCGGAACAGCTGGAGGCGCTGGGCGCGCTGTGGCGCGAATACCCGGACTGCCTGATGCAGACCCACCTTTCGGAACAAACCGACGAGATCGCATGGGTGAAGGAGCTTTTCCCCCAGTCGCGCGATTACCTTGACACCTACGAGGCGCAGGGGCTGCTGCGCGAAGGCGCGGTCTTCGGCCATGCCATCCATCTGACTGAACGCGAAAAGGCCCGCCTTGCCGAAGCAGGGGCGAGCCTTGTGCATTGTCCGACATCGAACACCTTCATCGGATCGGGGCTGTTCGACATGGGGCTGGCACAAACCCTGCGCGTCGGGCTGGCGACCGATACCGGCGGCGGGTCCAGCTTTTCCATGCTGCGCACCATGGCGGCGGCCTACGAGATCGGACAGCTTCGCGGCAATCCGATCCATCCGTCGCAGCTTTGGTGGCTGGCGACGCAAGGCTCGGCCCGCGCGCTGCGGGCCGAACATCAGATCGGCAATATCGCCGCGGGGATGGAGGCCGACCTCGTCGTGGTCGATCTTGCCTCCACCCCCGCCATCGAACAGGCCACACGGCGCGCAGACGATATCTGGCAGGCCGTGTTCCCGACGATCATGATGGGCGACGACCGTGCAATCCGCGCGGTCTATGTCGCGGGCGTCAGTTCGGATTGTCGCAGCGCAGCGTGACGTGGACGCGGCCCTTGGCCGCCTGCGGCCAGTGCAGCTCCACCCGGTTCTTGGCGCTGCCCTGCTCGACCTCGACATAGGGGACCGGGACCATCACCGCGCCCGACCCGCTGGTGATCGGCCCTTCGGCGACGACCGAACGCACGTTGCGCGACCATGCGCCGAAGGGCATGAACCCCGATCCGTCGATGGTCCAGGTTCCCGCCGCCGTGGTCTGGGCATGTTCCACCGTCACCGGGCTGACCGTCGCTTCGGTGATGCCGTGGAAGGTGTTCGCCTCGAACACGCAGTTGCGGAAACGGCCGAAATCCATGCTGGCATAGGTGGTGTCGATCGCCTCCACCCGGTCGATGGTCGCGTTCACCGTGCGGAAGGTGTTGCCCGTCACCGACAGCCCGTTCACGAAATGCCCCGGCCCGCGCGGCGTGATGACGATGCAGCGCGCATAAGGCGCGGCGCTGGAGATCATGAACGTGTTGGCCGAGATGGTCAGCCCGCCGAACGAAAACTCGTTGTTGAACTCGGGGTTCGGGTCATGCTCGTTCGAGATTTCGATGAAGCAGTTGTCGACATAGTTGCCCGTCACCACCGTGCGCAGGTTGGTCTGGGTAAACACGATCCCCGCACGGCGCACCCCGGCGCTTTCATTGTCGCCCTGAAAGAAGTGGTTGCCGATGATCATGTGGCCCGTGCCGTCCATCACCGCGAAATGGGCGAAACGCACCACGCGGTTGTCGCGCAGCTTCACGTCGTTGGAATTGACGTTGACCGCGATGGTCGTGCGTTCCTGCACGCGTTTGTCCTGCTCGTCCGACAGGAACTGGCACTGATCGACCAGAAGCCCCTGACAGCCCGTGCCGATCGACGTGATCCCGCGATCCTTGGGCCGGTTCACCACGCAATCGGCCATGCGGAAGATCGTCCCCGCGGGCGGCAGCATTACCGCGCTGGCGACGCCGTTGCATTGGATCTCGATATCTGTGATCTCGAACTTCGAATTCTTGGTGAAACCCGAGAAGTCCATGACGTAACGGAACCGCGTGAAGGTGAAGGTGCGCGTGCCGCCCGTCGCGCCCGGGGGCGAGGACAGATCCACCGTCCCATCCGCGACGTTCTTGGCGCGGACATAGATCTCGCGGCCCACGCCTGTGCCGGTCACCAGCGATCCGATCTCGATATTGGCGACGTTCGCGACCCCCGTCAGGCGGTGCGGGTCAGAGGTGGTATAGGTCGCGACCGAGGTGACCGCCTTCGTATCCCATCCAGACCCCGACACGGCGTTGAGCTGCCCGTTGGTCAGCACCCGGCGCTGCTCGAACGTGGTCAGACGGCCCACCGCGGCCACGTCGATGGGACCCGGAATGTCCACGCGGCGGCCCGACAGGTCCAGCGTGACGTGATCGGTGAAATAGAACAGCGCGTGCAGCGCCCGCTTGAAGCCTGCAAGCTCGCCCCCGAAGGCGGCGGCATAGGTGTCCAGATCGAAGTTGCGCGTGCAGGCCAGGCGCGCATCGGCGGGCATGACCAGCGTGCCCTCGAACTTGACCCGGGAATTGAGCGTGATGTTGCGCCCGATGTAATACGTTCCGCCCGACACCAGCACCTTGCGCCCGCCAGCCGCCGCATCCGCTGCCAGAAACGCCGCCGCGTCATCGGTCACACCGTCGCCGATCGCGCCATAGTCGCGCACATCGACCCAGTCCATCATGTCTCGGTGGAAGACCGAGGTCACATCCTCGATCCGGATGTCGTCGATCCGCACCGTGCCGCCATTCGCCCCCGTCAGGTCCAGCCCGAAATGGCCATAGACGGGATCGGTGCCCCAGACCATGTCGACGCCAAGCCGTGCACCCGATCCGACGATGGCCGACACCTCGACCACCGCGCCATAGCTTTCCAGCTTCACTTCGGGGCCGAAAGCCGGGGCCGAGGCCGCACCGCCGTTCGACTTGCCTGCCCATGCCGCGATCCGCACCGAAGGCAACGCCCCGGCCACCGCCTTCACCCGCGCGGTCACACGCAGATACATGCCCGGCTGCATCGGGATCTGCTGGAAACAGCGCAGCTTTGTCACGGTCTGCTGCTTCAGGATCTCCAGACAGCCTGCGAAATCCTGATCCGCCGGCACGAAGGCGGCGTTGCCCTGCCCCTGCCAGCTTCCCTGCCCCGGCCGCCCATCCTCGCGCGACCAAAGGTTCAGCCCCGCCGCAAAGGTCGGGGGCATCAGGACCAGCCCTTCGGTAATCGCCTTGTTCATCCGGTAATCCTCGCGCTCGGTTGCTTGAGGGCGAAGATTGCCGATGGCGGTTAAGTTCCGGAAACCGCCCCGCACGGGGGCGGTGCAACATCAGGCCTGCGTCTTGACGAATTCGCCCGCAAGGCCTTGCTCGATCAGGCGGATGCTTTCATTCACACCATAGAGCGCGACGAATCCACCGAAACGCGGGCCTTCGGACGCGCCCAGCAACACCTCGTAAAGCGCCTTGAACCAATCGCGCAGCGGCTCGAACCCGTGATCCTTACCGACGGCGAAGACCATCGTCTGAAGCGCATCCGCGTCGAGACCCCCATCCCATGTGCGCAGACGGGCCAGCAGGTCTTCCATCGCAGCGCGTTCCTGATCGGTCGGCATCCGGAACTGCCGTTTCGGCGCCACGAAGTCGCGGAAATAGCGCACCGCGAATTCCGCCGCCTGATCCAGATCGGGATGCGTCTCGGGGGACGCTTCGGGCGCATAGCGCTGGATGAAGCCCCACAGCCCCGACTTGTCCTTGGCCGACGCGACCGAGGCAAGGTTCAGCAGCATCGCGAACGGCACGACCATCTTCGATTCCGGCACGTTGCCGCCATGGATATGCCAGACCGGGTTGTCCAGCCGCTTCGCCTCGTCCTGCGTGGCATAGGCGCGCAGCTGCTGGTGATATTCGTCCACCGCCTTGGGGATCACGTCGAAATGCATCCGCTTCGCCGTCTTGGGCTTCAGATACATGAAATAGGACAGCGATTCCGTGGATGCATAGGTCAGCCATTCGTCGATGGTCAGCCCGTTGCCCTTGGATTTGGAAATCTTCTCGCCATTCGCATCCAGGAACAGCTCATAGGTGAAATGCTCGGGCTTCTTGCCGCCAAGGATCTCGCAGATCTTGTCATAGATCGGCGTGTTGGTGGAATGGTCCTTGCCATACATCTCGAAATCCACGTCCAGCGCGGCCCAGCGGGCGCCGAAATCGGGCTTCCATTGCAGCTTCACGCGGCCGCCGGTGACAGGCACGGTATGCTCGGTCCCGTCCTCGTCGTCGAAGGTGATGAAGCCGTCTTTCGTCACCTGCCGGATCGGCACATACAGAACCCGCCCCGTCGAGGGCGAGATCGGCAGGAAGATCGAATAGGTCGCGCTGCGTTCCTCGCGCAGGGACGCAAGCATCACCGCCATGATCTCGTCATACCGCTCGCAGGCGCGCAGAAGCACCTGATCGAACTGGCCGGATTTATAGAATTCGGTGGCCGAATAGAATTCGTACTCGAACCCGAACGTGTCGAGGAACCGCCGCAGCATCGCGTTGTTATGCCCGCCGAAGCTGTCATATTCGCCGAACGGGTCCGGAACGCTGGTCAGCGGGCGCTGAAGGTTCTCGTGCAGCATCTCCTGCTGCGGGACGTTGTCCGGCACTTTCCGCATCCCGTCCATGTCGTCGGAAAAACAGATCAGGCGGGTAGGAATATCGCAGATCGCTTCGAAGGCGCGGCGGATCATCGTGGTCCGCGCCACCTCGCCAAAGGTGCCGATATGCGGCAGACCCGAGGGGCCATAGCCCGTCTCGAACAGCACATAGCCCTTTTCGGGGGTCTTGCCGCCGACACGCTTGAGGATCTTCCGCGCCTCCTCGAAGGGCCAGGCTTTGGAGTTCATCGCGGCGTCGCGCATGGGAATTTCCCCCGTTGACCGGCGACCCCATGCCGCCAGAGGCTTGCGTGGTCTATTGCCCGCCGCCTTCCCCGTCAATATTCTGGGCCAAAACACAGGACGCCAGCGTGAACCAAGCCCTCCCCTCGATGACCGCGCAGGATGCGCTGGTCGCCATCATGATCTCCGTCTCGGCCTCGCACGGGGCGGTCCGCACTTCGGAACTGGTCGCGATCCAGCAGATGGTGAACCACCTGCCGGTCTTCGGCCAATACGACACCGACCGCATCCGCCGCGTCGCCCAAACCGTGTTCGATCTGTTCGAGGAGGAAGAAGGCCTCGACGCGCTGTTCGGCCTGATCCGTGACGCGCTGCCCGAACGCCTGTTCGAGACGGCCTATGCGCTTGCCTGCGACGTGGCGGCGGCGGATGGGCATCTCTATCAGCCCGAACTGCGTCTGCTGGAGGAAATCCGCGAGGAACTGGCAGTGGACCGCCTGCACGCCGCCGCGATCGAACGCGGATCGCGCGCCCGTCACGTCCGCCCCTAAGCCCAGCTTTCCACCAATCGGCTTTGCAGGACGCGCGCCCCGCGCGTCCACGCCGCCCCGCCCGCCGGGCGTTCCTCGCCCACCGCAGCGCGGCGGCGGGACAGATCGGCGCAGAAGACGGCGAAGATGTATTCGTTCCCCGCATCGGCATAACCCGCCAGCCCCGACACGAAATTCAGCGTCCCGGTCTTGGCCTTGATGCGGATGCGGTCCGACAGATGCTCGCGCCCCGAGGCGTCATAGAGCCCCTCGTCCTTCATCAACTCGCGCAAGCCGGATGCCCGCGCCGCCGCCAGCACCCGCACCATCGCCGCCGCCGAAATCCGCGAATCCCCGTTCAGCCCCGAATGATCGCGCAGGTCCATCGGCGCAAATCGCCGCGCCCATTCGCTCATCGCCCGCCCCGAGGATGCGACCGACCCCTGCCCCGAGGCCGCCAGCCCTACCGCCTCGGCCGTCAGGTTGTTCGAAAACCGCAGCATGTCCGACAGCACCGTCGGCAGCGGGTCCGACGTCCGCGTGACCAGCACCGTCCCCTGCGCCTGCCCGCGCGAGATCACAGGCTCCGGCAGCGCGATCCCCCGCGCGGCGGCCAGCACCCGGAATACCTCGGCCGCGTATTCGTCAGGATGGCGCACCGGAAGCCAACGCGTCCCCCCGCCCCGCAGCGCCCCCGCCGCGACGGTCCAGTTGTCCACGCCATTGCCGCCGCGATACTCATAGACGGGCCGTTCCCGCGCCACGACCTGCACGCGCGACATGGTGACGGGCGGCACATCGCGCCCCCGCGCATCCATGCGGATGGCGCCATTCCCGCTCCAGCCGAAATGCACGCGGTTGTAATTCAGGTTCAGCCCCGAGATTGCGGGGTTGTAGCCGACATGCAACGGCTGGTCGTCGCTGATCTGCGGAACGAAGGGCAGCGCCCCGCCATGTGCGACGAACCGCCCCCGCACCCCGCGCACCCCCGTCGCCGCCAGCTGCGAAACCAGCGCCGACAGCCCATCCGTGTCCAGCGTCGGATCGCCGCCACCGACCAGCAGCAGATCCCCCTGCACGATCCCGCCCGACACCGGCCCCGTCGCCATCACACGCGTCGCGAACCGATATCCCGACCCCAGCCGGTCCAAGGCATAAAGCGTCGTGATCGCCTTGGCGACCGAAGCGGGCGGCAGCGGCACATCGGCGTCCTGCCCGTCCCGCAGATTCCCCGACGCATCCGCCACGGCATAACCGACCTGCGCGATGCCGGACCGCGCGACCAGCACAGACGCGCTGCCCCCGCCGCGCACCGGCGGTCTGATCGAAGTTTCGGGCGCCCCGGCACATCCGGGAACTGCGGTGGCGGCGATCATGCCGCCCAAAAGAAGACGTCTGGAAATCATATCCGCGACGCTAACCGCCCCGCAGAGATTCGCGCTAGCCCCATTCGCCCCTTGCGCGAATGTCGCTGGAGGAAACATTGACCATCGGCAAATCGGCAAAAGCCCATGCAGGCGGATCGGCCCGGCCCAGCACCTCTGGCGCGACCCGCCCGCCCCGGAACGCCCGTGCCGCACGCCCAAGCCGCCCCGTGACGCCCGAACCCGGACGCGCCAGCACTCCCACCGGCACGTTCTTCATGATCCAGCGCCAGTCGTCCCAGCGATGAAACTGCACCAGATTGTCCGCGCCCATCAGCCACACGAACCGCACCCCCGGATACCGCCGCCGCAGCGCCCGCAGCGTCTGCGCGGTATAGCGGGTGCCCATCCGCGCCTCCAGATCGGTCACGACCACGCGCGGGTGCTGCATCACCCCGCGCGCATGGGCAATCCGTTCCGCCATCGGGCGCGGCCCCCTGGCCTTCAGCGGGTTGCCCGGCGACACCAGCCACCAAACCCGGTCCAGCCCGAAGCGCTTCATCGCCTCGCGCGTGATGTGGACATGGCCGCCATGGGCCGGATCGAACGATCCGCCCAGCAGCCCTATCACCATCCCCCTGCGCGCGACCGGCCAGCCCTGCACGTCCATCCCCCATTTGGCGGATGACACAAACCACCCCCTGATTGCCCTTGTCCAGCGATATCGCTAAGAAGGCGCCCAAATCCCTTAACCGACGGAGCAGCCAGTGGCCTCGTATCAATACGTCTATCACATGGACGGCGTCTCCAAGACCTATCCGGGCGGCAAGAAGGTCTTCGAAAACATCCGCCTGAACTTCCTTCCCGGCGTCAAGATCGGCGTCGTCGGCGTCAACGGCGCGGGTAAATCCACGCTGCTGAAGGTCATGGCCGGCATCGACAAGGACTTCCAGGGCGAGGCTTGGGCCGCAAAAGACGCCCGCGTCGGCTATCTGCCGCAGGAGCCGCAGCTGGACGAAAACCTCGACGTGCGTGGCAACGTGATGGAAGGCGTCGCGGGCAAGCGCGCCATCCTCGAGCGTTACAACGAACTCGCCATGAACTACTCGGACGAGACTGCGGACGAGATGGCGGCCCTTCAGGACCAGATCGACGCCCAGAACCTGTGGGAACTGGACAACACCGTCGACATCGCGATGGAAGCCCTGCGCTGCCCGCCGGACGATGCGGACGTGTCCACCCTTTCGGGCGGCGAACGTCGCCGCGTCGCGCTCTGCAAGCTGCTGCTGGAAGAGCCGGACATGCTGCTGCTGGACGAGCCGACCAACCACCTTGATGCCGAAACGATCGCATGGCTGCAAAAGCACCTGATCGAATACAAGGGCACCATCCTGACGGTCACGCACGACCGTTACTTCCTTGACGACATCACCTCGTGGATTCTGGAACTGGAACGCGGCCGCGGCCTGCCGCACGAAGGCAACTATTCCTCGTGGCTGGACGCCAAGGCCAAACGCATGGCGCAGGAAGCGCGCGAGGACAAATCCAAGCAGAAGGTGCTGGAAAAGGAACTCGAATGGATCCGCGCCGGTGCGAAAGCCCGTCAGGCGAAATCCAAGGCGCGTATCTCGGCCTATAACAAGCTGGCGGACGAGTCGGTCAAGGATCTGGTCGGCCGCGCGCAGATCGTCATCCCCCACGGCCCGCGCCTTGGCGGCAAGGTGATCGAGGTCGAGAACCTGTCCAAAGCAATGGGCGACAAGCAACTGATCGAGAACCTCTCTTTCATGCTGCCCCCCGGCGGCATCATCGGCGTGATCGGTCCAAACGGCGCGGGCAAATCGACGCTGTTCAAGATGCTGGTCGGTCAGGAAACCCCGGACAGCGGCACCGTGGTCCTCGGCGACACCGTGAAGCTCGCCTTCGTGGACCAGTCGCGCGACAGCCTGAACCCCGAAGCCAACGTCTGGGAAGAAATCTCGGGCGGCGCGGAAATCATCGAACTGGGTGACGCGCAGGTGAACAGCCGCAACTATGTCGGCTCGTTCAACTTCAAGGGCACGGACCAGCAGAAGAAGGTCGGCCTGCTGTCGGGCGGGGAGCGCAACCGCGTCCACCTTGCCAAATTGCTGAAGTCGGGCGGAAACGTCCTGCTGCTGGACGAACCGACCAACGATCTGGACGTCGAAACCCTGCAGGCGCTGGAAGCAGCGATCGAAAACTTCGCCGGCTGCGCGGTCATCATCAGCCACGACCGCTTCTTCCTCGACCGTCTTTGCACGCATATCCTTGCGTTCGAGGGTGACGCCCATGTCGAATTCTTCGAAGGCAACTTCGACGATTACGAAAAGGACAAGATCCGCCGCCTCGGCCCCGACGCGGTCAACCCGAAGCGGGTGAAGCACAAGAAGTTCACCCGTTAAGCGGGGAACCGCCGACACCTGCGCACGTTTCCTCCCCTCATGCGGGGGAGGAAACCATGACCGCTTCGACCATCCTCATCGTCCTTCTGATACTGGCACTTGTTGCCGTCCTGCCTAACTGGAACCATTCCCGAAGCTGGGGCTATTTCCCATCCGGCGGGATCGGTCTGGTGCTGGTCGTGGTGGTGATCCTGCTGCTTCTGGGACGCATATAGAAACGCGCCTTGCGCGAGGGGCAGCGTTCCGCTACCGTTCCGGTGCGACGTTATTCCTATCGAACCTGTCCCTATCGGCCGCAGCTTCCGATCTTGAACTGACCGAGCCGGGTCGCCGCAATCCTGCGGGCGGCACATAAAGGAGACACACGATGGCCAAGGGCACCGTGAAATGGTTCAACGCAACCAAAGGCTTCGGCTTCATCGCCCCGGAAGGCGGCAAGAAGGACGTGTTCGTCCACATCTCGGCTCTGGAGCGCGCAGGCATCCGTTCGCTGGCTGACGGCCAAGCCGTCACCTTCGACATTGAGTCGAGCCGCGACGGTCGCGAAGCCGCGACGAACATCGCAATCGCCTGATTTCGGGTCATTGCTACGGAACGGGCGGTCCTTCGGGGCCGCTCTTTTCGTTTCAGGTGTCGTATGCGAAACAGCATGTCGCCGGGCGGAGAAGATTATTCCCCGCGAAACCCAGATGCTGAAAGGTCGACATGACGCGCCCGAATATCCTGATCCTGATGGTCGACCAGTTGAACGGCACCTTCTTTCCCGACGGTCCTGCCGATTTCCTGCACGCCCCGAACCTGAAGAAGCTGGCGGCGCGGTCGGTTCGCTTCGCCAATACCTATACCGGCTCGCCCCTCTGCGCCCCGGCCCGTGCGTCGTTCATGTCGGGCCAGCTTCCATCGCGCACCCGCGTCTATGACAACGCGGCCGAATTCGCCTCGGACATCCCCACCTATGCCCACCACCTGCGCCGTGCGGGCTACCAGACCACGCTTTCGGGCAAGATGCACTTCGTCGGCCCGGACCAGCTTCACGGGCTGGAGGAACGCCTGACGACCGACATCTATCCGGCCGATTTCGGCTGGACCCCCGATTACCGCAAACCGGGCGAGCGGATCGACTGGTGGTATCACAACCTCGGCAGCGTTTCCGGCGCGGGCGTGGCGGAAATCACCAACCAGCTTGAGTACGATGACGACCTTGCGCACAAGGCGGTCCAGAAGCTCTACGACCTCTCGCGCGGCGCCGATGCCCGCCCATGGTGCCTGACCGTCAGCTTCACCCACCCGCACGATCCCTATGTCGCCCGCCGCAAATACTGGGACCTCTATGAAGGCGCGCCGGAACTGGAACCGCCCGAGGCAATCCCCTATGCCGAAATGGACCCCCATTCGCAGCGCCTGATGGATGCCTGCGACTACACCGCGACCGAGATCACGCCCGACATGATCCGCCGTGCCCGCCGGGGCTATTTCGCCAATATCAGCTATATCGACGACAAGATCGGCGAGATTCTAGCGACCCTCGAAGCCACGCGGCAGGAGGCGATCATCGTCTTCACCTCCGACCATGGCGACATGCTCGGGGATCGCGGGTTGTGGTTCAAGATGAATTTCTTCGAAGGCTCCGCCCGCGTCCCGCTGATGATCGCCGCGCCCGGCCTCGATCCGCAACTCATCGACACGCCCACCAGCACCATCGACGTGACCCCCACGCTCTGCGATCTCGCCGGCATCTCGATGGAGGAGGTGATGCACTGGACGGACGGCACCTCGCTCCTGCCCGTCGTCCGGTCGGGCAGACGCGACCCCGTCCCGATGGAATACGCGGCCGAGGGCAGCTATGCCCCGCTCGTCGCGCTGCGGGACGGCACATGGAAATACATCCGCTGCGATCTGGACCCCGAACAGCTCTACGATCTGTCGACCGACCCCTATGAGCGCAACAACCGCGCGACCGACCCTGATGCGGCCACAAAACTCGCCCATTTCCGCGCAATGGCCGATAAACGCTGGAACCTCGCCAATTTCGACGCACAAGTCCGCGAAAGCCAGGCCCGCCGCTGGGTGGTGTACCAGGCGCTGCGCCAAGGCGGCTACTACCCGTGGGACTACCAGCCCCTCAAACGCGCGTCGGAGCAATACATGCGCAACCACATGGACCTAAACATCCTCGAGGAATCCAAGCGCTTCCCCCGCGGCGAGTAGGGCGCGCGGCAGCGCGGGCGGCGGGCGCTCAAAGCCCCCGCCGCCCGCCCCTCGCTATCGGTCCACATGCCCCAGATCGCGCTCCGGCCAGGCCCGGTCCCGCACGATCTGCTTCAACTGCTTGCTGTCCGGGAACCCGCCGTCGCGCTTGCGCTCCCAGACCAGATCGCCATCCACCGTTACCTCGAAGATGCCGCCCGTTCCCGGCACCAGCGTGACCGATCCAATGTCCTGCCCAAAGGACGACAGCAATTCCTGCGCCATCCAGGCCGTCCGCAGCATCCAGTTGCACTGCGTGCAATAGGTGAAGGAAATCGCAGGCCTATGCATCCAGCCCCCTCCCCTTCAGCAGCGCCTCGACCCCCGGCATCCGCCCACGGAACGCCACATACAACTCCTCGGCATCCCGGCTTCCGCCCGCCGAAAGGATGTGCTTCTCCAGCTTCGCCGCCGTCTTGGGGTCGAAATAATCCCCCGCCTCCTCGAAGGCCGCGAACGCATCCGCGTCCATCACTTCGGACCACATGTAGCTGTAATACCCCGACGAATATCCGTCGCCCGAGAAGACATGGCTGAAATGCGGCGTCGCGTGCCGCATCCGGATCGCCTTCGGCATCCCCAGCCCCGCCAGAACCTCCGCCTGCTTCGCCATCGGATCGGCGGGCGCCGCCCCCTCGTGGAACGCCAGATCGACCAGTGCCGAGCCCAGAAACTCCACCGTCGAGAACCCCTGATCGTAGGTTAGCGCCGCCAGCAGCCGCTCCATCATCGCGCCCGGCATCGGCTCGCCCGTCCGGTAATGCCGCGCGTGCTTTTCCAGAACCTCGGGCACCTCCAGCCAATGCTCGTAAAGCTGGCTCGGCAGTTCTACGAAGTCCCGCGCCACGCTCGTCCCCGAGATGAACCCATAGGTCACATTCGACAGCATCTGATGCAGCGCATGGCCGAATTCGTGGAACAGCGTCCGCGCATCGTCATAGGACAACAGCGCTGGCGTCCCCTTGGCAAAGTTGCACACATTCATCACGATCGGCGCGACCCCGGCCTTCTGCGACCGCATCGCCGTGCACCATGCCCCCGACCGTTTGGACCCGCGCGCAAAGTAATCGCCGATGAACACCGCGACATGCTTGCCGCCCCGCGTCACCTCCCACACCCGCACGTCGGGGTGATAGACCGGCACGTCCAGCCGCGCGAATTCCAGCCCGAACAGCCGGTTCGCCACATCGAACGACGCCTCGATCATCCGGTCCAGCGAGAGATACGGCTTCAGCGCCGCCTCATCCAGATCATGCTCGGCCACCCGCCGCTTCTCGGAATAATAGCGCCAGTCCCACGGCTCCGGATCGCCGTTGACGCCATCCTCGTGCATCATCCGCGCCAGCACCTCGGCATCCGCCTCGGCCTTGGCCTTCGCCGGTGCCCACACGCGCATCAGCAGATCGCGGACGGCGGCGGGCGTCTTCGCCATCTCCGGCTCCAGCTTGTAATCGGCAAAGCTGGCATAGCCGAGCAGCTTGGCCCGCTCTTCGCGCAGCGCCAGCGTCTCGGCCGCGATCGCCCGGTTGTCGTGATCGTTCCCGTTCGCCCCACGCGCCACCCACGCCTCGTAAGCCACCCGCCGCAACTCCCGGCGCGGCGAGAATTGCAGGAACGGCACGATGAGCGAGCGGTTGAGCGTCAGCACATGCCCCTCGCGTCCCCGTTCCTCGGACGCCGCCTTCGCCGCATCGACCACGAAATCGGGCAACCCCTCCATATCCTCGGGCGCCAAATCGCGGAACCAGCCGCGCTCCTCGGCCAGCAGGTTCTGCCCGAACTCGGTCCCCAGCACCGCCAGCCGCGATTTCACCGCCGTCAGCCGCTCCGCCTCAACCCCTTCCAGCCGCGCACCCGCACGGACGAACATCTGCTGATACAGCTCCAGCATACGCGCCTGTTCCGGCGTCAGCCCCGACGCATCCAGCGCGTCGATCCGCGCGAACAGCGCACGATTGTTGATGATCTCGGATGAAAAGGCCGACATCTTCGGCGCAAGATCGCGCTGAAGCGCCTCGCGCGCATTGGTGCTTTCGGCCCCCGCCAGCGGATAGAAGATGCCAGCCACACGGTCCAGCGCGGCCTCCGCCCCTTCCAGCGCGGCGATCGTGTTCTCGAATGTCGGGGCGTCGGGGTTTTCGGCAATCGCCGCGATGTTCGCCCGCGCCTCGGCCAGTGCAGTGTCGAAAGCGGGGGCGAAATCCTCGTCGCGGATCTGATCGAACGGGGGATAGGTCCAGTCGGACAGCACAGGGTTCATGGGCATCTCCTTTGCCCATGAACCTAATCACGCATTCAGCGGACCGCCACCCGGTTCACATGGCCCATCTTGCGCCCCGGACGCGCCTCGGCCTTGCCGTAAAGATGCAGCGCCGCGTTCTTCTCGCGCGCGATCTCCGGCACGCGCAGCATGTCGTCACCGATCAGGTTCTCCATCACCACGTCCGAATGGCGCGAGCCGTCCCCAAGCGGCCAGCCGACCACGGCGCGGATATGCTGCTCGAACTGATCCACCGCGCAGCCGTTCTGCGTCCAGTGACCCGAGTTATGCACCCGCGGCGCAATCTCGTTCACCAGCAGCCCGCGCGTGGTGACAAACAGCTCCACCCCCATCACGCCGACATAATCCAGCGCGTTCAGGATGCGCGCCGCAATCAGCACCGCGTCCGAACGCTGGCCCGCCGTCAACCGCGCCGGAACGGTCGTGGTCGCGAGAATGCCGTCCTTGTGAACGTTCTCGCCCGGATCATAGGCCGCGACCGACCCGTCCAGCCCCCGCGCCGCGATCACAGACACCTCGTGCGTGAAGTCTACGAACCCCTCCAGAACCGAAGGCGCCCCCTTCATCGCTTCCCAAGCCGGGCCTGCATCTTCGGCAATCCGCAGCCGCGCCTGCCCCTTGCCGTCATAGCCGAACCGCGCGGTCTTCAGGATCGATCGCGCGCCGACGGCCTTGACCGCCGCCGCCATATCCTCGGCCGATCCGACCGGATGCCAGGGCGCGACCGACAGGCCCAGCCCGGTCAGAAACTCCTTTTCGGCAACCCGGTCCTGCGAGGTCGCGAGCGCCTTGCGGTTCGGGCGGATCGGCTTCAACGATTCTAGCAGATCCAGCGCCGAGGTCGGGACATTCTCGAACTCATAGGTGATGACATCGACCGAAGCCGCAAAGGCCCGCAGCGCCGCCTCATCCTCGTAAGGTGCGGTCGTCAGCGCATGGGCCACATCGGCCGCCGGAGGGTTCGCGGCAGGCTCATACACATGCGTGCGGAACCCCAGACGGCTGGCCGCCACCGACAGCATCCGCCCAAGCTGGCCGCCGCCAAGGATACCGATCACTTCAGTCATCCTGCGGCTCCTCCGGGATCGAGGCCGACAGCGCCTCGCGCCATGCATCCAGACGTTCGCCCAGCGCGGCGTCGGAAATCGCCAGCATTCCTGCCGCCATCAGGCCCGCATTCGCCGCCCCCGCAGCCCCGATGGCCATGGTCGCCACGGGAAAGCCCTTGGGCATCTGCACGATGGAATAAAGGCTGTCCACGCCCGAAAGCGCCTTGGTCTGGACCGGAACGCCGATCACCGGAACGCGGGTCTTGGACGCCATCATCCCCGGCAGATGCGCCGCCCCGCCCGCGCCAGCTATGATGACCTTCACCCGCCCCGCCGCTTCCTTGCCATAGGTCCAGAGCCGGTCCGGCGTGCGGTGGGCGGATACGATCTTCGCCTCCCACGAAATGCCAAGCTCATCAAGGATCGTCGCGGCTTCCCGCATCGTCGGCCAGTCGGACTGGCTTCCCATGATGATCCCGACATCCACGCTCATTTATGGCCTCCTTGGCTGGAAGCGCCGCATCATAGCGGCGCGCGGCGCGGGGGCAAGGTCAGGCGATGATGTCGGGGATAAGCTGATCCTCGATCGCGACGATCCGGTCCTTCAGCGCCAGTTTCTGCTTCTTCAGCCGGCGCAGGGTCAGCGGATCGGCGGTGGACCCTTCCAGCGCGCTGATCGCATCGTCCAGATCGCGGTGTTCGCGGCGCAGCACCTCGACCCTTATCCGCAGCATGTCTTCGGGGTTCAGTTCGGAAGGGGCGTTCATCTCTGGCACGATTCAAGGGCTGGCTGTTTCCCACCATATCCGATCCCGCACCGCAACGCACAGAAATTCCGCAAGCCTTGCGTAGGGCTAGCCCGCGCACCATATTCGACGAAGGGCGCCCGATCACCGGGGCCTGCGCGATTTGTCGCTTCACGCAAGGGCAAGCGGAATGACGAAACTGAGCTTCGGGGCGCATCCCCACCTTCTTGGCTTCGAGCAGCTTGAACGGCTGGTCGAACGGACCGCAAAATCCTCCGAAGGGTATCCTCCCTTCAACATCGAGGCGGTGGCCGAGAACGTCTATCGCATCACGCTGGCTGTCGCGGGCTTCCGCGACGAGGATCTGGCCATAACGGTCGAGGATCGACAGCTGGTGATCCGCGGCAGGCAGGCGGACGAGACCGAGGCACGGGTGTTCCTGCATCGCGGCATCGCCGGACGGGCTTTCCAACGCAGCTTCGTGCTGGCCGAGGGGGTCGAAGTCGCCGGGGCCGAACTGGAACACGGGCTTTTGCACATCGACCTGCGCCGCAGCGTGCCGGACGCCATCGTGCAGACCATCCCGATCCGCACCACGCGCCAGTAAAGGAGAGCATCATGCAGATCACCCATGACCAACCCGCCGACAAGCTGGTCTATATCCGCGCCGTCGCGGTTGCCGACCTGCCCGAGGAAGTGCAGGAACAGGCCGAGGGGCTGGAAACGCTCTACGCTCTTCACCGCGCGGACGGCGAACAGCTTGCGATCGTCAAGGAACGCAGCATGGCCTTCGCGCTGGCGCTTCAGAACGACCTTGCGCCGGTGAACGTGCACTGAAAGGCGCGCCCCTCGGGGCGCGCGATCCGCCTATTCGATCCCGGCCAGCCAGCGTTCGGCATCCAGCGCCGCCATGCAGCCCATCCCGGCGCTGGTCACCGCCTGACGATAGATATGGTCGGTCAGATCACCCGCCGCAAAGACGCCCGGAATGGACGTGCGCGTGCTGCCGGGCTCCACCTTCACATAGCCCCCCGAATGCGTCTCCAGCTGGTCCTTGACCAATTCCGACGCGGGCGAATGGCCGATGGCGACGAAGAACCCGTCGCAGGGGACCACGGTTTCCTTGCCATCGCGCACATCGACCGCGCGAACGCCGATCACGCCCTGCTCGCCCAGAACCTCCTCGACCGTGTGGTGCCACAGCACCTCGACCTTGGGGTTGGCGAACAGGCGTTCCTGCATGATCTTCTCGGCCCGCAGGCTGTCGCGGCGATGGATCAGCGTCACCTTGGTCGCGAAGTTGGTCAGGAACAGCGCTTCCTCGACCGCGGTATTGCCGCCGCCGATCACGACCACTTCCTTCCCGCGATAGAAAAACCCGTCACAGGTCGCACAGGCCGACACGCCGAAGCCCTTCAGCTTCTCCTCGGACGGCAGGCCAAGCCACTTCGCCTGCGCCCCGGTCGCAAGGATCACGGCGTCGGCGGTGAAGGTCGTGCCGCTGTCGGCCTTGGCCACGAAGGGCCGCACCGACAGATCCAGCGACGAGATATAGTCGAACACGATGTCCGTGCCCATCACGCGGGCATGTTCCTCCATCCGCACCATCAGGTCGGGGCCCTGCACATGGCTGTCGCCCGGCCAATTCTCAACCTCGGTCGTGATGGTCAGCTGCCCCCCCGGTTGCAGGCCCTGCACTAGCACCGGCTCCAGCATGGCGCGGGCCGAATAGACAGCGGCGGTATAGCCCGCAGGCCCCGACCCGATGATGAGAACCTTGCTGTGCCGCGTGTCGCCCATGGATATGCCCTTTCCTGCCCGAGGCCCCCGATATATGCGCCAACGCGCCGCGCGGAAACCCCCGTTGCGGCGGTTGCCGGGGAACGGCGCGTGGGATAAAGCATCGACTCGAATATTGCGCACGCGCGACATTTTCTTGCGCATCATGACGGAGCATCGCATGCCCGGATCGAAACTCGATCCCATCGACAGACAGATCCTTGCCGAGCTTCAGGCCGACGGCAGGATCACCAATGTGGAACTTGCCCGCCGCGTCGGCATATCCGCCCCGCCCTGCCTGCGCCGCGTCCGCGCGCTGGAGGAGGAAGGCTTCATCCGCGGATACCATGCCGACATCAACCCGCGAGAGCTGGGATTCGAGGTGCACGTCTTTGCGATGGTGCGCCTTCAGTCGCAGGCGGAAAAGGACTTGTCGGCGTTCGAGGAACATTGCCGCAATCTGCCGCTGGTCCGCGAATGCCACATGCTGAACGGCGAGATCGACTTCATCCTGAAATGCGTCGCGCCCGATCTATCGACTTTCCAAAGCTTTCTGACCGAAAAGCTGACCTCGGCTGCGAATGTGGCCAGCGTGAAGACCAGCCTCGTCATCCGCTGCGCCAAGGACGAACCGGGCGTTCCCTTTACAGCCTGATGACCGAGATCAGGCGGCCGTAATCCGCCTCGGCGGCATGGGTTGTGCGGCGATAGGAAAAGAAGCGTTCGGGGTCGGAATAGGTGCAATGGCCGGTCCACTCCGCCTCCGCCCCCGCGGCGCGCAGTCGCGACAGGCCAAAGGACGGCAGATCGAACATCAGCCGGTCGCCCTGCCCCTGCGCAAAGAACCGCGAATAGTCCGGGTCTTCGGCCATGAACGCATCCAGCATTTCGGGGCCGACTTCATAGGCGCGCTGGCTGATGGTGGGTCCGATCACCGCGCGGATGTTTGTGGCACCGAGGCCCCGCATCGCCTCCACTGTCGCTTCCAGCACGCCGCCGATCGCGCCCTTCCAGCCCGCATGGGCGGCGCCGATCACGCCCGCCTCGGGATCGGCCAGCAGCACGGGCTGGCAATCGGCGGTGAGGATGCCCAGCCCGACGCCCGGCACCTTCGTCACCATCGCATCGGCGCGCGGGCGTTCCGTCGGCACCGAATCCAGCACCACCACATCCGGCGAATGCACCTGGTTCAGCGTTGCAAGGCCGTCCACCCCCATCGCCTCGGCCACGCGGCCAAGGTTGATGGCGACCACCTCGGCCTGATCGCTGCTGCCGGGGCCGCAGTTCAGTCCATGGAATATCCCCGAGGAGGCGCCCCCCTTGCGGGTGAAGAATCCATGCCGCACCGGGCGCAGAAGGGGCGAGGTGATGATTTCCAGCGTCATGCGAATCCCGGCGGCAAATTGGCGTTGGGCCCAGTCACGGCCAGCGCCTTGAACAGCGTTCCCATCTGGTCTGCATCTGTCAGGCGCCGATAGGCCGCAAGGTGGCTTTCAAGAGCGGCCCCCGTCAACCCCCTTGCCAGCCTTTCAGCCCTTGCGCCGATGCCAAGCCGCGTCAGAAGCGCGCCCTGCGTGGTGAACGCATGGCGCGGGGCATAGGCGGCAAGCGCCTCGAAATCGACATGGGCGGTCAGGTCGGCCAGCCCCGGCTCGGACAGCGGGTCCATGAAGGCGTGATGCCGCATCGCCTGAAGCGTGTCGCCAAGACTGTGCCAGCCTCCGTAATCGACGATGATCGCGGCGCCCCCATGCGAGACGCGGCGGGCGATCTCGGCCATGACCCCGCCCGCCATCGGGCAAATTTCCACCACGTCGCCGGGCCGCGTATCTGCCAGCCGATGCTCCAGCGCCGCAAGCTGCATCGGCGCGGACAGGCCGAAGGCCAGCCCCGGCCCCACCATCCGCTCGCGCCAGCCCGCCGGGTCGCGGACAAACTGGCGGATCGGCAGCGCGTCAAAAAATTCGTTGGCGATCAGGTAAAGCGGCCCGTCCGGCAGGCCCTGCACCGCGTCTACATGCCGCGCCACTGGAACCACCGCGCGCTGCACCGCTGCCAGCCGCGCACTCGCCTCGACCAGCACGACATCCGCCGCCGCGTGGAATCCCGGCACGCCCCGCGTCGCGCGCAGGACATCGGCCATCAGCGTCCCCCGCCCCGGCCCAAGTTCGGCCAGCGTGAACCGCCCGCCCGTCTCCAGCCAGTGCTGGGCCAGGGACAGGCCCAAGAGTTCCCCAAACATCTGGCTGATTTCAGGCGCGGTGGTGAAATCGCCCGCCGCGCCGAAAGGCTCGCGCGTGGAATAATAGCCGTGTTCGGGATGCAGCAGGCATTCGCCCATGAAGTCGGCAACCGTCATCGGCCCTGTCTGCGCGATGCGCCGCGCCAGCAGATCGCCCAGCGGCGTCACGCCCGCCGCGCCCGCACGACGAACCACAGCCCCACCGCGATCATCGGCAGCGACAGCGCCTGCCCCTGCGTCAGCCCCCATCCGCCGACATGCCATGCCAGCCCAAGCGGATTGCCGGGCGAGACGAACTGGTGATCCGGCTGGCGGAAGAATTCGACGAAGAACCGCGCCGCGCCATAGCCGGCAAAGAACACGCCCGCGATGGCACCGGGCCGCCCAAGCCAGCCGCGCCGGATCAGCACGAAGATCAGGATACCCAGCAACAGCCCTTCCAGCAGCCCCTCATACAGCTGCGAGGGATGGCGCGCGCAGACCTCGCCCACCGCCATCGCGCAGGACTGCGCCGCCTCGCCCGGAAAGGCGACGCCCCATGGCACATCGGTCGGGCGGCCCCACAGTTCGGCGTTGATGAAGTTGGCCATCCGCCCCAGCAGCAGCCCCGGAGGGGTCGCCGCCGCCAACAGATCCGCCGCCGACAGTTTCACGATCCCCTCGCGCGCGCAGAAGATCCATGCCGCCACCAGCGTGCCGATGAAACCGCCGTGGAACGACATGCCCCCGGTCCAGACCTGAAGGATCTGCCCCGGATTGGCCGCGAAATAGGCAGGCTGATAGAACAGCACGAAGCCGAGCCGCCCGCCGATAACAACGCCAAGGATCACCCATGTCAGCAGCCGTTCGACCTGTTCGGCGCTCATCGGGGCAATGCCTTGCGGCCAGAGCGCGGTGCGCCGGATCAGCCGCAGCACGATCTGCCAGCCGATCAGCAGCCCCGCGATATAGGCCAGCGCATACCAGCGCAGCGCCAGCGTGAAGCCGAACACATCGACCGAAAAGATGTCGGGCGAAATGTCGGGAAAGGGGATGTAGCTCATGACCGCTCCTTGGCTGCGACCGGGTTTTCCGCCCCCGCCGCGCACTTGTCAACCTTGCCCCCGGCGGCCATATAGGGGCCAGCCGCCAAAGGAGATGCCATGCAGGGTCGCAACAAGTTCCTCGACGACATGTCGCAGCTGATGACCAACGCGATGGGCGTGGCCCAAGGTGCCCGGACCGAGGCCGAGACCGCCTTTCGCGGCATGATCGACCGCTGGCTGGCCGACCGCGATTTCGTCACGCGCGAGGAGTTCGAGGCCGTCCGCGCCATGGCCCTGAAGGCGCGCGAGGAGAACGAGGTTCTAAAGGCCCGCCTCGACGCGCTGGAACAGAAGTAAGGCTGGACACGGCCCGCATCCCCGCGCACCCTGCGGGGCATGAAACCGCGCCCCGCCCGCCTTGCCGTCCGTGCGCTGATCCTCGATGCGGATCGGCGGCTGCTTCTGGTCAACGCCTGGCCCGAAGGACAGTCGGACCTGTGGTGCGCGCCGGGGGGCGGCGTTCACGCCAACACCTCGCTGCCCGACAACCTGATCCGCGAGGTGCATGAGGAAACCGGCCTCGTGATTGCGGTGGGCGAGCCGGCGCTGGTCAACGAATTCCACGACCCGGATGTCGGCTTTCATCAGGTCGACATCTATTTCCGCTGCACCGTCCGGTCGGGAGAGTTGTCCGAAACGTGGCGCGACCCCGAAGGCGTCGTCACGCAGCGCCATTGGTTCACCCGGTCGCAGATGGAAACGCTGCGCTTCAAGCCCGATAGCCTGCCCGATGCGGCGTGGGGCGAAGGCATCCTCTACGATCCACTGGAGCCTATCCTGCGTTGAAGCGCGAGGAAGGATGCAAAGGCCAGTGCCGATGCGATCCCGAACGCCATGGGCTGCCACTGGACCAAGGGCGGATGCGCGACCAGCCATGCAAAAGCGACCGGAAGGCACAGCAGCGCCTGCCCGGTGCCCCGCGCCAGCGGATCGGCACCGCGCCGCGACATGACCAGAAAGACGCCGAGCCCGATCCCCGACAGCGACGCCATCGGCACGATCAGCGTCAGCGCCAGCACCGCCAAAGGAAGGAGGGCACTGCGCGGCGGATAGTCCCGCACCGCAACCCGCGCGAGGGGAAACACCGCCCATGCCGCAGCGATGACTGCCGGATGCCAGCGCATCGCCAGTACATGAACCGCCAGACCCAATGCGCCGACCGCATCCAGCCAGCGCAGCCGCGGCAGCATCGCCGCGCCCTGCAACTTGCGCCGCAGCATCAGCAAAAACCACAGCGCCGCGCCCATGAACAGGACGCGGATCGCGGCGTCCGGGATCAGGAGCGCAGCCCGGTCTGCTGAAGCAGCCCGCGTTTCTTGGCCTCGTAATAGTAGCCGCGGCTGTACCAGCCCACGGCGCTGTCCTGACTACCGTCCGACACCATCCACGCCCCGCGCAGATATTTCATCGCGTATTCAAGGTTGGTTTCCGCGTCCAGCAGCTCGGACGGCTCGCCCCGAAAGCCCATCGTCTTGGCCGTCGCGGGATGGATCTGCATCAGCCCGTAATACGATCCGTTGCGGGCCTGCGGATTGTAGGTGCTTTCGCGTTTCACGACCCGGTGCGCCAGCGAACGCGGCACGCCGTAACGGTCGGCGTAGTCGTCCACCATCCGCGCCACCTCTCCCTGCCCTATCGGGGCCGGGGCGCGGGCGACTTCCTCGCGTCCCCCTCCACATGCCGCGAGGCCAAGGGTCAGGGTCAGCGCGGCGATGTGACGAAGCATGGAAGTCTCGGGTTTGTTGCGGTCCCGGAAGTGCTACGTGTCGGCGAAATTCCACGCAACAACCGCAAATTGCATCGGCGGAAAGCCGCGCAAAAAGAAAGGGCGGCCCGAGGGCCGCCCGATCAATCTTACATCATGCCGCCCATGTCGGGCATGCCGCCGCCTGCCGGCGCGCCTTTCGGCTCCGGCTTGTCGGCGATCATCGCTTCGGTGGTGATCAGCAGCGAGGCGACCGATGCCGCGTTTTCCAGCGCGGTGCGGGCGACTTTCGCCGGGTCGATCACGCCGAACGCGAACATGTCGCCATATTCTTCGGTCTGCGCGTTGAAGCCGAAGGACAGCGAGTCCGACTCGCGGATCTTGCCAGCAACCACAGCGCCGTCGACGCCGGAGTTTTCCGAGATCTGACGCAGCGGCGCTTCCAGCGCGCGGCGGATGATCGCGATGCCGACGTCCTGATCGGCGTTTGCACCTTTCAGATCGTTCAGTGCCTTCGAAGCCTGGACCAGAGCCACACCGCCGCCGACGACGACGCCTTCCTGGACAGCTGCGCGGGTTGCGTTCAGGGCGTCATCGACGCGGTCCTTACGCTCTTTCACTTCGACTTCGGTCGCACCGCCGACGCGGATGACGGCAACGCCGCCAGCCAGCTTGGCAACACGCTCCTGCAGCTTCTCGCGGTCGTAGTCCGAGGTGGTTTCCTCGATCTGCGTGCGGATCTGCGCGACGCGGGCCGAGATTTCAGCCTTGTCGCCAGCGCCGTCGACGATGGTGGTGTTGTCCTTGGTGATGGACACTTTCTTGGCGCGGCCAAGCATGTCGATCGTGACGTTCTCCAGCTTCATGCCCAGATCGTCCGAGATGACCTGACCGCCGGTCAGGATCGCGATGTCTTGCAGCATGGCCTTGCGGCGATCGCCGAAGCCCGGAGCCTTGACGGCAGCGATTTTCAGACCGCCGCGCAGCTTGTTGACGACCAGCGTGGCCAGAGCCTCGCCTTCGACGTCTTCGGCCACGATGATGAGCGGCTTCTGCGACTGGATCACCGATTCCAGCAGCGGAACCATCGGCTGCAGCGACGAGAGTTTCTTCTCGTGCAGCAGGATCAGCGCGTCTTCCAGTTCGGCAACCATCTTGTCGGGGTTGGTCACGAAATAGGGCGACAGGTAGCCGCGGTCGAACTGCATGCCTTCGACGACTTCGGTCTCGGTCTCGAGGCCTTTGTTCTCTTCGACGGTGATGACACCCTCGTTGCCGACCTTCTGCATCGCGTCTGCGATCTGACGACCGATTTCAGCTTCGCCGTTGGCCGAGATGGTGCCGACCTGCGCGACTTCAGCCGAGTCGTTGACCGGGCGCGACGCTGCTTTGATTGCTTCGACGACCTTGGAGGTCGCGAGGTCGATGCCGCGCTTCAGATCCATCGGGTTCAGGCCAGCCGCAACCGACTTCAGGCCTTCCTTGATGATCGCCTGTGCCAGAACGGTCGCGGTGGTGGTGCCGTCGCCAGCTTCGTCGTTGGTGCGCGACGCGACTTCCTTCACGAGCTGTGCGCCCATGTTCTCGAACTTGTCCGAAAGCTCGATCTCTTTTGCGACCGAGACACCGTCCTTCGTGATGCGCGGCGCGCCGAAGGATTTCTCGATCACGACGTTGCGGCCTTTCGGGCCCAGCGTCACTTTGACTGCGTCAGCAAGCGTGTTGACGCCGCGCAGCATGCGCTCGCGGGCATCGGTGTTAAACTTGACGTCCTTGGCTGCCATTTCAGTGCTCCTGAATATCTATGGGGATGGGAAAAGCGGATCTCAGGCGATGATGCCGAGAATGTCGCTTTCCTTCATGATCAGCAGGTCCTGGCCTTCGACCGTGACCTCGGTGCCCGACCATTTGCCGAACAGGATGCGATCGCCCGGTTTGACCGACGGTGCGATCAGCTCGCCCGAATCCTTGCGCGCGCCTTCGCCGACCGAGACGATCTCGCCCTCGGCGGGTTTTTCCTTGGCGGTGTCCGGGATGATCAGACCGCCCTTGGTCTTTTCTTCGCCTTCAAGGCGACGAACCAGGACGCGGTCGTGAAGCGGTTTGAATGCCATCTGGGATTTCCCTCAGGTTCCAGGTTGAAGATCGTTAGCACTCAGAAGGCCCGAGTGCTAATGGCAAAACAGATAGGCAGGGGGATTTTGGCTGTCAACAGGCGTAACACGGAAAGATCACTTGGTGATGACGCCGCGGCGTGCCACGAAAGGCCATGATCCGCGCATTAACCGTTTCCCTCACACTCGCCTTCGCCTCCCCCGTCTTCGGCTGGACAACGTGCGAGGGCACGAACCTGATCGAAAACCTGCCCGACGCGCAGCGCGCGCAGTTGGACAGGGCGGTGGCGGCGCAGCCTTTCCCCAGCGGCAATGGCTGGACGGCAAAGCGGGGCGATCAGGAGATAACCCTCGTCGGGACCTATCATCTGAATGATCCACGGCTGGTCGGGGCGATGTGGCGCATCACGCCTGCGATCGAGCGGGCGAAGACCGTACTGGTCGAAGCGGGGCCCAAGGAAGAAGCGCAACTTTTGAAGCATATGGCCGAAAACCCGGCGCTTGTTACGATCACCGACGGGCCGACCATCCCCGAGCAACTGTCGGAAAAGGAATGGACAGCCCTGGGCGCCGCACTCAGGGCAAGGGGCATTCCGCCGTTCATGGGGGCGAAGTTTCAGCCTTGGTATCTTTCGATGCTGCTGGCGATCCCGCCCTGTCAGATGGGTCCCTCAGCAGATGTCGGGCTGGACAAGCGCATCATTTCCTCAGCCGAACATGCCGGGATTACCGTCACCGCGCTGGAACCGTGGGACACCGTGCTGGGCATGCTCGCGGACATGCCGCCCGAGGAACAGCTGGACATGATCCGCATGACCTTGCCGATGGAGGCGCAGTCAGCGGATTACGCGGTCACCCTGGCGGATTCGTATTTTGCAGGCGAGGCGCGGCAGATGTGGGAATTCATGCGGCTTTCAGCCGCAGACATGCCCGGCTACGACACCGCGCGCGCGGATGCCGAATTCGCGCAGATGGAGCATGTTCTGATGGTCGAGCGCAACCGCAACTGGATTCCGGTGATCGAGGCGGCTGCGGAACATGGCCCGGTGCTTGCGGCTTTCGGCGCGCTGCACCTTGCGGGCCATGACGGCGTGTTGAACCTGTTGCAGGAAAGGGGCTTCGAGATCAGCCCCCTTCCCTGAAAGATCAGGCGCGGGCGAAAGCCTTCGGGTCGATGCCCAGCGTGCGCAGGTCGGCAGCTTTGGGCGTGCGGCCGTTTTCCACGGCGGCGCTTGCTTTGATGGCAGCGCCGAAAATCCCGAAGAACGACGCAATGGCGTCGAACAGGCCGAAGTTGGCGGGGGCGGTTTTGGCGGTCAGCGTTTGCATTTTCGTCTCTCTGAACTGTCGATCCATTCGACAAGGCAGTAGATGGGGCATCGCTCCGCTTGCCGCAACGCAGAATGCCACAATGCCGTCATGCGCTAGACGCATGGGGCGGGCGTGACATTGCCGGTCCCCTCGCCTATAAATCCGCCAACGCCAAATTTCAGGGTATTTCGCATGATCAAGGTTTTCGGCCACAAGTCGCCCGACACGGACAGCACCGCGTCGGCCATCGCATGGGCCTGGTATCTGTCCGAGGTTCGCGGCACCGCAGCGACGCCCTATCTGCTGGGCCAGCCCAATACCGAAGCCGCTTTCGTGCTGAACCGCTGGGGCCAGAAGCAGCCCGAAATCCTGACCGCGCTGGAAGACGGCGATAAGGTCGCCATCGTCGATACCAACAACCCGGCCGAACTGCCTGAAACCATCGGCAACGCGAAAATCGTGTCGATTATCGACCACCACCTGCTGGTCGGCGGGCTGTCCACCAAGACCCCGATCGACATCACCATCCGTCCGCTGGCCTGCACCGCGACCATCATGCACGACCTGATGGGCGGCGCGCTGCGCACGGCGCCGAACAACATCAAGGGGCTGATGCTGTCCTGCATCCTGTCCGACACGCTGGAATTCCGCAGCCCCACCACCACCGCCCATGACCGCAAGGTGGCCGAGGCACTGGCAGACGATCTGGGCATCGACATTCCCGAATACGCAGCCGAGATGTTTGCCGCGAAATCCGACGTGTCCGCCTTCGGCGAGGCGGCCCTGCTGCGGATGGACAGCAAGGAATACAACGTCGACGGCAAGGAACTGCGCGTATCCGTGCTGGAGACCACCTCGCCCGCGCCGCTGCTGGCGCGCAAGGACGCGCTGGTCGCCGCGATGCCCGCCGTCGCCGCCGAGGATGGCGCGGATCAGGTCCTGCTGTTCATCGTGGACATCCTGAAAGAAGAAGCGACCATGCTGGTCCCGAACGATCTGACCCGCCAGATCGCCGAACGCAGCTTCGGCGTGACCGTCAGCGGCGACACCGTGGTCCTGCCCGGCGTCATGAGCCGCAAGAAACAGATCATCCCGGCGCTGAAGCTCTGATGACCCGCATCGTTTCGTCTCTGGCCGAGATTTCGCACAGCTACCGCGCCGTGTTCTGCGACCTGTGGGGCTGTCTGCATGACGGGGTGCGCGCGCATCCCGCCGCCGTCGCCGCGCTTCAGGCGTTCCGCGCCAAGGGCGGCGTCGTCGTGCTGGTCACCAACGCGCCGCGCCCGAAACCCAGCATCGTCGCACAGCTTGCCCGCCTGCAGGTGCCCGACGATGCGTGGGACGATGTCGTCTCCTCGGGCGATGCGGCGCAGTATGCGCTGATTACCGGCGCGGTGGGGCAAAACGTGTATTTCATCGGCGCGGACAAGGACGAGCCGTTCTTCAGCGACCTGTCGCCCGACCTCGCCGCCCTGAAGCGCGCGCCGATCAACCGCGTTCCGCTGGAAGAAGCCGAAGGGATCGTCTGCACCGGCCCGTTCAACGATCTGGTCGAAACCCCCGACGATTACGCCGAAACGCTGGCCTTCGCGAAATCGCGGGACATGAAGCTGCTGTGCGCCAACCCGGATATCGAGGTGGACTTGGGCGACAAGCGCATCTAT
Organism: Falsirhodobacter flavus; assembly: GCA_029846755.1. Lineage (GTDB taxonomy): Bacteria > Pseudomonadota > Alphaproteobacteria > Rhodobacterales > Rhodobacteraceae > Falsirhodobacter > Falsirhodobacter flavus. The sequence goes on along the minus strand of JARWBI010000001.1, from coordinate 500,568 downwards.
TGCGCCGGGGCGATCGCGCAGGCCTATGACCGCATCGGGGGAGAGAGCCTCTATTTCGGCAAACCCCATGCCCCGATCTACGATCTGGCCCGCCGCCGCCTGCATCTGATCGACAAGACGGTGACGGATGCGGAAATCCTGTGCATCGGCGACGGTATCCTGACCGACATTCAGGGCGGCGTATCCGAGGGGCTGGATTCGCTGTTCATCACCTCGGGCCTTGCCGCCAAGCATTTCGGCGACGACACGTCGAACCCCGACGCGACGCTGCTGGAAAAATGGCTGATCGAACAGACGCTGACCCCGACATACTCCGTCGGGTTCCTGCGCTGATCTTGCAACCCGCCCCCCCGTAGGCGATACGGGGGGCGCGGACGCGAGGCTGTGACGATGCAGATATACCGGAAATGGCAAGGGCTTGGGGCGGCGGACAAGGGCGCCTCGGTCGCGATGGGCAATTTCGACGGCGTCCATCGGGGCCACCGCGCGGTGATCGACCTTGCCCGCACCGACGCCCCGCTGGGCGTCATCACGTTCGAGCCGCATCCGCGCGAACTCTTCGCCCCCGATGCTCCGCCCTTTCGCCTGATGAACCCAGAGGCACGCGCGAACCGTCTGGCCAAGATCGGGGTCGAACGCCTTTACCAGCTGCCCTTCGACGCAGCGCTGGCGGGTCTATCGGCCGAAAATTTCGTGCAGGACGTTCTGGCGGCGGGCCTCGGCATCTCGCATCTGGTCGTTGGTGCGGATTTCCGCTTCGGTCGCGCGCGGATGGGCGATGTGGATCTTCTGCGCGCGATGGCCCCGCATCACGGATTCTCCGTCACCGTGGCGGGTCTGATCGCGCAGGACGGGCACGAGATTTCATCGACCGCGATCCGCGCGGCACTGTCCGAAGGCGACACCCGCCGCGCCGCCGCTATGCTGGGCCATTGGCACCGGATCGAGGGCGAGGTGATCCACGGCGAGAAGCGCGGGCGCGAGCTTGGCTATCCCACCGCGAACATGTCGGTCGCGGGGCTGCATCTGCCACGCCTTGGCGTCTATGCCGTCAAGGTCGATGTGCTGACGGGGCCGCAGGCGGGAAGCTACATGGGCGCGGCCAGCCTTGGCGTGCGCCCGATGTTCGGAGAGAATCTTCCGAACCTTGAAACCCACCTGATGGATTTCAAGGGCGACCTGTACGGCCAGCACCTGTCGATCGCCTTCGTCCAATACCTGCGCCCCGAATTGCGCTTCGACGGGCTGCCGGCACTGATTGCGCAGATGGATGCGGATTGCGAACAAGCCCGCGCGATCCTCGTCGCCCTTTGACAATCGGGCCGTGCGGCCCCAACTAGGCCCGATGATGCGCGAGAGATTCTGGGAAACGGTGAAGCTGAAGGACATGACGCAACCCGAATGGGAGGCGCTGTGCGACGGCTGCGGCAAATGCTGCCTGAACAAGATCGAGTTCGAGGACACGAACGAGGTCGCCTTCACCAAATTGGCCTGCAAGCTGCTGGACGGGCAAAGCTGCCTGTGCAGCCATTACGAGACGCGGCGCGACTATGTCCCCGACTGCGTGCAACTGACGCCGAAGACCCTGCCGCGCATCGCCTATTGGCTGCCGCAGACCTGCGCCTATCGCCGCATGTATGAAAAGAAGCCCCTGCCCGCCTGGCACCACCTGCTGACGGGGGATCGCGAATCGATCCACCGCGCGGGCGCGTCGGTGCGAGGCTGGACCGTCCCGGAATTCACCGTCCCCGAGGAAGACTGGGAAGACTACATTATCGAGGAGACCCCCTGATGTTCTTCGCCTCCGACAACGCCTCGCCGGTCCCGACCGAGGTGCTGGACGCCCTTGCCCGCGCCAATGCCGGCTATCAGATGCCCTATGGCGGCGACACGGTGATGGACGGCGTCCGCGCCAGGCTGCGCGAAGTGTTCGAGGCACCGCAGGCGGCCGTCTATCTGGTGGCGACGGGAACGGCGGCGAATTCGCTGTCACTGGGGCTTTTGTGTCCGCCTTGGGGGACAGTCTATTGCCACCGCACGGCTCATGTGCAGGTCGATGAATGCAACGCACCCGAATTCTTCATGGGCGGGGCGAAGCTGACGCTGGTGGACGGCCCCGACGGCCGGATCGATCCGGCGGCGCTGGAGGCCGTGCTGTCGCGCGGGATGGCCGCTTCGGTCCACAACCCGCAGCCCGCCGCGCTGACCCTGACCAACGCGACCGAGATGGGCACCGTCTATACCCCCGACCAGATCGCCGCGCTGACGGCGCAAGCGAAGGGCGCTGGTCTTGGCACGCATCTGGACGGCGCGCGTTTCGCCAATGCGCTGGTGGCCACCGGCGCGACCCCTGCCGAGATGACGTGGAAGGCGGGGATCGACATTCTTTCCTTCGGCGGCACCAAGAACGGTCTGATGGGGGTCGAGGCGGTGATCCTGTTCGATCCTGCAAAATCGGCGGAGTTCGAGCTGCGCCGGAAACGCGGCGCGCATCTGTTCTCCAAGCACCGTTATCTGTCTGCGCAGATGGAAGCCTATCTGGAGGGCGATCTTTGGCTTCGGCTGGCAGGTCAGGCGAACCGCGCGGCGCGGCGGCTGGCGGACGGCATCGCTGCCCTGCCCGGCGGCCGCCTGATGCACCCGGTAGAGGCGAACATCGTCTTTGCCGAATTCCCCGAGGCGGCGCATACCCGCGCCAAAGCAGCGGGCGCGTCCTTCTATGGGCTGCGCGATCTGAACGGCGGCTCGGCGCTTGGTGCGCGTCTGGTCACGTCATGGTCCACCACCGATGCCGAGGTCGATACCTTCCTGGGGCTGCTGGCTGGCTGAAAGGCCTGTGATTATTCTGTCGCAATAGCAGGATCGCGCGTTTCGCCGCGCGCGATCAGGTGCTATGGGGTGCGCGACGATTCCGCTGCCAAGGATAGCCCCATGCCCGCCCTTACCGAGCCGAAGCTGATTTCCGGCAATGCCAACCTGTCGCTTGCCAAATCGATCGCGCGCCGCATGGCCGTGCATCGCGGCATGGCGGTCAGCCTGGTCGATGCCCGCGTCGAACGGTTCAACGATCAGGAAATCTTCGTCGAGGTTTACGAGAACGTGCGCGGCGAGGATATGTTCATCATCCAGCCGACCTCGAACCCGGCGAACGACAACCTGATGGAACTGCTGATCATCGCCGACGCGCTGCGCCGGTCCTCGGCAGACCGGATCACCGCCGTCATCCCCTATTTCGGCTATGCCCGCCAGGACCGCCGTTCCAAGGCCCGCACGCCGATCTCGGCCAAGCTGGTCGCGAACCTGCTGGTCGAAGCGGGGGTGGAGCGCATCCTGACGCTGGACCTGCACGCGGCGCAGATCCAGGGCTTCTTCGACATCCCGGTGGACAACCTTTACGCCGCGCCTATCTTCGCGCTGGATATCGAGCATAACTTCAAGGGCCAGATGCAGGACCTGATGATCGTTTCGCCCGATGTCGGCGGCGTCGCCCGCGCGCGCGAGATCGCCAAACGCATCAACGCCCCGCTGGCCATCGTGGACAAGCGCCGCGAGAAAGCTGGCGAAGTGGCCGAGATGACCGTGATCGGCGACGTGACCGGCAAGAAATGCATCATCGTGGACGACATCTGCGACACCGCCGGCACGCTCTGCAAAGCGGCGCAGGTGCTGATCGAAAATGGCGCGACCGAGGTTCACAGCTACATCACCCACGGCGTGCTGTCCGGCCCGGCGGTGGAACGCGTGACGAAATCGGTGATGAAATCGCTGGTCATTACGGATTCCATTGAACCGACCGAGGCGGTGAAGAACGCGCCGAACATCCGCATCGTCCCGACCGCGCCGATGTTCGCCCAAGCGATCCTGAATACTTGGAACGGCACCTCGGTGTCGTCGCTGTTCGAGACGGATACGCTGGTGCCGATCTATGAAGGGCTCTACTCGCGTTAGTCGACTTCCCAGTCGTCCTCGGTCCGCACAGGGCCGAGGGCGGTCCAGTCGGCCCTGATCCGCGCCACGCGCGTATCGGCCCAGGTGCGGAAGACAAGGTCGAACCCCTTCCGCGTCACCTTTTCTGCCACGATATCGGCGCGGACCGCCGTGGTCTGGTCCATATCCCACATCGCGATCCCGACCATCACCGTCGGCGCCTCGGAAAACGGGCTGTCGAAGCGGATCGCATGACGGCTTTCGCGCGGCCCGTTCCCGGTCCACATCGCACCCCCGTGCGCGAAATCGGCGAACATGACCTTGGAGCCTTGGCAGATCCCGAGGGTGGCGGTCGTTATGTGTTTCATGGATCCGTCATATGGCAGGCCCGCGCAATCTAATACGACCGCCGCAATAGGAAAGGCCCCGCAATGCGGGGCCTTCGGTCATTTTTAGCGGTCAGTGCCCCGCGGCGTGGCGCATGGCGACGATGTCGTTCACCATCTTCTCTGCCGCTGCCTTATCTTCGGGCAAAGCGATCTCCGCCAGGCTTTTCGCTTCGGCGATCAGGTCGTCGAAGATGGTGCCCGTCGTTTCCTCGACCGGGATGGCCTGTTCGGCCAGCACCGAGATCGCGGTCTGCGTGATTTCGGCAAAGCCGCCGGTCACGACAAAGGATTGGCTGCCCTGAGCGTTGGACACGCGCAGGATGCCGGGACGCAGGGTGGTGATGGTGGGCGCATGGCCCGCCATCGCCGTCATGTCGCCCTCGGCCGCCGGGATCTGCACCTCGGTCGCGGCGACGGAGGCAAGCCTCCGTTCCGGCGACACGAGGTCGAATTGCAGGGTGTCGGCCATATGTCCCCCTTACGCCGCAGCCGCGAGACGCTGCGCCTTGGCGATCACTTCGTCGATGCCGCCGACCATGTAGAAGGCCGCTTCCGGCAGGTGATCGTATTCACCAGCCACAACCGCCTTGAACGAGGCGATCGTGTCTTCCAGCGGAACCTGCTTGCCGTCAGCGCCGGTGAAGACCTTTGCCACGTCGAAGGGCTGCGACAGGAAGCGCTGGATCTTGCGCGCCCGTGCCACGGTCAGCTTATCCTCTTCCGACAGCTCGTCCATGCCAAGGATGGCGATGATGTCCTGAAGCGACTTGTAGCGCTGGAGGATGCCCTGCACGTCACGAGCGACCTGGTAGTGCTCTTCGCCCAGGATCTGCGGGTCCATCAGACGCGACGAGCTGTCCAGCGGGTCCACAGCCGGGTAGATGCCCAGTTCCGAGATGGCGCGCGACAGAACCGTCCGCGCGTCAAGGTGCGCGAAGGTCGTGGCCGGTGCCGGGTCGGTAAGGTCGTCGGCCGGAACGTAGACGGCCTGGATCGAGGTGATCGAGCCCGCTTTGGTCGAGGTGATGCGTTCCTGCATCGCGCCCATGTCGGTCGCCAGAGTCGGCTGGTAGCCCACGGCCGAAGGAATACGGCCCAGCAGAGCCGAAACTTCGGAACCGGCTTGGGTGAAGCGGAAGATGTTGTCCACGAAGAACAGAACGTCCGAACCCGACGAGTCGCGGAACTGTTCGGCCAGCGTCAGGCCGGTCAGTGCGATCCGTGCGCGCGCTCCCGGAGGCTCGTTCATCTGGCCATAGACCAGCGCCACTTTCGATTCGGTCAGGGCTTCGGGCTTGATGACGCCCGACTCGATCATCTCGTGATAGAGGTCGTTCCCTTCACGGGTCCGCTCGCCCACGCCGGCGAACACGGAGTAGCCCGAGTGCACCTTCGCGATGTTGTTGATCAGCTCCATGATCAGAACCGTCTTGCCCACGCCCGCACCGCCGAACAGGCCGATCTTGCCGCCTTTGGCATAGGGTGCCAGCAGGTCGATGACCTTGATGCCGGTGACGAGGATCTGCGATTCCGTCGCCTGCGCCGCGAAGTCCGGGGCCGGCTGGTGGATCGCACGGTGCTCAGTCGCCTCGACCGGACCGGCTTCGTCGATCGGCTCGCCGATGACGTTCAGGATGCGGCCCAGCGTCGCGTCGCCCACCGGCACCGAGATCGGTGCGCCGGCATCGGCCACGGGTGCGCCGCGGACCAGACCTTCGGTCGAGTCCATGGCGATGGCGCGGACGGTGTTCTCGCCCAGGTGCTGGGCGACTTCCAGAACCAGTTTCTTGCCGTTGTTTTCGGTGGTCAGGGCGTTCAGAATCGCGGGCAGCGCACCCTCGAACTGCACGTCCACGACGGCGCCGATGACCTGCGTCACCTTGCCATTTGCTGCTTGTGCCATGTCGTTTACTCCGTTCGGGATCAGAGCGCCTCGGCGCCCGAGATGATTTCGATAAGCTCTTTGGTGATCGCGGCCTGACGCGAGCGGTTATACTCGACCGTCAGCTTGTTGATCATGTCGCCCGCGTTGCGGGTCGCATTGTCCATCGCGCTCATCCGTGCGCCCTGTTCGGACGCCGCATTTTCAAGAAGGGCCGTGAAGACCTGGGTGGCCACGCCGCGCGGCAGAAGGTCGGCAAGGATGCCTTCCTCGGACGGCTCGTAGTCGTAAAGGTCCGACACGGTCTCGGCTTTCTCGTCGAACACCGCCGGGATCACCTGCTGCGCGGTCGGCACCTGGCTGATGACCGAAACGAAGCGGTTGTAGAACAGCGTCGCCACGTCGAACTCGCCGGCGTCGAAACGGGCAAGGATATCCTGCGCGATACCGCGGGCATTGACATAGCCAAGACGCTTCACCTCGCTCAGATCGACATGGGCCACGAAATACTGGCCATAGTCGCGGCGAAGCTGTTCGCGCCCCTTCTTGCCGACGGTCAGGATCTTGACCGTCTTGCCCTGCGCCAGCAGCTCCTGCGCCGCGATCCGCGCCTTGCGCACGATCGAGGAGTTGAAGCCGCCGCACAGACCGCGTTCCGAGGTCATCACGACAAGCAGATGCACCCGGTCGGCCCCCGTCCCGGACAGAAGGCGCGGCGCGCCCTCGCCCGAGGCCGAGCCTGCCAGCCCCGCCATGACCGCATTCATGCGGTCGGCATAGGGACGTGCAGCCTCGGCAGAGTCCTGCGCGCGGCGAAGTTTCGCCGCGGCGACCATCTGCATCGCCTTGGTGATCTTCCGCGTGTTCTTTACGCTTCCGATCCGGTTCTTAAGGTCCTTAAGGCTGGGCATCCGTTATCTCCCTGCCCCGCCCTCAGGCGAAGTCTTTGGCAAAAGCGTCCAGCGCGGCGCGGATCTTGTCTTCCAGCTCGCCCTTCACCTTGCGGTCGTTGTTGGTGATGTCGGCCAGCAGGTCCTTGCGGTCGGTGCGCAGGAATTTCAGCAGGGCGGCTTCGAACCGGCCCACATCCTTCACTGCGACCTTGTCGAGGTAGCCCTTGGTGCCGGCGAAGATCACGATCACGATCTCGGCGTTGGTCAGCGGCGCGTATTGCGGCTGCTTCATCAGCTCGGTCAGTCGCGCACCACGGTTCAGCAGCGCTTGCGTGGACGCATCGAGGTCCGAGCCGAACTGCGCGAAGGCAGCCATTTCGCGATACTGCGCCAGTTCCAGCTTGACCGGACCTGCGACCGATTTCATCGCATCCGTCTGTGCCGACGAGCCAACGCGCGAAACCGACAGACCCGTATTCACTGCAGGACGGATGCCCTGATAGAACAGTTCGGTCTCGAGGAATATCTGGCCGTCAGTGATCGAGATCACGTTGGTCGGGATGAAGGCCGACACGTCGCCGCCTTGCGTTTCGATGATCGGCAGCGCCGTCAGCGAGCCCGAGCCGTAATCGGCGTTCAGTTTCGCCGAACGCTCCAGCAGGCGGGAGTGGAGATAGAACACGTCGCCCGGATAGGCTTCGCGTCCCGGCGGACGGCGCAGAAGCAGCGACATCTGACGGTAGGCGACGGCCTGTTTCGAAAGGTCATCATAGATGATCAGCGCGTGACGGCCGTTGTCGCGGAAGAATTCCGCCATCGCGGTCGCGGCATAGGGTGCAAGGAACTGCATCGGTGCCGGGTCCGAAGCGGTTGCAGCCACGACGATGGAGTATTCCATCGCGCCGGTTTCTTCCAGCTTCTTCACCAGCTGGGCAACGGTCGAACGCTTCTGGCCGATTGCGACATAGACACAATACAGCTTCTTCGACTCGTCGCCGCCAGCGGCTTCGTTATACGACTTCTGGTTCAGGATCGTGTCGAGCGCGATCGCGGTCTTGCCGGTCTGACGGTCGCCGATGATCAGTTCGCGCTGGCCGCGGCCAACCGGGATCATTGCGTCGACCGATTTCAGGCCGGTGGCCATCGGCTCGTGCACGCCTTTACGCGGGATGATGCCCGGCGCCTTGACGTCTGCCACGCGGCGCTCGGTCGCCTCGATCGGGCCCTTGCCGTCGATCGGGTTGCCAAGCGCGTCGACCACGCGGCCCAGAAGGCCGTTGCCCGCCGGAACGTCCACGATGGAGTTCGTGCGCTTGACGACGTCGCCTTCCTTGATGTCCTGGTCCGAACCGAAGATCACGACACCGACGTTGTCGGTCTCGAGGTTCAGCGCCATGCCGCGGATGCCGCCGGGGAATTCCACCATCTCGCCGGCCTGGACGTTGTCCAGACCATAGACGCGGGCAATCCCGTCGCCGACAGAGAGCACACGGCCCACTTCGGCGACTTCGGCTTCCTGACCAAAGTTCTTGATCTGCTCCTTAAGGATCGCAGAAATCTCGGCAGCCTGGATTGCCATTATCCGACCTCTTTCATTGCATTCTGGAGTGCTGCGAGCTTCGAGCGGATCGAGGTGTCGATCATGGTCGAGCCGAGCTTGACGACGAGACCACCGATGAGCGTTTCATCGACGGCGGTTTTCAGTTTCACTTCCTTGCCGACGCGTGCCTTCAGCACTTCGGAAAGCTTGGCGGACTGTTCGGGCGACAGGGCCGTGGCCGAGGTCACTTCGGCAGTCACCTCGCCGCGATCCGCTGCGATCATGCCACGCAGCGCGACAACGAGCTGCGGCAGCACGAAAAGGCGACGCTTAGACGCCATCAGCGACAGCGTGTTGACGATGGTGGGCGACAGGTTCAGCGCACGCGCCACGGCCGCGATCGCAGACCCCTGATCTTCGCGCGAATAGACGGGCGAGGCGATCACGTCGCGCAGATCGGCGCTGCTTTGCAGCGCAGCATCAAGCGCGTCCAGGTCGGATTCGAGTTGGGGAACCGAGTTGGCGTCTTTCGCCAGTTCGAATACGGCGGTGGCATAGCGTTGTGCGATGCCAGAGGAAATCGAGGCTGGTTCGGACACTTCAACCCTTTCGATGCTTGACCCTGATCGGGGGTATTTCGGCCGCATGGAGGCCATGCGTCACAAATCCGCGTCCGTTTAGCAGAGCAAACCCGGTGCCGCAACTGTGAAGCAGCCCGCAAAAGCGGCTGAGAGCGCCAACACCGAAGCTTTTTTGGCCTTTCGCCGGGCAGCGACGAATTGCCCCATCCGCGCACGCCTCTATCTGCGATTTTGCACTTGCAAACCGCCCTGAATCAGATCTCTCGCGATTCCATCAGACGCGGGCTGGGCAGGGCCGCGGGCTGCGCTACCCCCTCCAACGCCTTGAGAGGGCGCGTGACCGCTGCCCGAAGTCCGGGCTTCTTGGGCGCATAGACCTGCTTGGACACCTCGACCATCACGACCCCGCCCGCGATCCATGGCGCAAGCCGCCGCCCCGCCCCTTCCCAAAGGCCCGACGTGCGCAGCCAGAACCGCTTGTGCGACGGCGGCGCGAACAGCGCCGGGAACGCACGCTCCGGCGTGAAGGCGTGGCGGCGCAACTGCGCCTCCAGCTGGTTGGCGGAATAAGGGCGCCCAAAGCCGAAGGGCGTATTCTCGCTCCGCGCCCAAAGCCCCGAACGGTTCGGCACGATGAACAGCGCCTTCCCCCCCGGCCCCAGCACGCGCCAGCATTCGTCCAGCACCGCGGACGGGTTCTCGGACGTCTCCAGCCCGTGCATCAGCACCAGCTTGTCGGCCATGCCCGTCTCGAGCGGCCAGTCGACCTCCTCGGCCAGCACCGAGACGTTGTCCATCCCGGCGGGCCAGGGCATGACCCCCTGCGGCGCGGGCATCAGCCCGATCACCCGCCGCGCCTCGGCCAGATAGGGGCGAAGCAAAGGCACCGCGAAACCATAGCCGACGACCGTCTGCCCCTTCGCCTCGGGCCAGACGCGCACCATCCGGTCGCGCACCGCGCGCTGTGCCACCCGGCCAAGCTGGGTGCGATAGTAGAAATTGCGCAGGTCGAGCACATCTAGATGCATTGCGGGTCGGCGTCTTCCGGGCGAATGTCGAACCCTGAACTTAGGTGCGCCGGAAGGGAAAAGCCATGCCGCTTGAATTGATGACCATCCCCTGCCTGCGGGACAACTATGCCTTCCTGATCCACGACCCGGAAACGATGCGGACCGTCTGCGTCGACGTGCCGGAATCCGGCCCCGTCCTTGCCGTGCTGTCCGCGCGGCGGTGGGAGCTGACGCATATCCTGCTGACCCACCACCATGGCGACCATATCGACGGCGTGGCGAAACTTCAGGCGGCGACGGGCGCAAAGGTCGTCGGCGCCAAGGCCGACGCGCACCGGCTGCCCCCGCTCGACATCGCGGTGGCCGAGGGCGACACGGTCGAGGCCTGCGGCGAGACTGTGGATGTGCTGGAGGTGCCCGGCCACACGGTCGGTCACATCGCGTTCCACTTTCCCGCCTCGGGCTTCGTGTTCACGGGCGACAGCCTGATGGCCGGCGGCTGCGGCCGCCTTTTCGAGGGGACGGCGGAACAGATGTGGGACAGCCTGCAGAAGCTGTCGGTCCTGCCGGGCGACACGCTGGTCTGTTCGGGCCACGAATATACCGAAGGCAACCTGCGCTTCGCCGCGACACTTGAACCGGAAAATCCCGATCTTATCTTGCGCATCGAAACCGTCACCGCCGATCGGGTCGAAAACAGGCCCAGCGTTCCGTCATCGCTGGCGGATGAATCGGCCACCAACCCCTTCCTTCGCGCCGACCTGCCCGCCCTGCGGGACGCCGTCGGCCTGCCCGATGCGCCCGCCGCCGCGGTTTTCGCTGAAATCCGGCAAAGGAAGGACAATTTCTGAGCCGACCTGAAAAGGCCGATCACATTTTGCGACCAAGGCGCGCGAAAACCTCGCGCTTTGGAAATACCCCTTGAAGCGCGGGCATAAAGCGACAACCTTCAATGGGACGAGGCAACGGTCGGACGGCCCCCAAAACCGCCCGGCCCGCAGGACAGGAGCACCACATCGTGCCATCGTTTTCCACCACTCTCGAGCAAGCCATCCACGGCGCTCTCGCGCTTGCGAATGCCCGCCGTCACGAACTCGCCACGCTGGAACATCTGTTGCTGGCGCTTCTGGACGAACCCGACGCGGCCCGCGTCATGAAGGCCTGCTCGGTCGATCTGGACGAACTGCGCAAGACCCTCGTGGATTTCATCGACGACGACCTGTCCACGCTGGTCACCACCGTCGAAGGCTCCGAAGCCGTGCCGACCGCCGCCTTCCAGCGCGTGATCCAGCGCGCGGCGATCCATGTGCAATCGTCCGGCCGGACCGAGGTGACGGGCGCGAACGTGCTTGTCGCGATCTTTGCCGAACGCGAATCGAACGCTGCCTATTTCCTGCAAGAACAGGACATGACCCGTTACGACGCGGTCAACTTCATCGCACATGGCGTGGCCAAGGACCCGTCCTATGGCGAGGCGCGTTCGGTGTCGGGTTCCGATGAGCCGCATCACGAAACGCCCAAGGCCGAGGCGGGTGAGGCCAAGGAATCCGCCCTGTCGAAATATTGCGTCGATCTGAACGTCAAGGCGCGCAAGGGTGATGTGGACCCGCTGATCGGGCGCGAAGCCGAGGTCGAACGGTGCATTCAGGTTCTGTGCCGCCGCCGCAAGAACAACCCGCTTCTGGTGGGCGATCCGGGCGTGGGCAAGACCGCCATTGCCGAAGGTCTGGCATGGAAGATCATCAACGGCCAGACGCCCGAGATTCTTGCCTCGGCCACAATCTATAGCCTCGACATGGGCGCGCTGCTGGCAGGCACCCGCTATCGCGGTGACTTCGAGGAACGCCTGAAAGCCGTCGTCAAGGAGATGGAGGATCACCCCGACGCGATCCTGTTCATCGACGAGATCCACACGGTGATCGGTGCCGGTGCCACTTCCGGCGGCGCGATGGATGCGTCCAACCTGCTGAAACCCGCGCTGTCGGGCGGCAAGCTGCGCACCATGGGCTCCACCACCTATAAGGAGTTCCGTCAGCATTTCGAAAAGGACCGCGCCCTGTCGCGCCGGTTCCAGAAGATCGACGTGAACGAGCCCTCGATCCCGGATTCGATCAAGATCCTGATGGGCCTGAAACCGCATTTCGAGGATCACCACGACCTGCGCTACACCAACGACGCGATCAAAACGGCGGTGGAGCTGGCGGCACGGTATATCAACGACCGCAAGCTTCCGGATTCGGCCATCGACGTGATCGACGAAGCGGGCGCGGCACAGCATCTGGTCTCCGACAGCAAGCGCCGGAAAACCATCGGCGTGAAGGAGATCGAGGCCGTCGTCGCCAAGATCGCCCGCATCCCGCCGAAGAACGTCTCGAAAGACGATGCCGAGGTTCTGCGCGATCTGGAGCCGACGCTGAAACGTGTCGTCTTCGGGCAGGACAAGGCGATCGAGGCGCTGGCATCGGCGATCAAGCTGGCCCGTGCGGGTCTGCGCGAGCCCGAGAAACCCATCGGCAACTACCTGTTCGCAGGGCCGACGGGTGTGGGGAAAACCGAGGTGGCAAAGCAACTGGCTTCGACGCTGGGCGTGGAACTGTTGCGTTTCGACATGTCGGAATACATGGAGAAACACGCAGTCTCGCGTCTGATCGGCGCTCCTCCGGGCTATGTCGGCTTCGATCAGGGCGGCATGCTGACGGATGGCGTGGACCAGCACCCGCATTGCGTGCTGCTGCTGGACGAGATGGAGAAGGCGCACCCGGATGTCTACAACATCCTGTTGCAGGTCATGGACCACGGGAAGCTGACCGACCATAACGGCCGTCAGGTGGACTTCCGCAATGTGATCCTCATCATGACCTCCAACGCCGGCGCGTCGGAAATGCAGAAATCGGCCATCGGCTTCGGTCGTGACCGCCGGACGGGCGAGGATACCGCCGCCATCGAGCGGACCTTCACGCCTGAATTCCGCAACCGTCTGGACGCCGTCATCTCCTTCGCGCCCTTGGGCAAGGAAGTGATCCTGCAGGTGGTCGAGAAGTTCGTGCTGCAACTCGAAGCGCAGCTGATGGATCGCGGCGTCCATATCGAGCTGACCCCCGCCGCCGCCGTCTGGCTGGGCGACAAGGGTTACGACGACAAGATGGGTGCGCGTCCGCTGGGCCGGGTGATCCAGGAAAACATCAAGAAGCCTCTGGCCGAGGAACTTCTGTTCGGCAAGCTGGTCAAAGGCGGCGTGGTGAAGGTGGCCGTGAAGGACGACAAGATCGAGCTTCAGATCGAGGAGCCGTCCAGTCCCCGCATAACCAAGCAGAAACCGCCGCTTCTGACGGCAGAGTGAAGGAAAGGCCCCCGAAAGGGGGCCTTTTTCATTTCAGGCGCGGCGCATTCGCCAATGGCAGCGGCCCGAACCGCACGACGCCATTCGCCAGCGTCAGCGGCATCTCCACCGCATCGCCATTCGCCATCATGCGAAAGCCCCCCTCCAGCGTCTCGGCCCGGTTCTCGGGGATCAGCCCCGCCTTCACCGCAGCATCCAACGCGGCGGGCCAATCCTCGACCAGCAAAAGCATCTGGCCCGCTGCGAATCCTTCGGTATCGGCGGTGACATCGCCCGAGACCTGCACGGACACATCACCGAACCGCAGCACCGCCTGCGTCAGCGACAGCGCATCCAACGGCATCGCGACCGGCCGCTCGTCCATCGGCAGATCGACCACCACGGGCGCAAGCGTCACGGTGCCGTTCGCGGTGAAGCTGCCGCCCGACAGGTCCACCCCCGGCGCGGTCAGGCCGAGCCCCGCAATCTCCAGCGCGACCTCATGCACCGCGCCTTCAATCACGCGGCTGCCCCAGCGGAAGCTGTCCGCCACCGCCTCGCCATCGGGAAGGGCCGCGCGGATCGCCTCGCCCGTCGCGGCCGTCCGCACTGGCGCTAAGTCCAGACCCACCCGGACCGACCCCTTCAGGCCGGTCCCCGTGACCGGCACATCGCCCAGGGGCGTTTCCAACACCTGATCGTTCGGCAATGCAAAGATTACATGCGTCGGATTGTAGGACAGCGCGAAGAGCTGCGCGAAAGGCGCCCGCCAGCCCCAGCCCGTTTCGGGATCGGCGATATGCGGCGCGGTCACGGTCAGATCGAAGCGGCTGGGAAAGCCCGTGATCGACAGCGCCTCGCGTTCCGCCACAAGGCCTTCGGCCTGCTGCGCCGCGAACCAGTCCTCCGCGCCCTTGCGGAACATATGCGATCCGACGAACCAATAGCCGCCATAGGCCACAGCCGCCGCCAGCACACCGCCCAGAACCACCCGCATTGCCAAACGCCTTCCCTCGTTGATAAGCCAGCCATACCTGCGCCCGAAAGGAAGGACCAGCGGATGACGGAACGGCTCTGGGTCTTCGGCTACGGCTCGCTCATCTGGAACCCGTGCTTTACGGTGGAACGGCAGGTGGTGGCGCGGCTGGACGGCTGGCACCGCAGCTTCTGCATGTGGTCGGTCCACTATCGCGGCACCGAGGATTCGCCGGGGCTGGTGCTGGCGCTGGACGCGGCACCGGAGGCAAGCTGCGCCGGCATCGCGTTTCTGGTCACCGCAGGGGCCGAGGAAGCGGCGATGGCGGAGTTGCGCGCGCGCGAACTGGTATCATCGGCCTATCTGGAAACCACGGTCACGGTGCAGGGGCCGGAGGGGGCGATCAACTGCATCGCCTATGTGATCGACCCGGCGCATGCGCAATATTGCGGCGGCATGGCGCTGGCCGATCAGGCGGCAGTCATCGCGCGGGCCTCGGGGCTGATGGGGCCGAACCGCGACTATCTGCGCAACACCGTCCTGCATCTGGACCAGCTTGGCATCCCGGACGAGGATCTTCATCAACTTGCGCGGATGGTGGACGAACTCTCGCCTTGAGTGTCCGCGCCGCCCGCGCCTATTGTAAGGCGAAATTCAGGAACGGCGAGCCGTGGAAAAATCCTTCAACGCGATCCGTCCGGGCCCGCTGACCCGACCGGACAAATTCTTTACCCAACCCCTGCGGCAATTGCTGCTGATGACGCTAGTGATGGTGCTGGTCATCGCCGGCATCGTCTTTGCATGGGATCACCTCTGGCCGCTGTTTCAGGCGAAGCCTTGGCTGAACGGTTTCATCGGCGCGGTCTTCGCGATCGGCGTCGGGACTTGCTTCTTCCACGTCATCCGCCTGATGCAGTCGATCACCTGGATCGAGGCGTTCGTGCAGCAGCGCGGCGTGCAGGCCGAACCGCCCGCGATGCTGGTGCCGCTGGCCGCGCTGCTGCGCTCGCGCACGAACCGCAGCCACATCTCGGCCTCGTCCTCGCGCTCGATCCTCGAATCCGTCGGCACCCGTTTGGATGAATCGCGAGAGATTGCGCATTACCTCGGCAGCCTGCTGATCTTCCTCGGGCTTCTGGGCACCTTCTATGGCCTTGCGACCACGGTTCCGGCGCTGGTCGAAACCATCCGCAACCTGTCCCCTGCCGAAGGGGCAAGCACCACCGGGCCAGAGGTTCTGACCGCGCTGATGACCGGCCTTCAGAACCAGCTTGGCGGCATGGGCACGGCGTTTTCCTCCTCGTTGCTGGGTCTGGCGGGATCGCTGGTCGTCGGCCTGCTGGAGATTTTCGCCAGCCACGGCCAGAACCGCTTCCATCAGGAGCTGGAGGAATGGCTGTCCTCGATCACGCGCATCGGCCTTTCGGGCGAAGGCGACGTGGACAGCGTCGGCGCGGTGCTGGCCGAGATGGGCGAGCAGATGGCCGCGACGCAGGACCTGTTCGCACAGGCCGAGGCCAGCCGCGCGGAAAGCGACGCCCGCCTTGATACGCTGGTCGGCGCGGTGGGTGCGCTTGTGACCCGCATCGACACCGACAAGGACGCGCTGGCCCGCATCGCCGCCGCGCTGGAGGCGCAGGCCGCCAAGGATGCACCCCATGCCGATGCCGAATACCGGATGCGCCTGCGCTCCATCGACATGCAGCTTCTGCGTCTGCTGGAGGAGTTGTCCTCGGGGCGGCAGGAAAGCGTGGCAGAACTGCGCGGTGATCTGGCCGCGCTGACTCAAGCCCTGCGGAGGGCGTGATGGCACTGTCGCGGCGCGGCGCAAGAGGGCGCGAATCACAGATATGGCCGGGCTTCGTCGACGCGATGACCGCGCTGCTTTTGGTGCTGATGTTCGTGCTGACCATCTTTCTGGTGGTGCAGTCCGTGCTGCGCGACACCATAACCTCGCAGGATACCGAACTTGACCAGTTGACGGCGCAGGTCGCCTCGCTGGCCGATACGCTGGGGCTGGAACAGCAGAAGGCGGCGCAACTTTCGACTGACCTTGCCTCCGCGCAGGCTGAAGGGACGAAGCAGGCGCTGCTGGCAGCGACGCTGACGACGCAGCTTGCCGCAACCCAAGGGCGAATCGCCAGTTTCGAGGAACAGGTCGCATCCCTGCTGGCCGAGCGCGACTCGGCGCGGGGCGAAGTAACGCAGTTGACCGCGACGAAGGCGGAACTGGAAGCGGCACAGGCCCGGCTGATAACCGATCAGGAGGCGCTGAACCTCGCGCTGGCAAAGGCGCGGAGCGAGGTGGACGCACAGGCCGAACAGGCCCGCCTTGCTGCCGCCCGCCGTGAAGCGATCGAGGCGATGGTCGCAGACCTTCGCACTCGCGCCGAATCCAACGAAACCCGTGCCGCCGATGCCCAGGCCGCGCTGAACGAAGCCGAACAGGCGCGGCTGGTCGACGCCGCCGCCGCGGAACAGCTTCGCGCAAGGCTGGAGAATTCCCAAGCCGAGCTGACCGCGATGAGCCTGTCGCTGGAGGAACAGCGCAAACGGGCCGAGGAAACGCTGACCCTTCTGGCCGCCGCCCAGACCGAGGCTGCCCGCAACGCCCGCGGCACCACCCGGCAGGCCGACCTTCTGGCCACCGCGGAAGCTGCATTGGCGCAGGAACGCACGAAATCCACTGATGCCGAACGCCAGACCGCCGTGCTGAACCAACAGATTGCCGCGCTGCGCTCGCAGCTTGGCGCGCTTCAGGGCGTGCTGGATGCGCGGGCGGCCGATGCCGATGCCGCCAAGGTGCAGGTGGACGATCTGGGCGCGCGGCTGAACGTGGCGCTGGCGCAGGCGGCCGAGGAACAGCGCCGCCGGGCCGAGCTCGAGGAGGCCGAACGCCTGCGGCTGGAGGACGAGGCGGTCCAGCTCGAACGCTACCGTTCCGAATTCTTCGGCCAGTTGCGAGAGATCCTTGCGGACCGCGAGGGTGTGCGGATCGTAGGCGACCGTTTCGTGTTTTCCTCCGAGGTTCTGTTCAACACCGGATCGGCTGACCTGTCAGCCGAAGGGCGCGACCAGATCGCGGGTGTGGCCGCAATTCTGCGCGACGTGTCGGCCCAGATTCCCGCCGATCTTGATTGGATCCTGCGTGTGGACGGCCATACCGACGACCTGCCTTTGTCCGGCACCGGGCAGTTCCGCGACAACTGGGAGCTGAGCCAAGCCCGTGCCCTGTCGGTGGTGCGCTTCATGCAGGACAGCCTCGGCTTCCCGCCCGACCATCTGGCCGCGACCGGCTTTGGCCAATATCGCCCTGTGGCGGAAGGCACGACTGAAGACGCCCGCGCGCAGAACCGCCGGATCGAATTGAAGCTGACCGAGCGTTAACGGCAGTAGGCGCTGCGGCGGTCGGACGGCATGTCGAAATGCATGTGGTCTTCGTGATATCCGTCCGACCCGGGGCCGAGCGTCGTGCCGAAGATGCCGCAGCCGCCCTTGTAGGCGGCGACCATCGCCCGCCCGCGCGCGCCCTTGTTCCAGTCACGTTCGACCGTGATGGTCTTCCCATCGCGAAAGGTGATGCCGGACACGTCCACCGCCCTGCCCTTGCCATGTTCGCTGATCTTGGCACCCGCCTGATTGTTGCGCCCCCGGCAGGTATAGGACCCGGCGATCTGAAGCGCGCGGACCTGCCCGTCCATCGCCGGTTGCAGCACGCCATCGACCCACGAGTTCAGCGCCCGCGCGACGGAACACTCCACCGTCGCGGGCTGCGACAGGCGCACCCCTGCGACCGAACGCACCCGCACCGCATCCGCGATACCGCAGCCGTTCACGCGCGAGGTGACGGGCGCGATCTGCTCTCCCTCGATCCCGCGCACGCCGCAAAGCTGGCCGCGGCGCGGGGTCACGAGGTCGTTGCCGGGGCGCGGGCGGACGATGGCAGCCAGCGTCTGCGTTTCGGGTTGTATGCGCAGGTCCAACGGTTTCGGGCGCGGACGCGGCGACGACGCCTCGGCCTCCATCGCCGGGCGGTGTTTCGGCAGCGGCGATGTCGCGGGCGCCTCGGCCCATGCAGGGGCGCAAACAGCCAATGCCAGAAGCGCGCCCCGCAGGATCATTTCCCGCCCCGCCCGAAATCGGGGGCCGAAGTATCCTGCCCCGCATCGATGATGCCCCGCCGGATAGCACGGGTGCGCGTGAAATAGTCGTGCAAATGATCGCCGTCGCCCAGCCGGATCGCGCGTTGCAGGGCGAAAAGCTCCTCGGTGAAGCGCCCGAGGATGTCCAGCGTCGCCGCCTTGTTGGTCAGGAAGATGTCGCGCCACATGGTCGGATCGCTGGCGGCGATGCGGGTGAAATCCCGAAAACCTGCAGCGGAATAGCGGATGACTTCGCTGTCAGTTACGCGGCGCAGATCGTCAGCGACCCCCACCATCGTATAGGCGATCAGGTGCGGCGTATGGCTGGTCACTGCCAGGACCAGATCGTGATGCGGAGCGTCCATCGTGTCGACATTCGCGCCCATGCCCCGGCACAGATCCTCCAGCCGCGCCAGCGCCGCCGGATCGCAGCCCTCGGGAGGCGTCAGCAGCCACCAGCGGTTGCGGAACAGGGCTGCAAAACCCGAACGCGGGCCGGAATGTTCGGTCCCCGCAAGCGGGTGGCCGGGGATGAAATGGACCCCTTGGGGGATATGCGGGGCCACCGCCTCGATCACCGCCTGCTTGACGGAGCCGACATCGGTGACCGTCGCGCCGACCTTCAGATGCGGTGCGATTTCCGCGGCCAGATCGCCCATCGCACCCACGGGGACCGCCAGCACGACCAGATCGGCACCCGCCACGGCTTCGGCCACGGTATCGCAGACGCGGCACAGGTCGATCTCGCGCGCCGTCGCCCGCGTCTCGGCGCTGCGGGCAAAGCCGGTCACCTCGCCCGCCAGCCCCGCCGCCTTGATCGCATGGGCCATCGAGGATGCGATAAGCCCAAGCCCGATCAGCGCGACGCGGTCATAGATCATCAGCGCAGGCCCTTGAACTGCGCAACGGCATGGGCGACGCGGCGGCAGGATGCCTCGTCGCCGATGGTGATGCGCAGGCAATTGGGCAGCTTATAGCTGGCAACGCGCCGCACGATCAGTCCCTGCGACTGCAGGAACAGATCGCAGCGCTCCGCCTCCTCGGGATCGGCGAAACGGGCGAGGATGAAGTTTGCGGTCGAAGTGTCGGATGGAACACCGATTTCGGCCAGCGCCTCGGCCAGCCAGACGCGCCAGCGGGCATTCTCGGCCCGGCAGCGGGTGACGAATTCCTGATCGCGCACCGCCGCCTCGGCCACTTCGAGCTGCGTCGTGGAAAGGTTGAACGGGCCGCGAATGCGGTTCAGCACATCGACGATCGCCTTCGGCCCGTAACCCCAGCCGATCCGCAGCCCGCCAAGGCCGTAGATCTTGGAGAACGTGCGCGTCATGAACACGTTGGACCGCGCCTCGACAATGCCGAGCCCGCCGTCGTAACCCTGCACATATTCGGCATAGGCTCCGTCCAGCACCAAAATCGCCTGCGGCGGCAGGCCAGCCGCCAGCCGCGCAATCTCGGCCTGCGAGATCATCGTGCCGGTCGGGTTGTTCGGGTTCGCGATGAAGACCAGCTTCGTGCGCGGGGTGCAGCCAGCCAGCAGCGCATCCACATCCGTCGTCCGCTCGCGCTCGGCCACTTCGACCGGGGTTGCCCCGACCGCCAACGCCGAAATGCGATACATCAGGAAGCCGTGTTCGGTGAACAGCACCTCGTCCCCCGGCCCGGCATAGGCCTGGCAGAGGAAGGTGATGATCTCGTCCGAACCGACGCCGCAGATCACGCGCCCTGCATCCAGCCCATGCACTTCGGCAATCGCCTGGCGCAGCCCGGAATGGTCGGTGTTCGGATAGCGGTGAAGCTGATGGACCGACCGCAGGAACACTTCCTTCGCACGCTCGGACGGGCCGAACGGATTTTCGTTGGACGAAAGCTTCAGCGCATTGGTCATGCCCGCGACGTGGCTTTTCCCGCCCTCGTAAAGAGCGATGTCAAGAATGCCCGGCTGCGGACGGATGGCGTCGATCATGTCTCAGGTTCCCTCGTGCCCCCGGGTTCTAGCCGCCGGGGGCAGGTCGCGCCAGCAGAAAGAGGCTCAATACTTAGACTTGGACGCCAGCCAATCCATCAGCGCCATCAACACGCCCGACAGAACGAAGGTCAGGTGGATCACCACCAGCCAGAACAGCACCGGATCGTTCATCAGCGGGGTGAAGTCCGTCTCGCCGATCTCCATGAACCGCTTCAGCAGGTGGATGGCTGAAATCGCCACGATGGAGGCAATGAGCTTCATCTTCAGCGCCGAGAAGTCCACGGTTCCCATCCATCCGGGTCTGTCGACATCGCCTTCGCCGATATCCAGCTTGGACACGAAGTTCTCGTATCCCGAAAACAGCACGATCAGCAGCAGGTTCGCCGCCAGCGACAGATCGATCAGCGTCAGGCAGACGAGGATGATTTCCTCGGCCGTCATGGTCAGGGTCTGCGGCGCGTAATAGACAAGCTGGCGCAGGAAGATCACCGTCAGCATGCCAAGCGCGACGGCCAGACCCAGATACATCGGCGCCATCAGCCAGCGCGAGGCGAAAAGCAGCCGCTCGAACCGGGCTTCGACTTGGTTTTTTGCAGACATAGGGGGGCTCCGTGGATTCGCGCCCTCATAGCGCGATCGGTTCGCAGATGCAGCATGCCATTGCGCCGCACAGCAAAAGGCCGCCACGGTTTCCCGCAGCGGCCCAAGAAGCAATCCGGAAGGGATCAGTTCTTCGCGTAGTATTCGACGACCAGGTTCGGTTCCATCACGACGGCATAGGGCACATCGCCCAGGCCCGGCGTGCGGACGAATTTCGCGGTCATCTTCGAATGGTCGACTTCGATGTAGTCCGGAACGTCACGCTCGGTCAGGGCGACGGCTTCCAGCACGATGGCCAGCTGCTTGGACGCCTGCTTGACCTCGACAACGTCGCCTTCCTTCACGCGGTAGGACGCGATGTTCACGCGCGATCCGTTGACGGTGACATGGCCGTGGTTCACGAACTGGCGTGCGGCGAAGATCGTCGGCACGAATTTCGCGCGGTAGACGATCGCGTCCAGACGGCGCTCCAGCAGGCCGATCAGGTTCTCGCCGGTGTCGCCCTTGACGCGCTCGGCTTCGCCATAGATCTTGCGGAACTGCTTTTCGGTCAGATCGCCGTAGTAGCCTTTCAGCTTCTGCTTGGCGCGCAGCTGGGTGCCGAAGTCCGACAGTTTGTTCTTGCGGCGCTGACCGTGCTGGCCGGGGCCGTATTCGCGCTTGTTCACCGGGGACTTCGGACGGCCCCAGATGTTTTCGCCCATGCGGCGGTCGATTTTATACTTGGCAGAGGTGCGTTTCGTCACCGCTGATCTCCTTCTTGTGTCATGAAGGGCGTTGTCCTTCCCCTTGCGGGTGACAGGCATCCCCTTGCGGGGGCCACCAACACCAACACCGCAGTCGCCCGCGGATCGGGGGCTTATACAGCCGGGCGCTGCGGTGTCAACACCGGCACGCGCAGCGCGGCGACCGAAATCGCCGCCATCGCCACGACGACGCAGCCATAGACGGTCACCGTCCCCGTCGCGCCGTGGATCGACACCGCCCAGCCCGCCAGAACCGTCGGCCCGGCAAAGCACAGATAGCTGAGCACGAAGAACGCCGACAGCAGCCCCGCACGGTCATGATCGTCCGCCATCGGCATCAAAAGCCGCAAAGCCGCCGAAAAGACGCTGCCCTGCCCCAGGCCTGCGATGGCCGTCCCCACGACCAGCGGCAGCGCGTTGCCCGACACGATACCCGTCAGCGATCCCGCGATCCCCAGCGTCAGCGCCGCCGCCCCGAAGGTCAGCACCCGGCGCGGCGGATGGCGGCGCGCAACGAAGCTGGACAGCGCCGCCATGGACATCAGCGATCCGATCACGCCCCCGCCCAGCAGCGGCGATGCGATGCCCGTTGCATCCGCGATCAGCCCCGGCATCAGCGACATGTAAAGCCCGCCCAGCGCCCAGCCCGCCCCGGTGATCGGCATGATCCGCAACAGCATACCACGCGCCTGCGCCGGCACCGCGATTTGCGGGACCATGGATCGCACTGCGCCTGACCGGCGGCTGCCCGTCTCGGGCATCATCGGCAGCATCGCCAGCAGCACCGCCGCGATCGCCGCCGCCGCCAGATATGGCAGCACCAGCGGCATGGGCGCATAGGCCGCAACCAGCCCCGCCCCCACCGCACCGACCGTCAGCCCGGCAAAGGGCGTGACCGCGTTCAGGGTCGGTCCGAGCCGAGGATTCGCATCGATGATCGCCGCACCGCAGGTCGGCAGCGCCAACCCCACCGCCAGCCCCTGCACCAGCCGCGCCAGCATCAGCGCCTCGAAACTGCTGGCCGCCGTGAACAGCAGCATTCCGGCAAGGTTCATCGCCAGCGCCAGTCCGATCATCGGCTTGCGCCCCAGATGGTCCGACAGCCGCCCCGCGACCAGAAGCGCCGCCAGAAGCGTGATGACATAGCAGGCGAAGATCATCGTCACATGCACCGATGTCAGGTGCATATGCTGCTGATAGATGCGATAGAGCGGCGTCGGCACCGCCGAGGATGCCGAAAACAGGCTGGCTGCAACGGAGCCATAGACCGTCATCGCTGACAGGGGAAAGCGTTGCATCCGCGGGCCTCTTAAAGCTAAGTATTTGCGTTAAGTAGCGCGGCAGGCGATTCTACGCAAGGGGAGCGAATGGCGAAGGAGATGCAGCGGCAAGGCGGGCGCAGCGCGCGGATACAGGCGGCGGTGCATGATGCGGTTCGCAGGCTCGGCCCCGGCGCCACCGTTCCCGCCATTGCCGAGGCTGCGGGCGTGACCCCGTCGACCATCTATCGCAGATGGGGCGATCTGTCTGAATTGCTGGCGGATGTGGCGGTCGAACGGATGCGCCCCGTCGCGCCCCCTGCCGACACCGGCAGCACCTATGGCGATCTGGAAGCCTATGTCCTGCAATTGGCGGACGAGATGACGACCGCCATCGGCCGCCAGATGCTGCGCGACGTGCTGGGCAGCGACTGCGCGCCGCAATGCCGCGATTTCACGCTGGAGCAGCTGGCGATCATGCAGGCCCGCGCCGATGCGCGCGGCGAGGCCTTTCCCGAGATGGCAATGGATCTTCTTATCGCGCCGATCCTGATGCGGGTGGTGCACGAGATGCCGGTGGACGAGGAATTCGTCCACCGTCTGATGGTCAGGCTCTGAACGGATCGCGGGGCAGGTCCGACAGGACCTCCGGGCCGTCGGCGCGCAGGATCACGATCTCCTCCAGCCGCAGGCCGAAGCGACCTTCCAGATAGATGCCCGGCTCGATGGAGAAGACCATCCCCTCCTCCAGCACCGTGTCCGACGTGGCGGTGATGTAGGGTTCCTCGTGGATGTCGATGCCAAGCCCGTGTCCGGTGCGGTGCAGGAACCGATCACCATAGCCCGCAGCCGCGATGACGCCGCGCGCCGCCGCATCCACGTCCCGCGCCCGAACGCCGGGCTTCGCCGCCGCCAGCGCCGCCTGAACCGCGCGGTCCACGATGGCGTGGACTTCATCGAAGCCGTCCACCGTCCCGAATGTCCCAACGCGGGTCATGTCGCTGGGATAGCCGTCCTTGCGGCTGCCGATATCGACCAGAACAGCGGTGTTCGGCTCCAGCCTGGTCTGGCCCGTGTGGTGATGCGGGAAGGCACCGTTGCCGCCGAAGCAGATGCTGAAGAATTCGGTCCCTGCCCCGTGGTCGCGGTAATATTGCTGGACGACTTCGGCCACCTCGGCCTCGGTGATGCCGACGCGCAGACAGGCGAAGGCCGCGCGCATCGCGCCGTCGTTGATGACGGCGTTGTCCTTCAGGACGCGGTATTCCTCTGCATCCTTGCGGCCGCGCAGATGGCCCAGCGTGTCCGACAGCCACGAGCGGCGCGAGACCTGAAGGTTGTCCAGAAGCAGCAGCGCGAAATCGGCGCGCATCGTTTCGTCCAGCCCAACAGTCACCGGACCCACCGCCCCCGCCATCGCCAGCAGATCGCGCAGCGCACCGACCGGACCGTCATCGTCGCGCCACGTCACAAAGGGCAGATCGGTCAGCCCCCGCTGGCTGTCCGCGTTCAGCGCAGGCATCAGGAAACCCGCCCACGATTGCGTCACGACCTGCATCACCGGACGCTCGTCCCCATGCGGATGCAACCCCGACAGCCACGCCATGTTGGATGTCGGCCCGACGGCGACCAGATCGGTTCCCGTCGCGGCCATCCGTTTGCGCAGGCTCTCCAGCCTCATGCGCCGATACCTGCGGCACGGCGGCGTTCCACCCGAGCGCGGATGCTGTCGATATTCGCTTCGGGCGTCGCGGCGAACAGGGTGCGGGTGTATTCGTGCTGCGGATTGCCGAATACCTCGTCGCGCGTTCCGTATTCCACGACCTCGCCCTTATACATCACCATCACGTTGTCCGCGATGTAGCGCACCACCGACAGATCGTGGCTGATGAAGACATAGGTCAGGTCGAACTCGGCCTGCAGATCGGCCAGCAGGTTCAGCACCTGCGCCTGCACCGACAGGTCCAATGCCGAAACCGGCTCGTCCAGCACCAGAAGGCGCGGGTTCACCATCAACGCGCGGGCAATCGCCAGACGCTGCCGCTGCCCGCCCGAGAACATGTGCGGATAGCGCCCGAAATGCTCGTGCCCAAGGCCCACCTTCACCAGCATCGCCATCGCCTTTTCGCGGCGGGTGCTGGCGCTGTCGTCGGTGTTCAGCAGCAAAGGCTCCATCAGCATGTCGCCGACCTTTTGGCGCGGATTCAGGCTGCCATAGGGGTTCTGAAACACGATCTGCACCTTGCGGCGCAATTCCGGCGTCAGGCCGCGCACGTCCACCTTTTGCCCGTCGATCAGCAGATCCCCGCCCGAGGCCGGATCGATCAGCGTGATGATCCGCGCCAGCGTCGATTTTCCGCAGCCGGATTCGCCGACGATGGCAAGGGTCTTGCCCTGCTCCACGCTAAACGAAATGCCCTTCAGCGCACGCACGGCTCCGGCTTTCCTGAACAGCCCGCCGGGAATCGCGTAGTCGCGGATGATGCCCTTGGCTTCGATCACTGCGGTCATTGCTGGCCCTCCAGCGCAGCCATGTCCACAAAATCGGACACGGTGGACAAACGATCGCCGGTCGCATTCTCGGGCAAAGCAGAAAGCAGCGCCTTGGTATAGGGGTGCGAGGGTGCCTCGAACAGGGTCAGCACATCGGCTTCCTCCATCTTCCGGCCCTTGTATTTCACGATCACGCGGTCGGCGGTCTCGGCCACGACGCCCATGTCATGGGTGATCATGATCATGCCCATGCCGGTTTCTTCCTGAAGTTTCATCAGCAGGTCCAGGATCTGCTTCTGGATCGTCACGTCCAACGCGGTGGTCGGTTCGTCCGCGATCAGCAGCTTGGGTTTGCACGCGATGGCGATGGCGATCATCACGCGCTGGCATTGCCCGCCCGACATCTGGTGCGGATAGGCGGACAGCTTCTTTTCCGGGTCGGGAATGCCGACGGCGGTGAACAGCTCGATCGCGCGTTTGCGGCGTTCCGATCCACCAAGGCCCAGATGCGCGCGCAGCGTTTCCTCAAGCTGATACCCCACGGTGAAGCAGGGGTTCAGCGAGGCGATGGGTTCCTGAAAGATCATCGAGATGTCCTTGCCGATGATCGCCCGCCGTTCGGAGGCCGGCATGGTCAGCAGATCGCGCCCGTTGAAGCTCATGACATCGGCGGTGACTTTGGCGGTCTTGGGCAGCAGGCCCATCGCGGCCAGCATCGACACGGATTTCCCCGAGCCGGACTCGCCCACGATGGCCAGAACCTCGCGCGGGTGGACCTTCAGATCCAGCCCCTTGACCGCATGGAACATGCCGGTCGAAGTGGCGAAGCTGACGTTCAGGTTGCGGATTTCCAGAAGTGCCATGTCAGCTCCGCTTCAGTTTCGGGTCCAGCGCATCGCGCAGACCGTCGCCGACGAGGTTGATCGCCAGCACCGTGATCAGGATCGCAAGGCCGGGGAAGGTCACGACCCACCATGCGCGAAGGATGAACTCGCGCGCCTCGGCCAGCATGGTGCCCCATTCCGGCAGCGGCGGCTGCGCGCCCATGCCAAGGAAGCCAAGCGCCGCCGCGTCCAGAACCGCGTTGGAGAACGACAGCGTGCCCTGCACGATCAGGGGGGCGACGCAGTTCGGAAGGATCGTCTTGAACATCAGCCGCAGCTTGCCTGCGCCGGACACGCGCGCCGCCATGACGTATTCCTTGTTCTTTTCCGCCATCACCGCCGCGCGGGTCAGGCGGGCGAAGTGCGGCTGCAGGACGATGGCGATGGCGATCATCGCGTTCATCAGCCCCGGCCCAAGGATCGCCACCATCACCAGCGCCAGAAGCAGCGACGGAAAGGCAAGGATCACGTCCATCACGCGCATGATGACCGCATCGACCCAACCCCCGAAGAAGCCGGAGACGAGCCCGAGGATGATCCCCCCGAACAGCGCGATGGTCACGACCACCACCCCGATGATGAGCGATTGCTGCGCGCCGAAGATCAGGCGCGAAAGGATGTCACGGCCCACGGCGTCGGTGCCCAGCAGGAATTGCGACGTGCCGCCTTCTTCCCACGAGGGGGGCGTCAGAAAGAACTCGCGATACTGGTGGACCGGATCGTGCGGGGCCAGAACTGGCGCGAAGACTGCCGTGAAGACCAGCAGCGCAAAGACGCACAGGCCGATCACCGCACCGCGGTTTTCGCTGAAATAGAACCAGAACTCGCGCAGCGGTCCGGGGGTGGTTGCAGGTTTCGTCGTCATTTGCCCCTCACGAATGCCGGATGCGCGGGTTGATTACGCCATAAAGCAGATCGACCAGCAGGTTCACGATCATCACGACCCCCGCCATCAGCAGCAGGCCCCCCTGCACCGACGGGTAATCACGGCGCGAGATCGAATCGATCATCCACTTGCCGATGCCCGGCCAGGAAAAGATCGTCTCGGTCAGGATCGCGCCGGCCATGACCACGCCGATCTGAAGGCCGATGGTGGTGATGACCGGGATCAGCGCGTTGCGCAGCGCGTGGATGCCGACGACACGGAAGGGCGACATGCCCTTGGCGCGGGCGGTGCGGACATAATCCTCGGACAGCACTTCCAGCATGGCCGACCGCGACTGACGCGCGATGACGGCCATCGGGATGGTGGCCAGCACGACGCTTGGCAGGATCAGGTGCCGCAGGGCCGAGGTGAACGCCCCGCTCTGCCCCGACATCAGACTGTCGATCAGCATGAAGCCGGTGCCGTTCGGAAAGAAGTAAAGCAGGTCGATCCGCCCGGAAACCGGCGTCCAGCCAAGAATGCCCGAGAAGAAGATGATGAGCAGCAGCCCCCACCAGAAGATCGGCATCGAATACCCGACCAGCGCGGCCCCCATCGACACCTGATCGAAGACCGATCCGCGCTTGATCGCGGCGAAGACGCCCAGCGGAATGCCGATGATCGTGGCAAGGATGACGGCGCAGAGGCCGAGTTCCACCGTCGCCGGGAACAGCGCGAAGAATTCGCCCAGCACCGGGCGGCGCGTCGCCAGCGAGGTGCCGAAATCGCCCTGGAACAGCCCCATGACGAAGTCGAGATACTGCACCACCACGGGCCGGTCATAGCCCAGTTGCGCGGTCAGCTGCGCGTGCCGTTCCGGGGTGATCCCCCGCTCGCCCGCCATCAGCAGCACCGGATCGCCCGGCAGCAGCCGAACGAAACTGAATGCGACCACCGTGATCCCGATAAAGGTCGGGATCAGATAGGCCAGCTTGCCAACAAGAAATCTGATCATCGGTTTCCGGAAAGTTGGAGGCGCGCCGGACTGAAAAGCCCGACGCGCCGTAAGGTAGAACGGAACGCTTACTCGGCGATATCGACGCCGGTGAAGTTATGCGTGCCCAGCGGGTCCATGATATAGCCGGTCACCTTGGACGACATCGGCATGAACACGGTGGAATGCGCCAGCGTGGCCCAGGGGTTCTCGCGCTTGAAGACGACCTGCGCCTCTTCATACAGCTTGGTGCGCTCGGCTTGATCCGAGGTCACCTTGGCCTGTTGCAGCAGACCATCGAACTCCTCGTTGCACCATTGGGCGCGGTTCGCACCGCCATCGCCCGTCGCGGCGCAACCCAGAAGCACGGCAAGGAAGTTGTCCGGATCGCCATTGTCGCCCGTCCAGCCAAGGATCACTGCGCCTTCGCGGTTCGGCTCTGTCGATTTCGCCAGATACTCGCCCCATTCATAGGAGACGATGTTCACGTTCACGCCGACGGCTGCGAAATCCGACTGGATCATCTCGGCCACGCGGCGGGCGTTGGGCATGTAGGGACGCTGCACCGGCATCGCCCAGACTTCCATGGTCAGCCCTTCGGCCCCCTGTTCGGCCAGAATCGCCTTGGCGCCTTCGGGGTCATACGGCGTATCTTCGACCGCGTCGTTATAGGACCACATGGTCGGCGGGATCGGGTTCTTGGCAACCGTGCCGGTGCCTTGGAACACGGCATCCACGATGGCCTGCTTGTTCATCGCCATGTTCAGCGCGCGGCGAACCTCGGCGTTGTCGAAGGGCGCGACGGTGGTGTTATAGGCAAGGTAGGCGACGTTCAGCCCCGGCTGTTCCATCACCTCGAGGCTGTCATTGCCCTTCAGCGCCTCGATATCGGCGGGCGCGGGATAGGGCATGATGTGGCACTCGCCCGCTTCCAGACGCTGGCGGCGGACAGCCGGATCGGGCGTGATGGCAAAGACCAGATCGTCGATCTTCTCCCGGCCCTTCCAGTAATCGTCATGCGCGGCATAACGGATCACCGCGTCGGGCTGATAGGCGACGAACTTGAACGGGCCGGTGCCGATCGGCTGGCTGTTCAGCGCGGCCATGTTGCCGGACGCTTCCAGCTGGTCGGCATATTCCTTGGACACGATGGACGCAAAGCTCATCGCGATATTGGCGAGGAAGGGCGCTTCGGGGCGGTTCAGAACGAACTTCACCGTCAGATCGTCGACCTTTTCGATGTCCTTGATCAGCGCCGGCATTTCCATGCCGTTGTAGTATTCATAGCTGATCCCCGGCAGATACTGGTTCCACGGGTGATCGGCAGACGCCTGGCGCAGGAACGAGAAGATGACGTCATCGGCGTTCAGATCGCGCGTCGGGGTGAAATAGTCGGTCGTGTGGAATTTCACGCCCGGACGCAGCTTGAAGGTATATTCCAGCCCGTCTTCCGACACCTCGAAGCTTTCGGCCAGCGAGGGGATGACGTTCGTGGTCCCGAGGTCGAATTCGACCAGACGGTTGTAAAGCGCCTTGCCCGACGCATCGAGCGTAGTGCCCGCGGTATATGGGGCGGCATCGAACCCTTCGGGCGAGCCTTCCGAGCAATAGACCAGCGTTTTGGCATGGGCCCCGGCTGCGGCCATCACCGCAAGCGTGGACGCCGCCAGAAGATGGGCGAACTTCATGAATGAACCTCCAGTATTGGCGCGGGTGGGCCCGCTGCCGTTCTTGTCATCGGGAAGATTGCGGAATGATTTTCGCATTTCCTGCCGAATGCAAGGCGCATTACCTTCGGCAAAGGTGTCAGACAAGTCGATTTTCGACAAAATGATGCGGGAGCGACATGTTGACGTAGCGTAAGGTCCACATTGCCCCGCGAAGCGGAGATGGTTATTTCACCGCTCATGACAGTCAACCTTCTGAAACTCTGCGTCGGGGCTGAAAAGGTCGAGGACCTTGTTCACTGGCAGCGATCGCGCTGGCAGGGCGAAGCGCCGCGCCATATCACCCGCATGTGGCCCAAGCGCGAGGCCGAGCTCCTGGAAGGCGGCTCGCTTTACTGGGTTTTCAAGGGGTTGGTGCTGGCACGTCAAACCGTGACCGGGCTGGAACGCGTCGATGGGGCCGATGGGATCGCGCGCTGTGCATTGATCCTCGATTCGCGAATCGTGCGCACCGAAGCGCAGCCGCGTCGCGCGTTTCAGGGCTGGCGCTACCTTGATCCGAAGGACGCGCCGGCCGACCTGCCCGAGGGGCGCGAGGCCGAGGAATCGCTTCCCCCCGCGCTCGCCAAGGCGCTGGCCGAGATGGGTCTGCGCTAGACCGGGCCCCCGTATCAGACCGGGCCGAAGGCGTCGGGGGCCGAGATTCCCAGTTTGCCCATCAGTTCCGCCATCGCCGGGGCCACATCCCAATCCGCCGCACGCGAGGCGAACAGTGTTGCCTGCGATCTGTGCACCACCGCATCCTCCAATATCTTCAGGTGGTTGGCGCGCAGCGTCTCGCCGGTCGAGGTGATGTCGGCGATCGCCTCGGCGGTCAGGTTGCGGATCGTGCCCTCGGTCGCGCCCTGGCTGTCGACAAGCTGGTAATCCGCGATGCCGTTCTCGGTCAGATAGTCGCGAACCAGACGGTGATACTTCGTCGCGATCCGCAGCCTGAAGCCATGCGTGCGCCGGAAGCCGGAGGCCGCTGCATCCAGATCGTCCAGCGTGTCCACATCCACCCAGCAGGCCGGAACCGCGATGATGAGGTCGGCATGACCAAAGCCCAGCGGCGCAAGTTCCGCCACCTGCATCGACCAGTCGGCCAGTTTGTCGCGCACGAGGTCCGACCCCGTGACGCCAAGATGGATGCGCCCCGCGGCCAGTTCGCGCGGGATCTCTCCGGCCGAGAGCATGACGAGTTCGATCCCGTCCACGCCTTCGACCGCGCCGGAATATTCACGTTCCGCTCCGTCGCGGCGCATGGTCACCCCGCGCGCGCCGAACCAGTCGAAGGTCTTCTCCATCAGCCGCCCCTTGGACGGCACGCCGATCTTCAGCATCACGCGGCCCTCAATTCAGCGACCATATGCGGGCGCACGATACCGCCCACGGCGGGGATGGACCGCCCCTGCCCCAGCACCTTCGTCAGCGCGTCATAGCGCCCGCCCGAGGCGACGGGCGGCAATGCGGGATCGACCGCGTGGAAGCTGAATACGAAACCGTCGTAATATTCCAACGTGGCGCGGCCATGCGTCACTTCAAACGGCAGGGTGTCGGTGTCGATCCCCCGCGCCCGCAGCGCGCGCAGGCGGTCCGCGAAACGGTCCACCGCATCGCCGATCTGCGGCAGGTCCACCTCCATGTCGCGCAGCCGTTCAAGCGCCTCGGCCGCGGGGCCGGACAGCGCCAGAAGATCGTCCAGCGCCGCAGCCTCGCGCGTCGGGATCGGCGCGGTGCCGGCATCCTCGGCCAGCGCCTTTACACGGGCGGCGATCTCCTCCAGCCCGCGCAGCCCGATCTGCGGCCCGGATTTCGGCAGCTTGCCGGATTCGATGGCCTGAAGCAGCCGTATGCGGGCAGGATGGGGCGGAACCTTGCCAGAAAAGCGGTCCAGCAGGTGACGGAACCGCTTGGGGCGCCAAACATGGCGAAGCAGCGCCGCGCGGCGCGTTTCGGTCGTGGACAGCCCGCGCACCGCCGCCATCAGGATGCCGATATCCCCGGTCGCAGGCATCAGGTCCAGCCCGTCGAGCAGCCGTGCGAACAGGGCGAAGACCTCGGCATCCGCTTCTTCGGGGGCGGCGCGGTCGAAGACCTCGAACCCGACCTGAAGATATTCCGAGGCGCGGGGAAGCAGGTGGTCCTGCTTGCGAAACACCTCGCCCATATAGGTATAGCGGGCCGGATCGGCCCCATGCGCCATATGCGCCTGCACCACCGGCACGGTGAAATCGGGGCGCAGCATCATCTCGCCCCGCAGGGGGTCCTGCGTGACATAGGCGCGGGCACGGATATCCTCGCCATAAAGGTCCAGAAGCGTTTCGGCGGGAAGCAGGATGTCGGCCTCTACCGGCTCCGCCCCTGCCGTGCGAAAGGCGGCAAACAGCCGCTCGGCCTCGGCCCGCGTTTCGGCCTTCATGCCAACATCTTCCGGACCTCGGCCACCAGATCGGAGCGGGGGATTTCGACCTGCGCGGGGCGGGACTTCCATTCCTCAAGGCTCGCACCCTCGGCGATCTTGGCGCCAAGGATCAGGTCCTTGAGAATCACGCGGCCCTTCACCGCCTCGTCCCCACCCTGGATGACCGCGACCGGACTTTGGCGCTTGTCGGCATATTTGAGCTGGTTGCCGAAGTTCTTGGGGTTGCCCAGATAAACCTCGGCCCGGATGCCCGCGTTGCGCAGATCCGCAGCCATCGACATGTAATCGGCCATGCGGTCGCGATCCATGACGGTGACGACGACCGGGCCCTGCGCCTCGGTGCCCATGCGGCCCTTGGCCCGCAGCGCGGCCAACAGGCGGTCGACGCCGATGGAAACGCCGGTCGCGGGCACGGATTGGCCGGTGAACCGTTTCACCAGATCGTCGTAGCGCCCACCGCCGGACACCGATCCGAACTGACGCTTGCGACCCTTTTCGTCGAGGATTTCGAAGGTCAGCTCTGCCTCGAACACCGGGCCGGTATAGTAGCCAAGGCCGCGCACGACCGCAGGGTCGACCTCGATCCGGTCGGGGCCATAGCCCTGCCGGTCGAGGAACTCGGCAATCTGCTCCAATTCCTGAACGCCTTCGAGACCGATGGCCGAGCCACCCACCAGTTCGCGCAGCCGGTTCGCAGTATCCGACCCCGTGGCGCGCTTGGCGGCCATGAAGCCCATGACCACCTCGGCCTGTTCGGCGGACAGTCCTGCGCCCTTGGTGAAGTCGCCGCTTTCGTCGCG
Organism: Falsirhodobacter flavus; assembly: GCA_029846755.1. GTDB lineage: Bacteria > Pseudomonadota > Alphaproteobacteria > Rhodobacterales > Rhodobacteraceae > Falsirhodobacter > Falsirhodobacter flavus. The sequence goes on along the minus strand of JARWBI010000001.1, from coordinate 467,168 downwards.
ACGACCCTCGCCCAGAAGGGCGCGCACGCCCGAGTCTCCAAGACGGTCCAGCTTGTCGATGGCACGCAGGACGATCCCGCGTTCATCCATGAAACGGTCGGGATCGGAGGGGTCGAGAACGCCCGCAACCTCCATCACGCCGTTCAGAACCTTGCGGTTGTTGACCCTTACCAGATAATCGCCGCGCGGAATGCCCACGGTTTCCAGCGCATCGGACAGCATCGCACAAATCTCGGCATCCGCGGCGACGGAGGCCGCGCCGACGGTATCGGCGTCGCATTGATAGAACTGGCGGAACCGCCCCGGCCCCGGCTTTTCGTTGCGCCAGACCGGCCCCATCGCGTAGCGGCGGTAGGGGCTGGGCAGATCGTTGCGGAACTGCGCGGCGACCCGGGCCAGCGGCGCGGTCAGGTCATAACGAAGGGCGAGCCACTGATCGTCCTCGTCCTGCCAGCCGAAGACGCCTTCGTTCGGGCGATCTACGTCGGGAAGGAACTTGCCCAGCGCCTCGACAGTCTCGACCGCCGATGTCTCCAGCGGATCGAAACCATAGCGGTGATAGACCTCGGCGATCGCATCCAGCATGGCCTTGCGTTCGGTGACGTCTGGGCCGAAATAGTCGCGGAAGCCCTTGGGGGTTTCAGCGCGCGGGCGGCGGGGGGACTTGTCCTTGGCCATGATCGGAGCCTTCGCTATTCTTTGCCAGAGGCCTTACCGGATGGGGCGCATGGCGGCAAGCCGCGAGGGGCAGATGGACCGGACCGAGAAGCTGGAAGAACAGATCGCGCATCTGACGCGCACGGTGGACGAGCTGTCCGAGATCGTCGCACGGCAGGAACGCGAGCTTGCCCTGACCACGCGGCGCGTCGGACTGCTGCTGGAGCGCGAGGCGGAACGGCAGGTGGACGAGGGCGGTTCGATCCCGTTGGCCGATCAACGCCCGCCACACTGGTAGGGCGCCCTCGGGGGCATCGAGCCCCCGCTCGGGCGCGGCCGCAGGGGCGGCTCTTGCGCTTTCATCGCAGCGGTGGTCTGAGAGGGCGATGCAGGCGCTTCGCAATATCGATTGGACAGCGACCCTCGTGACCCTTGCCATAGGGTTCGCCGGGGGAACGCTGGCGCATGCGCTGCATCTGCCGCTGGCCTATCTGATGGGATCGCTGCTGGCCGTCGGCATTACCGCAGCGATGGAGCTGCGCCCGTTCAGGCGCGCCATCTTCGTTCCCCCGGTCCTGCGGATGATCTTCATCCCCGTCATCGGCGTCGCGATCGGCGGCAACTTCACCCCGCAGGTGCTGGCGCAGATGCCCGGCTGGTGGCCCAGCCTTCTGGCGCTGCTGCTCTACATCCCGCTGGCGCATTGGCTCGGCTATCGCTTCTATCGCCGGTTTGGGCCGCTGCCCCATGCCACCGCCTATTTCGGCGCCGTTCCCGGCGGTCTGATCGAATCCGTCATGCTGGGCGAGGAAGCCGGTGCCGATCCGCGGATGCTGGTGCTGCTTCAGTTCCTGCGCCTGATCCTGACGATCTTCCTCGTTCCGCTGGCCTTCATCGTGCTGACGGACATCCATGTGACGGCGGGCACGCCGATGAAAGGCGGCGGGTCGATGACGCTGGCCGACCTTGCAATCCTGACGGCGGCGGCCGTCACCGGCGTGCTGATCGCGACACGTCTGCGCTTTCCTGCAGCGCCGATGACGGGGGCGATCACCATGTCCGCCATCGTCCATATCGCCGGCTTCACCGATGCCGTGCCCCCCGGCTGGGCGATCGCCGGAACGCAGATGGTGGTGGGAACCGTTCTGGGCGCGCGGTTCGCGGGCCTGCCGCGCGCGCATCTGTGGCTGGCCGGGCGGCTTGCCTTCATCAACGTGGCCATGGGGCTGGCGCTCGCCTCGCTCTTCGCGCTCGTGCTGTCGCGCCTGACCGCCCTGCCCGCCCCGGCTGTGTTCCTGGCCTTCGCACCCGGCGGGCTGACCGAGATGAGCCTGATCGCCCTGTCGATCCAGCTCAGCGTCGTCTATGTCACCGCCCACCATGTCGCGCGCATCGTGCTGAGCGTCACCTTCGCCAAGGCTTTCGCGCACCGCATCCCGAAAGGGTGACGCCTGCCACAAGGCAGGCCGCGAGGCTCGACGGCATCGCAGATGCCCGAGAGCGTCGCGCCCCCGCTACAGATCCTCGACCAGCACGACGCCCTGCATCGCCTTGATCGCGCCCTTGATCTGCGGCGTCACCGGATAGCGATCCTTCAGCCGCAGGTCGATCTCGCGCCCGTCAGGGTCCGTTACGCAGAACACGATCTCTCCGCGACCGCGCGCGCCCTGCTCGACCCGCGAGAACAATGCTGCGACCGAGGCGACCGCCTCCGCTCGATCCAGGTGGACGCGGAATCCGGCGCCGCCGCCCTCGGCCGCGACCGAATCGATGGGCTGCGCCGCGCGGGCCAGCAGTTTCAGCGTGTCGCCTTCAAGGTTCGCCTCGACCGTCAGCACCACATTCTTTCCCGGCTCCAGCAGATCGCGCGCCTGTTCCAGCGTGTCGGAAAAGACCGTCACCTCGTAAAGCCCCGTCGGGTCGGAAAGCTGCACGAAGGCGAAACGGTTGCCCTTGGCCGACTTGCGTTCCTGCCGCGACGATACCGCCCCGGCCAGCTTGGCCACCTTCGGCCCGCCTTCACAGGCCACCGTCAGATCGGCCAGCGTCATGACGTTCTTGCGTTTCAGCGGTGTCATGTAGTCATCCAGCGGGTGGCCGGACAGATAGAAGCCGATGGCCTTCATCTCCTCGGCCAGCCGTTCGACCGGCAGCCAGTCGTCCCGCGACCCCATGCGCGGCTCGGGCAGATCGTCGCCCGCCTCGCCAAACAGCGACACCTGCGTGGAGGCCTTCGCATCGTGGATCGCCGCCGAATAGGCGACCAGCCCGTCCAGCGCGTCGAAAACCCGCGCTCGGTTGCCATCCAGCACGTCGAACGCGCCCGCCCGCACCAGCATTTCCATCGGGCGCTTGCCGACGCGCTTCAGGTCCACCCGCCGCGCCAGATCGAACAGGGTCGCAAATGGCCGCTCGCCGCGCCCCGCGACGATCATCTTCATCGCCTCGACGCCCACGTTCTTCAGCGCGCCAAGGCCATAGACCAGCTTGCCGTCCTTCACGCTGAACGTCGCGAAGCTGCGGTTGACGCAAGGTGGAACCGTCTCGATCCCCAGCTTGTCCACCTCGCGCTTATACACCGCCAGCTTGTCGGTCAGGTCGATATCGCAGTTCATGACGCCCGCCATGAATTCGACCGGATGGTTCGCCTTCAGCCAGCCGGTCTGATAGCTGACGACCGCATAGGCCGCCGCGTGCGACTTGTTGAAGCCATAGTTTGCGAATTTCTCCAGCAGGTCGAAGACTTCGCCTGCCTTCTTGCCGTCGATCCCGTGCGTATCCGCCGCGCCCTTGATGAACTTGGGCCGCTCCTTGGCCATCTCTTCGGCGATCTTCTTGCCCATCGCGCGGCGCAGAAGGTCGGCCCCGCCAAGCGAATACCCCCCCATCACCTGCGCGATCTGCATCACCTGTTCCTGATAGACAATGATGCCCTGCGTTTCCGCCAGGATGAAGTCGATGGTCGGGTGAATGGATTCCAGCTCCCGCAGCCCGTTTTTCACCTCGCAATAGGTCGGAATGTTCTCCATCGGGCCGGGGCGATAAAGCGCGACCAGCGCGACGATATCCTCGATGCAGGTGGGCTTCATGCGCCGCAGCGCATCCATCATCCCCGAGCTTTCGACCTGGAACACTGCGACCGTCTTGGCCGCCGCATAAAGGTCATAGGTCGCCTTGTCGTCCAGCGGGATGTGGCCGATGTCGTTCTCGGCCCCCTTGGCCGGTTCATACAGAACGCGCCCATCCGCCGCCTCGTGAAGCTGCCGCCCGCCGCCGCGGATCAGGTCGATCGCGTTCTGGATCACCGTCAGCGTCTTGAGGCCGAGGAAGTCGAACTTCACCAGCCCCGCCGCCTCGACCCATTTCATGTTGAACTGCGTCGCGGGCATGTCGGAACGCGGGTCCTGATACAGCGGCACCAGCGCGTCCAGCGGACGGTCCCCGATCACCACGCCCGCCGCGTGGGTCGATGCGTTGCGCAAAAGACCCTCGATCTGCTGGCCGTAGTTCAGCAGGCGCGCGACCACCTCCTCCTTTGCGGCTTCGCGCAGACGCGGCTCGTCGGCTAGCGCCTTGGTGATCGAAACGGGCTTCACCCCTTCGACAGGGATCATCTTGGACAGGCGATCCACCTGCATGAACGACATCTGGAGCACCCGCCCCACGTCGCGCACCGCCGCCTTGGACAGAAGCGCGCCGAAGGTGATGATCTGCCCCACCTTGTCGCGGCCGTATTTGCCCTGGACATAGCGGATCACTTCCTCGCGCCGGTCCATGCAAAAGTCGATGTCGAAGTCGGGCATGGACACCCGTTCGGGGTTCAAGAACCGCTCGAACAGAAGCGCGTAACGCAAGGGGTCCAAATCGGTAATCGTCAGCGCATAGGCCACGAGCGATCCCGCCCCCGACCCCCGGCCCGGCCCCACCGGGATCTGGTGATCCTTGGCCCATTTGATGAAGTCGGCCACGATCAGGAAATAGCCGGGAAAGCCCATCCTCTCGATGATGCCCAGTTCGAAATCCAGCCGCGCGTTGTATTCCTCGACCGGGGCGGCATGTGGGATCACGGCCAGACGTGCCTCCAGCCCCGCGCGGGCCTGACGGCGAAGCTCCTCGACCTCGTCCTCGGCAAAACGGGGCAGGATCGGCGCGCGTTTCGCGGCCTTGAAGGCGCAGCGGCGGGCGATCTCGACCGTGTTCTCCAGCGCCTCGGGCAGGTCGGCGAACAGCGCGCACATCTCGGCTTCGGTCTTGAAATAGTGTTGCGGCGTCAGGCGGCGGCGGGGCTGCTGCTGATCGACATAGGCGCCCTCGGCGATGCAGATCAGCGCGTCATGCGCCTCATACATCTCGGCCTTGGGGAAATAGACGTCGTTGGTGGCGACCAGCGGGATCGCCATGTCATAGGCCATCTCTACATGGCCGCGTTCGGACAGCGCCTCGGCCTCGGTCAGACGCCCACCCTCGCCCGGATGGCGCTGGAGTTCGACATAGAGCCGGTCCGGGAACATCGCGGCCAACCGGCGCAGGGTCGCTTCCGCCTTCCCCCGCTGTCCGTTGCGCAGTTGCCGCCCCAAAGGGCCGTCCGGCCCACCCGTCAGGCAGATCAGCCCGCCCGCATGCGCCGCAAGTTCCTCCATCGTCACCTGCGGAAGCTGGCCACCCTTGTCGATGTAAAGACAGGAGGACAGCTTCATCAGGTTCATATACCCCGCCTCGTCCTGCGCCAGCAGAACGACGGGGGCGGGCGGCACGGGCTTTTCCCCGATCGCCGCCGCCTCATAGGCAAGCGAGATCTGGCAGCCGACGATGGGCTGCACCCCCGCGCCGCTGGCGGTCACGGAAAACTCCAGCGCGGCGAACATGTTGTTCGTGTCGGTCACGGCGACGGCGGGCATCGACTGGGCGGCACAAAGGCCCACCAGTTTCTTGACCGGAACCGCGCCTTCCAGCAGCGAGTATTCGGTATGGACGCGAAGGTGGACAAAGCGGACGGGATTCGACATATCCCAAGCCTATCCGACGCGCAGGGCGGGCGAAAGACCGCCGCGCTTTTCGGCAGGGAAAGAAACTCCTTCAGGAAACGCAGGAAACGCCGCGCTTGCCATATGGCCCGCGCAGGCGCTTGATGGTCTGATCGCAGCAATGGCGCGCCGTGCTTTACGCCGCATCGGGCAGCCGCGCCAGGCAACGAAAAGACCGCGGCGGATGACGACATGCAGATCGCGTTTCACCTGAACGGAACGCCTGTCCGGCTGGACGCCCCACCCACCCGAACGCTTCTGGACTGGCTGCGCGAGGATCGCGGCCTGTGCGGCACCAAGGAGGGCTGCAACGAGGGCGACTGCGGTGCCTGCACCGTGATGGTCACGGACGAAGGCGGCGCGCGGGCTCTTAACGCCTGCATCCTGTTCCTGCCGCAGCTGGACGGCAAATCGGTGCGGACGGTCGAAGGGATTTCCAGCCCCGAGGGCGCATTGCATCCGGTGCAGGAGGCGATGATCGCGCATCACGGCAGCCAGTGCGGGTTCTGCACGCCCGGATTCGTCGTGTCGATGGCGGTGGGCCATGCCTGCGGTCGGACGGATCATGACGATGTGCTGGCGGGGAACCTCTGCCGTTGCACCGGCTATGCCCCCATCATCCGCGCGGCCGAGGCGGCCGAGGCCGCGCCCGTCCCCGCATGGATGCAGGACACGGTGCCCGAGCGGACCGCCGATCCGTTCCGCCCTTCGTCTGTTGCCGAACTGGCCCGGGTCTATGCCGCCCATCCCGACGCCACGCTGGTCGCGGGGGCGACGGATGTGGGCCTCTGGGTCACGAAAGAGCTGCGTTCGATCCGGCCGATCTTTCTGAACGGCCTGCGCGACATGCAGCAGATAGAGATGGGCGAGACGATCCGGATTGGTGCGGGCGTCACCATCTCGGCCCTGCGGGATGCGATGCGCGACGTGCATCCGTCATTCGCGGAACTGCTTCGCCGCTATGCCTCGGTCCAGATCCGCAATGCTGCGACCATCGGCGGCAACATCGCCAACGGCTCGCCCATCGGCGACGGCCCGCCCGCGCTGATCGCGCTTGGGGCGGCGCTGCATCTGCGGCGCGGCGATGCCGTGCGACAGATCCCTCTGGAGGATTTCTTCCTCGAATACCGCAGACAGGATCGTCTGGCCGGAGAATTCGTGGAGGCTGTGACGATCCCCGCGGCCGCCCCCACTTTGCGTTGCTACAAAATCTCCAAAAGGTTCGATCAGGACATCTCGGCGGCCTGCGGATGCTTCAACCTGACCATCGAGGGGTCGATCATCACAGACGCCCGCATCGCCTTCGGCGGTATGGCCGGCATCCCGAAACGCGCCACGGCGGTCGAAACCGCCCTGATCGGCCAGCCTTGGTCGCTGGCGACGGTGACGAGCGCCCTGCCCGCCTTTGCCACCGACTACCAGCCGATGACCGACATGCGTGCCTCGGCGGAATACCGGCTGGAGGCGGCACGGAACCTGCTGGTGCGCTATTTCCACGACCTGTCCGGCGAACCCGTCTCGGTTCTGGAGGTCGCGCCATGAGCATGGGCAAACCCCTTCCCCACGACGCCGCCCCGCTGCATGTCACCGGACAGGCGCGGTATATCGACGATATTCCCACCCCGCGCGGCAGCCTGCATCTGGCCTTCGGCCTGTCCACCGTGGCGCATGGCGACATCACAGCGATGGACCTTTCTGCGGTGCGGGCGGCGGAGGGGGTCGTCGCAGTGATCGCCGACCTCGACCCAATGCCGGATTGCTCCCCTTCGGTGCATGACGAGCCACTTTTGGCCGTGGGGCGCGTGCATTACGTGGGCCAGCCCTTGTTCATCGTGGTCGCGACCAGCCATCTTGCGGCGCGCAAGGCCGCACGTCTGGGCAAGATCGAATACGCCGAACTGCCCGCGATCCTGACGGTGGACGAGGCGATGGCCGCGAACACCCGCTTCGAACAAGGCCCCGTGATCTGGCAGAAAGGCGAGTTCAACGATGCGCCCCACTATGTCGAGGGGCAGATGGAGGTCGGTGGGCAGGAGCATTTCTATCTTGAAGGACAGGTCGCGCTGGCTCTGCCGCAAGAGGGTGGGGATATGGTCGTCCACAGTTCCACCCAGCACCCGACGGAAATTCAGCACAAGGTCGCCCATGCCCTGCACGTCCCCATGAATGCCGTGCGGGTGGAGGTTCGGCGCATGGGCGGCGGCTTTGGCGGCAAGGAATCGCAGGGCAACGCGCTGGCCATCGCCTGCGCCATCGCGGCGCGTCTGACGGGCAAGCCCTGCAAGATGCGTTACGACCGCGATGACGACATGATGATTACCGGCAAGCGCCACGATCTTCGTATTGAATACCGCGCAGGGTTCGACGACGATGGCCGCATCACGGGGGTCGAGTTCCGACACCTGTTCCGCTGCGGCTGGTCGCAGGACCTGTCGCTGCCCGTCGCGGACCGCGCGATGCTGCATGCCGACAACGCCTATTTCCTGCCCGCCGTGCGGATCGAAAGCCACCGTCTGCGCACCAACACCCAATCCGCCACCGCCTATCGCGGCTTCGGCGGCCCGCAAGGCGTCATCGGGATCGAGCGGGTGATCGACCACATCGCCCACACCCTTGGCATGGACCCGCTGGAAGTGCGCCGCGTCAACTTCTACCGCGCGATGGGCCATGCGCCCAATCCCGCACCGCAGCATCCGGTGGCGACGACGCCGGAGCTGACCTCGCAAGCCGCCGAAGGCGTGCCGCATACCGCGCCGAAGCCCGACCCCGGCACGGCGCAGACCACCCCCTATCACATGCCGGTAGAGGATTTCATCGGCCACGAGCTTTGCGCGGAACTGACGCGGACGTCGGACTATCGCGCCCGCCGCAAGGCGATCGCGGAATGGAACGCAGGCAGCCCGATCCTGAAACGCGGCATCGCGCTGACACCGGTGAAGTTCGGGATTTCGTTCACGCTGACATGGCTCAATCAAGCCGGGGCGCTGGTGCATGTGTATCAGGACGGCTCGGTCCATCTGAACCATGGCGGGACAGAGATGGGGCAAGGGCTGTTCCAGAAGGTCGCGCAGGTCGCCGCGGGCGTGTTCGGGATCGACACCAGCGCCGTCAAGATCACCGCCACCGACACGGGCAAGGTGCCGAACACCTCCGCCACCGCCGCATCCTCGGGGTCGGACCTGAACGGCATGGCGGTCAAGGCGGCTTGCGAGACGTTGCGGGATCGGATCAGCGACCACTTCGGCGGCGCAACCTTCGCGAACGGGCGCGTGCGGACGGCGGATGCCGACATGAGCTTCGCCGAGGCTGCGGCCCGCGCCTATCAGGCCCGCGTTTCGCTGTCGGCGACCGGCTATTATGCCACGCCAAAGATCACTTGGGACCGTCTGCGCGGACAGGGCCGACCGTTCTTCTATTTCGCCTATGGCGCCGCCGTGACCGAGGTGGTGATCGACACCCTGACGGGCGAGAACCGCATCCTGCGCACCGACATCCTGCACGACACCGGCAGCAGCCTGAACCCCGCGCTGGACATCGGCCAGATCGAGGGCGGATACGTTCAGGGTGCGGGCTGGCTGACGACCGAGGAACTGGTCTGGGACGACAAGGGCCGCCTGCGGACCCATGCGCCATCGACCTACAAGATTCCTGCCTGTTCCGACCGCCCGCGCGATTTCCGCGTGGCGCTTTGGGAACGCCCGAATCCCGAGAACAGCATCGGCAGGTCCAAGGCGGTGGGCGAGCCGCCCTTCATGCTGGGGATTTCGGCGTTCATGGCGATCTCGGACGCGATAGCGTCTTGCGGGGCGCGGTATCCGGCGCTGGACGCACCGGCGACGCCCGAACGCATCCTGAAGGCGCTGGGCCATGTTTGACCGCGCAGCCCTTGCGGCCGCCATCGCGGCGCATGGTCCGGTGAAGCGCGTCGTCATCGCCGCCCATGACGGATCGTCCCCGCGCGAGGTGGGGGCGGCGATGCTGGTCTGGGACGGCGGCACCCTTGGCACCATCGGCGGCGGCGCACTGGAATGGGAGGCGATCCGCGCGGCGCGGGCGGGCCGCACCGGGCTGACGCGCCACGCGCTTGGCCCCGCGCTGGGCCAATGCTGCGGCGGGGCGGTGACGCTGCTGACCGAAAGCTACGACGCGGTGCCGGACGGCCCTGTGATCGCGCGGGGGCCGGGGCAGATGCCGCTGGCGGTGAAGCGGATGGTCGCCATCGCCCGCAATCAGGGCGTGATGCCCCTGCCCGGACTGGTCCAGGGTTGGATGGTCGAACCCGAGGCGCGGACCGAACGCGACCTGTGGATCTGGGGCGCGGGCCATGTGGGCCGCGCGCTGGTGGGTGTGATCGCGCCCCTGCCCGGTTTCGCGATCACATGGATCGACACGTCCGAGGACCGCTTTCCCGAACGCACCGACGCGACCCGCCTCTGGGCCGCCGATCCCGCGCGGCTGGTGCTGCATGCGCCGCAAGAGGCCGAGCATCTGATCCTGACCTATTCCCACGCGCTGGATCTGGAAATATGCCATCGCCTTCTGGGCCGCGGCTTCGCCTTTGCCGGGCTGATCGGGTCGCAGACCAAATGGGCGCGGTTCCGAAGCCGCCTTGCCGCGCTGGGCCATGACCCGGACCGGATCACATGTCCCATAGGTGACACTGCCCTTGGAAAACACCCGCAAGCCATTGCCATTGGCGTGGCAGCGCAACTATTGAACAAAAACAAAGCCGAGACGGAGATCGCGGATGACGGGGAGCGAATTACTGACCGTGGAGGGCCTGACCAAGGCCTATCCCGGCGTGGTGGCCAATAGCGACGTATCCTTCCGCATCCGCCCCGGCGAGGTTCACGCGCTTCTGGGCGAGAATGGGGCAGGCAAATCCACGCTGGTCAAGATGATCTATGGCCTCGTGAAACCCGATTCCGGGTGGATGAGCCTGCGCGGGCAGGATTACGCCCCGGCAGAGCCTTCGGTCGCGCGGTCCCTGGGCGTGGCTATGGTGTTCCAGCATTTCTCGCTGTTCGATGCGCTTTCGGTCGCGGAAAACGTCGCGTTGGGCATGGAGGCCCCGCCGAAGCTGCGCGAGCTTGCCGCGCGGATCCGCAAGGTCTCGCAGGATTACGGCCTGCCCTTGGACCCGGACCGCATGGTGGGCGATCTTTCCGCCGGAGAGCGGCAGCGGGTGGAGATCATCCGATGTCTGCTCCAGGACCCCAAGCTGCTTATCATGGACGAGCCGACATCGGTGCTGACCCCGCAAGAGGTGGACATCCTGTTCCAGACTCTTCGGCAACTGGCCCGCGAAGGCACTGCGATCCTCTATATCAGCCACAAGCTGGAGGAGATCCGCAGCCTGTGCGACGAGGCGACGATCCTTCGGCGCGGCAAGGTGGTCGCCACCTGCACCCCGCGCGAGAAGACGGCGCGGGAACTGGCCGAGCTGATGGTCGGCACCGTCCTGACCCCGCCCGAACGGTCTGCCAAGCCCAAGGGCGATGTCGCGCTGGAGGTCACGGGGCTGTCGGTCGCCTCTCCGATCCCGTTCGGCACCGCGCTGAAGAACGTTGCCTTCACCGTTCGCAAGGGCGAGGTGCTGGGCATTGCCGGGGTTGCGGGCAACGGTCAGGACGAATTGCTTCTGGCGCTGAACGGTGAATTGCGGACCTCGCCCTCGGCCGTGAAGATTGCGGGTGTGCCGGTCGGTGCGGCGGGTCCGATCCAGCGCCGCAAGGCGGGCATGGTGTCCGCACCCGAGGAACGTCTGGGTCACGCGGCAGCGCCGGACATGAGCCTTGTGGAAAACGCGCTTCTCTCCGGCTCGGTCCGTAAGGGGCTGACGAAAAGCGGCTTCATCGACTGGGCGGGTGCGCGCCGTTTCGCCGAAGGAATCGTGCAGCAGTTCGATGTGCGCACGCCGGGAACCGATGTCGCGGCCCGCTCGCTTTCGGGCGGGAACCTCCAGAAATTCGTGGTAGGGCGCGAGTTGTCGCAGGCCCCCACCGTCATCGTCATCAACCAGCCGACATGGGGCGTCGACGCCTCGGCCGCGGCGTCGATCCGGCAGGCGATCATCGACCGGGCTGCGGATGGGGCAGCGGTGGTCGTCATCTCGCAAGATCTGGACGAGCTCTTGGAGATCGCCGACAGCTTCGCCGCGCTGAACGAGGGGCGGCTGACCGCGCCGCGCCCGACGCAAGGGCTGACCATGGATCAGATCGGTCTGATGATGGGCGGCGCGCATGGAATGGAGGTGGCCCATGCTGAGGCTTGAGAAACGCGCCTCGCCGTCGCGCGCATGGGGCATGGCGACGCCGCTGCTGGCTGTGGTGCTGACGATGATCGCGGGCGGCATCATGTTCGCCATCCTTGGCAAGAACCCCGTCGAGGCGATCCGCACCATCTTCTGGGACCCGCTGTTCAACCCGCAATTCGCCGCCTATTCGCGCCCGCAACTGCTGGTGAAGGCGGGGCCGCTGATCCTGATCGCGGTTGGCCTCAGCTTGGGCTTTCGCGCGGGCATCTGGAACATCGGGGCCGAGGGGCAATACATCGTCGGCGCGATCACCGGCGCGGCGGTCGGGCTGGCGTTCTACCCGACCGAGGCGTGGTTCATCTTTCCGCTGATGGTGATCTCCGGGGCGATTGGCGGGCTGCTATGGGCGATGATCCCGGCGGTGCTGCGGACGGCCTTCCGCACCAATGAAATACTGGTCAGCCTGCTGCTGGTCTATGTCGCGCAATCGCTGCTGTCTTCGATGGCGCTGGGCGCGCTGCGCAACCCGCAAGGCGGCGGCTTTCCCGGATCGCGGAACCTTTCGCAATATCCCGCCGCCGCGAACCCGGAACTTATCGCAGGCACCGGGATGCACTGGGGCGTGGTCGCGGCGTTCATCGCGGTGATTTTCGCCTATATCCTGCTGCAACGGCACATGCTGGGCTTTTCGATCCGGCTGGCGGGGCAAGCGCCGCGCGCCGCGCGATATGCGGGCGTCTCGCCCACGCGGCTGGTGATCCTGTGCCTTGGCATATCGGGGGCGCTGGCCGGGCTGGCGGGGCTGTTCGAGGTGTCGGGTCCGGCGGGCCAGATCAGCATCGACTTCGCCTCGGGTTACGGCTTCACCGCGATCATCGTAGCCTTCCTTGGTCGCCTGAATCCGGTGGGCATCCTGCTCGCGGGGCTTCTGATGGCGCTGACTTACATTGGCGGAGAGCTTGCGCAGTTCATGCTGGGCCTTCCCGCCGCCGCCATTCAGGCGTTTCAGGGGATGCTGCTGTTCTTCCTGCTGGCTGTCGATCTTCTGTCGAATTACCGCATCCGTCTTGGGGGGGCAAAGTGATGGATCTTGGTGGCATCAATCCCGCAGTCCTGATCGCCTCGCTGATGGTCGCGTCGGTGCCGATCATGCTGGCCGCGCTGGGCGAATTGGTGGTCGAAAAGGCCGGCGTTCTGAACCTCGGGGTCGAGGGGATGATGATTATCGGCGCCGTCATGGGCTTTGCCGTCGCCGTGAACACCGGCAGCCCCCTTGCCGGGTTCCTTGGCGGGGCGGCGGGTGGCGCGATCCTCAGCCTCGTCTTTGCGCTGCTGACGCAATATCTGCTGGCCAATCAGGTGGCGACGGGGCTGGCGCTGACGCTGTTCGGGCTGGGCCTGTCCAGCCTGATCGGCCAGGGCTATGTCGGCATCCGCCCGCCGCTGACCGGGGCGCTGCCCTTCGGGCCGCTGGCAGATATTCCGGTGATCGGGCGCATCCTGTTCCGGCATGACTGGATGGTCTATTTCTCTCTGCTGATGGTCGCGGCGACATGGGCGGTGCTGAAATTTACCCGCATCGGCCTGATCCTGCGCGCCGTCGGGGAAAACCACGATGCGGCCCATGCGCTGGGCTACAAGGTGCGGCGCATCCGGGTGCTGGCGATCTGCTTCGGCGGCGCGATGGCGGGGCTTGGCGGCGCCTATGTCAGCCTGATCCGCGTGCCGCAATGGACCGATGGGATCACATCCGGCGCGGGCTGGATCGCGCTGGCCATCGTCGTCTTCGCCAGCTGGAAGCCGTGGCGCGTGCTGCTGGGTGCCTATCTTTTCGGCGGCATCACGGTGCTGCAACTGAACCTTCAGGCAGCGGGCGCGCGAATCCCGGTCGAGTATTTGTCGATGTCGCCCTACCTGATAACGATACTGGTATTGGTCATCATGTCCTCGGGGCGCGGGCGGATCGCTGCTGCCGCACCTGCCGCCTTGGGCAAGAATTTTCACGCCTCGCGCTGAGGCTTTCCTTGGGGAGTTAACAATGAAGAAACTGCTTCTTGCCACCGCGGCGGTGCTGGCCATCGCGGGCGGCGCCTCGGCGCAGGGGATGGACAAGGTCAAGGCCTGCTTCGTCTATGTCGGCCCGATCGGCGACGGCGGCTGGACGTATCAGCACGATCAGGGCCGTCTTGCGGTGATCGAGGAATTCGGCGACCGCGTCGACGCCTCCACCTATCAGGAATCGGTGCCCGAGGGTGCGGACGCCGAACGCGTTCTGACCCAGATGGCGCTGTCAGGCTGCAACATCATCTTCACGACCTCGTTCGGTTACATGGACCAGACGAACAACGTCGCGGCCAAGTTCCCGAACGTGAAGTTCGAACACGCCACCGGCTACAAGCGCGACCATGCGAACGTGTCCACCTATGACGCACGTTTCTATGAGGGCCGCGCGGTCATGGGCACCATCGCGGGCCACATGACCGAATCGAACAAGATCGGCTATATCGGGTCCTTCCCGATCCCCGAGGTGATCCAAGGCATCAACTCCAGCTTCATCGCCGCGCGCAAGGTGAACCCGGACGTCACCATGTCGGTCGTCTGGGCCTATACCTGGTTCGACCCGGCGAAAGAGGCCGACGCGGCCAAGGCGCTGATCGAACAGGGCGTGGACGTGATCCTGCAACACACCGATTCGACCGCCCCGCTGGCCGAAGCCGCCAAGACCGAGGGCGTGATCGGCTTCGGGCAGGCGTCCGACATGAGCGAGTTCAAACCCTCGCCGCGCGTGTCGTCGATCATCGACAACTGGGCGCCGTATTACATCGAACGGATCGGCGCGCTGCTGGACGGCACCTATGAGCAGAAGGCGACCTGGGCCGGGATCGCCGAGGGCGAGGTCGAAATCGGCGAGATCACCGACGCCGTCCCCGCCGAAGTGAAAACCGCCGCCGAAGCGGTGCGCGACGCCATCGCGGGCGGCCAGCACCCGTTCACCGGCCCGCTGAACAAGCAGGACGGTTCGGCCTGGCTGGCTGAGGGCGAGACGCCCGACGACGGCACGCTGGCTGGCATGAACTTCTATGTCGAAGGCATCACGGGCAGCATCCCGCAGTGATCCCGTGCCCCGGCGCGTCCAATCGGCGCGCCGGACCACAAAGCGGATGACGAAGGGCGCATTTAACGCGAAAAAGCGGAAATGATTCGCCTTACAGGATTTCCATGACGCCCCTTCGTCTGCTTGCCCTTTGCGGGCTTGTGCTGCTTGCCGCCTGCGGCGGGCGTGGCCCACAGCCGGTCCCCGGCATTCCCCAACCCTTCGGTGATGCCGCCCCGTGGAGCTGGCGCGGACGGCATGTGCCAGCCGCCTATCCGATCCACGGCATCGATGTCGCGCGGTATCAGTCGAGCGTGGACTGGTTCGCCGCCAGCGGATCGGGCGTGCGTTTCGCCTTCGTCAAGGCGACCGAGGGCGGCGATTACCGCGACCCGATGTTCGCGACCCATCTGGCAGGCGCGCGCGCGGCGAATGTCCCGGTCAGCGCCTATCATTACTATTACTTCTGCCGGACGCCGGACGAACAGGCGGCGTGGTTCATAGCCAACTATCCGCGCCACAAGGGCGATCTGCCCCCGGTGCTGGACATGGAATGGACGCCGACCTCGCGCACCTGCACCCTGCGCCCCCCGCCCGAGGTGGTTCGCATGCAGGCCGCCCGCTTCTCGTCCCTGCTGGAGGCGCATTACGGCCAGCGCCCGATCATCTATTCCACCGTCGATTTCTTCCGCGAAAACGAGATGTGGCGCGTGGGCGGGCATGACTTCTGGCTGCGGTCCGTCGCGGGGCATCCGCGCGAAGTGCATCCGGGCCATGACTGGCAATTCTGGCAATATACCGGCACGGGCCTGATCCCCGGCATCGGGGGTCAGGTGGATATCAACGCCTTCCGCGGCGACGAGCAGGAGTGGCAGACCTGGCTGCAACTCCGCAGGGTGCGCTAACCGTCGATGCGGATGCGGGCGTTCTGGGGATCGAAGGGCGAATCCTCGGCCACGACCGCGTCGTAAAGTTCGCGGAACATCCGCACCTTCAGCTTCGTCCCGACTTCGGCAAGGTCGGGGCGAACGTATCCCATCCCGATCTGCTTGCCGAAGGCGACCGAATACCCGCCCGAGGTCAGACGCCCGACCTTCGCACCGTCCAGCACGATCGCTTCCTTGCCCCACGGATCGGCATCCGCCGGCCCGTCGATCAGAAGCGTCACGCACTTGCTGCGGATGCCGGTGTCCAGCATCGCCTGCTTGCCCTGAAACTCTTTGGACAAATCGACGAAACGGTCGAGGCCACCTTCCAGCGGCGTCGCATCGCGCCCCAGATCCGAGCCGAACGCGCGATAGGATTTCTCCTGCCGCAGCCAGTTCTGCGCCCGCGCGCCGACCAGCTTCAGCCCGTGATGCGCGCCCGCGACCATCAGCTTGTCCCAAAGGTAGCGCCCGAATTCGATGGGGTAGTGCAGCTCCCAGCCCAGCTCTCCGGTATAGGCGACGCGGATGGCGTTGACGGGGCACATGCCCAGTTCGATCTTCTTGGCCGACAGCCACGGAAAGCGTTTGTTCGACAGCGCCGTCGCGGGGTCGGCATCCTTGATGAGTTCGCGCAGAATGTCGCGCGACTTCGGTCCGGCCAGTGCATAGACGCCCCATTGGGTCGTCACGTCGTGAATTTCGACCTCGTGCCCTTCGGCCGATTTGCGCAGGTAATCCGCGTCATAGGCCGTCCATGCCCCGGCCGAGATGATGTAGTATTCATCCTCGGCCAGCCGCACGATGGTGTATTCCGTGCGCACGGTCCCCTGCGGTGTCAGCGCATAGGTCAGGTTGATCCGCCCCACCTTCGGCAGCTTGTTGCAGGTGAAATGGTCAAGGAACGCCGTCGCCCCTTTGCCGCGCACCAGATGCTTGGTGAAGGCCGAAGCGTCGATCAGCCCGGCCGTCTCGCGCACTGCCCGTGCCTCGGATTCCGCATATTCCCACCATGCGCCACGACGGAAGGACCGCGAATCGTGGTCGCTGAACCCTTCGGGGGCATAGTAGTTCGGACGTTCCCACCCGTTCACCTGCCCCATCTGCGCGCCAAGCGCGATCTGGCGGTCATAGGCGGGTGCGGTGCGCAGCGGGCGGCAGGCCTCGCGTTCCTCGTCCGGGTGGTGAAGGATGAAGACGTGGTCGTAGCATTCCTCGTTCTTGCGCGCCGCGTATTCGGTCGTCATCCACGATCCGTAGCGTTTGGGATCGAGGCTGGCCATGTCGATCTCGGCCTCGCCTTCGACCATCATCTGCGCAAGATAGTAGCCCGTGCCGCCCGCCGCCGTGATGCCGAAGCTGAAGCCTTCGCACAGCCACATGTTGCGCAGCCCCGGCGCGGGGCCGACCAGCGGGTTGCCATCGGGGGTATAGCAGATCGGGCCGTTGAAATCGTCCTTGAGGCCGACCGTCTCGGACGACGGAATCCGGTGCAGCATCGAGGTGTATTCCTCCTCGATCCGTTCCAGATCCAGCGGGAACAGGTCGGCGCGGAAGCTGTCCGGCACCTCGAATTCGAACCGCGCAGGGGCGCCTTTCTCATACGGGCCCAAAATCCAGCCACCGCGTTCCTCGCGCACATACCATTTGGCGTCGGCATCGCGCAGGACGGGGTGTTCGGGGTTGCCAGCCGCGCGCCAGTCCAGCAGCGCCTTGTCCGGCTCGGTCACGATGAACTGATGTTCCACCGGGATCGCGGGGATCTTGATGCCCAGCAGCCGCGCCGTGCGCTGGGCGTGGTTGCCGGTGCAGGTCACGACGTGTTCGGCGCGGATCTCGAACTTCTCGTCCGAGGGGACCAGATAGCCGCCCTTTTCCACCATCCGCGAACAGGACACGATCCATTCGGACCCGGTCCATTTGTATCCGTCCACCTGTACCTTGCGTTCGATATGAACGCCGCGCTGGCGGGCGCCCTTGGCCATTGCCTGCGTCACGTCGGCGGGGTTGATGTAACCGTCCTGCGGATGGAACAGCGCGCCCTTCAGATCGTCGGTGCGCAGCAGCGGCCAGCGTTCCTTCATCTGCGCCGGGGTCAGGAATTCGTGATAGACGTCGCAGGTTTCCGCAACCGAGGAATACAGCATGTATTCGTCCATCCGATCCTGCGTCTGCGCCATCCGCAGGTTGCCGACCACGGCGAAACCGGCGTTCAGCCCCGTCTCCGCCTCCAGCGACTTATAGAAATCGACCGAGTATTTGTGGATGTGCGTCGTCGCATAGCTCATGTTGAACAAGGGAAGAAGCCCTGCGGCATGCCATGTCGACCCCGATGTCAGCTCGTCCCGTTCGACCAGCATCGTGTCCCAGCCAGCCTTGGCAAGGTGATAGGCGACGCCCGCTCCGACGGCACCGCCGCCGACGACAAGGGCTTTGACATGGGTTTTCATCGGATGCTCCGGGCTGTTGGCTAAGCCATTCATGCCCGATCCTTTGCGCGGTCGGGGCCGGTCGGCCCGACATGAAACGCGCGAAAAACGACATCACGCGCGAAGTCGGCCCGCCATTCCCGCGATGACGAATCCCGCCGCCGCCGCCGCCACGATGGACGGCCCCGCAGGCGTGTCGAAGGACAGCGACAGCCACAGCCCCGCCAGCGCCGCCGCAGCCCCGATCGCCGATGCCAGCAGCGCCATCGCTTCGGGTCCGCGTGCCAATGCCCGCGCCGCTGCCGCCGGCACGATCAGCATTGCCGCGATCAGAAGTGCGCCGACCACCTTGATCGACACCGCCACGACCACCGCCAGCGCCAGCGTCAGCACCATGCGTTCGCGGTTCGGATCGACGCCCGCAGCATGGGCCAGATCCTCGTTCACCGTGGCCACCAGCAGCCTGTCCCACCGCCACGCGATCAGCGCCGCGACCAAAGCGCCCCCACCCCAGATGAAGGCCAGATCCGCACGCGACACGGCCAGAATATCGCCGAACAGCCAGCTTTGCAGATCGACCCGAACCCCTTGCAGAAAGCTGACCGCCACAAGGCCAAGCGCCAGCGCCGAATGCGCCAGCACCCCCAGCACCGTGTCGATCGCCCAGCCCCGCCCCGATAGCGTGGACACCGTCACGGCCATGACCAGCGCCACCGCCAGCGTTCCAAAGCCCACCGGCAGATCCATCGCCAGTGCCAGCGCCACGCCAAGGATCGCGGCATGAGCAGTCGCGTCACCGAAATAAGCCATCCGCCGCCAGACGACGAACGCCCCCAAAGGCCCCGTCGCCAGCGACAGCCCCACGCCTGCCAGTCCCGCGCGCACCAGAAAATCGTCAAGCATGGTCATGTCCGCAATCGTGGGTATGGTCGTGATCGTGCTGATACAGCGCCAGCGCCCCTTGGGTGCCAAGGCCGAACAGCGCGCGATATTCCGGCGCGTTCGACACGACACGGGGCGTGCCCTCGCAGCAGACATGGCCGTTCAGGCAGATCACCCGGTCCGAGGCCGACATGACCACATGCAGATCGTGGCTGACCATCAGCACCGCCGCGCCCGTCTCGCGGCGGACCTCCTCCAGCAGACGGTAGAACGCCGCCTCCCCGGGTTGGTCGAGGCCTTGCGTCGGCTCGTCCAGTAGGATCGCCTGCGGTTTCGCCAGCAGCGCCCGCGCCAGCATCGCGCGTTGAAGCTGCCCGCCGGACAGGTCGGCAAGCTGGCGATCCCCGATCTCGGGAACGCCGACGCGGGCCAGCGCGGCGTCGGTTTCGGCCCGCGAATGGCGGATGGGCAGCGACAGGAAGCGGCGGACCGACAAGGGCAGCGTCCGCTCCAGCGCCAGTTTCTGCGGGACGTATCCGATGCGGGCGTTCCGCGTGACCCGCCCGGAGGCTACCGGCAGAATGCCCAGCAAAGTGCGCAGCAAAGTCGATTTGCCGGACCCGTTCGGGCCGACGATGGTCACAATCTCGCCCGCGTTCAGCGCGATGCTGACGTCGGACAGCACTTCGGACCCGCCAAGGCGGACGGTGACATGTTCGGCGGCGATCAGGCTCATGCCGCCTTGCACGCGGGGCACAGGCCCAGCGCCTCGATATTGCTGCGTTCGATGGTGAAGCCCAAGGCATCTGCCGACGCACCCAAAGCTGCGCGGACTCCGGCGGCATCGGCCTCGGCCACGGAATCGCATTGCCGGCAGATCAGGAAGGCAGGCGAATGCGCCTCGCCCGGATGCATACAGGCGGTGAAAGCGTTCAGACGGCGGATGCGGTGCGCGAGCCCGTGCTCCACCAGAAACTCCAGCGCGCGATAGGCGACGGGGGGCTGGTTGCCGAACCCCTCGGCCGCGAGCCGTTGCAGAACGTCATAGGCGCCCATTGCCTTATGCGCCTCCAGCAGAATCTCCAGCACCCGTTTGCGCACGGGGGTCAGGCGCAGGCCCTGTTCCTTGGCCAGCGCTTCGGCCCGATGCATGACATCGCCTTCGCAATGCGAATGATCGTGATGGTGGAAAGCGAGCGGTTCCATGGGCGGCCCTTGACTTGTGATATTATCACATATACGCCCTGCCGCACCGATACGAAAGGGTTCCCATGCGTTATACCATATCGCTGCTGCTTGCCACCGCCGCCTTCCCCGCCTTCGCCGAGATGTCGGTCGTGACCGACATCCCCCCGGTGCAGTCGCTGGTGGCAACCGTCATGGGAACGACGCCCGAAGTGCTTCTGCCGCCAGGATCGGATGCGCATAACTTCCAGCTTCGCCCCTCGCAGGCGCGAGGTCTGGCGAACGCCGATCTGGTCGTCTGGGTCGGGCCCGAGATGACGCCCTGGCTGGCCGGAACGCTGGACGGGATCGGCGGCGACGGCGCGCGGCTTGGGCTGCTGGAGGCGGAGGGCGCGACGCTGCGTGAATACGCCGAGGAGCATCATCACGACCACGACCACGACCATCACGGCCACAGCCATGACGGCCACGATCCCCATGCGTGGCTGGACCCGCATAACGCATCGGTCTGGCTGGACGCCATCGCGGCGGAACTGTCAAAGCTGGACCCCGAAAATGCCGCCACCTATGCCGCCAATGCCGAGGCTGGCAAGGAAAGCATCGCCGCGCTGGATGCCGAGATCACCGCAGAGCTTGCCCCGGTAAAGGACAAGCCCTTCATCGTCTTCCACGATGCCTATGGCTACTTCGCAGAACATTACGGGCTGACGGTGGCCGGGGCGGTATCGCTGGGCGATGCCTCGTCGCCCTCGGCCGCGCGTCTGTCCGAGATCACCAAGGCGGCAGGCGGCGCGGCCTGCCTGTTCCCCGAGGTGCAGCACGACCCCAAGCTGGTCACGCAGATGGCGGGCGATACGGGCGTCACAGTGGGCGATGCGCTGGACCCCGAAGGATCGGCGCTAGAGGCAGGGCCGCAGCTTTACGCCGATCTGATGCGTGGGCTGGCAGGAACGCTGACCGACTGCCTCAGCCGCTGACCGACCGATACCACGCGACGATCGCCGCTCGCTCCTGCTCCTCCATGAAGGACAGGTTCGCGGGCGGCATCGCATGCGTGACCCCCGATTGCAGATAGATGCGCCGCGCCTCGTGCGCGATCTGCTGCGGCGTTTCGAGATGCACGCCTTTGGGCGCCCACATCAGCCCCTCCCACCCCGGTTCGGCGGCATGGCACATCGAACAGCGGCCCTGCACGATCTGCGTCACCTGATCGAAGCCCGCCGCATCCGCGAAACGCTGGGCGGCGGGGGTCAGCGTCGCCTCTTGCCGCATCATCGGCACGGATGACAGCCACGCGATCACGATGAACAGGATCACCGTCGCGGCCCATGTCCAGTTCGGGTTCCCCTTCCGCGCGTGTTTGGTGTTGAAGTAATGCCGGATCGTCACGCCCATCAGGAAGACAAGTGACGCGATCACCCAGTTGTATTGGGTGGCGAACACCAGCGGATAGTGGTTCGACAGCATCAGGAACAACACCGGCAGCGTCAGGTAGTTGTTGTGCGTGCTGCGCTGCTTGGCGATCTTGCCGTATTTTGCATCCGGCACGCGCCCCGCCTTCAGGTCCGCCACCACGATACGTTGGTTCGGCATGATGATGAGGAAGACGTTCGCGCTCATGATCGTGGCGGTGAACGCGCCCAAGTGCAGCAGCGCGGCGCGGCCAGAAAAGACCTGCGTATAGCCCCAGCTCATGCACACGAGGATCACATAAAGCAGCAGCATCAGGCGCGTGTTGTCGTCGCCGAAGCGCGATTTGCAGATCGTGTCATAGGCCAGCCAGCCGAAGGCGAGCGATGCCAGCGAAATTCCGATGGCCTGCCACGGCGCCAGATCCATCACCGCCGGGTCGATCAGGTAAAACTCCGACCCGAGGTAATAGACCAGCACGAGCATGGTGAAGCCCGACAGCCATGTCGCATAGCTTTCCCATTTGAACCACGTCAGATGTTCCGGCATCGCGGCGGGGGCGACCAGATACTTGCGGATGTGATAGAAGCCGCCGCCATGGACCTGCCACTCCTCGCCATGCGCGCCGGAGGGAAGGTCGGGCGCTTTCCGCAGACCAAGGTCCAGCGCGATGAAATAGAATGACGATCCGATCCACGCGATGGCGGTGATCACATGCGTCCAGCGGACGGCGATCTCCACCCATTCCCAGATCACGGTCATGTCGTACATGGCTGGCTCCTGCTTCGCTGGCATCAGGCTATACCGACCGTCACCTTTCTGTTAATTCTGCAAATGCCCAAGCACTTTCAAATCGCGCTGGATAATCCCGATTGGCCTATGTGAACAACATCCGCATGTTCGTGCGTGTCTATGAATTGGGCAGCATGAGCGCGGCGGCCCGCGACCAGCGCACCTCGCCCGCCGTGGCATCGGCCCGAATCTCGGAATTGGAGAAGCATCTGGGCGTGCGGCTGTTCAACCGCACCACCCGCACGCTGCAACCGACCGAGAATGGGCGCATCTTCTATGACGGTGCGCGAAAGGTGCTGGAGGCCATCGACGAGGCCGAGGCTGCGGTGGTGGACGTCACGCAAAACCCGCGCGGGACGATCCATCTGGCCGCCCCCTTGGGCATCGGGCGGCGGTTCATCGCGCCGCATATCCCGGCGTTCAAGGACCTCTATCCGCAGATCGACCTGCGTCTGCGCCTGTCGGACCGCAACGTGGACGTGACCGCCGAAGGGCTGGATCTGGCCTTCCACCTTGGCATCCTTGAAGACAGCACATTGAAGGTGAAGCTGGTGGCCGACTGCCCGCGCGTGCTTTGTGCCGCGCCCGCCTATATCGCGCGGCGGGGCAATCCGGCTGATGGCGCGGCGCTGGTCGATGGCCATCACGACTGCCTGAACCTGCGCTTTCCGGGCGCGAAGGAGTTCCAATGGACGCTCCAGACCCCCGATGGGCCAAGACGGTTCGAGATCACCGGCCCGTTCGAGTCTGATGACGGCGATGTTTTGACCGGCTGGGCGCTGGACGGGCGCGGCATCGTCATGAAGCCGATATTCGAGGTGGCCGAACATCTGCAATCGGGCGCGCTGATTCCGGTGGCCACCGCCACCCCGCCGCTGCCCACGCAGCTTTCCTGCCTGTTCCAGCACCGCCGCCTGCGCGACCCCAAGCTGCGCCTGTTCGTCGATTTCATCACCGCCCGCTGCCGGGCCGACATGGCGACGGCGATGCAGGTTCTTTCGTAACATTCGCACGCTATGGCGAAACCCGAAGGCGGCGGCAGGCGTTTTGCCACCGGCCCAAAGGAGTTTCCCCCCATGCCCATCGACCCCGCCACGATCTGCGTCGTCGCCAATCCCAATTCGGGCCGCAACAGCCACGATGCCGAAGCCATCGACCGCGCGATGGAGGTGTTCGGCGCCGCGACCCTGCGCCGCTGGCAGGAAGGGCACGATCTGTCCGAAACCGTGGACCGCGCCATCGCCGACGGCTTCACCACCATCGTCGCCGCCGGGGGGGATGGCACGGTGATGGGCGTCGCCAATGCGATGGTGAACAGCGATGCCCACATGGCCGTGCTTCCACTGGGCACCTTCAACTATTTCGCGCGGGGCCTGCAACTGCCACAGGAACCGGAGCCGGCGGCAAAGGCGATCCTGAACGGGCATCCGCACCGGATCTCGGTCGGGACGGTGAACGGCAAGGTGTTTCTGAACAATGCCAGCCTCGGGATCTATCCTGCGATCCTGAAACAGCGCGAATCCGTATACAAGAAATACGGGCGGCGCCGGATCGCGGCGCATTGGTCCGTGCTGAAGACCTTCATGAAATACCGCAAGCCGATGACCGTCCGGCTGGACGACAAAACGATGACGACGCCGCTGATCTTCGTCGCGCGGTCGGCCTATCAGCTGCAACGTTTCGGGCTACCGGGGTCGGAACAGATCAGCGACGACGATCTGGTGATGTTCGTCTCGCATGCCGACGGTCGCGGGGCGCTTTTGCGGACGACGTGGCATCTGGTGACCAAGACGGTGAAGGAAGGCCGCGACATCGACATCCTTCATGCCGAGGATTTCACTGTGGAGACCGCCAAACCCTCGCTTCTGGTCGCCTATGACGGGGAAAAATCGCGGATGAAGACTCCCATTCGGTTCCAGATCCTGAAGGATGCGCTGTCCATCATCATCCCGGACGAGGCCGACCGGGTGGAGACCCCATGAAGCGAATCGTGCACCTGTCCGACCTGCATTTCGGCCGCACATCCCCCGCCCTGCTGGAGCCGCTGCTGGCAGAAACGAACGCGCTGAAACCCGATCTCGTGGTGATTTCGGGCGATTTCACACAGCGCGCGCGCATCTGGCAATATCAGGAGGCCGCCGCCTTCGTGAAACGGATCGAGGCGCCGACCCTGTCGGTTCCCGGCAATCACGACACGCCCTTGGACAATCTGTTCGTGCGCATGGTCTGGCCCTGGCATCGGTATCGCAAATACATCGACCGCAATCTGGAGCCGACATGGTCGGACGAGCGGTTGAAGGTCGTTGGCGTCAATACCGTGAACCGCTGGGCGCACCAGTCCGGGCGGTTCCGCAGCAAGACGCTGGCCCGCGTCTGCCGCGAATTTGCGGATGCGGGCGACCGGGTGCGCGTCGTCGCCCTGCATCACCCGCTGGAACATCTGGAGGGCACCGACAAACGCCTGATGCGCGGCGCGGGCCGGGCGCTCAAGGCGCTGTCGGATTGCGGCGCGGATGTCGTGCTGTGCGGGCATATCCACACAACCCATGTCGGCCCGTTCACGAACGCGCCGGGGCTGTTGTTCGTGCAGGCGGGCACGGGCCTTTCGACCCGGCTGCGGCATCAGGAGAACAGCTTCAACGTGCTGGATTGCAGCCGGGCCGAGGTGCATATCCGCGCCATCTCGGCCGGGGATGACGCCAGATTCCGCACCACCGCCGAGGCGACCTTCCGGCGCGAGGCGGACCGCTGGGCTCAGCTGCCGCGATAGGTGCTGTAGGCGAAGGGCGAGATCAGCAGCGGGACGTGATAATGCCCCTCCGCATCCGCGATGCCGAAGCGGATCGGGATACGGTCCAGAAACAGCACCCCATCGCCCTGCCCCGTCCGGCGCAGGTAATCGCCCGCATGGAACAGCAGCTCGTATTCGCCCGCCTCCAGCGGTGACAGCATCGGGGCGTCGGTGCGCCCGTCGGCGTTCGTTGTCGCCTCGGCGATGCGGGTGCCGTCCCGGAACAGCTCGACCCTGATCCCGGCGGCGGGTTTGCCCAGCGCCGTATCCAGCACATGCGTCGTCAGTCGTCCCATCGGTGCCTCCGTTTTCGTCATCATCGCCCCAAGATGCATCGGATGCGAGGGGCGGCTTGCCGTAAAGCAGTTTCGCCGTTTTCTTGAAAAAGAACTTCGCCGATGCCGCATAATCTTGGAACAAAGGAGATGCCGATGAACCGCTACCCCCGTGACATGACCGGATATGGTGCGACCCCGCCGCAGGTGCGCTGGCCCGGCGATGCGCGCGTCGCGATCAGCTTGGTGCTGAATTACGAAGAAGGGGGCGAGAACTGCATCCTGCACGGCGATGCGGCGTCCGAGGCGTTCCTGTCCGATATCCCCGGTGCCGCCATGTGGCCGAACGAGCGGCACTGGAACATGGAATCCATCTATGAATACGGCGCGCGGGCCGGGTTCTGGCGTCTGCACCGCATCTTCACCGAACGTGCGCTGCCCGTGACCATCTACGGCGTCGCGACCGCGCTGGCGCGCAGCCCCGAACAGGTGGCAGCGATGAAGGATGCCGGGTGGGAAATCGCATCCCACGGTCTGAAATGGGTCGAACACCGCGCCATGCCCGAGGAGGAGGAGCGCCGCCAGATCGCCGAGGCCATCCGCCTGCATACCGAAGTGGTCGGCGAGCCCCCCCGCGGCTGGTATACGGGCCGCTGTTCCGCCAACACCGTGCGCCTGACGTCCGAGCAGGGGTTCGACTGGATATCGGACACCTATGACGACGACCTGCCCTATTGGCTCGACAACGGCCAGCTGGTCATCCCCTATACGCTGGAGGCGAACGACATGCGGTTCGCCACCGCCCCCGGCTACATCACGGGCGAGCAGTTCTTCCAGTATCTGAAGGATGCCTTCGACACGCTGACCGCCGAAGGGGGGCGCATGTTCTCGATCGGGCTGCATTGCCGCCTGATCGGGCGTCCGGGAAAGGCGGCGGGGTTGATCCGGTTCCTGGATTATGCCCAGCACCGCGGCGCGTGGTTCGCAACGCGCGGCCAGATCGCGGCGCATTGGGCGGCGAACCACCCGCCTGTCCGGCGCGAACGCCCCAGCCGCATGGACCGCGATGCCTTCGTGGCGAAGTTCGGCGGAATCTTCGAACATTCCCCCTGGATCGCCGAACGCGTGTGGGAGATGGAGCTTGGCCCCGCCCATGACAGCGCCATCGGTGTGCATTCGGTGCTGTGCCGCGCCTTCCGCAGCGCCACGCCGGACGAACGGCTGGCCGTGCTGAATGCCCACCCCGATCTGGCAGGCAAGCTGGCGCAGGCCAGGCGTCTGACCGCCGACAGCAGCGCCGAACAGGCCAGCGTCGGCCTCGACGCGCTGACGGACGAGGAGCGCGAGACGTTCCAGCGTCTGAACGCCGATTACGTCGCGCGGCACGGCTTTCCCTTCATCATCGCCGTGCGGGACAATACCAAGATGACGATCCTGCATGCCTTCACCCTGCGCATCGCCAACGACCGGGACACCGAATTCGCCACCGCCTGCAAACAGGTGGAACGCATCGCCGAACTTCGTCTGAAGGACCTGCTGCCATGACCTATTACGCACCCGAAGGCGGCCTGCCGCCGCAAACGCAGCTGATGACCGGCCGGGCCGTCTTCACCGAAGCCTATGCCTTCATCCCGCGCGGGGTGTTCTCCGACATCGTGACCAGCTTTCTGCCGGGATGGGACAAGACGCGCCTGTGGCTGATCGCCCGCCCGATGACCGGCTTCTCTGAAACTTTCAGCCAATATGTGATGGAGGTCGCCCCCGGCGGCGGATCGGACACCCCCGAACCCGAGGCCGAGGCGCAGGGCGTGCTGTTCGTGACCGAAGGCACCCCCACCCTGACCATCGACGGCCAGCGCCACGATCTGCGCGCCGGAAGCTATGCCTATATCCCCGCCGGATCGGCATGGGCGCTGTGGAACCACGGCACGGACCATGCCCGCTTCCACTGGGTCCGGAAGATCTGGGAATCCGGCGGGATGGCGAAACCCGAGGCGCTGATCCTGAACGAGCAGGACATCGCCCCCAGCCCTATGCCCGACACGAACGGCGCCTGGGCCACCACCCGTTTCGTCGACCCCAACGACCTGCGTCACGACATGCACGTCACCATCGTCACCTTCCAGCCCGGCGGCGTGATCCCGTTCGAGGAGACGCATGTGATGGAGCACGGCCTTTACGTGCTGGAGGGCAAAGCGGTCTATAAATTGAACAAGGATTGGGTCGAGGTCGAAGCCGGGGACTTCATGTGGCTGCGCGCCTATTGCCCGCAGGCATGCTATGCTGCGGGTCCGGGTCCGTTCCGCTACTTGCTCTACAAGGACGTGAACCGCCACCCACCCTTGAGGCTGAAATGATCCGCCCCGCGCCCCTGACTGCCGAAGCCTTCGCCCCGTTCGGCGACGTGCTGGAAGCTGTGGGCGATCCGGACCGGATCATCAATCAAGGGCTTTGCGGGCGCTTTCACGACCGGGCTGTGATGGATTTCGGCGATGCCCGCGCCGGGATATCGATCTTTCAGGCCCAGCCGCGCAGACTGCCCTACCGCCTCGATCTGGTGGAACGGCACCCCGAAGGCTCGCAAGCCTTCATCCCGATGACCGAGCATCCGTTTCTGGTCATCGTCGCGGGCCGCGACGAGACGCCCGACACGCCCTGCGCGTTCCTGACCGCCCCGCATCAGGGCATCAACATCCACCGGGGCGTCTGGCACGGGGTTCTGACCCCGCTTCATTCCCCCGGCCTGTTCGCTGTGATCGACAGGATCGGCCCTACCCCCAACCTTCAGGAGCACTGGTTCAAGGACCCCTACACCATCGGATGACCGCCACAGAAGCGGCACCGACCCAACAGGAGAGAAAAGATGACCCATCCGGTAGATGAATTTCTGCCGCCGCCCCGGCTGTTCACGCTTGGGCTGCAACATGTTCTGGTGATGTATGCGGGCGCGGTCGCCGTCCCGCTGATCGTGGGGCGGGCGCTTGGCCTCGCCCCCGCGGATGTCGCCTTTCTGATTTCCGCTGACCTGTTCGCCTGCGGAATCGTCACGCTGATCCAGTCGCTGGGGATGACACAGTGGTTCGGCGTGCGCCTTCCGGTGATGATGGGCGTGACCTTCGCCTCGGTCGGGCCGATGGTCGCGATCGGCAGCGCCTATCCCGGCACCGAGGGCGCGCGGATGATCTTTGGCGCGATCATCGCCGCCGGGATCGTTTCCATGGCGATCGCGCCGCTGGTCAGCCGGATGCTGCGGTTCTTTCCCCCGGTGGTGACGGGGACGATCATCCTTGTGATCGGCGTGACGCTGATGCGGATCGGGATCAACTGGATCTTTGGCAACCCGGTCGGCCCCACCGCACCGCGCATCGTCGATCCCGCCCATGCCGAATGGCTGGCCGGTGCCGCCGCCCCCGAGGGGCTGCGCCTTGCGCCGACGATGCAGAACCCGGCCTATGCCGATGCGGGGAACATCGTGATCTCGGCCATCGTGCTGGGCTCGATCCTGCTGATCGCACGGTATGGGCGCGGCTTCATCGCCAATATCTCGGTCCTCTTGGGCATCGTGATCGGCGGGGTGCTGGCGACGCTGGCAGGCAAGATGGCGTTCTCCAAGGTGGCCGAGGCCGATTGGTTCGCCCTCATCACGCCGTTCCATTTCGGGATGCCGATCTTCGATCCGGTGATGATCGTGACGATGGTGCTGGTGATGATCGTGGTGATGATCGAATCCACCGGGATGTTCCTGGCTTTGGGAGAGCTGACCGAGCGCAAGATCACCCAGCCCGTCCTGTCGGCGGGCTTGCGGACGGATGGTCTGGGCACGCTGATCGGGGGGATCTTCAACACCTTCCCCTATACCTCCTTCAGCCAGAATGTCGGCCTTGTCGGCGTCACGGGCGTTCGCAGCCGCTTCGTCTGCGTGGCGGGCGGGATCATCCTGATCGTGCTGGGACTGGTGCCCAAGATGGGCGCACTGGTGGAATCGCTGCCGACCGCCGTGCTGGGCGGCGCGGGGATCGTGATGTTCGGCATGGTCGCCGCCACCGGCATTCGCATCCTGTCGAACGTGGATTTCGCGACGAACCGCAACAATCTGTTCATCGTCGCGGTGTCCCTGGGCTTCGGGATGATCCCGCTGGTCGCGCCGGACTTCAAGATGTGGATGCCGCACGGGCTGCACCCGCTGATCGAAAGCGGCATCCTGCTGGCGACCATCGCGGCGGTCGGACTGAACGCCTTCTTCAACGGTGCGCGCGGCACGGCGGCCGAGGCGTCACGCGCCGCGGCGCTTGCCGATCATTAAGGCGACATCCAGCATCCGGTTGGAAAAGCCCCATTCGTTGTCATACCAGCCAAAGACGCGGACCATCCCCTGTGCGGTGATCCGCGTTTCGGGGGTGGCCATGACGATGCTTTCGGGACGCGCCCGCAGGTCCGAGCTGACCAGCGGGCGGTCGGTCCAGCCGATGACGCCGCCGGACTTGAACGCTTCGTTCACCACCTCCACCGTCGGTACACGGTCCAGCATCACCGCCAGATCCACGGCGGAAACGCTGGCCACCGGCACCCGCACCGCCGATCCCTGCACCCGCCCCGCCAGGTCGGGCAGCACCTGATCCAGAAGCCGCTGGGCCGAGGTCGTCGTGGGCACCATCGACAACGCCGCCGCCCGGCTGCGCGCGAAATCGGCGGCGGGCGCATCCACGGTCGGCTGACTGCCGGTATAGCAATGGATGGTTGTCATCGACCCCGTGACCACCCCCCATTCGCGGTCCAGCAGCCGCACCAGCGGCGCAAGCGCATTCGTCGTGCAGGAGGCGTTCGAGATGATCCGCTGATCCGTGATCGCATCCTCGTTCGCGCCCAGAACCACCGTCACATCCGCCGCCTTCGACGGGCCGGAGATCAGCACCCGCCCCGCCCCCGCCCGCAGCCCGCGTTCGGCCACCTCGCGCGCATCGGCGCGGCCCGTGCATTCCATCACCACATCTACGCCCGACAGGTCCAGCGCCGACAGATCCGCCGCCCGATGCAACGGGATCGCGCGCCCGTCCACGACCAGCGCGCCGTCCCGAAGCTCCACCGTTCCCGGCCACGGCCCGAAGACGCTGTCGTATTGGAACAGATAGGCGCACATGTCCGGCGCCGCGATGTCGTTGATGCCGACGATCTGGACCGGCCACGTTCCCCGCGCCCATGCCCGCAGCACCGACCGCCCGATCCGCCCGAATCCGTTGAGGAACACCCGCATATGCCTGCCTCCTGACCTTTGCTTCGTCAAAGCAGAATGACAGCGCCGCTTCAATGCACACAATAAGGCGATAATGTGCCGATGCGTCATCCGCCCGCGCAGAATCGCTGGACAGGAATCGCGCCGCGCCCGCTTCATCACGAAAAGGAGAGCGGCATGAGCACGATCCCCGTCCGGCCCCGTGGCCGCCCCCGAACAACCGATGACCCTTCCACCGTCGTTGCCGTCGAACGCGCCATCCGGCTTTTGCGGCTTCTGGCGGCGCATGACGGGCTGACCGTGTCCGAGGCGGCGGAACTCGGGGGGCAGCCGCTTGCCTCGACCTTCCGCGCGCTGACCACGCTGGAGGCGGAGGGCATGGTGGAATCCGAAGACATGCGGTTTCGCATCGGCGCGGGGGCGTTCCGTCTGGGAAACGCATTCCTGCGCCGCGATTCGCTGGTGGCGCGGGCCGCGGCCCCGATGGCCCGTCTGCGCGACGAGCTTTCGGAAACCGTGTCGCTGGCCATCGCCTCGGGCGGCGAGGTGCTGCATCTGGCCGAAGCCGAAGGCCCGCGCCAGCTTCGCGCAAATTTCCCGCCGGGCAGCCGCGCGCCGCTTCACGCCTCGGCCTCGGGCAAGGCGCTGCTGGCCTGGGGTGCGGTCGAGGCGGGGGCGCTGGTGCGCCACACGTCGCTGACCATCACCGCAGCGGCGGCGCTGGACCGGGAGTTGTCGCGCATCCGCGACAGGGGCCACGCGCTGGACGATCAGGAAAGCCTTGAGGGGATGCGAGGGGTGGCCGCGCCGATCTTCGGGCGCGGCGGGCGGGCGATCGCGGCGCTGTCGCTGTCGGCCCCGGCGTTCCGGCTCAGCCTGTCGGATGCACAGCGCGCGGGCACCGCCCTGCGTGCGGCGGCGGATCTTCTGACCGCCGCCACCGCCGGTTCGGGCCCTTAGGCGACAGACGCGACCTTGGCGTGCAGATGTTCGACCAGACCCGGGTCAAGGTTCAGCCGCGCCGCCAGCATCGCAAGATAGCCCTTCTCGGCCGGGTTCTCCTCGTCCACGACCAGCAGCGACATCGTATAGATCTCTGCCGCTTCCTCGGGGGTGCGGGCAAGCTCGGCGATGCGGCCGACATCCAGCGGCGCGTTAAGCTCCGCCTGGATCAGACGCTCGGCCTCCGGGCCAAGACCCAGTTCGCCCAGTTGCGATTCGATGCGCTGAAGCTCGTCCGGGGTGACGTGACCGTCGGCCTTGGCGGCGGCGACCATCGTCTGCACCAACCGCGTTGCCAGATCGTCGGCAGCCTCGGGATCGGTGGGGTTGAAGGGAGTGCCCTCGGGCGCGGGAAGCGGGGTCGCGGCGGGTTCGGCGCCGACCTGTGCCTTCTGGCCCGCCTGCCAGTCCTGAAACGCCTTGTAGGCAAGGCTGCCGACCACGGCCAGCCCGCCCATCTTCATCGCGCCGCCTGCCATCCGGACGCTGTTCTTGCCGCCCAGCAGCAACGCAAGCAGACCGCCGCCGGCAATCGCGCCCTTGGTCATGCCCGACTGGCGATCCCATGCGCCCTTGGCCTGTTCGGCCATGCCGCCCAGCCCACCCTGCGTGCGGCTTTGGCCGAAGTTCTGGATCAGGCTGTCCAGGATGTTTTTCGCGTCCTTCATCGTCCTCACTCCACTGGTTGAACTGACATCGATATGGGCCGCAGGATGCGACCGTTCCATGACGACGGCAAGCATCCGCTTGCGACCCTATTTCCGACCAAAAAAATCAGTCTTTACAACTCCGACTTTTTCAGTCACCTTTCCTTCATCCGAGCCAGCCCTTTCGGGCAGCCGCGGACGGAGAAAACCGATGACGCCCGAAAGAACACCCATCACCCCCGAACCCTGTCTGGGCGAGATTCTGCGCCAGGCGCTGGCGGGCCTTGCCCCCGGAACCACGGGTTTCACAGCACTTATCGACCGTATGGAGCGTGCAGCATGAACGCGATGACCGATCCCCTGAACCTCATCGAAACCGGCATTCCGGTGCATGACGCCACCCGCCTGACCGATGGCGGAACGCAGGCGCGCATCGTGCTGCACGGTCAGGTCTACAGCCTGCGGATCACCCGCGCGGGCAAGCTGATCCTGACGAAATAAGCCTCCCCGCCCGGTCGCGCCGGCACCCGGCGCGGCCGCAATTCCAGCCCGGCATCCCCAGCCCAGCGAGCGATCATGACCCATCACCCCCTCTGCGCAGTTCTGGCCGCATGCGCCGCGATGGCGGCCCTGCCCGCTTTCGCCGTAACCGAGGCCGAGGTGGCGGACACCTATGCCGACATCGCCGAGGCGGGCTATGCCGACAGCCTGACCACCGCGCGGGCGCTGGACGTGGCCATCGACGCGCTGCTGGCCGCGCCGTCGCAGGATGCGCTGGACGCAGCCCGGGCCGCATGGCTGGCCGCGCGCGTCCCCTATCAGCAGACCGAGGTGTTCCGCTTCGGCAACCCTATCGTGGACGACTGGGAAGGCCGCGTGAACGCATGGCCGCTGGATGAGGGGCTGATCGACTATGTCGACGCCGCCTATGGCGGAGCCGAGGATAACGACTTCGCCACGCTGAACGTCATCGCGCATCCCAACTTCACGCTGTCAGGGGCGGATGTGGATGCAGGCGCGATCACCCCTGCCCTGATCGCGGAAACGCTGCACGAGGCGGACGGGATCGAATCGAACGTCGCCTCGGGCTATCACGCCATCGAATTCCTGCTTTGGGGGCAGGACCTGCACGGCACCGGGGCTGGCGCGGGGGAACGCCCCTGGACCGATTACGCGGCGGAGGGCTGCACCAACGGCAATTGCGACCGCCGCGGCCAGTATCTGAAGGCCGCCAGCACCCTTCTGATAAGCGATCTGGAGGAGATGGCGGCAAACTGGGCGGAAGGCGGCGCGGCGCGGGCGGCAGTGACGGACGATCCCGCCGCCGGACTTCGAGCGATGCTGACCGGGATGGGGAGCCTCTCCTACGGCGAACAGGCGGGCGAGCGGATGAAGCTGGGCCTGATGCTGAACGACCCCGAGGAGGAGCATGACTGCTTTTCCGACAACACCCATAACAGCCATTACTATGACGGTCTGGGCATCCGTAACGTCTATCTGGGCCGCTATGCCCGCGTGGACGGGACCGAGGTTTCCGGCCCTTCCCTGTCGGAACTGGTCGCCGCCCGCGCCCCCGAGGTCGATACCGAGTTGAAGCTGCGGCTGGACGACACGATGGGCGCGATGACCGCCCTGAAAGGCGCGGCAGAGGGCGGGATGGCCTATGACCAGATGCTTGCCGCCGACAATCTGGAGGGCGAGCGCCTGATAACCGCCGCCATCGACGGGCTGGTCGCGCAGACCGAAACGATCGAACGGGCGGTGACTGCCCTGAAACTCGACGCCATCGCCTTCGAAGGCTCCGACAGCCTCGACAACCCCAACGCAGTATTCCAGTGAAATCATGATCGTCTGCCACTGCATGAACATCACCGACAACGACATCCGATCCGCCGTGGAATGGATGCGCCAGTCGGACCCGGCCACCATTATCACGCCCGGCAAAGTCTATCGCGCGCTGGGAAAACGCGCGGATTGCGGCGGCTGCATGCCCTTGCTTCTTGACACCATGCGCAGATGCGACAGCTTTGAAGTCCCAAGCAACCTGCGCGGCCTGCGCCGCGTTTCAGCCAAGGACGAGGGACATGAAGGGCGATCCGAAGGTCATCGAATATCTCAACGCCGGACTTAGGTCCGAGCTGACGGCCGTGAGCCAGTACTGGCTGCACTATCGCCTGCAAGAAGATTGGGGTTACGGCAAGATTGCCGACAAGTCGCGCGCGGAAAGCATCGAGGAGATGAACCACGCCGACAATTTCATCAAGCGCATCATCTTTCTTGAAGGCCACCCGAACCTTCAGCGCCTGGACCCGCTGCGCATCGGCCAGACCCTGCGCGAGACGCTGGAGGCCGACAAGGCCGCCGAGGAAGACGCGATCAAGCTGTATACCGAGGCGCGCGATCATTGCGAAAGCGTCAAGGATTACGTGTCCAAGAACCTGTTCGAGGAGCTGCTGAAGGACGAGGAAGGCCATCTCGATTACCTTGAAACCCAGCTGTCGCTGCTGAACGACATCGGCGAGCAGAATTACGGCCTGCTGAACGCCAAACCCGCATCCGAAGCGGAATGAATGCTTGCCGCCCCCGGTGGCGGCAAGAATTTCGTTGAAACAGGCGAACAAAGGCGCGACACCGACAACCAAGAGGTTTGTCCATGTTGCGCCTATTGCCCGTGTTCCTGTTTTGCGCGCAGCCGCTTGCGGCGTGGACGGCCAGTGACGCGCATCTGCCGGCCACCCCCCGCACCCGGGACGAGGCCGCACGCATCGCCGCGGTTCTTGCCCCGCCCACCGATTTCAGCGCACCCGAAGCGTTTGAACACCTGCCTGCCGGGGCCGCGACCGTGCGGCGCCGAACGACCGCCGATGCCTTTTCGGACCCGTCCGGCAACATGCCCTTCGCGTCCGAAATGGATTTCAAACTGGGCAACGCGCTGTTCCGCAAGCTGTGGGTCGGGTCGCCGTCTTCGACGCTGGCCTCGGACGGGCTTGGCCCGCTCTATAACGCCCGCGCCTGCCAAAGCTGCCATGTCAAGGATGGGCGCGGCCACCCGCCCGAGGGGCCGCAGGACGACCGCATCTCGATCTTCCTGCGTCTGTCGGTCCCCGGCGGGACCACCCCGAAGGAGATCGCGGATTATATCGCCACAAGTCCCGATCCGACCTATGGCGAACAGCTTCAGGATCTGGCCCTGCCCGGTCACGCCGCCGAAGGCCGGATGGACACCGAATGGACCGACCTGCCCGTGACGCTGGGCGACGGAACGGTCGTGACCCTGCGCCGTCCTGCCTATTCCATCGCCAACCCCGGTTATGGCCCGCTTGCCCCGGACGTCATGCTGTCGCCCCGCGTTGCGCCGCAGATGATCGGGCTGGGTCTGCTGGAGGCGATTCCCGCTGCCGATATCCTTGCCCATGCCGACGAGGATGACGCAGATCGCGACGGCATCTCGGGGCGGGCGAATATCGTGGGGTCGGTGGAACACGGGATCATGCTGGGCCGCTTCGGGCTGAAGGCGGGCCAGCCGACGATCCGCCAGCAATCGGCCAGCGCCTTCGCGGGCGACATGGGCCTTTCGACCGTGCTGTTCCCTGCCCCTTGGGGTGAATGCATGCCCGAACAGACCGCCTGCCGCACCGCCCCCGACGGGGAGGAGCCGGGCATCCGCGAGGGGCTGGAGGTGGACGCGCAAAGCCTCGACCTCGTGACCTTCTATGCCCGCAACCTCGGTGTGCCGGAGCGCCCGGATGCCGGGGATGCGCAGGTATTGCGCGGCAAGCGGATGTTCCACGAAGCGGGCTGCCCCGCCTGCCACGTCCCGAAATTCGTGACCCACCGGCTGGAGGGCCGCCCCGAGCAGAGCTTCCAGCTGATCTGGCCCTATACCGACCTGCTGTTGCACGACATGGGCGAAGGGCTGGCAGACGACCGGCCCGAAGCCCGCGCGACGGGCCGCGAATGGCGCACGCCGCCGCTTTGGGGCATAGGGATGACCGAAACTGTCACAGGCACACAGTCCTATCTGCATGACGGGCGCGCGCGTTCGCTGCTGGAGGCGATCCTGTGGCATGATGGCGAAGGACGTGCCGCCCGCGACAAGGCGGCGCATCTTGCCGCAGAAGACCGGGCCGCGCTGCTGGCCTTTCTGGAGAGCCTTTGATGAAGACCCTGCTCGCGCTGGCCCTGATGGCTGCCCCGGCCCTCGCCGATACGGCGGCGGCGGTGAACACGCGAATCGGGCCGGGATACCAGCGCTTTGCGGCGACGACGGCCACGCTGGCGGATGCAGCGGGTGACACCTGCGCGCGCGATGTGCTGATCCCGCTGTTCAACGACGCCTTCGACGCATGGATCGCCGTCGCCCATATCCGCATCGGCCCGGTCGAGGATGCAGGCCGGGGTCTGGCCATCGCCTTCTGGCCGGATACGCGCGGCACGGGCAAGCGCGTGCTGGACGAGTTGACCCAAGGGACAGCGCCGCTGGACGGGTTCGAGCGCCAGTCCGTCGCCGCGCGCGGTCTTTTTGCGCTGGAGCGTCTGCTTTACGACCCGGCCTATTCCTCGGCCCGGGGCTGCGACGTGATCGTCGCCGCATCGGAGGATCTGGCGCGCATGGCCGCCGCGATCCTTGAAGAATGGTACCCGTTCGCGGGGCTGATGCTGTCGGCGGGAACGGCCGAAAACCACCGTTTCTTGACACGAGAGGAGGCGACGCAGGCGATCTACACCCAGATCGTGACGGGCCTTGCCTTCAACGCCGACATGCGGCTTGGCCGTCCGATGGGTTCCTTCGACCATCCCCGCCCCGAACGGGCAGAGGCGCGGCTGTCGCAGCGCAGCCTTCGCAACCTGCGGCTTTCGCTGGCCGCGATCGAGGCGGACGCGCTTTCGCTGAAACCCGACATTCCGCGCACCTTCAAGGCGATGGAAAAGGCGCGGCGTTTCGCGGACCGGATGGACGATGCGGATTTCGCGGGCGTTGCGGATCCCGCCGGGCGGCTGAAGCTGGAAATCCTTCGGCAGCAGCTTCTTGCCGTCAGCGATGCGGTCGAGGATGAGATCGGCGGCGCACTTGGCGTCGGAACGGGGTTCAACGCCGCGGATGGGGACTGACGATGGCGACGCGCAGGCTCTTTCTTGCAGGACTTGTGGCCAGCGCAATGCCGCGCGTGGGATGGGCCGACGCGGGCAGCCCGGCATGGCTGGCCGCCGCCCGCCTGCCCGATGACAGCCATGCGTTGCACGGGATCGCTGCGGATGGGCGCGTGCTTTTCCGCATCCCGCTCCCTTCGCGCGGGCATGCCGCCGCCGCCCATCCCAGCCGCCCCGAGGCCGTCGCCTTCGCGCGCCGCCCCGGCACCTATGCGCTGGTGATCGACTGCGCCACCGGCACCCTGCGCGCCCGCCTGACCCCGCCCGAGGGGCGGCAGTTCAACGGCCACGGCGCATTTTCGCAGGATGGCACGCTGCTTTGGACATCCGAGGTGGTGGCGGAAACCTCCGAAGGGCGCGTCGGCGTCTGGGACGCGCGGAACTACAGCCGCTTGGACGAATTCCCGTCGGGCGGGATCGGCCCGCACGAGATCCGGCGCATCCCCGGCACCGACACGCTGGTCATCGCCAATGGCGGCATCCGCACCGACCCGCAGGACCGCAGCAAGCTGAACATCGACACGATGCGCCCGAGCCTCGCCTATCTGGCCGATGGCGCGGTGCGGGAGGTGGTGGAGATCCCGGAGTTCCCTCAGCTTTCGATCCGCCATCTTGCCCTGCGCGAAGGTGCCGTCGCTTTCGCCATGCAATGGGAGGGCGATCCAG
The DNA here is from genome assembly GCA_029846755.1 of Falsirhodobacter flavus. GTDB lineage: Bacteria > Pseudomonadota > Alphaproteobacteria > Rhodobacterales > Rhodobacteraceae > Falsirhodobacter > Falsirhodobacter flavus. The sequence continues at coordinate 428,751 of JARWBI010000001.1, read as the reverse complement.
CCGAGCCCGTGCCGCTTCTGGGGATCCACCGCCCGGGCGAAACGCCGACCCTGTGCTGGCCCGCAGAGGCGGACATGTTCGCCATGCGCGGATATGCCGGATCGATCGCATGGGCCGCAGACGGACGCATCGGGATGACCTCGCCACCCGGCGGGGTGGTAATGATCCATGCCGCGGACGGCGCGCCGCTGGACCGGCATGCGCGACCGGATGCCAGCGGCATCGCCCCCGCGCCGGGCGGGTTCGCGATCACCGATGGCGGCGGCGCGATCTGTCTTCTGGGCGCCACCCTGACGCCGCTGACGCGCGAAGACGTCGCGTGGGACAATCACCTCGTGGCGATTGCATCCACGATCGCCTGAAGCGGCTGATCTATGTCCACCGTGATCGCATCCTCGTCCGTGCCGGGCGGCTCCAGCGCGGCTAGCTGAGATTGCAGCAGCGCGCCCGGCATGAAATGCCCGGTCCGCCCGGCCATGCGGGCGGCCAGAACCTCGGGTCTGCCGGACAGATGCACGAACAGGACCGGCCCCGCCCGTCGCAGCACGTCGCGGTAGCGCCGCTTCAGCGCCGAACAGCCGACGATCACCGGGGCGTCCCCCAGCGCGTCCGCCACCTTTTCCAGCCAGGGCGCGCGGTCGGCATCGGTCAGCGGCTCTCCCGCGGCCATCTTGGCGATGTTGGCGGGCGGGTGCAGGTCATCCCCGTCCAGATAGGGCACGCCCGTCCGGTCCGACAGCGCCCGCCCGACGGTGGTTTTTCCAGATCCTGACACGCCCATCAGAACCATCCGCGTTATCGCGCGTTGCATTGTCATGCCTCCCTCGTGATAGCCTTGGTGCATGCTGACCCTGACCGACATCCGCAAAAGCTACGATACTTCCGAAGGTTCCGTAACCGTGCTGGACGGCGTCAGCCTGTCGCTGGCGGGCAAAGAGACGATGGCCCTGACCGGGGAATCGGGCAGCGGCAAAAGCACGCTGCTGCATCTGGCGGCGGGGCTGGACGCGCCGGACGCGGGCCAAGTCACGGTGGCGGGCCAGCCGATGGGCCGCACCGATGCCGAGCGTGCAAGGATGCGGCGCGAAACCGTGGGGCTGGTCTTTCAGCAGTTCAACCTGATCCCGTCTTTGGATGTGGGGGCGAATCTGGCGTTTCAGGCGCGCCTCGCGGGGCGGTTCGATGCTGCATGGCAGACGGAACTGGCCGAAGCCTTGGGGCTGTCTGACTTGCTCCACCGATACCCCGAACAGCTTTCAGGCGGGCAGCAGCAGCGGGTCGCCATCGGACGCGCCCTCGCCGCCCGCCCCGCGCTGATCCTTGCGGACGAGCCGACCGGCAATCTGGACGAGGCGACGGGCGATCAGGTCATGGCGCTGATGCTGCGACTGGTGGCCGAGACCGGGGCCGCGCTGCTGATGGTCACGCATTCGCCGCGCCTTGCCGGGATGCTGGACCGCCACGCCCATCTGCGCGCGGGGCGGCTGGCATGAACGCGCTTTTGTCGCATTGGCGGCGGCATCCGGTGCAGGCGCTGATGCTGGTCTTGGGCCTTGCGCTGGCGACCGCGCTTTGGACCGGGGTGCAGGCGATCAATGCCGAGGCGCGGGCCAGCTATGACCGCGCCGCATCGACGCTGGCGCAGGACCGCCTGCCCCGGCTGGTCGCGCCGCGCATCACGCTGGCCGATTACGTCGCTCTTCGTCGCGCGGGCTGGCAGGTGTCCCCTGTGATCGAGGGCGACTGGAATGGGCTGCGCCTCGTGGGGATCGAGCCGCTGACGATGCCCTCCGAAGGCGGCGGCTCGCCCGATTTCCTGACCGATGGCGTGATCCTGTCATCCGAAGCGCTGGACGATCCGCGTGTGCGGGCGGCGGATCTGCCCCCCGGCCTTGCGCTGACGGATATCGGCGTCGCAGCGGGGATCTTCGGGCAGGACATCTCTTATCTGGTGCTGGTGTCGGGTGCGGCGCCACCGGGATATTCGGTGATCCGCCCGACAGGCGCGGACCTGTCGCAACTGACGGAAAGCTTCCATCTGAACCTGACCGCTTTCGGCTGGCTGGCCTTTGGCGTCGGGCTGTTCATCGTGCATTCCGCCGTCGGCCTTGCGTTCGAGCAGCGCCGCGCGATGTTCCGCACCCTGCGCGCGCTGGGCGTGTCGGCCCGGAGGCTGGCGTCGATGCTGCTGGCCGAACTCCTGATCTTTGCGCTGGTGGCGGGCGCTGCGGGGGTCGGTCTTGGCTGGCTGATCGCGGCTGCCCTGCTGCCGGATGTAGCGGCGACCCTGCGCGGGCTTTACGGCGCGGATGTGGGCGGAACGCTGAACCTGCGGGCGGAATGGTGGCTTGTGGGATTGGCCATCGCAGTTCTAGGGACGCTGGTCGCAGCGGGGCAAAGCATTTGGCGGCTGTGGCGGATGCCGCCACTGGCCCCGGCGCAGCCAAGGGCATGGGCGCGGGAATCGGCCCGGGCGATGCGGATGCAGGCGCTGGCGGGGATGGGATTGTGGCTGGCGAGCGCGGCGCTGCTGCTGGTGCCGGGGCTTTGGGCCGGGTTCGCCGTGCTGGGGGCGCTGCTGCTGGGCGGGGCGCTGATCCTTCCCTTCGCGCTGGCGGTGGTGACGCGGCGGCTGGGCGGCGGCGTGGTGGCAAGCTGGTTCTGGGCGGACACGCGCCAGCAGCTTCCGGGTCTGTCTCTGGCACTGATGGCGCTGCTACTGGCATTGGCGGCGAATATCGGTGTCGGCACCATGGTCGGCAGCTTTCGGACCACCTTCACGGCATGGCTGGACCAGAGGCTTGCAGCAGACCTGTATGTCGAAGCAGCCGATGCGGAAACCGCGGCCCGCCTGCTGGACTGGCTAGGGGATCGCGCGACAGTCCTGCCGATGATCCAGACCGAGGATACGCTGGACGGCCGCCCGGTCGAGGTTGTGGGCATGGTCGATGCCCCGCTGTTCCGCCGCGCTTGGCCCTTGCTGCAAGCGGCAACGGGGGCTTGGGATCGGCTGGCGGCAGGCGATGTCTTCGTGAACGAGCAGATGGGGCTGTCCCCCGGCGACGAGACGGAGATGGGCACGGTCGCGGGCGTCTATGCCGATTACGGCAACCCGATGCCGCAGGTGATCCTGTCGATGGACCGCCACCGCGCCGCTTATCCGCTGCCGCTTCTGCGATATGCGCTGATCACCGACCTGCCCGCCGCCGACATCCGCGAGGCATTCCCGACGGTGGCGGTGCAGAATCAGGCGGCGATCCGCGAGGCTTCGGTGCAGGTGTTCGAGCGGACCTTTGCTGTGACCGGCGCGCTGAACGTGCTGACGCTGGGGGTTGCGGCGCTGGCGATATTTGCCAGCCTTCTGACGTTGTCCTCGTTGCGGCTGCCGCAGCTTGCGCCCGTCTGGGCGGCGGGCATGACGCGCGGGCGGCTGGCGGGGCTCGAGTTTCTGCGGACGCTGGCACTGGCCGCGCTGGTCTGGGCGCTGGCCTTGCCGATGGGGCTGGCGCTGGCTTGGGTGCTGCTGGCGGTCGTGAATGTCGAGGCGTTCGGCTGGCGGCTGCCGATGCGCCTGTTCCCCGGCGAATGGCTGCGGCTGGGCGGGCTGTCTTTGCTGGCGGCAGCGCTGGCGGCGGCGCTTCCGGTGCGGCGTCTGGCGCGGGTGCGGCCTGCGGAACTGCTGAAAGTGTTTGCTCATGAGAGGTAAGGTTCTGGCGTTGATCCTGTTGGCCGCCCCGGCCTTCGGTCAGGGGTTTGCGGGGCTCGGCACCGATGCCACCGGCTTTGCGCTGCCGGAACGCGGGCCGTTTGCCTTTCCGGCCGACCATGCCGCCCACCCGGCGTTCCGCATCGAATGGTGGTATGTGACCGCCAATCTGACCGCAGCGGACGGCACTGAATACGGCGCACAATGGACGCTGTTCCGTAGCGCCCTCGCCCCGTTCGAGGGGGAGGGCTGGGCCAGCCCGCAGGTCTGGCTGGGCCATGCCGCGCTGACGACGGCAGAGACGCACCGTGCGGCGGAGAAACTGGCGCGGGGCGGGATCGGACAGGCGGGCGCGACAACAGCCGAGGCGTGGATCGACGATTGGCGGCTTGCGGACCGGATGACCGCCCATGGGGACGGTTTCGCCTACGATCTGGGGCTGGAGGCGACCGGGCCGCTGGTGGCGCAAGGCGACGGCGGATATTCGGTGAAATCGGCGGCGGGACAGGCGAGCCGCTATTACTCGCAGCCCTTCTTTCGCGCGTCGGGCAGCGTGGAGTTGGACGGCAGGACCATCCCCGTCACGGGGACGGCATGGCTGGACCGGGAATGGTCCTCGCAACCGTTGGCAGAGGACCAGTCGGGCTGGGACTGGTTCAGCCTGTCCTTCGACGATGGTGCGCGGCTGATGGGGTTCCGCCTGCGCGGGACGACGGATTACACCAGCGCGACTTGGATCGCACCGGACGGCACGCCCGATCCGCAGCCGCCGGGTGCGTTGCGGCTGACCCCGCTGCGAACCGCGCAGGTCGAGGGGCGCGCGGTTCCAGTCGAATGGCGGCTGGAGTTGCCCGCCAAGGGGCTGGACATCACGACGCGGGCGCTGAACGATCACGCGTGGAACTTGTTGACCATCCCCTATTGGGAAGGACCGATCCGCGCCGCGGGCAGCCATCCGGGGCATGGATATCTGGAAATGACCGGCTATTGATGCGGTGGGCGCATGACGAGGTTGCTTGATTGGCGGTGGTTGGCGGGCGCGGCAAGGATTATTTCGGCCCCGCATGAAGGAGCCGACGATGTCCAAGAAACCCGACGCCGCAACCCAGTCGCTGGAATATTACTGCCGCGAGACGCCGAAACCTGCAAATACGCCCGCGCAGTCGGTGCTGGACCAGATGTTCGGCTATTACGCCGCGTGATGCCATGCCCTTGCTGCTGATCGTCGTTGCTGCCGTGTTCTTCGTCACGGCTTGGATCTGGTATCGCAGCAATACGCTGACGCCCAACTGCACCTGGCGCGAGGATCGCCGCCGCGCCGCAGAAGGAGAGGCGTTCTTTCACTGCCTCGTCTGCGGCGCCGAGGAGCGGCTGCCGAAAGGCAAGCAGCCGCGCCATTGCCGCCGTCAGCAGTAGCGTTCCACGAAGGCCATCTGCTGATCGCTGTATCGGTCGCCATGCGCGAAACCTGCGGGCAGGATGCGGGCGATCTCGGCAAGCTCCTCTGCCGTCAGCGGCGATGTCTGCCAGTCGCCCAGGTGATCCGCCGTGCGCGTGCCGGGGATCGGGATGATGAGATCGCCCTGCGCCAGAACCCATGCCAGCGCCGTTCCCGCCACCGTCCGCCCCCGTGCGGCGCAGAAATCGCGGAAGCCCGCAATGGCGGCAAGGTTCGCGCCGAAGTTCGGCTCGATGAAGCGTGGGTTGGTGTCGCGGAAATCGACGCCCTGCTTGAAATCGCGCTTCAGGGGCTCCCGCCCGAACATCCCCCGGCCCAGCGGCGAGAAGGCGACAAAGGCCACGCCCAGATCCGCGCATGCCTGTATCAGACCCAGTTCCGGCTGACGCGTCCAAAGCGAGTATTCGTTCTGCACCGCCGTCACCGGATGCGCCGCATGGGCGCGTCGCAGGGTCGAGGGCGCGATCTCGGACAGGCCATAGCCGCCAATCTTCCCCTCCTCGACCAGCCGCGCCATCGTTCCGGCCAGATCCTCGACCGGGATCTCGGGCTGGCGGCGGTGGATGTAGTAAAGATCGACGTGGTCGCGGTTAAGGCGGCGGAGCGAGGCTTCGAGGCATTCGCGGATATAGGCTTCGTCGTTGCGCACAGTGCGCTGCGGCCCGCTGACGATGCCGCATTTGGTGGCAAGATGAATATCCCGGCGCCCCCATTTGCCGATGATCGTCTCCGACAGGCCCATGCCATAGATGTTGGCGGTGTCGAAATGCGTGATCCCGGCATCCACCGCCGCATCCAGACAGGCCAGCGATGTCGCCTCATCGGTTGCGCCGAACATGCCGCCGAAGCTCATCGCGCCGAAGCCGACCGCGCCGATGTCGCGCCCCCCGAGTTTGCGCTGATCCATGATGCTCTCCTTCTCGCTGCGGCGCGGCAGGAAAGCCCGACGAATCGATTACGTCAAGTGAAAGCGGCGCCCAACGCGATTTCCACCATCCGCCCGAAACTGCGTTCGCGATCCTCGGGCGGCAGGGGTTCGTCCGTCAGCAGATGATCGGACACGGTCAACACCGCCAGCGCGCGGCACCCGTGGCGGGCGGCAAGGGCGTAAAGCTCCGCCGCCTCCATCTCGACCGCCAGAACGCCATGACGGCGCATCTGCTCGCCCAGGTCGCTGCGTTCGTCATAGAAGGTGTCCGAGGAATAGATCTGCCCCACATGCGCCTCGGGGGCCAGCGCGGCGGCGGCGCGCAGCAGGCCGAAATCGGCGGTGGGCGCAAAATGCAATTCGCGGAAGATCGTGGCGGATGGCCAGCCCGCATGGCAGGCCGACATCGCCAGCACCACGTCGCGAACCTTCACATGCGACTGCATCCCGCCTGCGCTGCCGATGCGGATCAGCGTCTTTGCCCCCAGCCGAATCAACTCGTTGACGTAGATGGAGGTGGAGGGCATCCCCATCCCCGTCCCTTGGATTGTGACCTTCTGCCCGCGCCACATTCCGGTGAAGCCCAGCATTCCGCGAATGCCGTTCACCTGCACCGCATCGTCAAGGAACGTCTCGGCCGCCCATTTCGCACGAAGCGGATCGCCGGGCAGCAGCACGGTTTCGGCAATGTCGGCGGCGGGGTCGATGTGGTGGGTCATGTCCTCTCCCATCCGGCAAGGTGGCGCAGACCTTGGGTCACGTCGGTGCGGATCGCAAGACGCAGGCCCGGCTCGTCGCCCGCGCGCAGTGCGGCGAGGATGTGGCGGTGATGCGCGGGCGGCTCGTTCCGGCGCAGACGGCCATAAAGCGCGCGCATCGTCGGCCCCAGTTGCAGCCAGACCGTTTCCGTCAGCGCCAGCATCGCCGGGGCCTGCGCGCGCAGATAAAGCGTGCGGTGGAATTCAAGATTCGTGCGGATATAGGCGACGGCGTCGCCCTTGGCGACCGCCTCGCCATTGGCCGCGTTGATCGCGGCAAGCCGGTCGATCAGCGCGAAATGCGCGCGGGGCAGCGCGCGGGACGCCAGCTCCGGCTCCAGCAGGGCGCGGATGGCGGCCAGTTCCTCGATCCGTTCGGGGGTCAGTTCCGGCGTCGCGACCCGCCCCGAGGATGACAGCGTCAGCGCCCCCTCGGCGACCAGCCTCCGCACCGCCTCGCGCGCGGGGGTCATCGACACGCCAAATTCGCGGCCAAGGCCCCGCAGCGTCAGGGCCTGCCCCGGTGCCAGTTCGCCATGCATGACCTGCACGCGCAGCGCACGGTAAAGCCGCTCATGCGTGGCGGCGCCCGCTTCGGTCCGGGGGGTCAGCATGTGAAACGCCACGCGTGCAGGGATCCGCCCTCGCGTCTGAGCCACGCGCGCCGGGGGGCATAGTCGGGCATCAGCCCAGCAACCACGGCCCAGAAGGCAGGCGAATGGTTCATCTCGGCCAGATGGGCGACCTCGTGCGCGGCGACGTAATCCAGAACCTCGGGCGGGGCGAGGATCAGCCGCCAGTTATACATCAGCCCGCCATCCGCCGTGCAGCTTCCCCACCGGCTGCGGGTGTCGCGCAGCGTGATGCGCGCATAACGCCGCCCGATCCGCGCCGCATGACGGTCCGAGGCCGCCGCCAGCCGGTCCCGTGCCAGCGTCTTCAGCCACGCCTGCACCTTCGGCCCCGGATCGCCGGACACCAGAAGCGAATCGCCTTCGACGCGAATGCGCCCGACGCCCTGCCGGATGGTCAACGCCTGCCCCCCCACAGGCAGGACCGTTCCGAAATTAACCGCAGCCCCCGGCGCAACCCCTTCCAGTGCGCGGCGGATCCAAGCCTCCTGCCCCGCTGCGAAGGCCAGCGCATCCGCCTCGCGGGCGCGGGTCGGAAGCGAAAGCGTCACCCGCCCGTCAAGCCGCGAAACCCGCAGCGAAAAGCGCCGCGCGCGCGGCGAACGGCGCAGTGTGATCTCGACCTCGGGGGTGCCGGGCAGCAGCGGCATGGGCATTCTCCTTCGCCGTCGCCAGATTAGCCTTGCATCCAGGAAGGGGAACCCCCATCTGTGCGGCTTCGGAAAGCCTTTGACAGACGTGCGCCCTTGTGGCAAGCGACTGCGACTCTGCAACAGCCAGCCTCTCTTGAAGGAACAGACAATGCCCAAAGAGGAATGGGGCACGAAGCGCCTTTGCCCGACCACCGGCAAACGCTTCTACGACCTGAACCGCTCCCCGATCGTCAGCCCCTATACGGGCGAAGTCGTGGATATCGAAAGCGCGCGCCGCAAGGCCGCCGCGGCAGTGATCTCGCGCGTTGCGACCGAGAAGGACGACGATTCGCTGGTCGAGGATATCGACGGCGACGATCTGCTGGAAAACGGCACGACCGAAGATAACGATCTGGACGACGATCTGCTGGAAGACGACAGCGACGACAACGTCTCGCTGGACGAGCTGGCCGACGTTGCCGGCGACGAAGACGAGGGCTGAGGCCCCCGAAAAAGTTTTGGCGGGGCGCGCAATTTTTCCACTTGCACCCCGCCGGGACAAATCCTAGAAGGCCCAAGCGAGACGGGAACGGCAACGATAACGGATCGCGAACCCGGTGGGGTCATAGCTCAGTTGGGAGAGCGCTTGAATGGCATTCAAGAGGTCGGCGGTTCGATCCCGCCTGGCTCCACCAAAATAAATCCGATCAACTTCGGATCTGTTTCCCAAATATGATGATGGTGCTTGTCACCTCTCTATCACAATCTCCAGATACGCCCCCCGTGCGACGAGCGTTCCGTCCGACGCCTTGTTGAACCTTTCGGCAAGGGCAATCATATCCGCCTCCAGCGCCTGTTGACCGCCCGCGTCAAGCGCCGCGAAGGCCTTGTGCATCGGCCCATACCAGCTTCGGAACACCTCCAGCCAATGACTGGCGGACAAATATCGGAAGGCAAATTCGCGCTCGGCCGTGCGGATGCTGGCATGCGGAAACAGTTCCGTCAGCCGCGCCTCGGTCCCCCAAAGCGAGGGCGGCTTCACGCCGGCGGGCGGCGGGATGAACTTTCCGATCGTCTTGAACAACTGACCGACGAAGCCGTCCGGCGTCCAGTTCGCAAGGCCGATTCTGCCGCCCGCACGGCAGACGCGGGACATCTCGCGCGCAGCGGTTTCCTGATCCGGGGTGAACATCACACCGAAAGTGGAAAGGACGACATCGAACGCGCCGTTCTCGAAGGGAAGCGCCTCGGCATCCGCCTCTCGGAAAACGACGGACAGGCCTTCCGCATTGGCCCGGGCGCGGCCCAGATCCAGAAGAGCCGGGACATAGTCGGTCGAAGTTACCCGCCCCCATCGGCGCGCCGCGGCCAGCGTGGCATTCCCGTTTCCTGCCGCCACATCCAGCACCGTCTCTCCCGCATGCAGATCGACGGCCTCGCAAAGCTGTTCGCCCACGATCTGCAAGGTGGTCCCGATCACGGCGTAATTTCCCGAAGACCAGGCACCCTGCTGCTTTGCTTTCAGCGCTGCCAAGTCCACCGCAAAACCTGAATCGCTCATTCGAACCTCCCCCGGAACGTACGACTCAGGAGGATTGTATCACGATTCGCACTTGGCGTTACCTGAGCTGACTATCTTTGGAGCCGCGGCGATTGATGCCGCCACGCGGTTCGTCGGGGCGGGCGTCCCTGCCCCGCTGGCATTCGATGCAGAGTTTTACTCCCGGGATCGCAATGCGCCGGGCCTCTGGGATCGGCTCCTCGCATTCGGCGCAGAATTCGAAGCTCGCACCCGACGGCCGACGCAGCGCCTTCAGGCGCGAAAGCTCATCCGCGATGGACGCTTCGATCTGCTCGTTCACGGCGCCATCCCGCGCCCATCCGCCTGCCATCGTACGCTCCTCCTGCGACTTGATATGGGAAGTCGCGGCGAAGATTTGAAGGATGGTGGTGCCCCCAGACGGACTCGAACCGCCGACCCGCTGATTACAAATCAGCCGCTCTACCAGCTGAGCTATAGAGGCATGGGGGCGGATTTACCGCGCGGATCGGGGCAAGACAAGCCCCATGCGCAGGAAAGCGGTTCACCGGGGCGCGCTGGCGCGGTATAGATCGGAAAAGACCGGGAAATACCAATAGATGCAGATAGTCTACCATCTTGGCGCCCATTGCACGGATGAAGAACGTCTTCTGCGGTGCCTGCTGAGGAACCGCGATGCGCTGGCCGAAGCGGGGGTAATGGTCCCCGGGCCTGCCCGATACCGCAACCTGATCCGCGACACGGCGACCGCGCTGCGGCGCATGCCGGCGACGGATGCGACGCAGGAGGAGGTGCTGGATCAGATCATGGACGCGGGAACGGCGGACAGGCTGATCCTGTCATGGGAAAACTTCCTGTCGTTTCCGCAATGGGTGCTGCGCGGCCGTCTCTACCCGGCGGCCGGAGAGCGGGTGCGCGGCTTCACCAACATCTTTCCGTCCTTCGCGGCCGAACTGCACATCGCGATCCGCAATCCGGCGACCTTCATTCCGGCGCTGTTTCAGCGACAGCGCGTCAAATCGGTCGAGGATTTCCTTGCAGGGGTCGACCCGATGAACCTTCGCTGGTCGGAGGTGATCGCCGATCTTCTTGCGCATGGTCAGGACATGCCCGTGACCGTCTGGTGCGACGAGGATACGCCGCTGATCTGGCCGGAAGTCCTGCGCTCGGTCGCGGGGGTGGATATCCCGATGGAGGGCGAGGACGAGCTTCTGGCAACCATCATGGACGATCAGGGGATCGAGCGGCTGCGCAAGCGCATGGCGACCCCCCTGCCGATCGACGAACGGCGTACGATTACCGCCACGCTTCTGGAAGAACATGCAAAGCCCGAGATGGTCGAGATGCAGATCGACATGCCGGGATGGACCCCCGAACTGGTCGATGCGCTGACGGATGCCTACGAGGAGGATATCCTGCGCATCATGGCCATGCCGGGGGTGCGGTTCCTTTCAGCCTAGCTCATCCCGAGGGCGGTCTTGTACATGTCCATGATCGCCTCCTCTTCGGCGATGTCGTCGGGCTTGCGCTTGCGCAGCGCGATGACCTTCTTCATCACCTTGGTGTCATAGCCGCGGCCCTTGGCTTCGGCCATCAGTTCTTTCTGCTGCTCGTTCACGTCCTTCTTCTCGGCCTCGAGCTGTTCGAACCGTTCGATGAACTGGCGCAGCTCGTCCGCGGTGACGTTGTAATCGATGTCGCTCATGTGATCCTCAGACGATGCTGGCGGTGAAGTCGGTGGTGTGGCGCGGGCGCTGCGGGCGAAGGGCCCCGGGGTCGCCATGGCCGAGGTTGACGAGCATGTTCACCTCCCACGAAGGGTGATCCTTCAGGAAGGCTTCGGCGACCTTCTGCTTGTCGAATCCGCTCATCGGGCCGGTGTCGAGGCCCAGCGCGCGGGCGGCGAGGATGAAATACCCGGCCTGAAGCGAGCCGTTGCGCTGCGCGCTTTCAAGCGCGGCGGCAGGGTTGCCGTCGAACATCGAGGCGGCGTCGAAACCGGGCGCTGCTTCGGCCAGATGCTTCCAGAAATCAAGGTCGTAGCACAGGATCGCGACGGCCGGGGCGGACATGGTCTTGTCGACGTTGCCGCGCGACAGGGCGGGGGCGAGCCGAGCCTTTTCCTCGTCCGAACGGACGAAGATGACGCGGATGGGCTGCTGGTTGAAGGCGGTCGGGCCGGTCGAGGCAAGCTCCACCACCTTGAGCAGCAGATCGTCCGAAACCGGCGCACCCTGCCAGCCGTTATGGGTCCGCGCCTTGCGGAACAGAAGGTCCAGCCCCTCAGGGGGAAGCACGTCGGTCATCGTCTCACTCCTTGCCAGCGGTCACCGGCTCGGTTACGCCCTCGGGGCAGAAATTGGAAGGGGCTGGCATGGAGTGGTTGATCGTTCTGGGTGCGATCCTGTCGCTGGCGGGCGTCGCGGGGCTGGTCTGGTGCATCCTGCTTGCCCTGAAGATCCGCCGCCTGAACGCCCCCGAGGAGGAGGTGCGCGGCAAGTTGCAGCGCATCGTCATGGTCAACCTGATCGCGCTGGGCGTGTCGTCGCTGGGGCTGATGCTGGTGGTGGCGGGCATCCTGCTGGGGTGAACGGGGAGGCTCCCGCCACTCGTCTATGCCTGCGGCATCTCCTCGACGTTGGGCCGGGCGCCGGGTGCCCCGGCGCGGTTGCTCCGGCGGAACGGGGGCGCTAAGATACGCGAAAATGCAGGAGGCATCATGGAAATCCGCGCGCTGACCGACACTTACGCCGTCTCTCCGCAGATCGAACCCGGCGATCTGGCCGCGATCCGCGCAGCCGGCTACACCACCGTGATCGACAATCGCCCGGATGGCGAAATCCCGGTGGAGCTTCAGACCGACACCATCCGCGAGGCCGCGGAGGCGGCAGGGCTGACCTTCGTTGCGAACCCGGTGATCGGGGGGCAGCTGACGCAGGACAACGTCGATGCCCAGCGTGCCGCCATCGATGCCGCGGATGGCCCGGTTCTGGCCTATTGCGCGTCGGGCAACCGCAGTTCGGTGGTCTGGGCGCTGGCGAATGCCGGACAGCTTCCGGTGGACGATCTGATCGGCCTGCCCGCGCAGCACGGCTACCAGCTTGAACATCTGCGCCCGACGCTGGAGCGGCTGGCCTAGCCCACCGCGCGTAGCGGCACGACGTTGACCGGCTCCTGCGCCGCAAGGCGCAGCGCGCGCATTCCCCGGTTCTGGCCCAGCTTCCCCTCGGCCAGACGCCGCCCCTGCCCTTCCAGCAAAATCCTGTCCAATGCCGCCGATGGCAGCGGCATCGCATCGCCTTCGGCCCAGTTCAGGATCGCCGACAGCGGCACGGTCACGCGGTAAAGCACCGCGTCCATCACCGCATCCACCGCCATCACCTGTTCGGCCAGCCGATCGGTGAAGCCCTCATCCTCCGGCTCGGCCAGAACCGGGGCCTGTCCCCGCCCCTCGGCGGGCAGGGCCAGCACCACTTCGCCCATGCGAATGCCGTCGCCCATCGACACCTGCGCCACCATGAGGCGATAGCCGAAATCTTCCAGCAGCAGGTCCAGCGGGCGCGGATCGGGCAGGAAGGAGTGGTAGCGGTAGCCCCCGGCCCACACGAGGTCGGCATCGCTTGCCAACCCCTCCTCCAGCCCCGCCAGTGCCAGATCGACCACACCGGACACCATTGCGGCATCGGTGCGGGTGGGGCGGCGCGTCGGGACGGGGCGGTCGGTGACCTTGCCGATGGTCTGCACCTCGGTCATCGCGGCCAGCACCTCGGGCGACAGGGCGATCAGGCCCATGCCGCCCGGCCCTTCCAGCATGCCCAGAAGCGCGCGGCCCGGCAGGCTTTCCAGCAGTTCGCCCAAGGACACGCGCGATACGGAAAGCCCGGTGATGGCAAGCGCCAGCGCCAGATCGTCGCGCGCGGCGCGGGCCAGCGCCATGCGCCAGATGCGATCCGCGCCCGATTCAGCCGCCGGTTTCGCAAGGGAGAGTTTACGCCTGATCGTCACGGTTGCCCCCTTTCGTCACGTCATCCGTCGCACAGGAAAGCTAACGAAGGGTTTACAACGGCAGCCAGACCCGGAAGGCCGCACCGCCCTGCCCCGGCAGATAGGCGATGGTGCCGCCAAGGCTCATCATCACCTCGCGGCAGATGGCAAGGCCAAGGCCGGTGCCCGCCTGGCCGCTTTCGTCCAGCCGTGCGAACTTCTCGAATATGCTCGCCTGCGCGGGCCGCGGGATGCCGCGCCCGTTGTCGATGAAATCCACCGTCACGCCCCCATCCTGCGCCCGGACGACGATGCGAAGCTGCGGATCCGCAGCATCGCAATATTTCCGCGCATTCGCGATCAGGTTGATGAAGACCTGCGCCAGACGGTCGGGGTCGGTCCGCAGCACCAGCGCCTCGGCGCCGCTGTCACGGAACACGGTCAGGTCGTGCCGGGGGCGCACATGTTCGGCAGCCGCCAGCGCCCGGTCCAGCACCGCCCGCAGCCGCACGTCGGAAACATGAAGCTTCACCTGCCCGCTCTCCAGCACCGACAGGTCCAGAAGATCGTCCAGCAGCCGCGTCAGGCGGATCGCCTCGGCATGGATGATGCCCGCCTGTCTCCGCGCATCCTCGGGCGCGACATCGCCCATCAGGATTTCCGAGAACGCGAGGATCGAGGTCATGGGCGTGCGCAGCTCGTGGCTGATCTGGCCGAGAAAGGCGTCCTTCTGCTCGGCCAGCCGGGTCAGCTTGGCGTTGGCATCGCGCAGGGCGGCGGCGGTGCGGGTCAATTCCTGCCGCTGGCTTTCCAGACGGGCGGAATATTCCATGATCTGCGCCGCCTCGTCCGCCACGGCCATGAGGTCGGCCACCGTGACCGCCGCGCGCCCCGCGACCTGAAAGATCATCGCATGGGCCGTCGCCGCGCCGACCGCGCCCGCCAGCCGCCGCTCCAGCCGCTCAAGAAAGGCCGGGGTCGGGTCGGGCAGGTATCCCGCGCGGCCCTGCGCCCGTGCTTCGGCCTGAAACAGCGTCAGCGCAGTCTCCTCGCCCAATATGCGCTGGGCCATCACCAGCAAATCCTCGGCCTCGGGCGCCCCGCCGGCCCAGCCGCTCGGCCCCGGTGCGGTGTCGAACACGCCGACGAAGGCCGCGCCCTGAAGCCGTTCCATCGGCGAAGGAAAGCTGAGGATCGACCCCGCGCAGAACCCCGCGACATTCAGGATCAGCGACCAGAACAGCGCATGCAGCAGCGGGTCCATCCCTTCGGTCCCGAACAGCGCATGTGGGCGCAGCCAGCCGATGCCGAACCCATCCGCCGAGATCGCGCCGAAGGACGGCAGGAACAGCGTATACATCCAGACCGCCGCCCCAAGCGTCAGCCCCACCGCCGCCCCCACCCGCGTCGCGCCGCGCCAGAACAGCCCGCCGACCAGCGCGGGCAGCACCTGCGCCACCCCGACGAAGGAAATGAGCCCGATCGAGGCCAGCGCCTCGCCGCCCCCCGACAGCCGGAAATAGGCATAGCCCAGCGCCAGCACCCCCGCGATGGACAGCCGCCGCGACAGCAGGACCACCCGCCGCACGTCACCCGAAACGGCAGGCCGCATCAGCCCCAGCCAGATCGGCATCACGATATGGTTCGACAGCATCGTCGCCAGCGCGATGGCCGCCACGATCACCATCGAGGTCGCGCTGGAGAACCCGCCCAGAAACGCCAGCATCGCCAGATCGCCGCGCCCGGCCTCCAACGGTATGGTCAGAACGAACAGGTCCGGGTTGCCGTCCGGCAGCATCTCCAGCCCCACCACGGCGATGGGGATGACGAAGACGCTCATCCCCAGCAGATACAGCGGAAAGGCCCAGCCTGCAGTGGCGAGGTGCGTTTCGTCGGCGTTTTCCACCACCAGCACCTGAAACATGCGCGGCAGGCAGATCACGGCGGCGGCCGAAGCGAAAGTCAGCCCCGCCCAGCGCGCAGGCTCCAGCGCCCATTCGGGGCGGTCGGCGGCGGTGATGCGGGCAAGGATGTCGGACGGCCCGCCCGCAATGCCCCAGACGACGAACACCCCCACCGCCAGCGCGGCGGCCAGCTTCACCACCGCCTCGACCGCGATGGCGGTCACGACGCCGGTATGGCGTTCGTTCGCATCCAAGTTGCGCGTGCCGAACAGCACCGTGAACAATGCAAGGCCGATGGCGACCCAAAGCGCCGTCCCCTCGCGGTCGTCGGCGGCAAAGACGCCGAAGCTCAGAACCACCGATTGCAGTTGCAGCGCGATATAAGGCGTCGCTGCCACGACCGAGATCAGCGTGACCGCCACCCCCAAAAGGTTCGACTTGCCATAGCGCGACGAGATCAGGTCCGCGATGGATGTCACCCGCTGTTGCCGCCCGATCCTGACCAGCTTGCGCAGCAATCCCCACCAGCCGACGAAGACCAGCGTCGGCCCCATATAGATCGTCATGAACTCCAGCCCCGAGGCTGCGGCGGATCCCACCGCGCCATAGAAGGTCCAAGCGGTGCAATAGATCGACAGCGACAGGGTATAGACCAACGGCGATCGCAGCCAGCGCACCTTCCCCGCCGCCGCCCGCCGTTCCGCGATGAAAGCCACGAGGAACAGGAAGACGACATAGCTGACGCAGGACAGGACCAGCAGGTTGAAGGGCATCAGTCCTCCGGCCCGCTCTCATCGCCCAGCCACAGGCGCAGCACCGCCGCCACCGCCACCAGCCCCAGCCAGACCGCCAGCATGTAAAGCCCGTTCAGCCCCGTCCCGCGCGAGGGCCAAAGAAGCGGCATCAGGAACAGCACCGCCCCGGCAAACGGCAATATCCGCGCCGCATCGCGCAGCCGCCTGCGCCTGTAGGGCCCGCGCGCGAGGAACAGCGGGCGCTTCACCGCGGCACCAGAAGACGCACCTGTTCAAGGATTTCCGCGTTGGAAAACGGCTTCGTCATGAACCGGCTGACCCCCGCCTTCTCCGCCGCCTCGCGGTCCCGGCTCTGGCCGCGCGCGGTCAGCATCAGCACCGGAAGGTCGGCCATGTCGGGATCGGCGCGCAGCCGGGTCAGGATGTCGAACCCCGACTGCCCCGGCAGCATCGCATCGAGGATCACGACATCGGGCGCGACGCAGCGCACCGCCTCCACTGCGCCCGCCCCTTCGGGATAGATCGTGACCTGCCAGCCGTCGCGCGACAGGATGAAGCGGATCGCCTCGGCGATGTTCGGTTCGTCCTCGATCAGAAGCACATGTCCCATGGTCACCTCATTCGCGCAGGATCGACGGCTCGCGCCGGGCGATGCAGGGATCGCGCGGGCAGATGCGGCAAGTGGTGCCGACGGCCAGCGCGGCGCCCGTGGCGGCGGAAGGTTCGATCAGCATGGCCGCCTCGCGCACCTCTGGCCCCGCCAGCCCCTCGGGCCAGCGGCTTTCGGCAAAGGCGCGGATGCGGAAGCGGCGCTCGGGCATGGCGACCTCGGCTTCGACCGGACGGCCATGGGCCAGCGCGGCATAAAGCGGCCAAAGCGGACAGGCCGCCCCGAAACGCGGCAAGTCGAACCCCTCGGTGGGTTTGCGGAAGGTCAGCGTGCCCGAAGCGTCGCAGATGACCAGCCCCGCCGCCGATCCGGGCTGCAGCGCATCGCGGAACGCGGCGATCAGCCCCTCGCCCGCGCGCAGACGCCCCAGCCAGCGCCGGGACAGATCGCGGCCCGCCTCGCTCAGCCCCGCAAGCTCGGCCTCTGTTGCGCCTTCGACATGCCAGCCGCGCGCGGCCAGCCAGGCCTCCATCTCCTCTTGCGGGGATGCCGCGACAGGATCGGCGGCGGCAGGCCCGTCCAGATGCGCGGCAAGCGCCTTGGCCCCGTCGGCCAGCCTTTCGCTGTCGCCATGCAGGTTGGCCATGAACCGGCCCTGCCATTCGGGGGTCAGATCGTCCGTCTCCGCCAGAATTGCCGCCGTGGCCCGGACCGAGGCGACCGCCGACAGAACCTCGTGCAGGCTGTGGCTCAGGTGCGGATCGTGGGTCATCCGATCGTTCAGCGCGGTCACCGCCCGGTCCAGCGCGCCAAGCCGGACATGCTGCGCGGCGATCAGCCCTGCCCAGCCGGGAAAGCGGCCCGCGAAATCCTCCAGCCGGTCGATCTCGGGCGCGGCCATGCCGGATGCGGCGGCGGCGCGCAGATCGTCCAGCACGCGCCCGCCCGCACCCTCGCCCAAGGCCCGCGCGTCCGTATCCAGAACCTCGGCCAGCCGCGCCAGAACGTCGGTCGCGACCCGCCTCCGGTTATGCTCGATCAGGTTCAGATAGCTGCCAGAGATGCCGACCGCGCGCGCAAGGTCGGACTGCCGCAGGCCCATGGCCAGCCGCCTTTCGCGCACCCGCGTTCCCGTCAGCGCCGTGATCGCCATGGTCTCCCCCCACCGGAACATTTGAAGCCGTATTTCCGGGCGGGGTAAAGTGGTTCGGTGGCAACATCATGCCGGATGCGACACGTCGGCGCTTGATTTGCGGATGCGGCAAGGACACTTCATGGGGCAAAGAATCCGCACCCATGAGGCCTCACTTGTCCAGAAAGCTCCGCCTGTTGGCGGCAACAGCCATGACCTTGCTGGCGACGCCGACATTTGCCCAGACCGCCGCCCCCGCCCAGCCGGTCGAGGCGGAGCCCTTCGGCCCCGCCGCCGCGTTCAGCTTCGATGCGCTGGCGGAAAAGGCTGCGGAACTGGCGCGAGCGCCTTATGCCGCGACCCCCGCCACCTATGACAAGGTGCTGGAGGATGTGACCTATACCGAGCATTGGAAGATCATGTTCAAACAGGCGAAAAGCCTGATGGTGGACGAATCCCCGGTGCAGTTCTTCCACCTTGGCACCTATTTCCGCCAGCCGGTGAAGATCTACGACGTGCAGGACGGTCAGGCGCGCGAAGTCGTCTATCACCGCGACTATTTCGATATGCCCGAAGACAGCCCCGCGATGGCGATGGGCGACGATGCGGGCTTTGCGGGATTCCGCGTGATGCGGCCGGATTTCAAAACCGATTGGATTTCGTTCCTTGGCGGGTCCTATTTCCGCACAGATGGCGCGCTGCACCAATACGGCCAGTCGGCCCGCGCGCTGGCGCTGGACACGGGGCTCGCAACGCCCGAGGAATTCCCCCGCTTCACCGAATTCTACATCGAACACCCCAAGGATGGCGAGGCGAGCCTGATCGTCAACGCCCTTCTGGACAGCCCCAGCGTCTCGGGCGCGTATCGCATCGCGATGACGAACGAGGATGGCAAGGGGCAGGTCATGGACGTTCAATCGCGCCTGTTCTTCCGCGAGGGTGTGGAACGTCTGGGCGTGGCACCGCTGACCTCGATGTTCTGGTACTCTGAAAGCAACCGTTTCGCATCCGCCGACTGGCGCCCCGAGGTGCATGACACCGACGGTCTGATGATGGTCTCGGGCACGGGCGAGCAGATCTGGCGTCCGCTGAACAACCCCGACCGCGTCATGGCCTCCAGCTTCGCCGATGAAAACCCCCAAGGGTTCGGTCTGATGCAGCGCGACCGCAACTTCGAGAACTATCAGGACGACGGCGTGCAGTTCCACAAGCGCCCGTCGGTCTGGATCGAGCCGACCTCGGACTGGGGCAACGGCGCGGTGCAACTGGTCGAACTGCCCACCAATGACGAGGTGTTCGACAACATCGTCGCCTTCTGGAACCCCGAGCAGAAGCCCGAGGCCGGCACCGAGATGCGCTTCGATTACCGCATGCACTGGGGCGTCGATGCGCCGGTGGAGATGCCGCTGGCCCGCACCACCGCCACCCGCATCGGCGAAGGCGGCCACCCCGGCAACCCGCGCCCGCTGGACCAGCATAAGCTGCTGGTGGAATTCACCGGAAAGGCGCTGGAAGGCTTTGGTCTGGACGAAGGCGTCGAGGCCCACATCACCCTGCCCGAAGGCGTGGAACTGGTCGAGGAATACACGACCCCGGTGCAGGGCAAGAACGACACCTGGCGCGTGCAGTTCGATATCAAGACGACCCTGCCCACCGCCGACCTGCGCGTCTATCTGTCGGATGCCGACGGCAAACCGCTGACCGAGACGTGGATGGGCCAGATCCATCCGCAGCAGATCGCCTATTGGCGGCAGCACTGACGCCGCGCCGGGCCCTGAACGGGCTCGGCCTTAACGGAAAACTCGAGTGTTTGCGAGAGCTCTGGTGACTTCCGTCACGCTCGCTCTCCGCGGTTTTTCTTTTGCCCGCACCGCAGTCACGGTGCGGGTGGAAAGAAGGCTGGGTCATTCCCCTCGCAGCCATCGTGCTTCGAAGCTGGGCGGCAGTTGGCAAACCAGGCTTGATCTTCATCGCGCCTTGGAGTCGCGCCCATGAGGATGAATGGCCACCTCTCTTCCGAAAAGTCTTGAGAGCAGGGCAAACTGGTCCCGCCCTCCTCCCTCATCACCCCGACCACCGCCTTCGCGAAACGGGCCGAGAACCGCGGCTGGCAGGCTCCCTACGCAGGAACCGTCTCGCCCAGCACCTCGGCTGCGATCGCGAAGCTGCGTTTGCGCGCCTGATGGTCGTGGATCATCCCGGTAATCATCAACTCGTCCGGTTGGTAGCGGTCCAGCAGCGCGCCGATCTCGCGGCGGACCGTGGCGGGTGATCCGGTGGCCGACACCGACAGCGCCTCCTCGGCCCCGGCGAGGAAGGGCGCGGCGACGACGTCTTCGATGTTCCGCACCGGGCGCGGCAGGCGGCCCGGACGGCCCGAGCGCAGGTTGGCGAAGGCTTGCTGCTGCGAGGTGCGCAGGAACCGCGCCTCGTCATCGGTATCGGCGGCGAAGACGTTGGCGGCCAGCATGAAATACGGCGCGTCAAGGAATTGCGACGGGCGGAAGGTGGAACGATAGGTCTGGATCGCCGCCTCCAGCGCGGCCGGGGCGAAGTGGGATGCGAAGCTGTAGGGCAGGCCCAGATAGGCCGCCAGCTGCGCGCCGAACAGGCTCGATCCGAGGATCCAGACCGGAACCTTGGTGCCCACCCCCGGCACGGCCTGAATGCGGCCGTCCAAGGCAGGGTCCTGAAAATACTCGATCAACTCGACCACGTCCTGCGGGAAGGTGTCCGACGCCTCCATATGGCGGCGCAGGGCGCGGGCGGTGCCCATGTCGGTGCCGGGCGCGCGGCCAAGGCCAAGGTCGATCCGGTCAGGGTAAAGCGTCGCGAGCGTGCCGAACTGTTCCGCGATCACCAGCGGCGCGTGGTTCGGCAGCATGATCCCGCCCGCGCCCACGCGAATGCGGCTGGTTCCGCCCGCCACATGTCCGATCACGACCGAGGTGGCCGCCGAGGCGATCCCCGGCATGTTGTGATGTTCGGCCAGCCAGTAACGGTGATAGCCCAGCGCCTCGGCATGGCGGGCAAGGTCCAGCGTGTTGGCCAGCGCTTCGGCGGTGGTGGACCCTTCGGGCACGGGCGACAGATCGAGCAGCGAGTATTTCATGGGGAACCCCTTTCCCGCCCGATATATGCGTCCGATCGTTCGGTTAAAGGGTCATCTGCTGCCCAAGCGCGATCACCCGGTTCGACGGCATCTTGTAGAAGTCCGTCGCATCCGACGCCGATTTCGTCATCGCGATGTAAAGCCGTTCGCGCCAGCCACCGCCCACCGACCGGAAGGATCGGCGGTTGACGAAGAAGGACGTGCTCATGATGTCGAACTTCTCGCCCTCTTTCCGTGCCAGCATCAGCGCCTTGGGCACGTTCGGCGTCTCCATATAGCCGAAGCGGATGCCGATCTTGACGAAACGGTCCGACAGCCGCTCGATCTGGACGCGGTTCTGGTCGCGCACCCAAGGCGTGTCGGCCACGCGGACGGTGACGATGAAATTCTGCTGATGCAGGACGTGATTGTGCTTGAGGTTATGCATCAAGGCGGGCGGCGCGACATCCGGGTCCGATGTCAGGAACACCGCCGTTCCCGGCGCCTCCAGCGGGTGGGATTTCTCCAGCATCGCGATCAAACTGGTCAGGCGGAGCGATCCGGTGCGCGCCTTTTCCATCACATGCGCCGTGCCGCGCACCCAGACCCACATCAGAAGGCAGATCACCGCCGCGATCAGGATCGGGACATAGCCACCGTCATGGATCTTGGCGGCATTGGCGGTCAGGAACAAAAGCTCCACGATCAGGATCGGGACCATGACGCCGATGACCGCCCAAAGCGGCCATTTCCAGCCCAGCCGGAACAGCACAATGGACAGGATGGACGTGATGACCATGTCGCCCGTCACCGCAATGCCATATGCGCTGGCAAGGTTCGAGGAACTGCCGAAGGCCAGCACCAGCACCATCACCCCCGCCGCCAGCACCATGTTGACCTTTGGCACATAGATCTGGCCGACCTGCGTCTCCGACGTGTGCTGGATGTCCAGCCGCGGCAGCAGACCCATCTGCACCGCCTGCTGCACCATCGAAAACGCGCCCGAGATCACGGCCTGCGATGCGATCACCGTGGCGCAGGTGGCCAGCACGACCAAGGGCGCCAGCGCCCATGGCGGTGCCATAAGGAAAAACGGGTTCGCCGCCATCTCAGGATGCGCCAGGACCGCCGCGCCCTGCCCCAGATAGGACAGCGCCAACGCCGGAAACACGAAGCACACCCATGCGATGCGGATCGGGCGGCGGCCGAAATGGCCCATGTCGGCATAAAGCGCCTCGCCTCCGGTCACCGCCAGAAAGACCAACCCCATGACCGACAGCGCCCCCGCGCCGTTTTCCCACAGATACAGCACCGCATGCCACGGGTTCAGCGCGGTCAGGATGCCCGGATCGTCGCCGATATGCAGCAGCCCGTTGATCGCCATGACGCCGAACCAGACCATCATGATCGGCCCGAAGAAGATCGACACCCGCCCCGTGCCCTTGTTCTGCACGAAGAACAGCCCGGCAATGATCGCCAGCGTCAGCGGGATGACATAGCGCGAGAAGTCGGGCGAGATCAGCGCCATCCCCTCGACCGCCGAAAGCACCGACATGGCGGGGGTGATCATCGCATCGCCGAAGAACAGCGAGATGCCGACGACGCCCAGCGCCAGAACCCAGCCCGGACGCCGGCCCAGGGCCCGCTGCACCAACGCCACCAGCGACAGGGTTCCCCCCTCCCCCCGGTTGTCGGCGCGCATCACAAGCAGAACGTATTTCAGCGACACGATCAGAACGATCGTCCAGAGCAGAAGCGAAATGATGCCGATGACGTCGGACCGCACCAGCCCGTCCCGGCTGGCGGCATGGAGCGATTCCCGCAGCGCGTAAAGCGGACTGGTGCCGATGTCGCCATAGACGACGCCCAGCGATCCGAGGATCAGCTTCCAGCCCGGCCCGTGCGCCTCTTGCTCGCTTTGCATGTCACCCTGCGATCATGTTCCAAAGCCAGCTTACGACATTCCCGCCGATCTCGCCCGATTTGGGAACGGCGAAGGCCCATGCGATCGCGCCGATGATGTTCCAGCCGATGAAGCGGCGGAACGGCATCCGCGCGATCCCGGCCAGAAGGAAGACCACCGCACGAAGCGGGCCGAAGAAATGCCCGATCAGAAGCGCGGCCCCGCCCCATTTGGCAAAGGCGGCGCGTCCCTTCTCAGCCAGTTCGGGTTCCTTGTTCATGGGCCATTGGCGCAGGATCCAGTCGCCGTAATGCCGTCCCAGCCACCAGCTGGCGCAGGACCCGATTATCGCGCCGATGGAGGCGCCCTGCCAGATCGGCATGAACTCCACCTCTCCGGTCGCGACCAGTGCGCCGACGCCAACCAGGATCGCGGTCGAGGGGATCAGGATCGAGATGATCGGCATGGTTTCCGCAAGCGCGAAGAACAGTGCGATCCAGAAGGCCCATTCGCGGTTCGCCTCGACAAAGTCGAGGATGCTGTCGATCAGGTTTTCCACCGGGGCTCCTTCATGCGGCTGAGGTTTTGGTAGCCGCGCCGCGCGCCCCGCGCAAGCGGCTGATTTGAACGCTTTCCCTTGCTGGACCTGTGGCGTATAAACCCGGGCAATCGCGCAAGGGCGCAAATTGTGATCAACAGGCCGAACGGCCGGACCCCTCGAGGATGGCATGAGCAAACAATCTTCCGACACCGACGTGGCCTTCATCCAGGCACTGGCAGAACTTCTGAACGCCAACGACCTGACGGAACTGTCGGTGAAGCGCGAATATGCCGTGGATGACAGCCTCGAGGTGCGCGTGGTCAAACAGGCCAACATCGTGACGACGCAGATCGCCGCCGCCCCGGTCGCCGTGGCCGCAGCCGCGCCCGCCGCAGCCGCCGCTGCCGCCCCCGCCGCGATCGAAGATCCGGCCCAGCATCCGGGCGCCGTCACCTCGCCCATGGTCGGGACCGCCTATCTTGCGCCCGAACCGGGTGCCGCGACCTTCGTTTCGGTCGGCCAGGCCGTGACCGAAGGCCAGACCCTGATGATCATCGAAGCGATGAAGACGATGAACCACATCCCCGCGCCCCGCGCCGGGACGGTGAAGCGCATCCTGATCGCCGACGGCACCCCGGTGGAATACGGCGCACCCCTGATGATCGTGGAGTGATCCCGCGATGTTCACAAAGATCCTGATCGCGAACCGGGGCGAGATCGCCCTTCGCGTCATCCGCGCCTGCCGCGAGATGGGCATCACATCCGTCGCCGTGCATTCCACCGCCGACAGCGACGCGATGCATGTCCGCATGGCCGACGAATCCGTCTGCATCGGGCCGGCTTCGTCCTCGGAAAGCTATCTCAAGAAATCCGCCATCATTTCGGCCTGCGAGATCACGGGGGCGGAAGCGGTCCATCCGGGCTATGGCTTCCTGTCGGAGAACGCGGGTTTCGCGCAGGCGCTGGCCGATCACGACATCACCTTCATCGGCCCGACTGCGGAACATATCCGCATCATGGGCGACAAGATCACCGCCAAGGAAACCGCCAAGGCGCTGGGCATCCCGGTTGTCCCGGGTTCGGACGGCGGCGTGCCGGACTACGAGACCGCGCTGAAGGTCGCGACCGAGATCGGCTTCCCCGTCATCATCAAGGCGACGGCCGGTGGCGGCGGGCGCGGCATGAAGACCGCACTGACCCCCGCCGATCTGGAAGTCGCCTTCCGCACCGCGCGGTCCGAGGCGAAAGCCGCCTTCGGCAATGACGAAGTCTATATGGAGAAATACCTCCAGCGGCCGCGTCACATCGAAATCCAGGTCTTCGGCGATGGCAAGGGCAACGCAGTCCATCTGGGCGAGCGTGACTGCTCGCTTCAGCGCCGCCACCAGAAGGTGTTCGAGGAAGCGCCCGGCCCGGTCATCACCCCGGCCCTGCGCGCGGAAATCGGCAAGATCTGCGCCGATGCCGTGGCCAAGATCAACTACATCGGCGCAGGGACCATCGAGTTTCTGTATGAGGACGGCAAGTTCTACTTCATCGAGATGAACACCCGCCTTCAGGTCGAACATCCGGTGACCGAGGCGATCTATGGCGTGGACCTCGTGCGCGAGCAGATCCGCGTCGCGGCGGGCCTTCCGATGAGCTTCACGCAGGACGAGCTGGAGCTGAACGGCCACGCGATCGAGGTGCGGATCAATGCCGAACGCCTGCCGAACTTCGCCCCCTGCCCCGGCAAGGTGAAGGTGTTCCACGCACCCGGCGGTCTGGGCGTGCGGATGGATTCGGCGCTCTATGGCGGCTATTCCATCCCGCCCTATTACGACAGCCTGATCGGCAAGCTGATCGTCCACGGGCGCGACCGCCCCGAGGCGCTGGCCCGCCTGCACCGCGCGCTGGGCGAGTTGATCGTGGACGGCGTCGATACCACCGTCCCGCTGTTCCACGCCCTTCTGGCCGAGCCGGACATCCAGAATGGTGAATACAACATTCACTGGCTGGAAAAATGGCTGGCGGCGCAGTTCGGCTGACACCGGAGCTGCTGCTGCGCGCCTATGCCTCCGGGATCTTCCCGATGGGCGAAGGCCGCGATTCCCCCCGCATCGACTGGATCGATCCCGTGATGCGGGGGATCATGCCGCTGGACGGGTTGCGGCTGTCGCGATCCCTGCGTGCCAGCATCCGGCGCGGTGATTACGAAATCCGCATCAACCACGATTTCCCCGGCACCGTGCTGAATTGCGCCGCGCGCGAGGAGACGTGGATCAACAACCGGATCATCTCGCTTTACGCGGCGCTGCATCGCGCCGGACACGCCCATTCGGTCGAGGTCTGGGATGGCGAGATGATTGGCGGGCTTTACGGCGTGTCGCTGGGCGGCGCGTTCTTTGGCGAAAGCATGTTCTCGCGCAGGACCGATGCGTCGAAGATCGCGCTGGCATGGCAGGTGCATCGGCTGCGCGCCGGGGGCTTCACGCTGCTGGACACTCAATTTCTGACACCGCATCTGCAATCCCTGGGCGGGATCGAGGTGCCGCGGGCAGAGTATCACGGGATGCTGGCGCGGGCGTTGGAGGTTCGGGCTGATTTCCTGCCGGAAGCCTATGCGCCCGATGCGATGTCCGTCAGCCAGCAGCGCAGCTGAGCACCCAGACGTCGTAACGCGGGTGATCCAGCGCCGAAATCGCGGGGCTGGAGGCGATCATCCAGCCGGAAAAGTTCGGCGCATTCGCCCTGCTGTCCTGAATGGTCACATGTGCGAATGCGTCCGAAGCCGGGTCCGCCACCGGATAGCGGCATTCGTCCAGTCGGATGGTCAGAAAGCCCTGGGTCAGCGACTGGCCGTTCGACAGTTCCAGATCGCCTGTCGCGCCCGTGACCTTGTCCAGCCAGCGCAGGGTGCCGCCCGGTGCCACCGCAGCCTCCTGCGCGAAGGCAGGGGCGGCCGAGAGCAGCAGGGCGATCAGCGTCGCCTTCATGGCGCGGGTGCGGGCTCGTCGCTGCCCGACTGCCCACCGACAAAGGCCATCAGCAGCGAGATCAGGCTGACCGAGCCTTGCGTATCCTCGATCTCCTGACCGGGTTCGAGATTTTCCAGCGCCCCGCCCGGCTGAATTTCCACGAAGTTGCCGCCAAGCAGCCCCTCGGATGAAATCAGCAACGACGAATCGGTCGGGATCAGGATGCCTTCGCGGACCGAAACGGTCGCGTCCGCCATGTAGGTTTCGGTGTTCAGCGCGAGGCTCGTCACCGTGCCGACCTTGACGCCAGCCAGTCGCACATCCGTGCCGACGCTGATGCCGTCCGCCGTGCGGAAGCTGCCGGTCAGGGGATAGCTGCCCCCGCCCGCGCCGAAACCCGCCGAATGACCGGCATAAAGCAGAAAGCCGACCGCTGCGGCCAGCACCGCAGCGCCGGCAAGAACTTCTGTGCTGTTTTCCGACATTATTCCGGCTGCCATGCCTCGTAATCCCGGCGTGCCGGGGGCGCCGCGCGCAGCAGCGATCCTGCGGGAACATAAGCGGCGGGTGTGCCGGTCAGGTTTTCCTGATGCGGCTTTTCCCAAGGCTTGTGCGCCAGCGGCTTCACGGTCGGCGGCTCGTCCCAGGTGTGGTGCAGCCAGCCGTGCCAGCTGGGGTCGATCCGGCTCGCCTCGGATTCGCCGTTATAAATGACCCAGCGGCGTTTCTTGTCTGCAGTCTGGTAGAAGACGTTGCCCTGATCGTCCTCGCCGACCTTCTGGCCGTGGCGCCAGGTAAAGACCTGCGTGTTGATCGTCTGGCTGTTCCACCAGGTCGCCATGCGTTTGAGGAAGTAGATCAAGACAGGTCCTCCGAGGGGTTCCGGCACCCCATATCGCAAATGAAACGCCCGAGGTCCAGCCCCGGGCGATCACGCATCAGCTTGCCGAGGCAGGCTCTTTCTTCTTTTCGGCATGGACCAGAAGCGGCTTTGTGCCCTTGGTCACGGCCTCTTCGTTCACCACGACCTCTTCGATGCCGTCGAGGCCCGGCAACTCGAACATGGTATCGAGCAGAATGTCTTCCATGATCGACCGCAGCCCGCGCGCCCCGGTCTTGCGTTTGATCGCACGTTTGGCGATGGCCGACAGCGCATCGTCGGTGAAGGTTAGGTTCACGCCCTCGATGTCGAACAGGCGCTGGTATTGCTTCACCAGTGCGTTCTTCGGCTCGGTCAGGATGGTCACCAGCGCGGATTCGTCCAGATCGGTCAGCGTCGCGATCACCGGCAGACGACCAACGAATTCCGGGATCAGGCCGAATTTCAGCAGGTCTTCCGGCTCCAGTTCGGCAAACAGCTCGCCCACGCCGCGGCCGTCCGGATCCTTGACGTCGGCGCCGAAGCCGATGCCCGAACCCTTGCCGCGCTGGGCGATGATCTTCTCAAGCCCCGCGAAAGCGCCGCCGCAGATGAACAGGATATTCGTCGTGTCCACCTGCAGGAATTCCTGCTGCGGATGCTTGCGCCCGCCCTGCGGCGGAACCGAAGCGACGGTGCCTTCCATGATCTTCAGAAGCGCCTGCTGCACCCCCTCGCCCGAGACGTCCCGCGTGATCGAAGGGTTGTCGGACTTGCGCGTGATCTTGTCGACCTCGTCGATATAGACGATGCCGCGCTGGGCGCGTTCGACGTTGTATTCCGACGCCTGAAGCAGTTTCAGGATGATGTTCTCCACATCCTCGCCCACGTAACCGGCTTCGGTCAGCGTGGTTGCATCGGCCATCGTGAACGGCACGTCCAGGATCCGCGCCAGCGTCTGGGCCAGCAGCGTCTTGCCGCAGCCGGTCGGACCGATCAGCAGGATGTTGGATTTGGAAAGCTCGATATCCGTCTTGGACGAATGGTTCAGCCGTTTGTAATGGTTGTGCACCGCGACCGACAGGACCCGTTTTGCATGGATCTGGCCGATCACGTAATCGTCCAGCACCTTGCAAATCTCTTTCGGCGTCGGAACCCCGTCGGTGGATTTCAGCCCGGTCGTCTTGGTTTCTTCACGGATGATGTCCATGCAGAGTTCGACGCATTCGTCGCAGATGAAAACCGTGGGGCCAGCGATCAGCTTGCGCACCTCGTGCTGGCTCTTGCCACAGAACGAGCAGTAGAGCGTGTTCTTGCTGTCGGAGCCTGAATTGTTCGCCATCGTCGTCCTCTGGGAAGCACCCGGCCCGGAGGCCGGAACATTAAGGGTCAAGTCTAGGCCATGCACCCGGCCATCACAATCGCAAAACGCCCCGGCGGCTTTGGGCCGCCGGGGCGGCCTGTCACTTCGCCGTATCGTCCGCCTTGCCGCGGCTTTCGACGATCTCGTCGATCAGGCCCCAGGCTTTGGCATCTTCTGCCGACATGAAATTGTCACGTTCCAGCGCGGCTTCAACCGTCTCGTAGTCGTTGCCGGTGTGGCGGACATAGATTTCGTTCAGGCGGCGCTTCAGCTTTTCCGTCTCGCGCGCGTGGATCATGATGTCCGTCGCCTGCCCCTGATACCCGCCCGAGGGCTGATGGACCATGACGCGGCTGTTCGGAAGCGAGAAGCGCATGCCCTTCTCGCCCGCCGTCAGCAGCAGCGAGCCCATGGACGCCGCCTGCCCGATCACCAGCGTGGAGACCTTCGGCTTGATGTATTGCATCGTGTCATAGATCGACAGGCCCGAGGTCACGACGCCGCCGGGGCTGTTGATATACATGCTGATCTCCTTGGACGGATTCTCCGCCTCGAGGAACAGCAGCTGCGCGCAGATCAGCGACGACATGCCGTCATGCACCGGGCCGGACAGGAAGATGATCCGCTCCTTCAGCATGCGCGAGAAGATGTCATAGGCGCGTTCGCCCCGGCTGGTCTGCTCGACCACCATCGGGACCAGTGTGTTCATGTAGGTATCGATCGGGTCTTTCATCTGCGCCTGCCTGTTGCTGTGCGAACTTCGTAACGACGAGGGATTGCCAGAGTCTTAGTCATGCGTTCCGCCAGCCGCAAGGTCACCGGGCCAAGACGATCTCTGCCTTCAGCCCGCCAAGCGTCTCGCTTTCGCCCAGACGCAGCTGTCCGCCGTGGCTGCGGGCGATGTCGGCGGCGATGGAAAGGCCCAGGCCGACGCCCCCGCCCTTGTTCGGATTGCGCTCCGATTCCAGCCGCGTGAAGGGGCGCATCGCCTCCTCGCGCCGTTCCTTGGGGATGCCGGGGCCGTCATCCTCGACCGTGAAGCGGATGTTGCGGTCGGTCAGCGCAAGGCTCACCTCGGCCCGCTTGCCATAGCGGACGGCGTTGCCGATCAGGTTATCCAGCGCCCGCGCCACGGCCTGCGGGCGCAGCGGCACCTCGCCCGGATCGGCCAATTCCCCCAGCGTCACGTCCTGCCCCATGCGCTGCGCGTTTTCGACCGCGCGGCGGACGATGGCCACCGGGTCCACCGGCTCCACCGCCTCCATCGCATCGCCGCGGGAAAAGGACAGGAATTCGTCCACCAGTCGCTCCATGTCCTGCACGTCGCGCAGAAGATCGCGCGCGTCATCCTCGTCCATCATCGCCAGTTCCAGCTTCATCCGCGTCAGCGGCGTGCGCAGATCGTGGCTGACCCCCGACAGCATCAGCGTGCGCTGTTCGATCTGGCGTTCGATCCGGTTGCGCATCTCCAGAAAGGCCGCGCCTGCGGCCCGCACCTCCACCGCGCCGCGCGGCCGGTAGCTGACATGCCGCCCCTTTCCGAAGGCGTCCGCCGCCTCTGCCAGCTTGGCGATGGGGCGAAGCTGATTCGACAGGAACAGATAGGCGATGACGGTCATCAGCAGCGAGGTCACGATCATCAGCACCAGAAGCTGGTGCGGGTTCGAGGCAGACATGCGCCGCCGGTCCACATCCACCTCCATCGGCCCCTGCGCCGTCCGAAGCCCGATGATGACCGCCCGCCGGTCGGTCTGAAGGTCGATGCCCTCGATCTCTGGCAGCCCCTCGCGCAGCGCGGAAATCAGTGCGCGGCCCGACAGGTCCCAGAAATCGCGGTGATCGCCCGTCACCGGCATGGCGGCAGGAAAGACGATGTCCAGATCCAGCCCCTGCCCGATCTCGATGGCCCGGTCGCTTGCGGCCGTTGCGTCAGGCGCGCGGGCGATCTCGTCCAGCAGGTAACTCAGTTCGATCTCCACCCCGCCGGCCATCTGGCGCGTCACGCCTTCGTAATGGCGCTGGATGAACTGAAGCGCGAAGACCAGCTGAATCGTCAGGATCGGAACGATCAGGATCAGCGCGGCGCGGCCATAGAGGCTTCGGGGAAGGACGGTGCGGGAATGTGCCATGCGATCGACCTTAGCCGCCCGCCGCCCCTGTAAAAACCCCCATCGACACGGGCTTGCCCTGGCGCAATAGTCGCAGGCATGAAGACGCTCCCTCCCCCCTCCTTCGCACCGGGCGTGGCCATCAAGGTCGAACCCGGACTTCGCCGCATTCTCGCGCCCAATCCCGGCCCGATGACCCTGTGGGGCACCAACACCTACCTTGTCGGCACGGGCGAGGTCGCGCTGCTCGATCCCGGCCCCGACATGGAAGACCATCTGGCCGCGATTCTGGCGGCGCTCGGCCCGGGTGAGCGGATCGTGCAGATCATCGTAAGCCATGCGCACAAGGACCATCTCGGCCTTGCCGAGCGGGCAAAGGAGACCACGGGCGCGCCGATCATTGGCTGGCAGGCGCCGGACGCGCCGTTCCGCCCCGACATCGCGCTGTCGGACGGGCAGATCCTGCAAGGCCCTGACTGGCAGCTGGAGACGATCCACACCCCCGGCCATACCGACGACCACGTCTGCTTCGGCTTCCGCGACGTCTGCCTGACCGCCGATCACGTCATGGGGTGGTCAAGCTCCGTCATCATCCCCCCGCGCGGCGATGTGGCCGACTACATCGCCTCGCTGGAAAAGCTGGCCGCGCGCGACTGGCGCCGCCTGCATTCCGCCCATGGCGATCCGATGGAGGATCCCGCCGAACGGCTCGCCTATCTCATCCGCCATCGCATCGCGCGCGAAGACTCGATCGTCAAAGCCCTCCACCGCCGCCCGATGACGCTGGAAGCACTCGTCTCGCAGCTTTACGCAACCACCCCCCGCAACCTGCACGGCGCCGCCACCCGCAACGTCGAGGCCCACCTCGTCCACCTCCTCCGCACCGGCCGCGTGTCCCTGGACGAGGCATCTGCGTGCTACGAAACCGTCCGTGACGAACTTTCTTCATCCGGATGAAAAAATCGCGACAACCCCTCTGGACACCCCCGACGCGCATGGCTAATAAGCCCCTGTGTTCCGGCGTAGCTCAGCGGTAGAGCAGTTGACTGTTAATCAATTGGTCGTAGGTTCGATCCCTACCGCCGGAGCCAAGATCGCATAAGATCTTGACAACACACGAAAAGGCGATCCCTCGGGGTCGCCTTTCGCGTTTGCCGCCTGTCACCCCTGCGGCGACATCGCCTTGCGCTGGCGCGACCGCTCCAGACCCAGCCGATGTTCGCGCCAGATGATGAGGCAGCCTGCAAATACCACGACCGCCGCGCCAAGGAGCATCGTCCCGCTCGGCACTTCGGAGAAGACGAAATAGCCGATCAGCAGCGCGAACAGCATCGATGCATAGTCGAACGGCGCCACGACCGAGGCATCTGCCTCGCGGTAGCTGGAGGTCAGCAGTATCTGTCCCACGCCGCCCAGCAGGCCGACGATCACCAGCACCATGGTCTGCCACGGCGTCGGCCAGACCCAGCCGAAGGGAATCGTAATCAGCGACGCGGCGGTCGAGGTCAGCGAGAAGTAGAACACGATGGCCGCCGTCCGCTCCACCAGCGCCATCTTGCGCACGAAGACCTGCGCCAACCCGGTAAAGACTGCCCCCGAAAGCGCCAGCGTCGCGCCCAGCAGCGCCGCTTCCTCCATCGCGCCTTCGGTCAGCGACAGCCGGGGCCACAGCACGATCAGAACGCCAACGAACCCCAATGCCACGGCGCTGAGGCGGAAGGCCCGCACCTCCTCGCCCAGGAACATCGCGGCGAAAACCACGGTCAGAAGCGGCCCGGCATAGTTCAGCGCCGTCACCTCCGGCAGCGGCAGATAGGCCAGCGCGGCAAATCCCAGCCCCATCGCCATCGTGCCCGCAACGCCGCGCCAGACATGGCCGATGGGGCTTTCGGCCTTCAGCCCGGTCCTCAACTCGCGACGCCATGCCAGCCAGACGAGAATCACCGGGATGGCAAAGAACGACCGGAAGAACACCGTCTGCCCCGGCGGCACCGTGTCCGACACCGCCTTCACCAGCGCGGACATGACGATGAACACAAGCACCGATCCGAGTTTCAGGGCGATCCCGACCATCGGGCGCGAGGCGGCGGGGGGCAGCGGAGGCATTGGCTTTCCTTGGCTTCTTGGGCAAACAGGACCACTCTCGCGCGAAAGGCGCAACAGGAAAGGACGAAGACATGACCCTCGGCAGCAGGATCGACCAAGGACGCGGTGTGATCCGCGCGGATATCGTGCTGAAGGGCGGGCGCGTCTTCGATCTGATCACAGGCGATCTGGTCGAAACCGACGTCGCGATCTGCGGCGATACCATTGTCGGCGTCTTCGACAGCTATGACGGGGTGCAGGAAATCGACTGCGCCGGCAAGATCCTCGTGCCGGGCTTCATCGACACGCATCTGCACATCGAAAGCTCGCTGGTCACGCCCTATGAATTCGACCGCTGCGTCGCGCCGCGCGGCGTGACCACCGCCATCTGCGATCCGCACGAGATTGCAAATGTCTGCGGCCTGACCGGCATCCGCTATTTCCTCGACGCTTCGCAGCACACGGTCATGGACATCCGCGTGAACCTGTCATCCTGCGTTCCGTCCACGCATATGGAAACGGCGGGGGCGGAATTGCTGGCCGCCGACCTGATCCCGCTGATGGAGCACCCGCGCGTCATCGGTCTGGCCGAGTTCATGAATTTCCCCGGCGTGCTGAACAAGGTGCCGAACTGCATGGCAAAGCTGGAGGCGTTCCAGGGCCGCCACATCGACGGCCACGCCCCCCTGCTGCGGGGCCGCGATCTGAACGGTTACATCGCCGCCGGCATCCGCACCGAACACGAGGCGACAACGACGGAGGAAGCGCTGGAGAAGCTGCGCAAGGGAATGCGCGTTCTGATCCGCGAAGGGTCGGTGTCCAAGGACATGCACGCGCTGGCCCCGCTGCTGACGGAACGCCATTCGCCCTATCTGTGCCTGTGCACTGACGACCGGAACCCGCTGGACATCGACGAACACGGGCATCTCGACTATATGATCCGCACGCTGATCGCGCTGGGCCGCGACCCGCTGGCCGTCTATCGCGCCGCCAGCCTTTCGGCGGCCGAGGCGTTCGGGCTGAAGGATCGCGGGCTGATCGCGCCGGGCAAACGCGCCGACATCGCGGTGATCGAAACGCTGGAAGGGTGCAACGCCTCGCTGGTGCTGTCGGGCGGCAAGATCGCCGGGGCCGAGGCCTTCGCCGCCCGCAGGGTCGTCCCGCCCGTCGCGCGCAACTCGGTCAAGGCGCCGAAGGTCGAACCGCACCATTTCCGCGCAGGCGGCAACCGCGTGGACACGCCCGTCATCGGCATCCTGCCCGGCAAGATCATCACGCAGCACCTGACCTTCGACATCGAACCCACCGATGGCGACAAGCGCCCCGACCTTGACCGCGACCTGATCCGCATCGCGGTGATCGAACGGCATGGCAGGAACGGCAACCGCGCCACAGGCTTCGTGCAGGGCTTCGGGCTGAAACGCGGCGCCATCGCCTCCACGGTCTGCCACGACCACCACAACATCGCGGTGGTGGGCGCGGATTACCACGACATGGCGCTGGCGGCGAACCGGCTGTCCGAAATCGAGGGCGGTTTCGTCGTCGTCGAGGGCGGGCGCGTCCTTGCCGAACTCCCCCTGCCCGTCGCGGGGCTCATGAGCCTTGATCCCTTCGAAACCGTCCGCGACACGCTGATCGACCTGCGCGCCGCCGCGAAATCGCTGGGCGTCACGCTGGAAGAGCCGTTCCTTCAACTCGCCTTCCTTGCCCTGCCGGTGATCCCGCATCTGAAGATCACCGATCACGGCATGGTCGATGTGGACCGTTTCGAGGTTCTGCCCTAGGCCCGCCCGGCGGTCGAGGACAGCGACATCGGATCAATCCCCATATGGCGCAGATGGCGCGCCCATTTCGCGCCATCCTCCTCGGAAAAGATCAGGTCGGCCGAGGCCTTGTCCAGCGTCAGCCAGTCGTTCCGCGCGATCTCCTGCTCCAGTTGCCCCGGCCCCCAACCGGAATAGCCCAGGGCCAGGATCGCGCGGGCAGGCCCCTTCCCTTCGGCCAGCGCCTTCAGGATATCGGTCGTCGCGGTCATGCCGAAGCCGCCCTCGATCTCCATCGTCGCGCCTTCGGATTCGTAATCGGGCGAATGCAGCACGAAACCGCGCCCCCGTTCCACCGGGCCGCCCAGCAGCACGCGGATATCGCGGCCCTCGGACGTCTCGGGTATCTCCAGCTGTTCCAGAAGCCCGTGGAAATCCAGATCGCGCGCGGGCTTGTTCACCACCAGCCCCATCGCCCCTTCGGGGGAATGCGCGCAGATCAGGATGACGGAATGTGCGAAACGCTCGTCCCCCATGCCGGGCATGGCGATCAGGACGGCTCCGCTCAGGTTCAACTGCTGTTCCATGACGAAGATATGTAGCGCCCCACGCCCGCGCTCAAGGGCAGGCGTGCAACAGGTCACGCCCCGTCGCCGGAAAGTGACTTTCCATTCCGGCCCGCCTGCTTATCCTCTGCCGTCATGTTCAGGTTCGCCCTCCTCGCATCCCTTCTTTGCGCCCCGTTCGCCGCACGGGCGGAAATGCCCGCCGACATCGTCACGGCGGCGGTGCTGCCCGGTTGGCAGACGCCCGGCGGAACGCGCATGGCGGCCGTCCACCTGCGGCTTGCGCCCGAATGGAAAACCTACTGGCGAAGCCCGGGCGAGGCGGGGATTCCGCCCGAATTCGACTGGTCCGGGTCCGAGAATCTGAAATCCGTGCGCTTCCACTGGCCGCGCCCGACCGTGTTCCATACCAACGGAATGCAGACCATCGGTTACAAGCGAGATCTGGTGCTACCGGTCGAACTCACCCCCATCGATCCGTCCCGCCCCGTCATCCTGCGCGCTTCGGTCGATCTGGGCGTCTGCCGCGACATCTGCGTTCCCGCCGCCGTGTCGCTGGGCGCGAACCTTGCGGGCAAAGGCGCGGACGATGCGCTGATCGACGCCGCCCTGCGCGCCCGCCCCGCCACCGCGTCCGAGGCTGGCGTCGGCGCAGTCACCTGCCGGATCGACCCCATCGCGGACGGGCTGCGCGTGACCGCCACGCTGGACCTGCCCCCGCAGGGCACGGACGAAGTCGTGGTGCTCGAACCCGCCGACCCCACGATCTGGACGTCCGAGGGCGAGACCCGCCGCGAAGGCCGCCACCTCATCTCCGCGGTCGAAATGGTCGCGCCCAGCGGCCAACCCTTCTCGATCAACCGCTCCGCCCTGACGGTGACGGTGCTGGGCGATGACCGCGCGGTGGAAATCCGCGGCTGCCCCGGCAGCTAGGGCGCGAAGGCCGCCCCTGCGGCCCGCCCGAGCGGGGGCTCGATGCCCCCCGAGGGCGTCCCCTCACTTCCGCCGCCGGTGTTCCT
Organism: Falsirhodobacter flavus; assembly: GCA_029846755.1. GTDB lineage: Bacteria > Pseudomonadota > Alphaproteobacteria > Rhodobacterales > Rhodobacteraceae > Falsirhodobacter > Falsirhodobacter flavus. Next base: position 392,456 of record JARWBI010000001.1, on the reverse strand, counting down.
CCAGCCGCGGCATGATCTCGACGAAGTTGCAGGGCTTGTGCCGGTAATCCAGCTGGAACTTCAATATCTCGTCCCACGCATCCTTGCAGGCCCCCGGACTTCCCGGCAGCGCGAATAAATAGGTTCCCTGCGCCACGCCTCCCGTCGCACGGCTCTGCACGGCGGATGTGCCGATCTTACCCATCGACACTACCGCGAAGATCGTGGCGAAGGCCTCGATCTCCTTCTCGTACACGTCCCGATGCGCCTCGACCGTCACGTCGCGCCCCGTCAGCCCCGTTCCCCCGGTCGAAATGACGACATCCACCGCAGGGTCCGCACACCATTCGCGCAGCCTTTCCGCAATCGCCGCGCGGTCATCCGGCACGATTGCCCGCCCTGCCAGCAGATGCCCCGCGCCTGTCAGCCGGTCCACCAGCACGTCGCCGGAACGATCATCCGCCGCCACCCGCGTGTCGGATACGGTCAGCACCGCAATGCGGATCGGAATGAAGTCTCTCTCGCTCATAACCTCGCCCTTACCTCAAGCAGATCGGCCCAGGCTTCGCGCTTGGCCGCCGGATTGCGCAGCAGATACGCCGGATGGCACATCGGCATCACCGGAAGCCCGAAGCCCTGCCCCCATTTCCCGCGAAGCCGCGTGATCCCGCGCTGGCCCAGAACCGCATCCGCCGAGCAATTTCCCACGACGACCAGCAATTCCGGCTGCACCAGCTCCACATGCCGCGCAAGGAAAGGCTTCATCATCGCAATCTCGCGCGCATCGGGGTCGCGGTTCTGCGGCGGGCGCCACGGCATGACATTGGTGATATAGATCGCATGCTCTGCATCCGGCGTCTCGCGCGACAGGCCGATGGCGGCGAACATCCGGTCCAGCAGCTGCCCCGCCCGACCGACGAAAGGCCGACCCGCCGCGTCCTCGTCCCGCCCCGGCGCCTCACCCACGATCATCACCCGCGCCCCCGGGTGCCCGTCGCAGAACACGGTGTTCCGCGCGCCCTGCTTCAACTCGCAATGCGAAAACCCCGCCATCGCCTCGCGCAGCGCATCCAGATCGCGCGCGGCGGCCGCCAGCGCGGTCGCCTCGGCTACCGGATCGACCTCGGCCAGCACGGCGGGGGCTGCCACCACCGGGGCCGCCTTCGGCACCGCCACCTCAAGCTCGTATCTGTTGACCGGGCCGTCGCAGATCGCCTCGGTCGCGCCAAGGTCGAACTGCCACGCAAAAGCGGCGGCGGCGGTTTCCCAATCCATTTCTTCGGCGCGAGTCATGGCCCCGAAACTATGCCCCCGCCCGCGCCGGGGCAAGGCGGCTTGCCCGATGCCCCTGACCTTTCTATAAGCCGCCAAAGCCCCGGGGAAAGGAGCCGCCATGAGTTTCCGCGCACGCCACCTTTTGGGGATCGAGCATCTGGCCCCGGACGAGATCCGCGCCGTGCTCGACCTTGCCGACCGCTATGTCGAGCTGAACCGCCGCACCGAAAAGCGGTCAGACGTACTGGCGGGCATGACCCAGATCAACATGTTCTTCGAAAATTCGACCCGCACGCAGGCCAGTTTCGAACTGGCAGGCAAACGGCTTGGCGCGGACGTGATGAACATGTCCGTCGCCCAATCGTCGGTCAAGAAGGGCGAGACGCTGATCGACACCGCCCTGACGCTGAACGCGATGCATCCCGATCTGCTGGTCGTGCGGCACGGCGCATCGGGCGCGGTGAACCTGCTGGCGGAAAAGGTGAACTGCGCGGTTCTGAACGCGGGCGACGGGCGGCATGAACATCCGACCCAAGCGCTTCTGGACGCGCTGACGATCCGCCGCGCCAAGGGCCGCATCCACCGCCTGACCGTCGCCATCTGCGGCGACGTGCAGCACAGCCGCGTGGCGCGGTCGAACCTGATCCTGCTGGGCAAGATGGAGAACCGCGTCCGCCTGATCGCGCCCCCGACCCTCATGCCCTCGGGGGTCGAGGAGTTCGGCTGCGAGGTTTATGACGACATGAAAAAGGGCCTCGAAGGCGCCGATGTCGTGATGATGCTGCGGCTTCAGAAGGAACGCATGGACGGCGGCTTCATCCCGTCGGAACGCGAATATTTCCACCGCTACGGTCTGGATGCCGAAAAGCTGGCCTTTGCCAAGCCAGACGCCATCGTCATGCATCCCGGCCCTATGAACCGCGGGGTCGAGATCGACGGCACCATAGCCGACGACATCAACCGCAGCGTCATCCAGGAACAGGTCGAGATGGGCGTCGCCGTCCGCATGGCCTGCATGGACCTTCTGGCCCGCAATCTGCGCGCCGAACGCGGCGCACGCGCCACCGAGGTGATGGCGTGACCGAGGCCGAGATCCTCGCCTTGTTCGAAGCGAACCGCACCGGCGTCTTCGCCATCGGCGCGGCGCTTCTGGGCCTGCTGCTGGGCTGGCTGCTCCGCCGCCCCGACCGTACGCGCGAAACCGCGCTTGCGCAGGACCTCGCACGCACCGAGGCAGAGATCGCAACCCTGTCGCGCCGGGCCGAGGATCTGACGCTGACCCTGTCCGAGGAACGTCGCCATGTCGGCAACCTGCGGGACGAGCTTCGCGCCGAATCCAACGCGTGCGCCGCGCTGGAATCCGACCTGCGTGCCGAAACGCGCCGCGCCGCGGATCTGACGGAACGCCACCGCGCCACATTGGAAACCTTCGAAGACACCCGCGCCCAGCTTTCCAAAGCCCGCGTGGACCTGTCGCACATGTCCGCCGTTCTGGACAAGGAACGCGCCGCCGCGTCCGAGAAGATCGAGCTTCTGTCCGCCGTCCGCACCGACATGGAGAACCGCTTCAAACAGCTGGCCGCCGAATCCCTGCGCCTGAACGGAGAGGAGAGCAAACAGCGCCTCGACGCCGCGCTCGCCCCGCTGAAACAGCATGTGGACCATTTCCAGCAAGAACTGCGCAACGTCCATGACGGCGCGCTGAAGGACCGTCAGGCGCTGAAGACCGAGATCGAAACTCTGACCCGCCGGTCCGAGGAGGTCAGCCGAGAGGCCGTCGCCCTGACCCGCGCGCTGAAAGGCGACAAACAGCGGCAGGGTGCCTGGGGCGAGATGATCCTCGAAAACCTGCTGGAACGCTCCGGTCTGCGCAAGGGCGAGGAATATCTGGTGCAGGAGCACCGCGTGTCGGACGATGGCGGCCGCTACCGCCCCGACGTCGTCGTGCGGATGCCGGACGGCAAGCGGCTGGTGATCGACAGCAAGGTCAGCCTCGTCGATTACGAAACCTGTGTGAACGCGGAAACCGAACTGGAGGCCACCGCCGCCCGCACCCGCCACATCGCCGCCCTGCGCCGTCATGTGCAGACGCTGTCCGACAAGGCCTATCATTCGCTGGAAGACGGATCGGTCGATTACGTCGTCATGTTCATCCCGATCGAAGGCGCGCTGTCCGAAGCCCTGCGCGACATGGGCGATCTGACCACGATGGCGTTCGAAAAATCCGTGACCATCGCCACGCCCACCACGCTGATGATGGCGCTGCGCACGATATCGAACGTCTGGACCATCGAACGCCGCAACCAGAATGCCGAAGACATCGCCCACCGCGCGGGCCGTCTTTACGAAAAGGTCGCAGGTTTCGTGGATGACATGGAACGCGTGGGCAAGGCGCTCGGCACCGCCGGCACCGCCTTCGACGACGCGATGGGCAAACTTTCGACCGGGCGCGGGAACGTCCTGTCGCAGGTGGAAACGCTGAAGACACTAGGCGCCAAGACCGGCAAGACGATCCGCGCCGATTTCGACCATGACGAACGACCGGGAATAGAGGCGGCAGAATGACGACCTACATCACCAACGCGCGCCTCATCGACCCCGAAAAGCTGACCGAGGCGACGGGCAGCCTGCTGATCGTGGATGGCCGCATCGCCGAAATCGGCGGCCCCGCGCCCGAAGGCGCGACGGTCATCGACGCAAACGGCAAATGCCTTGCGCCCGGAATCGTCGACATGGGCGTCCGGATCGGAGAGCCGGGCGACCGCCACAAGGAGAGCTTCCGCTCGGCGGGCCTTGCCGCCGCCGCCGGGGGCGTCACCACCATCGTCGCCCGCCCCGACACCACCCCCGCCATCGACACGCCCGAGGTGCTGGAGTTCGTGACCCGCCGCGCGCGCGAGGCCTCGCCCGTCCGCATCCTGCACATGGCTGCCCTGACCAAGGGGCGCGAGGGGCGCGAGATGACCGAGATCGGCTTCCTGCTGGATGCCGGGGCCGTCGCCTTCACCGATGCCGAGGCGGTCTGCACCAACACCAAGGTCCTGAACCGCGCCTTCACCTATGCCCGCTCGCTTGGTGCGCTGGTGATCGGCCACCCGCAGGAGCCCGGCCTGACCGCAGGCAGCGCGGTGACGAAAGGCAAGTTCGCCTCGCTGCGCGGCCTGCCCGACGTTCATCCGATGGCCGAACGCATGGGCCTTGACCGCGACATCGCCTTGGTCGAGATGACGGGCGTGCGCTATCACGCCGATCAGGTGACCTCGGCCCGGACGCTTCCGGCGCTGGAGCGGGCGAAGGCCAATGGCTTCGACGTGACGGCGGGGATCTCGATCCACCACCTGACGCTGAACGAATACGATGTCGGCGATTACCGCACCTTCTTCAAGGTGACGCCCCCCCTGCGATCCGAGGAAGACCGCGTGGCGATGGTCGATGCCGTCGCCTCGGGGTTGATCGACATCATCTGTTCGATGCACACGCCGCAGGACGAGGAATCCAAACGCCTGCCGTTCGAGCATGCAGCCTCGGGTGCCGTGGGGCTGGAGACGCTGCTTCCGGCGGCGATGCGCCTTTACCATCAGGGCGGGTTGACCCTGCCCCAGCTGTTCCGCGCACTTGCCCTGAACCCCGCGAAACGGCTGGGGCTGGCGCAGGGGCGGCTGTCGGTCGGCGCGCCCGCCGATCTGGTGCTGTTCGACCCGAATGCGCCCTTCGTTATGGACCGTTTCGCATTGCGGTCGAAATCGAAAAACACGCCCTTCGATGGGCAAAGGATGGAGGGGCGCGTGATCGCCACCTTCGTCGCCGGACAGAAGGTGTTCGATGCCGATCTTTGAAACCCCCTTTCCGACGCTCGCACTGGTGGCGGTGCTGGCCTATCTGCTCGGCTCCATCCCCTTCGGCGTGGTCATCACACGGGCGATGGGGCTGGGTGATCTGCGCAGCATCGGGTCCGGCAATATCGGCGCCACCAACGTGCTGCGCACCGGAAACAAGGGCGCGGCGGCAGCGACCCTGATCCTCGACGCGGCGAAGGGCGGGATCGCAGTGCTGATCGCCCGCGCGCTGCTGGCCGAGGATGCGGCCCAGATCGCGGGCCTGTTCGCATTCCTTGGCCATCTGTTCCCCGTCTGGCTGGGCTTTCGCGGCGGCAAGGGCGTTGCGACCTTTCTTGGCACGATCCTTGCGCTGGCCTGGCCGGTGGGGCTTCTGGCCTGTGCGACATGGCTGCTGATGGCAAAACTGCTGCGCTATTCCTCGCTTTCGGCGCTGGTGGCGGCGGTCGTCTCGCCGGTCTTCGCCGTCCTGACGGGGTATCAGACAGTGGCGGCGCTTTGCGCGCTGCTGGCGCTTCTGGTGGTGATCCGGCATGACGCCAACATCCGACGCCTGATCGCGGGAACCGAGCCGAAGATCGGCCAGAAATCCTGATGGCCCGCATCCGCACCGTCACCGCGACCGACCTGCCCGACCTCCTTCCGCTGATCGCCGCGCTGGCCAGCCACCATGGCGACAAGGCCACCGCCACCCTCGCGATGCTTGAACGCGACTTCACCGGCGCGACCCCGTGGCTGCATGGGCTGATGGCCGAGCGTGACCTGCGGCCCGTCGCCTATGCCGCGCTGTGCCCCACGGCGCAGCTGCAATTCGGCGCGCGGGGGCTGGATATCCACCATCTTTATGTCGAGCCCGACCATCGCGGCAAAGGCCTTGGCCGCCGCATGATCGAGGCGTGCGAGCAGAAGGCCGCCATCCTCGGCTGCAGCTATCTGACCGCTGGCATCGCGCCGGGGAACGAGGATGCGCGGGCCGCCTATCTGGCGATCGGGTTTCACCAGACGGGCGAAACCCGCTTCCGTCTGGACCTTCAGAGCGCCATGGCGTCATAGACGCGGGACAGATCGCCGCCCCATTCGCCATTGTAGGCGGCGATCAGGTCATCCGCAGGCACCCGGCCCGAGGCGATGCTGTCCTCCAGCACGTCAAGGAACACTTCCTCGCCCTGCCCGCGCCGGGCCAGACCAGCCCGCGAAAGGCTCAGCGCCTCGCGCGCCAGATCCAGCATCCCCTCGCCCTGCAACGCATCGACCGAAGCCGCCACGCGCAGCGCCTGACGCTGTTCGGCATCGAAGCCCTTGACCAGATCCCACGCCGCATCCAGCGCGCCCTGGTCATACATCAGCCCGACCCAAAGGGCGGGCAGCGCGTTCAGGCGCGAAACGGGCCCGGCATCGGCGCCCCGCATTTCGATGTATTTCTTGACCCGCGCCTCGGGGAACACGGTGGTCATGTGATCCGCCCAGTCCGACAGCGTCGGCAGCTCCCCGGGCAGTGCAGGAAGCTGGCCCTTCAGGAAATCGCGGAACGACTGGCCCAGCGCGTCGATGTATTTCCCGTCGCGATAGACGAAATACATCGGCACGTCCAAAACCCAATCGACATAGCGCTGGAAGCCCATCCCGTCTTCGAACACGAAGGGCAGCATCCCCGTACGGCTGTCGTCCAACCCCCGCCAGATGCGCGAACGCCAGCTTTTATGCCCGTTCAGCTTGCCGTCGAAGAAGGGCGAGGATGCGAACAGCGCCGTCGCCACCGGCTGAAGCGCCAGCGCCACGCGCAGCTTGCGCGTCATGTCAGCCTCGGACGCGAAATCCAGATTCACCTGCACGGTCGAGGTGCGATACATCATCTGCGTGCCATGGGTGCCGACCCGGCCCATGTAATCGGTCATCAGCCGGTAGCGGCCTTTGGGCATCACCGGCATCTGCGCGCCCGACCATTCCGGCGCGGCCCCCAGCGACATGAAGCGCAGGCCCATCGGCCCCGCGATCTCGGCCACTTCCTCCAGATGGTTCTGAAGCTCGGCCGCGGTCTGGTGGATCGTATCCACCGGCGCGCCGGACAGCTCGAACTGCCCGCCCGGTTCCAACGAGATGTTGGCCCAGTCGCGCGACAGGCCGATCAGCTTGCCCTGCTCTTCCACCCGCTTCCAGTTGAAGCGTTCGGCCAGCCCTTCCATCAGGGCGCGGATCGTCTCGTATCCGGCGGGCGAATGATCGGGCATGAAGCCGAACTTCTCGTGCTCGGTCCCGATGCGAAAGGCCTCATGGGGTTTGCAACCGCTTTCCATATATGCGGCAAGCTGGTCGAAACTTTCGATCGGGCCGCCGCCCTGCTGGGGAATGGACATCTGCGCCTCGGCCTGATCCTTCGGAGTGCATGACCTGTCCTGCCGGACGGCTCAAGTCAAGACCCGCAAATGGCGGGTCCAGACCACCATGTCGGGATTGGCCGCCAGAAGTCGCGAAACGTCCATGCCGGGCAAGGATGCGAAAGCGTCGAACAGCTTGTCCGCCCCCGCCGCATCGACGGGGATCAGAAGCGCCTGCCCGTCCGACTGGCGCAGCCGCCACATCCGCCGCCCCTGCACCGACAAGAGCCGCAGCTCCACCAGTTCGGACAGCGCGATGAAGCCGCCCACCTCGGGCGCAAGATAGCTGACCTGCCCCTCGTCCACCGACACGACCCCAAGGCCATCGCCGCTGCCCGCGAACCGCAGCCGGCGCCAGCCGTTCAGCGCCAGCGCCGCGCCCAAGGCCAGCAGCAGCGCCCCGATCGGCCCCAGAAACCAGCCCTTGCCGATCAGCCACAGCCCGAAAACCGCGATCAGCCCGGCCGCGATCACCTCGCGCCAGCGGTGCAGACCCTCGCGGATTTCGTGGCGAATCATCCCCAGTCCCCAAGCACCGATTGCCACAGCGTCATCGCCGCCACCGCTGCGGTATCGGCCCGCAGAATCCGCGGGCCAAGGCTGACCGGAACAACCTGCGGCATCGCGCGCAGACGCACCTGCTCGGCCTCGGCAAAACCGCCCTCCGGCCCGATCAGGATCGCCCACGGCCCCGCAGCGCCCGCCAGCGCCGAACGGGCGGTCACCAGCGTCTCGTCGCACCACATGATCCGCCGGTCGTCCCAGCCATCCAGCAGCCGGTCCAGTTGCACAAGGTCCGCCACCTCCGGCACATAGGTGCCGCCGCATTGCTCCGCCGCCTCGACCGCGTGGGCCTGAAGCCGGTCCTGACGGATGCGTTCGGAATTGGTGAACCGTGTCTGGACGGGGATGATGCGCGAGGCCCCCATCTCGGCCGCCTTTTCCACGATGAAATCGGTGCGGGCTTTCTTGATCGGGGCGAAGATCAGCCACAGGTCGGGCGGTAGCTGCAAAGGACGCGTCCGTTCGGCGCAGACCAGCGTGCCGCCGCGCTTGCCCGCATGGCCGACGACCGAACGGAACTCCCCGTCGCGCCCGTTGAACAGCGCGACCTCGGCCCCCGTGCCAAGGCGCATCACCCCGAACAGGTAATGCGCCTGACCCTCGTTCAGAGCCACCTCAGCGCCATCAGACAGGGGCGCATCCACGAACAATCTGATCTTCATTTCCCCTGAATAGCCGCAGCGGTTGCCCGCCACAACGCCGCAGCCTACAAAGCCGCAAAACGGAGGCCCAAGATGACGCAATTCGGACAGGTGGCGGACGCGGTTCCCGGCAACTGGGTGGACAGGCTTGCCCCCGAATGGACGCGCCCCTATCTGCGCCTGTCTCGTGCCGACCGGCCCGTGGGGACGTGGCTTCTGCTGATCCCCTGCTGGTGGGGTCTGGCGCTGGCGATGGGCGCGGGGGTTCCGATGTGGTTCGATCTGTGGATCGCGGCCGCCTGCGCCATCGGGGCCGTCCTGATGCGCGGCGCGGGCTGCACCTGGAACGACATCACCGACCGCGACTTCGACGGCGCGGTGGCACGGACCCGGTCGCGCCCCATTCCCTCGGGTCAGGTCACGACGAAACAGGCCGCCGTCTGGATGGTGATCCAGATCGCGCTGGCGGCGGTGATCCTGTTCACCCTTGGCCTTCCCGCCATCGTGCTGGGGATCATGGCGCTGGTGCCGGTCGCGATCTATCCCTTCGCCAAGCGCTTCACATGGTGGCCGCAGGTCTTCCTTGGCATCGCGTTCAACTGGGGCGTTCTGCTGGCATGGGCCGCGCATGGGCGCACGCTTGGCGTGTCGGTGCTGTGCCTCTATCTGGCCGGGATCGCATGGACGCTGTTCTACGACACGATCTATGCCCATCAGGACAAGGAGGACGACGCGCTTATCGGCGTCAAATCCACCGCGCGGCTGTTCGGAAACGATACGCGTGAATGGCTGATCGGGTTTGCGGCCATGGCGACGGCGCTGGCGGCGCTTTCGGTGGCGATCAGCCTGTCGGGCCTGCCGCTGGTGATCGCACTGGCGGGTGTCGCGGCTTTTGCGCTGCACATGATCTGGCAGCTTCGACGGCTGGACATCGACGATCCCGACCTGTGCCTGCGGCTGTTCCGATCCAACCGCGATGCGGGGTTGATCCTTGCGCTGTTTCTCGCCGGTGCCGCAATCGTGTAATTGCCCCTGCGCGGCAGGATGCATAAACCCGCGGCACAGCCTGAAAAACGGGAAATCCCTATGCCCCTGCCGCGGAAAATCGTGACCTCTGCCATCTTCCTTGGTGCCGCCGGCCTTGCCGCGCTGGGCGCCACGGTCGCGGCGGGCATGATCGAGGACCGCTCGGAAGCTGCGGTCGCCGAACGGCTGACGGCGCAGGGGGTCGATTTCGCCAGCGTCCGGTCGGACGGGCTGGCCGTCCACATCACCGGCACCGCCCCGACCGAGGCTGCGCGCTTTCGCGCCGTGAACATCGCCGGCGGCGTGGTCGAACCCTCGCGCATCCGGGACGAGATGGACGTGGCCCCCGCCCGCGCCATCGACCTGCCGGAGTTTTCGGTCGAGATGCTGCGCAACGAAGACGACGTGTCGCTGATCGGCCTTGGCCCGAACGAGGCCGCCGCCGAACAGGCCCGCACCCTGCTGCCCGAAGCCGACGTGTCCGACATGCTGGAAACCGCCGCCCACCCGGCCCCCGAAGGCTGGGACGAGGCGCTGGCCTTCGGGATGGAGGCGCTGAAGCTGCTGCCCCGCTCCAAGATCTCCGTCTCGCCGGGCCGGGTCGAGGTCACGGCGATTTCCGACAGCGAGGACGAAAAACAGGCGTTCGAGACGCAGCTTGCCGCGCTGGCCAAGGGGCTGGAGACGCAGATCTCCATCTCGGCCCCCCGGCCCGTGCTGACGCCCTTCACCCTGCGTTACATCCGCGACGAGGGCGGGGCGCGGTTCGACGCCTGCGCCGCCGATACCGAAGCCGCGCGAGACGCGATCCTTGCCGCAGCCGAGATCGAGACCGACTGCACCATCGGCCTCGGCACGCCTTCCCCTCGCTGGGGCGAGGCTGCCGCCGCAGCCATCGACGCGGTGGATGCCCTGGGTGCGGGCAGCGTGACCTTCGCCGATGCCGATGTGACGCTGGCAGGGGTCGCGGGGTCCGATCGCGCCACCTTCGACCGGATCGTCGGCGGGCTGCAATCCTCGCTGCCCGAGGTCTTTTCGCTGACGGCGACCCTGCCGGATCCGCCCGAGGAAACACCCGAAGGCCCTGCGGAATTCACCGCCGTCCTGACCCCCGAAGGCGAGGCCACCATCGCGGGCCGGGTGAAGGACGAGCTATCGCAGAACGCCGTCCTCGGCTTTGCCCGTGCGCAGTTCGGCGCAGAGCGCACCGCCGGATCGCCGCTGGTCGATGCGGAAATGCCGCGCGGCTGGTCCGTCCGCGTCATGGCGGGGCTGGAGGCGCTGGGCGTGCTGGAGCATGGCAACCTGCGCGTGACGCCCGATCTGGTCGAAGTGTCGGGCGTGACCGGATCGAAGCTGGCGCAGCGCCAGATCACGCAGATTCTGGCCGACAAGCTGGGACAGGGGCAGGAGTTCAAGGTCGCCGCCACCTATGACGAAGACCTTGATCCCAACGCCGCCCTGCCCGCCCCCGAGGTCTGCGTCAGCCGTCTGAACGGCGCGATGGCCGCAAACAAGATCGCCTTTGCGCCGGGATCGGCCGAGATCGAATCCTCGGCGCGCGAGACGCTGAACGCGCTGGCGGCGGTGCTGTTGGACTGCCCGCATCTGTCCTTCGAGATTCAGGGCCACACCGACAGCCAAGGCAGCGAAGGCGGCAACCGCTCGCTATCGCAGGCCCGCGCAGATGCGGTGCTTTTGGCGCTGCAGGGCCGCCGCGTGCCGGTGGATCGCCTGACCGCCGTGGGCTATGGCGAGGCGTCCCCCATCGCCCCCAACGATACCGAGGAAGGCCGCGAGACGAACCGGCGGATCGAATTCCATCTGACCGACGTGGCCCCCGACCCCAACGCCCCGCCCGAGGAACAGGCCGCCGCCGTGATCCAGCAGGTCGAGGAGCGCCTGTTCCCCGAGGGCGAGGAGGAGCTTCAGCGCATCCCCTTCGACGAGGTGAGCGGTTCGGGCGACGGAGAGGGCGAGGAAGCCCCCGACGAAGCGGTTGACCCCAACCGTTCTTTCGCGCCACAGAACATCATGCCGCCCCGCCGCCGACCCGAATAGGAATACGCCTTGGACCGCACCGCGCTGATTGCCGCCACTTCCGTCATTCTTTTCCTCGCCTTCGCGATGGGCTGGTTCGCGCGCTGGATCGCCACGCGCCTGTCGCCGATCAACGGGCGCATGGACGAGGTGGACCGCCTTGCCCAATCGCTGCACGAGGCCGAGGAGATGCGCGATCAGGCCATCGTCATGATGGAGGACCGCGAGCGCGAGCTGGAAGCCCAGCTGGCCGAGGCGCAGGCCGACCTGCGCGCCACCATGGAAGGTCTGCGCGAGGCCCGGCAGGAGGTCGAGATGATGCAGGCCGAGATCGAACGCCTTCAGCCCTGAAGCAGCACGTCCAGCAGCGGCGAGGGCCGCTCCAGATCCTCGATGACGTCGAAGTGATGGCGCCCCGCCGCCACCGTCCACGGGCAATCCCAGACCTCGGACAGAAGCCGCGCCTGCCACAGGAAGGCCGCCCGTTCCTGCCCGCCCACATGGACGTGGACCGGACATAGCGGGCGGTGATCCACCGGGCTTTGCGCCGCAGCCTCGGCCGCGTCCAGCCGCAGAACCTCGTTCATCGGATGATCCAGAAACGGGCGCAGGTCCGCCAGGGGCGAGATTGGCACGATCCGCTCCACCGCGATCCGGGTCGCCACCATCGCCGCCAGATGCCCGCCCGCCGAATGCCCCGTCACCACGATGCGCGGCCCTGCAAGCGCCTGCACTGCCGCGCAGACCTCCTCCACCATCCCCCCGATCCGCCCGGCAGGGGCCAGCGTATAGCCCGGCATCGCGACCGACCACCCTTGCGCCAGCGCCCCCGCCGCCAGATGCGACCAGTCGTGCGGCCCCGTCTCCATCCAGAAACCGCCATGGACGAAGACCATCACCCCCTTCGGCGCCGGATGCCGGAACAGATCCATTCCCGCCGCCGTTTCGGGCGGGTGCGCGATGCGAAACGCCCCGGCCTTTTCGCGCCATGTCGCAAAATACCTGCTCCCGCCCGGAATATGTGCAGCATTGGCATAGTTGTCAGACATCTTTCCGCCTCTGTGCTTGCGTGAACGACCCGTTTGGCTCTATCCAGAAACTTCCCAGACAACAAAGGCAAGAAAGTGCTGTTCGAACTCCTGATCGTAGCCGTCCTCATCCTGATCAATGGCGCATTGGCCATGTCGGAACTGGCGGTTGTTTCCTCTCGTCCTGCGCGGCTCAAAGGGCTGGCTGAGGGGGGCAGCACAGGGGCCGCGACAGCCTTGAGGCTGTCCGAGGACCCCGGACGCTTCCTGTCCACTGTCCAGATCGGCATCACGCTGGTCGGCGTTCTGTCGGGTGCGTTTTCCGGCGCGACCCTTGGCGCCCGTTTCGCCAATTTCCTGCAGGCCGAAGGTGTTCCCGGCGCACAGACCATCGGCGTGGGCGCGGTGGTCGTGCTGCTGACCTATCTTTCGCTGATCGTGGGCGAGCTTGTTCCCAAGCAGATCGCGCTGAAGAATCCCGAAAGCGTCGCATCGACCGTCGCCCCGGCCATGAACATCCTGTCCAAGGTCGCGGCCCCCATCGTGTGGATCCTGGACTTCTCGGGGCGGACGGTTCTGAAACTTCTGGGCGTGCAGGACGAAGGCAAGTCCCGCGTGACCGAGGAGGAAGTCCGCACCATCCTTGCCGAAGCGCATGTCGAAGGCGTCATCGAACCCGGAGAGCAGGACATGCTGACCGGCGTGATGCGCCTTGCCGACCGTTCGGCATCGCAGCTGATGACCCAGCGACGCGACGTGGTTTCGATCGATCTGGAGGCGACGCCCGAGGAAGTGCTGGAGGTGATCCGCGAAAGCCGCCGCCCGCGTCTTCCGGTCCGCAGCCGCGCCACGGACGAGGTTCTGGGCGTGCTTTATGTCACCGACGCCTTCGCCGCCCTGTCGCGGGGCGAGCCGCTGGACATCGCAAAGCTGATGCGCGAAGTCCCGGTGCTGTCCGACGCGACCGACGCGCTGAACGTGATCGAGATTCTGCGCGCCTCCCCGAACCACATGGCGCTGGTCTATGACGAATATGGCAGCTTCGAGGGGATCATCACCACGGGCGACATCCTCGAAGCGATCACCGGCGCCTTCCGCGAAACGCTCGCCGACGAGCCCTCGCTGGTCGAACGCGAGGATGGCAGCTATCTGGTGGCGGGCTGGATGCCGGTGGACGAATTCTGCGAACAGCTGCGCATCCCGCGCGATCTGGCGGGGGATTACGAAACGGTCGCGGGCCTCGTGCTAAATCAGCTTCGCAAGATGCCGACCCTTGGCGATTGCTTCGTGCGCGAGAACTGGCGGTTCGAGGTGATCGATCTTGATGACCGGCGCATCGACAAGGTGCTGGTCACCAAGATCCCGGTGGGCTGATTTTCCTTCCCACCGCGCAACCGGCAGGGTAGTCCGGTTGCGATGAGACGCCCGTTCAACATCCTTGCCATCGGCCAATCGGGCCGCCTCCAATACGAGGCGGTCCTGCTTGTATCCTCGCTGCGCCGCCACGATCCGGGCTTTGCGGGACGGCTGTTCATCGCGGAACCGCAGCCGGGCCCGCTCTGGCCGGACGATCCGCGCATGACCGCCGATGCCCGCGCCGCGCTGGAAGCTTTGGGCGCGACGATCCTGCCGTTCCAGAACCGCATCTGGGGCGCCGCCTATCCCAACGGCAACAAGATCGAGGCGCTGGCCGCGCTGCCGGACGAGCCGTTCCTGTTTCTGGACACCGACACCGTGGTGACGGGCCCGCTGTCCGAAGTGGCGTTCGACTTCGCCCGCCCCTCAGCCTCGATGCGGCGCGAGAACACCTGGCCGACCGAGGAGCTTTACGGTCCCACGCAGGACCAGACTTGGGCCGCGCTTTACGATCTGTTCGGGCTGGATTTCGCCTCCAGCCTCGATCCCGCCCAGCCCGAGGGATATTGGCGGCGGAACCTTTACTTCAACGCAGGCTGGTTCTTTCACGAAAGCCCGCAGGCCTTCGGTAAAAGGTTCGCCCAATGGGCCACCCGCATCTGGACCGATCCGCCCGAAATCCTCGCGCTGCAACCGTTGACGCCGTGGCTGGACCAGATCGTGCTGCCGCTGGTGATCCATTCCTTCGGCGGCGGGCGTCCGGGATCTGAGCTGTCGGGTTTGGACGGCGATCTGACCTGCCACTGGCGGATGCTGCCACTGTTCTATGCCCGCGAGACCGACCGCGCCGTTCAGGCGCTGGAGGAGGCTGCCGCACCGAACCCGGTCAAGAAGCTGCTGCGCGAATACGGCCCGATGAAGAAGATGATCTATCAGGGTCAGGGCGCGCAGGTCCGCGCCATGTTCGACCGCGCCGCCCTGCCCCGGCGCGAGCAGGCGATCCGCAACGCGATCAAGCGCGAGGGCCTCTGGACTCGATAACTGCGGTGCCTATATTGGCCCCCGAGAGGACGACCTCCCCCATCAGGGAACCAATCGGGACGGCCCGGCAACGATGGGGAAGAACCATGCGCACCACTGGCGACCGTATCCGTCACGCCCTCAGCTTCGAGATCATCGGGCTGGCCCTTTTCACACCGCTTGCCGCAGTCGGTTTCGGAATGCCGGTCCATGACGTCGGCGTCGTCGCCATCGTGGGCGCGACGCTCGCGACCTGCTGGAACTATGTCTACAACCTCGGCTTCGACAAGGCGATGAAGCGGCTGCGCGGCACGGTCCACAAGACGGTTCCTTTGCGCGTGCTGCACGCTATCCTGTTCGAAGGCGGGCTTCTGGTGATGATGCTGCCCTTCATCGCGTGGTATCTGGGCGTCACGCTCTGGCACGCGCTGGTGATGGATGCAGCCTTCGCGCTGTTCTATCTGGTCTATGCCTTCGTGTTCAACTGGGCCTATGACCGCGTCTTCCCCCTGCCCGCCAACGCCTAGAGCGTCAGCACCGGCCAGAGCGAGGCGACCAGAAGCGCCGCCATCGTCCAGTTGAACGCCCGCAGCCGCGCGGGGCTGGACAGGAAGCGGCGCAGTTCCGTCCCCATCCACGCCCAGAGCATCACCGACGGGACCGACACCACCGCAGAGGTCAGCCCCACGATGGCCACCGAAGCAAGGCTGCGGTCGGCGGCATAGACGGTCACCGCCGTCAGCGCCCCGGCCCATGCCTTGGGGTTGATCCACTGGAACATCGCCGCCTGAAGGAAGGTCATCGGCCGTCCCCCCTCGACCGCCGGACCCGGAGGGGCGGAGCGCGCGATCTTCCACGCAAGGTACAGCATGTAGCAGGCGCTGGCGATCTTCAGCAGATCGACCGACCAGGGCGCGGCCTGGAACAGCCCCGCCAGCCCGATCCCCATCACGAAGACCATGACGCCGAAGCCGATCAGGATGCCGGTCATATGCGGCACCGTCCGGCGCAGGCCGTAATTCGCGCCCGACGCCATCAGCATCAGGTTGTTCGGCCCCGGCGTGGTCGAGGCGACGAAGGTGAATGCGACAAGCGCGAGAAAGATGTCGAGGGTCATGGCTTCGTCCTGTGCAGAACGAAGCCATGCCTCAGGCGGCAGGTGGCCGCAAGATCACTCGGGCTGATCGATTGCGAACTCGACCGTCACCGACGCATTGCGGCTGACCTCGCCCCCGGCGACCGGCACGCCCGCTGCGGCGCTGTCCATGCGGAACATCGGACGCGGCAGCTCCACCGCGCCGCCTTCCGAGATCGACAGGATATCGCCCAGCGATACGCCCGCCGCTTCGGCCAGCAGGCGGGCGCGCGCCAGCGCATCGGCCACGGCCAGCTTGCGCGCCTCGTCCATCACCGGGGCCGGATCGGCCAGATCGAAGGTCACGCCGTTCAGCGTATTCGCCCCGTCCGATACCGCCGCGTCCAGAACGCCGCCAAGGCTGTCGATCGCCCGCACGCGCACCGTCAGCACGTTCGACGCGATATACCCGCTGATCGAAGGGGCCGCGCCATCGGTCTGCGTCCAGTTCGGGTTCAGCGACAGGCCAGAAGTCTGAAGGTCGCGATCCTCGACCCCCGCGCCCTTCAGCCGGTCCAGAACGGTCTGGAGCGAGGCGGAATTGCCCGACATCGCCTCGGCAGCCGTTGCGCCTTCGGTCGTCACGCCAAGCGTGATCGTCGCGATGTCGGGACGGGCATCGACGCGCCCTTCGCCCGTGACAGTGATGCGCGGGGCCTCGGCCATCGCGGCCACCGGCAGCGCCAGCGCGGTTCCAAGGGCAAGTGCCTTGATGATCTTCATGTCAGTCCTCCTTGACTTTAAGCGACAATTTCCCGCCCGAACTTCGACTGCAACGCGAATTTCAGGTCTTTTTCTTTCCTTCGGCGAAAAGGTGCTGTAAAAATGAAACAGCCGCGTTGCGGACATCGCCCTTCCCGGAAACTGTGTTAGCCCCCGCGACATGAAACCCGGCTTTGCCCTTCTTTTCTCTGACGAAACTGTTGCCCTTCTCCACCGTGCGCAAGACGGCTGGCATCAAATCGGCGTGGCCCGCGTGGCGGACCCCGATCTTGGCGATGCGATGGCCGCCCTGCGCGCCAAGGCCGAGGCGCTGGCCCCGGACGGTTTCGCAACCAAGCTGCTGATCCCGAATTCGCAGATCCTCTACACCTCGGTCACGGCATCGGACGATGCCGCGATCCGGCGCGCCGTCGACGGGCTGACCCCCTATCCGGTCGAAGATCTGGTCTATGACTGGCAGCCCGATGGCGACAGCACCCGCGTCGCCCTGCTGGCGCGCGAGACGCTGGACGAGGCCGAGGGTTTCGCCAACGATCACGGCATGCGCCCGGTCGGTTTCGCCGCCATCCCGCCCGAGGGGAAGTTCCCGCGAGAGCCGTGGTTCGGCGGGGCTCTGACCGCCCCCGCCTCGCTGGCCGAGGGCGAGGTGGCTACAGGCGACGACCGCCCCGTCTTGATCGTGGAGCCGCCGGAACCCGAATTGCCGCCCGCCCCGCCCGAGGCCGAGCCGGAGCCCGAACCCGTCCGGCAGGCACCCGCCGAGCCTGAGCCGGTCCCCGAACCCGCGCCCGTATGGCAAGCCCCTGCCGAGCCGGAGGCACCACGGCGGCCCGAACCCGATCCGCAGCCGGTTTTCGATCACCCGTCCTTCCAGAGCCAGCGGCCCAAACCCGTCGAATTCGCCGCGACCCGCGAGCCGAAGCCCACAAAGCCTGCGCGCCGCGAGCCCGGCGTGCGGGCCGAGCAGAAACGCCCCGAGCGGGACGCGCCCTTCGTCGATCTGTCCCGCCCGCAGGAGGTGCCCGTCGCAAGCCGCGCGCCGGATCTGACGCCGCCCCCGCTTCGGACGAACACGGCGCCGCCGCGCCCCGCCCCGGTCGTCGCGCCGCTGCGCGAGGCTGCGAAGCCTCCCGAACCGACCCGCATGCGCACCGATCCCTTCGCGGCGGCCGCACCGCCCAAGGGTGCGCCGAAATTCCTCGGGCTGATCCTGACGGTCCTGCTGCTTCTGGTGCTGGCCGCCATCGCGGCCTGGTCGTCCTATTTCATCGCCGGGCTCTGGGACAGGGATGAGGAGGTCGTCGTCGCGCAGGCAGAGCCGACCGCCGTAGCCGATCTGCCCCCGGCGACACCCGAACCCGCCGAAACAGTGGCCGATCAGCCGCCCGAAGCCGCCCCGCAGGATGAAATCGCGCTGACGACGACCGATGCGCCGATGCCCGAAGCCACCGGGCTGGCGGCGGCCCTTTCGCCCGCGACGCCGGACATCCGCCCCGAGGTCGCCGCCGCGCCGCCGCCCTTCGGGACCGACTATGCCTTCGACGATCAGGGCCGGATCGAGCCGACCGAGCAGGGCGTCGTCACGCCTGACGGCGTCACGCTGGTCGAAGGGGCACCGCCGAAATTGCCGCCTCGCCGCCCCGAACCGGCAGCGGAACCCGCCGCCGAAGCGCCCTTGCCCGCGGTCAATCCGGCGCTTGCGGATGCCCGCCCCCGGATGCGCCCCCAAACCGCGCCCGCCGCAACCGAACAGGAGGAGGCTGCGGTCGGGATCACCTCCAGCCCCCGTCCGCGCGAACGTGCCGAAAGCGTGGTGGAGGCCGCACGCCCGACCGATGCCGCATCGCTTGTGGCTTCCGATACGGCAAGCGGGCTGGCGGTCGCAATCTCGCGGCGGCCGGAAATGCGCCCCTCGAGCATCTCCAGCTCCTCGGTTCAGGCAGCTTTGACGGCGGCGATGGCCGAACCGGAACCCGCGCGGCCCGCCGTGCAGCAGGCTGCCATCCGCGCTCCGGCACCCGCGCCCGTCCCCGCCGCAAGGACCGAGGTCGAGGCCGACGACGAGCCGGAAGCCGCAGTCGTGCCGCGCATTCCGACCCGTGCATCCGTCGCGCAGCAGGCCACCATGGTCAGCGCGCTGGATCTGGGCCGCATGAACGTGATCGGGATTTCGGGCACATCATCCAACCGCGCCGCGCTGATCCGCCAGTCCAACGGCCGCGTGTCACGCGTTCGTGTCGGGGACAGGGTGGATGGCGGGACCGTCGCCGCGATCACCGAGAACGCCGTGCATTATCAGAAGGGCGGCAGGATGCTGGCGCTGGAAATGCCACGGGGATAAAAAAGCCGCGATCCGAAGATCGCGGCTTTTTTGGTAAGCGTCGGCTGATCTTCAGGCCGCGCGAGACAGCAGAACCTCGTCCACCTGCTTTTGCGCACCGGCCTCGTCCACGCCCGACACGGCGGCGACTTCGCGGGTCAGACGCTCCAGCGCCGCCTCATAAAGTTGACGTTCGGAATAGGACTGCTCGCGCTGGTCGTCCGAACGGTGCAGGTCGCGCACGACCTCGGCGATCGACATCAGATCGCCCGAGTTGATCTTCTGCTCGTATTCCTGTGCGCGGCGCGACCACATGGCGCGTTTCACGCGGGCCTTGCCCTTCAGCGTGTCCAGCGCCTTGGCAACCACGTCCGGGGCAGAGAGCGAGCGCATGCCGATTTCGGTTGCCTTGTGCGTGGGAACGCGCAGCGTCATCTTGTCCTTTTCGAACGAGATCACGAAAAGCTCCAGCCGCAGGCCGGCAATTTCCTGTTCTTCGATGGACATGATCTTGCCGACGCCATGGGCGGGGTAAACGACGAAATCGTCCGGGCGAAACTCAGGCTTCTTGGTCTTGGTCATCCGTTTCCTCTTTTCACCCTGCCTGACACAAAATTCACCCGCCGAAGGCATCTTCGGCGGCAATGTCGTGAATCTGGCACCAGAAAAACAGCCCCAAGGCGAAAAGCCAGCGGGACAGTCAGGCTTCATGCTAGTATTGTGACAACTGTATAGCACAAAAAACGACCGATTCCAACTACCGCCTTGAGGCGGGCAGCCGGGTATCACGTCGCCGTGCGTGGAACTCAGTTCCCCTCGCCCGGTTCCGGGCTGAAGTATTTTTCCAGCTTCCCGGTCTCGCCGTCCCGCTCCTCATATCCCGGAAGGGGGTCGCGTTTCTGGGTGATGACCGGCCAAAGCTCTGCATATTTGCGGTTGAACTCGACCCAATCCTCCATATCCGGCTCGGTATCCGGGCGGATCGCATCGGCCGGGCATTCAGGTTCGCACACACCGCAATCGATGCATTCGTCCGGGTGGATGACCAGCGTGTTCTCGCCCTCGTAGAAGCAATCCACCGGGCAGACCTCGACGCAATCGGTGTATTTGCAGGCGATGCAGTTGTCGGTGACAACATAGGTCATGGCTTGGCTCTGGATATGAATTCGCGTCCGTTACCTATTCCCGGCAGAGGAAAGGTGCAAGCGGGTCCGGAAAGGAAAGACCGCGGAAAGCAAACTCGTCGCCGCAGGGGAACGTCATTCCCTCTCGTCCTCAGCGGGTGGAACATCCTCCGCAAGATCGTCGTAAAGCGCCTGCGCTTCGGAAGCCGGTCCCCGGCGTATGGGCAGATCGAGAATCCGGATCACGCGGATGCGCCCACCTTGCGGAAAGGTCAGCGTGTCGCCATCCCCCACCGTCTGCGCAGGTTTGCGCGTCTTCTGCCCGTTGATGCGGACATGGCCGGATTCGACCAGATCCGCCGCCACCGTCCGGGTCTTGCAGAACCGGGCCTGCACCAGCCACTTGTCCAGACGCATGGTGGCGCGCGACGGTATCTCGCTGCGCGCCACGAAAGGGTCAGCCCTTGTTCTTCAGTGCCGCAAGAACGGCAAAGGGGTTGTCCGGGTCGATCTTGGCCGGACGTTCGGGGCGCGCTTCGAAGTTGCGGGGCTTTTCGGTGCGGTCCCGCTCCGGCTTGCCCTTACCCTTCGGCTTGCCCTTGAAACCTTCGCGCGGCGGACGCTCGCCCTCGGGCTTGCGCGGCGGGCGGTTGTTGTCGCGGCGCGGACGCTCGGCCTGCTCACGGCGGCGGGGCGCCCATGTGAAGGTGTAGAAGCTTTCGACCTCGACCGGAGCCTCGGCCGGAACCTCAGCCGAAGCCTCCACCGGGGCTTCCGCTGCGGGCTCTGCCACCTCGGCTGCTCCCTCGACCGGGGTTTCCACCGGGGCTTCCGCAACCGCCGAAGGACGCGACTTCGGACGTTCGCCCTTTTCGCCCTTGTAGCCCAGGCCGCCCATCAGATCGGCGAACTGCTCCAGCGTCATGCCGGTGATAGACAGCATCTCGGGCGTCGCCTCGAACCCTGCGCGGCTGTCCTTGGCGCGTAGCAGGTCCGCCAGACGTTCCAGCATGTCGATGCGGATCGCACGCGCACCCGCGGGGTGATAGCCGGCCAGCGTGTAATGCATCTTCGGCACTTCGGCCACGTTCGGGATCGTCACCAGACCGGGAGGTGGGCTTTCGGGGAATTCCGACAGATTGTTCGCCAGCGACCACAGCACCAGACGCAGACGCGTCGGCGCGGGTTTCAGCAGCAAGGGCAGGAAGACCGTGAACTGGCCGAACCGCACGCCGTGCTTGCGCAGGACCGAACGCGATTCCTGATCCAGCGCCTTCACCTCCTCGGCGATGGCGTCGCGGGGCAGAACGCCCAGACCTTCGACCAGACGGAAGGCGAAACCGCGGGCGAGCCCCGCCAGCGTCTCGTCCCGGCTCATGGCCAGCAGCGGCTCGAACTGGGCGGCAACCTTGCGGTCAATGAAATGCTGCAGACGGCGACGGACCTTTTCGGCCACTTCCTCGCCCGCATCCTCGTCCACGAAGGCATGGACCTGCGGGCGCAGCGGCTCGGCACCCGCCACCAGCTTGCCCACCGCCTGATCGCCCCACATGAGGCCACCCTGTTCGGTGAAGTCCATTTCCGTGTCGGGCGCATTGTAGAAACGGTCAGCCCGCAGATGGAATTCGGGCCGCAGCGCCTGAACCGCCGCCTGCCGCAGCGTCTTCGCCTCGTCCGGCGAGCTGCTGGCATCCTGACGGAAGCGGAACCCTTCCAGACGGCCGACGAATTCGCCTTCGACCGTCACTTCACCCTTGTCGTTCACCTCGGCCACGAGGGTCTCCTTTTGCTTCAACCGGCGCATCAGAACCGAAGTGCGCCGGTCGACAAATCGTTGGGTCAATTGCGCGTGAAGCGCATCCGACAGGCGGTCTTCTACAGCGCGAGTCTCATCCCGCCAATGAGATTCGTCCTCGACCCAGTTTTTGCGCTGCGCGACATAGGTCCATGTGCGGATATATGCCAGCCTGCGCGAAATCGCGTCGATGTCGCCATGGGTGCGGTCGATGCGCTGCATCACGCCCGCCAGCCAGTCGTTCGGAACCTTGCCGCCTTGCAGAAAGCCGAAGATGCGGGACAGAAGGCTGGTATGCTCGCCCCCCGACTTTCCCCGGAAATCGGGGATGCGGCAGACGTCCCACAGCAGTTTGACCGATTGCGGCGACCGGACGCGGTCCGCGATCTCGGGCATGGCGGCCAGCGCCTTCAGCGCGTGCAGATCGTCCGCCTCGCGCGTGCGGAGCAGCCATTCGTTGTCGGTGGGGGATTCGAGGCTGGCGATCAGCTTGTCGATGGTGCCGAATTCCAGCCGGTCGTTGCGCCATTGCAGCTTGCGGATCGGGGCGAAGCGCGATTCCTCGATGGCGCGGACGACCTCCGGCTCCAGCGGGCCCGCCTCGCCGGTGACGCCGAAGGTGCCAGGTTCGGTATGCCGCCCTGCCCGTCCCGCGATCTGCGCCAACTCGTGCGGGAACAGGGGGCGCATCCGCCGCCCGTCGAATTTCTCGGTCGAGGAAAACGCCACATGCCGGATGTCGAGGTTCAGCCCCATCCCGATGGCATCGGTCGCGACGATGTAATCCACGTCGCCGTTCTGATAGAGTTCGACCTGCGCATTCCGCGTGCGCGGCGACAGCGCCCCCATCACGACCGCGCATCCGCCCTTCTGCCGCCGGATCAGTTCCGCGATGGCATAGACGTTGTCGACCGAAAACCCGACGATGGCGCTGCGTGGGGGCATGCGGCTGATCTTCTTCGACCCCGCCCATGTCAGGGTCGAGAATCGGTCGCGTCTGACGAACTGCACATTCGGAACCAGCGCGGCAATGGCGCTGCGCATCACCTCGGACCCCATGAACATCGTCTCGTGCAGGCCCCGCGCGTTCAGCAGGCGATGGGTGAAGACATGACCGCGTTCAGGGTCTCCGCAAAGCTGGATCTCGTCGATGGCGACGAAATCGGCACCGATCTCCTGCGGCATCGCCTCGACCGTGCAGACCCAGTACTGGGTGCGTTCGGGAACGATCCGCTCCTCGCCCGTGACAAGCGCTACGACGGAAGGGCCGCGCTGGGCGACGATGCGGTCATAGACCTCGCGCGCCAGCAGCCGCAGCGGCAGGCCGATGACGCCCGTGCGGTGCCCCAGCATCCGCTGGATCGCGTGATGCGTCTTGCCGGTATTCGTCGGCCCAAGGACCGCCGTGACCTGTCCGGTCCGCATGGGGTATCAGATCTCCTGGCCTTCGGTGTCGGCTTCCAGCCGGTCCACGGCCTCCCTTACGCCAGCCAGATTTGGATGTATAGCAAGGGCGGCCTTATACGCCTCCAGCGCCCTTTCCGGGCGGTCCATCTCCTCGAACATCGCGGCCAGCCCGCTGATGGCGCCGAAATGGTGTGGGTTCAGGGTCAGGGTGCGCCCGATATCCTCGACCGCCTGCCCGTAAAGGCCCTTCTGAAAGAACGCCAGCGCCCGCGCGTTCCAACCCTCGGCGAAGTCGGGCGCGTGGTCGGTCAGGGCGGTGAAATGCTCGATGGCAGCGTCGATGTCGCCCGCCTCCAGCGCCTCGTTCCCGCGGGCCAGCAGAAGATCCATCGCGGCAGAGCCGGATTTCGACCATTCCGCGGTGATCTGCCGCTCGATCCGCGGCGCCTCCTCGGGGGTGGCCTTGGCAAGCTGGTCATAGAGCGCATCCATGTCCAGCGCCCAAGCCGGGGCGGCCAGAAAAATCGGCAGGGCTGCCGCAAGGAGACGATTGTGAAACGGAAGGCGCGCTTTCATAGTCGACATCGTAACGCGCGCCGGGGGAAAAGCCAGTTCCCACCCGGTCACGAATGAAGGAAGACGGGCATGAGCAAGGTAATCGACGGCGCGGTGGCGCTTCTGGGCAGCAAGCTGAAGAATTTCGACGGCAGCGCAAAGTTCGTGCTGGATGGCGAGGGCACGATCATCGCCGATGCCGCAGGCGTGCGCGCGGGCGATGGCGAGGCCGATGTCACGCTGACCGCCAGCGCCGAAACCTTCCGCGCGATCCTTGAAGGCGAGATGAACCCGACCGCTGCGTTCATGACCGGCAAGCTGAAGGTCGACGGGTCCATGCCCATGGCGATGCAGCTTGGCGCCGCGCTGAGTTGATCCGCTGGCTGCGGACGGATGACGGCATCCGCATCCGTGCCGCCCGGTGGGAGGGCGGCGCGCAAACCGTGCTGCTGCTGCCGGGCCGCACCGAATATATCGAGAAATACGAGGATATCGCCGCCGAGCTGGTCTCGCGCGGCTTTTCCGTCGTAACGCTCGACTGGCGCGGTCAGGGGTTGTCGGACCGCGCCCTGCCCGATGCGATGATCGGCCATGTCCTCAGCTTTCGCGAATATCAGCGCGATCTGGCGGCGGTGCTGCCGCTGGCGGGGGACCGCCCGTTCATGCTGGCCCATTCGATGGGCGGCTGCATCGGGCTGCGGGCGCTGGTGATGGGCCTGCCGGTGCGGGCGGCCGCCTTCACCGCGCCGATGTGGGGCATCCCGCTGGGCCGCTTCATGCGCCCGTTGGCACGGCTGGTGGCGGGCAGTTCGCCCCGCCTGAACCGCTCGCATGTTCTTGCCCCCGGCACGTCGCGCACGACCTATGTGCTGGAGGCGCAATTCGCGGGCAACACCCTGACCAGCGACGAAGGGCAGTGGAACCGGATGCGCGATCAGGCGGCGAATGCGGCGCTGACCCTTGGCGGCCCGAGCCTTGGCTGGCTGAACGCCGCGCTGCGGGAAACCGGGGCGCTGGCCCGCCTGCCCTCGCCCGCCGTCCCTGCGCTGGTGCATCTGGGAACGCGCGAACGTGTAGTGGACCCCGCCCCGATCCGCGACCGCATGGCCCGCTGGCCCGGCGGCACCCTGACGCTGGCCGAAGGTGCCGAGCACGAGATCATGATGGAGGCGCCCGCGATCCGCAGCGCCTTCATCGACGCGGCGGTTGATCTGTTCAGACGGTGATCTGCGAAAATCCTTCGCGCAGCGCGTTCGACCACGCCTCGGACATCTTGCGGAAATCGTCGTCCCCGGCCTCGATCCGGCGCTTTTCCTTCACCCGCAACCCGTCACGTTCGATGATCGCCAGATCCAGCGGCATCCCGACCGACAGGTTGGACCGCAGCGTCGAATCCATCGACAAAAGCGCCGCCTTCACCGCATCGGCCAGCGGCGTTTCCGGCGTCACCACCCGGTCGAGGATCGGCTTGCCGTATTTGTGCTCGCCGATCTGAAGATAGGGCGTATCCTCGGTCGCTTCGATGAAGTTCCCCTCGGGATAGATGAGGAACATCCGCATCTCGCCCCCGCGCCGCTGCCCGGCGACGATAAGGCTGGCCGATGCGTGCTGACGCATCGCGGCCAGCTTGTCATCCACATCGGCCCGCACTTCGGCCAGCATGTTGCCGATCAACTCGGCCACCTTCAGCATGCTGGGCGCTTTGAGGATCGACGTCTCGCTGTCGGAATCGGAGCTTTCGATCTTTTCGCGCAGACGGGCGATCGTGGTCTGCGTCACCGACAGCGATCCTGCGGTCATGATGGTGATGACCCGCTCGCCCGGCTCCTCGAACACGAACATCTTGCGATAGATGGCGATGTTGTCCAGACCCGCATTGGTGCGCGTGTCGGACAGAAGGACCATGCCTTCCTTCAGCAGAAGTCCAACGCAATAAGTCATGGCGAATTCCCGGGTCAGTTCCTGCGCAACTTATTGCTCCACGGTCTGGACCGCAACCGCCACCTCCAGCCTTTCCTTGCCGTCACCCCGCGCCCAACCCCGGATCGGGGCGGCATCCTGCGCGTCCAGCCCCGACGCGATGCGGATGTATCGCTCGTCCGGGCAGCAGCCATTGGCGGCATCGAAGCCCACCCAGCCCAGACCGGGAACGTGGATCTCCGCCCATGCATGGGCCGCATCCTGCCGCTCCCCCGCCAGCATATAGCCCGAGACGTAGCGCGCGGGCATTTCGGCCGCCCGCGCCGCCGCGATGATCGCGTGGGCGTGGTCTTGGCAAACGCCCTGCGCCTGGCTCATCGCCTCGGCCGCCGTGGTCTGGGACTGCGTGACCCCCGGCGTCCAGAGGATCGCCTTCGCCACGCGCTCGCACAGCAGATGCGCCGCATCCAGAACCTCGGGCACGGCGCGCGCCTCCTCGGCCAACGCCAGAAGCGCGTCGTCGGGATGGGTCAGCGCCGTCGCCTGAAGATAGCACTGCGGCGAGACGAGTTCCCGGTGACCGCGCAGAATGCCGCCGGTGTCCCGCGTCTCGACCTCGCCGCGCACGGTCACGTCGATATGGGAAACAGGGCCGATGACAGACCAGCTTGCGACATGGTCCCCCGCCCCGTCGCGGAAGGATCCGCCCGCCAGCCCGTCGCTGACCTCGACTTGCCAGCCGATCACGCGCTGGCCGTCATGAGAGGCGGGGGTCATGCGGTGGCTTTGCACCAGCCCCCGCACGGGGCGGTCATAGCTGTATCGCGTCACATGTTCGACCGTCAGGATCATCGCACATCCCCCGTGAGATAGCTTTCCCAGACGTGATAGCCCAAGGTCGCCACGTCGCCGATGAAGCGGGTCAGGAACTCGTGCATCCCTTCGTCGAAGATATCCTCGACCGTGACCCGCTCCAGCATGTCGTTCAGCTGCCGCCCCCGCACCTGCGCGACCGTTTCGCGGCCATAGGCACGGCCCAGACGGTGCAGCGCGTGGTTGATGCCTTCGACACTGGTGACCAGCGACCGGGGCGATTGCGGATTCAGGATCAGGAAATCGGCGATCTTGCGGGCCGTGATCTCGCCCGCATAGGTCCAATGGAACGCGCGGTGCAGAGACAGCGCCCGCAGCAGGGTCATCCACTGGTAATTGTCGAGGCCGGACCCAACGAACTCCACCCGCGGCAACAGCACGTAATATTTGACATCCAGAAGCCGCGCCGTCGCATCGGCCCGTTCCAGACAATAGCCGAGGTTCAGGAAATCATAGCCGTCGTTACGCAGCAGCGTCGCTCCGATCGACCCGCGCACCATCGCTGCGTGGCGCGTCACCCAATCGGTCAGCTGCGTCAGCTCCAGCTCCGATCGGGGTTGGCGCTCCAGCTGCTTCAGCTCCTGGAACGCGGTGTTCAGCGCATCCCAGACCTGCGTGGTCAGGGCCGTCCGCACGATCCGCCCGTTCTCTCGCGCCTGACGCAGACAGGACGCGACCGAGGAGGGGTTGTCATGATCGAAGAACAGATAGCTTTCGATGTTCCGCGCCACGGGTTCGGCATATTTGCGGTCGAACCCGTCGGCGGTGCCGGACGCTTGCAGCAGGCTGTCCCATTCGCTGCGGTAACCATGCACCGAAGGCAAAAGCGAGATACGCGCCCCCACCTCCAGCAGCCGTGCCATCGTTTCCGCCCGTTCCATATAGCGGGCGATCCAGAAAAGGTTGTCGGCGGTCCTGCTCAGCATTGTCTCACTCCGCCAGCACCCATGTGTCCTTGACCCCGCCGCCCTGCGACGAGTTCACGACAAGCGAGCCTTCGGTCAGCGCCACCCGCGTCAGCCCCCCCGGCACCAGTTCCACCCGTTCCCCCACAAGGCAATAGGGGCGCAGGTCCACATGGCGGGGCGCGATGCCTTCGTCCACGAAAGTTGGCGTGGTGGACAAGGCCAGCGTCGGCTGGGCGATGTAATTGCCTGGGTCTTCGCTGATGCGGGCGTGGAAGCGCTCGATCTGATCGCGTGTGGATTTCGGCCCCACAAGCATCCCGTATCCGCCCGAGCCGTGGACTTCCTTCACCACCAGATCCTTCAGGTTCTCCAGCACGTATTTGCGGTCGTCCTCCTTGGCGCATTGCCATGTCGGCACGTTGTTCAGGATCGGCTCCTCGCCCAGATAGAAGCGGATCATCTCGGGCACGAAGGTATAGACGGCCTTGTCATCCGCCACCCCGGCGCCGGGGCAGGAGCAGATGTTCACCCCGCCCGACCGATAGACATCCATCAGCCCCGGCACGCCCAGCATGCTGTCGGGACGGAAACACAGCGGGTCGATATAGGCGTCGTCGATACGGCGATAGATCACGTCCACGCGCTTCGGCCCTTCGGTCGTTCGCATCCAGACGTATTCGCCCTCGACGAACAGATCCTGCCCCTCGACCAGTTCGACGCCCATCAGGTCGGCAAGGAAGCTGTGTTCGTAATAGGCCGAATTGAAATGCCCCGGCGTCAGGATCACGATGGTCGGATCGCCCTTGCATTTTGCGGGCGCGACCGAGGCCAGCGTCCGGCGCAGCAGCAGGGGGTAGTTGTCCACCGGCTCGATCCGGTTCTCGCGGAAGAGGTCGGGGAACATGCGCATCATGATCTCGCGGTTCTCCAGCATGTAGGAAACGCCCGACGGGGTGCGGCAGTTATCCTCCAGCACGAAGAACTCATCTGCCCCCGTGCGGACCAGATCGATCCCCACGATATGGGAATAGACGCCCTTGGGCGGCACGAACCCCACGACCGATTTTTCGAACGCTGCGTTGCGATAGACCAGATGGGCGGGGATGCGCCCCGCGCGGACGATCTCGCCCCGGCCATAGACATCGACCAGAAAGGCGTTCAGCGCCCGCGCCCGCTGTTTGATCCCCCGCTCCAGCCGCGCCCATTCGGCGGCGGTGAACACGCGCGGGAACATGTCGAAGGGGATCAGCCGATCGGGATCGCCCCCCTCGCCATAGACGGCAAAGGTGATGCCGATGCGGCGGAACAGCGCCTCGGCCTCGGCCTGCTTCATGTGCCGCAGCGCATCCGGCATCCGCTTGGTCCAACCCTCCAGCCGCGAATAGGGAATGCGGACTTCGCCGTCCTGAAACATCTCGTTAAAATAGGTCGTCACTCTTACGGCCTTTCCCTGCATGGCCATGATCTGTGGCCGGCTGATCCAAAGTCTAATCCGGCGATTTCGTGGCGGGGAAGTGGGCGCGCGATTTACGGGGCCGAAGATCGCAGCAACTGCCCGGTTTTTGGGCAGTGGACCGGGGCAAACGGCGTCCTACCTGAGCGATATGGTTCTGAGCTTCACCGACAGGGGCATCTTCTGCGAGGCGGGCGGCTTTTTCATCGACCCGTGGCGGCCGGTGGACAAGGCGCTGATAACGCATGGCCATTCCGATCATGCCCGCGCAGGCCACCGTCGATACATGGCGACCGAAGCTGCCGCCCCGGCCATCCGCCACCGCCTTGGCGTCAAGGTGGACACGGTGGCTTTCGGCGAGGTGCGGCGGATCGGGGGTGCGGACGTGTCGTTCCATCCGGCGGGCCATGTCCCCGGTTCGGCCCAGATCCGGGTCGAGGTCGCGGGCGAGGTCTGGGTGGTGTCGGGCGATTACAAGACGGAACCCGACGGGCTGTCCGAACCGTTCGAGCCGGTGCGTTGCCATGCCTTCATCAGTGAATGCACCTTCGGCCTGCCGGTGTTCAACTGGCAGCCTCAGGCGGCGATCATGGCGCAGATCAACGCATGGTGGGCCGCGAATGCCGCAGAGGGGCGGGTGTCGGTCATCGGGGCCTATTCGCTGGGCAAGGCGCAGCGCATCCTCGCCAATGTCGATCCCATCGGCCCGATCCTGACCCATGGCGCGGTCGAGGCGACGAACCGTGTCCTGCGCGAACAAGGGCTGCGCCTGCCCGATACGACATGGGCGGGGCCGGATGTGGGCGTGACGCCGGGGGCACTGGTGGTTGCGCCACCATCGGCGCTTGGCACGCCATGGGCCTCGCGCTTCGGCCCATCGGCGCAGGCGTTCGCCTCGGGGTGGATGGCGCTGCGGGGGGTGCGGCGGCGAAGGGGCCTCTCGCAGGGGTTCGTCATGTCGGACCATGCCGACTGGCGCGGGCTTAACGATGCGATCTGCGCGACGGGGGCAGAGCGAGTCTTCGTGACGCATGGCTACACCGCTCCCTTCCGCCGCTGGCTGGCGGATCAGGGTTATGACGCGGGCGTGGTGGAGACGGAATACGAAGGCGACGACGCCGAAGACATCGAGGTGATCGAATGATCCGCTTCGCTGCCCTGTTCGACGTGCTGGACCGCACCACCAAGACCAATGCCAAGGTCGCCGCCCTCGCCGATTATTTCCGCGAGGCGCCCGAGCCTGACCGCCTCTGGACCATCGCGCTTCTGTCGGGCCGCCGCCCGAAACGCGCGGTCAATTCGACCGAACTGCGCATCTGGGCATCCGAGGCGGCGGGCATCCCCCTTTGGCTGTTCGAGGAAGCCTATCCCATCGTCGGGGATCTTTCAGAAACCATCAGCCTGATCCTGCCCCCCGCCACCCGAACCGCCGACCGCCCGTTGGCCGACTGGATCGCGGACCTGATCGCGCTGACTGGACAGCCTGCGGATGTCCGGCAGGCGGCGATCCTGGACGCATGGGACAGATTGACGACGCCCGAGCGGTTCCTGTTCAACAAGCTCATCACCGGCGGTTTCCGCATGGGCGTCTCGCAGGGGTTGATGACGCGCGCACTGTCGCAGGCCACGGGGATCGAGGAAACCGCGCTGGCGCATCGGTTGATGGGCGATTGGACGCCGACTACGACCACCTATGCGCGGCTGGTGCAGACGAACGATCCGGCATCCGAGGGCTCGCGCCCCTATCCCTTCGCGCTGGCGACGGCATTGGACGATCCCGAGGCGTTGGGTGCGCCGCAGGAGTGGCTGGCGGAATGGAAATGGGACGGCATCCGCGGCCAGCTCATCAAACGCCCCGGTGCCTTTGCCCTGTGGTCGCGGGGCGAGGAGCTTATCACCGACCGCTTCCCCGAATTTGCACCCTTGGCCGATTTCCTGCCCGAGGGCACCGTGATCGACGGCGAGGTTCTGGCTTGGGGAGACAACGCCCCCCTGCCCTTCGCGCAGTTGCAAAAGCGGATCGGGCGGCTGAACGTGCCCAAGAAGCTGCTGACCGAAGCGCCTGCACATATGCTGGCCTATGACCTGCTGGAGCAGGATGGCGAGGATCTGCGCCCCCTGCCCCTGTCGGACCGCCGTGCGCGGCTGGACGCGCTGATCGCGGGGCTGCCGCAACTGCCGCTGGCGATCTCTCCGGCCGTGAGTTTCGACGCATGGCCAGCACTGGCAGGCCTGCGCGAGACGGCGCGCGACCGGGGGGCCGAGGGGCTGATGGTCAAACGCCTTGCCGCCCCCTATCATGTGGGGCGCAAGCGGGGCGATTGGTGGAAGTGGAAGCTGGACCCCTATACCGTCGATTGCGTCATGATCTATGCCCAGTCGGGCAGCGGGCGGCGCGCGACGCTGTTCACCGATTTCACCTTTGCGGTGAAGGACGGGGACGATCTGGTCCCCTTCACCAAGGCCTATTCCGGCCTGACCGATGCCGAATTCGGCGAGATCACGAATTGGGTCAAACGTAACACGCTGGAAAAGTTCGGCCCCGTCCGCCGCGTCCCGCCCGTTCAGGTGTTCGAGATCGCGTTCGAGGGGATTCAGGCCTCCAGCCGCCACAAATCCGGGATCGCCCTGCGTTTTCCGCGCATGTCCCGCTGGCGCCGCGACAAGCCGGTGTCCGAGATCGACACGCTGGACAATCTGCGCGCCCTCTTGCCGTAGCGCGCCTGCCGCGCCTACATGTTGGCCGACACGAAAGGATATCGCATGAACCTCCCCCGCCCCGTTTTCGACGCGAACCTCGGCTCGGGGGGCTTCGGCGATCTGCCCGAATGGGACCTGACGGACCTTTACACCGCGCCCGAAGCTCCCGAAGTCGAACGCGATCTGGCATGGACGCGCGACACCTGCGCCGCCTTCGCCGCGAAATACGAAGGCAAGCTGGCCGCCCTGACCGCGACCGAACTTCTGGACTGCGTGCAGCTTTATGAACGCATCGACGTGACCGCCGGGCGGCTGATGTCCTATGCCGGACTGCGCTATTACCAGAACACCATGGACAGCGAACGCGCCAAGTTCATGGCCGACGTTCAGGACGAAATCACCGACGCCTCGACCCCGCTGGTGTTCTTCAGCCTTGAATTCAACCGGCTGGACGACACGCATCTGGACGCGCTGCTGGCGGAAAACGTCGATCTTGCACGGTATAAACCCGTCTTCGACCGGATGCGCGCCATGCGCCCGCACCAGCTTTCGGACGAGCTGGAACGGTTCCTGCACGACCAGTCCACCGTCGGGGCCGCCGCGTGGAACCGCCTGTTCGACGAAACCATGGCGGGCCTGACCTTCACCGTGGACGGCGAGGAATTGAACCTTGAATCCACGCTGAACCTGCTGACCGATCAGGACCGGGCAAAGCGCGAGGCGGCGGCGAAGGCGTTGGCCGCCGTGTTCGACAAGAACATCAAGCTGTTCGCGCGCGTCCACAATACGCTGGCCAAGGAAAAACAGGTCGAGGACAAGTGGCGCAAGATGCCCACCCCCCAGACCGGCCGCCACCTGTCCAACCATGTCGAACCCGAGGTGGTCGAGGCGCTGCGCAACGCCGTCGTCGCGGCCTATCCCAAGCTGTCGCACCGCTATTACCGGTTGAAGGCGAAATGGATGGGGCTGGACACGCTCCAGGTCTGGGACCGCAACGCCCCCCTGCCGACCGAGACACCCCGCACCATCGGCTGGGACGAGGCGCGCCGCACCGTGACCGAGGCCTATGCCGCCTTCGATCCGCGCATGGCCGAACTGGCAGAGCCGTTCTTCACCGATGGCTGGATCGACGCAGGCGTGAAACCGGGCAAGGCCCCCGGCGCCTTCGCGCACCCCACCGTCACGACCGTCCACCCCTATGTAATGCTCAACTACCTTGGCAAACCGCGCGACGTGATGACGCTGGCGCATGAGCTGGGCCACGGCGTCCACCAGCGTCTGGCGGCGGATCAGGGCGAAATGCTGTCATCGACCCCGCTGACCCTTGCCGAAACCGCGTCGGTCTTCGGCGAGATGCTGACCTTCCGCAAGCTGCTGGACGCGGCCAAGACGCCCGCCGAACGCAAGACTCTGCTGGCCGGCAAGGTCGAGGACATGATCAACACGGTCGTCCGTCAGATCGCCTTCTATGACTTCGAATGCAAGCTGCACGCCGCGCGGGCCGAGGGCGAGCTGACCCCCGACGACATCAACGCGCTGTGGATGTCGGTTCAGGCGCAATCGCTGGGCGACGCGTTCGAGTTCATGGACGGGTATGAGACCTTCTGGTCCTATATCCCGCATTTCGTCCATTCGCCCTTCTACGTCTATGCCTATGCGTTTGGCGACGGGCTGGTGAACGCGCTTTACGCCGTCTATGCCGAGGGCGACGCGGGCTTCCAGGACAAGTATTTCGAGATGCTGAAGGCGGGCGGGTCGAAGCACCACAAGGAGCTTCTGGCGCCGTTCGGGCTGGATGCGTCCGACCCTGCCTTCTGGGACAAGGGCCTGTCGATGATCGCAGGGTTCATCGACGAGTTGGAGGCGATGGAAGGCTGAAAGCAGGGGGGCGATCGCCCCCCTCAGACCCCGTCCTGCACGGCGGCAAGCCCCTTGGCCAAGATCGGCCCCGTCGGGCGCCCCGTGGGCGATCCACCCTCCGGCTCCAGCGTGATCTCGTAAAGCTGGCCGCCTGCGGGGGTAGGCAGATCCGGCGGGCTGAGCCGCTCTGCCCGGTCGGTTTCCAGAAGCCCGAGCGAGATCGGCCCCATATCCTGCGACGGCAGCGTCCAGACCTGCATCTGGCGCCCGTCCGGCACCGCGATGTCGCTGACGAAACGGATGCGCGCATGTTCGCTGCCGTAATCTTCGACGATCGCGCGCGGCACGCCCCCATCGTCCAGAAGCACCGCCACGACCACGGGATCGGGGTCCGACATTCGGCTGCCGATGCCGATGCCGCAGGCAAGCGCCACGATGGCCGCCGCCGCCGGAAGAAGCCGCCGCATGCGGGGGGGGCCCGGAAGGTTCGCCGCGACCGAAGGCGCTTCGGACAGGCGCGCCGTCACGCGCTGCACCAGATCGGCGGGCACAGGCGCGGCATCGGCCATCAGATCGATCGGCAAGAAACGGTCGCGCGCGCGTCCCACGGCCCGCGCCCAATCCGGGTCCGACGAAAGATCGGCCATGCTGCGCGATTCATCCGCCTCGTCCATCAGGCCCAGCACGAAGGCGTCGGCCTCGGCATCCATGTCGCGCGTCATGACAGGCACCTGCGCAGCGCGTCCAGCCCGCGCCTGATCCACGATTTGCACGTCCCCAGCGGGACTTTCTGAAGCGCCGCAATCTCGCCATGGCTGTAGCCGCCGACATAGGCAAGCAGGATCGACCGCCGCGCGGTGTCGTCCAGACCTTCAAGGCAATGACGCAGGGCCACCGCGTCAAGCCGGTCCAGCCCCTCGACCGCCGCAGCATGGCGCGCGTCCTGCATCGCCAGAAGCGCCGCGTCGTCCAGCGTGGACAGGCGCTTGCCGTCCCGCAGGATGTTGAGGCAGCGGTTGCGCAGGATGGCGAATATCCAGCCCCGCGCCGACCCCTCGCCCGCGCGGAACTGACCCGACTTGTGCCATATCTGCACGAGCGCGTCCTGCACCGCCTCCTCGGCCAGATCGCGGCGTTGAAGCATGCGCTGCGCGATGCCCATCAACCTGCCGCCCTCCGCTTCCACGATGCGGTGCAGCCCGTCCTGGTTCCCTCGGGCGCAGGATGCAAGGGCGTCCGCCATTTCGCATTGTCCGGTGGCATGTGTCACGGCTGCTCCTTTCCCGGGCCCGAGCCCCACAGAAAGAAGGTTGCCACCCTTCGTATCACCAAGTCCACGCCTCCGATCACCTTCACGCAGAAAATGAACCCCGCCGCGCCGTCCCGGATGCATCGGGATCGAAAAAAACTTCGCCACCCTGCATCCATGCACCCGTTCCGCGTGTCTTGGGTCTGGAATAGCATTGCGAAAGGAATTTCGATGTCACGGTTGATACTTTCGGTTTTCGCCGGCGCGCTGGCAGCCTCGCCTGTGCTGGCAGCGCCGGTTGTCGGCCTCGTGGGGCAGGACACGCTCGTCTTCTTCGACACGGATGCGCCCGGCGATGTCAGGACGGTTCCGATTTCCGGGGCCGGGCTGATCGGGATCGACCTGCGCCCCGCGAACAACACCCTCGTCGGCGTCACGACGGAAGGTGGGATCGTCACGGTTGATCCTGCCACGGGGGCGACGACGGCGCTTTCGACCATGAACGCGCCGCTGCCGGCGGGAGGTCCAGTCATTGTCGACTTCAACCCGATGGCCGACAGGCTGCGTCTGATGTCGGGAACGACCAACCACCGGGTGAACGTCGACACCGGAGAGGTCACGGTCGATGGCGTGCTGCATTTCGCCGAAGATGACATGCATGCGGGCGAGGCGCCGATGATCACTGCGGCAGCCTATACCAATTCCTACGGCAAGCCCGAAGCGACGGCGATGTATGACATCGACACCACCATCGGTGCGCTGGTCCGCCAGACATCGCCGAACGACGGCACGCTCGCCGCTGTCGGAAAGCTGGGGATCGAGATGGGCGACACCACCCCCGCCTTCGACATCCAGACGACACAGGACGGCACGAATACCGCATGGCTGATCGCCGCGGGCACCATCCATACGGTCGATCTGGAAACGGGCGCGGCCACGCAGGTCGGCATGCTGGAGGGCGTCGATGGCGATCTTATCGATATCGCGGTGATGACAGGGGACTGATCGCCGCGCCGGATTTTTAAAGCAGTCATTTCGATCACGCTTGAACGCGTCTGCCGGGCCGGTGGGCGCGTTCTTTTATGCGGTGATCCGTAAAAGCGGGGCCGACCCAACCGCTCCCCCCGGAGCGGGACTCATCCACTCGCGAATAGCCGACCCCGCCCTTCCCGATCAAGGGCGCCTTATGGTGAAACGAAGATCAGGCTTTTCAACGCCTTGGAAAACGACCGGCAAGCCGATGCTGATCCACGCGTGAACGACGGCAAGTTTATGCCTGAATGCCGGGTGGATCGCGCCTTTGCATATCGGAGAAGCGCGGGCTGGGATTGCAGGCCCGCGTTTCGACGATCAACTGTCCATCTTCAGCGCCGAGATGAAGGCTTCCTGCGGAATCTCCACCTTGCCGAACTGACGCATCTTCTTCTTGCCCGCCTTCTGCTTGTCCAGCAGCTTGCGTTTCCGGCTGGCGTCGCCGCCATAGCATTTCGCGGTCACGTCCTTGCGCATGGCCGACAGCGTTTCCCGCGCGATCACGCGGCCCCCGATGGCGGCCTGGATCGGGATCTTGAACATGTGGCGGGGGATCAGCTCTTTCAGCTTTTCCACCATCACCCGGCCCCGCGTTTCGGCACGGTCGCGGTGGACCATCATCGACAGCGCGTCCACCGGCTCGTCGTTCACGAGGATCGACATCTTCACGAGGTTGTCCTCGCGATATTCGCTGATCGTGTAATCGAAGCTGGCATAGCCCTTCGTCACCGATTTCAGCCGATCATAGAAATCGAACACGACCTCGGCCAGCGGCAGGTCATAAACGACCATCGCGCGGCTTCCGGCATAGGACAGGTCCTGCTGGATGCCGCGGCGGTCCTGACACAGTTTCAGGATGTCGCCCAGATATTCGTCCGGCACCATGATCGTGGCCTTGATGCGCGGCTCCTCGATATGCTCGACATAGGTCAGGTCGGGCATGTCGGCGGGGTTGTGCAGGTCGCGCACCTCGCCATCCTTCATGTGCAGCTTGAAGACCACCGAGGGCGCGGTGGTGATGAGGTCCAGATCGTATTCCCGCTCCAGCCGGTCGCGGATGACCTCCAGATGCAGCAGCCCGAGGAAACCGCAGCGGAAGCCGAAGCCCAGCGCGGCAGACGTCTCCATCTCGTAGCTGAAGGAGGCATCGTTCAGCGCGAGCTTCTCGATCGCGTCGCGGAGAGCCTCGAAATCGTTCGCGTCGACCGGGAACAGACCGCAGAACACCACCGGCTGCGCAGGCTTGAACCCCGGAAGCGGCGTGTCGGTGCCCTTGCGTTCATGGGTGATCGTGTCGCCCACGCGGGTGTCGCGCACCTGTTTGATCGATGCGGTCAGAACGCCGATCTCGCCCGGCCCCAGCTCGGGGATATCGACCATCTGCGGCTTCAGAACGGCCAGCCTGTCGATGCCGTAAACCGCGCCGGTCTGCATCATCTTCACACGGTCGCCCTTGCGGATCACACCGTCCATCACGCGGATCATGACGACCACGCCCAGATAGGCGTCGTACCAGCTGTCCACCAGCATCGCCTTCAGCGGCGCGTCGCGGTCGCCCTTCGGGCTGGGCAGACGCGTCACGATCGCTTCAAGCACATCCGGAATGCCCATGCCCGACTTGGCCGAGATCGGAACCGCATCCGAGGCGTCCAGCCCGATCACATCCTCGATCTGCGCCTTCACGCGGTCGGGCTCTGCCGCCGGCAGGTCGATCTTGTTCAGCACCGGCACGATCTCGTGCCCCGCATCCAGCGCCTGATAGACGTTTGCCAGCGTCTGCGCCTCGACCCCCTGGCTCGCGTCGACGACCAGCAGCGATCCTTCGACCGCGCGCATCGACCGCGACACCTCGTATGCGAAGTCGACGTGGCCGGGCGTGTCGATCAGGTTCAAGATATAGGTATTGCCGTCCTTGGCCGGATATTCGATCCGCACCGTGTTGGCCTTGATGGTGATGCCCCGCTCGCGTTCGATATCCATCGAATCGAGCATCTGCGCCTTCATGTCGCGTTCGGCCACCGTGCCCGTCATCTGGATCAGACGGTCGGCAAGGGTGGATTTGCCGTGGTCGATATGCGCCACGATCGAGAAGTTGCGGATGCGGTCAAGCTGGGTCATGGCGCGCATATGACCATGAAACAAAGGCCGGTCAATGGCAGAGTGCGGCCCCCGCCCCGCCCGCGTCACGATTTCGCGACCCGCATCCGCGGCGTTGAAAAAATCGCCCGCCGCGCCATACTGCCACCCACGAAAATAACAGCCCGAACCGGGCAGGAACAAGGCAGAACAGATGAAACGTCACACCTTCGCGGTGGCGCTTGCGGCGCTCACCCTTTCCACCCCCGCAATGGCAGGTCCGATCGAACGCGCCTGTCTGAACGCATCCAACGGCACTCGCGCCATGTGTTCCTGCATCCAGCAGGTGGCGGACATGACGCTGCGCGGCGGCGATCAGCGCAAGGCCGCCAGCTTCTTCGCTGACCCCGATGCCGCGCAAGAGATCCGCATCTCCAAGCGCGACAGCGATTCGGCTTTCTGGCAGCGGTATCGCAACTTCGGCAATACCGCCGAGGCTTACTGCAAGGGCTAGTGGTGGTGATGCCCGGCGGACGCCCCCTCGGGGGTCTTGTCGGTCACGGGCATCTCCACGTCGATCACCTCGCCCCGCTCGAAGGTCAGCTCGATCGTCACAGTCTCGCCCGGTTTCAGCGGGCGGGTCAGGCCCATCAGCATCAGGTGATCGCCCGATCGGTCCAGCACGCGTTCGGCATGGCCCTCCACGGCGAAGCCCTCCTCGGCGTGGCGCATCCGCATAACGCCGTCCACCTCGCTATGCGTATGTGTCTGCACGACCTCTGCCGCATCCGAGCGGGCCGAGACGAGGCGGTCCGGCTCGCCCGAATGGTTCACGATCCGCATGAAGGCGGCGGCAGTCTTCGCCGCAGGGGCCGCCACCAGCAGATAAGGGTCCTCGACATGGATGCCGTCATGCGCCTGCGCAGGAAGGGCAAAAAGCGCCACCGCGGCGGCAAGGGTCAGGGCTTTCATTCTGTCGTCCTCTCAGAAAAATCATGT
The DNA here is from genome assembly GCA_029846755.1 of Falsirhodobacter flavus. Classification (GTDB taxonomy): domain Bacteria; phylum Pseudomonadota; class Alphaproteobacteria; order Rhodobacterales; family Rhodobacteraceae; genus Falsirhodobacter; species Falsirhodobacter flavus. Next base: position 353,187 of record JARWBI010000001.1, on the reverse strand, counting down.
GACGCTTCGCGGCTCGCACGGCTCGGCCTCCCGTCGGGACGGCCGCCGGGAATCGGCCCGCTCCGCGCATCCAGCAAACGCCCGGACAGCAGAAGCGGCGCATGGATCGGCGGAAGAGGCTTACCCGCACCCGTCGGGCTCGGGAAGCAGGCAAAACGCCAAAGGCCCCGCCAATGGCGAGGCCCGATATCACACGGAAATCAACGCGAGGATCAGGCTGCGGCCTGGGCCTTGCTGATCTCTTTCTTGATTTTCAGTGCCTTGTCCGAAAGCTCGTCATCCTTGGCTTTCGCAAGGAAGGCGTCCAGACCGCCACGGTGGTCGACCGTGCGCAGCGCTGCGGCGGAAACCCGCAGCTTGAACGACTGACCCAAAACGTCCGAGATCAGCGTGACGTCGTTCAGGTTCGGGAGAAAGCGCCGACGGCTCTTGTTGTTGGCGTGAGAGATGGTGTTGCCCGACATCGGGCCTTTACCGCTCAGTTCGCAGACGCGCGACATGATGTTGGTCCTTTACAAACATGAAGGGCACCGCCAACAAGGCAGCGCGCCGAAATTCCGTTGCGCCCCTTTAGGGACAATCGCCGCCCCCGTCAAGCGATTCACCTTGAATATGGGGCGCCGCTGCCACGGCCCCGTGGCAGCGCGGGCGACGAAGGCCCTCCGGGACGGAGGGGCTGAGGAGCCCGCCACCCCCGCCGACTTTCGGAAATGTCATCTCGCCCTGCCGTCCACAGCCCTATATCAGCACTTCGCGACACGGAGACGACAGATGCGCCACATCGCCCTTGCCTTCCTTCTCGCCCTTCCGGGTGCCGCCATCGCACAGGAACAAGCCAGCTATTCGCTGACCATCCGCGGCATCAGCGCCGGATCGCTTCGCTTCGCGGGGCAAGAGGAGAACGGCCGCTACAGCGTGAACGGCGTGATGGAAAGCGGCGGCCTCGTCGGCATCCTGCGCCGCATCCGATATGACGCCGCCTCGCAGGGCCGCGTCTCTCAAAACCGCTTCACGCCCTCCAGCTATTCCGAACGCGCAGACAACAACGGCCGCAAGCGCGATGCCGTCATGGAATACCGCGCGGGCGTTCCGCAGGTGAAGCAATATGACCCGCCGCGCCGCGCCGATGAGGACGACGTGGACCCCGCAACCCAGGGCGGCACCGTCGATCCGCTGACCGCGCTCTACGCCACCCTGCGCGATGTTCCGGCTGGCAACGAATGCGGTCGCTCGCTCAAGATCTTCGACGGGCGCCGCGCCACGGAACTGGCCCTGTCGCGCCCGCAGCGCCGGGGTGATGCCGTCACCTGCAACGGCGAATACCGCCGCATCGCTGGCTTCTCGGCCAGCGACATGGCAGAGAAGACCCGCTTCCCCTTCACCATCACCTATACCCCCGCCCCGAACGGCCAGATGCGCGTGACCGAAGTTTCCACCGACACCCTCTATGGCCGCGCCCGCCTGACCCGCCGCTAGACGGCCATCCCGGCCCTTGCTAACAGGGTGGAAAGGAGACCGTCATGCCGCACTTCCTGTCCACCCTCGACGCTGATTTCGAGGCCGCCTTCACCGCCCTTCTGGGCATGAAGCGCGAGGACAGCCCCGATGTGGACAACGCCGTCGCCGCCATCATCGACGATGTGCGCCAACGCGGCGATGCGGCGGTGATCGACCTTACCTCCCGCTTCGACCGTCTGGACCTGACGCCCGAAACCCTCGCCTTCACGGCAGAGGAGATCGAGGCCGAATGCGCCAAGGTCTCGCCTGAGGATCGCGCCGCGCTGGAACTCGCCGCGGGCCGCATCCGCGACTACCACGCCCGCCAGCTTCCGCAGGACGAGGCATGGCAGGACGCCCATGGCGCGACGCTGGGCTGGCGTTGGGGTCCGGTCTCGGCGGCGGGGCTTTATGTTCCGGGGGGGCTGGCCTCCTATCCGTCCTCGGTCCTGATGAACGCCATCCCTGCCAAGGTGGCTGGTGTCGAACGGTTGGTCATCGTCTGCCCCACCCCCGGCGGCGTGGTGAACCCGCTCGTCCTTCTGGCCGCGCGGATCGCGGGCGTCGATACCGTCTACCGCATCGGGGGTGCGCAGGCCGTCGCCGCGCTCGCCTACGGCACCGCCACCATCGCCCCGGTTGACAAGATCACCGGACCCGGCAACGCCTATGTCGCCGCCGCCAAACGCCGCGTATTCGGCAAGGTCGGGATCGACATGATCGCCGGACCGTCGGAAATCCTCGTGATCGCCGACAGGGATAACGATCCCGACTGGATCGCGCTGGACCTGCTTTCCCAGGCCGAGCATGACGAAAGCGCCCAGTCGATCCTCATCACCGACGATGCCGATTTTGGCCATGCCGTGGCACAGGCGGTGGACAAACGGCTCGAAACGCTGGAACGCCGCACCATCGCGGGCGCCAGTTGGCGGGACTACGGCGCGATCGTCGTCACCCGCGATCTGGACGAGGCTGCTGCCCTGTCGAACCGCGTCGCACCCGAACATCTGGAACTCTGCACCGCCGATCCCGACGCGCTGGCAGCAAAGATCACCCATGCGGGCGCAATCTTCCTTGGCGCATGGACGCCAGAGGCGATCGGCGATTACGTCGGCGGGCCGAACCACGTCCTGCCCACCGCCCGCTCGGCGCGTTTTTCGTCCGGCCTGTCGGTTCTGGACTTCATGAAACGCACGACCATCGCCAAGATGACCCCGAAGGCGCTGGCCGCCATCGGTCCCGCCGCCGAACGGCTCGCCATATCGGAAAGCCTGCAGGCGCATGGTCTGTCGGTCACGGCCCGGCTGCAAAGGCTGAACGAATGACGCGCATCTGCCATATCGAGATCGACGAGACGGGCCTGAAGCCCCCCACACCGGAGATGGAGCAGGAACGCCGCGTGGCCGTGTTCGACCTGCTGGAGGAGAATTCCTTCGCATTGCCCGCCGGGCGAGCCGCGCCGGATGGGCCGTATCGTCTGCTGCTGGCGATCCGCGACCGGCGGCTGGTCTTCGACATCGCGACCGAGGCGCAGGACAAGGTTGGGGAATTCCACCTTTCGCTTGGCCCGTTCCGGCAAGTGGTCAAGGATTACTTCCAGATCTGCGAAAGCTATGCCGACGCGGTCAAACGCCTTGCCCCCAGCCAGATCGAGGCGATCGACATGGCCCGCCGCGGCATCCACAATGAAGGCGCCCGCGTGCTTCAGGAACGGCTGGAGGGCAAGGCCGAGGTGGACAAGGACACCGCCCGCCGCCTGTTCACCCTTATCTGCGTCATGCACTGGGGGTAACGCTTGGCCGACATGCCCGCCTCCATCCTGTTCTGCTGCGACCACAATGCGGTCCGCTCGCCCATGGCGGAAGGGATGATGAAGCAGCTTTACGGCAAGCGGTCCTATGTTCAGTCCGCAGGCGTCAAGAACGACATGGAGGTTGACGGCTTTTCCGTCTCGGTCTGCCGCGAGTTGGGGATCGAGTTGGAGCGCCACCGCGCGCGGTCCTTCGACGAGATGCAGGAATGGGGCGACGACCTGTCCGGCTTCGATCTGATCGTCGCCCTGTCCCCCGCCAGCCAGCGCATGGCGCTGGAACTGACGCGATACTACCATCTGGACGTGGAATACTGGCCGATACTGGACCCCACGGGCATCGGGGAATCGCGCGAGGCGAAGCTGTCGGCCTATCGCCAGACGCGCGACCAGATCCGCGAGCGCATCCTCGACCGTTTCGGACCACCAAGGGAGACATGACATGACGCGCGACATCATCGAACGCTATTACGCCGCCTTCAACGCGGGCGATGCGGCTGGAATGCTGGACCTTGTGACGGGCGATGTCGAACACCGCGTCAACGAGGGCGAGACGCGCCATGGCCGGGAAAAGTTCGCCGAGTTCTGCTCGCATATGGGCGTCAGTTATTCCGAGCAGCTTCGCGATCTGGTGATCTTTGCCGAAGGGAACCGGGGCGCGGCGGAATTCACCGTGCATGGCAAATACCTGCAGACCGATCCCGGCCTGCCCGAGGCGGTGGGCCAGACCTATATCCTGCCCGCCGGGGCGTTCTTCGACATCCGGGATGGCAAGATCGCGCGCGTGACCACCTTCTACAACCTGTCGGACTGGGTGCGTCAGGTATCGGCATGATCGTCCGCCGCCTGGATGGCGCGCATCTGGAGGATGTCGCGCGGCTGCGGATCGCGGTGTTCCGCGACTGGCCCTACATCTATGACGGCGATCTGGAGTATGAGCGCGAATATCTGCGCGGCTACGAAGACCCTCGCGCCATAATGGTGGGGGCCTTCGACGGGGAACGGCTTGTCGGCGCGGCAACGGGGCTGCCGATGGAGGATGCGACGGACTTCGCTTTCGAAAACCCCGAAGGCGTCTTCTATTGCGCGGAATCCGTGCTGCTGCCGCAGCATCGGGGGCGCGGGATCGGCCATCGTTTCTTCGATCTGCGCGAGGATCACGCGCGGGCGCTGGGCATGACCCGCAGCGCCTTCTGCTCGGTGATCCGGCCCGGGGATCATCCGCTGCGCCCCGCCAATGCCCGCACGAACGACGCCTTCTGGCGAGGGCGCGGCTATGCCCCGATGCCGGGCGTGACCGCGACCTTCCGCTGGCGCGACATCGGCGACGCGCAGGAGACGGACAAACAGCTCCAGTTCTGGATCAGGACGCTGTAAAGCGCAGCACCCCGGCGATCCGGTTGCCGCCGCCGTCCGACGGATGGTTCACCCCGTCATGCACCAGCACTTCGGGCAGGAACGGGCTGACGCCAAGACAGGCAACGTTCACCCCGTATTCGCTCGGGTCCGACCGCCGCTGGTGATGGGTATAGATCCCGCAGCGCGAACAGAAATGGTGCCGCGCGGTCATCGTGCCGAACTGATACAGCGTCAGCAGATCCTCGCCAGCCAGAAACTCGATCCCGTCCAGCGTGGCCGAAACCACCACCGCCCCGCGCATCCGGCAGAAGCTGCAATCGCAGCGCCGCGCGGATTTCAGCCCGCCGGGCAGATGCACGCGAAACCGGACCCCGCCGCAATGGCATGCCCCCTCGAAATCGGTCTTGTCCGCCATCCGAAACCTCCGTTCAATCGCGGCATGAGAATCGCCGCCGCCGCATACCCGCTGACATGGTTCGACAGTTTCGCCGAATATGAGGCGAAGCTGACCGATTGGACACGCGCGGCCAAGGCCGATCTGCTGGTATTCCCCGAATATGGCAGCATGGAACTGGCCAGCCTTGGCGGGCGCGAGGTCGCCGCCGATCTGGAACGCGCCCTGCACGAGGTCGCCCGCCACGAGGGGGCCGTCGATGCGCTGCACCTGAAGCTGGCGGCGCAGAACGACTGCCTGATCCTTGGCGCGTCGCGGCCCGTCTTCACCGGGGACCGGCCCGTCAACCGCGCGACGCTTTACGGGCCGGGCGGCATCCTCGGCCGTCAGGACAAGCTCATCATGACCCGGTTCGAGCGTGAGATCTGGGACGTGCGCGCCGGGAATGCGCCGAAGGTCTTCGACACCGCGCTGGGCCGGATCGGCGTCGTCATCTGTTATGACAGCGAATTTCCCCTGCTGGCGCGAACCATGGTCGATGCGGGGGCCGAGATCCTGCTGGTGCCTTCCTGCACCGACAGCCTTGCCGGCTTCACGCGGGTGCGGGTCGGCGCGATGGCCCGCGCGCTGGAGAACCAATGCGTCGTGGTTCAGGCCCCCACCGTGGGCGATTGCGACTTCTGCCCTGCGGTGGACGAAAACGTGGGCCGCGCCGCGATCTACGGCCCGCCAGACCGTGGCTGGCCCGAAACAGGGGTGCTGGCCGAGACCGGTCTGAACGCCCCCGGATGGGCGCGGGCCGAGGTCGATCTGGCCGCCGTGACCGCAGTGCGCCGCGATGGCAGTGTGCTCAATCACCTGCACTGGGCCGAACAGTTGCGCTTTTGCACTTGATTCTTTGACCCTTCGGGCGCATCTAGCCCGCGTTGCCTGCACTTTCGTGCGGGCCGAACCCCTTTTCGGAGACAACATGGCCAAGGAAGACATTCTCGAATTCCCCGGTGTCGTGAAGGAACTCCTGCCCAACGCGACATTCAAGGTCGAACTCGACAATGGCCATGAACTGATCGCGACGATGGCAGGCAAGATGCGCAAGAACCGCATCCGTGTTCTGGCGGGCGACAAGGTGCAGGTGGAAATGACCCCCTATGACCTTTCCAAGGGTCGCATCAACTACCGCTTCAAATAACGGCCCGGAGCCGCAAGGCTCCGGCCCGACAGGAGATTCCATGCGCCTGATCCTCGGCTCTGCCAGCCCGCGCCGAAAGGACCTTCTGGCGCAGCTGGGCATCACCCCCGATGCCATCCTTCCCCCCGACATCGACGAATCGCCCCTGAAGGCGGAACTGCCCCGCCCCTATGCCGCGCGCATCGCCCGCGCCAAGGCCGAGGCCATTGCAGCGGGCGAGGATGACATCGTCCTTTGCGCCGACACCACAGTCGCGCTGGGCCGCCGCATTCTGGGCAAGCCGGAAACGGCGGGTCAGGCGGCGGAATTCCTCGTGATGCTGGGCGGGCGCCGCCACCAGGTCATCACCGCCGTCGCGATCCGCCGCGGCAGCCGCATCTGGACGCGAGAGGTCGTGTCCGACGTCAAGATGAAGCGCCTGTCCGACGTGGAACTGAACGCCTATCTCGACAGCGGCGAATGGCAGGGCAAGGCGGGCGCCTACGGCATCCAGGGGCTGGCGGGCGCGTTCATCCCGTGGATTTCGGGCTCTTTCACCGGCATCGTCGGCCTACCCATGGCTGAAACCGCCGCCATGCTGGCCACCGCCGGCTATCCCGTGCATCGGAGGGCCGCATGAAGGGTCGCATCATCGTTCTGGACAGCGTTCAGGGGCGCGACGCCGCCGCGCTGATCGTGGATGGCCAGCTTCACGACCTGCTGATCGACGCCGAAACCGACGCGCCGATCCCCGGCGCGATCTATCGCGGCGTGGTGGATCGGCTGATGAAGGGCCAAGGCGGCGTCTTCGTAAAACTGCCGGATGGCGGTTCAGGATTCCTGCGGCAAGTTTCGGGCCTTGCGCCGGGCCAGCGCGTGCTGGTGCAGGTGACGGGCGCGGCGGAACAGGGCAAGGCAACGCCCGTCACCACGCGGCTGCTGTTCAAAAGCCGCCTGTGCATCCTGACCCCCGGCGCACCCGGCCTGAACGTCTCGCGCCGCATCCGCGACGAGGAGTTGCGCGAAGGCCTGACCGCGCTGGCGCAGGGCGCGATGGACGGCGCGGACGAGACGCTGGGCGTCATCCTCCGCTCTGCCTGCGAAGGCGAGGATGAGGGCGAGATCGCCGCCGACATCATCGCAACACGCGAGCTGGCCGAGGCGGTGCTGGCCGACATCCACGGCGCGCCCGAACTGCTGGTCGAAGGCCCGACCGCGCAGGAAACCGCGTGGCGCGAATGGTCCGACCCCGCCCCGGACGAGGTGGTCGAGGGCGGCTTTGCGGATCATGGGGTGCTCGAGATGATCGACGCCGCCCTGTTGCCCGAGGTGGACCTTGGATTCGGCAGCATGGTGATCGAGCCGACCCGCGCGCTGGTCGCGGTGGACGTGAACACCGGCGGCGACACCTCGCCCGCTGCGGGCTTGAAGGTCAACATCGCCGCCGCGCGCGACCTGCCGCGCCAGCTTCGTCTGCGCGGCCTTGGCGGTCAGGTGGTGGTCGACTTCGCCCCGATGACGAAAAAGGACCGCGCCACGCTGGATCAGGTGCTGCGCGCCGCCTTCAAGGGCGAATCTGCGGAAACCAGCCTTGCCGGATGGACCCCCCTCGGCCTGTACGAGCTTGTCCGCAAACGCGACCGCGCACCCCTGTCCGAGGCGCTGGCATGAGCTGCCCCATCTGCGCCAAGGAAACGGACCCGAAATACCGTCCCTTCTGCTCCAAACGCTGCGCGGATGTCGATCTGGGCCGCTGGCTGAAAGGCAGCTACGCCATCCCCGTCGCCCCCGAGGAGGAACCCAGCGACGAAGATCCGCCCCTGCCGCATTAAGCCAAAGATTTTCGTCGAAACCCTCTGGACACCCCCCGCGCCCTGTCATATCAGAGCGCCACCGAAAGGCAGCGTTGCCCGGATAGCTCAGTTGGTAGAGCAGCGGATTGAAAATCCGCGTGTCGGCGGTTCAAATCCGTCTCCGGGCACCATCTAATCCCATATATGCGGCGCTTTCATAAACTTCCAGTTTGACCACCTCCCCCGAGGGTTTGACGAGCGCGCCAAGCTCTCGGTCTGGACCAACAAGGCTGCAATCGCGCAGATCCATGCCCGTCCCCATAAGATCGTCGCCATCGTATGGCGAATACCCTTCAGGGTCAGATCCGGCAAATCGCCCCCTCCCGGCTTGTTAGCGTTTGAAGCAGTTCCACGCCGCGGCGGGCCCCTCGCAGGGCCATGACCGCCTCGACCATTCGCAAGGATCGTCGCCAAGACCGTCTGCATCCACTCTCGCATCAGTATGGCGACGATCGGACAGGCTCGGCGGTCGGCAGAAGAATAGCCGGTCGTTTTGTGGCAAATCACCCTTTCAATGAAACCGCGAAGAAAAGCTGCTTTCTTCCGGCAACTAGCCCAACGCCTCGCCTGTCGTCTTGCAAACAAATGAGCGCCAGTCCGCGGGAACGGTTTGGCAGATTCCGTGCAACGCCGTGATCGAAATGCTGTCGTGATCCTTCGGCATCTCCTCGATGATCCGAAACTCCTATGCCGTGCTTCGACGGTGACAACGGCCGCTTCCATGTCACGCTCGGGTCGAAAGGCCGATCCCCGCAGCGTTCCCGATCAGGCCATACGGTTGCCGGCCAGCGACCCGCCTTGGTGCGATCCGAGGTGAGTTGGTGAACCGGAACCACCCTGTCGATCACCCCGGTATGCGCGCCACCACCTTGATCTCGAAATCGAAGCCCGCTAGCCAATTCACCCCGACTGCGGTCCAGTTCGGATAGGGCTTCGACGGGAAGATCCTGTCCTTGATCTTGAGGACCGTCGCGAACTGGGTTTCGGGGTCGGTGTGGAACGAGGTCACATCCACAATGTCCTCAAATCCCGCGCCGCTTCGGCCAGCGTATGGGCGAGGTGCTCGAACGCCCGCTGCACCTGCACCTCGAATTCCGGCTCGGGAGAGCCGTCATCGCGGCTGCCGACCTGACCTGATACGAACAGAAGATCGCCCGCACGGGTGGCAGCGGAATATCTGTGCTTTTCATAGATTGCCTTCATGGCGCTGTCCTTTCATGGGCGCGTCTTTCCAGACGTGTCGGTTGCGGTCGATGAATTGTTGCAAGGTGACCGGGGGGTGCCCGGCCAACTGCGCAACGGCGTCCGTGACGCGATCCTCGGCACCTTCGGCGATACGGCGGTCCATCGCGGCCAGCGCCCGGGCATAGCCGTCGTCCATTCCCTGCGCACGCCAGCGGTCGGCGCAATCATCCTCGGACAAGGCGACATGCCCGACCGTGAACCCCAGACGCGCCGTAAGCGACGAGGCCACCTCGTCATAGTTCAGCGCCTGCGGGCCGGTCAGGATGCAATCGCGGTTCCAGCCGGTGTCTGCGGTCAGTGCCGCTACCGCGACATCGGCGATGTCCGACGCGTCGATGAAGCCGCAGCGGCCCCGGCCCGTCGCGGTGAAGATCGCGCGGTCCTGCGCGATGGACCGGCGATGCTGGGTCATCAGGTTCTGCATGAACCAGCTTGGGCGCAGGACCGCCCATTCGGGGGCATTGGCGGCGATCCACGCATGAACCTCGCCCATCATCGGCCCGCCCGGCTCCAGCATGGAGGAACTGAGCAGGACGCATCGCCGCAGACCATTCGCCAGCGCCTCTTCCAGCACCGGGATCATGACCCGCCCGTGATCGCTGCGATCCGTCGGGGCGACGATATAGACCGCCTCGGCCGCCCCCAGCGCACCGGCGGCGATCGCGGGATCGGCCCAGTCGAAGGCGACATCGCCTGCGGCTGCGGGCCTGCGTGTTCCGGTGCGGTGCGCGATCCCGGCGGCCGTCAATGCTTGCATCACCTTGCTGCCAGTCGTGCCCGTGCCCCCGGTCACCAGAATGTCACGCATTCTTCAGGACTGCATTCACCGCCTCGGGGCCGCCCGCAGAGGAAAGCACGACAAGCGGGTTCCAGTAATCGCGATACCGCGCGATCAGCCCGTCGCGAAGGTCGATGACCGACACATAGGTCTGGTCGTAACGCGCCCCGTCCTTGTTCGCATGGGCTTTCGACGTGAATTCGAGCACCGCGTGCCGACCGTCCGCCGACAGGATCGCACGATCCAGCGTCATCGCCTCGATGGTGAAAAGCTCTCCGACCTTGGGCAGGTAATCGGCCAGCTCGGCCTTGCCTTGGATGACCGTCAGACCATTCGGCAAGGCGAAGGGAAACTCGAAGCTGACATCGTCGGTCATCATATCGAGCAGCCCCGCCGCATCGGGCAAGAGGGCATCGCCCAGACCCTGGCGCAGCAGGGCCGACAGGCTGGGAAAGTGATCCGGGTTCGTCGTCATGGCACTTCACTCCGCTTCGATGGAACGCTATCGTTCCGTTCATATTGGAGCAAGTCGGATGGAACGCAAGAGTATCGACCATAAATCATCCCGCAGGCCGAGCGGCGCGGCGGTGATCCGCACGCATCTGACCGATGCGTTGTTCCGTGCCCTGTTCGAGGAATGGGCGCAGACGGGCTATGCCGCGATCAGCCTGGAACGCGTCGCGGCACGGGCGGGGGCGGGCAAGGCCGCGATCTATCGCCGCTGGCCTTCCAAACGCGAGTTCGCCTCGGCGGCGATCGAACGGGCGGTGCCGGGGCTTGGGGGCTTCGGCGATCATGGATCGCTGGAGGCGGATATCCTCGGCTATCTGACGACGACCCGCCGCGTGCTGCGTCACCCGCTGGTGCGGCGCATCCTGCCGGATCTGCATGCGGAACGCATGCGGTCGGGCGATCTCGCCCCGCTTCTGGACCGTGTCGCATCCGCACGCCGCACCGCCGGGCAGGACATGCTCGACCGTGCCATCGAACGCGGCGAGCTGCGCCCCGGGATCGACCCCGAATTCGCCTTCGACCTCATCCCCTCGCCGCTTTACTGGCGCATGATCGTGCGGTGCAGGCCGATCGGGCGCGACGATCTTCGACGGCACGCAGGCATCATCGCCAACGCCCTGCGGTCGTGCTGACGCCGCCCTTCGCGCCGCCCCGCCCCGCCGAAATCACGGCGGGCGACAGGGTGGCCCTTTGCGGCGCGCGCGGGATAGGACATGGTCTGCCGCAAGGGTTGCGGCAATCGAGAGTCACATGAGCAGCGGACAGGGTCTTTTCTCCAGCCTTGTCAGGCGCATCTCCGGAATGGGCCTGATCGTCGGGACGTTCTTCATGGCGATGTCCCTGACCCCCAGCCTGATCCCCAGAAGCGATCTGGTGCAGGGGGTGCTTGCCGGGGTCTGCTTCGCCGTCGGCTATGGCATCACCCTGCTGGCGAAATCGATCTGGCTGTATATCCAGCTTCCCACGCCGAACGAATGGCTGTCGCGCAGGCTTTTCATCCTGTCGGGATCGCTTTCGGTGGCGACGGCGCTGTCGTTCTTCGTCAAGGCCGCCGAATGGCAGAATTCCATTCGCGCGGCGATGGGGATCGACCCGGTTCCCACTTCCCTGCCCGTTGCGGTCGGGACCATTGCGGCGGGGATCGCGATCATACTTGTGGGATCGGGGAAACTGATCGCGATCCTCTGGCGCCGGATATCGCGGCGGCTTGGCCGATATATCCGCCCGCGCCTTGCGCGGATCATCGGTCTGGCGCTGGTCATCTGGGGTATCGCGCTTGTCGGGAACGGGCTTGTCTTCCGAGGGTTGCTGCGCGTTGCGGACAGTTCCGCACAGGCGTTGGACGCGCTTGTCGAACCCGATGTGGCACCGCCGACCGATCCGCTCCGGACAGGCAGCGCGGCCTCGTTGATCTCGTGGGAGGATCTTGGGCGCGAGGGCCGGAACTTCATCGGCAATCCCGTCGGCGCGGACCGGATCCGGCAGATCACGGGGCTGGAGGCGATCGATCCGATCCGTGTCTATGTCGGCCTCAACGCCGCCGAGGAAGCAACGGACAGGGCCGCGCTGGCCGTGGCCGAGCTTGACCGGATCGGTGGGTTCGGGCGCGGGCGCCTTGTCATCGCGATGCCGACGGGAACCGGCTGGATGGACCCCGCCGCGTTCGAGACGCTGGAATATCTTCAGCGCGGCGACGTTGCGACCGTGGCGATCCAATATTCCTATCTGCAAAGCTGGCTTTCCCTAATCGTGGAGCCCGACTACTCCATCGAGGCGGGCCGCGCCCTTTTCAGCGCCGTCTATGCAAGATGGAAGGAACTGCCCGAAGCCGAGCGACCGGAGCTGTTCCTCTATGGTCTGAGCCTTGGCGCCTATAGCTCGCAGCAGTCGATGCGGCTGCACGAGATCATCGACGATCCCGTTTCCGGCGCGCTCTGGGTCGGGCCGCCCTTCGTCAGCCCGCTGTGGCAAACCCTGACGGCGGAACGCGATCCCGGATCCCCGGCATGGCTGCCACGCGTGGATCAGGGGCAACTGGTGCGCTTCACGAACGGATCGGCGGGGCTTGACGCCGCAGGCCGATGGGGCCGGATGCGGATCGTCTATCTGCAATATGCCAGCGATCCGATCGTGTTCTTCAAGACCGACGGGGCATTTCGAAAACCGGACTGGATGGCCGAACCACGCGGCCCGGACGTTTCTTCCGAATTGCGCTGGTATCCGATCGTCAGCTTTCTGCAACAGGCCTTCGACATGGCCATCGCCCTCGCCGTGCCTATGGGCCACGGGCATCTCTATTCCTATACCGATCATATCGGGCCATGGATGCAAGTCATGCCGCCGGAGGATCTGGACCCCGCATCCCTTGCCCGGCTGGAGCGATATCTGAAGACCCGCAACGACTGAACCATCGACCGTTCCAAGCATATCTGTTGACAGCGGCGTTTCCGGCGATGACGTTGGCGTTACCGCAAAGGGGATGCTGAAATGTGCCGCGCGTGCTTCGAACCCTCCGCCGATCATGGACAATCTCATTTCTGCCAGTGCGGCAGCCCCGACACACTGGCCGCGATGCGTCGGATCGAGGCCGATATTTCCCGCAGGCAGATGATGGGCGGAATGGCGGCCGTGGTCGGCATGTTCGCGGGCTTCGGCCTGGCACCCGGTCAAGGCCGGGCGCAGGTGCCGGGGCGGCCGATACTGCTGACCAATCTGAGGCTGTTCGACGGCGCGGACCTTTCGGTGCAAAGCGGCAAGGAAATCCTGATCGACGGCGGGCGCATCGCCGCTCTCCCCTCCGCAGGTCAGGGCCCCGAGGATGCCGAGCGGATCGATTGCGGCGGGCGCACCGCCATCCCCGGCCTGATCGACTGCCATTGGCACGCGACACTGGTCGGCGTCAGCCAGATCGCCGCGATGACGCAGGATATCGGCTTCGTCCATCTGATGGCGGGAAAGGAAGCGGGCGAGACCCTGATGCGCGGCTTCACCACCGTTCGAGACGTGGGCGGCCCCGCCTTCGGCCTTCAGGCGGCTGTGGATCGCGGCGTGGTTTCCGGGCCGCGCATCTTTCCGGCGGGGGCGATCCTGTCGCAAACCTCGGGGCATGGCGATTTCCGGTTTCAGAACAGCCTGCCGATGATGCCGTCCGACCCCGCCGATTACGCGACGCGCCAGGGCATGACAGCGCTGGCCGATGGCGAGGCCGAGGTCCTGCGCCGCACGCGCGAGCAGTTGATGAAGGGGGCCAGCCAGATCAAGATCTCGGCGGGGGGCGGGGTCGCCTCGTCCTATGACCCGCTGGAATCGCTGCAATTCACGGAAAGGGAAATCCGGGCGGCGGTCGATGCCGCGACCGACTGGGGCACCTATGTCTGCGCGCATGTCTATACTTCGACAGGCATCCGGCGCTGCATCGCGGCGGGCGTGCGTTCGATCGAACATGGGCAACTGGCCGACGAGGATACTGTGCGCATGATGGCCGATACGGGAACGTGGTGGTCCATCCAGCCTTTCCTCGCCGACGAGGATGCCAACCGCTATACCGATCCCAAGGCCATCGCCGCGCAACGGTCCGTGGCGGAGGGGACGGTCCGCGCCTTCGAATGGGCGGACAAGCACAAGGTCGACTGGGCGTTCGGCACCGATATCCTCTATGGCGGCGGCGAAGGTCAGGGGCGACAGCTGGCCAAGCTCGCGCGTTTCATGTCGCCCCTTTCGGCCCTGCACCGCGCGACGGGCGCCGCGGGGCAGCTTCTTGCGATGTCGGGCGCACGCGCCCCCTATGAGGGGCGCCTGGGCGTCATCGCCGAAGGTGCGCTGGCCGATCTTCTGGTCGTCGACGGCGATGTCGAAGCGAACCTCGACTGGCTGGCGGACACAGCGAACCTGCGCATCATCATGAAGGGCGGCCGCATCGTGAAGGACAGCCGGGCATGATCCGCCATATCGCCCTTGCGCTGCTTTCGTCGGCGCTGCCTGCAACGGCAGAGGACTGGACCGGGCAGATCACCCCTTACATCTGGGCGGCCGGCCTTGGCGGCGACATCACCCCGTTCACGGGCGCGCCCACGATCTCATTCGACAGATCCATTTCCGAGGTGATCGAGGATTCCGACGGCGCCTTCTTCCTGTCCGGGTTCGCTCGGCGCGATCGGCTTGTGTTCATGGGCGACATCAGCTGGTCGTCCACGTCGCGATCGGGAACCGTCGGCCCCCTGCCCGCCACCGGAAAGCTGACGCAGCGATCGATGACGCTGCTTGGCGGCTGGCGCACGATCACGAACGACACGCTGACCTTCGACATGCTGGCCGGTGCGCGCGCATGGAGCGTGGAGGGCGACGTCTCGGTCGCGGGCGGCGCGGTGCGGGCATCGGTCCAGAAGGAGTTCGTCGATCCGATCCTGGCATTGCGCGCCAACTTCGCGCTGTCGCAGAACTGGTCGGCCCTTCTTTATGCGGATGTCGGGGGCTTCGGCGTGGGCTCGCACAGCACGAGCCAGATCCTCACCACGGTGAATTACCAAGCCGCCGAACGCCTATGGCTGTCCTTCGGCATAAGGCAGCTGAGCGTGGATTACCGAAACGGCGGCACCGATCTGGATGTCACCATGGCCGGTCCGCTTTTCGGTGCGACATGGCGGTTCTGAAACAGAGAAAGGGGCTTACCGATGCGCAGACATATCCTTCTTCTTCCCATGCTGGCGGCGCTTTGCGCCTGCACGGAACAAGCCCCGGACGAAGCGGTCCGCATCATGCCAAGCGGCACGGATATCGTTGTCATCCGCGGACTGGTCGATGCGACCCGCACCGCACCGCCGCCGCGTTATGACGTCCTGGCCGCGAAGGAATGCGCGAAATCCGGCAAAGGCGCCAGCTTCGTCGAGATGAAGCAGCGATCGACTTTCGCATTCGACGTCACCTACCGCTGCACCTGAGCGGACTTGTCGATGCCATAGAACCGCAGCCCGTTGGTTTCCATGATCGCGCCCATCTGCTCGGGGCCATAGCGGCGGCCCAGCAGGTCGCGGGCAAGATCGACGACCTGTGCATGGCTTGCCGCCAGCGTGCAGACGGGCCAGTCGGACCCGAAGACCAGCCTGTCCGGCCCGAAGGCATCGGCCACCAGATCGACGAAGGGGCGGATGCGTTCGGGCGTCCAGTCCGCCCCCGCCTCCGTCACCAGCCCCGAGATCTTGCAATGCAGCCCCGGCACCGCCGCCAGGGCACGGATGCCTGCCGCCCATGCGGGATCGACCGGCCCCGTCATGTCCGGTTTCGAGATATGGTCGAGGATCGCGTGCAGCCCCGGCGTTGCACGAACGGCATCGACCATCGCGGGCAGGTGGCGCGGAAAGGTCAGGATGTCGAATGGGATGCGCCGCCGCGCAACCTCGGCCAGTCCCGCGCGGAAACGCGGATCGTCGATCATCGCGGGGTCATGTTCCTGAAGCATGGGCCGCAGCCCGATCCATTTCGGTCGCGCGGCATAATCGTCCAGCCGCGCGGCGAAATCCTCGGCCAGCATGTCCAGCCAGCCGACGACCCCGGCGACGAAATCGGTGCGGGCGGCGATGTCCAGAAGGAAGTCGGTCTCGGCCTCGGTCTCGGCGGCTTGCACCAGAACGGTCCGGGTGATCCCCGCTTGCGCCATCAGCGGTGCCAGATCCTCGGGGCCGAAATCGCGATAGAGCGGCTTCAGGTCCGGGCTCATCCAGCCATAGTCGCCCCGACCCACGCGCCAGAAATGCTGATGGGCGTCAAGCACGCAGCACGCCTTTCTTCAGGATGATGTTGGCGTAAAGCCGGCGCTCGCCGGTTGCGATGACGGCATAGGCGGCCTTGGCGCGGTCATAGAATTCGAAACGGTCGATCAGTTCCAGCCCGATTTCGCGGCCTTCGGAGGCGTCCATCGCGGCCTGAAAATCGGCATAGATCGCGGGCCGTTCCGGCGCATCCATCGCCGCCGAGGGCGCATCGACGAAATCGTCCAGCGGGATCACCGACAGCACCGCGTCCAGCACGTCGGTCGCGCTGACCGGCAGGCGCACCAGCCGCTGGGCCACCGCATCGGCCGGGAAGTTGGCGTCGGTGATGACCACCTCGTCGCCATGGCCCATGTCCGAAAGGATCGCCAGCAGATCGCCCGTCAGCAGCGGGTTCACGTTCTTCAGCATCTTACTCTCCGATTGCTTGGTCGAGATCGGCCCAGATTTCCTCGGGCAGGTCGGTGTCGAACCATTCGACGTTCTGGCGCAGTTGCGCGGCGGTCTTGGCGCCGATGACGACGCAGGTGACGGCGGGATGACGCATGGGGAAACGGATCGCGGCCGCGGCCAGCGGCACGTCGTATCCGTCGCACACCTCGCGCAAGCGTTCGACCTTCGCCACCACCGCAGGGTCGGCATCGGCATAGTTGAACTTCCTGCGCCCGCCCTTCGGCGCTGCAAGAATGCCCGAGTTGTAGACCCCCGCGATCACCAAGGACACACCCGCCCGCGACAGGAAATCCTCCGCATCCCTGTCCAGCAGCGAATAGCGGCCCGCAAGCATGCAGCAGTCCAGATCCGTCTCCTCCAGCGCATCGCGGATGGCTTCCCATTCGTTCACGCCAAGGCCGAAACCCTTGATGTCGCCAGCCGCTTTCAACTCATGCAGCGCGCGAAAGCCGCCGCCCTTGGTGAGCTGGCCCCAATGGTGGTCATGCAGATCGGCATGGGTCACGCGCCCGATGTCATGGACATACAGCAGGTCGGGGTTCGGAATGCCCAGCCGCTGCTGGCTGTCGTCGAAGCTGCGCATCACGCCGTCATAGCTGTAATCGAACACCTCGCGGAACGGCAGGCCATTATACCAACCGGGGTCCAGCGGGTTCTTCGGCGGCTCGGGGGGAAGCCGCCGACCTGCGCGTTCGGTGGTCATCAGACGCCCGACCTTGGTGGACAGGGCGTAACCCTCGCGCTCGCGCAGGGTCTGGCCCACCAGATGCTCGGACCGGGTCAGCCCATACATCGGCGCGGTGTCGAAATAGCGGATGCCCAGATCCCACGCGGTCTCCAGCATCTCGGTCGCCTGTGCGGCGGGCACATCGGCGTAAAGGCCGCCCAGCGGGGCCGATCCGATGCCAAGGGCGGTCACCTCCAGCCCCGTATTGCCGACAGCGCGGCGAGTCGTCGCTTTCATCATGTCCCTCATGTCTTGCGGCGGCTGCGGGCGAAGACGACAAGACCGACGCCCACCAGCAAAAGGCTGCCGCGCACGATCTGGCGCTGGCTGTCGCTCCAACCCAGAAGCGCCGCGCCGTTTAGCAGGCCGATCAGAAAGATCGTCGCCGCCAGCGTGCCGATCACGTTCGGCTTGCCCAATTTCAAAGCCATGCCGCCCAGCAGCACCGCCGTCAGCCCGTCAAGGAAATAGGACGTGCCAGGTAAGGCTGCCCCGAGGACAGGTTCGCCGCCAGCAGCACGCCCGCCAAAGACGAGACCACGCCCGACAGCACGAACAGCATGAACAGCATCCGGTTCACCGGCACGCCCGCCTCGACCACCGCCGCGCGGTTCTGCTCCATTGCATAGATGTAATGGCCGAAGGTCAGCCGTTCCTGCACGAACCAGCTGGCGGCATAAAGCGCGGCCACGATCACCGCGATCAGCGGCAGCACCCCCACCCGCAGGCCCAGCATCTGTCCGACGAAGCCGGTATTGTTCAGCGCGATCGACGTGCCCAGCCCGATGGCTGCCGCGATCGACGCCGCCAGCGCCCCCGTCGCGATGGTGATGACCAGCGCCGGAAGCCGCAGCCCCGCCACGAGGCTGGCATTCACCAGTCCGAACGCGACCCCCGCCCCAAGACCGCCCAGCGACGCAAGCGCCCAGCCCTGCCCGGCCTGCACCAGCGCCGCCGTGACCATGTTCGACAGCGCGGCTACGGACATGAAGCTGACGTCGATCTCGCCCGCCGCGATCAGCCATGTCAGGCCGAGGAACATCAGCCCCGCGATGGATGCCGACATCAGCATCCCGTGGATGTTGCCCGGCGTCACGAAGGTCGGGCGCAGGATGGCGAAGGCCACGAAGACAGCGGCGACAAGGATGAAGAAGGCGTAGCGCATCAGGATATCCCCTCCCCGGCGGCGCTGCGGAATGTCTGCGGTCAGGGCGCTCATGCTGCTGCCTTTCTGCGGATGGTCAAAAGACCGGACAGGCGCGGATCGAAGATGGCGATGGCCGCGATCAGAACCGTGCTGACGATGGCGTCAGAGTAGTAGTAGGGGATCGCCAGAAGCGTGAAGCCGTTCAGCATCGTCGACATCATCAGCGTTCCCGCCAGCGTCGCCCCCACCGAAGGCCGCCCGAACAGCGCCGCACCCAGATAGACAGCGGCAAAGGCCGGCATCAGAAGCTGCCCCCCCGCCGTGACGTTCGCCGCCCCCGACGATGCGACCAGCAGCGTGATCGCCAGACAGGCCATCGTGCCGCAGAGCGCGAAGGCCAGCACGATCAGCCGCCGCGTCGCGATCCCGGCAAAGCGAGCCGACACACGGTTCTGCCCCGTCGCATACATCCCCGCCCCGATGCGCGAGGCGTGAAGCACCACAGCCGCCATCCCCGCCGCGGCCATCAGGATCGCGAACGGCATGTCCAGACCCAGGAACCGCTTGTCGTTCAGATCCAGGATCCCCGACATGAAGAAGTTCTGCGAGATCGAGGTGCCGTTCGAATAGAAATACGAAAAGCCCACTGCCAGCCCGCCCGTCGCGATGGTCGTGACGATGTCCGGCAGCCCGAACCGCGCCACCAGCGTTCCGTTCACCAGCCCGAAGACCAGCCCCACCGCCAGCGCGCCTGCAATGGCCGCCGGGAACGGCGCGCCCGACGCGATCAGCCAGCCCAGCGTCATCGCGCCCATCGACGCCACCCCCGGAAAGCTCAAATCGAAATGGCGCACCACGATCACGAAGGTCAGCCCCAGCGCCGCCAGCCCCTGCACCGACATGTGCCGCATAAGCGCACGGATGTTGCCGCCCGAAAGAAAGGCGGGGTTCTGCGACCAGAACACCGCCGCGATCACCGCGACCAGCGCGGCAAAGGCCAGCAGCCGCATGAAAAGCCGGTTCGAGATCATGCCGCGATCCCTCCCATGATGCCTGCGTGAAGAAGCTGGTCGCGGTCGGTGGCGCCCTCGATGGGACGGCCCTTGTAAAGCGCCAGCGTGCGGTCGGCGACGCCATGAACCTCGTCGCAATCGGATGACATGACGATCACCGCCGCGTCCTTGGAGATCTCGCGCATCAGCGCATAGATGCGGGACCGCGCGCCGATATCGACGCCCACCGTCGGTTCGACGAAAATATAGCACTTCGCCTGACGATAAAGCCCGCGCGCGATGACCACCTTCTGCTGGTTGCCGCCAGAAAATCCGCGCAGCGCCCGGTCCAGCCGCATGGGCTGCAAATCCACCATCTGCGCCAGTTCCCGCGCCGCACGGCGGTTCGCTCCAAAGCGCATCAACCCACCCAGCGAGGCGCGGGACATGTTCGCCGCCACCGTGTTGAAGATCACGTTCTCGTCCAGCGTCAGCCCTTCGGCCCGCCGGTCGCCGGGGACAAGGAATATCCCCGCCTTCAGCGCATCGGCGGGCGAGCGGAAGCGGACATCCCGGCCTTCGAGCCGAAGCGTCCCGGTCGATGGGATCGCCCCGAACAGCGCCTTCGAAAGCTCGTCCACCCCGGATCCGACCAGCCCGAAGATGCCAAGGATCTCGCCCTTGCGCGCGGTCAGGCCGACATTCGCGAATCCTGCGGCGGTCAGGCCCTCGGCCTCCAGCACGACATCACCATCGGCTCGGCCCATGCGGGGCGGAAAGGTCAGCCCCTCGCCCGTGCCCAGCATCAGGACCGGGATCGAAATCGCCTTGTCCCGCGCCTCGGTCACGGTGTGACAGGCAACGTTGCGTCCACCCCGGAACACGGTGAACCGGTCGGCGATCTCGAACACCTCCTCCAGCCGGTGGGTGATGTAGACGATCGCGATGCCCGCCGCGCGCAGCATCCGCATCATCGAAAACAGCGACGCCTTCTCGCGTTCCGTCAGGGTCGATGTCGGCTCGTCCAGGATCAGGATGCGCGTGTTCTCCAGCCGCAGTGCGTGCAGGATCGCCACGATCTCGCGGTCCACGGCGGGCATGTCCGCCACGCGGCGCGACAGGTCGATCTGTATGGGAAAGCGGGACAGCAGCGCCTCGGCCCGCGCGGCGATGCCGCTGCGGTCGATGCGTCCGAACAGGCCCGGGCGGGCGCCTTCATGGCCAAGGAAGATGTTCTCGGCCCCGGTCAGATCGCCCACCAGTTCTGGATGCTGCTGGACCACGGCGATCCCGGCCTCGATCGCGGCGCGGGGGGTGCCGAGGTCATGCTGAACGCCGCCGATCAGGATACTGCCGCCATCCTTGGTATAGACGCCCGACAGGATCTTGATGAGCGTGGATTTCCCCGCCCCGTTCACGCCCAAAAGCGCGTGGATCTCGCCCGCGTCCAGATCGAAATCGACATTGCCAAGTGCCTTGACGTCCCCGAAGCGCTTTTCGATGCCGCGCATGTCAAGGACCGTCCGGGTGCCCGAAGCCATCCCCGCCCCCCTTTTCGAATTGAGTCTGCGGGCGGACGGTGCCGCCCGCCAAGGTCACAGAACGCGGTTCCAGCCCAGCTTCGCAGCCTCGCCCGGAACGTCATAAGTGTCGGGAATGGTGTCCAGCGGATCGAGCGATTCCTTGGTGACGGCATAGGTCGGCGTGATGATGAAACGCGGCGCGATGCGGCCTGCCGCGACCTCGTGCGCATAGAAGGCGTTCATGTAAGCCATCTCGTAGAAGCTTTGCGCCATCGTGATCTTGAAGGGCGAATCCGCCTTGATGTATTCGAAAGACTGCGCGCCGCCGTCGATGCCGGTGATGATCGTGTCGCGCCCCGCAGCCCGGATCGCGAGCGTGCCTTCGGATGCCGCGCCATCCCATGCGCACCAGATCGCGTCCAGTTCCGGGTTCGCGGTCAGGATCTGGTCCACGACCTGACGCGGCGTGGTCGATCCGCCAAGCGCGAAGGCGATCTCGGACACGATCTCGATATCCGGGAAACGGGTGAAGACCGATTTCGCGCCCAGCGTCCGCTGGTCCCAGCTTTCGTTGGACGGGAGCGATACCAGCGCGACCTTGCCCCTCCCCTCCAGCGTTTTCGCAATGTATTCGGCCGGATAGGCGCCAAGGCCGAAGTTGTTCGACATCGCGGTCGAGGTGACGGTGGTATTCGGCACATAGCTGTCGCCGATGAAGATCGGAATGCCCGAGGCCACCGCCTGCTGCACGGCGGGCGAGATGGCGGCGGCATCCGCAGGCGTGATGAAGATCGCCGCAGGCTTGGCTTCGACAAAGGCGAGGATCTGGTCCGCCTGCTTCTTCACGTCGTAATTGGCATCGGCGATGGTCAGCTGACCGCCCAGACGGCCCACGGCGTCCTTGTAGCCGTTGACGATATGGCGGCCCGATTCCCAGACCGTCCAGCCCAGCGATGCACAGAAGGTCAGTTCCGAATTCTGCGCCCATGAAAAGCCGGGGCGCATCAGCGTCGCCGCGACCGTGGCCGCTGCGCCCGCCGACAGAAGGCCGCGCCGCGTCAGGCGGATGCCGTCATGGCTGTGAACCAGTTTCTCGTTGTCCATTTTTCCCTCCCAGGTGATGTCAGGCGGCTTCGCGAAGAATGCCGAGGTATTCTTCCTGCGTGGCGATGCGCGGGTTGGTCGCGTGGCAGTGATCCTTCAGCGCGGCGTGCGAGACGGCCTCCATCATCGCATCCGTCACGCCCATCGCACGCAGGCCGGGCGGCATCCCGATGCGCGTGTTCAGCGCCTCGATCACCGCATCCGGCGCACCCCCCATGCGCGCGGCCAGAACATCCCATTTCGCGCCGATGACGGGGCGGTTGAACCGCAGCACCGCCGGCATCAGAACCGCGTTCAGCGTGCCGTGATGCAGGTTCAACTCGCGGATCGCGCCAAGGGGATGGGTCAGCGCATGAACCGCACCCAGACCCTTCTGGAACGCCATTGCGCCTTCCAGCGCGCAGGTCATCATGTCGCGCCGCGCGTCCCGGTCCTGCCCGTTCGCCATCGCAGGTTCGATCGCGCGCAGGCCGCAGTCGAGGCCATGCAGCGCGATCGCCTCGGCGGGCGGGTTGAAGGCCGGGGCCATGTAGGTTTCCAGACAATGCGAGATCGCATCCATCCCCGTCGCCGCCGTCAGACCTCTCGGCAGGCCGTATGTCAGCTCCGGATCGCACAGCGCGATGCTGGGCAGCATGAACCCCGAGATGATGCCCAGCTTGCGCCCGTCCGCCGTGATGATGACCGCCGCGCGCCCTACTTCGGACCCCGTGCCGGACGTGGTCGGCACCGCGATCATCGGGCAGATGTTGCCGTGGATGCGTCCGACTCCGCCCGCGACGGCGGTATATTGCTCCAGCGGGCCATCATGGCCGGTCAGCAGACGCACGGCCTTCGCCAGATCCAGGGACGATCCGCCGCCAAGACCCACGATCCCGTCGCAGCCATCGGCCTTGTATTGCGCATGGGCGGCCAGAACCGCCTCCTCGGTCGGGTTGGCGGGCGTGCCGTCGAAGATCGACGCCTCCGCCAGCATTCCGGCAACGCGGTCCACCAGACCCGTCGCCACCAGCCCTCGATCGGTCGCGATCAGCGGGCGGGTGACGCCGAGTGCGGCCAGAAACTCCGGCAGTCGGGCGATCTCGCCCTCTGCGAATTCGATACGTGTCAGGTAATTGATCGCGCTCACGACAGCGCCCCCTGAAGGGTCGATCCGGGCATGTGTTCCTCCTCCGGCAGGGCGCTCCTCAGACCCAACCGATATATGAGTCAGATAGCGCAGCAATATATGAGTCTGTCAACTGTCAAAAAATAAGATTGCAAAATGGCAGGTTAAATGGCTATTTGCCGAAAGGGGGATGCTGACACATGCAGAATCGCGCACCGCAAAAGGCCGATCAAGTATATGAGTTGCTGCGCCACTCCATCATCATGCTGGAGCTGGCACCGGGCGAGGCCATCGTCGAAAAAGCCATCTGCGACCGGCTTTCCATATCGCGCACCCCCGTGCGCGAGGCGGTCCAGCGTCTTGCCGACGAAGGGCTGGTGAACGTGCTTCCGCATTCGGGCACCTATGTCAGCCCGATCTCGTTCCAGGTGGCCGAGGAGGGTTTCGTGATCCGCCGCGCGCTGGAGATCGAGAGCGTGCGCCGCGCCGCGCTGAACGGGGCGGAAGACCTTGCCCCCCATATCGAACGAATGCGCGATCTGGTCGCCTCGGACCGGCTTGGCCTCTACCTCGATGCCGACGACGCGTTCCATGCCGCGATCGCGCGGGCCAGCGGGATGCCCCGGATCTGGAAATTCATCACCTTGGCCAAGGTGCACCTGGACCGTATGCGCCAGATGTCCGCGCCGGTCCCCGGCCATCTTGCCATGGTCACCGAACAGCACGCGGCCATTGCCGCCGCCATCGCCGCCGGCAAGCCCGATCAGGCCGAACTGGCGATGCGCATCCACCTCGAATCCTCGTTCGAGGTGATGGCGAAACTTCATCACGAGAGTTCCTGATGCCAGACATGACCAACTACGTCTCGCCCCTGATCAGGTTGAACCCTGCCGACAACGTCGCGGTCGCCCGCATCGCCATCGAAGCGGGCACCGATGTCGAGGGCATCCGCCCGCTGGCCGCGATCCCGCGCGGCCACAAGATGGCCCTGCGCCCCATCGCGGCAGGCGAGGCGGTGACGAAATACGGCCAGACCATCGGCTTTGCGACCGTCGGCATCGCAGCGGGCGCGCATGTCCACACCCAGAACCTGACGGTGGGCGAGTTCACCCGCGATTATGCCATCGGCGTCGATGCGACCGAGCCGCAAATGATCCCGGATGCCGACCGCGCCACCTTCATGGGCTATGCCCGCCCCGACGGGCGCATCGGCACGCGCAACTACATCGCCATCATCTCGTCGGTGAACTGTTCGGCCACCGTGTCGAAAGCGGTGGCGCAGCACTTTGCCACCCGCGACTTTCCCGGCGTCGATGGCGTGATCGCCCTGACCCATGGCGGCGGCTGCGCCTTCAACACCAAGGCCGAGGGGTATGATTACCTTGCCCGCACCATATCGGGCTATGCCACCCATCCGAACGTGGGCGGCGTTCTGATGATCGGACTGGGCTGCGAGACGAACCAGATCCCGATGCTGCTGGAGCGCGAGGGGCTGGCGGAATCGAACCGCCTGCGCACCATGACGATCCAGACCGTCGGCGGCACCCGACGCACGGTCGAGGCCGGCATCCGCGCGGTCGAGGAGATGATGCCGCTGGTCGGCGCCGCAAAGCGCACGCCCCTGCCCGCATCCGGCCTGACGCTGGCCCTGGAATGCGGCGGGTCGGACGGCTATTCCGGCATCTCGGCCAATCCCGGCCTCGGCTATGCGGCGGACCTGCTGGTGCGGCATGGCGGCACGGTGATCCTTGCCGAAACGCCCGAAATCTATGGCGCCGAACATCTGCTGACGCGCCGCGCCGCCTCCCCCGCCGTTGCCGAAAAGCTGCTGGAGCGGATCGAGTGGTGGCGCGATTACACCACCCGCAACAATGCCGAAATGGACAACAACCCCTCGCACGGGAACAAGGCGGGCGGGCTGACGACCATCCTTGAAAAATCGCTGGGCGCGGTGGCCAAGGGCGGCATGTCGCGGCTGAACGCCGTCTATGAATATGCCGAACGGGTCACGGAGCACGGGCTCGTCTTCATGGACACCCCCGGCTACGACCCCGTCGCGGTCACGGGTCAGGTGGCGGGGGGCGCGAACCTGATCGCCTTCACCACGGGGCGGGGGTCGGTGTCCGGGTTCAAGCCCGCCCCCTCGCTGAAGCTGGCCAGCAATTCCGAGATGTATCGCCACATGTCCGAAGACATGGACATGGACTGCGGCACCGTCGTCTCGGGCGAGGAGACGATCGAGGCGCTGGGCGAGCGGCTGTTCCGGCTGATGCTGGACACGGCATCCGGCGCGCCCACCCGCAGCGAGGAATACGGATACGGGGACAACGAATTCGTGCCGTGGCAGGTCGGCGCGATCATGTGACAGCCAGGCCGTCGGCCAAGCTGAAGGGAGGAAAAGGGATGGATACGGTCGAGGACCACTATGACGTGGTGATCGTCGGGGCGGGCGTCGGTGGCGGCGCGATGGCCAACCGGCTGGCGAAGGGCGGTGCGCGGGTGCTCATGATCGAACGCGGCAATTACCTGCCGCGCGAGGCGGATAACTGGTCGGTCAAGGCGGTCTTTCACGAGCGCAAATATACGGCGAAGGAAACGTGGCTGGACAAGGACGGCAAGCCCTTCCACCCATCGACCTTTTATTACGTCGGCGGCAATTCGAAATTCTTCGGCGCGGCGACCGTCCGTTTCCGCAAGCAGGATTTCGAGGATCTGGAGCATGAGGATGGCATCGCCCCCGCATGGCCGTGGAGCTATGACGACTTCGCGCCCTATTACGACGAGGCCGAACGCCTGATGGGCACGCACGGCACCGCCGGGGCCGACCCGATCGAGCCGCCGCGTTCCGGCCCCTTCCCGCATCCCACCATCGGCCACGAGCCGGAAATCGAAGCCGTCGCCGAAAAGCTGCGCGGCAAGGGGCTGCACCCGTTCCCGCTGCCCATCGCCATCGACCGTCACGAGGGCGGCAAATGCATCCGCTGCGCCACCTGCGACGGGTTCGCCTGCAAGCTGGGCGCCAAGAACGACGCCGAGGTGCGGCTGGTCCGTCCCGCCATCGCCACGAACCGCGTCCATCTGGTGCTGGACACCAAGGTGCTGCGCCTGCTGACCGACCCTTCGGGCAAGCGCATCACGGGGATCGAGGTAGAACATGGCGAGCAAAAGCGCGTCATCGCGGGCGATCTGTTCATCTCGTCGGCTGGGGCGATCAACTCGGCGGTGCTGCTGCTGCGGTCCGCCAACGACAAGCATCCGGGCGGGATCGGCAACAACTCGTCCGACCTGCTGGGCCGCAACTACATGGCGCATAACAACACGGCGATGATGGCGGTCCATCCGTTCCGCAAGAATGGCGTGACGTTCCAGAAGTCCATGGCGATCAACGACTTCTATCTTGCGAACGACCACCGCCCCTATCCCCTTGGCAACGTGCAGGGGCTGGGCAAGCTTCAGGGCGGGATGCTGACCGCGAATGTCAAGTTCATCCCCGAATGGGCGATGGATCTGTTCGCCAAGCGGTCCGTCGACTGGTGGATCATGTCCGAGGATCTGCCCGACCGGAACAACCGCGTCATGGTCGATCCGAACGGTCAGATCCGCATCAACTACACGCCGAACAACGAAAAGGCGCATAACGAACTGGTGCGCCATTGGGGCCGGATCATGCGCTCCATCGGCTATCCGCTCATCATCACGCAGCGTATGGATATCACCGTGTCGATGCACCAATGCGGCACCGCCGTCTTCGGGCGCGATCCGGCGACATCAGTGCTGGACCCGTTCTGCAAGGTCTGGGACGTGGACAACCTTTACGTCGTCGATGCGTCCTTCCTGCCCTCCTCCACCGGCTTCAACCCGTCGCTGACCATCGTGGCGCAGGCGATCCGCGTGGCCGAACACATCCTTGGCAGCCGTCTTTCCGCCGCCGCCTGACCCGGAGACCCTCATGAGCAACGATATCTTCGATCTGACGGGCCGCGTCGCCATCGTCACCGGCGCCTCGCGCGGGATCGGCGAGGAACTGGCTTACGGTCTGGCCGACCGCGGCGCATCCGTCGTCGTGAACTACCAATCCGCCGCCGACCGCGCGGCCAGGGTCGTCGCCGCGATCGAGGCGAAGGGCGGGCGCGCCATCGCCATCAAGGCCGACGTGTCGCAGGAAACCGACGCCGACCGCCTGATCGCGGAAACCGTCGCCACATTCGGGCGCGTCGATATCCTGATCAACAATGCCGGGATCGTTCTTCCGTCCAACGCCGAGGATACGCCGCTGGACGACTGGCGCCGCACGATGGCGGTGAACCTTGACGGTGTGTTCCTCGTGTCCCGTGCGGCGGGGCGGCAGATGATCGTCCAGAAATCGGGCAGCATCATCTCGGTCGGGTCGATGTCGGGGCGGATCGTCAACTGGCCGTTCCGCCATGCCGCCTATAACGTATCCAAGGCGGGCGTGCATATGCTGACCAAGGCGCTGGCCACCGAATGGGCCGAGCACAACATCCGCGTCAACGCCATCGCCCCCGGCTATATCCGCACCGAACTGACGGACGAGGTGCTGCGCGAACATCCCGACGTGGTGGCGAACCACTGGGCCAAGGGCGCGGTGCAGAACCGCATCGGCGGCACGAAGGAACTGGTCGGCGCGGTCGTCTACCTTGCCTCCGACGCCGCCAGCTTCACGACCGGAGAAATCATCACCATCGACGGCGGCCTGACGCTGCGCTGAGGAGTTACCATGGAACAACGCGGTTACGGCGGCCCCCTTCGCTATGTGCAGGGGCCGGGGGTGCTGAAGGATCTCGGGCTCTATGCCAAGGGCTTGGGCGACAGGGCGCTGCTGCTGATGGACGGCTTCGTGGCGCAGACCTATGGCGAGGTGCTGCGTGGGTCGCTGGACGGGATCGACCTGGTGGAAACCGTCTTCGGCGGCGAATCAACCGAGGCCGAGGTCGCCCGCGTCGCCGCCCTTGCCAAAGGCGCGGCGGTGGTGATCGGGGTCGGCGGCGGCAAGACGCTGGACACCGGCAAGATCGCCGCGCGCGATGCGGGCGCGCGGATCATCACCGTGCCGACCATCGCCTCGACCGACAGCCCCACAAGTTCCATCGGCGTGATCTACAGCGCGGACGGGGTCTATGACCGGGTCGAACGCTGCTATCGCAACCCCGACGTGGTGCTGGTCGACAGCGAGGTGATCCTGCGCGCGCCGGTGCGGTTCCTTGCGGCAGGCATCGGCGATGCGCTGTCCACGTGGTATGAGGCACGCTCGAACTTCGAAAGCAGGTCGAACAATTATATCGCCGACGGTTACGCGGTGACCATCGCCGGTGCCGCCATCGCCCGTGCCTGCCATGACACGCTGATGCGTGACGGGCTGGCCGCATATCAGGCGGCGAAAGCGGGCTGCCTGACCGACGCGGTGGAAAACATCATCGAGGCGAACACCCTCCTGTCCGGCCTTGGGTTCGAAAACTGCGGCGTGTCGGGCGCGCATGGCATCCATGACGCGCTGACGATCCTTGAGCCGACCCACCACTTCTTCCACGGCGAAAAGGTCGCCTTCGGCATCATCGGCCTGCTGGTCCTCGAAAACCGCCCCCTGCCCGAGATCGAGGAGGCCGTCCGCTTCTGCCACGCCATCGGCCTTCCGGTGCGGCTGGCCGATCTCGGCCTCGGCGACGTTTCGAATGCCGATCTTTTGCGCGTCGGGACCGAGGCGATGAAGCCCACCAACGTCATCCATTCGGTTCATCGCAGATTGACTGCGAAAACGATTGCCGACGCGATCCGAACTGCGGATATCATTGCGACAGGACTGGTCGGCCAAGGCTGACCGTCCGCGCGGCAAGGAGGCCGCGCGAAGGGAGGAAAGATGACGATTGCCCAAACGCCGCCCCCTGCCGGGGGGCCGGCCCTGTCGGTGCGCGATATCTCCAAAAGCTTCGGCCCCGTGAAGGCGCTGAAGACGGCCAGCCTCGATCTGATGCCGGGCGAGGTTCACGCATTGATGGGAGAGAACGGCGCGGGGAAATCCACGCTGGTCAAGATCCTTGCCGGGATGCACGCGCCCAGCGGCGGCGCGATCCTTGTGGACGGGGTTCAGACCGCCCTCCCCTCGCCCCGCCGCGCGGCGGAAGCCGGGATCGCCGTCGTTCATCAGGAATTGCTGCTGTTCGGGGAATTGACGGTGGCCGAGAACGTCTTCGCCGGGCATTACCCGCGCAAGGGCGGCATGGTCGACTGGGCGTTCATGCGCCGCCGCGCGCAGGAATTGCTGGCCGACCTCGATTGTCACGATCTGGATGTGGACCGCAAGCTGGGCAGCCTTTCGGTCGCCATGCGCCAGCGAGTCGAGATCGCCCGCGCCCTGAACCACAACGCCCGCGTGCTGATCCTGGACGAGCCGACCGCCGCCCTTGGCGAACGCGACGCCGACCGCCTGCTGGAGATCGTGCTGCGTCTGCGCGCGCGAGGGGTCGCCATCCTTTACGTCAGCCACCGCATGAACGAGATCTTCCGCATCTCGGACCGGATGAGCGTGCTGCGCGACGGCACCTACATCGCCACCCGCAACGCGCGGGAAACGACCGAGGGCGCGTTGATCTCGCTGATGGTGGGCCGCCCGGTCGATCAGATGTTCCCCAAGACCGAGGTGCCCATCGGCGGCCCCGTGCTGGAGGTGCGCGGCCTGTCCTGCGGGCCGATGGTGAGGGAGGCCAGCTTCACCCTGCACAAGGGCGAGATCCTCGGGATCGCGGGCCTTGTCGGATCGGGGCGCACGGAACTGGCGCATGTGCTGTTCGGCGTCACCCCCGCGCAATCGGGCACGATCCACCTGCACGGGCAAGAGATCCGCATCGCCAGCCCCCGCGCCGCGCGGGACGCGGGCATCGCCTATGTCCCCGAGGATCGCGGCGCGCAGGGGCTCGTGAAACCCCTGCCGATCCGCGAGAATATCTCGATGGCGGTGCTGGACCGGATCTCTCCCGCCGGGCTGATAAACCGCGCGAAGGAAGCGGCGGTGGCAAAGCGCGGGTTCGATATGCTGGGCGTGCGGGCCTCGGGGCCGGAACAGATCGCGGGTCAGCTTTCGGGCGGCAACCAGCAGAAGGTCGTCATCGCCAAATGGCTGCAGACGAACCCGTGGGTTCTGATCCTGGATGAACCTACGCGCGGGATCGACGTGGGCGCGAAGGCCGAAATACACCGTCTGATCTGCGAACTTGCAGGGCAAGGGCTGGCGATCCTGATGATCTCCAGCGAGCTGCCCGAGGTTCTGGCCATGTCTGACCGCGTCATGGTCATCGCCGAAGGCCGCATCCGCGCCACGCTGCCGCGCGAAGATGCCACCCCCGAAGCCGTCGGCCACGCAATGACCGCCAGAAGGAGCGCATCATGATCGGCAGCACCACCCTGCCCCCCTCCGGCACGGGGGCCGTCCGCCGCTTCCTGCGCGAATACGGGCACGAAATTCTCGTCGCGCTGGCGATCTTTGCGCTGTTAGTAGGCGTCGGGCTCTACAACCCGCGGTTCGTCAGCGCGCGGAACCTGACGACGATCTTCTCCGGCAACGCGTATATCGCCGTCGCCGCCATCGGGATGACGATGGTCATCGTGATCCGAGAGATCGACCTGTCCGTCGGCGCGCTGATCGGAGTGCTGGCGACCATTTCCGGCACGCTGGCCGTGTCCGGCGCGCCGATCTGGGTTGCCTGGACGGTGCCGATCGTCGCGGGCGCGGCCATCAACGCCATCAGCGGCATCCTCGTCGCCTATGCCCGCATCCCGTCCATCGTGGTGACGCTGGGGATGATGGCGATCCTGCAAGGGGGCCTCATCACCGCGACGGGCGGGACATGGATCAGCAACCTGCCGCCGGAATACCTGCTGGCGAAGATGACCGTGTTCGGTCTGCCGATGCCGCTGGTCTGGGCGATCGTGCTGACCATCCTTGCCGGGCTGTGGATGCGGCTCTCGCCCTTCGGCCGCTCGCTTTACCTGATCGGGGGCAATGCCGAAGCCGCCCGCGCCGTGGGGATCGAGGTGCCGCGCCGTATCGTTGCCGTGTTCATGATCCACGGTGCCTTCGCGGGGCTCGCGACGCTTCTGTTCGCCACGCAGCTTCAGGTGATCCAGTCCACCACCCCGCCGAACCTGGAGCTGATCGTCATCACATCGGCGGTGATCGGCGGCGTGTCGATCCTTGGCGGCACCGGCACGGTCTTCGGATCGAGCCTCGCGGCAGTGCTGTTCGCGACCATCGGCTCGGCACTGATCTTCGTGAACGTGTCGGCCTATTGGCTGCGGGCGTTCATCGGCACGCTGATCCTGCTGACGGTGATGGCCGACATGCTGCGCCGCAAGCGCACGATGAAGGGGGCGTAAGATGCTGAAACGTCACGGACACGAAACCGTGCTGGCCGGGCTGGTCGTCATCGCGCTGGTGGTGATGTCGTTCCAGTCGGCGCAGTTCCTGACCACCGGCAACATGCTGAATCAGGGTCGCCTGATGGCCGAGGTGGCGCTGGTCGCGCTGGCGATGACCTTCGTGATCGTCTCGGGCGGGATCGACCTGTCGGTTGGATCGACCATGGGGCTTTGCGCGATCCTGACGGGGGTGCTTTGGCAGAACATGGGCCTGCCTCTGGGCGTCGTGCTGGCGATCATCCCACTGATCGGGCTCATCTGCGGGCTGTTCAACGGCTTTCTCATCATCCGCGTCGGGATGCCGCCGCTGATCGCCACGCTGGGAACGCTTGCGCTCTATCGCGGGCTGGCCGAGGGGATCAGCCAGGCGCGTTCGGTGCGCGGATATCCCGAATGGTTCGCCGCCATCGGTCAGGGCAGCATCCTCGGCCTTCCGACGCAGATCTGGATCCTCGGCATCGCGCTGATCGTCGCGGGCGTCATCCTCGGCCTGACCCGCTGGGGCCGCACAGTGCAGGCCATCGGCTATAGCGAGCCTGCCGCACATTTCGCGGGCCTGCCGGTGAACGGGGCGAAATATGCCGTCTATGCGGTGTCGGGCCTTGCGGCATCGCTGGCGGCGATCCTGTTCGTCTCGCGCGTGTCCACAACGCGGTCCGACATGGGCACAGGGCTGGAGCTGGACGTCATCACCGCCGTCGTTCTTGGCGGCACCAGCATCTTCGGCGGGCGCGGCACGATCATCGGAACGGCGCTTGGCCTGATACTGGTGCAGGTGCTGAAGAACGGACTGTCGCTGGCGGGGGTGCGGGGGGACGGCACGCTGGTGCTGATCGGGGTCGTGCTGGTGCTGACGCTGGTTGCCGGTGCGTTCATGGAAAACCGCGTCCGCCGCTAATGGCCTGCGCGAAAACAGAGGGAGGAAACATGAAGTATCTTTTGACGGTCTGCGCCCTTGCGCTGGCGGCACCTGCCCATGCCCAATGGACGGGCGGCGACGGCGCGCCCACATCGCCTTTGCCCTGCGACGGCAGCACGGTCACGCCCGAGGCCGTCGCCTATGATGGCGGCGCGGTGGCGAACGAAGGGTCCAAGGCAGGCAAACCGCTGCGCGTGGTCGACATCCCGAAACTGATCGGCATCGGCTATTTCGACAGCAGCGCGCGCGGCGTCGCCAAGGGGGCCGAGGCGCTGGGCAACGTCACCGTCACCACCGACGGGCCGACGCAGGCCAATATCGACGACCAGATCACGCTGATCGACAACTACATCACCTCGGGCGTAGATGGCATCCTGTTCGCGGCCAACGATCCGGTCGCCATCGCCCCCGTGCTGCGCAAGGCGCTGGCGGCGGGGATCAACGTGGTGGGTTACGACAGCGACGCCGAACCCGACGCGCGCCAATGGTTCGTGAACCCGGCCGAATTCAACGGCGTGGCCAAATCGCTGATCGACCAGCTGGCCGAAGGCATCGGCCCGGATGGCAGCTTCGCCATCGTCACCTCCACCTTCACCACGCCGAACCAGGCCCGCTGGATTTCGGAAATGGAGGCCTATCAGCAGGCTTGTTATCCCGAGATGACCTGGCTGGAGACGGTCGAGGCGCAGGAAGACAACATCCTGTCCTTCAATCAGGCCACCACCCTCATCAACAAATACGGCGAGGATCTGAACGGCATCGTCGGCATGACCTCGGTTGCGACCCCCGCCGCTGCCGAAGCCGTGACCCAAGCTGGCCTGTGCGGCGAAACCACCGTCATCGGCCTTGCGACCCCGAACGCGATGAAACCCTATGTCGCATCGGACTGCGTGAAAAGCGCGGTGCTGTGGGACACGGGTGCCATGGGGGCGGCGGCGGTCATGGCGCTCCGCGCGGCGGCGGACGGCACGCTGAAACCGGGCGATACCAGCTTCGACGCGGGCGATCTGGGAACGCTTCAGATCGCGCATGGATCGCAGATCCTGCTGGGCGCGCCGACGGTGTTCACCAGCGCAAACATCAACGACTTCGATTTCTGACCTTTTGGGGCGCGGAGTGATCCGCGCCCTAATCCACGATCAGCTGCAATTTCCCGCGCGAACATTCCTCGACCCGCGCATCGACGTCGAAGACGCGGCGCAGCATGGCGGGGGTGATGACCTCGGACGTGGGCCCGCTGGCGGCCAGCCGCCCGCCTTCGATCACCAGACACGCATCGGCGAAGCGCAGCGCGTGGCCCAGATCGTGGATCGCGACCACGATCAGCAGCCCCTGTTCCCGCGCCAGACGGCGCAGCAGGGTCAGCAGCCCGATCTGCCGCGACAGATCCAGCGCCGAAGTCGGCTCGTCCATCAGCAATATCTGCGGGTTCTGCACCAGCGCCTGCGCCGCGCCGACCATCTGGCGCTGCCCGCCGGACAGATCGCCGACGTTGCGGGCGCGCAGATGGCCGATGGTCAGCAAGTCCATGACCCGCTCCACCTCGGCGTGATCCTCGGGGTCCACCTTCAGGCGCCGCCCCTGCATCCGCGCCAGAAGCACCGCCTCGTAAACGGTCAGAACCGGGCGCGCGCCATTGTCCTGCGGCATGTAGGCGACGGGACGCGGCACCGTCGCGCCTTCGATCCGCACGCTTCCCGGTCCGCGCAGCAGCCCAAAGATGCGGCGGAACAGCGTCGATTTGCCCGCCGCGTTCGGCCCCAGAAGCGCGACGACCTGCCCCCCTTCCAGCACGGGGGTCGAAATGCCGACCAGCACCTCGCGCCCGCCATAGCTGGCGCCGACATCCTCCAGACGCAGCGTCACCATGATTGCGACCTCCGGCTGAGGATCAGATACAAAAAGAACGGAATCCCCACGATCGAGGTGACGATCCCGATGGGAATGACCGTGCCGGGGATGATGATCTTGGACAGGATGGATCCGACCGACAGGATCAGCGCGCCCGACAGCGCCGCGCCAGGCAGCAGGAAGCGCTGATCCTCGCCCAGCAACATCCGCGCGACATGCGGGCCGACCAGCCCGATGAAGCCGATGGTCCCGACGAAGGACACCGAGACCGAGGCCAGAAGGCTGACGATCACCAGCACCTCCAGCCGCAGCGTGCGCAGGTTGACGCCCATGCTTTCCGCCTTGGCATCGCCAAGCCGCATCGAGGTCAGCGACCACCCCCGCCGCGCGAGCAAGGGCACCGAGGCCGCAAGGATCGCAAGCGAGATCCAGACCTTCGGCCAGGTCGCTTTCGTCAGGCTGCCCATCGTCCAGAACACCACCGCCGCGACCGCCTGCTGGCTGGCAAAGAACTGGATCAGCGACATCAGCGCGTTGAAGATGAAGACCAGCGCAATGCCCAGAAGCACGATCGTCTCGCTGCTGACACCCCGGCGCAGGCTCAGGCCATAGATCGCCAACGCGGTCAGCATCGCCATCAGAAAGGCGTTGATCGGAATGACGTAATCGACCGCAAAGGGAAACAGCGCCACCCCGAAGGCCAGCGCCAGCGCGGCACCAAATCCCGCCCCGGCCGAGATGCCCAGTGTGAAGGGGCTGGCCAGCGGGTTGTTCAGGATCGTCTGCATCTGCAGACCCGCGATCGACAGGCTTGCGCCCACGATCACTGCCATCAGCGCGACGGGCATGCGGATGTCCCAAAGGATCACCCGCAACTGATCGTCCACCGAACCGGGCGAGATCAGCGCCCCGACCACCTGCCCCAGCCCGTATCGCGCCGGACCAAGCGCCAGATCGGCGCAGAAGCTCAGCACCAGCAGCACCGCCAGCGCGGCAAGGATCGCCTGCCGCCGCAGAACCAGCAGACGATAGAAGTCCCGCCCCTCTGCCGCGCCGATGTCAGTCATTCAGCGAAACCCAGTAACCGGGGCTGTAATCCACGGGCAGGAAGCGTTCGTGCAGTTCCTTCAGCGTCGCTTCGGGGTCCAGATCCGCGAACAGGTCGGGATGCAGCCATTTCGCGACCCGCTGGACGGCGACGAAGTAATAGGGGTTGTCATAGAACTGGTGCCAGATGGCGTGGAACTGGCCGGTCTTGACCGCCTCGATCCCGGTCATCGCGGTGCGGTGCGTCAGCGCCTCCAGCTTGGCCCGCGCGGCGTCCATGTCGGACCCGGGGCCGACGCCGACCCATGCGCCGCCCGGCACATAAGCCTCCCACTGCCCGCCGGTGACGATCACCTGATCGGGATTGGCGGCGATGATCTGTTCGGGGTTCAGCGTGCCGAAGGTGCCGGGGATGATGTCCGCCGCGATGTTGGCACCGCCCGCGATCTCCACATACTGGCCGAAGTTTCCGGCGCCGAAGCTCATGCAGCAATCGTCGGAATAGCCGCCCGCGCGGTCCACGAAGACGGTGGGGCGGTCGATCCCCTCGCCGATCTTGTCGGTCACACGGGCCATCTGCGCCTCGACGAAGGCGATGTAGTCTTCGGCCCGGTCCTCCTGCCCTGTCACCTGCCCCATGATCCGCATGGACTGGATGCTGTGCGCTGTCGGGTCCTCGCGGAAATCGACATAGACGATCGGGATGCCAAGCCCCGCCAGCTTGTCGTCATAGCCCGCATCCTCGGTCGCGGCCTTGGCTTCGAGGTTCATCAGGATCAGGTCGGGCCGCAGCGCCGCCGCCTGTTCGACATCGAACGTGCCGTCCTTGAACCCGCCGAAGGTCGGCAGATCGCGCAGTTCGGGGAACTTCGCGGCATAGGCGGCATAGGTTTCGGGATCGGCCTGAAGCAGGTCCTCGCGCCAGCCGACGACATGGGCGAAGGGGGCCTCGCGCTCCAGCACGCCCAGCAGATAGATTTGGCGCCCTTCGCCAAGGATGATGCGCTGCGCGGGGGCCTCCAGCGTGACTTCGCGCCCGGCGATGTCGGTCAGCGTGACAGGGTCGGCCGAGGCGGCGGGAAGCCACGCGGCAAGGATCATTCCGGCAAGGGCAGTGGAACGCGCGAACATCGTCTATCCATGGTTGGAGGGTTCGACGCGGCGAGTAGCGATCCCGACTAGTTCTGTCAAGTTTGTCGCACCCATGGGCGGATTTTCCCCCTTGCGACAAAACCGACTTTGGCGGGTGGGCCGGATGGGGGCATACTTTCGCGCGCCCCGGAAAACGCAGGAGTGGACATGCCAACCTATTTCCTTTCGGCCAACCGAGACAGCGTGCAGGAAGACCCGTTCGTGATGCAGTTGCGGAACGGCAACCTGCTGGGCCTGTGGACGGATCTGGACCCCGATCCGGGCGTGGGCGGAACCTTCGGCGTCTATGGCCGCACGCTGGCCGGAGATCTGACGGGCGCTGTGCCCAGCGACACCCGCATCCCCGATCTGACCGAAGACATCCAGAGCAGCCCCGTCGCGACCAGCTTCGCAAATGGTTCCTTTGCCGTGGCGTTCCGCAGCAAGGGCCCGTCCGCCATCGACGGCACCGACGATCCCTATTACGACGGCTACATCAAGTTCTTCGACGCGAACGGCAAGGAACGCGGCCCCGCCGTGCAGTTCACCCCGAACGCCAAGGACGACCATTACCCCGACGACATGGCAACGCTGGCGAACGGTCAGGCGCTGACGCTGGTGGCGCGATACGAAAGCGCGGGGGATTACGACCTGCTGGCCTATCGCCATGACAGCACGGGGCGGCAGGTCGGCGGCCCTGTCCGGCTGGTCGACGATGCCGAGGTCTATGTGAACGCGATCACCGGCGCGGGGTATATCTCGCCCTCGCTGGCGGCGTCGCGGGACGGGAACTATGCCGTCAGCTGGCACCAGCAGACCGAGGATGGCGATCTGCGCGGGTATGCCGTCTGGACGCGGGTGTTCCGCATCGATGGCACCCCCGTCGGCCCCGCGCGCGTGACCGGCCCCTTGCTGCCCCACCCCGACACCACCACCGGCGCCGACCAGCGGGGCAGCGAGATCGCGGCCCGCAACATCGGCGGCTATGCCCTTGCGTGGATGGGCGAAGGCGGCGAGATCGGCGCGGAAACGGATGTGCATTTTCGCCTGCTTCGGGCCGATGGCAGCGGGCAGACCCGCACGATCAACGTCAGCGGCAGCCTCGGGCCGGGGGATCAGGTGCTGCAGGACGTGGTGGACCTTGGCGAAGGGCGCAGCCTCGTCACTTGGTTCCACCAGATCCCGGACGCCATCGACGACATATATGACGGCGGCATCTTGTATGGCCGGGTGATCGGCACGCGCGGGTCGGCCATCACCGACGTCTTCCGCATCTCGGATGCCGATCCGCTGGAATACATGGGCGGCGGCAACACGATCATCAACGCGCATGGGCAGATCGTGTCCACCTATCAGGCCGAGATCAGCTATGCCAATGATGATGACGTGCTGGTTTCGGTCCGCAACCTGTCGCTGCCCCGCGTGAACGGCACCGCCGGGAACGATCGCCTGATCGGCACTTCGGTGAACGACCAGCTTCACGGCGGCGGCGGGCATGACGTGCTGATCGGCGGGCGCGGCAATGATCGGCTGTTCGGGGGGGCGGGCAATGACGAACTTCATGGCGGCGCGAGCCGCGACCGGCTGGAAGGCGGCGACGGCAGGGATGTGCTGCATGGCGGGCCGGGGCGCGATCTGCTGTTCGGCGGCGCGGGGGCCGACAAGCTGTATGGCGGGACCGAAGACGACACGCTGAACGGCGGGCTGGGGCCGGACCTTATGGCGGGCGGCGGCGGGGCGGACACGTTCGTCTTCGGCAGCGCGGCCGACAGCACGGTGGGCAGCCGCGACCGAATCGTGGATTTCCAGCCCGGCACCGACAGGCTGGACCTGCGCGGTCTTGGCGATCTGCGGTTCAGCGACGATGGCGCGGGACGGAACGCCGTCTGGCTGACGGGCAGCACCCTATATGCCGATGTGAACGGCAACGGGCGTGCCGATTTCGCGGTGGTGCTGGACGGGGTCAGATCGCTGGACGCGGACGATTTTCTGCTATGATGGTGAACCGGGGATGGCCTGCGAATATCTCCATCACGATGTCGAAATAGGTCTGCCCCTCGCCCCGCTGCAACGCCTCGATCCGGGCGCGGGCGGCCTTGGCGTCGAAGCTGCCCGTCAGCTTCTCCTCCAGCCAGCCGCGCGTGGCATCGACGCCCAACGCGCGGCGGCTCGCCTCCATGTCCCGCCAGTGCAGCACGACAGGCCCATCCCCCCGCGCCGCGCCATAGCCGCCATGGAGCATATCCTCCAGCGCGTCGAGGCTTTCGCCCAGCCGCCACTCCTCGTCGGCCATGAAGACGCGGTTCACCTCGCGCCAGAATCCGGCAATATCGTCGAAGGACGCACCCTCCAGCCTCAGTTCAACCGTCATCTTCCCGTTACCATCATCCGCACTATATCAATCCCTACAGGCGCTTGCGCCATATGAAGGGGGTTTTCGATGTCCGACAAGGTCTTCAACGTCCTGTTCCTGTGCAACCGCAACGCCGCCCGTTCGATAATCGCCGAAAGCGTGCTGACCAAGGATGGCGGCGGACGGTTCCGTGCTTTTTCCGCCGGAAGCCATCCCGCCGGGCAGGTCCATCCGATGACGCTGGATATGCTGCGCAGCTACCACTATCCCACCGAAGGTTTGCGATCGAAAAGCTGGGATGAATTCGCCGGACCCGATGCGCCGGTGATGGATTTCATCTTCACCGTCTGCGACGACGCGGCGGGCGAGGTGTGCCCCATCTGGCCCGGCCAGCCCGTTTCGGCCCATTGGGGAATCGCCGATCCGCTGCTGGCCGAGGGAACGGAGCTGGAGCGTGAAATGGTCTTCATCGAGGCGCTTCGCTATGCCAAGGCGCATATCGACCTGTTCCGCGAACTGCCGATGGCATCGCTGGACGCCGCCAGCCTTCATGCCCGGCTGGAGGAGATCGGCCGGATCGGCGGGGCCTGAAGCAACCCACGGCAGAAATCCGATTGTGAAACGCCTGCACGGCGTGCAAACAATCGGTGCCGATGTCACAGACGGGGAAAGCCATGGAACCCTCCTTCACGTTCTTCTATATCGTGGAGCCGCCGGACTACGAGATCATGGCCTGTTCGCTGCTGGCCTCGATCCGGGCGCATTTCCCCCCTTCGGTGCGCGCCATCGGCTATTGCCCCGAACACCGCATGCACGAGCTTCATCCCGCCGTCCTGCGCGCGCACGAGTTGATGGATGCCGAAATCCGCCCGATGAAGACCGAAGGGATGTGGGACACCCCCTATCCCCACGGCAACAAGATCATCGCCTGCCTGCAACCGCGCGACACCGCGTTTTCCGCCTTTGTGGACAGCGACGTGCTGTTCCTGCGCGAAAACAGCATCGACAACCTTGTGCGGCCCGGGCAGGTCGCCTGTTCGGTCGCCGCCTCGATGCGCTGGGCGGACCAGTCTATCTGGACCGACATCTACGGCGCCTTCGGGATGGAGGTGCCGTCCGAACGCATCGCCCTGATGCGCCAGCGCCGCCCGGTCTTCGTGCCCTATTACAGTTCAGGCTTCGTGATCTTTCCCGAAGGCGACAACGGCCATGGCCGCTTTGCCGATGTCTGGTATGACACGGCCCGCACCATCGACCGGATCGAGACGCTGGAAAAACGCCGCCCCTATCTGGATCAGATGTCGCTTCCGCTGGCCGTGCGCCGCGCCGGATACACCGTCAGCCCCCTGCCCGAGGAACATCATTACATCCTTGGCGGGCTGCTGCGGAACCAGCCCCTGCCCGAGGATATGGACATCTTTTGCATCCATTACCGCGACCGTCGCATCCTGTCCGAGGTGGGCCTGCGAAAGACCGCGCAGGAAATGCTGCGCAGTCAGACGGGCGAACGCTATGTGCGCAGGCTGGCCTCCTGAACCCTTGCGGGTTTCGCAGGCTTTGCCCGCGATGATACCCTGATTTCGGCCCTAGGTGACCGCTGCATGTCAACAGGCAGATCGGGCCTGTCATCCACATTTTCGCTGAAACGACGGCGGATTGATCCTCCGCCCCCGGGTGGAGCATTGCGCCGGGGGAGAGCATCCGCAGCGCCGCACTCCACCCCAACAGATCGCCCGCATGTTTCTCAGCCGCGATTTTCGTCGACCGATTCTCAACATGCAGGTGCATGAACGCTCAACTCTCGGGCGCAATCACGGTTTTTGTGCGCGGACGAGCAGGGATGTCCTGCAACTTTGCGGATAGTCGCCAAAACCGCGCCGCTGCGGTTGACAGCGCCTCGCGCTCGCTCTTACCCATTGGCGCGCCAGCATTTGCCAGCCTCGTTCCAACCTGCGGCAGGCATCGCCTTCCGCCAGAACATGGCAGAGCTTTTCGATGCCGCGCGCCCCATCCCATCCTGCCGCCGGATCCGCCGCCGACCGTGCCGCCCTGTCTGCCCTGCTGATCTGCCGGGCGCGCGAGATCGACCGGATCCCCGGCAATTCAAACCCCTGGCGCATCCCCCTCCATGACGGGTGGCTGGAAATGAGCCCCGAGCGCACATCGCTGACGGGGCTGCCGCCCATCGCGGCGCTGGCCCATGTCACCACCGCAGGCAGCCGCTCGCTGACCCATGCCGAGGCGCTGGAGCTGCTGGTCGCACATCTGCGCGGCAACTGGCCCGCGACCGGACCCGCGCTGGCGGAGCGCGTGGAACACAGCCGCGCGCGGATCGAGGCCATCGCCGCCGCCCGTCTGGCCGAGCCGCCCGACACGCCCGATTTCCTTGCGGCCGAACAGGCCGTGATCTTTGGCCACTGGATGCACCCTTCGCCCAAGGCGCTGGGCGGCATGACGGATGCCGAGGAACGCAGCATGACCCCCGACTGGCGCGGCAGGATGCGCCTGCACGGCCTGTCCGTCGCCGCCGGGCTGGTCGAGGCTGGCGGCCCCGAGGTGACGCTGCCCGGCTTCGACGGCGATCCCGGCATGGGTCGGCGGCTGGTCCCGGCCCATCCTCTGACGCTGGACCGTCTGCGCCGGCGCCCCGAAATCGCGGCCCTTTTCGCGGCGGGGGCGATTCGCGATCTGGGGCCGATGGGGCCGGATTGGTATGCAACCTCGTCCGTCCGCACGCTCTGGTCGCCCGATTGCGACTGGATGGTGAAGGCCTCGATCCCCGTGCGCGTGACCAATTCCGAACGGGTGAACAAGCGGCACGAACTTCTGGCGGGCGAGGCGATGGCGCGGCACCTGAAGGCGCTGCCTTCCTTCGGGCCGATCCGCTTCGTGACCGACCCGGCATGGCTGACCCTGCGCCTGCCCCGGCAAAATGAAAGCGGGTTCGAGCTGATCTTCCGCGAAAACCCTTGGCGCGGCGGGCGCGTGATGCAGGTGGCAGGTCTGGTCCAGCCGGGCCTGCCGGGCCGCGCCAGCCTTCTGGCGCAGGTGATGGCGGGGCATGATGCGGCCCGGTGGTTCGCTGCTTATCTGGACGTGGCGCTGGACCCGATGCTTGCGATGTATGACGCAACCGGCATCGCGTTCGAGGCGCATCAGCAGAACGTGCTGCTGGACCTGACCCACGGATTGCCGACCCGCGCCGATCTGCGCGACAATCAAGGCTTCTATATCGACGCCGCCCGCGCCACGCCCGAAATGCGCGCCATCCCGCATCTGGTCTATCCAAGGGCCGAGGCGGAGGCCGCGCTGGGCTATACCCTGCTGGTCAACCAGATCTTCGGCGTGATCCACCGCATGGATGCCGATGGTCTGCTGCCGGAACCCGAAGCGCTGTCGATGCTGGCGGCGCGTCTGGGCAGGCTGACCGCGCTGCCGGGGCATGGCGGGCGGCTGGCGGCGGACTGGCTGCGCGTGCCGCACCTTCCAGCCAAGGGCAACATGCTGACCCAGCTGACCGGCGTGGACGAGCTGCACATTCCGGGCGAACGCGCCCCCTACATCCAGGTGCCGAACCCGATCCCGTCCCATGCCGCGGGGCTGCGCCATGTCGCCTGAAACCCGCGTTCTGCGCCAGCTGGTCGAGGCGCTGGCCTTCGAGCGTTTGCTGACCCCCGCCCCCGGCGGCTGGCGCGTCGGCGGGCTGCACATCCGCGCGCCGCACCGGATCGGCGGTTTCGGTCGGGTGCGGCTGCTGGGAGATCCGGACGTGACGCTGGCGGACCTGCTGCTGGCGCTGGCGGCCGAGGGGCATGACACCGCCGCAATGACGAACAGCCTTGCCCGCACCGCGCATTTCCTGCGCGCGGCGGGTCCGGTGCGCCCGAACCGCCTGTTGCTGCGGGGGGCCGACCTCGAATCCGCGCTGATCGAGGGGCATCCCTATCACCCCTGCTTCAAATCCCGCCTCGGATTCACGGATGCCGACAATGCCGCCTTCGGGCCGGAGGGCGGCGCGAGCTTTCCGCTGGTCTGGCTGAAGGCCGACCCCGCGCTGATCCGCGCGACCGGAACGGCGTTCGGCCTGCCCGTCCATCCGTGGCAATGGCGGCAACTGTCGCTTGATCCGGTCGTGGCGGGCTGGATCGCCTCGGGGCGCATCACCGCGACGACTGGGGGCGAATACCGCGCGACGCAGTCGCTGCGCACGGTGGCCCCGGCGCAGGGCGACCATGTGAAACTGTCTCTGGGCGTCGGCATCACCAGTTCGGTGCGCGACATCGCGGATTGGTCGGTTCTTGTTGCGCCTGCCGTCTCGGACTGGCTGGCGGGGGTGGTCGCTTCGGACGCCGGCATCCCGATCACCGTGCTGCGCGAACATGGCGCGGTGATCGCCCCCGCGCTGGGTGGCCGCCTTGCCGCAATCCTGCGCGAAGCCCCGCCCGAGGATGCCATCCCCCTGAACGCGCTGTCGATGACCGAAGCCGACGGCACGCCCCTGATCGCGCCATGGCTGGCGCGGCACGGCACCGAACGCTGGCTGGCGCAATACCTGCGCGTGGTCGTGGCCCCGGTCTGGCGGCTTCTGACCCGCCACGGCATCGGGATCGAGGCGCATGGCCAGAACCTGCTGATCCAGCACGAGGATGGCTGGCCCACCCGCCTGATCGCGCGGGATTTCCACGAAAGCCTCGAATACGTTCCATCCGCGCTGTCGCGTCCCGCGCCCGACCTTGCCGCCATCGACCCACGTTTCGCCGCCGCGCCGGATGGCGAATATCACCGCATGGCACAGGTGTCCGACATCCGCGAACTGGTGCTGGACTGCCTGTTCGTCCATGTCCTGTCGGAACTGGCGGACCTTCTGCATCGGCGCGGCATCCTGCCGGAAAGCCGCTTCTGGCAGGCCGTCCGCGCCGCGCTGACCGATCCCCCGACCGAAGCCGTGGTGCCCGCCGAAAGGCTGGCCGCGCGCGTTCTGCGCGCCCCCGGCACCCCCTGCCATCCGGCACCCAACCCCATCGCAAAGGCAGACCCCGTGCCCCAATTCAAGATCGACGACCGCCTCGTGGACCCCGCCGCGCTGACCCTGCCCGACCTGCTGGCGGGGCGCGATCCGGCGCGGACGCGCGTTGCGCTGCACATGACCGACAAGGCGGAATATCTGGCGCAGGTGCTGCGTCTGCGGGCGGCGGGGGCGTCCTGCTATCCCATCCACCCCGAAACGCCGCGCGATCAGGCGCTGGACCTTGCCCGCC
Source organism: Falsirhodobacter flavus (assembly GCA_029846755.1). Classification (GTDB taxonomy): domain Bacteria; phylum Pseudomonadota; class Alphaproteobacteria; order Rhodobacterales; family Rhodobacteraceae; genus Falsirhodobacter; species Falsirhodobacter flavus. The sequence continues at coordinate 308,762 of JARWBI010000001.1, read as the reverse complement.
GCGCCGGATGCACCTTGTTCAACGCCGAACCCATCGGCCCGGACAGCGAAGGCCCCGGCGTTCTGATCCAGATGAGCTCGGGCACCACCGGCGCGCCCAAGGTCATCGCCCGAACATGGGCCGAGATCGAGACGGAGGTGAACGCCTATATCCGCCACTTCCCCAACGACTTCACCCCCGTCATCGCCGCGCCCGTCACCCATTCCTATGGGCTGATCGCGGGGGTGATGGTGGGCCTTGGCCGGGGCCGCGTCCCGGTGGTGCTGGACAGCGCCAACCCCAAGACCATCCTGCGCCAGCTTGCGGCGGTCGATAACCCGCTGCTCTATGCCGCGCCGACGCTGCTGCATGTGCTGGCGCGGCTGGCGGGTGCGGGCGGGCTGCCCGCGCATGTGATGACCTCGGGGACCGTGCTACCGCAGCCGTGGTTCGACACGATCAAGGGCGCGGCGCAGGGCGTGTTCCAGCAATACGGCTGCTCGGAAAAGGGCTGCGTCGCGCTGACCGACACCCCCGCCTGCCCCGAGGATATGGGCGCGCCCTTGCCGCATGTGCGGGTGCTGGCCGGAACCGACGCCCCCGGCCCCGTCACCATCGACGGCATCCCCACGGGCGATCTGGGCACCATAGACGCGCGCGGCCACCTGATCTTCGCCGGACGCGCGGCCGAGGTGATCGACGTCGCGGGCATCAACGTCTATCCGGCCGAAATCGAGCGCGTCGCCATGACTGCCCCCGGCATCACCGACGCCGTCGCCTTCGCCCTGCCCGACCCGGTATCCAACCAACGCCCCGCGTTGGCCTTCACCGGCACGGCCACGCCCGAGGATCTGGACGCCTTTCTTGCCGCCAACCTGTCGCCGCGCCAGCGTCCAGTGCGGCTGATCCCAATGCCCGCCTTGCCGCGCGGGCCGGGGGGCAAGGTCTCGCGCCGGATGCTGACCGAAGGGGCCACAGCATGAACAGCCCTCGCCCCCTGCCCAGCCCGGAACACGCGACCGAAACCATCCGCGCCATTCTTGCAGGCCCCATGGCCTGCCCGCGGATGGAGGCGTTCGGCCCCGATGCGCGGCTCGGCATCGACCTCGGGCTCGATTCCGTTTCGCTGATGACGCTTATGTTGAACCTTGAGGATGCGGGCTTGCCGATGCCCGAATCCGCCTTCGATCAGGCGCCGAACATGACCGTGGCCGCGATGGCGAACCTGCTGGCCGGGATCGTCCCGGTGGCGGAGGAGCCTATCGACATCAAGGTCCATTGCGTCGTGTCGTCCTTCTGCCTTGCGGTGAAGGATCGCGGGATCGACCACCGCGCGCTGTATATCGGCCTTTGGGACGGGCAGGTGGTGGTCGATGACCAGCACCGCCTGTCCTATCATTCCGCCGGGATCGACCACGGCTTCTATGTGGAATGGGCGGACCGGCTGTTCGGGCTGAAGGTCACGCGCTGGTATGACGATGCGGCGGGCAAGCAGGCCAACCTTGCTGCGCTGGACCGCCTGATCGCGGATTGGCGCCCCGGACGCTACATCATGCCGATGGTGGACCTGTTCCTGCTGCCGCAGCGCGAGAACAAGTTCGCGCAGGACCCGTTCCCCCATTACGCGCTGGTGCAGCCGACGGACGATCCCGCCACCTGGCTGATGCGCGATCCCGATTTCCGCTGGGAAGGCACCCTGCCCGCAGCCGACATCCGCCGCGGTTTCCTGCGCGACACGGTGGCGGGCGGGTTCGTCTTCGACGATGCCGGGATCCACGCCCCCTCGCGCAGGGACATTGCCGCCATCTATCACGCGACGCTTTGCGACGACCTGCCGCTGATCGATGCCGTCGCGCGCATCCTCGACGCGCACGCCGCCGCGCCCGACCATCTGGAATCCGCCCTGCGCGAGCTGCCGGTCATCGCCATCCGCAAATACGCCTATGAACACGCGCTGGCGATCTTCGGCGATATCGAGGGCGAGGATTGGGACGCGTTCGAGGAATGCTGCGACCGGATCGCTGCCCTGCATGGCGGCTTCGGCACGGTCCAGCGCCACGCCGCGGCCTTTTCGCGCAATGGCGATGCGGCCGAACTTGCCGCCGCCCGCACCGAGCTTGACCGCCTGCGCGGGCTGGAGCGCGGGATCAAAGAGACGCTGAAGCAATGGTTCGACCGATGGAGCGCCCAATGAGGATCAACGCCTGTTCCGTAGCTTTCCGCCACATGGACGTCACCGCCGCCGGGCTGGCGGAGTACACCCTGGCCCACGGCTTCGACGGGCTGGAGATCTGGCTGCCCCATGCCCGCCGGATGATCGACGCATGGGCCGACCTGCCCCGCCGCCCCCGCGTGCCGATGCTGGCGGCCTATCTGCCGCTGGGCGATGGGTTCGATGCGACGGGCGCGCGCGAGGTCTGCGCCCTGACCCGCGCATGGGGCGCGAAACGGCTGCGCCTGTTCGCAGGCAATGTCGGATCGGACCAGCCCGAACACCGCCCCGCCATCCTGCGCGATCTGCACGTGGCGGCGGACATCGCACAGGATCACGGGCTGAACATCGCGGTGGAGATCCATCCCCACACGATGGCCGACAACCCCGACATGGCGCTGCGCCTGCTGGAGGATGCCGATCACCCGGCGCTCGGGCTCAATTTCGACGTGCTGCATGTCTGGGAATCCGGGGCCGACCCGATCGAGGCCGAGGCCGCCTTGCGCCCGCATATCCTGCATTACCATCTGAAGACGGTGACGGCGCGGGACCGCCTTGGCGTGTTCGACGCGGGCAACATCCACGATCCCCAAGGCAGGCGCGACGGTATCTGCCCGCTGTTCGAAGGGGCGCTGGACTACGCCGCGATCCTCGATGCGATTCCGGGGGGCGATGCGTCCTTGGAATGGTTCGGCCCGGAGCCCGGCGCGGCGATGCGGGTCGATCTTTCACGCATTCACCGACTGCGCGCGCGCCCTGCTGTCGCCTGATCGTCACATAAACGCGCTACCCGGTCGCCACCAAGCATTCCTGCCAGGGGACGACCATGAACGAACGCAGCCAAAGCCAGATCTTCCGCACCTCCAAACTGGAAGAAGCCGATGGCCCGGGCCTGAACCCGACCGCCAACCGCACGATGGGCGATATCATCGCCGCCCGCTTTTCGCGTCGCGGGTTCCTGAAGGGCTCGATGGCGACGGCTGCGATCGCGGCCACCGTCTCGCCCATCGCGCTGCTGGCCGCCGACGAGGCGCGCGCTGCTACGGGTTCCGTCTTCAACTTCCCCGAGGTCGAGGCCGGCGTCGATGCCGACCACCACGTCGCCGAAGGTTATGACGCCGACGTGCTGCTGCGTTGGGGCGACAAGGTCTTTGCCGACGCGCCCGAATTCGATCCGACCGCCCAGACCGAAGCCGCGCAGGAACGCCAGTTCGGCTACAACAACGACTTCGTCGGCTTCATCCCGCTGGACGGCGCGGACGATCACGGCCTGCTGGTCGTGAACCACGAATACACCAACGAACATCTGATGTTCCCCGGCATCGTGACCATCGCCGAAGGCGAGATCACCGTGGCCGACGCCACCGAAGATCGCGTGAACATCGAAATGGCGGCCCATGGCGGCACCGTGATCGAGATCCGCAAGGTCGACGGCAAATGGACCCCGGTGCTGGAGGGCGCGCTGAACCGCCGCATCACGGTCAAGACTCAGATGCAGCTGTCCGGTCCCGTCGCCGGTCATGACCGCGTGAAGACCTCGGCCGATGCCGAAGGCCGCACCGTCTATGGCACTTTCAACAACTGCGCCGGCGGCGTGACGCCCTGGGGCACCTACATCATGGCCGAGGAGAACATCCACGGCTATTTCATGGGCGAGCTTCCGGCGGATCACCCCGAGGCTGCGAACTACGAACGTCTGGGCATTCCGGCGGGCGATTACCAGTGGGGCCGCTTCCACGACCGCTTCGATCTGGCGAAAGAGCCGAACGAGCCGAACCGCTTCGGCTGGGTGGTCGAGGTGGACGTGAACGATCCGAACTCGATCCCCAAGAAGCGCACTGCGCTGGGCCGCTTCAAGCATGAGGGAGCGGAAAGCGTCGTCGCCAAGGATGGCCGCGTCGTCTTCTATCTGGGCGACGACGAACGCTTCGACTACGTCTACAAGTTCGTGACCGCCAACGCGTTCAACCCGGACGACCGCGCCGCGAACATGGACCTGCTGGACGAAGGCACGCTCTATGTCGCGCGCTTCGACGAGGACGGCTCGATGGTCTGGCTGCCGCTGGTTCACGGGACCGGCCCGCTGACCGAGGCGAACGGCTTTGCATCGCAGGCCGACGTGCTGATCGAAACCCGCCGCGCCGCCGACCTTCTGGAAGCGACGCCGATGGACCGCCCCGAGGACATCCAGCCGAATCCGGCGACGGGGCGCGCCTATGTCATGCTGACCAACAACACCCGCCGCGAGGAGGCGAACGCCGCCAACCCGCGCGTCAAGAACGCCTTCGGCCATATCGTCGAGATTCTGGAAGCCGACGGCGATTTCACGGCGACCTCGGGCCAGTGGGAAATCCTGCTGCAATGCGGTGATCCCTCGGTGGCCGAGGTTGGCGCGACCTTCTCGACCGAGACGACGAAGAACGGCTGGTTCGGCATGCCCGACAACGCCGCCATCGACGCCGATGGCCGCCTGTGGGTTTCGACCGACGGCAACAGCATGGAGGCCACGGGCCGCACGGATGGCCTCTGGGCCGTGGACACCGAGGGCGACGCACGCGGCACCTCGCGCCTGTTCTACCGCGTGCCGGTCGGCGGCGAGATGTGCGGCCCCTGCCCGACCGAGGACATGACCACCATGTTCGTCGCGGTCCAGCATCCGGGCGATGGCGGCGACGATTGGGAAGGCCATGGCCGCCCGTCCTATTACGAGGATCTGTCGACCCGCTGGCCGGACTTCGACGATGCGATGCCGGTGCGCCCCGCCGTCGTCGCCATCACCAAGCAGGGCGGCGGCCGTATCGGCTGACGCTGCCAGGCCATCGGGGGTTTCCTTCCGCCGCGCTTTGCCCGAAAACGGCGCACAGCAAGCAAAGGAACGCCCCGATGGCCGATCCCGCCCCCCTTCCCGAACCCGACCGCGTCGAAGGCGCCCCCCACCCGCGCGAGACGATGGCCCTGTTCGGGCATGAGGGCGCCGAGGCGACATTCATTGACGCCGCCCGGTCCGGGCGGCTTCACCACGGCTGGCTGGTCACCGGGCCGCGCGGCGTCGGCAAGGCGACCTTGGCATGGCGGATGGCCCGCTTCCTTCTGGCCGACACGCCGACGATGGACGTTTCCGCCGATCACCCCGTATCCCACCGCATCGCCGCTTTGTCCGAACCGCGCCTGTTCCTGCTGCGGCGCGGGGCGAACGCCACCGGCAGCGCGCTGTCCGCCGACATCCGCGTGGACGAGGTGCGGAAGCTGAAATCCTACCTCTCGCTGTCCGCCGCCGATGGGGGCCGCCGCGTCGTCATCGTCGATTCCGCGGACGAGATGGCGACCGCCGCCGCCAACGCGATCCTCAAGCTGCTGGAGGAACCGCCCGCGAACGTCACGTTGATCCTAATCAGCCACCAGCCGTCCAAGCTGCTGCCCACCATCCGCTCGCGCTGCCGCGAACTGCGCCTTGGCGCGCTGGAGGCAGAGCCGATGCGCGATGCCCTGACACAGGCGGGCGCGACAGTGGACGATCCCGTGCCGCTGGCCGAACTGGGCGGCGGATCGGTGGGCGAGGCGGTGCGGATCCTGAACCTTGACGGGCTTGCTCTGTATCGCGACCTGATCGCCACGCTTTCGACCATCCCGCGTCTGGACCGCAGCCGCGCGCTGGCCTTGGCCGAACTGGGCGCGGGCCGCGGGGCCGAGCCGCGCTTCGATCTGATCGTCGGGCTGATCGACCGTTTCCTTGCCCGCCTTGCCCGCGCCGGAACGCTGTCCCTGATCCCGCCCGAGGCCGCGAAGGGCGAGGCGGACCTGATCGCCCGCCTGTCGCCCGATCGCCATGCCGCGCTGAAATGGGCGGAACTGGCGCAAAATCTTGGGCTTCGCGCCCGGCAAGGCAAGGCGGTCAACCTTGACCCTGCGGCGCTTCTGTTGGATATGATCCTCAGGATCGACGAGACGGCGGCACAGCTCGCCCCGAGGTGAGCCATGACCATTCCGACCATCGTTGACAGCCATTGTCATCTGGACTTCCCCGATTTCGAGGGGGAGCTGCCAGACATCATCGACCGCGCCCGCGCCGCCGGCGTGACCCGGATGGTCACGATCTGCACCCGCCTGCGCAACCTGCCCCGCGTTCAGGCCATTGCCGAGGCGCATGACGGCGTCTTCTTCGCCGCCGGCATCCACCCGATGAGCGTGGCCGAAGAACCGCCCGTGACGGTGGAAGACCTCGTGGCGCTGGCGGATCATCCGAAATTCGTCGGCATCGGGGAAACCGGGCTCGACTACCACTACACCTCCGAAACCGCCGAAGCGCAGCAGGTGTCCTTGCGCATCCATATCGAGGCGGCGCGGCGCACGGGCCTGCCGCTCATCATCCATTCGCGCGCGGCGGATGACGACATGGCCCGCATCCTGACCGAGGAACATGCCGAGGGCGGCTACAACTGCGTGATGCACTGCTTCTCCTCCAGCGCGGAACTGGCGAAAGCGGCGCTGGATCTGGGCTTCTATCTGTCCATGTCCGGCATCGCGGCCTTCCCCCGTTCGCAGGACCTGCGCGACATCTTCGCAAGCGCGCCGCTGGACCGCATCCTGTTGGAAACCGACAGCCCCTATCTTGCCCCCCCGCCCCATCGCGGCAAACGGAATGAGCCTGCCTTCACCGCCCTGACCGCCAAAGTCGGCGCAGACACCTTCGGGCTGAGCATCGAAGATTTCGCCGCCGCCACCACCGCCAATTTCGACCGCCTGTTCGGACGCGCGGCATGATGCGGCTGACCATCCTCGGCTGCGGATCGTCAGGGGGCGTGCCGCGCCTTGGCGGGCATTGGGGCGATTGCGACCCGGCCAACCCGAAAAACCGCCGCCGCCGCTGCTCGCTTCTGGTGGAACGGATCGGGGACCGGGGGACGACACGGGTGCTGATCGACACATCGCCCGACATGCATGCGCAGCTTCTGGATGCGGGCGTGGGCGAGCTTGACGCCGTCGTCTATACCCATGCCCATGCCGACCATGTCCACGGCATCGACGACCTGCGCCAGATCGTGTTCAACACCGGCGCGCGCCTGCCGGTCTGGGCCGACGGTCCGACGCAGGATTCGCTGGTCGCGCGTTTCGGCTATGCTTTCGTGCAGCCGCGCGGGTCGGCCTATCCCCCTATCTGCGATCTGAACGCCATCGACGGGCCGTTCACGATCGATGGCGCGGGCGGTCCCATCCCCTTCCAACCGTTCGAGGCCGATCACGGCGCGATCCACGCGCTTGGCTTCCGCATCGGCGATGCCGCATATCTGCCCGATGCGGTGGCGATCCCGGAAGAAGGCTGGGCGCATCTGTCGGGTCTGAAGCTGTGGATCGTGGACGCGCTGCGCCGCAAGCCGCACCCGACCCATGCCCATCTGGCGCTGGCGCTGGAATGGATTGCCCGCGCCGCACCCGAACGCGCAGTGCTGACCAACATGCACAACGATCTGGATTACGACACGCTTTGCGCCGAATTGCCCGCAGGCGTCACCCCCGCATTCGACGGAATGGTATTGGACATAGAATGAACGCGCTGCTCGAGGTGATCCTCCCCGTCTTTCTGGTCATCGGTTTCGGATGGTGGGCAAGATGGATGGGGCTGATCCTCGATGCCGGGGTGGACGGGGTGATGCGGTTCGCGCAGAACTTCGCGCTGCCCTGCCTTCTGTTCCGCAACATGGCCTCGCTCGACATCGCGGGGCAATTCGATACCGGGCTGTTCATCGCCTTCTATACCGGCGCTTTCGCCTGTTTCCTTCTGGGCGCCTTCGGGGCCAGGACATTGGGCCGGGCGCCCGAGGATTGCGTCGCCATCGGTTTCGCCTGCCTGTTCTCGAACTCGCTGCTGATCGGGGTGCCGCTGATGGAGCGGGCTTACGGCCCCGACTCTTTGGCCGGGAATTTCACCATCATCGCGCTGCATTCGCCCATCCTTTACACCACCGGCATCGCCTGCATGGAGATCGTGCGCGCCCGCGGCAGCCAGCTTTCGCCCGGACGGCTGGGCTGGCAGATCCTGCGGTCCATCGTGCGCCAGCCCCTGGTCATCGGCATCACGCTGGGCCTGGCGTGGAACCTTGTCGGACTGCCGCTGCCGGGGGTCGTGTCGGGCGGGCTTCAGATGATGTCGCAGGCCGCGCTTCCGGCGGCGCTGTTCGGCATGGGGGGCGTGCTGTTCCGCTATCGCCCCGAGGGGGACGCCAAGGCCATCGGGATGGTGTGCTTTCTGTCGCTGATCGTGCATCCCCTGATCGCGTGGTCGCTGGGGCGGTTCGCGCTGGGCCTGAATACGGACCAGATGCGGTCGGTGGTGATGACATCGGCCATGGCGCCGGGGATGAATGCCTATCTTTTCGCGAACCTTTACGGGGTGGCGAAACGGGTTAACGCCTCGGCCGTGCTGATCGCCACCGCCCTTTCGGTGGTGACGGTCTGGGGCTGGCTGCACGTCCTGCCCTAAAGCCCGCGCAGCCGTTCGGACCGGCGGCGCAGCAGCTCCACCGCCGCCAGAAGCAGGACCGAGATGACGACGAGGATCGTCGCAACCGCCAGGATCGCCGGGCTGATGCTTTCGCGGATGCCGTTCCACATCTGGCGCGGGATGGTCTGTTCGTCCGGGCCGGCGATGAACATGACCACCACCACCTCGTCGAACGACGTCACGAATGCGAACAGCGCGCCCGAGATCATGCCGGGCAGGATCAGCGGCAGGATCACCTTGCGGAACACCGTGCGCGGGTTCGCCCCAAGCGAGGCCGCCGCGCGGGTCAGCGAATGGTCGAACCCCACCAGCGTCGCCGTCACGGTGATGATGACGAAGGGGATGCCCAAAGTCGCATGGGCCAGCACGACGCCAAGGTAAGGCACCCCCCATTCGCGGATCTGGATGCTGGAATAGAAGAAGAAGAGCCCCGTCGCCGTGATGATGATCGGCACGATCATGGGCGAGATCAGGATCGCCATGATCGTCCGGCGGAACGGCATTTCCGGGCGCGAGAGGCCCAGCGCGGACAGCGTGCCGAGGACCGTCGCAATGATGGTCGAAAACACACCCACGATGACCGAGTTCTTGGCCACCCCGACCCAGCGCGCATTCGTCCACGCATCGCGCCACCACGACGCATCGCGCGGCACGTCGGGCGCCTGCATCCCGAAGGTCAGCAGCGTGTCATACCAGCGCAGGCTGTATCCCATGGGGTCCAGCGAGAGCATCTTTTGGGTGAAGGTGAAATACGGCTCGGCGTTGAAGGACAGCGGGATCACGATCAGGATCGGCGCGATCAGGAACAAAAAGATCAACGCGCAGATCACGCGGTAGGCGTAATACCAGATGCGCTCCAGCGGGGTTGCATAGATCGGAAGCGCCATGGATCACCCCAGCTTCATGTTGTCGATGCCGATCAGCCGGTCATAGAGCCAATACAGCAGCAGCACCGCCGCCAACAGGATCGCCGCCAGCGCCGCCGCCATCGACCAGTTCAGGCTGTCCTGCATGTGATAGGCGATCAGGTTCGAGATCAGCTGCCCCGACGCCCCGCCCACCAGCGCGGGCGTGATGTAATAGCCGACGGCAAGGATGAAGACCAAAAGCGCCCCCGCCCCGATCCCCGGCACGGTCTGCGGCAGATACACGCGGCGGAATGCGGTCCAGCTTGTCGCGCCAAGGCTGCGGGCCGCGCGGACGTAATGCGGGCGGATCGGCCGCATCACGGAATAGAGCGGCAGGATCATGAACGGCAGCAGGATATGCACCATCGCGATCACCGTGCCGGTCTGGTTATAGATCATCGGCAGCCGCGTATCTGTGATGCCCGTTGCGACCAGCGTGTTGTTGATGACCCCCTGTTCCTGAAGCAGCACCATCCAGCTTGTTGTCCGCACCAGAAGCGAGGTCCAGAACGGCAGCAGCACGAGGATCATCAAGAGGTTCGATTTCGCCAGCGGCAGCGTCGCCAGCAGATGCGCCACCGGATAACCGAGCAGAAGGCAGATCGCCGTTATCAGCGCCGACAGCGCGAAGGTCTTGGCAAACAGCGCCAGATAGACCGCCCGCCCCTCCGGCACGCGGACGATGTTGCCGTCGCCGTCGCGCGTCAGGTCCAGCGCGGCAAGATAGAAGCTAGCAGTATAGGCGGAACTGGCCGTCCGCATCACCTGCCAGAGCTGCGGGTCGGCCCATTTCGCGTCATCCTCGACCAGCGATGTCGCGAAGGGCGGCTCCAGATCATCCGCCCCCCGCGCGCCCGAGGTGAACAGCGACCGCGTGCCGCCAAGTTCGTAATTGATGCGGGTGCCGACCTCGCCCGCCGTGCGGTTTTCGCGCGCAAGACGCAGGTCGGCCACCAGCGCGGCGAAGGCATCCTCGGTCGGGGCGCCGTCGTTTTCCGCAAACCACGCGCCGACATTGGGCATGTTGCGGGCGAAGGCGTCGTTGTGGACCGACCGCAGCAGCATCTGTCCGATCGGTGCCACGAAGGTCACGACGATGAACAGCAAAAGCGGCACGACCAGAAGCAGCGCCCGCCGCTTGGCCCGCGACTGCGCGCGGGCCAGTGCCTGTTTCAGCGGGCGCCCCTCCATCAGCTTGCGAGCCAAGCGTTGAAACGCTCGTTCAATTCACTGTCGTAATCGACCCAGAACTCGAACGAGGTTTCCAGCGAATTGGTCATGTTCTGCGGCGAGGTCGGCAGATGCGCTTCCATGTCGGTGGTCCCATCCTCCCACGTCTTCTTCACCGCGGCGGTGGATTTGCGCGTCGGGCCATAGCTGATGTATTTCGTCAGGTTCGCTAGGTTCTGCGTTTCCGTGGACCAGCTGAGGAACTGCATCGCGTCGTCCAGATCGGGCGCGCCCTTGGGGATGGCATAGACCTCGAATTCATACTGCATCCCGTCCCAGACGGTGACGAAGGGTTTGTTCTCGTTCATGGCGGCGGCAAAGATCCGGCCGTTATAGACGGTGGACATCACCACCTCGCCATCGGCTAGAAGCTGCGGCGGCTGGGCGCCGGCTTCCCACCAGACGACCTCGGACTTGATCGTGTCCAGCTTGGCAAAGGCGCGGTCGATCCCTTCGGGCGTCTCAAGCATGTCATAGACTTCGGACGCGGGAACGCCATCGGCCATCAGCGCCATTTCCAGCGTGGTCTTCGCACCCTTGCGGATGCCGCGTTTGCCGGGAAATTTCTCCAGATCGAAGAAATCGGCGATGGTCGTAGGCTTGGCATCCGGGAAGCGGCTGTCGTCATAGGCGAAGACCGTGGCCCATACATCCGTCGCCACGCCGCAATCGGTCAGCGCGCCGGGCAGGAAATCATCCGCCGCCGGCGTGCCGTCGGGCGCGGGCGCAAGGCTTGCGGGGTCGATCTCCTCCAGCAGCCCTTCGTCGCACAGGCGGATCACGTCGGCCTGCTCCAGCGACACGAGGTTGGCGGTGACGTTGTTCGCCTCGACCATCGCCTTGACGGGCGCGGCGGGGTTGTCGGTGTCGGTCATCACCGTGCGGATGCCCGTCGCTTCGGTGAAGGGTTTCAGATGCGCCTCGGTCTGGGCGCGGCCATAGGCACCGCCCCAGCCAAGAAATGTGACGTCCGCATGGGCCGCAGGGGCCATCAGCGCCGCCGTCAGAACCAGAAGTTTCTTCATTGCAGTTCTCCCTGTTTTAAAGCGGGTCGAGCGCACGCGCGTCTGCAGGGTGCCAACCGATCCGCACCGTCTGGCCCGGTTCCAGCCGGGTCTGGCCGATCGTGTTGCGGCATTTCATGATGAAATCGTCGCTGCCCGCCACCTGCATGCGGGTCCGAAGGATGTCGCCCATATAGACGACCTCCAGCACCTTCGCGTCCAGCGTATGGGCGCTGGCGGGCATCATGTCCGGCTTGAACTCCACCCGTTCGGGGCGGATCGACACGATGGTGCGCTGACCCTTCTGGTGAACGTTCACCGGGGTCGCGTCGATCAGCTCGCCCGTTCGCAGCCGGACGAGCGAGCGCGGCCCCACCTCCTCGATGGTGCCCTCCAGCCGGTTGTTCTCGCCGATGAAGCTGGCGACGAACAGGTTTTCGGGGGTTTCATACAACGCGGCGGGGGGTGCAAGCTGCTGGATGCGTCCGTCGTTGAACACCGCGATCCGGTCCGACATGGTCAACGCCTCGCCCTGATCGTGGGTGACATAGACGACGGTGATGCCCAGATCGTCGTGCAGGCGCTTGATCTCGAACTGCATGTGTTCGCGCAACTGCTTGTCCAGCGCGCCAAGCGGTTCATCCATCAGCACCAGCTTTGGATCGAAGACCAGCGCACGGGCCAGTGCGATGCGCTGCTGCTGCCCGCCCGAAAGCTGCGCCGGACGGCGCGCGCCGAACGCGCCCATCTGCACCATGTCCAGCGCGCGCTTGATCTTCGCCTCGCGTTCCGATCTGCCCATGCCCCGCACTTCCAGAGGGAAGGCGAGGTTTTCGGCCACGGTCATGTGAGGAAACAGGGCATAGTTCTGGAACACCATGCCGATGCCACGCTTGTGGGGCGGCACGGCGTTGATCGGGCGCCCGTCCAGCCGGATGTCGCCCGCCGTCGCCGTCTCGAACCCAGCCAGCATCATCAGGCAGGTCGTCTTGCCCGAACCGGACGGCCCGAGCATGGTCAGGAATTCCCCTTTCGCGATGGAAAGGTTCAGATCTTTGACCACCAGCGTTTCGCCGTCATAGCTTTTCTGCACATGGTCGAACACGACGAAACCGCCGCCGAGATCGGCAACCACATTCAGTCTCCCTGTCATCCGGCGGATTTTCCGCGCTTGTTAAGGTGACTGTAGGCAGAGCGGTTTGACGATTGCAACGACGCCGTGGCGGCGCGATGCAACCCTATGGAGTTGCCGCATTTTCAGGCGGGCGGCGGCGGGTTTGCCAAAGGAATCACCGCAGGGCCATCCTGTCGCCGCAGGTTCGAAGCGCGCTGCGGTCACGCCCCCAAAGCACCTCGACCTCGGCGCGGGTCAGGGCACGGTCTGGCAAGAATTGCGGCTGGGCGCAGGGCGCGGTCAGGCTGGGCGGCGGCGCAGGCTCAACGACGGTTAAGGCGGCGCACGCTGTCAGCGCCAAGGGCAAGCACAGAAGCATCGGGGTCCGCATGGGCGGCATCCTCCAGGGTTTGGGCAAGAAGGTCGCGTTCGGCCTGCAGGGCCAGACGCCGCGATTCGGCCAGCGCGGCCAGATCGGCCGCCTGCACCGCGGCACGCTGCGCCTCGGCCAGTCTCAGCGCGGCGCGGGTCGCCTCGGCCGACACGCCCATGCGATAGGCCTGCGCGGCGGTGGCAATCAGCAGTGCGGCAAGGATCGCATACCTCATGCCGCGATCCGCGAATGGCGGGCATAGGCCGCCGCCAGCTTCAGATGATACCCGTGCTGGGCATAGCCCGCGCCATTGTATCCGCGCGCGAAGGCCGACCAGTCGTGGCGGCGCAGTTCATCGTCCAGCCCTTCGGACAGGATGAAGCGGACCATACCTTCAAGCTGCGCCGCCTCGGTATCGACGAAATCGGCGACCATCGCCTGCACGCTGTCGTAACCCGCCGCCTTGTGGTTGAAGCCCATGACCTGCCCGATCCCCCAACTGGCCGAGCGCATCGCCGCGACGGGGTCCAGCAGCATTGCCAGCGTCAGGCGCGGATAGCTGTCCTTGGGATAGGGCCGTGTTCCCCATTTCTGATAGGCAAGCCCCGCCCGCTCCGCCCCCTTGCGTTTCGCGTCGGGAAGCTCGCGCCAGAAGACATGCGGCTCGAACAGCATCCGGGGGCGGCCCTGCGCGTCGAACCCCCCTCCCGAGGTTTCGACCTCGATCACCGCGCGCAGTTCGGCGTAACCCACGCCGATGATGGCCGCGATGTCCGGCAGGTCGATATCGTCCAGACGTTCGGCGCGGCCCTTGAAGGTGATGGTCATGACAGTCCCCAGATCAGCAGAAGGATGGTGACGGCGGCCCATGTGCGGGCCTCCTCGAAACACATGCGTTTGAATGGATCAGGCATCGCGGGCCCGGGCGGCGCGGGCCTCGAACATGGCGGCGGCGATGCGGATGCCCGAGATGCCCATGGTTCCAGCCACGAAGGCCGCCATGGCGATGCTGTCGGGCGTCTCCTCCATCCGCAGCGACCACAGCACGATTGGCCATAGGTATTGCCCCGCCACTGCCCCGCCGATCACCGCAAGCACCCCGTCGCGCAGTGCCCTGCGGTCCGACGCGATCCACCGCGTCAGCCCGCCCATCCCGCTGGCAACGATGACGCGCCCGCCCTCGCCGCCTGCCCAGGCCAGCGCCGCGCCAAGGCTGAAAACCACAATCTCGCCCATCGGCGCCTCCATTCGCGTTTGAGGCGAAATTGAGGCAAACCTGTTAAGGCGTCGGTGACGATCCGCGCGCCACGTCCGCAACGGGTTGGGATCGCTGCGCTGCGGCACTAGGTTGGGGGCAGGCAACAAAGGAAAGGTCCGATGAAACGAGCCCTTGCCCTGCTGCTGCTTGCAGCCTGCACCACGCCCAGCGACACATCCCGGTGGGTCGGAGAGGCGGAAACCGTCACGCGCGCCCGGACCGCAATGATCGGCATGGACGAAACCGACGTGCGGATGTGCGCCGGATTCCCGGCCGCGCAGGAAAGCGAAGGCGTGCGCGGCAAGATCTGGACATGGCGCAATTCGACCGATCAGGGGAACCTGAACATCAGCCTGCCGAACGTCGCCACGGGGCCGCTTCAGGGCAGCGCGGGCGCGATCGGGTTGTCATCCTCGGGAACGTGCCACCTTCAGGTCCGGTTCGAGGAAGGCCGCGTCGTGCAGGTGGAAGTGGCCGGCGACAACAATACCAAACGCAGCATCAACGCCACTTGCGTGCCCATGGTGGACAGCTGCGTGGCATATGCCGACCGATGATGTCTGGATGAATGGTGCGGTCGAGAAGACTCGAACTTCCACGGGAGTTACCCCACAGCGACCTCAACGCTGCGCGTCTACCAATTCCGCCACGACCGCACGCCAAGGCTTGGTGAAGGGCTTCTAGCGAAAGGCAAAGACGAAGGAAAGAGGGATTCTTGCGTCTTTCGACGATTGTATCCCGCGCCGTTCCGTCCCATCTGTTCGGGGCACGACAGAACAGGTTTTCCGATGGACTGGACCCACCTTCCCGGCCTTGCCCCCTATGCCGAAACGCTTGCCGCAATGGAGGATCGCGTGGCCGCCATCGCCGCCCGCACCGCGCCCGAAGGCATCTGGCTGCTGGAACACCCACCCCTCTATACCGCCGGGACGTCCGCGCGGGCCGAGGATCTGGTCGTGCCGGACCGATTCCCCGTCCATGTCGCGGGGCGCGGCGGGCAGTATACTTATCACGGGCCGGGGCAGCGGGTCGCCTATGTCATGCTGGACGTGGGGGCGCGGGGGCGCGACGTGCGGCAATTCGTCTGCGCGTTGGAAAACTGGGTGATCGACACGCTGGCCGAGTTCGGCGTGCGGGGCGAACGTCGCACAGGCCGGGTCGGCGTCTGGGTCACGCGTCCCGACAAGGCGCCGAATATCGACGGCTCGGTGCGCGAGGACAAGATCGCCGCCATCGGCGTGAAACTGCGCCGCTGGGTCAGCTTTCACGGCATATCCATCAATGTCGAGCCTGACCTGTCGCATTTCGACGGCATCGTTCCCTGCGGCATCCGCGAACATGGTGTGACCAGCCTGGTCGATCTGGGCCTGCCCGTCACGATGGCAGATGTGGACGCAGCCCTGATCGCGACGTTTCCCAAGCATTTTCCGTAGCCACAGGCTCGCGTTTTCTTGAACTGGGTGATTGCCGCGCGGCGCGCTGCCCATTAAAACCGCTGTCAGTGACCGGCAGGCAATGTCCTGCCAAGCCATGCAACGGGAGGCATACATGGCCGACGCAGCCATTCACGGCCATCATGAGGAGCGGGGATTCTTCACCCGCTGGTTCATGTCGACCAACCACAAGGATATCGGGATCCTTTATCTGCTGACCGGGGGGGTCGTGGGTCTGATCTCGGTGATCTTCACCGTCTATATGCGGATGGAGCTGATGCATCCGGGGGTGCAGTTCATGTGCCTCGAAGGGATGCGGCTGGTGTCGGATGCGACGCAGCCCTGTTCGCCCAACGGGCATCTGTGGAACGTCACCGTGACGGCGCATGGCATCCTGATGATGTTCTTCGTCGTGATTCCCGCGCTGTTCGGCGGTTTCGGCAACTATTTCATGCCGCTGCAGATCGGCGCGCCGGACATGGCGTTTCCGCGTCTGAACAACCTTTCCTACTGGCTCTATGTCGCGGGGACCACGATGGCGGTTGCCTCGGTCTTCGCACCGGGGGGCGACAGCCAGCCGGGCTCCGGGATCGGCTGGGTGCTTTATCCGCCGCTTTCGGTCCGCGAGGGGGGCTACTCCACGGACCTCGCGCTGTTCGCCGTCCACCTTTCGGGGGCGTCGTCGATCCTTGGCGCGATCAACATCATCACGACCTTCCTGAACATGCGCGCGCCGGGCATGACCATGCACAAGGTGCCGCTGTTCGCATGGTCGGTCTTCGTGACCGCATGGCTGATCCTTCTGGCGCTGCCGGTTCTGGCGGGTGCGATCACCATGCTGATCACCGACCGCAACTTCGGCACGACCTTCTTCGACCCGGCGGGCGGGGGCGATCCGATCCTGTATCAGCACATCCTGTGGTTCTTCGGCCATCCCGAGGTCTACATCATCGTACTGCCGGCCTTCGGCATCATTTCGCAGGTCATCGCAACCTTCGCGAAAAAGCCGATCTTCGGCTACCTGCCGATGGTCTATGCGATGGTCGCGATCGGCGTTCTGGGCTTCGTCGTCTGGGCGCACCACATGTACACGGTCGGCATGTCGCTGACCCAGCAAAGCTACTTCATGATGGCCACGATGGTTATCGCGGTCCCGACGGGCATCAAGGTGTTCAGTTGGATCGCGACGATGTGGGGCGGCTCGATCGAGTTCAAGACGCCGATGCTCTGGGCCTTCGGCTTCCTGTTCCTGTTCACCGTCGGCGGCGTGACCGGCATCGTGCTGAGCCAAGCCGGTGTGGACCGCGCCTATCACGACACCTATTACGTCGTGGCGCACTTCCACTACGTCATGAGCTTGGGTGCGGTGTTCGGGATCTTTGCCGGGATCTATTACTGGTTCGGCAAGATGACGGGGCGGCAATACCCCGAATGGGCGGGCAAGCTGCACTTCTGGGCCATGTTCATCGGCGCGAACCTTACCTTCTTCCCGCAGCATTTCCTTGGCCGCAACGGGATGCCCCGCCGCTACATCGACTACCCCGAGGCGTTTGCGCTCTGGAACTACGTCTCGTCCATCGGCGCGTTCCTCAGCTTCGCGTCCTTCGTCTTCTTCATCGGCGTCGTGTTCTACAGCCTCGTCTGGGGCAAGCGCGAATCGCGGAACAACTACTGGAACGAACATGCCGACACGCTGGAATGGACGCTGACCACCCCGCCGCCGGAACACACGTTCGAACAGCTTCCGAAGCGCGAGGACTGGGATCGCTCCCACGCCCACTGAAATCAGAAAGGCCCCGGATTTCCGGGGCCTTTTTCATACAGGGACGTCGTTGAAGCGTTCCTCGGGATCGTCGGGCACGGCTGGCGTCATCTCCTCGATCTCGGCCAGCGTCAGGGTGTCGAACATGTCGCGCGACGTGCCATGCAGGGCTTCGGGGCGCACGATCCCCCGCCTTGCGGCAAGCGCATATCGCGCGGCATCCGTCATCGTTCCGAACTGCGTTTGCATCTGAACCTCCATCTGACGCGTCGGATGAATGAGGCCAACGGATGCAACCGCGAATGGTTCCGCCAATTATCCCAGGCGCGCCTTGATCTTTGCGCCCACCGCGCCGAAATCCATTTGCCCGGTGTATTTGCCCTTCAGCACGCCCATGATCTTACCCATGTCGCGCAGGCTCGCGGCCCCCGTTTCGGCAATGGCATCGGCGATCGCGGCATCCACCTCGGCGGCCGTCAGTTGGCGCGGCAGGAATTCCTCGACCACCTTGATCTCGGCCAACTCCTTCTCGGCCAGCTCCAGCCGTCCGCCTTCCTCATAGACGCGGGCGCTTTCCTGACGCTGTTTGACCATCCGGCCAAGGATCACGAGGATGTCGTCGTCGGACGCCGCCTCCCCACCCTCGCCCCGCGCGGCGATGTCGCGGTCCTTGATCGCGGCATTTATCAGCCGCAGCGTGGAAAGGCGGTCCGCCTCCTTCGCCCTCATCGCGTCCTTCAGGGCCGACTGCAATCTGTCGCGCACGGACATCGCTTTTCTCCTTTTTCACTCTGCCAGAAGATACATGCGAACAGAATAAGGCACAACCAAAGCCAAGCCGTTGATCCGCAAGCATCTTTCATTTCGCCGCCGCCCTTGACCCGGCAAGGCGCAAAGCCTAGGTTCCAGCCGTTTCATCACAGGGGAGTCGCGTCATGGAGCCGCAATCCAAACCCACCGCCTGCCTCGCGCTGGCCGACGGGACGGTATTCTACGGTCGCGGCTTCGGGGCTGTCGGCGAAACGGTGGCCGAACTGGTCTTCAACACGGCGATGACCGGGTATCAGGAGATCATGACAGACCCGTCCTATGCCGGGCAGATCGTGACCTTCACCTTCCCCCATGTCGGCAATGTCGGCACCACGGCGGAAGACGACGAAACCGCCGATCCGGTCGCCGCCGGTATGGTCGTGAAATGGGACCCGACCGAGCCGTCGAACTGGCGCGCCACTTCGGATCTGACGGAATGGCTGCGTCAGAAGGGCCGGATCGGCATCGGCGGGCTGGACACGCGCCGCCTGACCCGCGCGATCCGTCAGCAGGGTGCGCCGCATGTCGCGCTGGCCCATGACCCGGACGGCAATTTCGACGTCGCGGCGCTGGTCGCCAAGGCCCGCGCGTGGGAAGGTCTGGTCGGCCTCGATCTGGCCAAGGACGTGACCTGCGCCCAATCCTATCGCTGGGACGAGATGCGCTGGGCCTGGCCCGAGGGTTACAAGTCCCGCACGGGCGAAGGGCTGAGGGTCGTCGCCATCGATTACGGCGCGAAACGCAACATCCTGCGCTGCCTCGCCTCGGCGGGCTGCGACGTGACGGTTCTGCCCGCGACCGCCACTGCCGAAGACGTGCTGGCGCTGAACCCCGATGGCGTCTTCCTGTCGAACGGTCCGGGCGATCCGGCGGCCACCGGCGCCTATGCCGTGCCAGCGATCAAGGGCGTCCTGGAAAAGGATCTGCCGGTCTTCGGCATCTGCCTTGGCCACCAGATGCTGGCGCTGGCGCTTGGCGCAACCACGGTCAAGATGAACCACGGCCACCACGGCGCGAACCACCCGGTCAAGGATATCGACACCGGCAAGGTCGAGATCACGTCGATGAACCACGGCTTCACGGTGGACAGCCAGACCCTGCCCGCAGGCGTTCTGGAAACCCACGTCTCGCTGTTCGACGGGTCCAACTGCGGCATCCGCGTCGACGGCAAGCCGGTCTTCTCGGTCCAGTATCACCCCGAGGCGAGCCCCGGCCCGCAGGACAGCTATCACCTGTTCGAACGGTTCGCCGAGGCGATGCGTGCCCGCCGCGCCTGATGCGACGTGCCCGCCCACAAGGGCGGGCGCGCACATCCGCATTTGCCCCCGCAGATTAACACTACGTTAATCAATCTTTACGATGGTCCTCGAAAAACAAGAGGCATCGTCATGCGCGTCGGCCAACGCGGCATCATCACCGAAGTCGAAACGCCACGCGACGTATCGGCCGCTGTCCTGCCGCGCATCCGGGGCACGCGCCGCATCGATGCCCTGCTCAATCCACCCGACCCGCGACTCATCGACCTCGTTGGCCCCGCGCTCTGCCTGCGCGAGGGCGTCCTGCCGTGGCGCAATGCGGGCGGCACCAGCATCGTCGCCGTCGCCCGCCCCGAGACGCTCGACCGCCTGCGCCCGCTTCTGGAATCCCGGCTCGGCCCGGTCGCCTGTGCGCTTTGCCCGGAAAGCCAGATCGCGGCCGCGCTGATCGCCACGCGCGGCGCCGAACTCGTGCGCGGGGCAGAGACGACGGTGCCAGACCGCCTCAGCTGTCGAAGCTGGAACATCTCGTCGGCAGCCTATTGGGTGCAGCTTGCACTGGTCGCGCTGGCGGGGTGCCTGCTGCTCTGGCCCATCGCGACGCTGGGCATCGTCGCCGGTTGGGCGGTGCTGGCGCTGATCTGCGGGATGGGGCTGAAACTTGCCGCCGCCATTGCGGCCCATCGCGCCGCTCCTGTCCCGCCGCCCCCGCCGATCATCGCGCGCCTGCCGACCGTATCCGTCATCGTCGCACTGTATCGCGAGGCGGACATTGCCCCGCGCCTCGTCAGGCGGCTTGCCGCGCTGGACTATCCGCGCGATCTGCTGGACATCGTCCTCGCGGTCGAGGAGCGGGACAGCCTGACCCGCGATGCGCTTGCCCGGACCACCCTGCCCGACTGGATGCGTATCGTCGTGGTCCCGCGCGGCCATCTGAAGACCAAACCGCGCGCGCTGAACTTCGCGCTGACCCAATGCCGCGGTTCGATCATCGGCGTCTACGATGCCGAGGATGCCCCCGCCCCCGACCAGATCCGCCGGGTGGCGACCGAATTCCACCGCCACGGGCCGGATGTCGGCTGCCTTCAGGGCATCCTCGATTTCTACAACCCCCGCACCAACTGGATCGCGCGCTGCTTCACGGTGGAATATGCGACCCTGTTTCGTGTGCTGCTGCCGGGGTTCCGCCGCCTCGGGCTGGCAATCCCGCTGGGCGGCACGACCCTGTTCATCCGCCGCAGCGTGCTGGAACAGCTTGGCGCATGGGACGCCCATAACGTGACCGAGGATGCCGATCTGGGCATCCGCCTCGCCCGCGCCGGCTACCGGACCGAGATGATCGACACCGTTACGCATGAAGAAGCCAACTGCCGCCCGCTGGCCTGGATCCGCCAACGCTCGCGCTGGCAGAAGGGCTACATGATGACGTGGTGCATCCACATGCGCGAGCCGCTGCGCCTGTGGCGCGATCTTGGCACACGAGCCTTCTTCGGGTTCCAGACGATGTTCCTGCTGGCGCTGTCTCAGGTGCTGCTGGCCCCGGTGCTGTGGTCGTTCTGGGCCTTGTCGCTGGGTCTGTGGCACCCGCTGGCCGATACCTTGCCGCCGCAGACCAAATTCGTGCTGATCGGCCTGTTCCTGCTCACCGAGGCCGTCAACATCACGCTCGGCATCCTTGCGCTGCGCCGGACGCGCCACCGGCTCAGCCCGCTCTGGGTGCCGACGCTGATCCTCTATTTCCCGCTTGCGACCCTCTCGGCCTACAAGGCGCTGCGCGAGATGATCACGGCCCCGTTCTTCTGGGACAAGACGCAGCACGGCAAGTTCGACACCTAGCGGACGCGAAGCTCTCCGGCTTCGACCCGCAGCCGCGTCTCGAACGCCTTGGATATGTGACGGTGCAGCGCCGCATCGGCGGCATCCCCGTCCCGCGCTTCGATGGCGGCGACGATATGGTCGTGTTCGGCCATCGCCGCCTCGTCCCGCCCCTCGGCCGCCAGCGAGGTGCCGGCCATCAGCGCCATCGACCGATGCAGCAGTTCCAGCTGCTGCACAAGGAAACGGTTGTGCGAGGCAAGGTGGATCTGCTTGTGGAACCGCCGGTTCGCACGGCTCAGCAGACGCGGATCGCCACCCAACAGCGCGCGGTCATCCTCCACCATCCCGCGCAGCACCCGGATCTCCTCGTCCCGCGCGTGGCGGGCGGCCAGCCGCGCGGCCAGCCCTTCCAGTTCCGACCGGACGGCATAGAATTCGGCCAGCTGGTTGTGATCCAGCGAGGCGACGATCAGGCTGCGCCCGTCGCGCGCCAGCATCGATTGCGTCTCCAGCCGCTGCAGCGCCTCGCGCACCGGGGTGCGCGACACGCCCAGCCGCTCGGCCAGTTCCGATTCCACCAGGCGATCCCCCGGCTTGTAGGTGCCGGCCTCGATCGCCTCGATGATGAGCGTGTAGGCGTCCTTCTGCATCGCATCCCCTTCGTGGGCATCATGTTTCGCGCGGTTTCGGCGTCACTGCAACAGGATTGCCCGCCTGCGCCAGTGGCGATATTGTCCCACCATGCAATCGACCGGCTTTCATCACGTTCGCGCCTGGGTCTTCGATCTGGACAATACGCTCTACCACCCTTCGGCACGGCTGTTCGATCAGGTGTCGACCCGCATGACCGATTGGGTGATGGAGGCGCTGTCGGTCGGACGCGACGAGGCCGACCGGATGCGCACGCACTACTGGCAGCTGCATGGCACGACGCTGGCGGGGCTGATCGCGGAACACGGGATCGATCCGGTGCCGTATCTCGATCACGTCCACGACATCTCGCTGGCGCATCTGGAGCAGGACGCGGCGCTGGCCGCGGCGATCCGGGCGCTACCGGGCAAACGATTCGTCTATACCAACGGATCGGCCCCCTATGCCGAACGGGTGCTGGCCGCACGCGGGCTTTCGGGACTGTTCGACGGCATCTATGGGGTGGAAAACGCCAATTACCGTTCCAAACCCGCGCGCGAGGCATTCGAGACGGTCTTCTCCCTTGCCGGTATCGACCCCAGCATCGGCGCGATGTTCGAGGATGACACCCGCAACCTTGCTGTTCCCCATGCGATGGGAATGCGGACGGTGCATGTCGCTGACGATCCCGAACCCGCTGGGCACATCCACCATCACACCGCCGATCTGGCGGGTTTCCTGACAAGGGTGCTGCCGTGACGGATATCCTGATCTCGGGCGGCGGCGTTGCGGGGCTGACGGCGGCTGCGGCCTTCGGCAGCGCGGGATACGAGGTCGTCTGCGTCGACCCCGCCCCGCCCGTCACCGCGCAGGGACCGGGCGCCGACCAGCGTTCGACCGCCTTTCTGCAACCGTCGATCCCCGTGCTTCAGGCGGCGGGGCTGTGGGACCGGCTGTTTCCGCAGGCCGCGCCCTTGCAGGTCATGCGCATCGTCGATGCCGGGGGCGAACGCCCCGAGCCGCGTCTGATCAAGGAATTCGACGCGGCCGAGATTTCGGACAAGCCCTTTGGCTGGAACCTTCCGAACTGGCTGCTGCGCCGCGAAATGGTGGCGCGACTTGCCGAACTGCCGAATGTCCGCTTCCTGCCTGGCACCGGCACCGCCCGACTTCTGACGCGCGAGGCAGAGGCCCGCGTGACCCTGACCGACGGCCAGACGATCACGGCGCGGCTGGTCGTCGGCGCGGATGGGCGCGACAGCCCCGTGCGTGAACAGGCGGGCATCGGCACTAAGGTGACGCGGTTCGGCCAGAAGGCGCTGGCCTTCAGCGTCACGCACCCGGTCCCGCACAACAATGTCTCGACCGAGGTGCATCGCACGGGCGGCCCGTTCACGCTGGTGCCGCTGCCCAGCCAGAACGCCTCGGCCATCGTCTGGATGGAAACGGGGCCGGAGGTCGAACGCCTGCGCGCCCTGCCCGCCCCCGATTTCGAAGCGGCAATGAACGAGCGGTCCTGCGGGATCTTGGGCGACTTGACCCTCGCCTCGCCCGTTGCGGTCTGGCCAATCATCCTGCAGACCGCGACCCGCATGTCCGGCCAGCGCACCGCCTTGATCGCCGAGGCTGCGCATGTGCTGCCCCCCATCGGCGCGCAGGGTCTGAACATGAGCCTTGCCGACATCGCCCTGCTGCTGGAACTCGGCCCCACCGGCGACGCGACGATGCTGGAAACCTATCACCGCCGCCGCCACGCCGACATCGCCCTGCGCGCCCGCGGGATCGAGGCGCTGAATCGCGCGTCCATGCTGTCGGCGCCGCTGATGCGCGACCTGCGGGCCAAGGCGCTGGACGCGATGTATTCCGCCGCCCCCATCCGCCGGGGACTGATGCGGGCGGGGCTGGGCGTCAGATAGGGCCGGGACGGCGTTCCTCGGTCAAAAGCACGTTCGCCTCCACCTGCCCGACCCCCGGCAGCGTCATGATCCGCCGCCGCAGCACCCTTTCGAAATCGGCGATGTCACGGGCCACCACGCGCAGGCGGTAATCAAACAGGCCAAGGACGTGCTGGACGATCTGCACCTCGGGGATGGCCGTCGCGGCCCGCTCGAAATCCTCAAGGCTCACGCGGCCCTTGGTGGCCAGCTTCACGCCCAGAAACACCGTCACGCCAAAGCCGAGCGCCTCGCGGTCCATCACGACGCGGCGGCCTGCGATGATGCCTGCATCCTCAAGGCGTTTGATCCGCCGCCACGTTGCGGGTTGCGACAGACCAAACCGTCGGCCAAGCGCCCCCGCCGATTGCGTCGCATCCTGCGCCAACGCGCGCAACAGGGCGCGGTCGGTATCGTCCAGGTCGATCATATCGGCAGCGCCTCCGCGTCCTTGATGGTGGAAATCAGCATCAACGCCTCGATATCGGCGATATGCGGCAAGGTCAGGATGCGCGCGCGGTAGATTTCCTGATAATGCCGCATGTCGCGGGCGATGACGTTCAGCCGCAGATCGACGCGGCCAAGGAACGTCTCGATCGCAATGACCTCCGGCACCCCCCGCGCGGCGGCGATGAAATCGTCGAAAGCCCGCGGCTCGGTCTTGTCGAGGCTGAAACGCAACGACACCTCCACCTCGTAGCCCAGCGCGCGCCAGTCGATCACCGCCTCTTGTGCGCGGATGATGCCCTGCTCGGCCAGCCGCTCCAGCCTCCGCCATGCCGTCGCCGGGGTGACGCCCGCGCGTTCCGCGATCTCTCCGGTCGCGGCGGCAGGGTCGGCCAGAAGCTGACGCAGCAGGCGTCGGTCGGTATCGTCAAGCATGATTTATCCGTTGATGGCTGCATCGGCGCATATATTCTTTTCCCATGCGGCGCAAATCCTGAATCTTGCGCCCAATCTCGCGGGAACATCCTTAATCTGCCCGTTACAAAGACACGGAAAGGAAAACGCCATGCGCGTGTATTATGACCGCGACTGCGACATCAACCTCATCAAGGACAAGAAGGTCGCGATCCTCGGCTACGGCTCGCAAGGCCATGCCCACGCGCTGAACCTGCGCGATTCCGGTGCGAAGAACCTTGTCGTCGCCCTGCGCGAAGGCTCGCCCTCGGCCAAGAAAGCCGAAGCCGAAGGCCTGAAGGTCATGGGCATCGCCGAAGCCGCCGCATGGTGCGACCTCATCATGTTCACCATGCCCGACGAACTTCAGGCCGAGACCTACAAGAAATATGTGCATGACAACCTGAAGGAAGGCTCTGCCATCGCCTTCGCACACGGCCTGAACGTCCATTTCGGCCTGATCGAGCCGAAGGCAGGCGTCGACGTCATCATGATGGCGCCCAAGGGTCCGGGCCACACGGTTCGCGGCGAATACACCAAGGGCGGCGGCGTGCCCTGCCTCGTGGCCGTGCACAACGACGCCACAGGCCGCGCGATGGAAATCGGTCTGTCCTACTGCTCGGCCATTGGTGGCGGCCGTTCCGGCATCATCGAGACGAACTTCCGCCAGGAATGCGAAACCGACCTGTTCGGCGAACAAGCCGTTCTATGCGGCGGTCTGGTCGAGCTGATCCGCATGGGCTTCGAAACGCTGGTCGAAGCGGGCTACGAGCCGGAAATGGCCTATTTCGAATGCCTGCACGAAGTGAAGCTGATCGTGGACCTGATCTATGAAGGCGGCATCGCGAACATGAACTACTCGATCTCGAACACGGCCGAATACGGCGAATACGTGTCGGGTCCGCGCGTGCTGCCCTACGCCGAAACCAAGGCACGGATGAAAGAGGTTCTGACCGACATCCAAAACGGCAAGTTCGTGCGCGACTTCATGCAGGAAAACGCCGTCGGCCAGCCCTTCTTCAAGGCGACCCGCCGTATCAACGACGAACACCAGATCGAACAGGTCGGTGAAAAGCTGCGCGGGATGATGCCCTGGATTTCCAAGGGCAAGATGGTCGACCGCGCCCGCAACTAAACCGCGATCGGTCTGCCGGGGGTCAGCGCAATTCGCAGCGCCTCCGGCAGACCGGCATATACCGCGTCCGGCTCGGCCCCCAAGGCGTCGACATACTTGCTGAAGAAGCATCGCGCCGCGGCGGCGGCGGCGATGTCGCAGATCTCGGCATCTTCCAGCCCCGCATTCCGCAGCCGGTCCGTATCCTCGGCGCGGATGGCCGATGCGTCCAGGACGATCGCGCGGGCGAAGGCCATGATTTCGCGGTCCAGCGGATCTGTCGGCCCGACCCTCAGGATTGCCAAAATCTCGTCATCCGAGAGATGGTCGCGCAGGACGCTTCCATGCGCCAGCGCGCAATAGCTGGATTTGAGCGCCATTGCAGCGGCAACTGTCACCAGTTCATATCGAAGCGGCTGCATCCTGATCTTGATACAGCCCAAAAGCACGATCCACGCATCCAGAAGCTCGGGCCTATGGCTGAACGTCTCCATCCAGTTCGGGTCCTCGGGCGTCTTGCGCACAGATGAAGGCGTGATGAACGGCATCCCATACCCTCCTCAAGGGATATGATATCACGCCAACCGCTCTTGCCGATCTACTTTCGCGCAACGGCCCGGACGGGAATAGGCCGCTTTTCGCTTGATGCGGCATATGCAACGCCAAGGGCCGCAATCGTCATCAGAATGGCAAAGAGCTGAATCATCGGTCTTCCTCCTGCAACGTGTGACCAACGCCCGTCCCCGGCGCGATGTTCCCTCAGGCGGTCGCCTCCTGGATCGCGGCGACGACCGAGCCAACCGCCGTTTCGAGGATCGCGGGGTCCTCCGCCTCGGCCATGACGCGGATCAGCGGCTCGGTCCCGGATTTGCGGATCAAGAGTCGGCCATTGCCTGAAAGCTGCGCCTCGGCCCCGGCGACGGCCTTCTGCACGCGCGGATCGGCCAGCGGCTCCTGCCCGGCGGCATAGCGCACGTTCTTCAGCATCTGCGGCACGGTTTCGAAACTCTGGACCAGTTCGGACGCCGCCCGCCCCGAGCGTGCCATCTCGGCCAGAAACTGCAGCCCGGCCACCAGCCCGTCGCCGGTGGTGGTGTAATCAGTCATCACGATATGGCCCGACTGCTCGCCGCCAAGGTTGAAGCCGCCCTCGCGCATCCGTTCCACGACATAGCGGTCGCCCACCGGCGTGCGTTCCAGCCGCAGCCCACGCCCTTGCAGGAACCGCTCCAGCCCGAGGTTCGACATGACGGTGGCAACCAGCGCACCACCCTTCAGCTTGCCTTCGTCCGCCCAGCGTGCGGCCAGCAGCGCCATGATCTGGTCGCCATCCGCCACACGCCCGTTCTGGTCAAGGATCATCACCCGGTCCGCATCGCCGTCCAGCGTGATGCCCACGTCGGCCCCATGCGCAACGACCGCCTCGGCCGCCGCTTCGGGATGGGTGGACCCGCAACCGAGGTTGATGTTCTTGCCGTTCGGCGCGGTGCCGACGGGGATCACCTCGGCGCCCAGTTCCCACAGCACCTCGGGCGCGGCGCGATATGCGGCCCCGTTGGCGCAGTCGATCACCACCTTCAGACCATCAAGGCGCAGCCCTTGCGGAAAGGTCGTCTTGGCGTATTCCTGATACCGCCCGCGCCCATCCTCGATCCGCTTCGCCCGCCCGATATCGGCGGGTGCGGCAAGGGCGATCTCGGTTTCCAGCAGCGCCTCGATCTCCGCCTCGGCGGCGTCGGACAGCTTGAACCCGTCGGGCCCGAAGAACTTGATGCCGTTGTCGTGGTGCGGGTTGTGGCTGGCCGAGATCATGACCCCCAGATCGGCCCGCATCGACCGCGTCAGGAACCCGACCGCCGGCGTCGGCACCGGGCCCAGCAGCAGCACGTTCATCCCCATCGCCGTCAGCCCCGCCGTCAGCGCGTTTTCCAGCATATAGCCTGACAGCCGCGTATCCTTGCCGATGACCACCCGACGCGCGCCGGTGTGGCGCGAGAAATACTTGCCCGCCGCCAGCCCGAGGCGCAGCGCGACCTCGGCCGTCATGGGGGCGGTGTTGGCGGTGCCGCGCACCCCGTCGGTGCCGAAAAGTTTCCGTGTCATCTCATACTCCAAGCATCGAGGCTTGCCACAGGCTGAGGGCCTGCCGCGTCTCGGCCACGTCATGAACGCGCAGGATCTGCGCGCCCTGCGCCACGCCCGCCAGCGCCACGGCGATGGATCCGGGCATCCGCGCCGCCGCATCCTCGGCCCGCCCCACCGTTCCGATGAAGCGCTTGCGCGACACGCCCAGCAGGATCGCGCAGCCAAGACCATGGAACAGCGACAGCCCGCGGATCAGGGAAAGGTTATGCGCCAGCGTCTTGCCGAAGCCGATGCCGGGATCGACGACGATGCGTGCGCGGTCGATGCCCGCCGCCTCGGCCGCCGCGATGCGTTCCTCCAGATGGTCATAGACGTCCAAAAGCACGTTCTCATAGCAGGGATTGATCTGCATGTCGCGCGGGCCGCCCTGCGAATGCATGAGGCATATGTCCCGCCCCGCGCCCGCGACAACCGCCGCCATGCCCGGATCGTACAGCATCGCCGACACGTCGTTGACCAGGTCGGCCCCCGCCTCTGCCGCCGCGCCCGCGACGCGCGCCTTGCGCGTATCGACCGAGATTGGAACCGAAGACGCAGCGCGCAGCGCGTGGATCAGCGGAACGGTGCGGGCAACCTCCTCGGTTTCTTCCACCGTCTCGGCCCCCGGACGGGTGCTTTCGCCGCCGATGTCCAGCATGTCCGCGCCGCCCGACACCGCAGCCTCGCACCCCGCGACCGCATCCTCCAATCCGCGAAAACGCCCGCCATCGGAAAAGCTGTCCGGCGTCACGTTCACGATGGCCATGATGCGCGGCAGGTCCATCGCCAGCCGCGCCACATCGGCGCGCGGCGCGGTCAGGCGGTCCAGCACATCCGGGGGAATCGCGTCGATATCGACGATGCGGCTGCTGCCGTCGCGCCCGATCGCCTCCGCCCGGTCGAACCAGCACCAGCCGCCTGCCAGCCTGCGCGAGGCGTCGGGTCTGGCGGGGTCCGTCATGGCGATAGGGCGGTAATAGATCATGCCGCCTGATTTGCCCTGCGCCGCCGTGGATGGCAAGTCATGCGGAGGACGGCGGCACGCGGCTTCCCGCTTGCGATGAAATAACGCCGTGATCCGCGTCAAGCTCGGTCGCCAGCCACTGTGCCAATGCCTTGGGGTCGGTCGCCGCCGGCCCGTGAACGGCGTCCAGCACCATGCGCGAGGGTGCCCACGCCACGATCCCGCCGCGCCGCATGGCCCAGTCGATCTCGGTCCGCGTTGCGGCGACGGTGATCCCCGCCCCGGCCAGCGCCCATGCGGCCTGGTCCAGCGCCAGCAGGTCGATACGGCGCTGGCTTTCCGGCGCATCGCTGCGAAGGGTCGCTGTCGCGACGGGGCAGATGATGGTCCCCGGCTGCACTTCCGCGCCAGCCATGACGATGCGCGGCCGCACCGGATCGGATTCGAGCGGGGCAACCTGCTCTCGGCTGCGTCGGATCTCCACCCCCAGAACGAAGGGGCCGCGATCCAGCTTCTCGATCCGCACCGAGACCGCCAATGCCTGCGGCGCTGCGAGGATGCGGCGCGCGACATTCTCGGCCAGCGTTTCCAGCAGGTTCAGCCGACCGGCGGCGAGTTCGGCCCCGATCGCCTCGTGGATGCGGTCATAGGACAGGATGCGGTCCACATCGTCGTCCAGCGGCCCGGCTGGCGGCGCGATATCGACATCGACGTTGAACCGGATGCGTTGCAGCACCCCGCGTTCAAGCTGGAACGCCCCGATCTCGACCTCTACGACGTGATCGTGCAGGAAAATGCGGTCTGGGATCGGGGGCATGGCGGCTCCGTCGGGGTTTGGCATTCGGAATGCCAAACCCTGCCGGCCCGCGCAAGATCAGCCTTGACGATAGAACAGATGCGCGCCGATGGTTGCGGTGCGCGGCAGACGGCTCGCCCAGCCCGGATTGACGGCATTCGTGTGGAAATGGGTCGCACCGGATGTCAGCCCGCGCGGCGCGCCCGCCAGCATGATCGCGGCGATCTTGCCCGCACGGC
This sequence comes from Falsirhodobacter flavus, assembly GCA_029846755.1. GTDB lineage: Bacteria > Pseudomonadota > Alphaproteobacteria > Rhodobacterales > Rhodobacteraceae > Falsirhodobacter > Falsirhodobacter flavus. The sequence goes on along the minus strand of JARWBI010000001.1, from coordinate 278,405 downwards.
TGAAGGCCCGCGTTTCGGTGATCGTTTCGGGCTTGCCGTCGCAGGCATAGGAGAACTGGCACCCCGGCCCGCTCGATCCCTGTTTCACGACGCCGCAGATAGTGCGGGGATAGGAAGGGCTGTCCACGCGGTTCAGGATGACCTCGGCCACCGCGAACTGGCCTCGCACCGTCTCGCCTCGCGCCTCGAAGTAAAGCGCCTCGGCAAGGCAACGCCATTCTTCGTTACGGGCCACGTCGGGCGACTGGGCCGCAACCCATTTGGCGTCGTATTTTATCAGAACGGGCCGCGCCGGAGGCGCATCCTTGGCCTGCTCGGGGGGCTGTTCGGGTGCCGCCACATCGGGCAGCGCGGCGCGGGCATCCCGCTCCTGGCCCAACAGGGCCGAAATCTGTGGTCCGACCTCTTCGGTCGGGGCGTTGGACTGGCTCACCGTGACATCGGCGAGCGCCGCTCCGCCAACAAGCAACGCGAAAGCGCTGCTTGCCCAGCACATAAGCAAGCGCATGACTATGGTTCCCGGTCGTTTCCATCGCCGCGCGACCGGGATCAGCCTTAGCCCGAGATCACCGCGACGGCAGACCGGGTAACCCGAAACCACCCGCCAAGTCCACCTTCCGTCATGAATACGACATAAACCATGACGTTTTTAGGCGAAGAACCGCCGCTTCGCGCATAGGTTGTGCGCTGCAAATCATTGAATTTTAACGGATTTACCCTTTTCCGCGAGCACGAGGCGGGCGGCGGCAAGTCGTGCAAGCGGAACCCTATAAGGCGAGCAGGAAACGTAATCAAATCCTGCGCGGCGACAGAAATCGATTGATTCGGGATCGCCTCCATGCTCTCCGCAGATCGACAGAATCAGGTCCCTGCGCGCATTGCGCCCCCGTTCGGCAGCGATCAGAAGCAGCTCCCCCACGCCATCGGTGTCAAGAACGTGGAACGGATCCTCGGGGAACACCTCGTGTTGGACATAGGCGTTCATGAAGCGTCCGGCATCGTCGCGCGACATGCCATAGGTCATCTGCGTCAGATCGTTCGTGCCAAAGGACAGAAAGGTCGCATTCTGCGCGATCTCTCCGGCGCGAAGCGCGGCGCGGGGTGTCTCCAGCATCACGCCCAGACGATAGTCGAACTCCGCCCCCCGTCCCCGCACGGCCGAGGCGACCGCCTCGATGCGGCTGCGGACCAGTTCAACCTCGCGCCGGGCCGAAACCAGCGGAATCATGATCTCGGGGACCACATGCAGCCCCCGTTCCGCGCAGGCGATGGTCGCCTCGAAGATCGCGCGGGCTTGCATGTCGTAAATCTCGGGCAGCGCGATCCCGAGGCGAACGCCGCGCATCCCCAGCATCGGGTTGAATTCGGCCAGCGCCTCGGCCCGGCGGGTCACTTCGGACAGGGGGCGGTCCAGCGCTTCGGCCACGGCGCGCAGGCCTTCGCGCGAATGCGGCAGGAATTCATGCAGCGGCGGGTCCAGCAGGCGGATGCAGACGGGCAGCCCCTCCATGATCTCGAACAGCCGCACGAAATCGGCGCGCTGCATCGGCAGAAGGCGCGCCAGCGCCGCCGCCCGGTCGGTGGGCGTGTCGGCAAAGATCATCTCGCGCATCGCCACCAGCCGGTCGTCATCGAAGAACATATGCTCGGTCCGGCAGAGGCCGATCCCCTGCGCCTCGAACCGGCGGGCGACTTCTGCATCCGCCGGGGTGTCGGCATTCGCGCGCACGCCGATGTCGCGCACCGCATCGGCCCAGGACAGCAGGGTGCGGAAGGTTTCGTCCAGCGCCGGGGCCAGCATCGCCGCCTCGCCCGTCAGCGCCTCGCCCAAGGTGCCGTCCACGGTGATGATGTCGCCCTCGCGAAAGGTCCGCCCGTCAGGCGCGGTCAGCTTGCGCTCGCGCAGGTCCAGCCGCACGTCCGACGCGCCGACGACACAAGGAACGCCAAGGCCGCGCGCGATCACCGCCGCATGGCTGGTCATCCCCCCGCGTTCCGTCAGCACGCCCGACGCCGAATGCATCCCGCGGATATCCTCGGGCGTGGTTTCGCGCCGGACCAGAATGCACGGCTCCCCCCGTGCCGAAAACGCCTGCGCGGCGGGCGAGGAGAACGCGATGCGCCCCGTCGCCGCGCCGGGAGATGCCGCGATGCCTTTGACGAAACGGTCGCGCGGCACGGTCGGGTCGATCTGCGGGTGCAGCAGCTCGGTCAGCGCGCGCGGCTCGATCCGCATCAGCGCGTCGCCCCGGCTGATGACCTCGTCCTCGGCCAGCGCCACGGCGATCCGGACCGCCGCGCGCGAGGAGCGCTGCACGCGCACCGCGTCGATGACGGCAAGGCGGCCATCCTCGATGGTGAACTCGATCTGCATTTCCTCGCGCAGTTTCAGACGGCAGACCGCCCCCTGCCGGATCAGGTCGTCGAAAATGGCGGGGGCCAGCTCCTCCAGCGACGGCCCGCGCGGATCGCGGGTCAGGAAGATCGCATCTTCCCCGCGCAGGGCGTCGCGCCCCTGGCTTTGGCTCAGGTATCTGCCCGTGACCTGCGGCAGCCCCGTTGCACCGTCAACGAACTGGATCACGCCTGACCCGGACAGCCCCTTGCCGATCCCCTGCGCCATCGCCTGCACGACCAGCCCCAGCCCCGCCTGTTCCGGTGCGCCCTTGGCCTGACGCAGAAGTCGCGCGCTGGTGCCTTCCCATGCGCGGGCCATGGACCGCAGAACCTCGGCCAGTTGCACCGCCGGATCCTGGGGGAACGGCTCCTCCATCTCCTCGCGATAGGCGCGGAGGGCTTCTTCCAGATTGCACTCGTCGAACATGTCGGGGTCCAGACGGGCGGTATGGATAGCATAGGACTGCACAAACCGAAGATAGAGCCGGTCCGCCGCCTCCTGCCCATGCGTCTCGATCAGGGCCGCGTGGCGGGCGCGGTTCATGCCGATGTTCAGCACGGTGGCAGGACCGCCCCATTCAGGGTTTTCCGGGCTGGGCCGGACCGAGATCAACGGCGCCGGCCCGAAATTGGCGAGGATCGCGGCGCAGTCCAGCGGCTGGCCCAGCGCCACCGCCCGCACCGTCACCACCGGAAGCGAGACGGTGACCGGCACCGGAAGATCCAGCCGGATCAGCCGTTGCAGGCATTTCGCCCGCCAGCCATGCGTGCCGGGCGCCATCGTGGTCGTTGCGGTGATGCGGGCGAAATCCGTCATGCCGTCCCCCTGCCCTTCCCGCGGAAGGGTATCCTACTCCGATCCGAGCCGCGAGAGATCCGCGACCGGCGCACAGGCCGCCCGGATGCGGTGCAGCAGGTTCAGACGGTTGCGCCGGATCACCTGCTTGTCGCTGTTGACCTGCACGGCGGTGAAGAACGCGTCGATCGGCGCGCGCAGCCCCGCCAGCGCCGCCATCGCCGCGCCGAAATCCTCGGTCTTCATCGCCGGGGCGATCGCCGCCTCGGCCCCGTCCAGCGCGGCGAATAGCGCGCGCTCCTCATCCGTCTCGGCGTATTTCACATCGGCGCCGAAGCTGTATTCGACCCCGTCCGCCTTCTCCGCCTGCGTCAGAATGTTGTTCGCGCGGCGGAAGCCTTGCAGCAGGTTCGCCCCATCCTCGGTCCCAAGGAAGTCCTGAAGCGCCCGCGCCCGTTTGACCAGCAACGTCAGATCGTCATTACCTGGCATGGCAAGGCAAGCGTCGATCACGTCATGCCGCACGCCCTGATCGCGCAGGAACACCTTGAGCCGGTCGTGGAAGAAGGCCAGCAGATCATCCCCGAACCGCGCCAGCGGCAGCCGCAGCCCGTTGCCCAGCACCAGCCGGATCACCCCGAGCGCGGCGCGGCGCAGGGCGTAGGGGTCTTTCGAGCCCGTCGGCTTTTCGTCGATGGCCCAAAAGCCCGTCAGCGTGTCCAGCTTGTCGGCCAGCGCCACGGCAACGGACACCGGCTGCGAGGGCACTTCGTCGGACGGGCCAAGCGGGGAATAGTGCTGCTGGCAGGCATCCGCCACCGCATCGGGCAGACCCTGGGCGCGGGCGTAATAGCTGCCCATCAGGCCCTGAAGTTCCGGGAATTCACCCACCATCGCGGATTGCAGGTCGGCCTTGGCCACCCGCGCGGCTAGTTCCGCCTGATCGGCATCGGCACCGACCAGCGGGGCAAGCTCGCGCGCAAGGGCCGCGATGCGGGTGATGCGTTCGGCCTGCGATCCCAGCTTGTTGTGGAAGGTCACGTTCGCCAGCCCGGCCGCCATGCCCTCTAGCCCGCCATTCGCGACGGTCCGCAGGTCGTTCTCCCAGAAGAATCGGGCGTCGGACAGGCGGGCGGACAGCACCTTCAGATTGCCCTTCAGGATCGTCGCGCCATCGTCGGCGGTGGTGCGGTTGGCGACGGTGATGAACCGTTCGATCCGCCCTGTCTTGGGATTGCGGACCGAAAAGAACTTCTGATGCTCCTTCATCGAGGTTTGCAGAACCTCGGGCGGCAGGCCAAGGAACTCCTCGCCAATAGCGCCCATCAGCACGACAGGCCATTCGACCAGCCCGGCAACCTCGGTCAGCAAACCCGCATCGGGCACGACTTCCAGCCCCGAGGCGAAGGCACCGGTGGTCGCGTCATGCCAGATCGCGGCCTCACGCTCCGCACTGTCCAGCACGACGAAGGCGCGTTTCAGCTTGGCCGCGTAATCGTCGAAGCCCGACACGGCGAACCGCGCGGGGGCAAGGAAACGGTGCCCCTCGGTCGTGTTGCCCGCGTTCAGGTGATCGACGGTGACCGGCACGACATCGGCCCCGGCCTCGGTCGTCAGCAGGCACAAGATGGAATGCAGCGGGCGGACCCAGCGAAGCTGGCCCGAGCCCCACCGCATAGATTTCGGCCAGGGGAAGGTGCGGATGGTGCGCTCGACCACCTCGGCCACGATATCCGCCGCCGGACGGCCGGGCTTCGTCACCTTGGCGAACAGCACCTGCCCTTTCTTGTCGTCGCGCACTTCGACCACGACGCCGCCAGCGTGAATGTGCGAGCCGTGCGGCTGCCCCGCCAGCGCCATCACCGGACCCGCATCGGTGATCCCGATACCGCGCAGGAACCCGGCCAGTGCCTGTTCCGGCGCATCGGCCTTCGGGCCCTTGCGTTCCTCGCGTGTGGTGGGCGATTCCGCCATCAGCCCTTCGATGGTCAGCACCAGCCGCCGCGGGGTCGAAAACACCCCGGCCGCGGCATAGGTCAGCCCCGCCTCGACCAACCCGTCGGTCACCAGCTTTTTCAGATCCTCGCGCGCGCGGCCCTGCATACGGGCCGGGATTTCCTCGGAGAAGAGTTCAAGCAGAAGATCGGGCATGTCGGGTCCGCTGGTTCGGTCTGTTCGCCGCCCGGATTAAAGGTTCTTTTCGGCAATCACAACGATGGCGCGGTATTCCTTGTTGGTCTTGCGGAAATCCAGCGGCGCCAGCAGCCGCCCCCTCCCCTCCAGCAGCCCCGCAAGCAGACCGTTCAGGTGATCGAGGCTTGCGCCGAACGGGTCCAGCGCGTTGCTGGTTTCGGGCGTCTGGTCGCGCGTGTGGTCCAGAAGCAGCAGCCCGCCGGGGCGCAGCGCGTCAATCCACGCGCCGAACGCCTTGGCCGGATCGAAGGCATGGTCCCAGGAATTGGAATAGACGAAATCCGCGCGCGCTGCCCATTCGGGATTCGCGTCGTGAAAATCCCATTGCACGGTGTCGGGGAAATCGGTGGCGGTGTCGGAAATCTCGGTCCCGATCACTTCGGGGCTGCCGGTCAGATGCTGGCGGAACCACGCCTGTTCGGCCCCGCGCCGGGTCCCGTGGCACAGGCCGAACGACACCGGACCGCGCGCGTTCAAGTGGTCCGACAGCAGCCGGATATGGCTTTCCTTGACGAATTGCCGCTTCAGCTTGGCCTTGTTGCCCGCTGTCTGCACCGCCTTGTAGGTGTCGTAATCGGGATAGCGGTAAAGGGCATAGCCGTCGCCCTGCTCGGTCGTGCCGGCGGCAAGTTCCGCCGCCTCGCGCGCCGCACGTTTGAAGATGCCTTCCTTGTCGTCCATCCGCCCGCCCTCCGTTTGCAGCGGAGTTTGCAATCCAAAGGCGATCCGCGCAACCTATTCGGGACGAAGCTGGTGCCAGGCAAAGACGCGGCCGTCAGGAAAGACCGCCAGCACCCGGTCCACGTCGGGGTGGATTTCGGCGCGGGACAGGAAGGCGGTCGCCTCGCCCCGCTCCAACGCTTCGCCGATGGCATTCGCGTCGAAACAGTCGAACCAACCGGGCGCGGTCAGCGGCGTCGGTTGCGCAAAGGGCGCCGCAGTCGGCATGGGCCCGGCAAGGCGCGCGCAGGCCCGGAACCGGATGGGCGAGGATTCGGCGTCGATCCCCTCCAGCCCCTCGACGGGCAGCGTTTGAACGGTGCCGTTCGGCCCCGTGATCTCCAGCGCCGTCGCCTCGATCCCGTGGTAATAGCCGCGCGTCTGAGAATACCACAGACCCGCGCCCATCAGCAGCGCCGCAACGACGATCGCGATGACGGCGATGCGGCCCATCAGGCCGACGCGCCCGCCTCGGTCGTCACGAACGCATCGGCGCAGCGTTTCGCCAGCGCCCGCACCCGCCCGATATAGGCCTGACGTTCCGTGACCGAGATCACGCCCCGCGCATCCATCAGGTTGAACAGGTGGCTGGCCTTGATGCACTGGTCATAGGCCGGATGCGCCATGACGATGGTGCGGCCCGCCTTGTCCTGCGGCGATGCGGTCAGGATACGGTCGCATTCCGCCTCGGCATCCTTGAAATGCTGCAGCAGCATGTCCGTGTCGGCCTGATCGAAGTTCCAGCGGGAATATTCCTGCTCGGTCTGGCGGAAAACGTCGCCATAGGTCAGCGCGATGGGGCTGTCCGGGTCGTTATAGGGCATGTCCATGACGTGATCGACACCCAGCACATACATCGCCAGACGTTCCAGCCCATAGGTCAGCTCGCCTGAAACCGGCTTGCAGTCATGCCCGCCGACCTGCTGGAAATAGGTAAACTGCGACACTTCCATCCCGTCGCACCAGACTTCCCAGCCCAGACCCCAGGCACCCAGCGTAGGCGATTCCCAGTCATCCTCGACAAAGCGGATGTCGTGCAGGCCCATGTCGATCCCGATCGCCTCCAGCGAGCCGAGATACAGCGCCTGAAGATCCGGCGGCGAAGGTTTGATGAGCACCTGATACTGGTAATAATGCTGAAGCCGGTTCGGATTCTCGCCATAGCGGCCGTCGGTGGGACGGCGCGAAGGCTGGACATAGGCCGCAGCCCAAGGGCGCGAGCCGAGCGAGCGCAGTGTGGTCGCCGGGTGGAACGTGCCCGCCCCGACCTCCATGTCATAGGGTTGCAGCACCGCGCAGCCCTTCGATCCCCAGTAGGTCTGAAGCCGCAGGATGATTTCCTGGAAACTGCGGGGTGCGCTCATCGTCTGGCCCTCTTGCAAAGCGCCCTCTGCATAGGCAACAGGCGCGAAAGGGTCAATGTTGCGTGCGACGGCGAAAACATGTCTTCATGCAACCCAAAGCAGAAGGGCACAGGCATGAAACTGACGATAGCGGGCATGGCGGCCCTTCTGATGGGTTCCACCGCGCTGGCGCAGGATGCCTGGGTGCAGATCGAAGCCCGCCCGACGCTGGAAGAAGGGCGCGAGCGGGCAGAAACCTATGCCGCGACCCTGCCGGACGTGTCGGGGTTCGAGATGACCTCGCGCTGGTTCGTCGTCGCGCTCGGCCCCTATCCCCGCGACGAGGCGCGCGACCTGCTGGGGCAGCTGAAGGACGAGGGGCGCATCCCCGCCGACAGCTATCTGACCGATGGGCTGACCTATCGCGACCGTTTCTGGCCCGCCGCGATGTCGGTGGAAATCGCGCCCGTCGCGCCCACCGTCTTGACCGCCGAAGAAGCTGAGGCCGCCCTGACCGCCGATCAGCGGCTGGAGGTGCAGACGGCGCTGAAATGGTTCGGCTTTTACGATTCGGCGCTGGACGGTGCCTTCGGCCCCGGCACCCGCGCGTCGATGGCGGCATGGCAGGTGGCGCAGGGGGCCGAGGAGACGGGCGTGCTGACGCCCGAGCAACGCGAAACGCTGGTATCGGGGCATCAGCGCGCGATGGCCGAGATCGCAGCGGCGCAGGCCGGCCCCGTGCCGACCGCGCTGACCGACGACCAACGCCGCGCCCTTGCCGCGGGGCTGGAGGCACCGCAGCCGGTCCGCGCGCGGTCGGGGTTCTTCGTCGATGCGCGCGGGTCGGTGCTTACCAGCGCGGAAGCGGTGGCGGATTGCGGGCGCATCACGCTGGAGCGCGGCATCCCGGCAACCGTCGCCCGCACGGGCGAGGGGCTGGCGCTGCTGACCCCCGGCACCCCGCTCTCGCCCCCCGGCATCGCCCGGTTCGCGTCGCCGCAACCCGGCGCGCAGGTGGCGGTTGCAGGCTATTCCTTCGACGGGCTGCCCGCCCCGGCGATCACCTTCGGCCATCTGACCTCGGGCGGCGATATCGCGCAGCTGGAGCTTGCGGCTCTGCCGGGCGATGTCGGCGGGCCCGTGATGGACCAGAGCGGCGCGGTGATCGGAATGCTGCTGCCGAAAGCCGACGACATGCGCCAGTTGCCCGAAGGCGTGGCCTTCGCCCTGCCCGCCGCGTCCCTGACGCGCTGGCTTGGCGTCTCGACAGACGAAGCGGGCGAGATGTTGACACCGAACGCGCTGACCCGGACAGGCAGCGCGATGACGGTGCAGGTGTCCTGCTGGCGTTAACTGCGCCAGAAGCGCGGCATCAGCAGCACATAGACGGTCAGCAGCTCAAGCCGGCCGATCAGCATCCCCACGATCATCACCCATTTGGCGGATTCGGGAAACCCGATTACGGCCCCGGTCGGCCCGACGCCCGACCCGAAGACCGGGCCGACATTGGCGATGGACGTCCACGCCGCAGTGATCGAGGCGCGCACGTCCAGCCCGGTCAGCGACAGCATCACCGCCAGCACACCGAAGGTCAGGATGAACATGGTGAAGAACAGGATGACGGAGTCGATCACGTCCTGCGTCACCACCTGCCCGTCATAGCGCACCGAGATCACGGCGCTGGGCGAATGCAGGCGGCGGATCTGCACCTTGATCGCCTGAAACAGGATCAGATAGCGGAAGACCTTCACCGAACAGCCCGTCGAGGACGTGCAGCCCCCGATCAGCCCGACGATGATGAGCACGAGGATCGGGAACGTCCCCCATTGCGTCAGGTCCACGCTGGTGAACCCTGTGCCGGAGAAGGACGAGGAGACGTTGAAAGTCGTCTCGCGCAATGTCGCCCAGAACGGCGCCTCGCGGGTGGCGATCTCGTATCCCAAGATGGCGACGATGGCATAGGCGTGCCAGCGCAGATAGGCGCGGATCTGCGGGTCGCGCCAGAATGGAACATAGGAGCCGTGCAGCATCTGGACATAGCGGATGAACGGCAGTGTCGCTGCGATCATGAAGACCACCGCTGCATATTCCGCCGCCCCGGCATAGGGCGCGAAGGAGGCGTCGTTGGACGAGAACCCGCCCGTGGACACGGTGCCGAGCGCGTGCATCAGCGCGTCGAACCCGCTCATCCCCAGCATGTTGAAGACCAGCACGCAGGCGACGGTCATCCCGACATAGACCTGGATCAGCGCGGATGAGATGTCCATCGCGCGGGGCAGGATCTTGCCGAGGGTGTCGAAGCCTTCGGATTTGAAGAACTGCATCCCCCCGACCTTCATCACCGGCAGGAACAGCATGGCGACGATGACGATGCCCAGCCCGCCCAGCCAATGCAGGATGCCGCGCCAGAGGTTGGCGCCAAGCGGCAGATCGTCCAGCCCCTCGAACACTGTGGTCCCGGTGGTGGTCATGCCCGACACGCTTTCGAACAGCGCGTCGGTGAAGGTGGCGTTCGGTTGACCCAGCACCAGGGGCAACGCCCCGAAGACCGGCAGCGCGACCCAGACGCCGACGGTCAGCAGGAAGATCTGCTGAAGGTTCATGCTGCGTGCCGTGCCGTTGGCGCAGGCGATGGCGACCGCCAACCCGAGCGTCGCGGTAATGATCGCGGATTCGAGGAAGGCCTTCCAGTTGTCGTCACCCGAGGCCCAATCGAGCAGCATCGGAAACACCATCGCCACCCCGAGGGCGGCGACGAGCAGGCCGATCACATATCCGACGGGGCGCAGGTCGATCATCGCCAAACGCTTGGACGGGCGGCGCATTCCTGTCAAGCGGGGGAGCCGGACCTCGGGGGCATCGAGCCCCGCTCGGTCCGGGCTGCCGCCTACCCTACATGGAACAGGGTGGAGAAGAGACGCGGATCGAGGCTGGGGGCGGCAAAGGTCTCGCCCTCGGTCAGGACCGAGACGGCGTCGTGGGAATGCAGCGATTCCTGATGGCTGGCGACGACACGGAAATCGCCGATGCGCGGGTCGGCCTGAAGCCGGGCGCAGAAGCTGCGGGCGGCATCCTCGACGAAGATGGGGTTGGCGGCGTTCAGTTCCGCGAAGGCCTGCTCATCCTCGCGTTTCACCATCACCTGCGTTTCGGTGGGGACGGCTGCGCGGGCAAGGTCGATCAGATCCTCGAACCACAGCCGGTTCGGGCCGCGCATTTCCACCGAGATCCGCGCAACCGACCGCTGCGAATGCGGGGTCGCAAGCTGCCCCCGCGTCTGGCGCGCATGTTCGGACAGTTCCAGCGAACAGGGGCAGGTCGAGGAATAGACGTAGTCGAGATGGATGATCTTGCGCCGCACCCCGCCCGCATCGACCAATTCAAGCGCGATGTCGTAATACTGCCAGCCGCTCAGCCCCGAGCGCAGCGAGCGCACCCGGACCGGGAACGAAAACCGCATCTGGATCCGCGCGTCGAAGCTGCCCAGATCGCGTTTGTAATCCTCCAGCGCGTGCTCGATCACCTCGATGGAAAAATCGCGTTCGGCATGGGCATAGAAGGACCGCATGATGCGGCTCATGTTGATGCCCTTCTTCTCGGCCTCCAGACTGACGGTGCCGGTGACGGAGGTTTCCAGCACCGTCTCGCCGCCGCCCTGCAGCCGATATCGGATCGGCAGGCGGAAGTTGGAAATCCCCACATGCTGGATCACCGCCTGCGCGCCCACGATCAGGCTGCTGGGCCCGTTCTGAAGATCCGGCAGCGTGGCGCGATAGGCCTCGTCCGCGGCGAATCCTTCGGGATAGCTACGCGACAGTTCGGGATAGGCGCGCAGCACCGGATCGGGATGGGCAGCGGCATAGGCGCGCAACACCGCAAGCGCGGCTTCGGCCTCTTCCCGGCTGGGGGCGTCATCAAGCATGTTCATCGCAACTCCCTCGGGCGGCGCGGCCAATATAGGCTGCGCCGCGCGGGTTCCCAAGGTCCGACTGCGTCAGATCGCGTCCAAAGCGCGACGCAGATCGGCGATCAGATCGTCGGCATCTTCCAGCCCGACCGAAAGCCGCACGAGGCCGGGGGTGATGCCCAGCGCCGCCTTCTGGTCTTCGGGCAGGCGCTGGTGGGTGGTGGTCGCGGGATGCGTCGCGATGGATTTCGCATCGCCCAGGTTATTGGAAATCTTGACGATCTCCAGCGCGTTCAGGAAACGGAAGGCGGCGTCCTTGCCTGCCGTGATCTCCAGCGCGATCATTGTGCCGCCGCTGCCCATCTGCGCCAGCGCCAGCGCCTTGTGCGGGTGGCTGTCCAGCGACGGGTGGATCACGCGGGACAGGCGGGCATCGCCCTCCAGCGCGGTCGCGATCTTCAGCGCGGAATCCGCCATTGCGCAGCAGCGCAGGTCCAGCGTCGCCATGCCGTTCAGCATGATCCATGCGTTGAACGGGCTCATGGAGCCGCCGGTATGCTTCATATACGGCTCAAGCGTCCCACGGATGTAATCGGTGGTGCCGCACACGACCCCGCCCAGCGCACGCCCCTGCCCGTCGATATGCTTGGTGGTGGAATAGATCACCACATCCGCGCCCAGTTCCACCGCCTTGGAGAAGATCGGGGTCGCGAAGACGTTGTCCACGACCACCAGCGCGCCGACGGCATGGGCCAGATCGCAGACAGCCTTGATGTCGATCACTTCCAACGTCGGGTTGGAAACGGATTCGAAGAACACCGCCTTCGTTCCCGGCGTCAGGGCCGCGCGCCATTGGTCGATGTCCGTGCCGTCCACCAGCACGATCTCGACCCCGAACCGGCCGAGGATCTCTTCGAGGATATAGAGGCACGAGCCGAACAGCGCCCGCGCCGCGACGACCCGGTCCCCCGCGCGGCACATCGACACCAGCGCGCCGTTGACCGCCGCCATGCCCGATGCGGTGGCGAAGGCATCCTCGGTCCCCTCGATCGCGGCGATGCGTTCTTCGAACATCCGCGTCGTCGGGTTGCCGTAACGGGCATAGATGAACTCATCGCCCTCGGTCTTCACGAACCGCGCCTCGGCGGATTCGGCGGTCTCATAGACGAAGCCTTGCGTCAGGAAGATCGCCTCGGCCATCTCGCCATACTGGCTGCGGCGGCTGCCGGTATGCACGAGCTGCGTGCGGGTTTTCCAATCCTTGGCCATCTTCGGTCCTTCCGACAACAAAAAGCCCCCGAACGCCGGATGCGCGGGGGCCAAAGCCTCACCTCTTTAGCGGTTTGTTTAACGTGGCCCGCAATCCGGTCTCAAAGCGCCACGCCTTGGGGGTTACGCCCCGGCGCGGGCGGCGTCAACCTTCATCCGCATGTCATTCGGCTGTCACGGCGGTTTCGCCTTTGGCGTGCAGGCTCCCGGCAATCGGAAAGGAGTGATCCATGCCGGTCGCCGTAAATGCCGTGGGACGCATTCCGGTCGAACAGATCGCGGGCAGCCTTGCGCGGGCGCCCGACGCCCCGGTCACGATCATGATCCACGGATACAGGTATTCACCGCTGCTTGAAGCCGCCGATCCGCACCGCATCCTGTTCGCCCCCCACGCATGGCCGCGCCAGCTTGGCACCACCTGCATCGGCTTCGGCTGGGATGCCTGCGGGTCGATCTGGCGCGCAAGGGCCAAGGCCGCCGAGGCGGGGCGCGCGCTGGCCACCCTGATCGAACGGACCCGCCCCGCATCCATCATCGCCCACAGCCTTGGCGCACGCGTGGCCCTGTCGGCCCTGCCCCACCTGCGCCCCGGCAGCGTTCCGCGCATGGTCCTGCTGGCAGGGGCCGAATTCACCGACGCCGCCGAAGCCGCCCTGAACGGAAGCGGGACCGAGGTGCTGAACATCACCAGCCGCGAAAATGACGGCTACGATTTCCTTTACGAAACGCTGACCGCTCCGCTGTCGGGCCGCCGCACCATCGCGGCCATGCCCAACCGCCCGGACCTGACGACCGTCCAGATCGATTCCAAGGCGCATCGCGCGGGGCTGGCGCGGCTGGGCTTTCCCATCGGCGCGCCTGAAAAGCGCATCTGCCACTGGTCCTGCTATTCCCGCTCCGGCCTGTTTCCGCTGTATCGCCGGTTTCTGAGCGGCGCGCTGCCTTTGTCCAGCCTGCGCGCGGCGCTGGACGATGCGCCCGACCCGCGCTGGACCCGCCTTTGGTCGCGTGGCGGGGCTGGCGATGCGCCGGGTGTCGCCCTAAGCTCTGGGGTCTAACGGAAAGGCAGCAGCATGATCGACCTGTTTTACTGGCCCACACCGAACGGCCATAAGATCACCATCGCGCTGGAGGAGCTGGGGCTTCCCTATACCATCCACCCGGTCAACATCGGCAAGGGCGACCAGTTCGCGCCCGACTTCCTGAAGATAGCCCCGAACAACCGGATGCCCGCGATCATCGACCATGACGGGCCGGACGGCCAACCCGTTTCGATCTTCGAATCCGCCGCCATCCTGCAATATCTGGGGCGCAAGACCGGCAAGCTTTACGGCTCCACCGAACGCGAGCGTATCGCGGTCGAGGAATGGCTGATGTGGCAGATGGGCGGCGTGGGTCCGATGGCGGGTCAGGCGCACCATTTCCTGAACTATGCCCCGACGATGGATCCGCCGCAGGTGCTGCCCTATGCGCAGGACCGTTACCGCAGCGAGGTCGGGCGGCTTTACGGCGTGCTGGACAAGCGGCTCGCAAACCACGAATTCGTCGCTGGCGATTTCCTGTCCATCGCCGATTGCGCGATCTGGCCTTGGGCGATGGGCTGGGAGAAGCAGCAGCAGACGCTGGACGACAAGCCCAACTTCGCCCGCTGGCTGAACGCGCTGGAGAACCGCGCGTCCTTCGCCAAGGGCCGCGCGGTCGGGGCCGAACTTCGCAGCGACCTCACCACCGACCGCGAAGCGCAGAAGATCCTGTTCGGCAAACGCTAGGCGTTCTCGATCCCATAACGTTTCAGAAGGCCGCCCTGCGTCATGAAGAAGGCGAACAGGGCGGCCGGCATCGCGAAGGTCTCGAACGTGACCCATGTGGCTTCGCTGAAGAAACGCCAGACGATCTCGTTGGAAATCGCAAGGCCGAAGAAAATCGCGCACAGGCGTTTTGTCAGGATCATCCAGCCTTCGGGTCGCAGGGGCATCGCCTCCTCCATCACGAAACGCAGATAGCTTTGGCCGCGCAGCAGACCGAACCCAAGGATCGCGCCGAACAGCCCGTTCACGATGGTCGGCCTGATCTTGATGAACCGGTCGTCGTTCAGCCAGACCGACATCCCGCCGAACACGACCACCATCACCACAGTCACCACCTGCATCCGCGACAGCTTGCCCGTCAGCGCCCATAGGATGCCGGTCGTGGCCAGCAGCACCGGGATGAAGGCCGCCGTCACCACGATGAAGCCGGAATATTCCGTGCCGCCAAAGGTGAAGACCTGATCCTTCAGCTTTACATAGGCAACGAAGAAAGCGATCACCGGCCCCAGCTCCAGCACCATCTTCACGATCGGGTTCACTTTACGCATATTCTATCCTGCCTGCACCAAGACCGCGCCAAGCGCGATGCCGCCCATCAACGCGATCCGCGCGGGCGTAGACTTTTCACCCAAGACCACCCATCCGATCAAGGCGGCAAAAAGCGTCGATGTTTCACGAAGCGATGAGACTTCGGCCACCTTACCCAGCCGCGTGCCCAGCATCACCCCGCCGAAGCTGACAAAAGCCGCCAGCGCCCCCGCAGCCCCGCGCCAGATCAGCGGGCGAAACCAAGCCGCCCCGTGCCGCATCGCAACAAGGATCGGGAAATCGAGCGATGTCAGCAGGAAGAACCACGCCAGAAATCCGAATGGGTTTTCCCACAGCCGGATCGCCCAGGCGTCATAGGTAATGTAGATCGCGACCGTGATGCCCGCGACCAGCGCCCAGCCGATGGCCCGCATCAAAAGCGCCCGCCCCACCGGAGCCGCCCGCAGGTTCAGCGCCGCAAGGCACAGGATCGACCCCGACAGCACGCTGACGCCAAGCCACTGGATGCCGGTGTAATGCTCGCCCAGAAAGGCGGCGGCGAAGGCCAGCGTCACCACCGGCCCGGTCCCACGCACCAGCGGATAGACGACGGTATAAGCGCCGCGCTCGTAGGCCATCGCCATGGTCAGCTTGTAGGCGAAATGGATCGCCATCGACCCGGCCAGCAGCGCCCATTCCCCCCCTTGCGGCCAGGGCACCGCGAACAGCGCCACCGGGGCGGCCAGCGCCAGCATCCACGAATCGATGGCGGCGCGGCTGACCCAAGGGTCGTGCCGCCCCTTCTGCAGCGCCCCGAAACAGGCATGTGCAAGCGCCGAGGTCAGCGCAAGGGCAATCGCAAGCCGCGCCCCTTCGGGCGTGCCTTCAAGCGCGGTGATCCAGTCGGTCACTTGCCGTCCAGACCCACCAGCGCGCGGGCGAATTCATTGGGATCGAAGGGGGCCAGATCGTCGATCTGCTCGCCCACGCCGACGGCATGGATCGGCAGGCCGAACTTGTCCGCCAGCGCCACCAGCACCCCGCCCCGCGCCGTGCCGTCCAGCTTGGTCATCACAAGGCCCGACACATCGGCCAGCTTCCGGAACGTCTCGACCTGACCGACGGCGTTCTGGCCGGTGGTCGCGTCCAGCACCAGAAGCGTGTTATGCGGCGCGGTCGGGTCCTTCTTGCGGATCACGCGGACGATCTTGGACAACTCCTCCATCAGGTCGGCGCGGTTCTGCAAACGGCCCGCGGTGTCGATCATCAGAAGGTCCGCGCCCTCCGCCTCGGCCCGCGTCATCGCATCGAAGGCAAGGCTGGCAGGGTCGGACCCTTCGGGTGCGGTCAGCACCGGAACGCCCGCGCGCTGGCCCCAGACCTGCAACTGTTCGACCGCTGCCGCGCGGAACGTATCGCCCGCCGCGATCACCACCGATTTGCCCGCCGCGCGGAACTGGCTGGCCAGCTTGCCGATGGTTGTCGTCTTGCCCGACCCGTTCACGCCCACGACCAGCACCACCTGCGGGCGCTGGCGGGTCAGCGGCATGGGCCGTGCGACGGGTTCCATGATGCGCGCAACCTCGGCGGCGAGCGCCTCGCGGATTTCCGTCGTGGTGACGCGGCGCCCGAACCGCCCTTCGGCAATGTTGGCCGCGACGCGAAGCGAAGTGTCCACGCCCATATCGGCGGCGATCAGCACCTCCTCCAGCCCTTCCAGCATCGCGTCGTCGAATTCGCGCTTAGGCTCGGTATCCAGAATGCGGTTCAGGATGCCGGGCTTTGGGGCTTCCTCGGCCACGACCTGCTCGATCCCCTCGCCGATCTTGTCGGAGGACCGCCACATCCGGTCGCGCAGCTTGCTGAAGAAGGACGCCATGCGGGCCTCGCCATAAGGGGTTTGTCCTCAACTATTGCCTTTGCCGCGCCCCCGCAACCGTGACTGGCCATGCGGCGGGGGTTCTGGCAAGGTTGCCACCATGAAAAAGTTGCTTCTGATTGCCCTGTTCGCCACCCCCGCCTTCGCCCAGGACCCAATGACGGCGGGCGAGTTCGAGGCCTATGCCACCGGCAAGACGCTGTCCTATGCCCAGGGCGGCACGATCTTCGGGACCGAACAATACCTGCCGGGTCGCCGCGTCATGTGGGCGTTCGAGGGGGACGAGTGCCAGAAGGGCAAGTGGTATCCCGAGGGGCAGCAGATCTGCTTCACCTATGACCATGGCGGGCCGCCGCAATGCTGGACCTTCTGGCGGGGCGACAAGGGGCTGCACGCCCGTTTCGCCGGGGATCCGGAGGGGATGGAATATTCCGAGGTCGGCCAGTCCCCGAAACCCCTGAATTGCCCCGGCCCCGACGTCGGGGTCTAGAACAGCGATCCCTGGGCGGGCGGGGCGGCTTTTGCCTTCTTCTTCGCGCCCAGCACCAGCCGCCCGTCGTGGAATTCCGCCTCCAGCACCGCCGCCTTTGCGGCTTCGGCCTTGGACGTGACGACCTCGCCATCGCCGCGGATCACGGCATAGCCCCGCGCCAGAGTCTCGCGATAGCCCAGCGTCTGGCGCAGGCGGTCGGTCGATTCGAGCCGGTCTGCCAGTGCGCGCAACCGCAGCGCAGGCTCCAGCCGCGCCGCCAGCGCGTCCAGCGTGGCGCGGGCGCGGGCGGCATCGCGGGCTGCCTCGGCGACGGCGCGGGCAAAGGCGGGGTCCAGCCGTGCGCCCGCCGCCGCCAGCCGTTCCTGCGCCCGTTCGGTGCGGCGGGTCAGGCTGTCCTCGGGGCGCAGCGCGCCAAGCCGGTCCCGCCCCCGCGCCACCAGATCGGCCAGAAGCCGGGGCCGCAGATGCGCCGCCAGCGGGTCGAGCCTTGCACGCCGGCGGGTGATCCCAAGGCCCAAAGCGCCGTCCAACCGCCCGGCCCAAAGGTCATGCCGCTGCGCCGCCGTCTGGGTCAGCGTCTCGGGACGCGGCAGAGCGCGGGCCAGATCGCGCAGCCGCTGCGTGCGATTCACGAACCCGGTGCTGATGCAGCGCGACAGGGCCGCCCCGCGCTGATCCACCGCCGCCAGCAGTTCATGCCGCACCGGAACCGCCATTTCCGCAGCCGCCGTCGGCGTCGGCGCGCGGCGGTCCGAGGCGTAGTCGATCAGCGTCGTATCCGTCTCGTGCCCCACGGCGGAAATCAGCGGAATGCGCGATTCGGAAGCGGCGCGGACCACGATCTCCTCGTTGAAACCCCACAGGTCCTCCAGCGAGCCGCCGCCACGGGCGACGATCAGCAGGTCGGGCCGACCTTCGGTCATGGCATTGAAGCCGCGAATGGCGGCGGCGACTTCGGGGGCGCAACGCTCGCCCTGCACGGCGACGGGCCAGATCAGCACATGGCGCGGGAATCGGTCGCGCAGGCGGTGAAGAATGTCGCGGATCACCGCCCCCGAAGGCGAGGTGACGACGCCGATCACCTCGGGCAGCCACGGCAGCGGGCGCTTACGGCTCTCGTCGAACAGACCCTCCTCGGCCAGCGCCTTGCGGCGTTTCTCCAGCATGGCCATCAGCGCGCCTGCGCCCGCAGGGCGGATGTCGTCGATGATGAGCTGGTATTTCGACTGACCAGGGAACGTGGTCATCCGGCCCGTGGCGATGACCTCCATCCCCTCCTCGGGGCGGACGGTCAGCTTCGACGCCTGCCCTTTCCACGTGATCGCGGCGATGACGCTGCGGTCGTCCTTCAGATCGTAATACAGATGCCCCGAGGCGGGACGCGACACGCGCCCGATCTCGCCCCGCACCCGGACCTGACCGAACTCCCCCTCGATCACGCGTTTGACCGCGCCCGAAAGCTCGGACACCGTGAAATCATGCGCGTTGTCGCCTTCTGTTTCGAACAGGTCCATCTTCGGCCTTCTTGCGGTTTCGCGGGCCCGACCCTAGAACGCCGGGGCGAAAAGGCCAAGCGGGGGCGGCGATGAACATTCTTATCCTGGGCAGCGGCGGGCGCGAACATGCGCTGGCATGGGCGGCGCTTCAAAACCCGAAATGCGACCGGCTGATCGTCGCGCCGGGTAATGCTGGGATCGCCATGATTGCCGAATGCGCCAGCTTCGACATCCTCGACGGCAGCCGCGTGGTGGAGTTCTGCGAGGAAAACGCCATCGACTTTGTGATCGTCGGTCCCGAAGCGCCGCTGGCGGCGGGCGTAGCCGATGCGCTGCGGGCGGCGGGCGTGCTGACCTTCGGCCCCTCCGCCAAGGCCGCTCAGATCGAGGCGTCCAAGGCCTTCACAAAAGAGCTGTGCGACGCCTGCGGCGCGCCCACCGCCGCCTATGCCCGCTTCACCGAAGCCGAACCCGCCCGCGCCTATATCCGCCAGCAGGGCGCGCCCATCGTGGTCAAGGCCGACGGTCTGGCCGCAGGCAAGGGCGTGATCGTCGCCATGACCGAAGACGAGGCGCTGGCCGCCATCGACGACATGTTCGGCGGCGAGTTCGGGGCGGCCGGGGCGGAGGTCGTGATCGAGGAGTTCATGGACGGCGAGGAGGCCAGCTTCTTCCTGCTGACCGACGGCACCCACGTTCTGCCCATCGGCACGGCGCAGGACCACAAGCGCGCCTTCGACGGCGACAAGGGCCCGAACACGGGCGGCATGGGCGCCTATTCCCCCGCCCCGGTGCTGACCGATGCCATCGCCCAGCAGGCGCTGGAGGAGATCGTGCGCCCCTGCGTGGCCGAACTTGCACGGCGCGGCACCCCCTATCAGGGCGTGATCTATGCCGGGCTGATGATAAAGGACGGTCGCGCGCGGCTGGTCGAATACAATGCCCGTTTCGGCGATCCCGAATGCCAGGTGCTGATGATGCGGCTTGGAGGTCAGGCGCTGGACCTCATGCTGGCCTGTGCCGAGGAACGTCTGGACCGCGCCGAGGCGAACTGGGCCGACGACCACGCGCTGACGGTGGTGATGGCGGCAAAAGGCTACCCCGGCAGCTATGCCAAAGGCAGCGCGATCGGCGGCCTGTCCGCCCTGCCCGAGACGAGCAGCCAAATGGTGTTTCATGCGGGCACCGCCCAGAAGGACGGCGCCATCGTCGCGAACGGAGGCCGGGTCCTGAACGTCACGGCACGGGGCGCGACGCTGGCAGAGGCGCGGAACCGCGCCTATGCGATGGTGGATGCGATCGACTGGCCGGACGGTTTTTGCCGCCGCGACATCGGCTGGCGGGCGCTGTAACACCAGCGCCGCTCATCCTGAACGGGATGGCGGCGAAGGCCTTAAACCGCAAGATTATTTCCTCAAGCGGCATATCCGTGAAATTTCCCGCGCGCGGGGCTTGCGTGTGTTACATCAGGCTTGTAATCACCCCCCCGATATCCGGGGCTGAGGGGGGACCATGCCACTTCTCGTCATGAAATTCGGCGGCACGTCCGTCGCCGATCTGGCGCGCATCAAGAACGCCGCCGAAAAGGTGAAAAAAGAAGTCGAACGCGGTTACGACGTGATCGTGATCGTGTCGGCCATGTCCGGCAAGACGAACGAGCTTGTCGGCTGGGTCGAACAGACCTCGCCCCTGTTCGACGCACGCGAATATGACGCGGTCGTGGCCAGCGGCGAAAACGTCACGGCCGGCCTGATGGCGCTGACGCTTCAGGAAATGGACGTGCCCGCCCGGTCGTGGCAGGGATGGCAGGTGCCGATCAACACGACCTCGGCCCATTCGTCTGCCCGGTTCATGGACATTCCCCGCGCCAATATCGACGCGAAATTCGCCGAAGGCTTCAAGGTCGCGGTCGTTGCGGGCTTTCAGGGCGTATCCGCCGAAGGGCGGATCACCACGCTGGGCCGCGGCGGCTCGGACACCACCGCCGTCGCCTTCGCCGCCGCCTTCGATGCAGAACGCTGCGACATCTATACCGATGTGGACGGGATCTATACCACCGATCCGCGCATCAGCTCCAAGGCCAAGAAGCTGGAGAAGATCGCCTTCGAGGAGATGCTGGAACTGGCATCCCTTGGGGCCAAGGTCCTCCAGACCCGTTCGGTCGAACTCGCCATGCGCTACAACGTGCGACTGCGGGTTCTGTCCAGCTTTGAAGATACCGACGAAAACTCCGGCACACTTGTCTGCGCAGAGGATGATATCATGGAATCGAAAGTCGTCTCCGGCGTCGCCTTTTCCCGCGACGAGGCCAAGATCACCCTGTT
This sequence comes from Falsirhodobacter flavus, assembly GCA_029846755.1. Lineage (GTDB taxonomy): Bacteria > Pseudomonadota > Alphaproteobacteria > Rhodobacterales > Rhodobacteraceae > Falsirhodobacter > Falsirhodobacter flavus. Next base: position 257,252 of record JARWBI010000001.1, on the reverse strand, counting down.
CACGATCGAGGACCGCCCCGGCGTCGCCTCGGGCATCTTCGGGCCGCTGGCCGATGCCGGGATCAACGTGGACATGATCGTCCAGAACATCTCGGAAAAGGACTATGACGAGGCGCATCCCGGTGCCGTCACGGACATGACCTTCTCCTGCCCGATCAACCAGGTTCCCCGCGCCAAGAAGGCGCTGGAGGAAGCGCAGGCTGCCGGGCTGGTGAAATACGACGAGCTGATCATCGACGAGGATGTCGCCAAGGTTTCCGTCGTCGGCATCGGCATGCGTTCGCACGCAGGGGTCGCGGCCAAGATGTTCAAGGCGCTGTCGGTGGACGGGATCAACATCAAGGTCATCGCCACGTCCGAGATCAAGATTTCGGTGCTGATCGACCGCCGTTACATGGAACTGGCGGTTCAGGCCCTGCACGACGCGTTCGAGCTGGAAAAGGCCTGACACGGCGCAATCCAAGGTTGATCCGGCCCGCCGGATCGGCCAAGGTCCGCCCTGGTCATCCATAATGTTGCCCCCTTGCGCGCGCTGCGGGCAGGCGGGACAATGCGACGACATGACGCGTCACGATCAAGCATCTGGGGGGCCTGATGGCGGAACGGACGGACAGCGACAGTCGCAAGCTGCTTCGGCGGCTGCGCGACAGCCTTGCACTTCCCGGGCAGGGTCAGGACCGGCTGGACCGCATCACCCATCTGATCGCGGATTCCATGGGGTCCGAGGTCTGCTCGATATACCTGTTCCGCGATGCCGAAACGCTGGAGCTTTACGCTTCCGAAGGGCTTAAGCCCGAATCCGTGCACAAGACCCGCTTGAAACTGGGCGAAGGTCTGGTGGGCCGCGTCGCCCGCGCGGGCAAGCCGCTGAACACCAGCGACGCTCCCGGCCAGCCCGGCTTTCGTTACATGCCCGAAACCGGCGAGGAGGCGTATTCGTCCTTCCTCGGCGTGCCGATCCAGCGGGTCGGGGAAAAGCTGGGCGTGCTGGTGGTGCAGTCCAAGAACTCCCGCGTTTATTCCGAAGACGAGATCGACGCGCTTGAAGTGGTCGCCATGGTCCTGGCCGAGATGGCCGAGCTTGGCGCCTTCAACGGCGAGGGCGACACCTTGGCCAGCACCCACCGCCATCCGGTGATGTTCCGCGGCGGCACCGGACAGGAAGGCGCGGCCGAAGGTCATGTCTGGCTGCACGAGCCGCGCGTGGTGGTCACCAACCCCGTTGCCGACGATCCGCTGACGGAAATCGAACGCATCCGCGACGCCGTGGGCCGTCTGCGCGTGTCGGTGGACGATCTTCTTTCCGCCGCGTCGCTGGACAAGGAACAGAAGCAGGTTCTGGAAGCCTATCGCATGTTCGCCCATTCGCGCGGCTGGCTGAAGCGGATGGAGGAGGACATCTCGCTTGGCCTGTCGGCCGAAGCTGCCGTGCAGAAGGAGCAGTCGGCGGCGCGCGCGCGGATGGAACAGGTGCCGGACGCCTATCTGCGCGACCGTCTGCACGATCTGGACGATCTGGCGAACCGCCTGCTGCGCATCCTGACGGGGCAAGGCAAGGATACGGGGGCCGAGATGCCCGCCGATCCGGTGCTGGTCGCGCGCAACATCGGGCCTGCGGAGCTTTTGGATTATGGCCGCAAGCTGAAGGGCATCGTGCTGGAGGAAGGCTCCGTCGGAAGCCATGCGGCCATCGTCGCGCGGGCTCTGGCGATCCCGCTGGTCATCCATGCCGAACGCATCGGGGCCGAGGCGCTGAACGGCGACCCGATCCTTGTGGACGGCGATCAGGGCATCGTCCACCTGCGCCCCGAGGAGAACGTCGCCCGCGCCTTCCGCGACAAGATCGCGATGCAGGCGCAGGCGCAGGAACGCTATGCGTCCTTGCGCAACCTTCCGGCGCAGTCGAAATGCGGGCAGGTGACGGCGCTGCACATGAATGCTGGGCTGATGGCCGATCTGCCCTCGCTGGCCCATTCCGGGGCAGAAGGCGTGGGCCTGTTCCGCACCGAGCTGCAATTCCTGATCCGCAACCAGATGCCCAAGCGCGGCGAATTGGCGCGGCTTTATGCCCGAGTTCTGGATGCCGCCAAGGGCAAGGCGGTGACCTTCCGCACGCTGGACATCGGATCGGACAAGGTCCTTCCCTATATGAAGCCGCAGGACGAGCCGAACCCTGCGATGGGCTGGCGCGCGATCCGCGTGGGCCTCGACAAGCCGGGCGTTCTGCGGATGCAGCTTCAGGCGCTGATCCGCGCCCATGCGGGCCGCGACATGGCCGTAATGTTTCCCTTCATCGCCGAGGGCAGCGAATTCGCCATCGCCCGCGAGTCGCTGGAGCGGGAGCTGGAGCGCGAGGCCGAACTGGGCCATCCCGTCCCGACCAGCATGAAGATCGGAGCGATGCTGGAAACCCCGGCACTTGCCTTTGCACCGGATCGGTTCTTCCGCGGGGTGGATTTCATCTCGATCGGCGGGAACGACCTGAAGCAGTTCTTCTTTGCGGCCGATCGGGAAAACGAGCGCGTCCGGCGCCGTTACGATACGCTGTCAGTCAGTTTCCTGACCTTCATCGGCAAGATCGTCTCGCGGTGCGAGGCGACCGACACCGCCCTGTCCTTCTGCGGCGAGGATGCGGGCCGCCCGGTGGAGGCGCTGTGCTTTGCCGCCATGGGCATCCGCACGCTGTCCATGCGCCCCGCGTCCATCGGCCCGGTCAAGGCGCTGCTGCGCCGGGTCGATCTGACCGAAGTGCGGGCCGTCATCGACGAGGCGATGCAGACATCGGACACGGTGCGTCCGGCGGTCATGTCATGGCTTGCCGATCACCCGGATTGAGCCTTTCCGCTTGACCTTGCTTCGCTGACCTTTGAAACACGGGCCCATGGCAACCGCGACCCTTACCATCGACCTTGACGCCATCGCCGCCAATTGGCGCGCCTTGGACCGCATGTCCGCCCCCGGCACCCAGACGGGCGCCGTCGTGAAGGCGGACGCCTATGGCACCGGCGCGGGGCGCATCGCACGCGCGCTGGCGCAGGCGGGGGCGCGGCGGTTCTTCGTCGCCGTGGCCGAAGAGGCAGCCGCCGTGCGCGGCGCGCTTGGCCCCGGCCCGCAGATCAACGTCTTCTCGGGGCATATGGCGGGCGATGCCGACATGATCCGCGAACTGGACCTGACGCCGATGCTGAACTCCATCGACCAGGTCACGCGGCATATGGAAACGCTGCCCGGCCATGCCTTCGGCATCCAGCTGGACACCGGCATGAACCGTCTGGGGATGGAGATGCCGGAATGGCAGGCGGTCGCGTCCCTGCTGTTGGATGCAGGGCCGGAAATCATCATGTCGCACCTTGCCTGCGCGGACGAGCCGGACCACCCGATGAATGAGGCACAGCTTGCTGAATTCCACGCCATGACCGACGGCTGCGGCGTTCCTCGCTCGCTTTCGGCCACGGGCGGCATTCTGCTGGGCGAGCGATTCCATTTCGACCTGACCCGCCCCGGTATCGGCCTCTACGCCGCCCGCCCCTATGACGCGGGGACCCCGGCGCTGGTGCTGTCGCTGCCGGTGATCCAGGTGCGCGAAGTCGCGGCGGACGAGGTCGTGGGCTATTCCGCGACATGGCGCGCCGAAGGGCCGAGCATCATCGCCACCGTCGCTGCGGGCTATGCCGACGGCATCCACCGCGCCCTGTCGAACAACTGCACCCTCTGGTCGGGCGGCACGCCCTGTCCCGTCGTCGGGCGGGTGTCGATGGACCTGATTACTGTCGACATCTCGCATCTGGCCCATATGCCCGAACGGCTGGACCTGATCGGACCGCATCAAAGCGTCGACGATCTGGCCGATGCCGCAGGCACCATCGGATACGAGATTCTGACCTCGCTCGGCACCCGCTATCAGCGGCTCTATGCAGGAACGGGCGCATGAGCGTGCTGTCCCCCGTCGCGTCCATCGGGCGCGCGACGCTGTCGCTTCTGGCCTCGCTTGGGCGGATCGCGATCTTTGCGGTTCAGGTGGTCGGGCATATCTTCCGCCCGCCCTTCTATCCGCGCGAATTCCTCTCGGCGCTGATGCAGATCGGTTGGTTCAGCCTTCCGGTGGTCGGCATGACCGCGCTGTTCACCGGCGGCGCGCTGGCGCTGCAAATCTATGCCGGCGGCGCGCGCTATGGTGCCGAGGCTGCGGTGCCGTCCATCACCGCCATCGGCATGGTGCGCGAACTCGGTCCCGTTCTGGGCGGGCTGATGGTCGCGGCGCGGGTCACGTCGTCCATCGCCGCGGAAATCGGCACGATGAAGGTGACCGAGCAGATCGACGCGCTGGTCACGCTTTCGACCAACCCGCTGAAATACCTGGCGGTGCCGCGCGTCGTGGCGGCTGTGCTGGTCATGCCGATCCTTGTGGCCGTGGGCGATTCCATCGGCATTGCGGGCGGCTGGCTGGTGGGGGTGAACCAGCTTGGCTTCAACTCCGCCGCCTATCTGCAAAACACGGTCAACTTCCTTGAATTCTGGGATGTGGCCTCGGGTCTGGTGAAGGGCGCAGCCTTCGGCTTCATCATCGCGCTGATGGGCGTGTTCCATGGCATGAATTCGGGCCGCGGCGCGCAGGGCGTGGGCGCTGCGACAAAATCGGCGGTGGTCGCGGCATCGGTGCTGATCCTTGCGGCCAACTTCCTGCTGACACGGGTGTTCTTCACCTCATGATCGAGCTTTCGGACGTTCACAAGAAATTCGGATCGAACCGCGTCCTTCAGGGCGTCGATCTGGTCATTCCCAAGGCGACCTCGATGGTCATCATCGGCGGGTCGGGCACCGGCAAATCGGTGCTGCTGAAATCGGTTCTGGGCCTCGTGCGGCCCGACAGCGGCACGATCACGCTGGACGGGCAAGACGTGACCACCGGCGACCGCGATGCGTTCCTCGCCCGGTTCGGGATGCTGTTCCAGGGCGGCGCGCTGTTCGATTCGCTGCGCGTCTGGGAAAACGTCGCCTTCCGCCTGCTGCGGGGCGAGCGCAAACTGCCCAAACCGCAGGCGCGCGAGATCGCCATCGAAAAGCTGCGCCGCGTCGGGTTGAAACCCGAAACGGCCGACCAGTTTCCCGCCGAGCTCTCGGGCGGGATGCAGAAGCGCGTCGGCCTTGCCCGCGCCATCGCGGCCGAGCCCGAGATCATCTTCTTCGACGAACCGACCACGGGTCTGGACCCGATCATGTCCGGCGTCATCAACGATCTGATCCGCGAGATCGTGACCGAGATGGGCGCGACCGCGATGACGATCACGCATGACATGACCTCGGTCCGCGCAATTGCCGACAACGTCGCGATGCTTCACGGCGGCAAGATCCGCTGGACGGGTCCAGTGTCGGAACTGGATGCGACGGACGATCCATACGTCCAGCAGTTCATCCACGGGCGCGCGGACGGGCCGATCGAAAGCGTGCGCTGATGGCCAAGGGGCCGTCCTTCACCTGCACGGCCTGCGGCGCGGTTCATCGCAAATGGGCCGGGAAATGCGATGCCTGCGGGGCGTGGAATTCCATCGTCGAGGAAGCGCCCCTGACCGCCGGACCGAAAGCCTTGGGCGCGCGTGGCAAGGGGATCGTGCTGACCGATCTTGCGACGCAGGAAGACCCCCCGCCCCGCGCTCCGTCCGGCATGGACGAGCTGGACCGCGTTCTGGGCGGCGGTCTGGTTCCAGCCTCGGCGATTCTGGTGGGCGGCGATCCGGGCATCGGGAAATCGACGCTGCTTTTGCAGGCTGCGGCCAGCTTCGCGCGGACGGGGCTGAAATGCCTCTATATCTCGGGCGAGGAGGCTGCGGCGCAAGTGCGGATGCGCGCCCAGCGGCTGGGCCTGCGCGATGCGCCGGTGGCCCTGGGGGCCGAGACGAACCTGCGCGACATCCTGACCACGCTGGATGCCGAACGCCCTGCCCTTGCGATCATTGATTCGATCCAGACCATGTGGCTGGACAATGTCGAAAGCGCGCCAGGTTCGGTTAGCCAAGTCCGCGCGGCGGCGCACGAGCTTGTGAACTTCGCCAAGAAGCGCGGCGTCGCGATCATCATCGTCGGCCATGTCACCAAGGAGGGCAATATCGCCGGCCCTCGCGTGGTCGAACACATGGTCGATACGGTGCTGTATTTCGAGGGCGAGCGCGGCCACCAGTTCCGCATCCTGCGCGCGGTCAAGAACCGCTTCGGCCCCGCAGACGAGATCGGCGTGTTCGAGATGACGGGCGACGGGCTGCAACAGGTCGCGAACCCCTCGGCGCTGTTCCTGTCGGACCGCGACAAGCCCGCGCCGGGATCGGCGGTCTTCGCCGGGATCGAAGGCACCCGCCCCGTGCTGACCGAAATTCAGGCGCTGGTCGCCCCCTCGCCGCTGGGCACCCCGCGCCGGACGGTGGTGGGGCTGGATTCGGGGCGGCTGTCCACGATCCTGGCCGTGCTGGAAGCCCGCTGCGCCATTCCCTTCGCGGGGCTGGACGTTTTCCTGAACGTCGCCGGGGGCATGCGCGTGAACGAGCCTGCCGCCGATCTGGCCGTCGCGGCGGCGCTTCTGTCGGCGCGCGAGGATGTCGCGATTCCGCCGGAAATGGTGCTTTTCGGCGAAATCAGCCTGTCGGGCGCCCTGCGTCCGGTGTCGCAAACCGAAAACAGGTTGAAAGAAGCGGCGAAACTTGGTTTCACACAGGCCATCGCGCCCAGCCGGTCCAAACTCGGATCGGCCGAAGGGATGCGCGTCCGCCAGATGCCCGACCTGACGGCATTCGTGGGCGAAATTTTCGGTGCTGGCTGAGGAATAGACATGGACGGCTTTACCATCATCGACGCGGTCGTCGCCGGCGTCATCGTGCTGTCCGCGATCCTCGCCTATTCGCGGGGTCTGATCCGTGAGATCATGGCGATCGTCGGCTGGGTCGGCGCGGCCGTTCTGGCCTTCATGTTCGCCGCCTCTGCGCAGCCCTTGATCCGGGAAATCCCGGTCGTGGGCGATTTCATCGGCGACAGCTGCGAGCTTTCGATCATCGCCGCCTTCGCCGCGATTTTCGCCATCGGCCTTGTGCTGATGTCGCTCTTCACCCCGCTGTTTTCGTCGGTCATCCAGAAGACGGCGCTTTCGGGCGTCGATCAGGCGCTGGGCTTCCTGTTCGGCGCGGCGCGGGGGATCATCCTCGTGGCGGTGGCGCTGCTGGTCTATGACCGCGCGGTCGGGGCGCAGACGGTGGCGATGGTCGACAATTCCCGCACGGCCAAGGTTTTCGCCAGCTTTCAGGGCAATATCGACAATCAGGTGCCCGAAGATGCGCCGGGCTGGATCGTCGGGCGTTATGAGCAGCTGGTCGGCGTCTGCGCTGCTCCTGCCACGCCCGTGGCCCCGGTGCCGCAGAACTGATCGGGAATTCATGAAGGCGGGGTGACAGCGCGCGCCCAAGCGACTATGTGGGGGGCAATCTCCCCACCGGATTCGGAGCGCGTATATGCGGCCATTCCTTTCCCACCCCTTCGACGATGACAAGCTGAAGGAGGAGTGCGGCGTTTTCGGCGTGATCGGCGTGGCCGATGCGGCGAATTTCGTAGCGCTCGGCCTTCACGCCTTGCAGCATCGTGGCCAGGAGGCAGGCGGAATCGTTTCCCACCACCCCGAGCACGGGTTCAACTCGGCTCGCCGTTTCGGCTATGTGCGTGACAACTTCACCAACCAGTCGGTGATGGACACGTTGCCCGGCCCTCTGGCCATCGGCCATGTGCGCTATTCCACCGCCGGGCACAAAGGCGCGACCGCAATCCGCGACGTGCAGCCCTTCTTCGGCGAATTTTCGATGGGAGGCGCGGCCATCGCGCATAACGGCAACCTGACCAATGCCGGTCAGCTGCGCCGCGAACTGATCGAGCGTGGGTCGATCTTCCAGTCCTCGTCGGATTCTGAATGCATCATCCACCTGATGGCCCGGTCGATCCAGCGCACCGTGCCTGAACGGATGAAGGATGCGCTACGCCGTGTCGAAGGCGCGTTCTCGGTCATCGCCATGACGCGGACCAAGCTGATCGGCGTGCGCGACCCCTTGGGCGTGCGCCCGCTGGTACTGGGCCGCATCGGCGAAGGCTTCGCCCTGTCGTCGGAAACCTGCGGTCTGGACATCATCGGTGCGGAATTCGTGCGCGAGGTCGAACCCGGCGAGATGATCGTGATCGAGGAAGGCCGCATCACCTCGTCGCGCCCCTTCGCCCCGGCGACGTCGCGCTTTTGCATCTTCGAACATGTCTACTTCTCCCGCCCCGACTCGATCCTCGGCGGGCGTTCGGTCTATGAGACGCGGCGCCAGATCGGCGTGGAACTGGCACGCGAGGCTCCGGTCGAAGCAGACCTCGTCTGCCCCGTCCCCGACAGCGGCACCCCGGCGGCGATCGGCTTTTCTCAGGAATCGGGCATCCCCTATGCGATGGGGATCATCCGCAACCAATACATGGGTCGGACCTTCATCGAACCGACCGAGCAGATCCGCAACATGGGCGTCCGACTGAAGCTGAACGTGAACCGCGCGCTCATCAAGGGTAAGCGGATCATCCTGGTGGACGATTCGGTGGTGCGCGGCACGACCAGCCGCAAGATCAAGGACATGATCCTCGACGCGGGCGCGGCAGAGGTGCACTTCCGCATCGCATCCCCGCCGACCGCTTGGCCGTGCTTCTATGGCGTGGATACGCCGGAACGCTCGAAACTGCTGGCCGCGAACATGTCCGAGGACGAGATGCGCGATTGGATCGGCGTCGATTCGTTGCGGTTCATCTCGCTGGACGGTCTTTACCGCGCCGCGGGCGAGGCTGCGGGCCGCAACCCGAAGTCGCCGCAATATTGCGACGCCTGCTTCTCGGGCCAATACCCCATCGCGCCGGCCGACAAGCTGGCCGAAGGGTTCGAGATGCAGCAGGCCGCCGAGTGAAGGTCGCGCTGGTCACGGGCGCCTCGCGCGGGCTTGGCGCCGCGCTGGCCGAGGAACTGGCGGTGCAGGGCTGGCACGTCATGGCCGTCGCCCGCACCGTCGGCGGCCTTGAAGAGCTGGACGACCGCATAAAGGCGGCGGGCGGCAGCGCCACGCTGGCTCCGATGGACGTGACCGACGAAGGCGCGATGAAGCACCTGTGCCGGTCGATCCATGACCGCTGGGGCGGGATCGGCTTCTGGGTCCATGCCGCGATCCATGCTGCCCCGCTGTCCCCTGCCGCGCATCTGGACATGAAGGACTGGGACAAATCGGTGGCTGTTAACGTCCGCACCACTGGAATGCTGATCCCGCTGGTCGAACCCTTGCTGCGCGCCGGGAACGGCACGGCGCTGTTTCTGGACGATCCCAAGGGCGGCGCGCAGTATCACGCGGCCTACGGCGCGACCAAGGCGGCGCAGATCGCGCTGGCCCGCAGTTGGCAGGCGGAAACCGTCCGCACCGGCCCGCGCGTGCTGATTGCGCAGCCAAAGCCGATGCCCACAGCCACCCGCGCCCGCTTCCACCCTGGCGAGGATCGCAGCCCGCTGGCCGATCCGCGCGGCGAAGCCGTCCGCATTCTGGCCGAAGCCGCATGAAGCGCATTGCCCTCATCCTGCTTCTGGCCGGATGCGACGCGCCGCCCGATATCGGCCCGGTCGACGGCTCCGGCCCCGATCCGGTGCTGCTGCCGCTGGACCATCTGAACGCACAGGCGGGCAGCGCGATTTCCGGCCCCGAAACCGCCCAGACGCTGGACGCGCGGGCCGCAGCCCTGCGCGCAAGGGCCGCTGCGCTGCGCTAGGGCTGGTCAGGCCACCCGCAACAGGCTAACAGACCTTCGGTAGCATAATCGGAGGTTTCATGCCCGCCCCCCTGCGTCTTGGACTTGCCGGCCTCGGAACGGTCGGCGTCGGCGTCATCAAGATCATCCAGCAGCACGCCGCGATGATCGAAATGCGTGCGGGGCGTCCGATTATCATTACAGCCGTGTCCGCCCGCAACCGGTCCAGGGACCGGGGGGTGGACCTGTCGGGTTATGCTTGGGAAAGCGATCCGGTGGCACTGGCGATGCGCGACGATGTGGACCTGTTCGTCGAGGTGATGGGCGGCCACGAAGGCGCCGCCAAGGCCGCGACCGAAGCGGCGCTGACCGCCGGAAAGGATGTCGTCACCGCCAACAAGGCGCTGCTGGCCCATTCCGGACAGGAATTGGCGGAAACCGCCGAATCCCTTGGCCGCGTCATCCGGTTCGAGGCTGCCGTCGCGGGCGGCATCCCCGTCATCAAGGCGCTGACCGAAGGTTTGGCCGGGAACGGGATGCGCCGCGTGATGGGCGTGATGAACGGCACCTGCAACTACATCCTGACCCGGATGGAAAGCTCGGGCCTGCCCTATGACCATGTGTTCGAGGAGGCGCGCCAGCTGGGTTACCTCGAAGCCGACCCGCAGCTTGATGTGGGCGGGATCGACGCGGGGCACAAGCTGTCGTTGCTGTCCTCCATCGCCTTCGGCACCAAAGTCAGCTTCGACGCGGTCGAACTGGAAGGCATTGGCGATGTGTCCATCGACGACATCCGCCGCGCGGGCGACATGGGATACCGCATCAAGCTGCTGGGCGTCGCGCAGATGACCGGGCGTGGCCTTGAACAGCGCATGACGCCCTGCCTCGTGCCCTCGGACAGCCCGCTGGGCCAGCTTCAGGGCGGCACCAACATGGTCGTGCTGGAAGGCGATGCTGTCGGCCAGATCGTCCTGCGCGGCCCCGGCGCGGGCGAAGGTCCGACCGCCAGCGCCGTCATGGGCGACGTGATCGACATCGCGCGCGGCCTGCGTCTGCCGACCTTTGGACAGCCCGCGGCCACGCTGGCAACGCCGGTGGCGGCACGCTCTGCCGCGCCCGCCGCGTGGTATCTGCGCATGACGCTTCAGGACAAGCCCGGCGCGCTGGCCAAGATCGCCACCGCCTTGGGCGAGGCGGGCGTGTCGATCAACCGGATGCGCCAATACGGTCATCCGGGCGGCGACGCCCCGGTCCTGATCGTGACGCACAAGGCGACGCGGGACGACATGATGCATGCCATCGCCTCTTTCGCGGCAACGGGCGTGCTTGTCGGCAACCCCGTGGCGATCCGGATCGAGGAAGTCTGATCCGTTAGCGCGACCATCCTTGCCCCTCTTGCCTATCCCGCGCTACGACTTGGGAAATTCAATGCAAGAGGGGCTTTCATGGCCAACGCCGAACAATTCCAGGACCGCATGCTGTCGCTGGGCCTTGCCCGTGTGTCCGAAGCCGCCGCGCTGGCTTCGGCCAAGCTGATCGGCCGGGGCGATGAAAAAGCCGCCGACCAGGCCGCCGTCAACGCCATGCGCGACCAGCTGAACCTGCTGGACATCGCCGGCGTCGTCGTCATCGGCGAAGGCGAGCGGGACGAAGCCCCGATGCTGTTCATCGGCGAAGAGGTCGGCACCGGCAAAGGCCCTGCCGTGGACATCGCGCTTGATCCGCTGGAAGGCACCACGCTGACCGCCAAGGACATGCCCAACGCGTTGACCGTCATCGCGATGGCCCCGCGCGGCACGCTGCTGCACGCGCCTGATGTCTATATGGAAAAGCTGGCGATCGGCCCCGGCTATGCCCCCGGCACGGTCACGATGGCGATGTCGCCCGCCGAACGCGTCCGCGCCGTCGCCCGCGCCAAGGGCGGCGAGGCGTCGGACGTCACCGTCTGCATCCTTGAACGCGACCGTCATGCGGATCTGATCGCCGAAGTGCGCTCGACCGGGGCAGCGATCCGCCTTATCACCGACGGCGACGTGGCGGGCGTGATCCACTGCGCCACCCCCGGCACCGGCATTGACCTTTACATGGGGTCCGGCGGCGCACCCGAGGGCGTTCTGGCCGCATCGGCGCTGAAATGCATGGGCGGCGAGTTCTTCGGCAAGCTGCGATTCCGCAACGATGACGAGATCGGCCGCGCCCGCAAGGCCGGGATCGAGGATCTGGATCGCATCTATTCCCGCGACGAGCTGGTGACCGCCGACGTGATCTTCGCCGCAACGGGCGTGACGGATGGCAACCTCGTGGCCGGTATCCAGCGCGAAGTCGGCTGGATCACGATGGAGACGATCCTGATGCGCTCCAAGACCGGGTCGGTGCGGCGCATGACCTACCGCAACCCGATCAAGTCGAACTGACTTAACAATCCGCGCGGGGGGCGTTAGAACGTCGCGATGAACCCCCGCGCATTTCTGAACGTCGAACGCTCTGCCACCGGACGCCGCTGGATCGGCCCCTCGGATGACGAGGATCGGCTGGCCGAGGCGATGGCGCAGCAGACCCGGCTGCCGCTGGCCCTGTGCCGCACGCTGGTCCGGCGCGGCATCTCGCCCTTGGAGGCCGAGGCCTATCTTGCCCCGGCCATGCGCGATCTGCTGCCCGATCCGATGGTGCTGAAGGACATGGGACCGGCGGCCGCGCGCATTCTGGCGGCGACGCAGCGGGGCGAACGCATCGCGATCTTTGCCGATTACGACGTGGATGGCGGATCGTCGGCGGCGCTGCTGATCGTCTGGCTGCGCCAGATGGGCCGGGATGCGACGCTGTATATCCCCGACCGGATCGACGAAGGCTACGGTCCGAACGTCCCCGCGATGCAGGAACTGGCCAGCCGTCACGACCTCATCATCTGCGTCGATTGCGGCACACTGAGCCACGAGCCCATCGCCGCCGCCAAGGGCGCGGATGTGGTCGTGCTGGACCACCACCTTGGCGCGGAAACGCTGCCCCCTGCCCTTGCCGTCGTGAACCCCAACCGTCAGGACGAGGATGGCAGCCTCGCCCATCTTTGCGCCGCGTCGGTGGTGTTTCTGGTGCTGGTCGAGATGAACCGCCGTCTGCGGGCGGATGGCGTTCAGGGGCCGGACCTGATCGCCATGCTGGATCTGGTGGCGCTGGCAACGGTGGCCGATGTCGCGCCGCTGATCGGCGTCAACCGCGCGCTGGTGCGGCAGGGGCTGAAGGTCATGGCCCGCCGCCAGCGCCCCGGTCTGGTGGCATTGGGCGATGTGGCGCGGATGACTGAGGCACCGACCGCCTATGCGCTGGGATTTTTGCTGGGACCGCGCGTCAATGCCGGGGGCCGGATCGGACAGGCCGACCTTGGCGCGCGGCTGCTGGCGACGGACGACCCGCGCGAGGCGGCGGCGCTGGCCGCCCGTCTGGACGAGTTGAACACCGAACGCCGCGACATCGAAGCGCGTGTGCGCGCCGAGGCAATGGCACAGGCCGAGGCGCGGGGGCTGGACGGCCCGCTGGTCTGGGCGGCGGGGGACGGCTGGCATCCCGGCGTCGTCGGCATCTGTGCCGCCCGCATGAAAGAGGCGACGAACCGCCCCAGCATCGTCATCGGGATCGAGAACGGGATCGGCAAAGGCTCGGGGAGGTCGATCCCCGGCGTGGACCTTGGCGCCGCGATCCACCGCGTCGCCGCCGAAGGGTTGCTGCTGAAGGGAGGCGGACACAAGATGGCCGCCGGTTTGACAGTCGAAGAATCGAAAATCCCCGCCGCGATGGAACGTCTGGCCGAACTGCTGGCAAAACAGGGCGCGGGCACGGGCGGTCCGTCCGATCTACGGATCGAAGGGCTGCTGATGCCCTCTGCCGCGACCCCTGCCTTGCTCGAGCAGATCGAGAATGCCGGCCCCTTCGGCGCATCGTCGCCCGCCCCGCGTTTCGCGTTTCAGGCGCAGGCGGTGCAGGCGCGCCGCATCGGCGAATCGCATCTGCGGCTGAACTTCGGCGGCTTCGACGGCCCGAAACTGGAGGCCATCGCCTTCGGTGCCTATGACGGCCCCATCGGCCCGCTGCTGAGCGATCCCGGCGTGCGGCGCTTCCACCTTGCGGGCAAGCTGGAGCTGAACAGCTGGGGTGGGCGGACCAAGGTTCAGATGCGCCTTGAAGATATTGCCGAGGAAACCTGATTTTCCCTCTTGCGCGTGACGGGCGGCCCGATTAGAAGCCGCCCTACCCAAACGTGGCCCGTTCGTCTATCGGTTAGGACGTCAGGTTTTCAACCTGAAAAGAGGGGTTCGACTCCCCTACGGGCTGCCACTTTGGGTCTGGAATGGCCCGTTCGTCTATCGGTTAGGACGTCAGGTTTTCAACCTGAAAAGAGGGGTTCGACTCCCCTACGGGCTGCCAGACCAGACCAAAAAGCCGCCCCTCGGGGCGGCTTTTGTCTTATTCGGCGGCGAACTGGTTCATCGTGTTCGCATGGCCCCCGGCCTTCAGCGCCCGCTCGCCCCCGACCATTTCCTTGAACGTATCGCCAAGGTCCGATCCGACCTCGTGCTGGTGCTTCACCGCCGCGATCCCGCGCCGGATCTCCTCGCGCTGGACGGTGGCGACATAGGCCAGCATCTTGTCGTCGCCGAAGTATCCGCGCGACAACTCGTCCACTGATTTGGCGGTCAAATGGAAGGTCGGCAGAGTGATGAGGTTGTGGAACACCCCCGCCCGGGCCGAGATGTCGGTCTGGAACCGCGCCAGCCGCGCATCCGCCTCCCGCCCCAGATCGGTCGCGTCGTATTCCGCGGACATCAACGACCCGGGGTAGTCGGCGTCGGAAATCCGCCCCTCGGCCAGCCATTCCGCCCGCACCTGATTGCGCAGGTTCAGCGTCCAGTTGAACGACGGCGAGTTGTTATAGGTCAGCTTCGCTTTCGGCACCACTTCGCGGATCTCCTTCACCATCGACGCGATCTCGGCCACGTTGGGGGTGTCCGTTTCGATCCAGACCATATCCGCGCCGCCGTCGCGCAAGCTGGCGATGCAATCTTCGATCACCCGCGCACGGCCGGAGCCTTCCTTGAAGCGGAACAGCCCGTTCGCCAGCCGGATCGGGCGCTGAAGCCGCCCGTCGCGCATGATCGCCACCTCGCCCTCGGCAAACTCGCCCTCCTCGGTCTCCACCCACTTAAGATATTCGGCGGCGTGGTCGCCTGGTTCTGCGCTGACCGGCAGCTTCTGCGTCAGCCCCGCGCCAAGGCTGTCGGTCCGCGCGACGATCACGCCATCATCCACACCCAACTCCTCGAAGGCCAGACGGCAGGCTCGCAGCTTTTCGATGAAATCCTCGCGCGGGACGGTGACCTTGCCGTCCTGATGCCCGCATTGCTTCGCGTCGGACACCTGATTTTCGATCTGGAGGCAGCAGGCCCCGGCCTTGATAAGCTCCTTCGCCAGCAGATAGGTCGCGTGTTCGTTGCCGAAGCCCGCGTCGATGTCGGCGATGATCGGCACGACATGGCTCTCGAACCCGTCGATGGCGGCTATCGCCTTGCCGCGCGCCACATCGTCCTGCGCCGAAGCCAGCGCGCGGAACAGATCGTTCAGCGCCACCTCGTCCGCCTGCCGAAGCGAGGTGTAGATTTCCTGCACCAGCTCGACGACCGCCGTCTTCTCGTGCATCGACTGGTCGGGCAGATGGCCCCAGCGGTTGCGAAGTCCCGCCACCATCCAGCCGGACAGATAGACATAGGCCCCCTTTGTCGTGCCACGCAGACGTTTGACCGACTTGATCATCTGCTGGGCATGGAACCCCGACCAGCAGCCAAGCGATTGCGTGAACTGCGAAGGATCGGCGTCATAGGCGGCCATGTCGGCGCGCATCACCTTTGCCATCGCACGGGCGATGTCCAGATGGGTGCTGTAGGTGTTCTGCATCTTCACCTGGACGATATCGTCCACCGAAACGCCCCCCGGTGCGCCGTTCGGATAACGGGCGGTCACTTCGGCGCGGGTTTGCGAATAGCTCATGCTGTCCTCTCAATCGACTGCGTTCAGAACGGGATAGGCGGGAATGGCGGCGGGTTCGGGGGCGGCGCCCATGACCGCTTCGTGGAAAAGCCGGGCGGCGGGCGCGAAATGGCCGCGATGGAAGCCATGTGCGCCATGCGTGGCCAGCAACTCCACCACCTCGGCCTGGATCGCCTCGGCCAGCCGGTCGGAGGTCAGACGCATTCCGTCCACCTCGGCCCCGTGCTGGCGCCATTGCCAGATGCGCATCCGGGCAAGGTCGGCCAGATCCATCCGCGCGGGGCGACCCGATAGCCATGCTGCAACCTCGGCTATGGCCGTGCGGATCTCGGCCTCCAGCATGGCCTGCGTGGCCTCGCCCTTGTGGGGCTGGATCAGCATCTCCGGCTCGATCCGCCAGCCCTGACGCGGCACGCGCATCTGGTTGGGGCCGATCATCTCCTCGGCGAAGACCGCCATCGTCTCGGCCGGATCGCCCCGGCTGCCGTCGAAGCCGATGCGGACCTCGTGCTCCGGCTCACCCTCGCCGATGGCGAGGATGCCGCGGCGGTGGCATACCTTGACCAGACGCGCGGCGCAGGTGGCAAGGAAAGCGCGGTCATGCGGCGTGTCCCCCGGCAGGGTGCGGTCCGCGTGGCGCCGCATCGCGCGGATGAAACTGACGGTGTAATTCGCGCGGTTCAGCGACATGGCGGCGATGTGGTCACGCAGTTCCCACACGATCTCGTCCATCTCATAGGCGGCGTTCAGGCTCTCGATGCACACGGTCGCCTTGATGGTGCCATGGGCAAGGCCGACGCGATCCTCGGCGAACAGGAACACCTCGTTCCAGAACCGCGCCTCGCGGTGACTTTCGAGCTTGGCGAGTTCATAGAAAGGCCCCCGCCCCGTCGCCGCCAACGCCCGCCCGTTGTGGAAGATGTCGAGCCCGAAATCGAACAGCGCCGCCGACATGCCGTGGCCGCCGATCATCACATTCGCCTCGGTCCCATGCAGTGCGCGGGGGCGCAGGATCAGCAGCGCGGGTTCTGGCCCCACCTGATCCAGCGGGCCGTCGCGATGGTCCAGCAGGTTCGCATGGCCCGCGATCACGGCGGTGAAGCTGTGCGAGGTGCGATCCTCCTGATCCGCGACGAAGACCCGCGCACCGGACCCCAGCGCCGTCTGCATCGCATCGCGGGCCAGCGGGCCGACGATTTCGGCGCGGCGGTCCAGAAGCACGGGCGGCATCGGCGCTGCGGACCAGATGCCCTTGCGGGTGTCCGTGGTTTCGGCAAGGTAATCCGGCATCTCGCCCCGGTCGAAGCGTTCCTGCCGCCGGTCGCGGGCGACCATCAGCGCGTGCAGCTTGTGACCGAAACGGGCCTGAAGCTCGGTCAGGAACCCCAGCGCGGCGGGGGTCAGAACGCGGTCCTGCCCCGGCACCTGGCGCAGTACGACAAGACGCTGGGCGGTCGCGATCGGAATGAAATCTAGGGACATCGCAAGGTCCTCCTTCCTCATGATGTAAGGTTAGTAACGTCATGCTGCACGAGCGAGAAATTCCTTGACAGAAAGGGTCATCCTGTCACGCTTGTCACGGGATCGGGGGAGTTCCGTAAGGTTTGTCATGCGAGAGGAGAAGCTCATCATCGGCCCGCGCCTGCGGTCTCTGCGCCAGTCGTTGGGGCTGACACAGGCGCAGATGGCGGCGGAACTGGACGTCTCGGCCAGCTACATCACGTTGATCGAGGCGAACCAGCGTCCGGCCAGCGCGCGGCTTCTGATGCGGCTGGCCGCCGTCTATGACCTGAACGTGTCGGAACTGGCCCCCGGCAGCGATGCGCAGCTTGCAACCGACCTTGCCGCCGCGCTGAAGGACCCGGCGTTGGAGGCAAGCGTGGGCCGGGCCGAGATCGAACAGGCCCTTCATGCCGCACCGAACGTCGCCGCCGCGCTGGTGCGCCTGCACGACCGTTACCGCGACCTTGCCCTGCGCAGCGAAAGCGCCCTGCCCGACCGCGACCGGGTGGAGGTGCTGGAGCAAGGCCAGCGCCCGGTCGAGGCCGTCCGAAGCTGGTATTACGACCGCAGCAACTACATCGACGCGCTGGACCGCGCCGCCGAGACGATGGCCGAGGACATGGCCCTTCACCGGGGCGAGCCGCATGTTGCGCTGACCGAGCGGCTGCGCGCCCATGGCATCCGCGCCCGTATCCTTCCGGCCGAGGTTCTGGCGGGCCAGCTTCGCCGCTATGTCCCACATCGGCGCGAACTGCTGTTGTCGGAACTGCTGGGCCAATCCAGCCGCCGGTTCCAGATCGCGGTACTGCTGGCGCGGCTGGAACAGCACGACACCATCGCCGCCGTCATGGCCGGATCGGGGCTTGAAGGCGCAGCGGCGGCGCTGGTCCGCACCAGCCTTGCCAATTACTTCGCCGCCGCCCTTCTGATGCCCTATCGCCGCTTCCTCGCCGCCTGCGAAAGCGCGAGGTATGACATCGAGCTTCTGGGCCACCGTTTCGGATGCAGCCTCGAACAGATCGCGCACCGGATGACCACACTGCAACGCCCCGATGCGCGGGGGGTGCCGTTCTTCTTCGTGCGGGTGGACCGGGCAGGAAACGTGTCCAAACGCTTCAGCGCGGGGCGGTTTCCGTTTTCGAAGTTCGGGGGCACTTGCCCGCTCTGGAACATCCACGCGGCGTTCGAAACGCCCGACCAGATCCGCACGCAGGTGATCCGAATGCCGGACGGGGCCAGCTACATCTCTGTCGCGCGGGCGATCCAGCGGATGGGCGGCACCCATGGCAGCCCAGCGCAGAAGCTGGCCATCGGCCTTGGCTGCGACATCGCCTATGCCCCCCGGCTGGTCTATGCCGACCAGTTGAACATGGACCGCGCCCAACCGACCGAGATCGGCCTGAATTGCTATCTGTGCGAGCGGCCAAACTGTGCGTCGCGGGCGCAGGCACCGATCAACCGCCGCCTGATCGTGGACGAGGAGGAACGCAGCCTCGCAATCTTCCGATTCGAGGGCGAAGGCTCTCGCCTTTGATCCGCCGCCGCCTAAGTCCTGCCCCATGCAGGCGGATATCGTTTTCGTGGGGGCTGGACTGGCGGCGCGCATCGCGGCGCTGCGCCTTGCTGCATTGCCGAAACCGCCACGGGTGTTGATGGTCGATCCATCCCCACCGCAGAACCATACATGGTCGTTCCACGAACATGACATCACACCGCAGGATCGCCGCTGGCTGTCCCCCGCCATCGCGCATGAATGGCCGGGACAAGACGTCCGCTTTCCGGGCCATAGCCGCACCCTTCGCGCGGGATACGCGACCATCACTCCGACCAGCCTGCCCGCGACGAACCTACTGCGCGAAACCGTCACACATATCGCCCCGGACCACGTCATCGCGGGCCATCGGATCGACGCGCAATGTGTGATCGATGCCCGCGGCTTTTCCCCCCACCCGGCGCTGGAGATCGGGTTCCAGAAGTTCCTTGGGCAAGAGGTGGAGCTTGCCGCCCCCCACGGCCTGACCCTTCCCGTCATCATGGACGCGACCGTGCCGCAGGAGGGGGGATACCGTTTCGTCTATCTCCTGCCCTTTTCTCCGACCCGCCTGCTGATCGAGGATACGCGATACGCCGACACGCCGGGGCTGGAGGGGCTGCGCGAGGGCGTTGCCGCCTATGCTGCCGCGCAGGGCTGGCAAATTCGCGCGGTGCTGCGCGAGGAGACGGGCGCGCTGCCCATCGCGCTGTCCTTCGATGCGGCAGCCTTCTGGCGCGATGCCACGGTGCCGCCCATCGGGATGCGAGCGGCGCGCTTCCATCCCGTCACCGGCTATTCCCTGCCGGACGCCGTGCGCAGCGCGAACGTCATTGCAAAGCACTGGCAGGGCAATCTTGGCGCCGCCCTGCGCGAAGATGCCATCGCCCGCGACCGCCCCTTCTATCGCCTGCTGACACGGATGCTGTTCCGCGCCGCAGATCCCACCGACCGCTGGCGCGTGCTCGAACGGTTCTATCGCCTGCCCGAGCCGCTGATCGAACGCTTCTATGCCGGGAACACGACACAGGCCGACATGGCCCGCATCCTGATCGGCAAACCGCCCGTGCCCATCCTTCGCGCGATCCGCGCCCTTCCCGAACGGAGACAGAATGCCTGAACGCACCGCCGCCGTGATCGGCGCTGGCCTTGGCGGTCTTGCCCTTGCCATTCGTCTGCAAAGCGCAGGCATCGCCACCACCGTCTATGAAAAGCGCGACAAGCCGGGCGGCCGGGCCTATGTCTATCACGACGACGGCTTCACCTTCGACGCGGGGCCGACGGTCATCACAGATCCCGAATGCCTGAAGAAACTGTGGCGCTTGTCCGGGCGGCGGATGGAGGATTATGTCACCCTCCTGCCCGTCGCGCCCTTCTATCAGCTGTGCTGGGAGGATGGCTTCCGCTTCGACTATGCCGACGATCAGAATGCCATCGACCGCCAGATCGCCGCGAAATCGCCCGAGGACGTCGAAGGCTACCGCCGCTTCCTTGCCTATTCCCGCGATGTCTACCGCGAGGGGTATGAGAAGCTGGGCACCGTCCCCTTCCTGAATTTCCGGTCGATGATAAAGGCCGCGCCGCAGCTTGCGCGGCTGCAAAGCTGGCGCAGCGTCTATTCGATGGTGGCGAAGTTCATCAAGGACGACCAACTGCGACAGGCGTTCAGCTTCCACACCCTGCTGGTCGGCGGCAACCCGTTCGAGACGTCGTCGATCTATGCCCTGATCCACGCGCTGGAACGGCAGGGCGGCGTCTGGTTCGCGAAGGGCGGCACCGGCGCGCTGGTTGCGGGTATGGTGCGGCTGCTGGAGGATCTGGGCGGCAAGGTCATTGCCGATACCCCCGTGGACCGGATCGAAACCTCAGGCAACCGCGCCACCGGCATCACCGCAGGTGGGCGGACTGTGCCTTACGACATGGTCGCATCGAACGCCGATGTGGTCCATACCTATGACAAGCTCCTGGGCGATCCCAAGGGCAGGACGCTGGCCGCCAAACGCCATTCGATGTCGCTGTTCGTGATCTATTTCGGGCTGCGCGGCAAACGCCCCGATCTGAAGCACCACATGGTCCTGTTCGGCCCGAGGTATCGAGAGTTGATCCGCGACATCTTCAAGGCGGACGGGCTGGCGGACGACTTCTCGCTTTACCTGCACGCGCCTTCGGTCACGGATGACAGCCTCGCGCCCGAGGGCGACAGCGCCTATTACGTCTTGTCGCCAGTGCCGCATCTGGGGACCGCCGATATCGACTGGGACGTGGCCGGACCCGCCTATCGCGACCGGATCCTCGACTATCTGGAGGCGCGTTATATCCCGAACCTGCGCCGCGATCTGGCGACGGTGCGGCACTTCACCCCCTTCGACTTCCGCGACCAGTTGAATGCCCATCACGGATCGGCATTCTCCATCGAGCCGATCCTGACCCAAAGCGCGTGGTTCCGTCCGCATAACCGCGACGACCGGATTTCCAACATGTATATCGTCGGCGCGGGCACTCATCCGGGCGCAGGCATCCCCGGCGTCGTGGGCAGCGCCGAGGCAACGGCGGGGCTGATGATCCATGGATGAGGTTGTTGCAAGGTCCGAGGAGTCCATCGCCAAGGGCTCCAAAAGCTTCGCCGCCGCCGCCCGCATCTTCGACCGCGAAACGCGGGACGATTGCGTGATGCTTTATGCCTGGTGCCGCCATTGCGACGATGTGATCGACGGGCAGGAGGGCGGGCGCGAACAGGCCGAAGGCTTCCGGACGGGTCAGGTCCAGCGCCTGGCCGAACTGCGCCGCCAGACCGATGCGGCGCTGTCGGGCAACCCCGAAGGCCCGGTGTTCGAGGCGCTGGCCCGCGTCTGCGCCAGACGGGGCATCCCCGCGATCTATCCGCACCAACTTCTGGACGGGTTCGCGATGGATGTCGAGGAACGGCAGTATCGCACCACCGACGATCTTCTGGACTACTGCTACCACGTCGCGGGGGTCGTCGGCGTGATGATGGCACAGATCATGGGCGTCCGCGATCCGCGCATTCTGGACCGCGCTTCGGACCTTGGCATCGCGATGCAACTGACCAACATATCCCGCGACGTGATCGAGGATGCGCAGGCGGGCCGCGTCTATCTGCCCACCACGATGCAGGTCACGGGCCAGCGCGACCAGTGGCCCGAACTGCACCGGATCGCGCTGGAACTGCTGGACATGGCCGACACCTATTATGACAGCGCGATGGTCGGCATGGCCGCCCTGCCGCCCCGGTCGGCATTGGCCATCGCGGCGGCGCGGCGGGTTTACCGCGCCATCGGGGTCAAGCTGCGCAAGGGGCCGGACCAGTGGGCCACCCGCGTCTCCACCACGAAACCCGAAAAGGCGCTGCTGTTCGCGGCCGCCGCATGGGACGTCGCAAAGCCGAAGCCGAACATTCCCCGCACGGGGCTGTATCAGCGCCCGTCCTGAACCTCGTCCAGCGCGGCGCGGTCGATCTTGCGGTTGTGGTCCAGTTCCTTCACCAGATCCTTCACGGGTTTGGCATAGATGAAGCCGAAGGAGACGCAGCCCTCCTTCCCCTCGACCGCGTGGTGCAGGCGGTGGGCCTGATACAGCCGTTTGGCATAGCCCTTGCGCGGGATATAGGTGAACGGCCAGCGCTTATGCACCAGCCCGTCATGGGCCACGAAATACAGAACGCCGTAAAGGGTCACGCCGATGGCCACCCATGTCGCCGGTCGCCACCACCATTCGCCCGCCGCGAACATCCCGATGGCGATGACGGCGAAGACGACGGCATAAAGGTCGTTCATCTCGAAGGCGCCGTGGCGTTCCTCGTGATGCGACTTGTGCCAGCCCCAGCCCCAGCCGTGCATGATGTATTTATGCGCCGCCCATGCGACCCATTCCATGAAGGCAACCGTGGCCAGCACGACCAGCACCGCGATCATCGGGCCGCCCTTGCCGCCAGCACCGCCGGATCGAAGACCTGCGCGATCATCCACTGGAACGGTGCCGCCTCGATCCCCGAGGCGTCCAGCGCATGGCCCGCCCGCAGCAGCAGATCGAGGCAGCGTTTCTGCGCCCGCGCCGCGCCCAGTTCGGCCACGAAGGTCGTCTTGCCCGCATCCTTGCCGGTGTCCTTGCCCGCCTCCTCGGCGGTCTTGGTCACGTCCAGCAGATCGTCGGCGATCTGGAACGCCTGCCCCAGATCCTCGGCAAAGCGGCGCAGGGCGGCGCGGCGGGCATTGGACAGCCCGGCAAGGATCGCCCCCATCTCGACCGAGGCGACCAGCAGCACCCCCGTCTTCATCCGGTTCACCTGATCGATGCGGCGGATCGCGCTGTCGCAGCGGTTCGCTGGGCGGTCGGCGGGGTCGAACCCGTTCACGTCAAGCTCCTGCCCCGCGACCAGCCCGCCCCAACCGACGGCGCGCGACAGGGCAGCCACCAGTTCGATCCGCTGCGCATCCGTCGCGGGCAACGATCCCACCACCGCGAAGGCCTGATTGAGCAGCCCGACCGATCCGAGTATAGCCGTCGCCTGTCCGAAGGCCACATGCGTCGCAGGCCGCCCCCGGCGCAGCCCAGCATCGTCCATGCAGGGCAGATCGTCCAGGATCAGCGAGGCCGCATGCACCATTTCCACCGCGCAGCCGGCGTCCAGCACCGCATCGCGCGCATCCCCCGCCACCAGATGCAGCAGAAAGGGCCGCATCCGCTTGCCCGAACGCATCGCATCCTGCGATGCCGCCATCAGCCGCGCGGGCGCACCCGGCGCGTCCAGATGCAAACGCATCCGTTCCTCCAGCACGGCGCGGAAGGTCTTGAAACGCTGCGTATGGTCCTGCGGCGGGCGAAGTTCCGGCGTCATGTTCATCGGGTAGCGATCGCTTCCGTTTGCCGTGGGGGTCTTTTCGACTATCTGGGAGGAACGCCGCCCAAGTCAAATCCCGGAAGCCACATGATAAGCACGCGCAAGGCCCAGCATCTGAACATCGTGCTGGAGGGGCGAGGGGCTGGCGACGGGCGGACGGGGCTGGACGCGGTCCGCTTCCGCCATGTCGCCCTGCCGGAGCTGGACTGGGATGCCATCAACCTTGGCGCGACCTTTCTTGGCCGCAGGATCGCCCTGCCCTTTCTGGTCAGTTCGATGACCGGAGGGACGGGGCAAGCCGCGACGATCAACCGCAACCTCTCGCTGGCCTGCGAGGCGCTGAAGATCCCGCTGGCCGTCGGATCGCAGCGCGTGGCGCTGGAAGGGGGCGAGGCGGGCGGTCTGGATGCCGGTCTGCGCGCGCTGGCGCCTTCGGTGCCGATCCTTGCCAATTTCGGCGCGGCGCAGCTTGCGCATGGTTACGGCACGGACCATGCCCGCCGCGCGATGGATCAGATCGGCGCGGATGCGGTGATCGTCCATCTGAACCCGCTGCAAGAGGCACTTCAGCCCGAGGGCGACCGCGACTGGCGAGGGCTGCTGGATCGGATCGGCGAACTGGCCCGTGACGTGCCGGTAATCGTGAAAGAGGTCGGCGCGGGCATTTCCGGCGACGTGGCGCGGGCGCTTGCGGATCGGGGGGTCGTGGCCATCGACGTTGCGGGCGCGGGGGGCACCAGCTGGGCAATGGTCGAAGGCGAGCGTGCGGCAACGCCCCGCCAGCGCGCCGTGGCGATGGCCTTCGCAGATTGGGGCATCCCCACCGCCGATGCGATTGCCGAGGTGCGTGCCGCCTGCCCCGACGCGACGGTGATCGGCTCGGGCGGTGTGCGTGACGGGCTGGACGCGGCGCGGGCGATCCGGCTGGGCGCGGATATGGTCGGCTTCGCCGCTGCCATCCTGCCCGCCGCCACCCAAAGCCCCGAAGCGGTAGCCGAGGTGTTCGGCACCTTCGCCGATCAGCTTCGCACCGCCTGTTTCTGCACCGCCAGCCCCGACCTTGCCGCGCTGCGCAAGGCGGCCCTGCTGCCATAGCCCCTTCCGCGCAAGGCGATTCGCCTCTATATGCGCGCGATGACCCAGAACCCGCCGAACCTCCGCCCCGACCTGGCACCCAAGATGGTGCTCGATGCCCCGCGCCGCGAGGGGCAGCCGACCATCGGCATGGTCAGCCTTGGCTGCCCCAAGGCGCTGGTGGACAGCGAGCGCATCCTGACCCGCCTGCGGGCCGAGGGGTATGCGATCTCGCCCGATTACAAAGGCGCGGATGCGGTCATCGTGAACACCTGCGGTTTCCTCGATTCGGCCAAGGCGGAATCGCTGGACGCCATCGGCGAGGCGCTGCGCGAGAATGGCAAGGTGCTGGTCACCGGCTGTCTGGGCGCGGACCCGCAATACATCACCGGCGCGCATCCCAAGGTCATGGCCGTGACCGGCCCGCATCAATACGAGGCGGTGCTGGACGCGGTTCACAAGGCCGTGCCGCCCTCGCCCGATCCTTTTGTGGACCTGCTGCCCGCGCAAAGCGTGTCGCTGACGCCGCGCCATTACAGCTACCTCAAGATCTCCGAGGGCTGTAACCACAAGTGCAAGTTCTGCATCATCCCCGACATGCGCGGCAAACTGGTGTCCCGCCCCGTCCACGCGGTTCTGCGCGAGGCTGAGAAGCTGGTCGATGCGGGCGTGCGCGAGCTGCTCGTCATCTCGCAGGACACTTCGGCCTATGGCGTAGACCGCAAGCACGATTTCGGCGCGTGGAAGGGTGACGAGGTTCGTGCCCATATCACCGACCTGTCGCGCGAACTAGGGCGTCTGGGCGCTTGGGTGCGGCTGCATTACGTCTACCCCTACCCCCACGTTCGCAACCTGATCCCGCTGATGGCCGAGGGGCTGGTGCTGCCCTATCTCGACATCCCGTTCCAGCACGCGCATCCGGACGTTCTGAAACGCATGGCCCGCCCCGCCGCTGCGGCCAGGACGCTGGACGAGATTGCCGCTTGGCGCGCCGCCTGTCCCGACATCACGCTGCGCTCGACCTTCATCGTCGGCTATCCCGGCGAAACGGAGGCCGAGTTCCAGACCCTGCTCGACTGGCTGGACGAGGCGCAACTGGATCGCGTGGGCTGCTTCCAATACGAAAACGTCGATGGCGCCCGGTCGAACGATCTGCCGGACCATGTGCCGGACGATGTGAAGCAGGACCGCTGGGAACGCTTCATGGAGAAATCACAGGCGATTTCCGAAGCCAAGTTGGCCGCCAAGATCGGCACTGTCCAGCAGGTCATCGTGGACGAGGTCGATGAAGACGGCGCCACCTGCCGCACCAAGGCCGATGCGCCCGAAATCGACGGCAACCTGTTCATCGACGAGGGCTTCGAACATCTGAAACCCGGCGACATGGTCACGGTCGAGGTTGAGGAATCCGGCGAATACGACCTCTGGGGCCGTCTGGTCTGAACTATAGACGGCGTGCGGCAGCGGGGATGCTCTGCGCCGTTTCCGCATCGGCCGATGATGACGTCACGCAGCGAAGCCCTGGCACCGCGCTGGCTTTGGATCTGGCCGCGACCGCCAAGGCCTTCCTCTCGGCCTTCTCGGGCAGCCCACCGGCGGCATTACGCAGGCGGTGCAAAAAATCGGTCACGGATCGCCCGCGCAGTAGCGCCGCCGCGTCACGGTGCGATCCATTTCACGGAAGCTGTCTGGCCCAGTTCAAGATCGTATCAGCAACGCCTTCCGTGCGCGCTGGCGACAGGATGCGTCCCGCGATCACATGGCGCATCGGATCGTCGCCATCCTCCAGCGTCACCTGATCCAGCACCACCGGACCGCCCCATTCGGCGGCCGCCGCCTCGACCGCGCGGGGATCGATCACGCGATCCTCGGGCGACCAGATGAACAGTGCGGGCACATGCGCCGTGCCCAGATCGATCCGGCGGACATGGTCCATCAGCGTGACCATCGGAATGACCGAAACGGTGGGATAGCGCATCGTCCAGTGGTTCGCGTGATCCTCGTTCACCGGCTGGAACGACCGTTCGGCCCCTGCGATCATCGGCAGCCAGCGGCGGGCATAGGGAAGCTCCAGCAGCCACGCCATCCGGTTGTTCAGCGCGAAGTTGGGCGAGACGAGCACCACCCCCGCCAGCCCCTCGGACAGTTTCGGATCGGTTGCCGCCAGCGCGGCCAGCGTTGCCCCCGTGGATGTGCCGACAAGGATCACCCGATCCCCCAGTCGCCGCCCGATGGCGATGGCTTCGGCCAGATCTTCGACCCAGTCGCCCGCGGCGGGTTCGGCCATCGCCGCCCCCGACCGCCCATGCCCCGACAGGCGCGGGAAATAGAGGTTGGCCTTCAGCCCCTGCGCCATCTGTTCCGGCACGGGGCGGATCTCCCACTTGCTGGCGGAAAAGCCGTGCAGATAGACGATGGAAAAGCGGGTCTTCTGCCCCGTCGTGCCGGACCAGACGATCTGCTTGGCATCGTCCGGGCGCAGGTCGGACACCGCCCCTTCGCGCCCGGCCAGCCAGCCGTCGATGTCGTTCGGGATCGTCGCCGGATCAAAACTGATGGTGCGGTCCACCGCTTCCCTTGGCGCGAGGAACCACGCAAGCGCCAGAACACCGGCGACCAGGCACAGCCACAGCAGGCTACGCATCCAGAACATCCTCCACGGCGGCGATCATCATCGACAGGCATCGGGGATCAGAAAAGCGGTGATCCGCGCCCTTGACCAGCGTCAGGGCGATGTCATCCCCTTCGGCATGCGCCAGAAGGCGCAGCGCCACATCCTGCGGCACGTCGGCATCCGCCGTGCCTTGCAAAAGGCGGACCGGGAACGGCAGCGGCAGGGGCGTGCGCAGAACCAGCCGGTCGCGCCCCTCCTCGATCAGACGGCGCGAGATCACCATCGGATCGCCATAGTCAGACGGCAGTGCCAGCGCGCCGGCCATCAGCTCGGCCCGCTGGGCTTCGTCGAAGCCCGCCCACATCAGGTCTTCGGTGAAATCCGGCGCGGCGGCGATCCCCACCAACCCCGCGATCCGCTCGGGCATCGCGCGGGCCAGCAGCAGCGACACCCAGCCGCCCATGCTGGACCCGACCAGCACCACCGGCCCCGGCACCAGCGACAGGGCGGCGCGGGCATCCTCGAACCAGTCGCCGATCGCGCCTTCGGTGAACGTCCCCGACGACTGCCCATGCCCGGAATAGTCGAAGCGCAGGAATGTCCGTCCCTCGCGCTCCGCCCAGTCCTGAAGCGCCAGCGCCTTGGTGCCTTCCATGTCCGACCGTAGCCCGCCGCAGAAGACCACGGGCACACCCGCGCCCAAGGTCAGGCGATAGGCGATGCGGCGGCTTTCGGGCGTCGTCAGGAATTCGGTCATGGCGGCTCCTTTTTCTGCAATTGCATAGCAAGGCGCGCCGCGTCCCGCCAGTGGTTGACTTCTGCACGCACGCGGCGCAAAACGGCCCCGACATAACCCGCAACCGGGCGTTCCGTGGGCGCCAAACCGACGAGGAGAGCCAACGCATGGCCCAGATTTCCCTGACCTTTCCCGATGGCAACAAGCGTGAATTCCCGGCGGGCGTAACCCCCGGCGAAGTGGCGTCGTCCATCTCCACCAGTCTTGGCAAGAAGGCTATCTCGGCATCGGTGGATGGCAAGCATTACGATCTGCAATGGCCGATCGACGCCGACGCGACCATCGCCATCAACACCATGCAGGACGACGCGGCGGCGCTGGAGCTGATCCGCCACGACTTCGCCCATGTCATGGCCCGCGCCGTGCAGGAGCTGTGGCCGGACGTGAAGGTCACCATCGGCCCGGTCCGCGATCAGGGCTGGTTCTATGACTTCGACCGGGCGGAACCGTTCACGCCCGAAGACCTCGGCCAGATCGAGGCGAAGATGAAGCAAATCATCAACGCCCGCGAGCCGGTGAGGACCGAGGTCTGGGACCGCCCCCGCGTCCGCGCGCATTACGAGGCGGCGGGCGAGCCGTTCAAGGTCGAACTGCTGGACCGCATTCCGGGCGACGAGCCGATCCGCATGTATTGGCACGGGCCGTGGATGGACCTCTGCCGCGGTCCGCACCTGCAATCGACCGGCCAGCTTCCCGCCGACGCGTTCAAGCTGACCACGGTGGCCGGTGCTTACTGGCTGGGCGATTCCACCCGCCCCATGCTGCAACGCATCTACGGCGTCGCCTTCAAGAACCGCGAGGATCTGAAGGCCCATATGACCATGCTGGAGGAGGCCGCGAAACGCGACCACCGCAAGCTGGGCCGCGAGATGGAGCTGTTCCACATCCAGGAAGAAGCCCCCGGCATGGTGTTCTGGCACCCGAACGGCTGGCAGGTCTATCGCACGCTGGAAGACTATATGCGCGGCAAGCAGCGCAAGGGCGGCTACCGCGAGATCCGCACCCCGCAGGTCGTGGACCGTGTGCTGTGGGAGAAATCGGGCCACTGGGAAGCCTACCGCGAGAACATGTTCATCGTGGAGGTCGACGAGGAAGGTGCCAAGGAAAAGCGCATCAACGCGCTGAAACCGATGAACTGCCCCTGCCACGTCCAAGTCTATAACCAAGGGCTGAAATCCTATCGCGACCTGCCGCTGCGGCTGGCCGAGTTCGGCTCGTGCCACCGTTACGAATCGTCGGGGTCCATGCACGGGCTGATGCGCGTGCGCGGCTTCGTGCAGGACGACGCCCACATCTTCTGCACCGAGGATCAGATCGAAGACGAATGCGCCGCCTTCATCGCGCTTTTGTCCGAAGTCTACCGCGATCTGGGGTTCGAGAAGTTCGACATCAAACTGTCCACCCGCCCCGATGTCCGCATCGGCACGGACGAACAGTGGGACAAGGTCGAAGGCGCGCTGAAAGGCGCGATCGAAAAGCTGGGCCTGCCCTATGAGATCAACGAGGGCGACGGCGCGTTCTATGGCCCGAAGCTGGACTTCAAGCTGACCGATGCCATCGGCCGCGAATGGCAGTGCGGAACTTTCCAGGTTGATCCGAACCTGCCCGAACGCCTTGACGCGCAGTTCATCGGCGAAGACGGCGCCAAGCACCGTCCCTACATGCTGCACCGCGCGATCCTCGGCAGTTTCGAGCGGTTCATCGGCATCCTGCTGGAGAACTATGCCGGCAAGCTGCCCTTCTGGCTGGCCCCGCGTCAGGTCGTCGTCGCGGCCATCGTCTCGGACGCCGACGAATACGCGAAAGAAGTGGCGGCGGCGCTGAAGGCCGTTGGCGTGCGGGCCGAGACCGATCTGCGGAACGAAAAGATCAACTACAAGGTCCGTGAACATTCGGTGGGCAAGGTTCCCGTCATCCTTGCCGTCGGGATGCAGGAAGTTGCCGCCCGCACCGTTTCCGTCCGCCGTCTGGGCGAGACCCGTACCGAAGCCGCCACGCTGGACGACATCGTGGTCAGCCTTTCGTCGGACGCCAAGATCCCGGCCTGACTTCTCCTGCCTTCCGTGCCATCATCGGCGCGGGAGGCAGCCATGCAACGCTACCGCAGACCCGCACGTATATTGCACTGGATCACCGCCGCGATCGTGCTCGCGATGATCCCCGCAGGGCTGGTGATGGTGCAGAAGGATGCACCCTTCGGCGATGCGCTGTTTATCTTTCACAAAAACATGGGCGTCGTCGTGCTGGCCTTGGTGCTGGCGCGGCTGGCCTATCGCTGGCGGCACCCGCCCCCGCCCTTGAACATCCCGCTGGCCGGGGTGGCGAAGGCAACGCATTGGCTGCTCTATGCCGCGCTTTTGGTGATGGCCGTTTCGGGATATGTCCGCGTCACGACCGGGGGCTTTCCGCTGGAGATGCTGGACGCCATCGGCCTGCCCCGCCCCGCCAAGAACGAAGCGGTGGCAGAGATTGCCAAGCGCGTCCACTGGGCCGCGCATTACGCCGTGATCGGGTTGGTTGCGCTGCACGTCGCGGCCGCCTTGCGCCATGCGCTGCGGCGGGATGGGGTGTTCAGCCGGATGCTCTGATCCGCGCCCGTTCGCGCTGCAACCAAAGCGCCGTCACGATCAGGGGGGAGTTCTGGATCTCTCCGCTTGCCACCAGATCCATCATCCCGTCGAACGGCACCAGATGGCCGCGGATGTCCTCGGCCTCGCCCTCGACGCCGAACACCCCCGCCGCGCCATCCGGCAGATCGGTCAGCGCGACATAGGAATAGATGAACTCCGTCTTCGCCCCCGGCGAGGGGTAATAGCTGGAGACATGCAGCAGATCGCCAAGAGTCAGCCCCGCCTCCTCGACCGCCTCGCGCCGCGCCGCCTGTTCGGGCGTCTCGTCCGCGTCGATGCGGCCCGCGATGGCCTCCAGCTGCCAAGGCTGGGCGTCGCCGCGCCCGAACGGGCCCGCGCGGAACTGTTCGACCAGCAGCACCCGGTCGCGCACCGGATCATAGGGCAGCACCGTCACCGCATCCCCCGACACGAAGACCGCGCGGTTGATCGCATCGCTTTGCGTGCCGTCGAAGCGGCGGAAATGAAGATCGTATTCTTCGACTGCAAAGAAATGGGCATAAGGCTGGCGGTGGCGCAGAACCTCCACCTCCGAAGGCGAGGCATGGTGGCGCAGAGCGGTCGGGGCGGGCACGGCGCGGGCGCGGCTGCTGGCGGCGACGCGCATCTGTTCCAGCCGCGCGCGGATTTCCGCAGGATCGCGCTGGCCGTAAAGCGCCATGATGTCGGCGGCCAGTTCCGCATCTCCGCCCGCCGCCTCGAAAAAGGCGCGCCGTTCGGGATCGCTGCCGATGATGTCGTCCATGTCCGCCTCCGTCGCTTTGAGGCGAATGGTTGCTGCATTGCGGCAGAAGGTTCAAGCGGGGCGCTGCACCGTGATCTGCGTCACGTCGGTATTCCCCGACCGGAACGATCCGGCGCAGGCGGTCAGATAAAAGTTCCACATCCGCCGGAAGCGCTCGTCGAAACCCATCCCGGCGATGCGGTCCCAGCGGGCATTGAACGTCTCGTGCCACCGCCGCAGGGTCTGAGAGTAGCTTTCGCCGAATTCCACGCTTTCGGTCAGCACCAGCCCCGCCCGCGCAATCTCGGCCCGCAGGGCGCTGGGCGAGGGAAGCATCCCGCCGGGGAAGATGTATTTCTGGATGAAATCGACGCCCTGCCGGTAAAGCTCGAACCGGCGGTCCTGAATGGTGATGATCTGAAGCGCGGCGCTGCGGCCGGGGTTCAGCGCCCCCCGCAAGGTCGCGAAATAGGCGGGCCAATACCGCTCGCCCACCGCCTCGAACATCTCGATCGAGGCGATGCCGTCATAGCGGCCCGTCTCGTCGCGGTAATCCTGAAGGCGCAGGTCCACCCGATCCGACAGCCCTGCACGGGCGATGCGGGCGGCGGCGTAATCGTGCTGGGCGCGGCTGATGGTCAGCCCGGTCACGCGCAGCCCCCGTTCCGCCGCGGCATATTCCGCAAATCCGCCCCAACCGCAGCCGATCTCCAGCACATGATCGCCGGGCAAGACGTCCATGCGGTCCACCAGCGCCGCGTATTTCTGCCGCTGCGCCTGTTCCAGCGACTCCTGCCCCGTCAGGAACAGGGCCGAGGAATAGGTCATCGTCTCGTCCAGCCAAACTCGATAGAAGTCGTTGCCGAGGTCATAGTGATGCGCGATGTTGCGCCTTGCCTGCGCGCGGCTGTTCGACCGCAGCCAGTGCCGCGCCCGTTCCCACGCCCGCAGCATCCCAAGGCCGGGAAACCCGTCATAGATATCGTCGTTCCCGGCATTCATCAGGTCCATGAAGGCCTGAAGGTCGGGCGTGGACCAGCCGCCCTCAAGGTAGGCTTCGGAAAAGCCCAGATCCCCCTCGCGGATCAGGCGGGCGAAGATGTCTGGATCGTGGACCTCGATCTCGGCGGCCGGACCGGGGGCTGCGCCTTCGGCCCGGAACCTGCGCCCGTCCGGCAGCACGAAATCCAGCCGCCCCCTGCGTATGGACCGCGCCACGTCGAACACGGCGGTGAAGTAACGCGGCAAGTCCGCTTGCCCGTCTGTCGTTGTCAGAACCATGGCAATCCTCCGCGTTAAAGTCTGGCGCGGAAGATGTCGCTGGCAAGCGTTACTTGCGTTGATAGGCGTCCAGCGCGCGCATTCGTCCTTCGGCCAGGCCGATCAGCGGCGCGGGCGGCATCTGATCGGGCGAAAGGTCCCACGAAACGGGCACCGCGTCGAAGAAGGCCAGCGCATCCTTTCCCGGGTTGCGCTGCCCCTCGGCCAGCCAACGGTCCCGATAGGCGCGCTTCGGGTCGAACTTCTCGGCCTGCGAGGCGGGGTTGAAGATGCGGAAATAGGGCGAGGCATCGGGCCCCGAACCCGCCACCCATTGCCAGTTCAGCGCGTTCGAGGCCGGATCCCAGTCGATCAGCGTCTCCTCGAACCACTTCTGCCCCACGCGCCAATCGGTCAGCAGGTGCTTGGTTAAATAGCTGGCCACGATCATCCGTGCGCGATTGTGCATCGTGCCGGTCACGAACAATTCGCGCATGGCGGCATCGACCACCGGCTCTCCGGTCATGCCGCGACGCCATGCTTCGGCATCGGCATTGTCGCCGCGCCATGGGAAACCCTCCCAGCCGTCACGCCAGTGGCGGTTGGCCAGGTGCGGCGTGTGGTGCATCAGATGGTGGGCGAATTCGCGCCACGCCAGTTCCCGGATGAACGGCAACCCGCGTTCGTGATGCAGCGCCGCGTGCCAGACGGTGCGCGGCCCGATCTCGCCATAGGTAAGGTTTTCCGACAGACCCGAGGTCGCGCGCATGTCCAGACGGTCGCGCCCCGCCTCGTAATCGACCAGCCCGCCATCCAGAAAATCGCGCAGACGTTGCGCTGCCGCCAGTTCCCCCACGGTCACATGTTCCGCAACGACCGCAGCCCCGCGCCGCATCCCCGCGCCCATGCGCAGATCGGCAAGGGTTTCGCTTTCGGGCCAGCGATCCGGCGCTGCCAGCTTGCGATGGGTCGGCATCGGCGCAGGCGCCCCCATTTCGCGCAGCGTGTTCCAAAACGGGGTGAAAACCTTGTAGAACCCGCCGGTCTTCGTTGCGACGGCCTCCGGGTCGCGCAGCAGATGGCCGGGATGCGCCTCTCCCGCCACGCCGGGATCGGGGAAGGCGTGCAGGCGGGTGTAATGCACCTCGCCCCCCGTTTCCGACGCGATCTGCGCCAGAACCTTGGCCGGATCGCCCCGGCGCAGGATCAGGCGGCTACCGACCCCCTCCAGCCTTCGCGTGAAACTTTCCAACGCCAGCCCCAGCCGCCATTCAGGCGCCGTGCCCAGCCCGCCCTCATGCACGAAAACGGGGATCAGCGGGCGGCCCGTCCGCACTGCCCATGTCAGCATCGGGTTGTCGGCGATGCGCAGATCGCGTCGGAACCACAGGATCAACGGCGCTTGGGTGTGGGGTGCCATCTCATCCTCCGGCTGTTCGGCCTCGAAACTAGCAGCCCGGCAGGCAGCGTCCACCGCCTGCGTTTTACGCATCCGCCCGAAAACCGCGCCTTGCGGCGACATCGCATCTTGCTTGCGCGCCGCCCGGTTGGTTAGCTACCGCCGATCACCTTTTCAAAGGACCGCCCATGCGCCTCCAATCCCTTCTCGGCTCTGTCGCCGCATTGACCATTGCCGCCCCCGCATTCGCCGCCGATCCCGACCTGATCGTGCTGGACTGGGCGGGGTTCGAGATCCCGGAACTGGTGCAAGGCTATGTCGATGCCCATGGCGACGCGCCGACATGGTCGTTGTTCGGCGACGATGACGAGGCCTTCCAGAAGGTGGCATCGGGCTTCCGCGCCGATATCGGCCATCCCTGTTCGCAGATGGTGTCGAAATACCGCGACGCGGGGCTGATCGAGCCGTGGGACGTCAGCCGCATTCCCGCCTATGCCGCCATCTCCGACCGCTTCAAGGAATCGGAAATCTTCCATGATGCCGAAGGCGTGTGGTTCATCCCGACCGATTACGCCTATACCGCCATCGCCTATAATCCCGACACCGTCCCGGCAGAGGATGTGGCCAGCGTTCAGGTCTTCGCCAACCCGAAATACGCGGGCCGCATCTCGCTGCCCGACAATACGGACGACATCTGGGCGCTGGCCTATCTGGCGACGGGCGTGACCGACTGGACCAACGCGACCGAGGAGCAGTTCGAAGCTGCCGCCAACTGGCTGCGCGAGGTGCACCCGAACGTCGTCGCCTATTGGGCCGACCCTTCCGAGCTGACGCAGCTTATGGCGGGCGGTCAGGTGCAGGTGGCGTGGTCGTGGAACGACGGCGTCGCGCTGATGCAGAACGACGGCTACCCGGTCGCCTTCAACCGCGAGGCGGCCGAGGGCGCGTCGTCCTTCTTCTGCGGCTATGTCAACTTCAAGAACGGTCCGGGGTCGGAAGACAAGGCCTATGACTTCATGAATGCCTGGCTGGCCCCGGAATCGGCGCAGGTGCTGGTCGACAATATCGGCTATGCCCACACCAACGACGCAGGCATGGCAATGATCGCCCCCGAGGATGTCGAGAATGCGCATCTGAGCGCGGTGGACGGCACGCTACTGGCCCAGACGCCCATCGACACCCGGATGCGCGACCGCATGGTCGAGACGTTCGAGCAGATCAAGGCGGGCTTCTGATCCCTGCCGGGGTCACGATTTCGGATCGTGACCCCAGTTCATCAGCGAATACCTCCAGTCGCTGTGCTCCATGTCCTTGCCCGGCCCGCCCTGCGCCTTGTGGCGTTTGATATAGCCGACGACCTTGGCCATATGCGCCCAGTCGTCCTCGCTCAGGTCGGCCTTGCGCTTTTCCTTGATGCCGATGATGCGATGGCCCGACTTGTGGCCCGTGCTCTCGCCATTGCCGCGCGTGTCACCGACCTTCCGGCTTTCCTCCGTCTCCAGCCATTTCTTCAATGCGGACGGGGTCATGTTGACCAGATCCTTCCATTCGTTCCAGATTTCGTCATGCGGTTTCATGAGGTCCTCCTTCGGGGATGCAACCGGAAGGAAGCGCCAAGGTTCCGCCCTTGCGAGGCGGCGCGCGCCGGCCTATATCAGGGGTGTTCCGGCTTGCCGGGACTATGGCGATAAACGCACCCGTAATAAGCGGATCGGACCCGGGGGCGGTACCCGGCGACTCCACCAATACTCCCTCGTTTGGGGCGGATGGGGTCGAAACAGGATCGACGAACGTCTAAAGGGGCCAGCTTTCGCTCGGTGAGGTACCACCGTTATCGGTCCGAAATGTACAGTTGCAAACGACAACCGTGCTCCGATGGCTGTTGCTGCGTAAGCAGTAATGACATCGAAACTTAAGTCCTTGCGCTTAGCCGCGTAAGGCGGGGCCCGCAGGAGCCTGGCAACAGAATCCTGCACCTTTCCCCGCCCTTTTTCCACACGATGCGGTCTTTACAAGTTGGCGGGTTCCTGCTGAACACGCGGACGGCTTCTTTCGCGCGGTTGCCCGATCGTGCGATGGGCCTTTCAATGAGAAGCGGGCGGCCGATGCCGCGATCCGCCACAAAGCAGGAGCAGTTTCACCGTGTCAGATCGATACGCCCGGACCGACGCCGGCCCGGCCACGGCATCCGCGTTTCAGGTCCGCGGGCGATTCCTGACCGCGCTGGCGCTTCGGATCGAAACGGAGGGCGCGGACGGTCGTTTCTATGCCCAGCTTGACGACCAGCTTCGCAAGGCGCCGCAGCTTCTGCTGGGGGGCCCCGTGGTGCTGGATTTCGCCAATGCGCCGGATCTTGGCCAGCCGGACCGACTGCGCGAACTGGTGGCGCAGCTTCGCCGCCGCGACATGCGCGTCTTTGCGGTGCAGAACGCGGCAGGCGTCGATACCGCGGCGCTTCAGACGCTGGGCCTGATCGCCCTGCCCCCCGGACGCGACGCCCCGCCCCCGCGCGAGGCAAGCCCTGCCCCCGCCACAGAGGCGCCTGCCGCCCCGGCGCAGAACACCGTCATCCGTTCGACCATCAGGTCGGGGCAGATGGTGGTGGCTGAACACGGCGATCTGACGATCATCGGCTCGGTCGCCTCGGGCGCCGAACTGGTCGCGGCGGGCAATATCCACGTCTATGGCCCCCTGCGCGGCCGCGCCATGGCAGGCTGCCACGGGAACGAGGATGCGCATATCTTCTGCCAGAGCCTCGATGCCGAACTGGTCGCCATCGCGGGCATCTATCACACGAGCGAGATGCTGGAGGACGCCATCCGCCAGCGCTCGACGCATATTTACCTAGAGGACGAGAGACTTCGCATGGAGGTGATCGCATGACGACCGAAGCCAAGAACAATCCGCCGCTTGGGCGGGTCATCGTGATCACGTCCGGCAAGGGCGGCGTCGGCAAGACGACCTCCTCGGCGGCGATTTCGGCGGGGCTGGCGAAAAAGGGCTTCCGCACCGTCGTGATCGATTTCGACGTGGGTCTTCGCAACCTCGACATGATCATGGGGTGCGAACGCCGGGTGGTGTTCGACTTCATCAACGTCATCCAGGGCGATGCCAAGCTGAAGCAGGCGCTGATCAAGGACAAGCGACTCGATACGCTGTCGATCCTGCCGACCTCGCAGACGCGCGACAAGGATGCGCTGACCAAGGACGGGGTCGAGCAGATCCTGAACGAGCTGAAGACCGAGTTCGACTACATCGTCTGCGACAGCCCCGCCGGGATCGAACGCGGCGCGCAGCTGGCGATGTATTTCGCCGACGAGGCCGTTGTCGTGACCAACCCCGAAGTGTCGTCGGTGCGCGACAGCGACCGCGTTCTGGGCCTGCTGAGCAGCCAGACCAAACGCGCCGAAACCGAAGGGGCCGATCCGATCAAGGCGCAGGTGCTCATCACCCGCTATGACCAGGAACGGGTCGAGATCGGCGAGATGATGACCGTCGACGACGTTCTGGAAATCCTGGCCGTGCCGCTTCTGGGCGTGATTCCGGAAAGCAAGGCGATCCTGCGCGCGTCGAACGTCGGCACGCCCGTCGTGCTGGACGGCCCCTCTGCCGCCGCCGAGGCTTATGAGGATGCCGTGACCCGCCTCACCGGCACGACGGTGGAAATGCGCATCGTGGGCGAGCGCAAGCCCGGCTTGTTCCAGCGGCTGTTCGGACGCACGGCATGAGCCTGTTCGATTTCATCCGCAAACCCCGCCAGCCGAAGTCGGCCCAGACCGCGAAGGACCGGCTGCAGATCCTGCTGGCCCACGAGCGCAGCCGCGAGGGCGGCCCCGAAGCCGACTACCTGCCGATGCTGCAGGCCGATATCGTCGCCGCGATCCGCAAATACGTTGCGATCGGCGACAAGGATGTCGAAGTCCGCATGGAGCGCGGCGATCAGATGTCGAGCCTCGAGATCAACATCGAACTGCCCAAGACGCCTGCCCCAAAGGCCGGCTGACACCGGCACAGGCGTGGCGGTTCCTGCCGCGCCTGTGCCTTTCCGCAAGTTGCGCCTTGCGGACCTTGCCGCCCCCGCCCCGTTCAACGCCTCTTTCCTTCGCCTCCAAATCGCCTATGCTGCATTCGGATCAAGGAGATGCGAATGTCCCAAACCATCGATTACGGCAACCTGATGCACCGCGCGATGCGCGGTCTCATCCAGAACGTGCTGACCGATGTGTCGAAGAACGGGCTTCCGGGGGCGCACCACTTCTTCATCACCTTCGACACGCGGCACGAGGATGTGGCCATCGCGGACTGGCTTCGCGCCCGCTATCCCGAGGAAATGACCGTCGTCATCCAGCACTGGTTCGAAAACCTTGTCGTCACGGATGAGGGGTTCTCGATCACGCTGAATTTCGGCAACCAGCCGGAACCGCTCGTGATCCCCTTCGACAGCGTCCGCACTTTCGTCGACCCTTCGGTCGAATTCGGCCTTCGCTTCGAAACGCATGAGGCCGAGGACGAAGACGACGAGGAGGACGCCGAGGAGGAGGCGGAAGACCGCCCGCAGCGCGATGCCGAGATCGTCAGCCTCGACAAGTTCCGCAAGTAGTCGCAAAGCCGTTACCAGCACCGGATAGCACGTTGGCGAGCCTTTGCAGGAGCGCCAAATGTCCGACCTCGGCCTGTTCATGAAACAGCTGATCCGCCGCCCGCATCACGTGGTGGCCCTTGCCCCGTCCTCGGACGATCTGGCACGGGCGATGGCAGCGCATCTGACGCCGGATACGGGCCGGGTGGTCGAACTGGGCGCCGGCACGGGCAAGCTGACCCGCGCGATCCTGGCCCGCGGCATCGCCCCCCGCGATCTGACCGTGTTCGAAACCAACCCCGATTTTTGCGACTGCCTGCGGGCGCGTTTTCCCGGCATCACCGTTCACTGTGCCGGGGCAGAGACGGCGGCGGGAACGGTCGATCCGGGCATCGGGGCGGTCATCTCGGGGCTGCCGCTTCTGTCGATGCAGGCGCTGACGCAGATGGCCATCGTGGGCGGCGCGTTCCGCATGCTGGCCCGGGCGCCGCCTTTACGCAGTTCACCTACTCCAACCGCACCCCGGTCGCGCAGGGCGTGGCTGCGGAACTTGGCCTGAAGGCGACGAAGGGCGAAAAGGTCTGGGCGAACCTGCCCCCTGCCCGCGTCTGGCATTACCACCGCGATTGATTTCGCCGGGGTTATGGGCCATCAAACCCGCGACACTCACGGAGGATGCCCCATGACCGCGACCCGCACCGAAACCGACAGCTTCGGCCCGCTTGAAGTTCCTGCCGACAAATACTGGGGTGCGCAGACCCAACGGTCGATCCAGAACTTCCCCATCGGTTGGGAACGCCAGCCGGTCGCGATCATCCGTGCCCTTGGCGTCATCAAGAAGGCCTGCGCGCTGGTGAACAAGGCGCAGGGCGACATGGACGCCCAGATCGCCGATGCCATCGCAGCGGCCGCGGCCGAGGTGATCGAGGGCCGCTTCGATGACAACTTCCCGCTGGTCGTGTGGCAGACGGGTTCGGGCACCCAGTCCAACATGAACGCGAACGAGGTCATCTCGAACCGCGCGATCGAGATGCTGGGCGGCACGATGGGCTCGAAAAAGCCCGTCCACCCGAACGATCACTGCAACATGGGGCAGTCGTCGAACGACACCTTCCCGACCGCGATGCATGTCGCGATCGGCATGATGGCCCGCGACACGCTGATCCCCGGTCTGGAAAAGCTGCACAAGGCGCTGGTGGCGAAGTCCGAGGAATTCAAGGACATCATCAAGATCGGCCGCACCCATACGCAGGATGCGACACCGCTGACGCTGGGTCAGGAATTCGGCGGCTATGCCAAGCAGGTCGAAAAGGGAATCGAGCGGGTGAAGGCCTGCCTGCCCGACATCTATGAACTGGCCCAAGGCGGCACCGCTGTCGGCACCGGCCTGAACACCAAGGTCGGCTGGGACACCCGCGTCGCGGCGGAGATCGCCAGCATCACCAACCTGCCCTTCGTCACCGCCCCCAACAAGTTCGAAGCACTGGCAGCGCATGACGCGATGGTCATGTTCTCGGGCGCGCTGAAGACGGTTGCGGCATCGCTGTTCAAGATCGCGAACGACCTGCGCCTTCTGGGCTCCGGCCCCCGTTCGGGTCTGGGCGAGCTGATCCTGCCCGAGAACGAGCCGGGATCATCGATCATGCCGGGTAAGGTCAACCCGACCCAAGCCGAGGCGCTGACCATGGTCTGCGCCCATGTCATGGGCAACGACGCGGCTGTCGGCTTCGCCGGATCGCAGGGCCATTTCGAGCTGAACGTCTACAACCCGATGATGTCCTACAACGTGCTGCAATCGATGCAGCTTCTGGGCGATGCGGCGGGCAGCTTCACCGACAACATGGTCGTCGGCACCCAGGCGAACACCGCGCGGATCGACAAGCTGATGAAGGAATCGCTGATGCTGGTCACGGCGCTGGCCCCGACCATCGGTTACGACAATGCGACCAAGGTGGCCAAGACCGCGCACAAGAACGGCACCACGCTGCGCGAGGAAGCCATCGCGCTCGGCTTCGTCGATGGCGAGACCTTCGACCGCGTGGTTCGTCCCGAAGACATGATCGGCCCGAAATGAAGGTGGTCAACCTGCGCGAGGTTCGCAAATCGCGGGAACGCGATGCGAAACGCGCGCAGGGCGACGCCAATGCGGCAAAGTTCGGCCTGACCAAGGCCGAACGACTGCGCCAGAAGGCCGAGGCCGAAAAGGCCAGGCGCGATCTGGACGGCCATGAGCGGACTTGAGAAACATTCGCTCACCCTGCGCGGCCACCGCACCTCGGTCACGCTGGAGCCGGAGTTTTGGCGCGCCTTCCGCGACATCGCCGTCGAGCGCGGCATCGCGATCAACGCCCTTGCGGCGGAAATCGACGAGGGGCGCACGGGCAACCTCGCCTCCGCAATCCGCGTCTTCGTGCTGAACCGCTATCGCGGCTGAACGCGCAACCGGATGCCATCCTTGGCCCGCACCGTCAGATGCGCGACAGGCACCGGGGTCTCCACCACCTCGAACCGGAAGGCCCGCACCAGCATCGCCAGCAGCAACACCCCCTCCATCATCGCGAACCCCGCCCCCGTGCAGACGCGCGGGCCGGAGGAAAACGGCATATAGGCGTCCCGTGCGCTGGCCTTGGCCGCATCCGTCTGCCAACGGTCCGGGTCGAAATCGTCGGGGCGGTCCCAGATGCGCTCGTGCCGCTGGATATGCCACGGCGACAGCACGATCTGCGCGCCCTTCGGGGCCTTGCGGCCGCGCAGATCCTCGGTCGCCGTCGTCTCGCGCACCATCATCGGAACGGGGGGATAAAGACGCAGCGTCTCGCGGAACACGTCGCGGGTGAAGGGCAGACGGCGGACGGTGCCGAAATCCGGCTCCAACGCTTGCGCCTCCGCCGCCACGCGCTCCTGCGCCTCGGGGTTGGCGGCCAGCAGATACAGCGCCCATGCCAGCGCCGAGGCCGAGGTCTCATGCCCCGCCAGAAAGAAGATCGCCACCTGATCGACCATCTCATCGGTGTCGAAGACCGCACCCGTCAGGGGGTCGGGCGTGGTCATGATCTTGGTCGCCAGATCGTCCGGCGCATGTCCCGCCGCGATAAGCGCCGCCCGCTCCTCGGTCAGTCGGGCGATCAGCGCGCGGATGTCCCGAGCCGCCGCGCGCGTCTTGCGGCCGTGAAATCTGGGCAGCCACGGGATGAATGCCGCCAAGTTGAGGATCGGCTGCGTCCGCTGGTAATCGCGAAAGCGGTGGAAGACTGCACTCGCCACCTCATGCTCGATCGGGATCGAGAACAGCGTGCGGAAGATCACGTCGGCGGCGGCGTGGCTGGTCGCTGCCTCGATCTCTGTCACGCCGATAAGCTGCCGAGCCACAGCAGCCTCTCCCGCAGCCCAGATGGCCGGGAATATCTCGCGCAGACGCCCGCCCGCAAAGGCCGGGTCGATAATGCGGCGCTGGCGCTTCCAGACTTCGCCATTGGTCACGAAGACCGAATTTCCCAGCAGCGGCGCCAACCCCGCGCGAATGCGGTCCGATTTCGGGAAATCGTCAGGCCGTTCCTCCAGCACCCGCCGCACCAGCGCCGGATCGTTGCACAGATAGCTGCGGAAGAACGGCGTGCGGAATTCGGCCATCCACGCCCGATACAGCCGCGCGGGCTGGGCCGAGAGGATGTCGCGCCGGAACAGCCGCGCATGGTGCAGCAGCGACACGCGATCGGGACGCGAGGGCGGTTTTGGCGGCCTCATCGGTCGGTAAAGCCCGAAAGCGGCGTCTCGATCCGCGATTTCGACGGTGCGCGCCCCGCGTAACGCTCGCGCAAAGTCATCGGCCCCGCAGTGATCGCAAAGTAATCGTAATTGCCCCGGTCGAAGGCATGCAGATACTGGAAATGCAGCGTCCAGAACTTCCACCGCAGCGCACGCCAGCGTTCCGGCGATAGGGTCTGGCTGAATGCCGCCGACACGACCAGCGGCCAGCGCTTCCCCTCGGGCGCGACGCCGCTGACCGCGACCGGATCGCACAGCGCAAAGGCGCAGCCGTCGCCCGGTGCGGTCACGTCCACCCAAGGCACATCCGCCGTCGCCAAATCGTGCAGATCCGCCCGCAGGCGCTTCGCCTCAGGCAGGAAGGACACCATCGGCACCACCTGCCCCAGCGTCAGAAGCGCAAGCGGCCCCTCCGCCCCGCCCCGCAGCACATCCGCCACGACCGAAACGCCGATATACGCCCCCGAGGAATGGCCAACGACCAGCACCTCGTCCACCTCGCTCGCCACCGCCTCTGCCACGCGCTGGCGGAACGCCTCCATCCGCGCCTCCAGCGCCGGGGGGTTCGCGCCGCGATAGCGGGCGGAGAACGCGTAGTCATGCATCAGATACCACGCAAGAATGCGATCATGCCGCCGGAACCAGCGCAGCACCAGCCACGCCACCGGCAGCGATGCCAGCCACCCCCAGGGCACCTGCGCCACCAGCCACCCCGCCAGCAGCGCCACAGCAAGCTGCAAGAGCAACGCCACCACCGGATACAGCGCCGCGATCACCGGACCCTTGCGCAGCCGCGCCAGCCGGAACAGCGCCCCCGACGCGATATAAGTCCACGCCGTCCGCACCAGTTGCAGATAGGTCGCAGCGATCCCGGTCTGCATCGAGGCTTGCACGATGTCGGTCCAGACCAGCACCTCCACCTGCGTTTCGACATCGCCGCTTTTGACCGTCCAGCCGCCCTTCGACGGTTTCATCGACAGATCGTAGCCCGAGATGCGCGCCTGCGCCGCCCCCTCGCGGCGATAGATCTCGCGATACTTGCGCGGCGGAAAAGGATCGAAGCCGGGGATGTAGAAGACCCGCCGACGGAACGCCATCAGCCAAGCGTTCCAAGGAAGGGCACATTCTCCAGCAGGAAGAACGAGAATGCCGTGAACGCCCCGGTGATGAGCGCCAGACCCACGAGGATCAGCAGCGCCCCCATCGCCCGTTCGATCACCCGCATCCATGGCTTCAGTCGATTCATCACCCCAATGGCCCGGTTGATGAACAGCGCCGCCAGAAGGAAGGGCAGCCCCAGCCCGATGGCATAGACCCCAAGCAGGGTCGTGCCGCGCGCCAGGCTCGCCTCGGACGCGGCCAGCGAAAGGATCGCGCCAAGCTGCGGGCCGATGCAGGGCGTCCAGCCAAAGGCGAAGGCCAGCCCCAGAACATAGGCACCAAAGGCCGACCCGCCCTTGTCGCCCGCATCCATCCGCGCCTCGCGGTCAAGGATGCCGATGCGGAACAGCCCGATGAAATGCAGCCCGAAGATCAGCACCACCGCGCCCGACACCTTGGTCATCACGCCCTGATACTGCAACAGCATCGTCCCCATGGCCGAGGCGGCAAAGCCAAGGAACAGGAACACCGTCGAAAGCCCCAGCACGAAGAACAGCGCCGGAAGCAGGATGCGGCGGCGCGCACTGCCTTGCATGTCCTTCATGCTGATCCCGCCCATATAGGCGAGATAGGGCGGCACGATGGGCAGCACGCAGGGGCTGAGGAAGCTGAGCACCCCCGCCGCCAGCGCAATCATCATCGCCGAGACGAGCCCCGCATCCAGAAGGTCAAAACCGGCCATTCGCTTCTCCTTGCGCGACAGGCATATCACACCCATCGCAAAGGTCACGCAAGCGGGGCGTCACATTGCCGTGGATTCCGCCATGCGCTAGGCAAGGACATGGACATTCTGGATTGCGAGAACCTGCTTTGCCCCCTGCCCGTGCTGCGCGCCCGCAAGGTGCTGATGGGGCTGCCCCCCGGCGCGGTGCTTCGGGTGCGGACCACCGACCCAATGGCGCGGATCGACCTGCCGCATTTCTGCGCCGAGGCGGGGCACGAACTGATCGGGTCGCGCGACGATGGGCGGGTAACGGAATTCACCATCCGCCGCAAATGAAAAGGGCGCCGTTTCCAGCGCCCTTTCCTGTTATCTGGCCCACCAGCCGCGACGGCGCGGTTTGCTATCGTCGGCAGGCTCCACCTCGGGCGACGGGGCTTCTTGCAGCGCAGGTTCGGCCGCCGGGGCCGCAACTTCGACAACCTCGGCCGGG
The DNA here is from genome assembly GCA_029846755.1 of Falsirhodobacter flavus. Lineage (GTDB taxonomy): Bacteria > Pseudomonadota > Alphaproteobacteria > Rhodobacterales > Rhodobacteraceae > Falsirhodobacter > Falsirhodobacter flavus. The sequence continues at coordinate 212,391 of JARWBI010000001.1, read as the reverse complement.
ACCGGTTTGGCGCGGGTGCGGCGCGGCTTCTTGGGCGCCTCCTCGACCACCGGAGCGGCCTCGACCACGGGTTCCGCCTTCTTGCGGGTGCGGCGCTTGGGTGCGGGCGTTTCTTCGACCGGGGCCGCGGGTTCGACCGGCTCGGCCTTCTTGCGGGTCCGTGTCACGCGCTTCTTCGGTGCGGGCGCTTCTTCGACAACCGGCTCCGGCTCGCTTACCACGACAGGCTCGGCGACCGGCTCGGGCTCGGGCGCAGGCGCCTCGGCCACTTCCTCCGCCACGCCTTCATCGCCTGCGACATCCTCGTCGCCCGACGCGTCATCCGCCCCTTCGACAGCGGCGCCTTCGCCATTGCCGTTGCCGCGCCGGCGGCGCCGACGACGGCGCTTCTTGCGGGGCGAGTCGCCCTCGGCGGCTTCGGTCTCGACCTCGGCCACCTCTGCCGTCTCGACGACTTCGGCTTCCTCGATCTCCTCCTCGAACGGGACGTCCTCGTCCTCCTCGACGAAGTCGCCCATCAGCGAGGCATCGCCCGACACGACCAGCGGTGCGTCCGGAACCACGCGGGTCGCCGTCTTGAACTTCTCGATCGAATAGTCGGGCGAGACGAGATGCGGGTCCGCCTCGATCCGCACGGCCATGCCATAGCGCGCTTCGATCAGCGCGATATGTTCGCGCTTGTTGTTCATCAGGAAGTTCACAACCGCGACCGGAGCCTTCAGCAGAACCTCTTTCGACCGCTTGCGTGTGCCTTCTTCTTCCAGCTGGCGCAGGACTTGCAGCGCAAGGCTGTCATCCGAACGGATCAGGCCGGTGCCGTGGCAATGCGCGCAGGGCTGCGTGGTGGATTCCAGCATCCCCGGGCGCAGACGCTGACGCGACATCTCCAAGAGGCCGAAGCCCGAGATGCGGCCGACCTGAATGCGCGCGCGGTCGGTCTTCAGCTTTTCCTTCAGGCGCTTCTCGACGGCGGCGTTGTTGCGACGCTCCTCCATATCGATGAAGTCGATGACGATCAGGCCCGCAAGGTCGCGCAGACGCAGCTGGCGCGCGACTTCTTCCGCCGCCTCCAGGTTGGTCTTGAGCGCGGTTTCCTCGATAGAGCCTTCCTTGGTCGCACGGCCCGAGTTGACGTCGATGGCGACCAGCGCCTCGGTCACGCCGATAACGATGTAGCCGCCCGATTTCAGCTGCACGACCGGGTTGAACATCCCGCCGAGGTAGCTTTCCACCTGATACCGCGCGAAAAGCGGCATGGAATCGTTGTAACGCTGCACCTGCCGCGCATGGGCGGGCATGATCATCCGCATGAATTCCTTGGCGGTGCGGAAGCCCGCCTCGCCCTCGACCAGCACTTCCTCGATCTCGCGGTTGAACAGATCGCGAATGGATCGCTTGATCAGATCGCCCTCCTCATAGATCGGGGCGGGCGCGATGGATTTCAGCGTCAGCTCGCGCACCTGTTCCCACAGGCGCATCAGGTATTCGTAATCGCGGCGGATTTCCTGTTTCGTCCGCTTGGCACCCGCCGTGCGGATGATGAGGCCCGCGCCTTCCGGAACCTCGAGCTCCGACGCGATTTCCTTCAGCTTCTTGCGGTCGGCGACCTGCGTGATCTTGCGGGAAATCCCGCCGCCACGTGCCGTATTCGGCATCAGCACGCAATACCGGCCCGCCAGGGACAGATAGGTCGTCAGCGCAGCACCCTTGTTGCCGCGTTCTTCCTTGACGACCTGCACCAGCATGATCTGCCGGACCTTGACCACTTCCTGGATCTTGTAGCGGCGCGCGCGGGGCTTGCGCGGCGCGCGGATTTCCTCGGCCACGTCCTCCTCGGCGACGGATTCGATCTCGTCATCCTCGGCAGGGGCGCTTTCGTCGAAAAGCTGGTCCTCGGCTTCGTCCTCGCCCAAATCGACCACGTCCATCGCGTCGGACTTCACCGCGTCCTGAACGGCTTCGGGGCGCGGACGGCGCTTGCGGGGCTTTTCGTCCTCGTCCTCGGCGCGGGCGAAGGCGCGTTCCTCCTCCAGCAGGGCCTTACGGTCCTCTACCGGGATCTGGTAATAATCCGGGTGGATTTCCGCAAATGCGAGGAAGCCGTGACGGTTTCCGCCGTAATCCACGAAGGCCGCCTGAAGCGACGGCTCGACCCGCGTTACCTTGGCAAGATAGATGTTGCCGGCAATCTGGCGTTTGTTGACGGTTTCAAAGTCGAATTCCTCGACCTTGTTTCCGTCCACCACCACGACCCGGGTTTCCTCCGGGTGGGTGGCATCGATAAGCATTTTCTTGGCCATTGTCTTCCAATGCGCCCAGGCAGACGGGCCTGGCGCGGGCATGCCCGCGAGTGGGTTCGGTCTGCGTGTGGCGGCTTGTACGGGCGGTGGGGCGCGCGTTGTGGAACGCGGGTGCGCCGATGCGGCACCTCTCGCGTCTTTCCATCAATCCTGCGCCCATCGCGGTTCTATCCCGGACACCTTTTGGCGTCCCGTTGAAAAGCCCGTGTCGACTGCGACATGCGGGCAATGGTGGGGCCTTGCGGCCTGTCTTTTGCGCCCCGTGATGCGGCCTCCGGGCTTCCCCTTCGGCCCGCGCGGGGCTGCGAAACTGTCGGCGCGGGGATAATAGACCCGCGTCCTGCGACAATAAGGGCAGGCATGGGGAAAACACAATGGCTGTTTTCCACAGGCTTACCGGATGCCCCGGCGATGACGGCATCGCGAAAATGAAAACGGCGGGGAAATCCCCGCCGCATCCGTCAGACATAATCGGCGCGCTGCAAGCTGTATTTCGCCATCTTTTCGTTCAAGGTCCGGCGCGGCAGACAAAGCTCCTCCATCACCGCGACGATCGACCCTTTGTGGCGGCGCATCGTATTGTCGATCAGCATCCGCTCGAACGCCTCGACATAATCCTTCAGCGGCTTGCCCTCGGTCGTCAGCGCGGGGCCGGATGCTTCGTTGTCGGCCATCAGCAGCGATGCGATCGACCCAGATCCGCGGCGGTTCTGCAGAACGGCCCGTTCGGCGATGTTCACCAGCTGGCGCACGTTGCCCGGCCACGGGGCCTGAAGCAGCTGCGCCGCCTCTTGTGCCGTCACCTGCGGCGCGTCGCAGCCATATTCCTCGGCGAACTGTTCGGACATGTTGGTGAACAGCGTCAGGATATCCTCGCCCCGCGTCCGCAGCGGCGGCAGCACGATGGTCATCGCGCCAAGGCGATAGAACAGGTCGGGCCGCAGCACGTCTTCCAGCGTCTTGTCGGGGGCGTGCTGGTTGCAGATCGCGATGATCCGCGTTTCCGGCGGGACCGCTTGATCGTTAATCATCGTCAGCAGCCGCGATTGCAACGGATGTGACAGCGATTCAATATCCTCGAGGCACAGGGTCCCGCCCCGCGCCTCGTCCACCAGCGGCAGGCCGCCTTCTTCCACCGGGCCGAACAGCTTGGCCTGAAGCTGATCCTCGGTCCATGCCGCGCAGGAGATGGTGACGAACTTCTTGCCCGCGCGCGGACCCACCGCGTGCAGTGCGTGCGCCACCAGCGTCTTGCCCGTTCCCGTTTCGCCATCGATCAGCACGTGGCTGTCGGCCTGCCCCAGATCGAGGATATCCTCGCGCAGCCGTTCCATCGCCGGGGACGATCCGATCAGCTTCTTCATGATGACGCTGCCATCCGACAGCTCGCGCCGCAGCGCGCGGTTGTCCAGTGTCAGCCGCCGCGCCTGCGTCGCCTTTTTCGCCAGTTCCGTCATCCGGTCCGGGTTGAACGGCTTTTCCAGAAAGTCGAACGCACCGATCCGCATCGCCTCGACCGCCATCGGCACATCGCCATGCCCGGTGATCAGGATGACCGGCAGGCCGCTATCCACGCTCATCAACCGTTTCAGCATCGCCATCCCGTCCATGCCGGGCATGCGGATGTCGCTGACCACCACGCCGGGGAAATCCGCGCCGATGGCCTTCAACGCCTCCTCGGCGGAAGCGTAGCTTTCGGTGTCGAACCCGGACAGCGCCAGCCATTGGCTGATGGATTGCCGCATGTCGGCTTCGTCATCGACGATAGCCACCTTCATCGCGCGCGCCATTCATTCCTCATTCTGCTGCTTCGATCTTGCTGCCAAGTAGGGGCAACTGAACCTCGAAAACAGCCCCCCCGCCATCAGCATTTCGTGCGGTGAGCCTGCCGCCAAGGTCCTTGACGATCCCGGACGAGATGGCGAGCCCGAGGCCCACGCCCTCTCCGGGCTTCTTGGTGGTGTAGAACGGCTCGAACAGGTTTTCCAGATCGGCGATGCCGGTGCCGTTGTCATGCACCGTCAGGCTGGCATTGCTGCCCACCGAAACGCCGATGTCGATCTGGGGGTCCGCAACCGCCTTGGTTGCGTCCAGCGCGTTGCGCAGAAGGTTGATGATGACCTGTTCCAGCCGCAGCCGGTCGGCAAGAACCATCACGGGCGACTTGGGCAGGCTGCGGTTGATCCGCACCACCCGGACCTTCAGCTGCGGCTCCATCATCGACAGGGCGGCGGATACGCAATGGCGCATGTCCACAGGCTCGAATGCCTCTCCGCCCTTACGGGCATAGGATTTGAGCTGCCGGGTGATCGCGCCCATTCGTTCGATCAGATCGTCGATCCGCTGAAAGGACGACATCGCCTCCTCGGCGCGTTTGCGTTGCAGCAAAAGACGCGCTCCGGCCAGATAGGTCTTCATTGCGGCCAGCGGCTGGTTCAACTCGTGGCTGACGGCGGCCGACATCTCGCCCAGCGCGGCCAGCTTGGACGATTGCGCCAGCGTGGTCTCCGCGACGGCCAGATCTTTCTGCACCTTTTCGCGCTCGGCAATCTCGCGGCGCAATCGCTGGTTGAGCATCCGAAGCTCGGCGGATTCCCGCTGAAACGACATGCTCTGCGACCATGCGCGGCGCGACAGCAGATAGAAGGTCGCCGCCAGAAGGATCGCGAAACCCATGATCTCCATTGCAAGGACGGTGTTCACCCGTTCGCGCACCGAATCATAGGCCGTGAAGGTCACGAGCCGCCAGCCGCGGAAGGGAACCCGCGCATCGGTGCGCAATACGCCTTCGCCGCCCAGATAGGCGTCGGGCGGGTCCTGCGCCCAGTCGGCGGTGAACTGGAACGCGCGGCGGATGGCAGAGGGCGGGTCCTGCACTGCCAGCGCCTGCGAAAGCTCCAGCCCCCGCCAGCGCGGCTCGGTCGCGAGGATCACGACGCCGTCGCTGTCGGTGACCAGGACCGCGTCCTGCAAACCCGCCCAGGCGCGCTCGTATTTCATCAGATCCACCGCCACGGCGACGACGCCGATGATCCGGTTGTCCTGCATCACCGCGCGGGAATAGGTGAAATCGTAACCGCCCCCCTCGCGCTGCGTGGCGGTGAAGACGGTTTCGTTGTCGCGCATCGCATCGACGAAGAACGGCTCGGTCCGATAGGTGGTGCCAAGGATGTTGCGGTTCGTGGCACCCACGACACGCCCGTCGATGTCCAGCAGCGACAGCGACGCCGCCCCGATTTCGGTCTGGAACGAGATCAACCGCTGCGACGTCGCCGAAAAATCGTCCGAGGCCAGCGCCCCGATCAGCGAGGCATCCCGCGACAGCAGCAAGGGCACGACCGAATTGCGCTGAAGCTCGGAAAGCATGTTGCCGGAATAAAGCGCCAGCCGCACCTCGGCCCGGCTGCGGGTCGTGTCGGTGAAGCGTTCGGACATCCAGCGGTTGGTCACCAGCACCGTCGCGATGGCGACCAGCAAAAGCCCCCCGATGATGAGCCGGAGCCGCCAGGATATCCCCGGCTTCTTCTCCTCGTCATCGGTCTGGCCCTGCGCTGTCATGGCGGCAGGATAGTCGGGCGCCGGGGCGCTCTCAACCTTGCCGGGATCAGGCAAGCGCCATCCTGCCAAGCAGGCCTTCGAACATCACCCGCCCGTCGCCGCTGCCCAGAACCGGATCCATCGCGCGTTCCGGGTGGGGCATCATGCCCAGCACCCGGCGGTTGGCCGACAGGATGCCCGCGATATCTTCCATCGCGCCGTTGGGATTTTCGGCATAGGTGAAGGCGATCCGATCCTGATCGCGCAGCGCGGCCAGCGTTTCGGCATCGGCGGTGTAGTTGCCGTCGTGATGCGCGATCGGAACCGTCACGACCGACCCCTTGCCATAGCCCGAGGTGAACACGCTGTCCGAGGTTTCGACCCGCAGCTTCACCTGCTTGCAGATGTATTTCAGGCCCGTGTTCCGCATCAGCGCGCCCGGCAGCAACCCCGTTTCCGTCAGAATCTGGAACCCGTTGCAGATGCCAAGCGCATAACCGCCCCGTTCCACATGGGCCGCCAATGCAGGTGCGATGGGCGATCGGGCCGCGATGGCCCCGCAGCGAAGATAGTCGCCAAAGGAAAAGCCGCCCGGAATGCCGACCACATCCACCTTCGGCAGATCGGTATCCTTGTGCCAGACATGGACCACCTCGGCCCCCACGGCTTCGAACGCGACGGCAAGGTCGCGGTCGCAGTTGGAACCGGGAAAGGTGATGACGGCGGCTTTCATGGCGGGCTCCGGCTGGGAATCTGCGCCCCGATTACTCCAATCGAACGCGCGAAGCCAGAGGCAACGCTTGACTTTGCAGGCCCGAACGCGCATGTGACGGTCAACCGATACGCCCGCTGCCGCGTGAGCAGCCATAGGGCCGGTCAACAGGTTCCCACGATCACGCAGGGGCACCGCGACCATACGGGTCGCTCCGCCTGCAACCAGCCGCATCTGCGGCCCGAACCGATTTGAAAGTTTCACATGACGACATTCGCCGAACTCGGCCTCAGCGACCGACTGCTGAAGGCCCTTGCCAACACCAAACTGACCACGCCGACGCCGATCCAGGCGCAGGCGATCCCGCATATCATGAAGGGCGCCGACCTGATGGGTCTGGCGCAGACCGGCACCGGCAAGACCGCAGCCTTCGGCCTGCCCCTGCTGCACCGTCTGCTGGAAATCCACCACCCCGCCGGACCGCGCAACGTCCGCGCGCTGATCCTTGCGCCGACGCGGGAACTGGTGTCGCAGATCTCCGAAAACCTGCTGACATTCACCAAAGGCACGCCCACCAAGGTCACCACCGTCGTCGGCGGCGCGTCGATCAACAAGCAGTCCGAACGTCTGGCGCGCGGCACCGACGTGCTGGTCGCCACCCCCGGCCGCCTGATCGACCTGCTGGAGCGCGGCGATGTCAAACTGGACCAGTGCGGATATCTGGTGCTGGACGAGGCCGACCACATGCTGGACATGGGCTTCATCCATTCCCTGCGCAAGATCGCCAAGTTCATCCCGGTGAAGCGCCAGACGTTGCTGTTCTCGGCCACCATGCCCAAGGACATCGAGGAGCTGGCAGGCACCTATCTGCGCAACCCGGTGAAGGTGCAGGTGTCCCCGCCGAACAAACCGGCCGACAAGGTGACGCAAGGCGTCCACTTCATCCCGCAGGGCGACAAGGCCAAGCTGCTGGAAGGATACCTGAAGGAACACCCGGGCGAGCGGTCGATCGTCTTCGGTCGCACCAAGCACGGATCGGAAAAGCTGATGAAGCTGCTGGTCAGCTGGGGCTTTGCTGCCGGGTCGATCCACGGCAACAAATCCCAGAACCAGCGCGAGCGCACGCTTCAGGACTTCCGCGACGGCACGGTCGAAGTGCTGGTTGCAACCGACGTCGCCGCGCGCGGGATCGACATTCCGGGCGTGAAGCATGTCTATAACTACGACATGCCGAACGTGGCCGAAAACTATGTCCACCGCATCGGTCGGACGGCACGCGCCGGCACCGAGGGCCGCGCCATTGCCTTCTGCGCCCCGGCAGAGATGGGCGAGTTCAAGGATATCGAGAAGCTGCTGAAAAAGCCGATCGAGATCATCGGCGGCGCCCCCTGGGCCGCGGACATCGTCGCCGCTGCGCCCAAACCCGGTGCGAACCGCCAGCAACGTGGCCCGCGTCCCGGCGCCAAGCCGCAGGGCGCGAAACCCCAGGGCGGCAAGCCGCAGGCGCGCAAACCGCAGGGCAAGCCCGCCGCACGTCCGCAGGGCGGTGCAGGTGCCCCCCGCCGCCAACGGGCGAATTAACCGTCCGTCAGGAAGAATCGGCGTAAGATCAGCGCCGTGGATGACGAGTTATGGCCCGCCGCGCAGCCTCCGCGGCGGGCCACTTTCTTTGCGGCGCGCCTTCGGCTATCCGGGGGGCATGGCGAAGCTTTATTTCCACTACTCCACCATGAACGCGGGCAAATCGACGCTGCTGTTGCAGGCGGCGCACAATTACCGCGAACGCGGGATGGAGGTCATGCTGATCACCGCCGCGCTGGACGACCGATCCGGCATGGGCGTCATCGCCAGCCGCATCGGCATTTCCGAACGCGCCGAAACCTTCACCAGCGCCGACGATCTGTTCGCCCGCATCGCAGCCTCCCCGCCCCCCGCCTGCATCTTCATCGACGAGGCGCAGTTCCTGACCGAAGCTCAGGTCTGGCAACTGGCCCGCGTGGTGGACGATCTGCGCCTGCCGGTCATGTGTTACGGCCTGCGCGTCGATTTTCGCGGCGGGCTGTTCCCCGGATCGGCCGCGCTTCTGGCGCTGGCGGACGAGATGCGCGAGATCCGCACCATCTGCCATTGCGGCAAGAAGGCGACCATGGTCGTGCGCCTTGGCCCGGACGATCAACCGATGCGCGAAGGTGCACAGGTCCAGATCGGCGGAAACGAGACCTATGTCTCGCTTTGCCGCCGACATTGGCGCGTTGCGGTCGGCGATCCGATTGCGCCCGCCCCCGCCAGCCGCTAAGCCTTGGGTCACAGGAACGCGCGGCAGGTCATGACAGCGCTGAAAAAGTATCAGAGGCTGGAATGTCCGGGCATCTGGCGCGAGACGCCGGAGACCGAGGGGCGCGAGGTGATCGTGTCCTTCCGAGAGGCGTCGCTGATCCTCTCGGACCCTTCGACCGAATTCGCGCTGTCGCACTGGTCGCTTCCGGCGGTGGAACGGGTCAATCCCGGCAGGACGCCCGCCACTTTCTCTCCCGGCCTCGACGATCCCGAAACGCTGGAGATCGAGGACGCATACATGCTGGCCGCGCTGGACACCGTGCGCGGCGCGCTTGAAGCCGCCCGCCCGCGCCCGGGCCGTCTGCGCCACTGGGTGCTGGCGGGCGCGACGGCGCTGGTCCTCAGCGGGTTCTTCTGGATGCCCGGCGCGCTCGTGTCCCACGCCATCGCAGTCGCCCCCGAGGCGACCCGCGTGCGGTTGGGCGAGATGGCCTTGACCGAGATGGTGCATCTGACCGGCGCGCCCTGCGCCGACCCGTTCGGGCGGCGCGCGGCGGCGAACCTTTCGACCCGCATCTTCCGCGCCGATCCGGTGCAGATCCTTGTGGTTCCGCAAGGGCTGACCCGCCCGATCCACCTGCCGAACCGCCAGATCCTCGTGCCGCGCAATCTGGTCGAACAGCAGGACAACCCCGCCCCGCTGGCCGGATATGCCATTGCCGAACGTGCCCGCGCGGCGGCGGAAGATCCGTTGCGCCCGCTTCTGGAACATGCCGGGGTCGCCGCCACGCTGCGGCTGCTGACGACGGGTGTGCTACCGCAGGATGCGCTGGACGGCTATGCCGAGGCGCTGGTCACCCAGACGCCCGCCGATGTGTCCGATGCCGACCTGCTGCCCCGCTTTGCCGCGGCAGAGGTTCCCAGCACCCCCTATGCCCGCGCGCTGGACCCGAGCGGAGAGACCACGCGCGGCCTGATCGACCGCGACCCCTTCGCCAGCCAGCCCGCCCCGCCGATCCTTGACGACGAGGATTGGATCGGCCTGTCCACCATCTGCCAAAGTTGAAAGCGCCCCGGTCACCATAAGGTGCCGGGGCGTCACGTTCCTGTCCTGCCCGAGGGTCCGCTGTTATTCAGTTGGCGGGATCATGCGCGAGCGGCGGAATCCTGTCCACCATTATTTTGTGCCGAACATGCGATCGCCCGCATCCCCTAGCCCCGGGACAATATATCCATGGTCATCAAGCTGGCGATCCACAGATGCTGTGATGATCGGGACGTCCGGGTGGGCCGCCTTCATCGTGGCGATCCCCTCGGGCGATGCCAGCAGGCACAGGAAGCGAATGTTCTTTGCGCCCTTCTCCTTCAGCAGATCGATCGCCGCGACCGAGGAGTTGCCCGTCGCCAGCATCGGGTCCACCGCGATGACCAGACGGTCTTCCAGCAGGTCCGGCACCTTGCAGTAATATTGCACCGGCAGCAGCGTTTCCGGGTCGCGGTAAAGCCCGACAAAGCCGACGCGCGCAGCCGGAACCAGTTCCAGCACCCCGTCCAGCAGCCCGTTCCCCGCCCGCAGGATCGAGATCAGCGCCAGTTTCTTGCCGTCGAGGATCGGGGCGTCCATCTCCTCCATCGGCGTTTCGATGCGGGTTGTGGTCATGTCCAGCCCCCGCGTCACCTCATATGCCAGCAGCAGGCTAATCTCGCGCAGCAGGCGGCGGAAGCCCCCGGTGGACGTCTCTTTCTTACGCATGATGGTCAGCTTGTGCTGGACCAGCGGATGGGTCACGACGGTCAGGTGATCAAGCATTGCACTTCTCCTTCAGGCGGTCGCGGGTCGTATCATCGCACAGGGCGGCGTCAATGGCATTCCGTTCCAGCTGGGCGAAAACACCTTCGTCCCAATCATGGGCATCCGCCAGCCGGTCTTCGGTATCGGCGGGGAACCATGCGGGGGCTTCGTTGCCGATGGTGATGCGGACCTCGCGGTGAAACAGCGGGCCGGCCGCGTCCCAACCTTCGGTGGCAGGGGACAGGTGCAGGAACGTCCCCGCCTCGGCCAGCCGCTCCATCAGGGCGGGATCGTCGATGGGTGGAACGTGATGCAGCCGCGCGGGCTGGAACGCCAACGCGGCGTCGAGGCCCGTCCGCGCCGACAGGATCACCGGCAGCCCCGCCTCGCGCGCGCAATCGAGGCACCATGCGAAATCTGCCTGCGACGGGTCCAGCAGCACGCCGTTGAGCCCTGCCTCTGCCGCCGCGACGGCGTGGCGTTTACCCTCGGGCGTGGCGACAAGGCTGGCCGGGACCGCCTCGCGCATGGCGATAATGCGGTCGTGAAAGGCGGGTGCATCCGCGTCCGGGATCAGCAGCAGTTCGGCGAAATCGCGAGCGCCCACGGCGATCACCGCCAGCGCGGCATACTCCTCGGGGCGGGACAGGATCGCCGCCGCCTTGCGCGCCTCTGGATCGGTGCGGGCATAACGGTCGCCGTCGAACAGGCCCGACAGGTCGATCCTGCGCCGACGCGCCAGATCGCGGGTGAAACTGGCCGGGGCTGCGCCCAGCAACTCGATCCCCAGTTCAATCCGCATCGGGCAGCCCCAGATGGCCCGAGACCAGCGCGGCGACGTCGGTGAAGGCGCAAAGCCCCAGCTCGCCACTGGCGCCCGCAACCAGAACCGGCACCCGTTCGCGCGTGTGATCGCTGCCCCGCCATGTCGGATCGTTGCCGTGATCGGCGGTGAAGACCGCGATGTCACCGGGCCGCAGCGCCGCAATCAATCGCCCGGCCACCGCGTCGAACCATTCCAAGTGCCGCGCATATCCGGCCACGTCGCGCGGATGGCCGTAAAGGCTGTCGAATTCCACGAAATTGGCGAAGGTCAGCGATCCGTCCTCGGCCTCGTCCGCCAGCCGCAGCAGATGCTCCGCCAGCGCCGCGTCGTTCGCGCCCTTGTGCAGCTTGCCGATCCCGCGATGCGAGAAGATGTCGCCGATCTTGCCCACCGCATGGGTCATCCGCCCTGCCTTTTGCGCCCGGTCCAGCAACGTATCGCCCGGCGGCGCGATGGCATAGTCGCGGCGGTTCGACGTGCGCTGGAACGCCCCCGGCTGCCCGGTGAAAGGCCGCGCGATGACCCGCCCGACCCGCATCGAATGCAAAGTCGGGGCCAGCGCCTCGCACAGCGCCAGCAGACGGTCCAGCCCGAAGCTTTCCTCATGCGCGGCGATCTGGAACACGCTGTCGGCCGAGGTATAGCAGATCGGCCAGCCCGTCCGCAGATGTTCCCCGCCCAGCCGGTCCATGATGGCGATGCCGCCGGAATGGCAGTTGCCAAGGATGCCGTCCGTCCCTGCCAGACGGCACACCTCGGCCACCAGATCATCGGGGAAAGGCGCGTCGGGGAAATAGGTCCAGTCCCATGGCACCGGCACGCCCGACAGCTCCCAATGGCCCGACGGCGTGTCCTTGCCGCGCGAGATTTCCGTCGCCGCGCCCCACAGGCCCGAGGGCGGCGCCGCAAACCCCGGCACCTGCGCCCCGCTGGCCAGCGTCACCGCAGCGCCCAGCCCGAGCCCGTCCAGCACCGGCATTGCCAGCGGCCCCCGCCGCCCGCGATCCGCACGGCCCGCCGCGCATTCAGCGGCAATGTGCAGAAGCGTGTTCGCACCCTCGTCCCCGAAGGCGGAAGCATCGGGCGCACCGCCGATGCCCACGCTGTCCATCACGATCAGAAAGGCGCGGGTCATACGATCCTCCCAAGGATCAGGGGGTCTTGCATCGATTCATGGTCCTGAAAGGCATAGGCGTCCTGAACCGCGCGAATGGCGGCGGCGGCATCGTCCTCGGTCGCGGCATGCACGAAGCCGAGGGGATCGCCCATATCAACATCCGCGCCGATCCCGGCAATCTCGGACAATCCGACCGAGGGGTTCACCCGTTGACCCGCCTGCATCCGCCCCGCGCCAAGGCGCAGCACGGCCATGCCCAGCGCCTGCCCGTCGATCCGCGCGACATGGCCCGAGCGGGGCGATGGCACCTCGGCCACGATGGGGGCGGAAGGCAGGCGGTCCGGCCAGCGGTCCACAAAGTCGGCAGGACCGCCCTGCATTGCGACCATCCGCGCGAAATATTCGGCGGCGCGGCCCGATTCCAGCGCGTCGGCGATCATCCCCTCGCCCGTCTCGGCATCCTCGGCCAGACCGCCCAGCGCCAACGCCTCGCCGCCCAGGGCGCAGGTCACGGTCCACAATCCGGGATTGATGGAGGTCGCGGTCAGCGTCTCCATCACCTCGGCCACCTCCAGCGCGTTGCCCATGGCCATGGCCAGCGGTTGGCTCATGTCGGTGATGAGCGCGGTCGTGCGGCAGCCTGCTCCATTGGCGGTATCCACCAGCGACCGCGCAAGCGACTCGGCCTCGGCGCGGGTCTTCATGAACGCGCCCGAGCCGCATTTCACATCCAGCACCAGCCCGTGCAGCCCCGCCGCCAGCTTCTTGGACAGGATCGACGCCGTAATCAGGGCGGTGCTTTCCACCGTGCCGGTCTGGTCGCGAATGGCATAAAGGCGGCGGTCGGCGGGGGCAATGTCGGCCGTCGCGGCGACGATGGCGCAGCGGGCCTGTTCGATCTGGCGGCGGAGGCGGGTCTCGTCCATCTCCACCCTGAACCCGGGGATCGCCTCCAGCTTGTCCAGCGTACCGCCAGTATGGCCAAGCCCCCGCCCCGAGATCATCGGCACATAGGCGCCGCAAGCCGCCAGCGCCGGGGCCAGCAGCAACGAGACAGGATCGCCGACGCCCCCGGTCGAATGCTTGTCCAGCACCGGCCCCGGCAGGTCCCAGTCCAGCACCGTCCCGCTGTCCCGCATCGCCAGCGTCAGCGCAACGGTGTCCACCCCCCGGCAGCAGACGCCCATCGCAAAGGCTCCGGCCTGCGCGTCGCTGACCGATCCATCCGTCAGCCCGCGCACAAAACCCGCGACGTCGATCGGCAGCCCGTCCCGCAGATCGGCCAGAAGCCGCGCGATGTCCACCTAGGCCCGATCCATATGCGTCGCCGCAAAGGCCCCCGGCAACAATTCGGCCACCGTCATGCCCCGCGCCTTGCCGTCGGTGGTGCAAAGCGTGACCGGAACGCCCTGGCCCGCGAATTCGGCGATCTTCTGCCGGCAGCCGCCGCAGGGGGGCACGGGTTCCGGGCTGTCGGCGATCACGAGGATTTCAGCGATCTGCGTCTCACCCGCCGCGACCATTGCGGCGATAGCCCCCGCTTCGGCACAGGTGCCTTCGGGATAGGCGACGTTTTCCACGTTGCAGCCCTTGAAAACGCTGCCCGAAACCGTGCGGATCGCCGCCCCGACCTTGAAACGCGAATAGGGGACATAGGCGTTCTGGCGCACGTCGCTGGCAGCCACTAGAAGGATGGGATCGGGTTGCATGAGGCCTCCGGTATTTTGCCAACTGTGGGTGCCTGGCATGCCACGTGCAACCCCGCTTGTATGAATCCAAAGATGGTTTAATATTAAACCAACTCGCGGAGGGCAGCATGACCGAGAACAAACGGCACCCGGCACTGGATTATCACGAATTCCCGAAGCCCGGCAAACTGGAGATCCGCGCGACGAAGCCGCTGGCCAATGGCCGCGATCTGTCGCTGGCCTATTCCCCCGGCGTGGCCGAAGCCTGCATGGAGATCAAGGCCAATCCGAAAGATGCCAGCCGCTATACCGCGCGCGGCAACCTCGTGGGCGTCGTGTCGAACGGGACCGCCGTTCTGGGTCTTGGCAACATCGGCGCGCTGGCGTCGAAGCCCGTGATGGAGGGCAAGGCCGTCCTGTTCAAGAAATTCGCCAATATCGACTGTTTCGATATTGAGCTAAACGAGGCCGACCCAGTCAAACTGGCCGAGCTTGTCTGCGCCCTGGAGCCGACCTTTGGCGCGATCAACCTTGAAGACATCAAGGCGCCGGACTGCTTCATCGTCGAAAAGATCTGCCGCGAGCGGATGAACATTCCCGTCTTCCATGACGATCAGCACGGCACCGCCATCGTGGTCGGCGCTGCGGCCACCAACGCGCTGCATGTCGCGGGCAAGCGGTGGGAGGATATCAAGGTCGTCTCCACCGGCGGCGGGGCTGCGGGGATCGCCTGCCTCAACATGCTACTGAAATTGGGCGTCAAGCGCGAGAATGTCTGGCTCTGCGACATCGCCGGGCTGGTCTATCAGGGCCGGACCGAGGAGATGACACCGCAGAAGGCCGAATTCGCACAGGCAACCGACTTGCGGACGCTGGCCGACGTGATCGAGGGCGCGGACCTGTTCCTCGGCCTGTCCGGCCCGGGCGTTCTGAAGCCCGACATGGTCGCCCGCATGGCCGACCGTCCGATCATCTTCGCGCTGGCCAACCCCAACCCGGAAATCACCCCCGAAGACGCGCGCGCCGCCGCGCCGGACGCACTGATCGCGACGGGCCGTTCGGATTATCCGAACCAGGTCAACAACGTGCTGTGCTTCCCCTTCATCTTCCGGGGGGCGCTGGATGTCGGCGCGACCACGATCAACGACGAGATGAAGATCGCCTGCATCGAAGGCATCGCCGCCCTTGCCCGCGCCACCACCAGCGCCGAGGCGGCTGCCGCCTATCAGGGCGAACAGCTGACCTTCGGGGCAAATTACCTGATCCCCAAACCCTTCGATCCGCGCCTGATGGGCGTCGTTGCGACCGCCGTGGCGAAAGCTGCGATGGAAAGTGGCGTCGCGACCCGCCCGCTGGAGGATGTGGCCGCCTATAAACGCCAGCTCGACAGCTCGATGATCCGCTCGTCGCTCATCATGCGTCCGGTGTTCGAGGCGTCCAGCCAGTCCAGCCGCAAGATCGTCTTTGCCGAGGGCGAGGACGAACGCGTGCTGCGCGCCGCCAACGCGATGCTGGAGGAAACCGACGACAAGCCGATCCTGATCGGCCGCCCCGAGGTCGTCGCGGCCCGTTGCGAACGTGCAGGGCTGAAGATCCGTCCGGATGTCGATTTCGAACTGGTGAACCCCGAAAGCGATGCGCGGTATCGCGATTACTGGGAAACCTATCTGGGGCTGGTTGGCCGTCAGGGCGTCACGCCAGAGGTGGCCCGCGCCGTGATGCGCACGAACACCACCGCCATCGGCGCGGTCATGGTCCATCGCGCCGAGGCAGACAGCCTGATCTGCGGCACCTATGGCCAGTATCTGTGGCACTTGAACTATGTCCGGCAGGTTCTGGCGCGGGACGGGCTGCGACCGATCGGCGCTCTCAGCCTGATGATTCTGGAAGACGGGCCGCTGTTCATCGCCGACACGCATATCCATTCCGAACCGACGCCCGAGGAAATTGCAGAAACCGTGCGCGGCGCGGCGCGGCATGTGAAGCGCTTCGGCATCGCACCCAAGGTCGCGCTGTGTTCGTCGTCCCAGTTCGGCAACCTCGACAATTCGTCGGGGCGCCGGATGCGCGAGGCGTTGTCGCTGCTGGACGCGGCCGAGCCCGACTTCGCCTATGAGGGCGAAATGCATATCGACACCGCGCTGGACCAGTCCACCCGCGACCGCGCCTTCCCCGGCGCCCGGTTCGAAGGGGCGGCCAACGTGCTGGTCTTTGCCCATTCCGACGCGGCTTCGGGCGTGCGCAACATCCTCAAGACCAAGGCGAACGCGCTGGAGGTCGGTCCGATCCTGATGGGCATGGGCAACCGCGCGCATATCGTCACACCGTCGATCACGGCACGGGGCCTTCTGAACATGTCGGCCATCGCGGGAACTGCGGTCGCGCATTACGGTTGATGCGATAAGGCGCCGCAACCTTCTGGACATTGGCGCGCGCTGGCATAACCATGCGCGTGTTCAACGATGTGTGACGATGTGTGAAGACTGCCTTCCCCCCGGCCAGCCCCCGGCCGGTTTCGACCTCGACAGGTTCCGCCAGTTGCTTGCTGTTGTGGGCGCGCATCGTCAGGTGTTGCTGGATCATGCCATCAGCGACCTGTCCAAGGTGCGCAGAGGGCTTGAGGGGGGCGATGTTCCCCTCGCCGCGATTCGCGAACACAGCCATGTGCTGTCCGCCCTTGCCGGCACCCTGGGCGAAACCCGGCTGCAGGCCATGTCGGAAATGCTGAACCGCGAGGCGCATGCCGGACGGACGGGCGACCTGCCGGGCATTCTTGACCGGCTCGACAATCTCTTGGGTTTTCTGGGAGCGCAGAGGACCACATGACACCTGACACCCCTATCGACCCCGGACCCATCCTGCTGATCGAGGACACGCCTGCGCTGCAGATGGTCTATCGTTCCGTGCTGGCGGCGGCGGGATACAAGGTCGTGACCGCATCGACCTTCGCCGACGGGCTGGCGCGGTTCCTCGACACCAATCCGATGGTCGTCCTTCTGGATCTGGTGCTGCCCGATGGCGACGGGCTGGACCTGATGCAGGAGATGCTGCGCCTATCGCCCGATGTGCGGGTGGTGGTCATCACCGCGAACGGATCGATCACCCGCGCGGTCGAGGCGATGCGGGCGGGCGCGCATGAATTCCTCGTCAAACCCTTCGACGAACAGCGTTTCCTTGGCGCTGTGGAAAACGCGGCGGCGCGGGCGCAGCGCACCGATCCTGCCGCGCATGGGCCGTTCCTGGGTTCCTCGCCCGCCATGGGGCGCATCCATGCCAAGATCGCCTCGGCTGCGCGGTCGATGGCGACGGTCTTCATCACCGGCGAAAGCGGCACCGGCAAAGAGCTTTGCGCCAATGCCGTGCACGATCTGTCGGGCCGCGCCTCGGGGCCGTTCATTGCGCTGAACTGCGGCGCGATCCCGCAGGACCTGCTGGAATCCGAGGTGTTCGGCCATGTGAAGGGCAGCTTCACCGGCGCCATCGCCGACAAGCCGGGCGCCGCACAGGCCGCAGATGGCGGCACGCTGTTCCTGGACGAAATCTGCGAGATGGCCCCCGCGCTTCAGACCAAGCTGCTGCGGTTCCTGCAAACCTCGATGGTGCAGCCTGTGGGCGCGGTCCGTCCGCGCAAGGTCAGCGTGCGCATCGTGTGCGCCACCAATCGCGACCCGCTGGAGGAGGTGCGCCGCGGCCGCTTCCGCGAGGATCTGTATTACCGCCTTTACGTCGTGCCGATCCACATGCCCCCCCTGCGCGACCGGGGCGAGGATGTGATCGAGATTGCCGAGGCCGCGCTGAAGCGCTTTGCCGCCGAAGAGCAGCGCCATTTCGACGGTTTCGCCCCCGAGGTGAAGTCGCTGTTCCGCCAGCATCCGTGGCCGGGCAATGTCCGCCAACTGCTGAACGTGATCCGCAACGTGGTCGTGCTGCACGAAGGCGGCACGATCAGCCTGGGGATGCTGCCGGAGATGGTGTCGGACGGTGGCACGCAGTATCACCAGCCGATCGAAGTGACCCCGCCTTCGGGCGATCCGCAGCTTGACGGGCTGATCGGGCGCACCCTGTCCGAGATCGAGCAGATCGTGATCGAGGCCACCATCGCGATGCATGGCGGGTCGATCCCCAAGGCGGCGCGGGTGCTGGACGTCTCGCCCTCGACCATCTACCGCAAGCGCGAGACCTGGGCAAAGCCCTAGACGAACTGTTCGCGGATCAGCCGCTCCTCCAGCCCGTGGCCGGGATCGAACAAGATGCGGTGGCGGATGTTCGGCTCGGACCGGATCTCCACCATCGCGACATCGCGGACCGACCGGCCGTCGGCATCGGCCATGACCGGGCGCTTGGACGGGTCCAGCACGTCGAACCGCACCACCGCCGTCGAGGGCACCAGCGCGCCGCGCCAGCGCCGGGGCCGGAACGGCGCGATGGCCGTCAGCGCCAGCACATCCGCGCCGATGGGCAGGATCGGGCCATGCGCCGAGTAATTGTAGGCCGTGCTGCCCGCAGGGGTCGCGACCAGCGCGCCGTCGCAGACCAGCTCCTCCATCCGCATCCGCCCGTCGACGGTGATCCGCAACCATGCGGCCTGCGGACCTGCGCGCAGCAGGCTCACCTCGTTGATCGCCAGCGCCTCGTGCACCCGCCCACCCACCGTTTCGGCGCGCATGGCAAGGGGGTTGATGACCTCCTCCTCGGCCAGCGCCAGCCGTTCGGGCAGGTTTTCCAGCGCGAAGGCGTTCATCATGAACCCCACCGTTCCGCGGTTCATGCCATAGACGGGGATGTTGCGTGCGCGCGTCTCGTGCAGGGTTTGCAGCATGAACCCGTCGCCGCCCAGCGCGACGATCACCTCCGCCTCCTCGGGTGCGGTTTGCCCGTGAACGGCGACAAGTGCCTTCATCGCCTCAAGGGCGGGCGGGGCCGCGCTTGCGGTGAACCTGATCTTCATCGGCATCTCCTTGACCCCCGCATCCTTGGCCGGGGCGGGCGGGGAACTCAAGGCGCTTCGTGGAAATTCCCGTTCCCGTCGCTTTCCAGCCTTTCTGCGCCGCGCGTGCTGCGATAAACAACCGCAACCCGCAAGCGCAGGAGAGCATGATGACCGCCCCGCATATCGAAGCCGGCTATTTCACCAAATCCCTCGCGGACAGCGATCCCGAACTGTTCGGCTCCATCCGCGACGAGCTTGGCCGCCAGCGCGACGAGATCGAGCTGATCGCGTCCGAAAACATCGTCTCGCTGGCCGTGCTTCAGGCGCAGGGGTCGGTGCTGACGAACAAATACGCCGAAGGCTATCCGGGCAAACGTTACTATGGCGGCTGCCAGTTCGTGGACGTGACCGAAACGCTGGCGATCGAACGGGCGAAGCAACTGTTCGACTGCGGCTTTGCCAACGTGCAGCCGAACTCCGGCTCCCAGATGAACCAGGCCGTGTTCCTGGCGCTGCTGCAACCGGGCGACACGTTCATGGGTCTGGACCTGAATTCGGGCGGACACCTGACGCATGGATCGCCCGTGAACATGTCGGGCAAATGGTTCAACGTGGTCAGCTATGGCGTGCGTCAGCAGGATCACCTGCTGGACATGGAAGACATCCGCGAAAAGGCGCTGAAGCATAAACCCAAGCTGATCGTCGCGGGCGGCACGGCCTATAGCCGCGTCTGGGACTGGGCCGAGTTCCGCAAGATCGCGGACGAGGTCGGCGCCTATCTGATGGTCGACATGGCCCATATCGCGGGTCTGGTCGCGGGCGGCGTTCACCCCTCGCCCATCCCCCACGCCCATGTGGTCACGACGACGACGCACAAATCCCTGCGCGGCCCGCGCGGCGGCATGGTGCTGACCAATGACGAGGATATCGCGAAGAAGATCAACTCGGCAGTGTTCCCCGGTCTTCAGGGCGGCCCGCTGATGCATGTGATCGCGGCCAAGGCGGTTGCCTTTGGCGAGGCGCTGCGCCCCGAGTTCAAGGAATACGCAGCGCAGGTCAAAGCCAACGCGGCGGCGATGGCGGACGAGCTGATGAAGGGCGGCATCGACATCGTTTCGGGCGGCACCGACAACCACCTGTGCCTTGCCGACCTGCGCCCGAAAAAGGTGACCGGCAAGGCGGCCGAGGCTGCCCTTGGCCGCGCCCATATCACCGCGAACAAGAACGGCGTGCCGTTCGATCCGGAAAAGCCGTTCGTCACCTCGGGCATCCGTCTGGGTGCGCCCGCCGGGACGACCCGCGGCTTCAAAGAGGAGGAGTTCCGCCAGATCGCGCGCTGGATCGTCGAGGTCGTGGACGGCCTTGCTGCCAATGGCGACGCCGGCAACGACGAGGTCGAGGCAAAGGTCCGTGCCGAGGTTCAGGCGCTCTGCGCGAAGTTCCCGCTCTATCCGTCGCTGTAAGGGATCGGGGGCCTTCGGGCCCCCTTTTCTTTGGGGCTTGCGCAGCGGGGGCGAAGCGGCCACCTTCCAGCCATGCTGAACACCGCCACCTTCCCCGCCGAAACCCCTTCCGATCTTCCGCCGATCCTGATCGTGCACGGGCTCTACGGCTCGGCCCGGAACTGGGGCGCCATCGCGCGGGGGCTGGCCAAGACGCGCAATGTGCTGACCGTGGATCAGCGCAACCACGGCGACAGCCCGCATCTGCCCACGCAAAGCTATCCCGACATGGCCGCCGATCTGGCCGAGGTGGTCCGCGCCCATGGCGGCACCGTCGACCTTCTGGGCCATTCGATGGGCGGCAAGGCGGCGATGCAGCTGGCACTGACCGATGGAGGGCTGATCCGCCGCCTGATCGTGGCCGACATCGCGCCGGTCGCCTATGGCCATGACCAGAGCCACCATGCGCGGACGATGCGCGCGCTGGACCTGACCGGCCTGACCAGTCGGGGCGAGGCGGACCGGAGGCTGGCGGCAACGCTGGACGATCCGGGCCTGCGCGCCTTCTTCCTGCAATCGCTGGACCTGAAGGCGGGGCGCTGGAAGCTGAACCTCGACGTGCTGGAAGCGGAGATGCCGAAGCTGGTCGGCTGGCCCGAAACGGAAGGGCGGTGGGACGGCCCCGCGCTGTTCCTGTCAGGGGCGAATTCGGAATATGTGCTGCCAGAGCATCGCGAAAAGATCCGCCGTCTTTTCCCCGATGCGCGCTTTGCCAAGATCCCGGGCGCGGGGCACTGGCTTCATGCCGACAATCCGCGCGCGTTCGAAGAGACGGTCCGCATCTTCTTCAACTCGTGAAAAAAGGCCCCCTTCCGGGGGCCTTTCCATGTCAGGGTGGCCCGTATCAGAACGGGCTGTCTTCGAAGTAGAAGTCTTCGGCATTTTCGGGCGTGATGAGTTCCGATCCGATGATGAATTCACCGGCCACCGGCGCAGGCGAGCTGAAGCGCAGCGCGGTCAGCTCGATCGCGGTTGCGATCATCGCGGGCGGATAGGTCACGTTCACCGGCACCATCGGGTCTTCGTCGCGGATACGGGCGACCATTTCCTTCATCCCTGCGCCGCCGACGACCCAGATGCCTTCTTCGCGGCCAGCCTGGCTGATCGCTTCCAGCGCGCCGGTCGCCATATCGTCATCGGCAGCCCAGACGGCGTCGATTTCCGGGAATTTCGACAGGAAGTCCTGCATCACCGTGAACGAGGTGTCGCGGTTCCAGTTGCCGTGCTCCATGCCCAGCACTTCGATGTTCGACCCTTCGATCGCGGCGTTGAACGCTTCGACCCGCTCGTTGTCGACGGTCGAGGCGATGCCGCGCAGGACGACGATCTTGCCGCCATCCGGCAGCGCTTCGCGGAAATACTCGCCCGCGACGCGCCCGAAGCTGGGGTTGTCACCGGCGACATACAGGTCCTCGATGCCTTCTTCGGTCAGGCCGCGGTCCACGACGGTGACCCATTTGCCTTCCTCGGCAACGCGCTTGACGGTCGGGGTCAGCGGCTCGGATTCGAAGGGCAGCACGACCAGCGCGTCGATGTTGCGGGTGGCGACCATGTCCTCGATGTCGGACACCTGTTTCGACGGGTCCGACGCGGTGGTCAGGACGAAGTCGAGGTCCGGGTATTGCTCGGCCAGACGGTCGACCGTCGCCTGCGCGTGATAGTTCAGACCGCCAGCCCAGCCATGGGTCGCCGCCGGGATGGACACCCCGATGGTTTCCGCCATGAGCGGGGTGGAGAGCGTGATGAGAGCCGTCGCCGTCAGAAGCTTCTTCATGATTATCCTCCCAGAAGAAATTAGCGTTCCGCCTTGCCTTCGCGCTGCAGCACGACGGCAAGAATGATGATGATGCCTTGGATCGCGCCGTTCAGATACGGGCTGACAAGGTCGGTCAGGTTCAAAAGGTTGCCGATCAGGCCAAGGATCAGCACACCGACGACCGTGCCCCAGACCCGGCCGAAGCCGCCCTTCAGCATGGTGCCGCCGATGATGACGGATGCGATCGCCTCCAGCTCCCACAGCACGCCCGTGGACGCGGATGCCGAACCCAGGCGCGGCACATACATGATCGTCGCGACGCCGACGAGGATGCCCAGAAGAACATAGGTCATCGTCTTGACGCGGATCACGTCCACCGCCGAATAGCGCGCGACCTGCTCGTTCGAGCCGATGGCGGCGCAGTGGCGACCGAAGGCGGTGTGGCGCATCGCGATCTCGCCCAGGATCGCCACGACGGCGAAGACGATGATCGGCCAGGTGATGCCGAGGATGCCGTCGTAATAGACGGGGCGGTAGGCCTCGCGCACGCCGCTGTCCAGCGACAGGGTGCCGCCATCCGCCAGCCAGGTGATCAGGCTGCGATAGATGCCCATGGTGCCCAGCGTGACGATGAACGCCTCGATCCGCGCACGGGTGATCAGAAGCCCGTTGACGGCGCCGCCGAACAGACCCGTCGCCAGCGCGACCAGCATGCCGACCAGAACGGTCCCCATCCCTGCGCCCATCGTCGGCACCAGATAATTCATCGCGATGATCATGACCCCGGCCACGAATGCCGCCATGGACCCGACCGACAGGTCCAGCCCGCCCGCCGTGATGACGAAGGTCATGCCCACGGCGATGATGCCAATGAAGGCCGACCGTGCCAGCACGTTGGTGATGTTGGCATAGCTCAGGAAATTCTCGTTCAGCCCGACGCCGACAAGGATCAGCACGACCAATGCGGCAACGGGGCCGATGGCGTGCAGGTTGATGTTCTTCATGCTGCCTCCTCCAGACCCATGGCGAGGCGCACGATGGTCTGTTCGTTCACGTCAGTTCCCGAAACCTCGCCCGCGACATGGCCAGCATGCATCACGATCACGCGGTCGCACAGCCCGATCACCTCGGGCAGTTCGGACGAGATCACGACGACGCTAAGGCCTTCGGCGGCGAGTTTCTGGATGAATTGATAGATTTGCTGCTTGGTGCCGATGTCGATGCCGCGCGTCGGCTCGTCGATCACGACGATCTTCGGATTCGCCAGCATCGTCTTGGCCAGCAGCAGCTTCTGCTGGTTACCGCCCGACAGGTTGCCTGCGCGCACCTTGCGATGCGGCACGCGGATGTCGAACTCGCTGATGGCTTTCGTCAACGCGGCCTCCTCGGCCTTGCCGTCGATCAGGCCCTTGGAGAACTTGTCCAGCGCCAGAAGCGTCAGGTTCTCGCGCAGCGGGAAGTTGAGCAGAAGCCCGCATTCCTTGCGATCCTCGGTCAGATAGGCGAGCCCCGCCGCCATCGCGGCCTTGGGATCGTTCGCCCGAATCTCGGTTCCATTCACGCGGACGGTGCCGGTGCGGTCGCGAAGGCCCGCAATTCCTTCCATCAGCTCGGTCCGGCCCGCGCCGACAAGCCCGGCCAGCCCCAGAACTTCGCCCTTGCGCAGCGTTAGTTTGGCCTGCTTCACATGGCCCGGAACGGTCACGTCCGCCTCCAGCACCACCTGATCGCCGCAGGGCAGCTTCGGCGGATACAGATCGGACACATCGCGGCCCACCATGGCGGTGGCCATCTGGTCCTCGGTCATGCCGCGGGTCGCAGAATGCACCTGCGTTCCGTCGCGCAGCACGGTGATGCGGTCGGCCAGCCGCCGCACTTCGCCCAGCTTGTGCGAGGTATAGAGGATCGCCACCCCCTCGGCCTTCAACCGTTCGACCTGTTCGAACAGCACTTCCGTCTCGCGGTCGGTCAAAACCGCCGTCGGCTCGTCCATGATGAGCACGCGGGCGTTGCGCGACAGGGCCTTGGCGATTTCCACCATCTGGCGGTCCGGCACGGAAATGTCGCGCACCTTGGCATCCGGGCGTGCCTTGCAGTGCAGGCGTTTCAGCAGGGCCAGCGTTTCTTCCCGCATCGTCTTGTGGTCGAGGAACATGCCCTTGCGCTTTTCGCGGCCCAGAAAGATGTTCTGTTCGACCGTCAGCTGCGAGGCGAGGTTGAATTCCTGGTGGATCATGATGATCCCGGCGTCTTCCGCCTCGGACGATGCGCCGAAGGTCACGGGCTTGCCGTCCACCAGAACTTCGCCGACCGTCGGGTTCAGATAGCCCGACAGGATCTTCATGGTCGTGGACTTGCCCGCGCCGTTTTCACCGATCAGGGCGTGAACCTCGCCCTCGTGCAGTTCCAGATCGACGCCATGCAGCACCTCGACCGGGCCGAAGCTGCGGCGCACGCCTTTCAGGGCCAGACGGATCATAGCTTCACCCATGCTGCATTGCGTTTCGACGACCGCAGGCACGCGTCGATGAACGCCATCCCCGCCAGCCCGTCACGCAGGCTGGGATAGATCGCCTCGGTCTGCTCGCCCGCCTGATGGGCGCGGATGGCGCGCGCGGCCTCGGCATAGATGTTGGCGAAGGCTTCCAGATATCCTTCGGGATGGCCGCCCGGCACGCGGCTGACGCGCGCGGCATCGGGATGGCTGCCCGCGCCGTTGCGGGTCAGCATCCGCTTCGGCTCGCCATAGGGGGTGAACCACAGCACATTGCAATCGTCCTGCGACCATTCGATGCCGCCCTTGTCGCCATAGATGCGCAGGCGGATGTTGTTCTCGTTCCCCGGCGCGACCTGGCTGATCCAGAGCATACCCTTCGCGCCGTCCGCGTAACGGGTCATGATATGGGCGTTGTCGTCCACCGCCCGGCCCGGAACGAAGCTGGTCAGATCGGCGGCAAGCTCGCTCGGCTCCTGCCCCGCGACGAAGGCGGCAAGGTTCCACGCGTGGGTGCCGACATCGCCGATCGCGCCCGCGCCCGCCTGTTTGGGGTCGGTGCGCCAGTTCGCACCCTTGGTGTCCACGGCCTCGGTCAGCCAATCCTGCACGTATTCGACCTGAACCAGCCGGACCTTGCCCAGATCGCCCGCCGCGACCATCGCCCGCGCCTGACGGATCATCGGATATCCGGTGTAGTTATGCGTCAGGATGAACAACGCGTCCGAGCTTTCGGCAGCGCGGGCCAGCGCCTTGGCATCCGCCCCGGTCGCCGCCAGCGGCTTGTCGCAGATCACGTGGATGCCGCGCTTCAGGAATTCCTTGGCCGGTCCGACATGCATGTGGTTCGGGGTCACGATGGCGACAGCCTCGATCCCGTCCTTCTTGCGCGCTTCGGCCTTGGCCATGTCGGCAAAGCTGTCATAGCCGCGGATGCCCAGCGCCTCTGCCGAGGTCCATGCCGTTTCGGGGTTGGAGCTGAGCGCCCCGGCGACAAGCTGGAACTGCCCGTCCATCCGCGCGGCGATGCGATGCACCCCGCCGATGAAGGCCCCTGCCCCGCCGCCAACCATTCCAAGCCGGATCGGTCTCATGTCTGCTCCTCCAGTCCAAGCATACGACGATTCGCGGCCATATCGGTGCCCGAGGCGGCAAAATCGTCGAAGGCGCGGTCGGTCACGCGGATGATGTGGTCGCGGACAAACTGCGCGCCTTCGCGCGCACCATCCTCGGGATGCTTGAGGCAGCATTCCCATTCGACCACGGCCCAGCCCTTGAAACCGTTCGCCGTGAGTTTCGAGAAGACCGCACCGAAATCCACCTGCCCGTCGCCAAGGCTGCGGAAGCGGCCCGCGCGGTCCACCCAGGTCTGAAACCCGCCATAGACACCCTGACGCCCGGTCGGATTGAATTCGGCGTCCTTGACGTGGAACATGCGAATACGGTCGGCGTAAATGTCGATGTTGTCCAGGTAATCCAGCGCCTGCAGCACATAATGCGACGGATCATACAGCATGCAAGCGCGCGAATGCCCCTTCACGCGGTCAAGGAACATCTCGTAGCTGGCGCCATCATGCAGATCCTCGCCGGGATGGATTTCATAGCAGACGTCCACGCCGCAATCCTCGGCATGGTTCAGGATCGGCAGCCAGCGGGCGGCAAGCTCGTCGAAGGCAGTCTCGATCAGACCCGCCGGACGCTGCGGCCACGGATAGACGAAAGGCCATGCCAGCGCGCCGGAAAACGTCGCCATCGCGTCGATGCCAAGATGTTTCGACAGGGTCAGCGTCTTCTTGACCTGATCAACGGCCCATTCCTGACGCGCCTTGGGCTTGCCGCGCAGATGGGCGGGCGCAAAGGCGTCGAACGCTTCGTCATAGGCGGGATGGACGGCGACCAGCTGGCCCTGGATATGCGTCGAAAGCTCCGTCACCTCGACGCCGTTCTCGCGCGCCTTGCCGGCCCATTCCTGCGCGTAATCCTTCGATGCCGCCGCCTTGTCGAGGTCGATGAGCTGCGTCGCCCCCGACGGGACCTGAACGCCAAGATATCCTGTATCCGCCGCCCATTTCGTGATACCGTCCCAAGTGTTGAACGGCGCGGCATCCCCCGCGAATTGCGCGAGGAAGATCCCCGGCCCTTTCATCGTCCTCATCGTCTTCTCCCTTATCGACGGCAAAGCTAGGCCTGCAATCGGTTGCATCAACCTTAATTCGAGGCTGTAATCGTTTGCAACATGATTCGGACGCTCGACCGAAGGGGATTGGCGGAGTAATGATCGCAGAATGAACAGGCCACGGATCACCGACGTTGCACGCATTGCGGGGGTTTCAACCGCAACGGTTTCCCGCGCTCTTTCGCGCCCCGAACGGGTCAGCGCCGAGACGCGCGCCACGATCGAACGCGCGATCGCCGAAACCGGATACCGGCTGAACCACGCGGCCCGGAACCTGCGCCACCAACGCACGGGCAGCATCGTGGCGCTGGTGCCGAACCTCGCCAACCCCTACTTTTCGCAGATCCTTTCGGGCATCGCGACCGTGTTGTCGCCCGCCGGTTACAACCTGCTGGTGGCCGATACCCGCACGACGAACCCGATCCGCTATGGCGATCCGTCGCATGCGGACGGGCTGATCGTGATGGACGGCTCGGTCCCGCCTTCGGTGCTTGCCGAACGGCCCACGGTGGTGGTGTCCGAATCCATCCGGGGGCTTTCGGCCCCCTGCGTTCTGATCGACAACGAAGCCGCTGCGGCGACCGCCGTGACGCATCTTGCTGATCTTGGCCATCGGCGGCTTGGCCATGTCACGGGCCCGCGCGGCAACGTGCTGACCGAACAGCGTCTTTCGGGAACCCAGCGTGCCGCCGCCGCGCGCGGCCTGCCCGCCCCCACGGTGATCGAAGGCGACTTTTCTCTCGCCTCGGGCCGCCGCGCCGCGCAGCGCTGGCTGGAGATGGCGGACCGCCCCACCGGCGTCTTCCTCGCCTCGGACGAGATGGCCTGCGGCTTCATCGGCGAATTGCAACGCCATGGCATCAGCGTTCCGCGCGACGTGTCGGTCATCGGCTTCGACGATATCGAAATGGTCGAGCACCTGACGCCGGGGCTGACCACCATCCGCCAGCCGCGCGGCGCGATGGGCTGCGTGTCGGCGGAACGGCTGCTTGGCATCCTTGGCGGCGATGGCGAGGAGGGCGATACGATCCTGCCGGTGGAGCTGATCCTGCGCGCCTCGACCGCGATCCCGCGTTAGGGCAGATCGGGCGCGACGGTCAGGATCGCGGTGCGGCCCTGAAACCGGAACACATGGCGCGACAGCGGCGGCGGGATCATCCGTTCGGCCAGCGTCACATCCACCGCGAACCCCTTGGCGGCCAGATGCGCCGCAATGTCGCGGCCCGGCGAAGCGTCGTCACCCAGCACACGGATGTTCACCGCGTCGATGCCGCGAAGCTGTCCTTCGATCTGTGTGGCCACCTCGGGCGGCAAAGGGTTCGCCTGAACCTCGTCGAACCCTTCGCGGGACAGGTCGGGTGCCGGTTCAAAACCGGGCGGGTTCTGGTCTTGCATGGCCTGTTTTCCCTTGTTCTTGCCCAATGGCTACCACAAAGGCCCGGACCGGCGGCACCGGGTCCTGTAAAGGCAGGCGGTTTGCCGCCTGCCCTGCGGTCAGACGATCTCGACCGAGTATTTCTCGATCACGGTATTGGCCAGCAGCTTCTCGCACATCTGGCGCACCTCGGTCTCGGCTGCGGCCTTGTCGGTCGCGGCCAGGTCCAGTTCGATCACCTTGCCCTGGCGCACGGAATCGACCCCGGCGAAGCCCAGCGTGCCCAGCGCGTGGCGCACCGCCTCGCCCTGCGGATCGAGGACGCCGTCCTTCAGCATGACATGAACACGGGCTTTCATCGGCGGCCTCTCAGTTGATGAGCGTGGGTTTGGTGGTGTGGGTGACGTTGGACGGCAGCACGCCAAGGCGCCGCGCAAGTTCGGTATAGACATCTGCCAGCGGGCCGGGATCGCGCACGCCGCCCTCGGCATCCAGCGCGCGGGTGTCCCACAGGCGGCAGCTGTCGGGGCTGATCTCGTCCGCGACGATCAGGCGCATGAAATCGCCCTCCCAGATGCGGCCCACCTCGATGCGGAAATCGGCCAGACGGATGCCGACGCCCATCATTACGCCCGACAGGAAATCGTTGACCCGCAGCGCCAGCGCCACGATATCGTCCAGATCCTGCTGGTTCGCCCAGTTGAAGGCGATGATATGTTCCTCGGCCACCAGTGGCGATCCGAGCTTTTCGTCCTTGTAGTAGTATTCGACGATCGGACGCGGCAGCGCAGTCCCCTCGGGGATGCCCAGACGGGTGGACAGATCGCCCGCCGCGAAGTTGCGGACCACCACTTCCAGCGGCACGATCTCGGCCATCCGGACAAGCTGTTCGCGCATGTTGATGCGGCGGATGAAATGCGTGGGAACCCCGACGGAATTCAGCCCAGACATGAAGAATTCCGACAGGCGGTTGTTCAGCACACCCCGCCCTTCCACGCGACCTTCGGGCGAGGGTTCGGCGTCGTCTTTGAAATACTGGATCAGGGTTCCGGGTTCGGGGCCTTCGTAAAGGATCTTGGCCTTGCCCTCGTAAACCTTCTTGCGCCTAGCCATGAACTCTCCGGGACCCAATAGCGGATCGGGCGGCGCAGCGGCCACCCATCCTTCCCCACGCGCTATAGTCCAAGTGCCGAATGGCCGCAAGGCCAGCCCCTTGTTCGATTGGCCTCGCGGGGCATATGATGAGATGTGACCAACAAAAGAGGCCATCGATGACCGCTTTCGAAGATCGCGAAAAGGCGTTCGAGAACAAGTTCGCCCATGACGCCCAGATGCAGTTCCGTGCCGAGATGCGGCGCAACAAGCTTCTGGGCTATTGGGCGGCCGAGCTGAAGGGGCTGGAGGGCGCCGAGGCCGAGGATTACGCCCGCAGCGTCGTGCAATCCGATCTGGAGGAAGCCGGACACGAGGATGTCGTTCGCAAGGTGCTGCGCGATCTGAACGGGCGCGCCGATGCCGACCAGATCCGCGCCAAGATGGCCGGGCTTCTGCCCATTGCCAAGGCGCAACTGTTCACCGAGGTTCAGAACAGCGAAAGCTGATCGCCCGCACGCGGGGGCGGATTGAACAGGTCCGTCCGCAGGGGCGGCTGCGGCACCGTCAAGCCCAGCCGCCTGACCGCCAGATCGAAACGGGTGCCGATCAGGGTCGACCACTGCCCCTCGCCCCGCATCCGCTTGCCCCATTGGGCGTCGTAATCCTTGCCGCCATGCACCTCGCGGATGCGGGCCATGACCTTGGCCGCCCGCCCCGGCACCCGCGCCTCCAGCCATTGGCGGAACAGGGGAGAGACCTCCATCGGCAGGCGCAGCATGATCCAGCTTGCCGCCGTCGCCCCGGCATCGCGCCCAGCCTCCAGGATCGCGTCGATCTCGGGGTCGGTCAGACCGGGGATCACTGGCGACACCATCAGCCGCACCGGCACGCCCGCATTCGACAGCGCGCGGATCGCAGCGATGCGGCGGGCGGGCGACGGCACGCGCGGCTCCATGCTCCGCGCCAGATCGGCATCCAGCGTCGTGACCGAGATTCCAACCTTGGCCAGCCCCTTCGCCGCCATCGGCGCCAGGATGTCCAGATCGCGCTCGACCATCGCCCCTTTTGTAACGATGGCGACGGGGTGGTTGTGTGCCGCCAGAACCTCCAACACCTCGCGCATGACGCGATGTTCACGCTCGATCGGCTGGTAGGGGTCGGTGTTGGTGCCAAGCGCTATCGGCGCCGGCACATAGGATTTCGCCCGCAGCTCCCGGTCCAGAACCGCGCCGATGCCGGGACGTGCGATCAGCTTGGTTTCGAAATCCAACCCCGGCGACAGGTTCAGATAGGCATGAGTCGGCCGCGCAAAACAATAGATGCAGCCATGCTCGCAGCCGCGATAGGGGTTCACGGAACGGTCGAACGGCAGGTCGGGCGATTTGTTGAAGCTGAGCGCGGAACGAGGACGCTCGATCCGGACCTCCGTTCGGACCAGACGTTCCTCCTCGGGCAGATCCCAGCCATCGTCGAAGGCGGTGACGCTTGCCGCCTCATAGCGCCCGGTTGCATTGCCAAGCGCGCCGCGCGCCTTGATCCGTTGCCCCGGGAGGATGGTATCGTCAGTCGGTCCCATGCGGGACAGTGTAGAACATAAAGAGAACTCAGACCAGCCCTTGCTTTCGCGGCGGACGGCACCGATCTTGAGAGGATGCAGATCGCCTTACTCATCCTTGCCGTGATCGTTGCCGCCGGGATCACCATCGCGGCCGCAGCAAATCTCGGCGTCCTCGGGCTGCTCGCGCCCGCAGCACTCGCGGCTTCCGCTGCGATCATGCTGCGGCGGCGCTGATTACAGCTTCGCGAGCTTGGACTGCAATTCGGCCAGTTGCCGCTTGATCTCGGCCAGATCGTCCGGCTGCGTCTGTTCAGGCTGCGGCGCGCTGCCCCAGCCGGACATCATCGACTTCATGAAGGCTTCCTGCTGCTTGCGCATCGCGTCGAAGCCCGGAACCTGCGCGATCGGCAGGGTGGAGAAATTCTCCATCATCTTGGCCTGATTCTGCTGAAGCATCTCGAACGAAGCGGCAAGGAATTGCGGCACGACCGAATTCACCCCGCTGGTGTAACTGCGGACAAGATCCGTCAGCACAGCCAGCGGCAGCACATTCTCGCCGCGCGATTCATGTTCGGCCACGATCTGCAGCAGGTATTGCCGCGTCAGGTCATCGCCCGATTTCAGGTCGATGATCTGCACTTCACGCCCCTCGCGTATGAAGCGGGCGATATCCTCGAGCGTCACATAATCGCTGGTTTCGGTGTTGTAGAGACGGCGGCTGGCATATCGCTTGATCAGCAGCGGCTTTTGCGTGTCGGCCATCGGTCTCCTCCCATGAATCCCTTGGGAAAAGTTTATGCCACGGATTTGCAAAAAGAAAGGCCGCTTTCGCAGCCGCAGAAAAGGAAAGGGCGGGCATCATGCCCGCCCTCCCTTGAATGCCCGTGAACTGGATCAGACCGGCGAGGCGTTGGTGGTCGCCTTGCGCGTGGCATAGGTCACGTCGTTCGTCGCCTTCTTGGCGGCCGAGGTCACGTCTTCCGAGATGTCCTTGCCGGCGGCCAGCATCAGCTCGACCGTTTCCATCTGCACCTTCTTTGCCACTTCGGCAAAGGCGGCCATGTTCTCGGCAGCCATTTCAGCAGCCGATGCGGCGAAGTCCGAAGCGGCTTTGGTGTATTCGGTCGGCCCGGTCTTGGCGCGCGAGACTTCGCCGATGCGGGCGAAGGTGTCCTTGGCCCATTTTGCCGAAATCTCGGTCGACTTCTCGGCTGCTTCCAGCGCGACGCGCGACATCTTCTCGGTCAGGACGGCTTGCGTCTTGAAGGCGTTCTGAAAGGCCAGCGTATCGACCGGAAAGTTCGACAGCATGTCCTGGAATGCTTTGGTATAGTCGGTGGTCGTGTTCATCATCTTGCTCCTGTCCGGGCAGATTGACCCGCGATTGATCATGACAGAAAGATAAATGCTGCACCGCAGAAAATCAAGTTTTTCTCTGCAATGCGGCAAAATTATGCGAAGCGTTTTGCAATCATGCACTTACGGAACGCACATATCTTCCAGGGGCGGGATCGCCTGCCGAATCATCCAGGACGCGAGCGCTAACGGTTGCGCCCGCCTGCGGACGCAGCCAGGCCTCCCACCGCGCCCACCACGAACCGGCATGGAACGCGGCCCCTTCGATAAAGTCCTCGGGCGTCGTCATCGGGGCGTCGTTGACGTAATGGCCGTATTTGCCCTTGGACGGCGGGTTCACGATCCCTGCGATATGGCCGGACTGCGACAGAATGAAGGTTTTGTCCTTCGATCCGAATTGCGCCACCCCCTTGAACGAGGATTTCCAATCCGCGATGTGGTCGCCTTCGCAGGCGATGGCGCAAAGCGGGACCTTCACATCCGCGATCGACACAGGCTCGCCCATCACCGGGAACGCGCCCTGAACGAAGCCGTCCGTCTGGCAAAGCCCGCGCAGGTATTCGACCGCCATCTTCGCCGGAAGGTTCGTGCCGTCCCCGTTCCAATACAGCAGATCGAAGGCCGGGGGCGTCTCGCCCATCATATAGCTGCGGATGGCGGGCGCATAGACCAGATCGTTCGACCGCAGGAAGCTGAAGGTCCGCGACATGAATGTCTTGGCCAGATAGCCCGCCTGCGCGACCTGCCGTTCGATCCCGTCCACGAAATCGTCGTTCAGAAAGACGGTGAATTCTCCCATATCGGAAAAATCCGTCAGCGTGGTGAAGAAGGTCGCCGACCGGACCGGGTTGTGCTCTTGCTTTTGCAGATGCGCCAGCGTCAGGGCCAGTGTCGTGCCGGCGATGCAGTAACCGATGGCGTTGACCTGCTTCGTGCCGCAGATACGCCGCGCTTCGTCGATGGCGGCAAGGTATCCGTCGCGGATATAATCGTCCAAACCCGTTTCGGCATAGCTGGCATCGGGGTTTACCCAGCTGACCACGAACAGGGTATAGCCCTGATCGACGATCCAGCGGATCAGGCTGTTCTGCGGTTTCAGATCGAGGATATAGAACTTGTTGATCCATGGCGGAAACAGCACGATGGGCAGCTTGTGGACCTTTTCCGTCGTCGGCGCATACTGGATCAGCTCCATCATTCGGTTGCGGAAGACGACCCGGCCCTTGGCGGTCGCGATGTTCTCGCCCACCGAAAAGGCGGTCGGATCGGCCAGCGTCACCAGAAGCTCACCCCCGTTCGCCTCGACATCGCGGACAAGGTTCTCCAGCCCCTTCACGACGCTTTCGCCATCGGTCGCCAGCGCTCGTTCCAGCGCGTCGGGGTTGGTGCCGAAGAAGTTCGTGGGCGCCATCATGTCGACGATCTGCTTCGAGAAATATTCGACCCGCTTCTTGTCCGCCGGCGCCAGATGCTCCAGCTGCTCCACCCCGCAGCGGATCGCCTCGGCATTCATCAGATATTGCTGCTTGATGAAGTTGAAATAGGGGTGCGTGTCCCAAAGCGGATTGGCGAACCGCTTGTCCTTCGGCCCCGGATCGGCGGGCGCGCGCAATTCGCCCCGCGCCAGCGCCTGTTGCGCCTCCACATAGTGGGTCAGGCTGCGGCCCCAGAAGGCGATCTGCTGCTCCATGATCTTGGCGGGGTTCTGGACCGCGTCCTGCATCCACGCCATCGCCGCCTTGACGAAAACATCCTCGCCCGGCCCGTGCAGCCCCTTGTCCGAGGGTTTGCGCTGCGAAACGGCTGCGGTCAGGCGCTGCGTCAGCTCCTCGATCCGGGCCATGTTGGCGGCGAGTCGTTCACGGCTTTGCGCGGCGCGGTCTTCGGTTGTTGTCATGCGACCCGTTCCCCTCTATCTTTCTGCCGTGCAGCATTGCCGCCACGACGCCCCCGCGCGGGCAAGGAGACGTCATGAACAATATGGCACCCTACGATCTGATGGAAAGCGTCCGCAACACGAACGAATGGCTCGGGGCCACGGCTTCGGCCATGGCATCCTATCCGGCCTTCGCGTTGTCGATGAACCCGTTCCTGACGCTGGCCCAGGCCTGGGGCGAAGTGACCGAGCGGAGCTTTTCGCGAATGGTTGCCAAACCCGGCTGGGGCATCCGGTCCATCGTCGGTTCGGACGGGACGGATCATCTGGTCGATATCCGCACGGTGGTAGAAAAACCCTTCGGCAACCTGATCCATTTCTCGGTCCGTCGGCGTGACCCCATGCCCCGCCGCGTTCTGCTGGTCGCGCCCATGTCGGGGCACTATGCCACGCTCTGCCGCTCAACCGTAGCGAGTTTGCTGCCCGATTGCGAAGTCTATGTGACGGACTGGATCAATGCCCGCGACATCCCCGTGTCGGCAGGCAAATTCGACGTCGAAGACTATACGCTTTATCTGGTCGAGTTCATGAAGGCGCTCGGCCCCGACATCAACGTCGTCGCCGTGTGCCAGCCCGCCCCGCTGACCCTTGCCGCCACCGCCTATCTTGCGGCCGAGGATCCCAAGGCCCAGCCGCGCACGCTGACGCTGATCGGCGGGCCGATCGACCCGGACGCGACGCCGTCGGACGTCACCGATTTCGGCCACCGCATCAACATGGGCCAGCTTGAACAGATGGCGATCCAGCAGGTCGGCTTCAAATACAAGGGCGCAGGGCGCGCGGTCTATCCGGGGCTGCTCCAGCTTTCCAGCTTCATGTCGATGAATGCCGAACGCCACTCCAAGGCCTTCACCGACCAGATCCTTGCCGTGGCGAACGGCAGCGCATCGGATCACGATGCGCATAACCGCTTCTATGACGAATACCTTGCCGTGATGGACATGACGGCGGAATTCTATCTTTCCACCGTCGAGCGCATCTTCAAGAACGGCGAGATCGCGAACAACGATTTCTTCGTCGAGGGGCGCCGCGTCGATATCGGCGCCATCACCGATGTCGCCGTCATCACGGTGGAGGGGGAGAAAGACGACATCTCCTCGCCCGGCCAATGCGTGGCGGCACACCGGCTGCTGACCGGGCTGCCGGACTCGAAAAAGGCGCAGCACCTGGAACCCGGCGCGGGCCATTACGGCATTTTCGCAGGCAAAAGCTGGCGGACCAACATCCGCCCGCTGGTGCTCAAGTTCATCGACGCCAACGCGTCGAAACCTAAGGTCGCGCCGGTTCCGGCTGACGTTTCCTGAGGAACGGGACGAGGCAGAACATCACGCTGAACATCGCGATCTGATACCAGGTCGCGTTGGTCGCCGCCTGAACGTGGCTGCCCTGCCCTTCCAGCGTGGAAAAGAAGATCTGCCCCACCAGCGCGATGCCCAGGGCCGCGCCGACCTGCTGGAACGCCTGAAGCGCACCGGACCC
Organism: Falsirhodobacter flavus; assembly: GCA_029846755.1. GTDB lineage: Bacteria > Pseudomonadota > Alphaproteobacteria > Rhodobacterales > Rhodobacteraceae > Falsirhodobacter > Falsirhodobacter flavus. The sequence goes on along the minus strand of JARWBI010000001.1, from coordinate 176,485 downwards.
CGACCCCGCATCCTGCGGCGGCACCCCGGCAAGGATCGTCTGGAACAGGCTCGCCACCGTCAGCCCCATCCCCGTGCCGCAGACCAGCAGCGGCGGCACGAAGTCCCAATGATCCAGCGGCGCCACCGTCCGGCTGATGGTGAAGTGCAGGAATGCCATCCCGACCGCCAGAAGCCCCGCCCCTGCCGATAGTCGCGCCCGCAGGAAACGGGAACCAAGCCGTCCCGAGATGAAGGAAGCCAGCAGCACCCCACAAGGAAACGGCATCGTCGCCAGCCCCGATTCCAGCGGCGTCAGCCCGAAGCCCGACTGGAAGAAGATCGCAAGGATCAGGAACAGCCCCGGTATCCCCGAAAACAGCATCATCGTGACGAAGACGCCCAGCGCATAGGTCCGGTTGCCGATCAGCGTCACGGGCAGAAGCTGCGTCCGCCCGCCCGCCGCGCGGCGATGCTGCCACCAGACGAACAGCGCCCCCGACAGCACCGATCCCGCCATCAGCGCGAATATCCACCACGGCCAGCCATAGACCCGCCCCTCGATCAGCGGGAAGACCATCAGGATGATCGCAGCGCCGAAGATCGCGACCCCGGCAAAATCCATCCGCAGCGCCGGGTTCGACGGCGTCGGCGGGATCAGCCGCATCCCCGCGGCGATCGCCAGTATCCCGATCGGCACGTTTACAAGAAAGATCGGCCGCCAGCCCAGATCCCAGACGTTGGCAAAGATCAGGGCCCCGCCGATCAGCGGACCCGACACGGATGCAAGGCTCGCCGTCACGCCGAACAGCGAGAACGCGCTGCTGCGCTCCTCGGGCGGAAAGATCACCTGCGCGATGGCCAGCACCTGCGGCGTCATCACCGCCGCGCCGATGCCCTGAAACGCCCGCGCCGCGATCAGCGTGTCGATATCCGGCGCCAGCCCGCACAAGGCGGACCCGAGCGTGAACAGCCCGCAGCCCGCAAGGAACATCCGCTTGCGCCCCACGATATCGCCCAGCCGCCCGAAGGGCAGCAGGCCCAGCGCGAAACACAGCACATAGATGGCCGAGACCCATTCGATCTCGGACGAAGTCGCCCCCAGCCCCCGCTCCATCGACGGCAGTGCCACGTTCACGATTGTCACGTCGATCAGGTTCATGAAGTTGGCCAGCAGAAGGCAGGCCATCGCCCACCAGCGGCGGGGATCGGGGGCGCTCACCTCAGATCTGCCGTTCGGGCATGCGGACGACCAGACCGTCCAGCGCATCCGTCACCTTGATCTGGCAGGTCAGGCGCGAGGTCGCAGGATCGGGCTGATAGGCGAAGTCGAGCATGTCCTCCTCCATCGCGTCCTTTGCGGGCAGCTTTTCCACCCATTCCGGCGCGATATAGACATGGCAGGTCGAACAGGCGCAGGCACCGCCACAATCGGCCTCGATCCCCGGCACGCCATTGTCGCGCGCCCCTTCCATCACGGTCAGGCCGGGCTTCACGTCGACGACATGCTCGGTTCCGTTGTGTTCGATATAGGTGATCTTCGCCATGGCCGTTCCCGCTTGCGTGCTTCCCTGCGCCCGACATAGGCCGAAAACGCGGCATTTGCCAGTCACCCGCCTTTGCGGCATGGTCGCCCGAAAAACCGGAGGGCGACATGAAACGGATGATCCTTGTTCTGCTGCTGGCTGCTTGCGCCCGCCCGCCCGAGGTTGCCGGGCCGCAGGTGCCGGACCTTGCGCCGGTGGCGGAAAAGGGCGCGGAAGGCTGCTGGCAAGAACAGTCCCCCGGCTGGTTCGAGGTGCCATGCGAGTTGAGCCGCGACGAAACCCGCAGCCTGCAACGGGCGCTGGCGGCGCGGGGGCTTCTGGACGGCCCCGCGGACGGGGTTGCGGGCAAGGCGACACGCAAGGCGATCCTGGATTATCAGTCGGCTTACGGGCTGCCATCCGAAACGCTTTCGCTCGGGGCAGCGCGGAGCCTTGGCGTTCTTCCCGTTCCGATGTGAAAAGGGCGGCTTACGCCGCCCGTTCCGTCATTCGATAGACAGCGCCACGAAACGCGGATCGCCCCCGCGGCGGATCAGCAGCAGAAGCGATTTGCGCCCCGCCTCCTTCGCCTCGGTGATCCGCGATTGCAGATCGGACAGGCGGGTGACCGGCTGCTGCCCCGCCTCGGTGATCAGATCGCCGTCGCGCAGACCCTTGGCAAAGGCTTCGGACACCTGATCCACATGGGTCACGACCAGACCGGCAGCGCCGTCAGGCAGGCCCAGCTCGCCCACGATCTGCGGCGTCACTGGCGTCAGGGTCATGCCCAGAAGTTCCCCATTGGTCTGCTCCTGCTGGCGCTGGGCGGCGGCGGGGGTGGCCTCTCCCTCGGCTTCCTCGCGGCGGCCCAGCGTGATCTCCAGCGTCTGGGTGCGACCCTCGCGCAGAACGACAACCTGAACGCCTTCGCCGATCGGCGCATCGGCGACACGGCGGACCAGATCGCGCGTGTCCTTCACCTCTTGCCCGGCAAAGCTTTGGACGATGTCGCCCGCCTGCATCCCGCCATCCTTGGCAGGGCCGTCCGGCACGTCGGTGATAAGCGCACCTGCCGCAGCCTCAAGCCCCATCGCCTCGGCCACGTCCGGGGTCACGTCCTGAATGCGGACGCCCAGCCAGCCGCGCCGGGTTTCCCCGAACTCGCGCAGCTGATCGACGACCTTGGTGACCACGTTCGACGCCATGGAGAAGCCGATCCCGATCGACCCGCCGTTGGGCGACAGAATCGCGGTGTTCACACCGATCACCTGCCCATCCATGTTGAACAAAGGCCCGCCCGAGTTGCCCCGGTTGATTGCGGCGTCGGTCTGGATGTAATCGTCATAGGTGCCCGACAGCGCCCGGTTCCGCGCCGAGACGATCCCGGACGACACCGAGAAGCCCTGCCCCAGCGGGTTGCCCATCGCCAGCACCCAGTCGCCCACGCGCATCAGGTCGCTGTCGCCGAAGGGCACATGGGGCAGCGGCTCCTCGCTCTGCACCTTCAGCAGCGCGATGTCGGTCTTGGGGTCGGTCCCGACCAGTTCGGCCTGAAGCGTCTTGCCAGAAAAGAACTCGATCTGGATGTCGTCCGCACCTTCGATGACGTGGTTGTTGGTGACGATATAGCCGTCCTCGGAAATCACGAAGCCCGAGCCAAGCGCCTCGGACCGGCGGGGTTCCTGCTGGCCGGGGTTCTGACGCTCCATGAAGTCGCGGAAGAAATCCTCGAAGGGCGATCCGGGCGGCACCATCGGCCCGCCTTCGGTCGAGGCGGCGACGGTGGTGGTGGTGGTGATGTTCACGACCGACGGGCTGATCGACTGCGCCAGATCGGCGAAGCTTTCGGGCGCGCCCTGCGCCATGGCGGGCAGCGCAGTCATCGGCCCCAATGCCACTGCGGCGGCAAGGCCCAGTGCAGTTGCCGAACGCAGGATGCTGCGGTTCTTGGTTTTGGCGTTTGACGGCACCCCGAACTCCTTTTCGAATTGCGTAACGCGGCCCGGCGCGGTGCCGGGTCCCATGCACATCAAATGACAATTAGGGGGTGGTTTTCGCAATGCAAACCCCCGTCGCGCAGCGTCAAATGGGTGTGACGGATTGTAACGTAAAAGGCCGCCACGCGGGCGGCCTTTTTTCACTGACCTTCGGTGACCGGCCCCGCGGACGGCGCGGGCGCCGGAGCCCCCCCGCGATCGCTGCGCAGGTATTCGAAGAACTCGCTCGTCGGCTCCATCACGATGGAGCTGTTCTCGCCCTGAAGCGCCCGCTGATAGGAGGTGAGCGAACGGGTGAAGGCGAAGAATTCCGGGTCGCGCCCGAAAGCATCGGCATAGATGCGGTTGCGCTGCGCGTCGGCTTCGCCTCGGACCACCTCGGCCTGCGAACGGGCCTCGGACGTCAGCTCGACCACGGTCCGGTCGGCGCTGGCGCGGATGCGCTGTGCGGCCTCGTTCCCGCGTGCGATCTCGTCCGCAGCCTCGCGCTGGCGTTCGGCCTGCATCCGGGCATAGGTCGCGGTCAGGTTCTGTTCCGGCAGGTCGGTGCGGGTCAGGCGCACGTCGATCACGTCGATGCCCAGCGACTGGGCCTGACGCCGCGCGATCTCGCGGATCTGGACCATCAGCGGAATGCGGTCTTCGGACAGCACGCGGTTCGACGGAACCGAGCCCAGCACTTCGCGGATTGCGGCGGACAGGATCCGCTCCAACCGCGCCTGCGCGGCGGCCTCGCCTTCGGAACCGACCGATTCCCGGAATTCGACCACATCGGTGATCCGCCAGCGCGCAAAGGCGTCGACGATCAGACGGCGGTCGTCCAGCGGGGTCACTTCCAGCGGCTGCGTCATCAGCGACAGGATGCGCCCGTCATAGGTGACGACCTCTTGGATCAGCGGGACCTTGAAGCCGATGCCCGGTTCCTCGCGCACGGCCTTGACCTGGCCGAATTGCAGGACCAGCGCCTTTTCGCGTTCGTCCACGATATAGACCGAGGACAGCGCACCGATGACGGCGACCGCGACGACCGGCAGGATGAAGTTCAAGCGCGCCATCAGTTCGTCCCCCCGGCTGCCGGGGCTGCGGCACCGCGCCCAAGCTCGTTCAGCGGCAGGAAGGGCACCACGCCCTGACCGCCCTCGCCCTGCGCGACGCCGTCGAGGATGACCTTGTTCATCCCGCCCAGCACCTGCTCCATCGTCTCCAGATACATCCGGCGGCGCGTCACATCGGGTGCGTTCACATATTCCTCATAGACGGAGACGAAGCGGCTCGCCTCACCCTCGGCCACGTTGACGGCTTGGGCACGATAGGCTTCGGCCTGTTCCAGAAGCTGCGCCGCCTCACCCCGTGCGCCTGCGGTCACGCGGTTGGCATAGGCGTCGGCCTCGTTCTCGAGGCGCGCGCGTTCCTGCTGCGCGGCCTGCACCTCGCGGAAGCTGTCGATCACCGAGGACGGCGGATCGGCGCGGTCGAAGTTGACGCGGATCACGTTGATTCCGGCGTTGTAGCTGTCCAGCGTGCCCTGCACCGCGCCTTGCAGATCGGCGGCGATCACGCCCCGGTCGCGGTTGAGGATCGGCGCAAGGTCCGATCGGGCGATGATGTCGCGCATGGCGCTTTCGGCCACTGCGCGCACCGTGTCGCCCGGGTTTTCAAGGTTGAACAGGAAATGCGCGGGGTCCGACACGTTCCAGACGATCTGGAATTCGATATCCACGATGTTCTGGTCCCGCGTCAGCATCAGGCCGGTATCGTTCTCGCCCAGACGGCCGGTGCCGATGTCGGTCGTCCGCTCGCCCGTAACCTGCACAAGTTCGTGCGTGACGACGGGCCAGGGCGCGAAGTTCAGACCGGGCTGGCCGACGGACGAAAACTCGCCAAGGAACAGCTCGACCGAGCGTTGTTCGGGACGGACGGTATAGAATGACGCAAAGGCCCAGAGGCCCGCCGCCACCAGAAGGCCAAGGCCAAGTCCCTGCTTGGTGAAGATCGGACCCATCGGGTTGCCGCCACCGCTGCTGGGCGGACGCGGTCCGCCGGTGCGGCCCTTGCCGCCCATCAACACGCGCAGCTGTTCCTGGCCCTTGCGCACGATCTCGTCGATCTCGCCCCGGCCTTCGGGTCTGCGCCCGCCGCCATTGCCGCCACGGTTGCCGTCGTTCCCCCGCCCGGGATCGTTCCCGCCCGAGCCGCCGCCCCAAGGCCCTCCGTTCGCCATAAAGTCCGTCCCTTCGTTAAGTTCCCGCCAAATTGGCTATTAACCTGCGGAAATCAAGATTTCCTGACCGGCTTGCGAAGTGTCACCAACTCCTCGGCCATCGAGGGGTGGACCGCCACAGTGCGGTCGAAATCCTCTTTTGTCGCGCCCATCTTGACCGCGATGGCCGCCAGCTGGATCATTTCCCCCGCATGGGGTGCGACGATATGACAGCCCAGCACGCGGCGTGTCTGGGCGCAGACGACCAGCTTCATCAGCACGCGGTCCTGCCGCCCGGCGAAGAGCGTCTGCATCGGGCGGAAGGTCGCGGAATAGACCTCGATCGGTCCTTCGGCCTCGGCTTCCTCCTCGGTCTTGCCGATGGTGCCGAATTCGGGCTGGGTGAAGACGGCGCTCGGGACCAGATCCCAGTCGGCCTTGCGCTTCTGACCGCCGAAGACGGTGTCGGCAAAGGCGTGGCCTTCGCGGATGGCGATGGGCGTCAGGTTGATGCGGTCGGTCACGTCACCCACGGCGAAGATCGACGGCACCGAAGTCTGCTGCCAGTCGTCCACCTCGATCTCGCCCTTCTTGCCAAGGCGCACGCCGACGTCCTCGAGCCCAAGGCCCGCAACGGCGGGTTTGCGGCCCGTGGCATACATGACGATGTCGAACTCGTCCTCGGTCCCGTTGGTCGCGACGGCGCGGATGCCCGTTTCGGTCTTTTCCAGCCGCAGCACATCGGTGCCGCATTGCAGGTTCACGCCGCTGGCGATCATCTGCGTCGCGATATGGCCGCGCGCTTCCTCGTCGAAGCCGCGCAGGATCTGGGCGCCGCGGTAATATTGCGACGTCTCCACCCCCATCCCGTTCAGGATGCAGGCGAATTCCGACGCGATATAGCCGCCGCCCACGATCAGCGCCCGCTTCGGCAGCGCCTTCATGTGGAAGATCTCGTTCGAGGTGATGGCCAGATCGCTCCCTTCGAACTCGGGCACGAAAGGGGCTCCGCCGGTGGCGATCAGGATGTGTTTGGCGCTGACTTCCCGTCCGTCGGCCAGCCGCACGGTATGCGCGTCCTTGACCGTGGCGCGCTGGTCGAACGTCTCGACCCCGGCGTTCTTCAGCGTGTTTCGATACGCGCCCTCCAGCCGGTTCAGCTCATTCTCAAGCTGGGCGTGGAAGACGGTCCAGTCGAAACCCTTCACCTCCAGATCCCAGCCATAGGCGCGGGCATCCTTGTTCAGGTGGCGATATTCCGACGCGAAGACCATCAGCTTCTTCGGCACGCAGCCGCGGATGACGCAGGTGCCGCCCATCCGGTATTCCTCGGCCAGCGCGACGCGTGCGCCGTGATCGCCCGAGGCGACGCGCGCCGCACGCACACCGCCTGAACCGCCGCCGATCACGAACAGGTCATAGTCGAAGGCCATCGTCATTCTCCAAGGTCGGCAAAGATATTGGCGGAGGGGGCGACGTCGATGCGCCCTTCCGTCGTGGTTCCGCTGGCAAGGTCCTGCACCTCGACCCGGCCGTCGGGATGGCCGACGATCACAACGTCGCAGATGTCGTTGAACAGCCCGTTCTCGACCACGCCCGCGATCTGGTTCAGCAGCAGCGACAGGTGCCGCGCATCGCCGATGCGTTTCAGATGCAGATCGAGGATGTAGTTGTTCTCGTCCGTGCGCAGGGGCTGATCGCCCGACATGCGCAGCGTCACCTCACGCCCCAGCACGTCCGACCCGGCCAGCAGTTCCTCGACATGCTGTTTCGTGCTGGTCCAGCCGAAGGGGATCACCTCGACCGGCAGGGGAAAGGCACCAAGGGCGGCGACGCGTTTGGCCGCATCGCTGATGACGATCATGCGGTCGGACGCCGTCGCCACGATCTTTTCCTGAAGCAGCGCCGCGCCGCCGCCCTTGATGAGCGATAGCTGCGGATCGAACTCGTCCGCGCCGTCGATGGTCAGGTCCAGCCAGCCCGCATCGTCCAGCGTGGTCACGGGAATGCCAAGCTGGCGTGCCAGTTCCAGCGTCCGGGTCGAGGTGGGAACGCCGGTGACGCGCAGCCCTTCCTCGCGCACGCGTTCGGCAAGGCAGCGGACCATCCACGCGGCAGTGGACCCGGTCCCGAGGCCGACCTTCATACCGTCCTCGATATAAGCAACCGCGCGCTTGGCGGCGACGAATTTGGCCGTGTCGATGGCGGAAAGCTCGGCTGGCATGGAAGTCTCCTTGGGTGGGCTGCTTCGCTTATAGGCAATGCCCCGCCAAGGCACAATCAACCGGGCGCACGGCTCCAGAACCGGAACATCAGAAGGCTGGCGGCCACCGCAAGGCCGGACACCAGCCCCAGCCACAGCCCCACCCCGCCCAGGCCGAAGACGAAGGCCAGCGAATAGCCCGCCGGAACCCCCACGACCCAATAGCTGATCGCGGCCAGAATCATCGGCACGCGCGTATCCTTCAACCCGCGCAGCAGGCCCAGCGCGATGGCCTGCATCGCATCGGCGAACTGGAACAGCGCCGCCAGCGCCAGAAGCGTCGTGCCATAGGCGATGATGGCGGCGGTGTTGGGTTTGCCGTCGGACAGGAACAGGCCGATGATATGTTCGGGGATCGACAGGAACAGCGTGACAATGCAGATCGCCACGATGACCGACAGGCCGACCGCCGTCTTGGCCGCATCGCGCATGGCGGTGTAATCACCCATGCCAGCAAACCGCGCCACGCGCACCGTGGCGGCGTTCGCCAGCCCCACATGGATCATGAAGGACAGCGCCGCCACCTCCAGCGCGATGCCGTGGGCGGCAAGCTCGTTCGTGCCGATCCAGCCCATCATCAGCGCTGTGACCTGAAACAGCGACCCTTCGGCCAGCCCGGTCACGCCGATGGGAAAGCCCAGCCGCGCCACCTGCGCCAGCGCCTGCCAGTCGGGCTTCCACAGCCGCTGGAAAAGATGGAAGCGCCGCAGCTCCTTCACCCGCGCGGCATAGATCGCCAGCACGGTCATGTTCATCGTCTGCACGCAGACCGAGGCGATGGCCGCCCCGCGCACGCCCATTTCCGGCAGGCCCCAATGGCCGAAGATCAAGGGCCAGCCGATGGCGACGTTCAGCCCTACCGCCGACACGGTCGTCCACAGCACCACCTGCGTGCGCTCCAACGCGGCAAGATAGCTTTTGAACACCATCACCAGCAATGCCGGGATCATCCCCAGACCCGCGATCCGCAGGAAGTCCTGCGCCAGCCCCGCCCCCTGGGCGTTCTGTCCCGCCGCCAACAGCACCGACCCCGAGAACCAGAACAGCGGATAGGCGATGAGCCCGAAACCGACGGACAGCCACAGCCCCATGCGCGCATCGCGCCGCACCTGCGTCTCATCCCCGCGCCCCAGTGCCGAGGCGACCATCGGCATCACCGCCTGTGCGAACCCGGAGCCGAGGATGAAGGTCACGAAGAACATCGACGTGCCCAGCACCACAGCCGCCAGATGCGGCACGCCGTATCGCCCCAGCATCAGCGAATCGACCACATGCAGCGACATCTGCGCCAGATGGCTGCCGATCAGCGGCAGGCCCAGCACAAGCGTTGCGCGGGCGTGGGAGGGGTAGCTCTGTCTCATGACATCGGAGTTACAGCCTGCCGATATATTGGGCAACATGCGCCTTGTATGTGCAGAAAAAGAACGGGGCAAGGGATGCCCCTCGCCCCGTTCGAGATACCAACAATAAGTCCACTAATACAATCGAACAATGCCGCCCTCTTAGTGTGCAGTCGCAGCATGCGCATACCGCAATTGGGGTATCACATGCACAAACCTGAAATTTGTCTATCAGGGCAGCATCGGGTCGATCCGTCGAAGGGCGGTCTCCCATTCCTGGAAGAACAGAAGCTGGCCGGTTCCAGGCAGGAATTCGGCAGAAAGATTTGGAAAATCTTCGATGAGTTCCTGCACCGTCACCACCGGGGTTTGCGGGTCCCGGTCGGCCTGAAGCAGCACGGTCGGCACGCGGCAGGCGCGCACGACGGCGGACCAGTCTTTTTCCGATCCGATGCATTCGCGGGTGAACGCCTCATGCGCCGACCGGCCGCGCGACAGGCAGACCTCGGAGCCGAGCAGCAGCGCATCGCGCACCTCGGGGCGGTCCATCAGCGCGACATCTGCGGGCGAGCCGCCGTTCACATGGCGAAAGAACGCATCCTTGCCCATCTTGCGCGCCACGGCAAAGGCCGCCTGCACCATGAAGGGCAGGATGCGCGGCGCATAGCGGGCATTGCGCAGGATGAACCGCTGCCACTTGTCCATGCGTTCGTATTGCGCGCGGCTGCGCAGCGGAAGCTGGGCCGCGCAGCCAAGGATGCCCGTGACCAGACCGGGCCGCAGGATCGACAGGTTCATCGCAAATCGCAGGTCTGCGCCCAACGCGATCACCGCGACGCGGCGGATGTTCAGATGGTCCAGAACCGCGGCGTAATCCAGCGTCACCCCGGTCAGATGATCTGTCCCGCGCGGATGCAGATCGCTGGCGCCATATCCGGCGCGCACCGGCACGATGACGCGGATGCCGCGCTGCGCCGCCCGCCGCTCGGCTGGGGCGGGCCAGCGGATCAGCCCGTAATCCAGATGCATGAACAGAAGCGGTGCGCCGTTCGGATCGCCGAATTCGATCCAGTCCAGCCGCCGCCCATCGCGCAGCCGCAAGGTGCGGAACGGCAGTCCGACCAGCTCTGCGCCCTCGCGAGGGGGGTGGGAGAGGTCCATCAGCCCAAGCACCACCCGCACCAGTTCGGATTGCGAATGCGTCTCCGTCTTGGCAAGGATGGATCGCAGCTGCGTGCGCACCGTGTCCACCGACCGCCCCCGCGCCCCGGCAATGTCGCGGACGGGCTGGCCCATGCTGATCCCGCGCACGATCTCCACCTCGGCCAGGGTCAGACCGAACGCCTCCTGCACCGCCGCCTCGAACCCGTCCGGCCAGACAAGCTCGGTCGATTGCACCAGCGCAAGCGGTCGCGGCCCGTCCGCGACGACGGGGGCGATGCGCACGATGACCGGGCTGCCCGTCTGCGAAGAGCGCAGCCGCAGGGTCGCGACCTTTTCGGCCTTGCCGCCCGCAACGCGCAGGATCGCCCCGGACAGGGACGCCACCTCGTCCTGATCGAAGGGCAATGCCGAAAGGGGGGCGCCTTCGCGGATGCCGAAGGCCAGCTCCATCGCGCGGTTGCAGGCCACGATCCCGGAAACCCCGTCGGACAGGAATGCGGCCGATCTGTGCACGGCGTCCAGCACGGCGCGGGCCCCGCCCCCTTCGCGCGACGCATCGTAGCGGTCAAGGAACACGCGGGCGCGGGACATATGCGCATCGATAGCCGGATCGTCCGCAGCGCCGCCGCGACCTTCCCATGCGTCGATCAGATCCTCGAACCGCATCGGGTCGAGCGCCACGTCATACAGGCGGTCTACGATCTCTGCCCTCAGCTCATGATCGTCCGGCGATGTCATATGCACCTGCATGTCGTTTCGGACGGTCATTCCCTGCCGCAGCATCGCCCGTCCGGCAAGCGGTAAATGCACTTCTTTCGCGATATGAGCGGCTTGAAGCCCTTCCGAAGCGCGGCGTGGCATGGTCTGATGCGCCCGCAGGCAAAAGGAGAAGACCGATGCTGACCATCTACGGCGTCTACAGATCGCGCGCGACCCGCCCCCTGTGGCTGCTGGCGGAAATCGCGCTGCCCTTCAACCACGTCCCGGTGATCCAGGCCTACCGCCTGCCGGAGCCGCGGGCCGAGGATGCGCCCTTCAACACCGCCTCGCCGGAATATCTTGCCGTGAACCCGCTGGGACAGGTCCCCTGCATGGAGGACGAAGGCCTGATCCTGACGGAATCGCTGGCCATCACCCAGCATATCGCCCGCGTCCACGGCGGCGTTCTTGGCGCGCAGGACGCCGCCGAGGAGGCGCTGATCTCGCAATGGACGCTGCTGGCCGCCACCAGCATCGAGGCCTGCGCGCTGGAGATCCAGACGATCCTTGCCAATGGCGGCGGCGATCAGCCCGAGGGTCAGGCCGCCATCGCCATCGCCTCCGAAAAGCTGCGCCGCCCCTTTGCCCGGCTGGAGCGTCATTTCGCCCGCAACGACTGGCTGGTGGGCGATCGTTTCACCGTGGCCGACATCAACGTGGCCGAGTGCATCCGCTATTCCCAGGGCGCGACCGCGCTGATCGCGGAATTTCCGGCGCTGGGCGCATGGCTGGGCCGCTGCCAGAGCCGCCCAGCCTTCCTGTCGATGATGGCCGCGCGCGAGGCCGAACCCGCCTGACCTTGCCCCCGCCCCGCATGAAATGTTTTATGTGGGGCTTCCAAAACGAATCGAGCGGCCATGAACGACCTCCTCTCCCAGCCCCTGGAAACCTATGACGCATCCAGCATCGAGGTGCTGGAGGGGCTGGAGCCGGTCCGCAAACGTCCGGGCATGTATATCGGTGGCACGGACGAACGCGCCCTGCACCATCTGGTTGCCGAAATCCTCGACAACTCGATGGACGAGGCGGTGGCGGGCCATGCGAACCGCATCGAGGTGGAGCTTCACGCTGACCATTCCGTGACCGTGCGCGACAACGGGCGCGGCATTCCGGTCGATCCGCACCCCAAGTTCCCCGGCAAATCGGCGCTGGAGGTGATCCTCTGCACCCTGCACGCGGGGGGCAAGTTTTCCAACAAGGCCTATTCGACCTCGGGCGGTCTGAACGGCGTCGGGTCTTCGGTGGTGAACGCGCTGTCCGATCACATGCGGGTCGAGGTCGCGCGCAACCGCGAATTGTTCGTGCAGGAATTCGCCCGCGGCGTGCCGCAGGGCCCGGTGGCCAAGGTCGGCCCCGCCCCGAACCGGCGCGGCACCACGATCACCTTCCACCCGGATGCGGAAATCTTCGGCCACCTGCAGCTGAAACCCGCGCGGCTGTTCAAGATGGTGCGGTCCAAGGCCTATCTGTTCTCGGGCGTGGAAATCCGCTGGAAGACCGCCGTGGCCGATGGGGAAACCCCGCTTGAGGCGACGTTCCAATACCCGAACGGCCTTGCCGATTACCTGAACGAGGTGATGGAGGGCACGACGACCTATGCCGACAGGCCCTTCGCCGGCAAGGTCAGCTTCGAGAAGTTCAACGTCCCCGGTTCGGTCGAATGGGCGATCAACTGGACGCCCACCCGCGACGGGTTCATCCATTCCTATTGCAACACGGTGCCGACTCCCGAAGGCGGCACGCACGAGTCCGGCTTCTGGTCCGCGATGCTGAAAGGCATCAAGGCCTATGGCGAATTGGTCAAGAACCGCAAGGCGTCCGAGATCACGCGCGAGGATATGCTGACCGGCGGCTGCGCCCTCATCTCGATCTTCATCCGCGAGCCGTCCTTCGTCGGCCAGACCAAGGATCGCCTGTCCACCGAGGAAGCGGCGAAATACGTCGAATCCTCGGTGCGCGATCATTTCGACAACTGGCTGGCGGCGGACACGAAATCGGCGGGCGCGATCCTCGATTTTCTGGTGCTGCGGGCCGAGGAACGCCTGCGCCGCCGCGCCGAAAAGGAAACGCAGCGCAAATCGGCCACCAAGAAGCTGCGCCTTCCGGGCAAGCTGACCGACTGCACCGCCAAGAACCGCGAGAATACCGAACTGTTCATCGTCGAGGGCGACTCGGCCGGCGGTTCAGCCAAGGGCGCGCGCAACCGCGAGACGCAGGCCCTGCTGCCGCTGAAGGGCAAGATCCTGAACGTGCTGGGCGCGGCATCCGGCAAGCTGAACGACAACACCGAAATCCGCGACATCTGCGAGGCGCTTGGCGTATCCATGGGCACGCGGTTCAACGTGGACGATCTGCGCTATGACAAGATCATCATCATGACCGACGCCGACGTGGACGGTGCGCATATCGCGTCCTTGCTAATGACGTTCTTCTTCACCCAGATGCGCCCGCTGATCGACAAGGGGCACCTCTACCTTGCCTGCCCGCCGCTGTATCGACTGACGCAAGGCGCGCGCCGCCGCTATGTCGCGGATGATGCGGAAAAGGAAAAGTGGCTGAAGAAGGGTCTGGGCGGCAAGGGCAAGATCGACGTGCAACGATTCAAGGGCCTGGGCGAGATGGACGCCAAGGACCTGAAGGACACGACGATGAACCCCGACACCCGCAAGCTGATCCGCGTGTCCATCGACGAGGACGAACCCGGCCAGACCGGCGATCTGGTCGAACGGCTGATGGGCAAGAAGCCCGAATTGCGGTTCCAATACATTCAGGAAAACGCAAAATTCGTGGAGGAACTGGACGTCTGACGTTCCAGATGCCATGTAGGGGGCATGCCCCGCTCGCTTTCCCTTACCGCCGAACATGTTCGTCGTTCGCTCCGCCATGTCCCCGATCCCGGCCCGGACCCGTCATGGACGCCGCTGACCGATGAGGACTATGCCGCAATGGCCGCCGCCATCCGGGCCGAGGCGAAGGGGCCGATCCCGGTCTTCGCCTATGGTTCGCTGATCTGGAACCCGGGCTTTGCCGTCGGCCCGGTGCGGCAGGGCGTCGCGCATGGCTGGCACCGCAGCTTCTGCCTTGAAATCCGCCAATGGCGCGGGTCCGAGGAAATCCCCGGCCTGATGATGGCGCTGGAACGCGGCGGATCGACCACCGGGCTGGTGATGGAGATCGCCGAGGGCCACGAGGACGAGGCGCTGTATGCCCTGCTGAAGCGCGAGCTTGTCGCCAAGGAAATGGCCGAAAACCTGCGCTGGATCAACCTGCGGACCGAACGCGGCACCGAACGTGCGCTGACCTTCTGGGCGGGGCCGAAGGGGCCGATGGTCGTCCGCCTGCCCGAGGATCAGGTCGCATGGCGGCTTGCCCATGCCTGCGGCCATGGCGGGTCGGGCGCGGAATACCTGCACAACACGGTGATGAAGCTGGAGGAGCACGGTCTTCGCGACCGCAACCTTTGGCGGCTTCAGGAACTGGTCGCTGCTGAAATTTCAGGCTGGCCCGCCCATACGAACGTATCAGCTTTGTGACAGAACAATCCGTGCTACCCTTCGGGGCATGCGGATATGGACGGCGCCACTCCTACTCTGCCTCGCCTCGCCCCTTTGGGCCGAGGAGGTGGATCTGGAGCTTGTGCTTCTGGCCGACAGTTCCGGCTCGATCAGCCAGCCCGAGATCGACTTCCAGCGTGAAAGCTATGCCGCCGCCATCGTCCATCCCGAGGTGCTGGAGGCGATCTCGACCACGATGACGGGCCGGATCGCCGTCACCTATGTCGAATGGGCGGCAAATCAGGCGATCGTGGTGGACTGGACCATCATCGACGGGCAGGCATCGGCGGCGGCTTTCGCGGGCGGCATCCTCGACCAGCCGCGCCTTGCCTTCGGGCGCAACGCCATCGGGGCGGCGCTTTTGGAAGGGCTGCGATTGATCGAGGCGAACGACATCCAGTCCATGCGGCAGGTGATCGACTTTTCCGGCGACAGCGCCAGCAGCTTCACCGGGCCGTCGGTCGAAACCTCGCGCGCGCGGGTGCTGGCGGCGGGCATCACCATCAACGGGCTGCCGATCCTGTGCGAGCGGTGCTTCTCGTCCACCGGCGGGGATCTGGTGCGGCTCTACACCGACCGGATCATCGGCGGCCCGGGCGCCTTCGTGATCGCGGCGGAGGATGGCGAGAATTTCGCCGATGCCGTCCGCCGCAAACTGGTGCTGGAGATTGCGGGACTGACCCCTTCAACCCAGACGGCCAGCATCGAGCCGGACCACGCGGTCCATCCGTGATGCCAGCTCAAGGTTGTGCGTCGCGATCAGCGCCGAAAGCCCCGTCTCCCGCACCAGCGCCATAAGTGCGTCGAACACCCGATCCGAAGTGGCGGGATCGAGGTTCCCGGTCGGCTCGTCCGCCAGCAGCAGACGGGGCCTGTTGGCCAGCGCGCGGCAGAAGGCAACCCTCTGCTGTTCCCCGCCCGACATGGCCGCAGGGCGATGCCCCGCCCGATGCGCGACGCCGACATGACCCAGCAACTCCAGCGCCCGCGCATCCGCATCCCGGCGCGAGGTGCCGTTCGCCAGCTGCGGCAGCACGATGTTCTCGGATGCGGTGAATTCCGGCAGCAGGTGGTGGAACTGATAGATGAAGCCGACCTCGCGCCGCCGCGTTTCGGTCCGGGCCTTGTCGCCCAGACCGTTCATGCGCGTGCCGCCGATTTCGACCACGCCCTCGTCGGCGGTGTCCAGCAGCCCCGCGATATGCAGCAGCGTCGATTTCCCCGCGCCCGAGGGCGCGACCAGTGCCACGACCTCGCCCGTGGCAACCCGCAGCGACGCGCCGTTCAGCACGCTCACCTCGCCCGGTTTGCCCCGGTTGTAGCCTTTGGTGACACCGTCCAGAACCAGCATGTCACTCATAACGCAGGGCCTCCACCGGGTTCATGCGGGCGGCACGGCGCGCGGGAAAGATCGTCACGACGAAGGACAGCCCCAGCGACAGCGCGATGGCCGAGATCACGTCCTGCACCTGCAACTTCGCGGGCAGCGCATAGATGCCCCGGATTTCCGGGTCCCAAACGCCGCCGCCCGAGACATAGTTCACGAGGCTGAAGATCGGGTCGATATAGATGGCGAACAGACAGCCGAGGATCACGCCGCAGACGGTGCCGATGATCCCGGTCGCCGCGCCACAGATGAAGAACACGCGCAGGATCGACCCTTCGGTCAGCCCCATCGTGCGCAGGATGCCGATGTCGCGGCCCTTATTCTTGACCAGCATGATGAGGCCCGAGACGATGTTCATCGCCGCGATCAGCACCAGCACCGACATGATGACGAACATCACGTTATCCTCGACGTCCAGCGCACGAAGATAGCCGCCGGAACTGTCGCGCCATGTCCAGAACATCGCCGCCGGACCGCCCGCTTCGGACAGCGCGGGGATATAGCTGTCCACGGCCTCGGGGCGGTCCACCATTACCTCGATCTCGTCCGCGAACCCTTCGCGGTTGAAATAGCTCTGCGCCTCGTCGAAGGGCATGTAGACGCGAACCTTGTCGATGTCGTAGCGCCCGGCGGTGAAGATATAGACGACCTCATACGCATTCGCGCGGGGGGTCACGCCAAAGGCCGTCCGAACGCCGTTGGCGGATGTCAGACGGATGCGGTCGCCAAGACCGATGCCCAGATCACGGGCAAGCTGGCTGCCGATGGCGATGCCCTCGCCAAAGCGCGACAGATCGCCGATCGCGTCCGCCCCGTCGCCGATGCGGGGGATGGACCGCAGATCGGCCTCGCGGATACCAAACACATCGCCCAGCCCGGATTGTTCGCGGTTGGTGACCATGACCTGACCCTTGACCAGCGGGGCCGCGCGCGTGACGCCCTGCACCCCGGCCAGCCGCTCGGCCACCTCGTCGAAATCGGGAAAACCGCGCGTCACCACGCCGTTCTGATCCATCTGCCCGGCAGAATAGACGGTCACATGCGCGTTCGCCCCAAGGATCGTATCCACCAGTTCCGCGCGGAATCCCGCACGGACCGACAGCGTCGCGATCAGCGCGAAGACGGCCAGCGTGATGCCGATCAGGCTGATCCACGTCATGACGGATACCCCGCCCTCGGCCCGCTTGGCGCGCAGATAGCGCCAGGCGATCATCCATTCGAACGGGGCGAACATCAGCGGCTCGCGTAGATCTGCGTCAGACGGTCCACGGCGGCCTCCAGCGAGACCTCCTCGGATTCCCCGGTGCGGCGCGAGGTCAGCTCCACCTTGCCCGCCGCCAGACCGCGCGGCCCGACGGTCACGCGCCACGGCAGGCCGATCAGGTCCATCGTTGCGAATTTCGCGCCTGCCCGCTCATCCCGGTCGTCATAGAGCGGCTCCAGCCCCTTGCCGATCAAGGCGGCGTAAAGCGCGTTGCAGGCGCTGTCGGTCGCGGCGTCACCCTGTTTCAGGTTGACGATGCCGACATGGAACGGGGTGACGCCTTCGGGCCAGATGATGCCCTTGTCGTCGTGAGAGGCTTCTATGATCGCGCCAAGCAGACGCGACACGCCGATCCCGTGCGAGCCCATTTCGACCGGAACGCGGCTGCCATCGGCAGTCACGACATTGGCACCCATCGATTCCGAATATTTGGTGCCGAAATAGAAAATCTGCCCGACCTCGATCCCGCGGCCCACCTTGCGGCGTTCTTCGGGGACGGCGTCGAACAGCGCCTGATCGTGCGTCTCATCCGTGCGGGCGTAAAGGGTCGTGAACTCCTCGCAGATGCCGGCGACGGCGGCGCGATCGTCCACGTCCACCTCGCGCGCACCCAGCTTCAGATCGGTGACGGCGCTGTCATAGAAGACCTCGCTCTCGCCGGTCGAGGCCAGCACAAGGAATTCATGGGTGTTGTCGCCGCCGATGGGGCCGGAGGCCGCGCGCATCGGGATCGCCGTCAGGCCCATGCGTTCATAGGACCGCAGATAGGAAACCATGTGGCGGTTATAGGCGTGCAGCGCCGAATCCCGATCGATGTCGAAGGAATAGCCGTCCTTCATCAGGAATTCGCGCCCGCGCATCACGCCGAACCGGGGGCGGACCTCGTCACGGAACTTCCACTGGATTTGATACAGCGTCAGCGGCAGGTCTTTATAGCTGTTCACATGGGCGCGGAAGATGTCGGTGATCATCTCCTCGTTCGTGGGGCCATACAGCATCTCGCGGCCCTGACGGTCCTTGATGCGCAGCATTTCCTGCCCGTAATCGTCGTAGCGCCCGGATTCGCGCCACAGGTCGGCCGTTTGCAGCGTGGGCATCAGCAGCGGCAGGTGGCCGACGCGGATCTGTTCCTCGTGGACGATCTGCTCGATCCGCTTCAGCACCTTGAAGCCCATGGGCAGCCAGGAATAGATCCCCGCCGACTGCTGCTTTATCATCCCCGCACGCAGCATGTAGCGGTGCGAGACGATCTGCGCCTCGGACGGGTTTTCCTTCAGGACGGGCAGGAAGTAGCGGCTCAGGCGCATGAGGGCCTCATAAGAACAGGGTCAGCACGGGGTTTAGGCGGATCGCCCATGACAGGCAAGCGCCGCGCGCTTTCGCTTGCATGGGGGGGCGGCATGGGCGATGTGTTGCCGAAGACATGAAGGGGCCGCCGATGGGAATTTCACGCTTCGATCAAGCGAAATGGTGGGGCGTTGCCGCGCTGGTGTTCCTGATCGCGCTGTGGCTTCTGGGGAACGTGATCCTTCCCTTCCTTGTCGGCGGGGCCATCGCCTATTTCCTCGACCCCATCGCGGACCGTCTGGAACGGCTGGGCCTGAGCCGGGCGCTGGCAACGGCGGTGATTGCAGTCGGGGCGGTGCTGATCTTCGTGCTGCTGGTGCTGGCCGTCATCCCGACGCTGGTGAACCAGCTGACGCAGCTCATCAATTCCGCGCCCGCCATCTTCAGCCAGCTTCAGACCTTCCTGCTGGACCGCTTCCCGCAGCTGAACGACGAAACCTCGACCATCCGCCAGACGCTGGATTCGCTGGGCCAGACCATCCAGCAGCGCGGCGGGCAGATGGCGAACACGCTGATCTCCTCAGTGTTCTCGGTCATCAACGCGGTGGTGTTCATGATCGTTGCGCCGGTCGTCGCCTTCTATCTGCTGCTGGACTGGGACAAGATGGTGGCCAAGATCGACACCCTCCTGCCCCTGGACCACGCCCCAACCATCCGCGAACTGTGCCGCGAGATCGACCATGTGCTGGCCGGTTTCGTGCGCGGGCAGATGACGGTCTGCATCATCCTCGGCACCTATTACGCCTTTGCGCTGATGGCGGCGGGGCTGAACTTCGGGGCCATCGTCGGGGCCATTGCGGGCTTCCTGACCTTCATCCCCTATGTCGGCGCGCTCGTGGGCGGGGGCCTGGCCATCGGTCTGGCGCTGTTCCAGTTCTGGGGCGACTGGTGGTCGATCATCATCATCTGGGCGATCTTCCAGTCCGGCCAGTTCGTCGAGGGCAACATCCTGACCCCGCGCCTTGTCGGCAATTCGGTGGGCCTGCACCCGGTCTGGCTGCTGTTTGCGCTATCCGCCTTCGGGGCGCTGTTCGGCTTCGTGGGGATGCTGGTTGCGGTTCCGGTCGCCGCCGCCATCGGCGTGATCGCACGTTTCGGCATCGCGCAATACAAGGCCAGCCGCCTCTATCACGGGATCGAGGCATCCCCCTACCGGGAAGAGCAGGGTTGATCCGCCAGCTGGCCTTCGACCTGCCGGCACGCCCTGCCCTTGGACGCGCGGACCTGTTCGTTGCGCCGTCCAATGCGCTGGCGCTGGCAAGCCTTGAAGGCTGGCGCGCATGGCCCGGCGGCAAGATGGTGCTGGTCGGCCCACGTGGCGCGGGCAAGACGCATCTGGCCCATGTCTGGGCCGCCGAGGCGAACGCGGTTCTGGTGGACAGCGGCGCGATGCCCGGCGCCGATCTGGAGGCGCTGACGCGCGAGGATGCCGTCGTTCTGGAAGATGCCGACCGCCTTGCGGGCGAACAGGAAGCGGAGGAAGCGCTGTTCCACCTGCACAACCTGATGGCCGCAGCCGGAAAACCCCTGCTGCTGACCGCATCGGCCCCGCCGCGCGATTGGGGGCTGATGCTGCCGGACGTGCTCAGCCGGATGATGGCGGCGCCGGTCGCGCGGATCGAATCGCCCGATGACGCGATGCTGTCGGCGGTGCTGGTGAAGCTGTTCGCCGACCGCCAGATCGCCGTGCCGCCCGCGCTGGTGCCCTATCTGGTGACGCGCATGGACCGCTCCATCGGGGCGGCCCGCGCCCTTGTCGCAGCACTGGATTCCCGCTCGTTGCAGGAGCATCGCCCCATCACCCGGCAACTTGCCGCCGAGGTTCTGGAATATGACAGTGTCACAAATCACCTGTTACAATAACTTCACAAGACATTCATCTTTGGCGTGACTAAGGCAAGGCGCATGACCCTCGCTGACTTCCTCAAATCCCCGTTTCCTCAACCGGTTACGCTGCCCGCAGCCGAAGTTGCCGGTCCCCGTCGCTTCTTCAATCGCGAGTTGAGCTGGCTGGCTTTCAACTGGCGTGTGCTGGAGGAGGCGTCGAACCCCGCCGTTCCGCTTCTGGAACGTCTGCGGTTCCTGTCGATCTCGGCGACGAACCTTGATGAATTCTATACCGTCCGGGTGGCGGGCCTGCGCGCATTGGCGCGCCGGTCGAACCCCGGCCTGTCGGAGGATGGGCGCAGCCCGGCGGAACAGCTTGCCCTCATCAACGCCGATGCCCGCAAGCTGATGCATACGCAGCAGACGGTCTACAACAAGCTCAGGAAGCTGATGGAGGCCGAGGGGATCACCCTGCTGACCCGGTCCAAGCTGACGCAGCGCGACCACCGGCACCTTGAGGAACACTTCCTGAACAAGGTGTTCCCGGTGCTGTCGCCGCTGGCGATCGACCCGGCGCACCCCTTCCCGTTCATCCCGAACACCGGCTTCTGCCTCGGGCTGGAACTGGAACGCGTCACGGACCGCCGCCGTCTTCAGGCCATCCTTCCGATCCCGGCGCAGATCGCACGCTTCGTCGCCCTTCCGGGGCGCGCGGGCGAAAATCGCTTCGTCCCGCTGGAGGAGTTGCTGCTGCTCCATCTGGACATGCTGTTCCCCGGCTATACCGACCGTGGCCACTGCACCTTCCGTGTGCTGCGCGACAGCGATCTGGAGGTGGAGGAAGAGGCCGAGGATCTGGTCCGCGAATTCGAGACGGCGTTGAAACGCCGCCGCCGTGGCGACGTGATCCGACTGAAGATCAGCGCGGGCGCACCGGACGAGCTGTTCGACCTTATCAAGGAAGAACTGGGCGTCTCCGACGACGAGGTGGTCGAGGTGCGCGGGCTGATCGGCATGGCCGATGTGAAGGAACTGGTGCTGTCCTCGCGGCCCGACCTGCTGTGGCCGCCCTTCACCCCGCGCGTGCCGGAACGGGTGACGGACCATGACGGCGACATGTTCGCAGCGATCCGCCAGAAGGACATGCTGCTGCACCACCCGTACGAGACGTTCGACATGGTGATCCGCTTCCTGCAACAGGCGGCGACCGATCCGAACGTGCTGGCGATCAAGCAGACGCTGTATCGCACGTCCACCGACAGCCCCATCGTCGCCGCCTTGTGCGAAGCGGCCGAGGCCGGGAAATCCGTGACCGCGCTGGTCGAACTCGCCGCCCGCTTCGACGAGGCGGCGAACATCCGGCAAAGCCGCCGTCTGGAACGGGCGGGCGCGCATGTCGTCTATGGCTTCGTGAACTACAAGACCCATGCCAAGATCAGCACCGTCGTGCGGCGCGAGGGGGACCAGCTGGTCACCTATACGCATTACGGCACCGGCAACTATCACCCGATCACGGCCCGCATCTATACCGACCTGTCGTTCTTCACCTGCGATGCGGCGCTGGGCCGGGATGCGACCAAGGTGTTCAACTACCTGTCGGGCTATGTGCAGCCGCAGGGGCTGGAGAACCTCGCCATTGCGCCCAGCGGTCTGAAACCGCGCCTGCTGGAGATGATCGCCGCCGAGGTCGAACATGCCAAGGCGGGGCGTCCGGCGGAAATCTGGGCCAAGATGAATTCGCTGGTCGAGGCCGAGGTGATCGAGGCGCTTTATGCCGCCTCGCAGGCCGGCGTGAAGATCAGCCTCGTGATCCGCGGCATCTGCGCCCTGCGCCCCGGCGTGAAGGGGCTGTCCGAGAATATCCGCGTCAAATCCATCGTGGGCCGGTTCCTCGAACACAGCCGCATCGTCTGCTTCGGCAACGGGATGGGCCTGCCGTCGAAAAAGGCGCGGGTGTTCTTTTCGTCCGCCGACTGGATGGGCCGCAACCTGAACCGCCGGGTCGAAACGCTGGTCGAGGCGATGAACCCGACCGTGAAGGCACAGATTACCGGGCAGATTATGGCCGCCAACATGGCGGACGAGGCGCAAAGCTGGATCCTTCAGGCCGACGGGCGGTTCATCCGACCGAAAGCCGAAGGGGTCGAACCCTTCTCGTGCCACAGGTTCTTCATGGAAAACCCGTCATTGTCAGGCCGTGGCAGCGCCGGCGCCAAGGACGTGCCACGCCTTGCCCATTCCCGCGACGACGCGCGCGGGACGGAGGAAGAATAGTGTTTCCCGCCACGTGGCGGGCGCGCATAGCCAGATTGCGTCCCGGAGGAGCCATGACGCCAGCCAAGACGAAGGACAGCGACGAACTTTTCGGCGGGCATCTGTTCGACGATCCCTCGATCCGCGCGCTCAGCCGGGTGGGGGTCGTCGATGTGGGCTCTAACTCGGTCCGGATGGTCGTGTTCGACGGGGCGGCGCGCAGCCCGGCCTATTTCTTCAACGAAAAGGTCATGGCGGGTCTGGGCCAGGGGCTTGCCGAAACCAATCGCCTGCACCCACAGGGGCGCGAGCGGGCGCTGGCCGCGCTGAAACGGTTCGCGCTGCTGGCCAAGGGCATGGGGATCTCTCCTCTGACCGTCGTTGCCACCGCCGCGGTGCGCGAGGCCGAGGACGGGCCCGAGTTCCAGCGTCAGGTGCTGCGCGAAACCGGGCTGAAGCTTTGGGTCGTGGACGGTGACGAGGAAGCGCGGCTTTCGGCGCAGGGTGTGCTTCTGGGCTGGCCGGACGCCTCGGGCATCGCCTGCGACATCGGCGGCAACTCGATGGAGCTGGCGCGGATCGGCGGCGGCACGGTGGGCGCGCGGGCGACCTCGCCTCTTGGGCCTTTCCGGCTGCAGCAGGTGCCCGGCAGCGCCAAGGACCGGCTGGCGCATATCGAACGCATCCTGAAGGAACTGCGCGAGGTCATCCAGCCGGATAACGACCGCATCTTCCTCGTGGGCGGCTCGTGGCGGGTGATCGCGCGGCTGGACATGGAACGGCGCGGCTATCCCCTGACGGTGCTGCACGAATACCGCATGCAGCCCAAGGAGCTGCTGGAGACGCTGGACTGGATCGGGCAATCCGACCTTGCCGCCCTGCGCAGTGCGACCGGCACGTCGGCCGAACGGATGGAACTTGTGCCGCTGGCCTGCGAAGTGCTGCGCGAGCTGGTCCGGATCTTCAAGCCGTCCGAGATCGACGTGTCCTCCTACGGCATCCGCGAGGGCCTGCTGTATGAGGTGATGCCCGCGAAATTGCGCGCGCGCGATCCGCTGATCGAAGCGGCACGGGCGGCCGAGATGACATCGGCACGCGTTCCCGGCTTCGGCAAGAAGCTGTTCCACTTCCTGTCGCCGCTGTTCGAGGGCTGCACGCCCGAGCGCGAGCGCCTCATCCGCGCTGCTTGCCTGCTGCACGACACCACATGGCGCGCCCACCCCGATTACCGCGCCGAGGTCTGCTTCGACAACGCGACGCGCGCCAACCTTGGCGGGTTGGACCATCCGGGACGGGTGTTTCTGGGGCTTGCCTTGCTGCATCGTTACAAGAACAGCCGGGCCGGTTCGCGGCTGGAGCCGCTGTTCAGGCTGCTGGACGACGACCAGATCCAGGAGGCCGAGGTTCTGGGCAAAGCGATGCGTTTCGGCGCGATGTTCACCATGGACGATCCGACCGAGGCGGGATCGCTGCATTGGAAGCCGAAGAAACGCGTGCTGACGCTGAAACTGACGCGCGAAGGGCAGGCCCTGTTTGGCGAGGTGGCGCAGGCGCGGTTCAAATCGCTGGTCTCGGCGCTGAAGGCCTCCAGCGAAATCGTCGCCGACTAGGCTTGCGGCGCGGCGGCGGCGGGCCTAATCATTGGCCCCCCGCCCTTCCCCACGGAGCCGCCGATGATCCGACCCGCCACGCTTGCCGATGCCCCGCAGGTGCGCGAGGTCTGGAACACGATGATCCGCGACTCGCTCGCGAATTTCTCCGAGATCGAGAAGACCCCGGCCGAGGTGGAAACCGCGATCCGCGAACGCCCCGAACAGGGCTTTGCGTTCTTCGTGGCCGAGGAAGCGGACGGCATCCTCGGCTTTGCCACCTATGCCCAGTTTCGCGGCGGCTACGGCTATCGCTTCACGATGGAGAATACCGTCGCGCTGCTGCCTGCCGCCAAGGGGCGCGGGTTCGGCCGCGCGTTGATGACGGCGGTGGAGGATCACGCGCGGGCAATGGGCGCGCATTCCATGATTGCCGGGGTCAGCGCCCAGAACCCCGAAGGCCTCGCCTTCCACGCCGCGCTGGGCTATGAGCATACGGCGGTGGTGCCGCGTTCGGGCTTCAAATGGGGCCAGTGGCTCGATCTGGTCCTGATGCAGAAGTTTCTTTGAGGCGCGTTCGCGCTATGGTTGCATGATGTCGATCTGGACCCGCATATCCGAAGCCCTTGCGGCGCTTGCCAGCGGTGAATCGCTGTCGGAAGTGTTCAGCCGGCTGAAATCGCCGCCGGAAAGGTCCGTCGCCTTCACCATCGCCATCATCAGCCTTGGCGCCAAGATGGCCAAGGCCGACGGTGAGGTCAGCCGGACCGAGGTCTCGGCCTTTCGCTGCATCTTTGCCATTCCGCCGGGCGAGGAGAAGAACGCCGCCCGCGTCTTCAACCTTGCGCGGCAGGACGTGGCGGGGTTCGAACATTACGCCCGCCGGATCGCGCGGATGTTCAGCCACCAGAAGCAGGTGCGCATCGACATCCTTGAGGGTCTGTTCCACGTCGCCGTTGCCGATGGCGGTTTTCACCCGGCCGAGGATGCTTTCCTGACCGAAGTCGCCCGCATCTTCGGGCTGGGCGATGGCTGCTATCGCGCGATCCGGGCGCGGGTCGTGCCGGGCGCGCCCCGCGATCCCTATGACGTGCTGGGCGTGGATCACGGCGCCCCGATCTCTCAGGTCCGCAATGCGTGGAAGAAGGCGGTGCGCGAAAGCCATCCCGACCGGATGATCGCCCGCGGTGTTCCGCCCGAAGCGATCCGTCTGGCGGAACGTCGTTTGATCGACATCAACACCGCCTGGGAAGAAATCAACGCCAAGCAGGCAGCTTGACGCATTCGGTTTTGCGCGCGCATCGCCTATATTGCGATCATGCGTAGTTTAGCCCTGATCCTTTTTCTGCCGATGGCCGCCTTCGGCCAGACCTTGCCAGCGGCCGATGTCGCGCTGGACGACTATCTGTGGCAGAAACGCCCCGTCGTCGTCTTTGCCGACAGCGCCGAAGATCCCGCTTTTCGCACGCAAATGGAATACCTCGCCCGCGATGCGCAGTCGCTGGAGGACCGCGATGTGGTGGTCATCACCGACACTGACCCCGCCGCGCGCAGCGCCGTGCGCGAGAAGCTGCGCCCGCGTGGGTTCTCGCTCGTCATCATGGAAAAGGACGGCAAGGTCGCCCTGCGCAAGCCGATGCCCTGGCATGTGCGCGAGATCGTCCGCGCCATCGACAAGTTCCCCCTGCGGCGGCAGGAAATCGAAGACGCCGGCAGCTATTGAAAAGGCCGCCCGAAGGCGGCCTTTTTTGGTTCAGTGGCAGGCCGGAAGGCCGGGAACGCCGCAGGACACGCCGCCTGCAAGGGCGCCGATCATCGCGCCGCGCGTCTTGCTGCCGCCGGTCGCATCCGCGATCACCGCACCCGCCGCCGCGCCGCCCAGCGTGCGGATCGCCGCGCTGTTGGTCGGGCTGTTCGAGGCACCGTAATAGTTGCCGCCCGTGTTGCCATAGCCGCCACCGTAGCCGCCGCCATAGTTGTTGCCATAGGGGTCGGTGCAGCCGGCAACCGCCGTCGCCATTACCGCCGCCAGAACCAGAAATTTCGCTTTGACCATGATGCTCGGCCTCCGTTCGCGTTTTATTATGCCGCGATTTTATCCGAACGGTCGGCAGGGAAAAGAGAGATTTGCGTGAACCGCCGTGATCGTCGGCGGTTCCCGGCCCAGAATGTTACAGACGGGGATCATTCGTCCCAATCGTCGTCGTCTTCCTCGGGCAATTCGACATCGCCTGCGAAAACCGCAGGAAAGGATGCCTCGGCCTTGGCGCGGTCGATGCGCAGCAAGGCGTCGTAGCTTTGCGGATCGAAAGGATCCTCGGCGGGAACGACTTCGCGTCCGAACAGCCAGGACAAGCGTCCGGCGTCAAGGTTGCCCCGCTCGAACGTCTCCTCGCCGAACTGATACCACAGCGCGGCCATGAAACCTTCGTCGGCGGCGCGATCCATGCTCTTGCGATCACGGAATCTTTCGCGGCGGATGATCTTGGTCGGCCCCTCTTTCGACGCGCGACGGATCGTGAACTGGAAGTCTGTTCCGGTCAGGCGGCTGGGAAAGCCACGGTGCTTCAGCATGAAGCGCACCTCCTCCGGATGGAAGGAAAAAGGGCGGGCCGGGCCCAGAGGCCCGTCACCCGCCCTTTCAAATCACTTGTATTTGCCAGTGTAGACCGGCTCGGTCGTGACGGGCTCGACGTAGGTGACTTCTTCTTCTTTCTTTGCGCAAGCGGCAACGAAAGCAACCATGCACATTGCGAAAACAACTTTCGACATTTTTCTCTCCTGTATTCTTGGGGAGTCGGCTCGCAAGACCATTCCGCGGCCGCCCCCCACTGCGAGGCGCAGACCGCTCGGGTTCGGCCTGTGCGAATCCTAGCCCAATCCGAAACGGTTTGACACTGGAATGTGAGCGGCCCGTGCCCCTGTGGCGGGCTTACATCAGGTAAGCGTTACGAAAGCGAAAAACCCACCATCTATTGTGGTCCGGTCAGAATGGCTCCCAGATGCAGTGGCCGTCCGCGACGCTGAAGGCCTCGAAAAACTGGGTGGCGTCGGGGTTGGAATCACCGAAAGGAAGACTACGATCGGCCAGCGAAATCACGATTTGCTGTGGTTTCGGTCCGGTCTGTGGCATACGCGGCAGGGCATAGCTTTCACAAAGCGCCCGCATGTCCTCGGCCGCCAGATCATACGCCACCCCGGCAAGGTCCGGCGCAAGGAAGCGAAAGCGCAGCGTCAGCCCCGAGGGGCCGGCGGCATCGCTGACCGTGTCGATCAACGTCACCGTCTGGCCCGACGGCACGGGGATGGGATCGTCCATTCGGTCCTCCGACATTTCAACCGAAGGTTTATCCGCTTGCCGCGCCGAATCAACGCTGTGCCACCTGCCATGCCGGATTTATCCACGGCGCGTGGTTCATCGGTGCCAGCATCCGGCGGCCAAGAATGTGATCGGCGGCCTTTTCCCCCACCATGATCGACGGCGCGTTCAGGTTGCCGTTGGTCACACGCGGAAAGATCGAGCTGTCGGCCACGCGCAGCCCCTCCACGCCGATCACCCGGCATTCGGGATCGACCACTGCCATCGGATCGTCCCGCCGCCCCATCCGCGCGGTGCCGCAGGGGTGATAGGCGCTCTCGGCGTGCTCGCGGATGAAGGCGTCGATCTCGGCATCCGTCTGGACGCCCTTGCCGGGCTGGATTTCGTGCTTGACATGTGCGGCCATGGCAGGCTGGGCGAATACCTCGCGCGTCAGGCGGATGCAGGCGCGGAACTCGGCCCAGTCGTCCGGATGCGACATATAGTTGAAGTCGATCAGCGGCGCGGCTTCGGGATCGCTGGATGCCAGCGTCACCGCCCCGCGCGACTTCGACCGCATCGGCCCGACATGGACCTGGAACCCGTGCCCCTCCGCCGCAACCTTGCCGTCATAGCGCACGGCCAGCGGCAAGAAGTGATACTGGATGTCGGGATATTGCACCCCTGCGTTCGAGCGGATGAAGCCGCAAGCCTCGAACTGGTTCGACGCGCCAAGCCCCGTATGAAGCGACACCCATTGCAGCCCCACGCGCAGCTTGCCGGGCACGTTCCAGTAACGGAACAGCGTGATCGGCTGGAGCGCCGCGAACTGCATATAGACCTCCAGATGGTCCTGAAGGTTCGCGCCCACGCCCGGACGGTCGGCCACCACCGGGATGCGATGCCGCGCCAACTGCTCCCCATCGCCGATGCCCGAATGCATCAGGATCTTCGGCGTGTTGATCGACGACGCGGCAACGACAACCTCCTGCCCCGCCCGGATCACCTCGACGCGCCCGTGACGAGAGACCTCGACCCCGACGGCGCGGCCGTCCTCGATCACGATCTTCCGGGCCAGCGCGCGGACAATGCGGATCTTGCCCGTCTGCATCGCGGGCCGCAGATAGGCATTGGCGGCCGACCAGCGGCGGCCCTTCCAGATCGTCGCCTCCATCGGGCCGAAGCCCTCCTGCTGCTGACCATTGTAATCCTCGGTCAGCGGGTATCCCGCCTGCTTCCCCGCCTCTATGAAGGCGTTGAACAACGGATTGCGGCGCGGCCCGCGCGTCACATGCAGCGGGCCGTTCGTGCCGCGCCATTCCGACGCCGCGCCGCCGTGCCAGCTTTCCATCCGGCGGTAATAGGGCAGCACATCGGCATAGGACCATCCGTCCGCCCCCTGATCCGCCCAATGGTCGAAATCGCAGGCATGACCGCGCACATAGACCATCCCGTTGATCGAGGACGACCCGCCGAGCACCTTGCCGCGCGGCGTGACCAGACTGCGCCCGCCCAGATGTTCCTGCGGAGTCGAATGCAGCCCCCAGTCGTATCGCGCCATGTTCATCGGGAACGAAAGCGCCCCCGGCATCTGGATGAACGGCCCCCAGTCGGTGCCGCCATATTCGATGACGGTGACGGTCTTGCCCGCCTCGGCCAGACGGTAGGCCATGGCGCAGCCCGCGGACCCTGCGCCGATGATGACGTAATCAGTAGGGTGCATCGACCGGCCCCATGCCCACATAGACGGATTTGATCTGCGAATAATGCTCGATGGCGGCACGGCCGTTCTCGCGCCCCACGCCCGACATCTTCACCCCGCCGAAGGGGCTTTCCACCGGCGTCAGGTTATAGGCGTTGATCCAGCAGGTCCCCGCCTCCAGCGCCGCGATGACGCGGTGGCCGCGAGTCAGATCGCGGGTGAACACCCCCGCCGCCAGCCCGAACTGCGTGGCGTTGGCGCGGGCGATCACTTCCTCCTCGGTCTGAAAATCCAGCACGGCCATCACGGGGCCGAAGACCTCCTCGGACGCAAGCTGCATGTCGTCGGTCACATCGGCAAAGACGGTCGGCTGCACGAAATTCCCGTCGCGCTTGCCCCCCGTCACCAACCGCGCGGTCGCGCCATCGACATAGGCCATCACCTTGTCGGCCTGCGCGGTGGACACCAGCGGCCCCATCTGCGTTGCGGGGTCCAAGGGATCGCCCATCACGATCCTTTCCGCGCGGGCTTTCAGCCGCGACAGAAACTCCTCCTTCACCGAGGCCTGCACGAAGACGCGCGTGCCGTTGGAGCAGACCTGCCCCGCGGAATAGAAATTGCCCAGCATCGCCGCGCCGACCGCCGAATCGAGATCGGCATCCTCGAACACGATCAGCGGGGATTTCCCGCCCAGTTCCATCGTCACGTGGCGCAGCCCTTCGGCGGCGGCGGCATAGACGCGGCGCCCCGTCGGCACCGACCCCGTCAGCGATACTTTCGCCACGCGCGGATCGGTCACAAGCGCGGCCCCGACCCCGCCATAGCCCTGCACCACGTTGAACAGACCGGCAGGCAGCCCAGCTTCGATCAGGATTTCGGCCAGCTTCAATGCACCAAGGGGCGTCGTCTCGGATGGTTTGAACACCATCGCATTGCCCATCGCCAGCGCGGGCGCGGCCTTCCAGCAGGCGATCTGGCTGGGATAGTTCCACGCGCCGATCCCGGCGCAGACGCCCAGCGGCTCGCGCAGGGTATAGACGAAATCGGCACCCAGCGGCACCGTCTCTCCCGTGACCGACGGCGCGAGGCCCGCGAAGAATTCCAACGCATCCGCCCCCGAGGGCCAGTCGGCCACGGTCGTTTCCTGCACGGGCTTGCCGGTGTCCAGCGTCTCCAGCAGCGCCAGTTCGTCACCGCGGTCCCGGATGATGTCGGCAGCGCGGCGCAGGATGCGGGCGCGGTCCACCGGGCGCATCGCCGCCCATGCCTTCTGCGCCTTTGCGGCGGCCCCGACCGCCCGTTCCACCAGCGCCGGGCTGGCCTCGTGCAGCCGGGCGATCACCTCGCCCGTGGCCGGGAAGACCACCTCGATGATCGCGCCCGACTCGTCCTCGACATAAGCGCCGTCGATGAAATGGCTGCCCTTCGGTTGCGCTTTCATTGCGAAATTCCCTTCAGTTCGAATTGGATGTGATCCAGCACCATCGCGACGGATCCGCCCGGATCGGGGTTGACCTCGGCCAGCGCGTGTCGCAAGTAGACGCCATCGATCAGAGCACCGACACCAGCGGCTATCGAAGTCGCCCTTGCGCCGGCCCTCGGGCGCAGACAGTCCACCAGATTGGAGTGAAGACGTCGCTGATAGATCATCAGCAGTCGCTTTGCCTCTGGCACGGTCTGGGCCAGCACATAAAAATTCAGCCAGGCGCTGATGATCTCGCGCCGGAAATTCTCCGCCGAGAAGGAGGCCCGAAGGATTGCGACAAGACGTTCCTCGGGTCCGACGGCCCCGGCCAGTTCACGGCGCACCTCGGCGCCGTAAAGCGTCAGGATGTGCCGCATCGCGGCCAGAAAGATCGCTTCCTTCCCACCGAAGTAATGATGCGCCAGCGCGCTGGACATGCCCGCGCGTTTGGCGATCTGCCCTACGGTCACATCAAGGCTCCGCCGATGGCCGATCTCGATGATCGTCGCCTTGATAAGCTCTGCCTTTCGAATAGGCTCCATACCAAGTTTCGGCATCGCACCCCCTATTTTTCTTGCAATGCCGTGCCTAGCGTGAAGTTTATTGACTCGTCAATCAACAAAAAACTCTCAGGGAGACTGCAATGAAGAAAACCCTTCTCGCCACGGCTTGCACGCTGGCGCTTGCCGCACCGGCCATGGCGCAATCCGAATGCACCGCCGTGACATTTTCCGATGTGGGCTGGACCGACATCACCTCGACCACCTCGGCCACGCGCCAGATCCTCGAAGCGCTGGGCTATGATGTGGAGGTCGACATCATCGGCGTGCCGGTCACCTATGCCTCGATGGATTCGGGCGATATCGACGTGTTCCTCGGCAACTGGATGCCGGCGCAGCAGGGCGCGCTTCAGCCCTATCTCGACAGCGGCAGCATCGAGACGCTGAAGGTCAACCTTGAAGGCACGAAATACAACATCGCTGTCCCGACCTATCTTTATGACGCGGGCCTTCAAACCTACGAAGACCTGCCGAAGTTCAAGGACCAGCTGCAATCCACCGTCTATGGCATCGAGCCGGGCAACGAGGCGAACGAATTCCTGACCAGCCTGACCGAACCCGGCCAGATCCTCGAAGGGTGGGAAATCGTGCAATCCTCCGAACAGGGGATGCTGGCACAGGTCAGCCGCTTCTATCCGCAGGAACAGGCCGTGGCCTTCCTTGCGTGGGAGCCGCACCCGATGAACGCCACCTATGACATCAAATACCTGAAAGGCGGCGAGGAGTTCTTCGGCGAAGAAGGCGTCGTCAACACCGTCATCCGCAAGGGCTTCGCGGATGAATGCCCGAACGTCGCCAAACTTCTGTCGCAGCAGACCTTCACCCTGCCGATGGAGAACGAGATGATGGGCCTCATCCTCGACGACGGGATGGAGCCGGACGCGGCCGTCCTGCAATGGCTGAAGGAACACCCCGGCACCGTCGATCCGTGGCTGGCGGGCGTGACCACCGTGGACGGCGAAGAAGGCCTGCCGGTGGTGAAGGAAGCCCTCGGGCTTTGATCCACGCCGCCCCGCCGCATGAGGCGGCGGGGCCATTCAGGGCGTCCCCGCCCGCGTCTTTCCACAGCAAGGGGCCCGAATGCTGGACTGGTTTACCGATTACAAGATTCCCGTGGGCCGATGGGCCAAGATCGCCTTCGACTGGCTGAACGCCAATGGCGGCACGGTGTTCGAGGCGATCCGCTGGGTGATGCAGGGGTTGATCGACGGCGTGATGTTCGTGCTTCAGGGCGCGCATCCCTTCGTCATCATCGCCGCGATGGTCGCGCTGACATGGCTGTTCCAGCGCAACTGGAAGACCTGCCTGTTCGTTCTGGTAGGCTTTCTGTTCGTGCTGAACCAGGGATACTGGAAGCCGACGATGGAAAGCCTGACGCTGATCCTGATCGCCTGCGCCACCTGCATGGCCATCGGCGTTCCGATCGGCATCGCCGCCGCGCACCGGCCCCGGCTGCACGCCGCGATCACGCCGCTGCTGGACCTTATGCAGACGCTGCCCACCTTCGTCTATCTGATCCCGGCCATCGTGTTCTTCGGCCTTGGGATGGTGCCGGGGCTGCTGGCGACGGTTATCTTCGTGCTGCCCGCGCCGATCCGGCTGACGACGCTGGGCATCGCCTCGACCCCGCCTGCATTGATGGAGGCGGCGGAAAGCTTCGGCGCGACGCCGAGCCAGCGATTGTGGAAAGTCGAATTGCCCTATGCCCTGCCGCAGATCATGGCCGGGCTGACGCAGGCGATCATGCTGTCGCTGTCGATGGTGGTCATCGCGGCGCTGGTCGGCGCAAACGGGCTGGGCGTTCCGGTCGTGCGGGCGCTGAACACCGTCAACACTGCGCTGGGCTTCGAATCCGGGTTCATCATCGTCGTCGTGGCGATCATCCTTGACCGTATGCTGAAGGTGCACCGCAAATGACCGCAGTGATTTTCGACAAGGTATCCATCGTCTTCGGCGATTATCCCGAACGGGCGCTGCCGCTGATGGATGCGGGCAAGACCCGGACCGAGGTGCAGAAGGAAACCGGCCAGATCCTTGGCGTGCACGACTGCTCGCTGACGGTGAACGAGGGCGAGATCCTCGTGCTGATGGGCCTGTCCGGGTCGGGCAAGTCCACGCTTCTGCGCGGGGTCAACGGCCTCAACCCCGTCGTGCGGGGCGAAGTGCGGGTGAACAACGGCAACGGCATGGTGTCGGTGACCAACGCCTCGTCCGCCGAACTGCGCCGGCTGCGCCTGTCGCGCATCGCCATGGTGTTCCAGAGCTTTGGCCTGCTGCCATGGCGCACGGTGCGCGAGAATGTCGGCTTGGGGCTTGAACTGGCAGGCATGTCCGCCAAGGACCGCCGCGACCGGGTGGACGAGCAGTTGAAGCTGGTGAACCTTGCCCAATGGGCGGATCGCAAGGTTGGGGACCTTTCGGGCGGGATGCAGCAGCGCGTGGGCCTTGCCCGCGCCTTCGTGACTCAGGCGCCGATCCTGCTGATGGACGAGCCGTTCTCGGCGCTGGACCCGCTGATCCGCGCAAGGCTTCAGGACGAATTGCTGGATCTTCAGTCAAAGCTGAAACGCACGATCATCTTCGTCAGCCACGATCTGGACGAGGCGTTCAAGATCGGCAACCGCATCGCCCTGATGGAAGGCGGGCGGATCGTGCAATGCGGCACGGCGCGAGAGATCATCGCGAACCCGGTGTCGGACTACGTCGCTGATTTCGTGGGACACATGAACCCGCTGTCGGTTCTGACGGCGCGTGACGTGATGGTGCCGGGCGCATCGACCGCAGACCATGGCGTCGATGCCGAACTGCCGGTGAAGCAGGTGATGGAAATGTTCGCAGGCGGCGCGAACGAGGTCGCCGTGCTGGAGAATGGCGCCAAGATCGGCACGATCCGATCCGAAGGCGTCATGGCCAAACTGCTGAACCCGCGCGGTTAACGCCGCGCGCGCAGGATGTGCTTCCAGAGGGTGCCGCCGAACAGGCGGTTCCCGACCGGGAAATATGCGATCACCAGCGCGATGAACAACAGCGCCGGGCCGCCGGAGAGGGAGAACCCCTCGCCCGTAAGCCCACCCGTCGCCCAGCCGACCAGGAAGCCGAACGCCCAGAACGCCGTCGCCAGATCAAGCAGGAATGCCAGCACGATCCGCCAGGTCGGAACGTCCCTCACTCCTCGGTCTTCTTCTTGGCGCGCGGCTTGGCCGGGGCCTTCTTGGCCGCCGGTTTCTTGGCGGCGGCAGCCTTCTTCGGCGCCGCCTTCTTCTTGCCGCCCTTCGACGCCTTCTCGTTCACCAACGCGATGGCATCTTCCAGCGTGATCGTCTCGGGCGTCTGGTCCTTGGACAGGGTCGCGTTGACCTTCTCCCACTTCACATACGGCCCATATCGCCCCGGCATGACCGAGATCGCGCCGCCATCCGGGTGATCGCCCAAGGCGCGCAGCGGCTCGGTTGCCGCCCGCTGGCCGCGCACCACCTTCGAGGCCAGAACCTCGACCGCGCGGTTCATGCCGATCTCGAACACTTCCTCCACATCCGGCAGGTTCGCGTATTTCGAGCCATGCTTCACATAAGGCCCAAAACGACCGATCCCGGCCTCGACCAACTCTCCATCCTCGGGGTGCGGGCCGATGGGGCGCGGCAGGGCCAGCAGACGCAAGGCGCGCTCAAGGTCCATGATCTCGGGCGACCAGCCTTTGGGCAGGCTGGACCGCGGGGGTTTCGGCACATCCGTCGTCGCATCCCCAAGCTGCACATAGGGGCCGAACCGCCCGGCCTTCAACCAGACCGGCACGCCGTTCGGATCATCGCCAAGGATGCGTTCCGCCGTCGCTTCGCCTTCCGCGCCCGAAATGGGCCGCGTGAAGCGGCATTCGGGATAGTTGCCGCAGCCGATGAAGGCCCCGCCGCCCCGCGCCGTCTTCAGGTGCAGACGCCCGGTGCCGCAAGTCGGGCAGATGCGCGGATCCGTCCCATCCTCGCGCGGGGGATAGAGGTGGGGCGCTAGGAATTCGTCGATGGTCGTCAGAACCTCGCCGATGCGCAGATCGGCGGTCTCCGCGATCGCGGCCGAGAAGTCACGCCAGAACCGCGCCAGGACTTCCTTGTAGCTGCGATCCCCGGCCGACACGTCGTCCAGTTCGTTCTCCAGATCCGCGGTGAAATCATATTCGACGTAACGGCGGAAATAGTTGGTCAGAAAGGCCGTCACCAGCCGCCCCTTGTCCTCGGGGAACAGGCGGTTCTTGTCCTTGCGGACGTATTCGCGGTCCTGAATGGTCGTCAGCACCGAGGCATAGGTGGACGGACGCCCGATCCCAAGCTCCTCCATCCGTTTCACCAAGGTCGCCTCGGTGTAACGCGGCGGGGGCTGGGTGAAATGCTGTTCGGGGGTGACGTCGCGCTTCTCGGCCTTTTCGCCCTGCATGATCTGGGGCAGACGGCCATCGTCCTCGCCCTCGTCGTCGCGGCCTTCCTCATAGATCTTCAGGAAGCCGTCGAACAGCACGACCTGGCCCGTCGCCCGCAGCACGACCTGTTCGTCCGCGCTGGTCAGGTCCACCGTGGTCCGCTCCAGCCGCGCCGCCGCCATCTGGGATGCGATGGTGCGTTTCCAGATCAGGTCATAGAGCTTGAACTGGTCCGCCTCCAGCCGCAGCTTTTCGGGCGATGCCGACATCTCGGTCGGGCGAATGCACTCGTGCGCTTCCTGCGCGTTCTTGGCCTTGTTCTTGTACATGCGGGGGCTGTCGGGCACGTAATCGGCCCCGAAGCGGCGCTTGATCTCGTCGCGCGCGGCCATCACGGCCTCGGGGGCCATGTCGATGCCGTCGGTCCGCATATAGGTGATATGCCCCGCCTCATAAAGCCGCTGCGCCGCCGACATGCAGGCCTTGGCCCCCATGCCGAATTTGCGGCTGGCTTCCTGTTGCAGGGTCGAGGTCATGAAGGGCGCCGAGGGGTTGCGCGATGCGGGCTTCGCCTCGACCGCCTTGACCGTAAAGGCGCGAGAGTTGACGGCCTGAACCGCAAGCTCTGCCGCCTCGGTCGTGGCGATGTCGAACTTGTCCAGCTTCTTGCCGCCCAGAACGGTCAGCCGCGCTTCGTATTCCGCGCCGCGCGGGGTCGCCATCAGCGCCTTGACGGTCCAGAATTCGCGCGCACGGAAGGCCTCGATCTCCATCTCGCGTTCCACGATCAGGCGCAGGCAGACCGATTGCACCCGCCCCGCCGATTTCGCGCCCGGCAGTTTCCGCCACAGCACCGGCGACAGGTTGAACCCCACCAGATAATCCAGCGCGCGGCGGGCCAGATACGCCTCCACCAGCGGCGCATCGACCTGACGCGGGTTCTTCATCGCCTCCTGCACCGCCGCCTTGGTGATGGCGTTGAACGTGACGCGCTGGACCGTCTTGCCCTTCTTGAGCGACGATGCCAGCGCTTCCTGTAGGTGCCACGAGATCGCCTCGCCCTCGCGGTCGGGGTCGGTGGCAAGGATCAGCGTGTCGTCGGTCTTCAGCGCCTCGGCAATTGCGCGGACATGCTTCTTGCTGTCCGCCGCGACCTCCCATTTCATGGCGAATTCGGCATCCGTATCGACCGATCCGTCCTTGGGCGGCAGATCGCGCACATGGCCATAGGATGCCAGAACGGTAAAGTCCGACCCCAGATATTTGTTGATCGTCTTGGCCTTGGCCGGAGATTCGACGACGACGACGGCCATTCACCCACCCATTTTTCTTTGCTCGACAGCGCGGCTACATGGGGATGAAGCCGGGGGTTTGTCAACCGACCCGCGCAAGCAGACCCCCGGCCTGACGTTCGATCACCCCGTCCAGTTCCAGCGAAAGCAGCGCCGGGGCCAGCATTTCGGCCGGCAGGCCAAGGTCGCGGATCAGTTGATCCTCGGCCACCGGGCTGGGGCCCAGCAGCGACAGGATGCGCCCGTCCAGCGGTCCCGGATCGACCTTTGGGGCGGGCTGTTCCAGCGGTAGCGTGCGCTGGACATGGCCCGTCCCCTCGATCACATCGGCGGCGGAACGGACCAGCACGGCCCCCTCGCGGATCAGCAGGTTGCAGCCCGCCGCCCGCGCGTCGAACGGATGGCCCGGCACCGCGAACACGTCGCGCCCCTGATCCAGCGCGTTGCGCGCCGTGATCAGGCTGCCCGACCGCGCCGCCGCCTCCACCACCACGACGCCGCGCGAAATCCCCGACACGATTCGGTTGCGCAGCGGGAAATGCCGCGCCTGCGGTTCGGTCCCCGGCGGCTGTTCCGACAGGATGCAGCCCTTTTGCGCGATCCGCGCGTGCAGCCCCGCATTCTCCTGCGGATAGACGACATCCACGCCGCCGCCCAGCACGGCGACCGTGCCGCTGTCCAGCGCAGCCTCATGCGCCTCGGCATCGATACCGCGCGCGAGGCCGGAGACGACGACATGCCCCGCCTCGCCCAAGCTCCACGCCAGCTTCCGCGCCATGCGGATGCCAAGGCTGGAGGCGTTCCGCGCCCCCACCAGCGCCACCATCGGCCGCGACAGCAACGTTACGTCGCCGATCGCCCAAAGCACCGCAGGCGCATCCGGCAAATCCGCCAGCGATCCAGGATAATCCGCGTCCCCGAAGCACAACAGCCGCGCGCCCGCCGCGTGACCCTTCGCGATCTCGGCCCGCGCGACGCCTTCGGGGCAGGCCTCATACCCGCTGACCCCTGCCGCCCGCGCGATTCCGGGCAGCGCGTCCAGCGCCGCCGCCGCACCGCCATGTTCGGACAGCAGCCGGTGGAACGTCAACGCCCCCACTCGGCGCGACCGAATCAACCGCAGCATGTTCAGCGCATTCTGTTCCATCGCCCTTCAATCCCGCGCGAAGGTTAACCCGGCGTTAACGCCCGCCCGCTTGAACCCGCCCTCCGTTCGGGGGCAGTATGCCCGAATTGCAGCAGGGCCAAACGATGATCCACCTTGACGACGCTACCTTCGCCATTCAGGGGCGGACGATCCTGCACGGCATCTCGGCCCGCTTGGACGAACGCCGCATCGCGATCATCGGACGCAACGGATCGGGCAAGACGACGCTGCTGCGGCTGATGGCGGGGCTGATCGCGCCGACCTCGGGGCGGGTGACGGTGGACGGCACGGCACCGAGCAACCGCCGCGCGATGCTGTCGCGCATCGGCATCCTGTTTCAGAACCCCGACCACCAGATCCTTTTCCCCACCGTGGCCGAGGAGCTGTCCTTCGGACTGCGCCAGATGGGCCGGGACACCGCCGCCGTGGCATCGCTGCTGGCCGCCGAAGGGCGCAGCCATTGGGCCGACGCGCCGACGCAAAGCCTGTCGCAGGGGCAGAAGCAATACCTGTGCCTGATGTCGATCCTGCTGATGCAGCCGGAGACGATCCTGCTGGACGAACCCTTTGCGGGCCTTGATCTGCCGACGCAGGCGCGGCTGGCGCGGCGGCTGGCCGCCCTGCCGCAGCGGCTTGTCACGATCACCCATGATCCGGCGGCGACGAATGGCTGCGAGCGGGTGCTGTGGATCGACGAGGGGCGGCTCAGGATGGACGGCGCGCCCGATACCGTGCTGCCCGCCTTCACGGCGGAAATGGCCCGCCTGTCCGAGGGTTCGGACGCGATGCTGTGCTGAGCCTCACCTCGCCCATCCGCACGCCGTTCCACCGCATCCCGGCGGGGCCGAAGCTGCTGGCGCTGCTGCTGGTGGCAGGGGTGACGATGGCGCTGTCGAACCCGCTGCCGTTGGCGGGCCTGCTGCTGGCGGTGGCGCTGCTGTTCGCGGCGGGCGGCGCGGGTTTCGCACGGCACGGGCTGCGGGTGATGCGGCCCGTGCTGCCCCTGGCGGTGGTTCTGATGGCATGGCACCTGTGGCTGAACGCGCCCGAGGCGGGGCTCGTGATGATCCTGCGGATGCTGGTCGCGATGGCGGCGGCAAACCTTGTCACCATGACCACGCGGCTGGACCAGATGATCGCGGTGGTGCAGCGCATCGCCGCCCCACTGCGCCATATCGGTCTGCGCCCCGAGGCGCTGGCGCTGGCCATCGCGCTGATGATCCGCTTCATCCCGGTCATGTCCACCCGCGTCGCGCAGATCGGCGACGCGTGGCGCGCGCGGTCGCGCCGCCGTCCGGGCTGGCGCATCGTCATGCCTGCCGCGCTCGCCGCGCTTGACGATGCCGAGCAGGTGTCGGAAGCATTGCGCGCACGCGGCGGGCTGTCATGAATTCGTCGCAAGGAGGATACATGGAACGCAACCTTTCGATGATCGCGCTGTTCGCCGCGCTGATCGCGGTTCTGACGCTGGTGCCGCAGGTCCACCTGCCCTTCGGCGTGCCGATCACGGCGCAGGGGCTTGGCACCATGCTGTGCGGCACGGTGCTGGGCGCGAAACGCGGGGCGCTGGCCGTTCTGCTCTATCTGGCCGTGGCGGCAATGGGCCTGCCGATCCTGTCGGGCGGGCGCGGGGGCCTTGCGCCGTTCTTTGGCCCGTCTGCGGGCTTTTTGATCGGCTTCCCGGTCGCGGCCTTCGTCATCGGCTGGATCGTCGAACGCTGGCGCGCGGGGATCGGCACGGTGTCCTTCGTCGCCTCGGTCTTCGGCGCGATCCCGGTGCTTTACGCCTTCGGGATCACCGGATTGGTGCTGTTCGCCACCAAGGAGACGTCCTTTGCCACCGCAACCGCCGCGATGGCGGTGTTCCTGCCGGGCGACATCCTGAAGGCGGTTCTGGCGGCGGCGATCACCCGCTCGCTGGCCCGCGCGCGCCCGCAAGCGATCCTGTCGCGGGCATGAAAAAAGGCCCCCGTGGGGGCCTTTTCCTTATTCCTTTGCACGGACCCGCTGAAGCAGCGGCATCACGTCCGACATGTCCGGCCCATGCGCCTGTCCGGTCAGTGCCTTGCGCAGCGGCATGAACAGCCCCTTGCCCTTCCGGCCCGTCGCCTCCTTCACGGCGGCGGTCCATTCGCCCCAAGTGGCCTGCGTGAACGGCCCTTCCGGCAGCAGTGCCAGCGCTTGCGCGACGAACTCGGCATCTTCGGGGTCGATCTGTGGCTCGGCGCCTTCGTGGAACAGTTGCCACCAGCCCTTCAGGTCGTCCAACACCGTCACGTTGTCCTTGGCGACGCGCCAGAACCCTTCGGCCAGCGGGGCGGGAACGCCGATGGCGCCGATCTTCGGCGCGACCTCGTTGAACGAAAGCCCCTGCACCCATTGCTTGGTCAGCGGGAACAGATCCTCGGCATCGAACTTGGTCGGCGCTGCGCCGAAGCTGCCGATGTCGAACCCGGCGATCAGTTCGTCATGGGTCCGCGCCACCTCGATCGGTTTGGACGAGCCCAGCCGCGCCATCATCGACAAAAGCGCCATCGGCTCCACCCCCCGCGCGCGCAGATCGCGCAGCGACAGGGTGCCGAGGCGTTTCGACAGCGCCTCGCCCTGCGGGCCGGTCAGCAGCGAATGGTGCGCGAAATCGGGGGGTGTGCCGCCCATCGACTTCATGATCTGGATCTGCGTCGCCGTGTTGGTGACGTGATCCGCCCCGCGCACGATGAACGAAACGCCCATGTCGATGTCATCGACCGACGACGCGAAGGTATATAGCACCTGCCCGTCCGCGCGGATCAGCACCGGGTCCGACACCGAAGCCGCGTCGATGGAGATCGGGCCAAGGATGCCGTCCGTCCACTCGATCCGCTCCTGATCCAGAAGGAAGCGCCAATAGCCGCCGTCCTTCTGGCGCAGACGATCCTTTTCCTCGTCCGTCAGCTTCAGCGCCGCACGGTCATAGACCGGGGGCTTGCCCATATTCAGCAGCTTCTTGCGCTTCAGGTCCAGATCGGTCGGGGATTCAAAGCATTCATAGAACCGCCCCGCATCCTTCAGCTGTTGCGCCGCCTCGGCATACCGCTCCAGCCGCGCCGACTGCGTCTCCTCACGGTCCCAGGTCAGGCCCAGCCATTCGAGGTCTTCCTTCAGCGCGTCGACATATTCCTGCTTCGAGCGTTCCTGGTCCGTGTCGTCAAGCCGCAGGATGAAGGTGCCGCCAGCCTTGCGGGCGATCATCCAGTTCATCAGCGCGGTGCGAAGGTTGCCCACGTGGATATAGCCGGTGGGCGAAGGGGCGAAACGGGTGACGACGGTCATGGAAAACTCTCCGGTTCTTCGCGCGAACCTGTTTCACAGAAGGCCCGCCTTGTCCACCATTGCGGCAAGGGGCTTCCGCCGTTACCCTGCCGCAAAACAAAAGAACGAGAGCAGGCATGTCAGACCCCATCCTTGCGCAGCTGCGCGAGCGGATCATCTCGGCCCCCGAACTGGTGCTGGAGGATCGCGACGTGATGCGCGCGCTGATCGACGCGACCGATACCGCGCGCGGCACCAACGTGATCGACATGCGCGGCATCGCCATGGAACGGCTGGAGACGCGGCTGGACCGGCTGGAGGATACCCACCGTTCGGTCATCGCGGCGGCCTATGAAAATCTGGCCGGGACGAACCAGATCCACCGCGCGATCCTGCAACTGCTGGACCCGCACAGCTTTCCGGCGCTGCTGGCCATGCTGTCGGGCGAATTGTCGGACACGCTGCGGGTCGATCACATGCGGCTGGTGCTGGAAACCTCGCAAGGGGCAGACCCGGCCTTGGGCAAGCTGGACGTTCTGCGGATGGTGGAGCCGGGGCTGGTGGCCGATTACGTCGCGGGCGGGCGATCCCTGCGCGACCGGCGTGTGACCCTGCGCCAGACCGATCAGGGATCCGAGGCCGTCTATGGCGACCATGCGGGCTGGATCCGGTCCGAGGCGCTTTTGGTGCTGGACCTCGGGCGTGGACGGCTGCCGGGGATGCTGGCGATGGGGTCCGAAGACCCCGAACAGTTCAAGGCGACCCAAGGCGCCGACCTGCTGACCTTCTTCGCCGGGGTGTTCGAGCGCGTGATGCGCCGCTGGCTGTCATGAGCCTTGCCATCCCCCCCGCCGCGCGCGACGCGATGGGCCGCTGGCTGCTGCATCTGGGCAGCCTTGATGGCTGCTCGCCCGCGACGGTCAGGGCCTATGGCGCGGATGTGACGCGCTGGCTGGATTTTCTGGCGCGGCACTGGGGCGAAGGTTACGGCATCCCGGCGCTGATCGCGGTGCCGCAGGGCGACATCCGGGCGTGGATGGCATCCGAACGCGCCTCGGGGCTGGGGTCGCGGTCGCTGGCGCGGCGGCTGTCGGCGGTCAAGAACTTCACCGACTGGCTGGTGGAACGGCATGGGGGCGACGCCACCGTCATGCTGTCGGCCCGCGCGCCGAAATATCGCCGCTCGCTGCCCCGCCCCCTGCCCGAAGCCGCCGCGCGAGAGATGATGACCGAGGTGGCCCGCCACCCCGAGGAATGGATCGCCGTCCGCGATCAGGCCGTCG
The DNA here is from genome assembly GCA_029846755.1 of Falsirhodobacter flavus. Taxonomy (GTDB): domain Bacteria; phylum Pseudomonadota; class Alphaproteobacteria; order Rhodobacterales; family Rhodobacteraceae; genus Falsirhodobacter; species Falsirhodobacter flavus. Next base: position 133,591 of record JARWBI010000001.1, on the reverse strand, counting down.
TGACGCTGCTGTATGGCTGCGGCCTGCGGATATCCGAGGCGCTGGCCCTGACCGGGACCGAACTGCCCGAAGTGCTGCGCGTTACCGGCAAGGGCGGCAAGGAACGGCTGATCCCCACCCTGCCCATCGCGCGCGAGGCCGTGGCCCATTACGTCCGCCTGTGCCCGTTCGATCTGACGACCGGCCCGACCTTCCGCGGCGCGCGGGGCGGGCCGCTGAACGCCGCCATCGTCGCCAAGGCCGTGGCGCAGGCCCGTGCGCGGCTGGGCCTTCCGGCATCGGCCACGCCCCACGCCTTCCGCCATTCCTTTGCAACGCATCTTCTGAACGCGGGCGGCGATCTGCGCACCATCCAGACATTGCTTGGCCACGCCTCGCTTTCCTCCACCCAGGTCTATACTTCGGTGGACAGTGCGCGGCTGATGGAAGTCTATTCCCGCGCCCATCCGCGCGCCTGACTTGCCACCCCTGCCCCGAAAGGCCATCATCCCCGCCATGGATCTTCGCATCAAAGCCCTCTCCGTCCACCTTCTGACCGCCACCGGCGCGGTCCTGTCGATGCTGGCCATGCTCGCCGCGGTCGAGGAGAAGTGGTCCCTGATGTTCCTGTGGCTGGTGGTGGCGCTGATCGTCGACGGGATCGACGGCCCGCTGGCGCGGCGATACGACGTGACGCGCAACTGGCCGAACTATGACGGGGTCCTGATGGACCTCATCATCGACTATCTGACCTATGTGTTCATCCCCGCCTATGCCCTGTTCAAATCGGGCCTTCTGGACGGCTGGGAAGGATGGCTGACGATCATCCTGATCGTCTATGGCTCGGTCATCTATTTCGCCGATACGCGGATGAAGACCAAGGATTACAGCTTTGCGGGCTTCCCGGGCTGCTGGAACATGGTCGTGCTCGTCCTGTTCGCCGTAAAACCGGGCGAGGTGACCATCCTGCTGATCTCGCTGGCGCTGACGGTGGCGATGTTCCTCAACCTGAAATTCGTCCACCCCGTGCGGACCGAGCGGTGGCGGTGGATCACCCTGCCGGTGGCAATGGCATGGGTGCTGTTCGCGGGATGGGCGATCCATGTCGATTTCCACCCGCAAAGCTGGGCACATTGGGGGCTGGTCGTCACATCGGTCTATCTGCTGTTCGCCGGGATCGTGCAGGAACTGTTCCCGAAACGGGCATGAGCGAGATCGTCGCCATCGCGTCGAGCCGCCCGCAGCCGCAGTTGCGGGGCTACTCTCTGTATCGGGTGGACGGCATCCACGCCTATGTGCGCGAGCATGACATCCGGCCTTTCGTGCTGTCATGGAATGGCGACCGGGCGATAATGTCGGAGGTCTTTGCCGCCGACATGCGATCCGTGGATTCAGAGGCGTCCTGCTTCTGCATGCGGGTGCGCAACCGCGAAGATGTGGCGGATGCCGTGCGGCGCGGGCTGGCCTTGCCAGTCATGACGGGCGATGGCCTGCTGCTGGACGCCGACCGGCGACCGGCCCGCGATTGGTAAAAGGCCCCTCGCGGGGCCTTTCGCGTCACAGAACGCTGTCGCAGCGCGCGCAGGTTTCGGGATGCGCATGGGTGCCGACATCGGGCAGGATCTGCCAGCAACGCGCGCATTTCTGTCCCTCGGCCTCGCGGAACTCCACGGCCACGCCCGGAACGTCCGGCAGGGTGAACCCGTCACCCGCACCTTCCAGCACCAGCCCCGACGTGATGCAGATTTCCGCGAAATCGACCGAGGCCAGAACCCCGCGCAGATCGTCCGCCACCCGCACCACCGGCGCGGCCTCTAGGCTCGCGCCGATCACCTTGGCTGTGCGCTGCACCTCCAGCGCGGCGGTGACCACGCGGCGGGCGGCGCGGATCGTTTGCCATTTCGCGGCCAACGCCTCGTCCAGCCATTCGGCGGGCGTTTCGGGCATGTCCAGCAGGTGAACCGAACTGCCTTCGCCGGGGAAGCGCGAGAGCCACACATCCTCGGTCGTGAAAACCAGAACCGGGGCCAGCCAGGTCACCAGACGGTGGAACACCAGATCCAGCACCGTCCGCGCCGAACGGCGGCGCAGGCTGCCTTCGCCGTCGCAGTAAAGCGCGTCCTTGCGGATGTCGAAATAGACCGCCGACAGGTCGGTGGTGCAGAAGGTGAACAGCTTCTGGAACACCCCCTGGAAGTCGAAGGCCGCGTAACCCGCGCGCACCTCGGCATCCATCTCGGCCAGACGGTGCAGCACCCAGCGTTCCAGTTCCGGCATATCCGCCGGCTCGATCCGCTCGGCCTCGTCGAAGCCCTTCAGCGCGCCCAGCAGGAACCGCAGGGTGTTGCGCAGACGGCGATAGCTGTCCGCCGTCCCCTTCAGGATTTCCTTCCCGATGCGTTGGTCCGCGGTGTAATCCGCCTGCGCCACCCACAGCCGCAGGATGTCGGCACCGTATTCCTTGACGATCTGCTCCGGCACCACGGTATTGCCGAGCGATTTGGACATCTTCATGCCCTTCTCGTCCAGCGTGAAGCCGTGGGTCACGACGTTGCGGTAAGGCGCGCGCCCGGTCGTCCCGCAGGCTTGCAGAAGAGAGGAATGGAACCAGCCGCGATGCTGGTCGGTCCCTTCCAGATAGACGTCCGCAATGCCGTCCGCCGTCCCGTCCGCGCGGTCGCGCAGCACGAAAGCATGGGTCGATCCCGAATCGAACCAAACGTCCAGCACGTCGAAGATCTGGTTGTAGTCGTCCGCCCGGTCGCCCAGCACCTTGGCCTTGAAGCCGTCCTGATACCAGACATCCGCGCCACCCTCCTCGAAGGCCGCGACGATCTTCGCGTTCACCTCGGCGTCGCGCAGCAGGAAATCCGCATCGTCCGGCTTCGCGCCGACCTTGGTAAAGCAGGTCAGCGGCACGCCCCATGCGCGTTGGCGCGACAGCACCCAGTCGGGCCGCGCCTCCATCATCGAATGCAGTCGGTTGCGGCCCGAGATCGGCGTGAACTTCACCAAACGCTCGATGGACGCCAGCGCGCGTTTGCGGATCGTGTCGCCATATTCGCTCATGCCGTCGTCCAGCGGGCGGTCGATACCCGCAAACCATTGCGGCGTGTTGCGGAAGATCAGCGGCGCCTTGGACCGCCACGAATGCGGATAGGAGTGCTTGACCTTCCCCTTCGCCAGCAGCCCGCCCGACGCCGCCAGCGCCTTGATGTTCGACACGTTCGCAGGGCCTTCCTTGCCCTCGGCCGTGATGACATGCTGCCCGCCGAACAACGGCAGGTCCGCGCGATAAGAGCTGTCCTCGGTCACGTTATAGGTCATCGGCAGGCCAAACTTCAGCCCAAGCTGATAGTCGTCGTCGCCATGACTGGGCGCGGTATGCACAAAGCCCGTCCCCGCCTCGTCCGTGACGTGATCGCCCGGCAGCATGGGAACGTCATAGTCCCATTCGCCCGCGCCGCCCTCGATCCCGCGATAGGGATGGGCGAAGGTGAGATCGCCCAGATAGATCCCGTTGCGCTTATTTTGTTCGGCCTGTTCGGCGAACCATGCCTCATAATCCTCATAGCGGGCAGGAGGCTTAACGGACTGCGTCGAAGCAAGCGATCCGACACGTTCGAACGCGGAAACACGCGCCTGACGCATTAACTCCGCAGCCAAAGAATCCGCGACGATCAGCCTTTCGCCGACGATCGCCCGCGACAATTCCTCGACCTCATCAACACGGTATATGCCGTATGCTACCTCAGGCGAGAATGCGATGGCACGGTTCTGCGGGATCGTCCACGGCGTTGTCGTCCAGATAATCACCGATGCATCCTGCAGTTCCGGAGGAAGCTGCGCGTCGTAGCCCGTGGAGTGATAGCCCTCACCCGAAGCTGCCGATACCGAAAATTTCGTAGAGATAACCCTAAACCGCACCCAGATCGTATGGCTGGTGTGGTCGTGATACTCGACCTCCGCCTCGGCCAGCGCGGTCTTCTCGACAGGCGACCACATCACGGGCTTCGAGCCCTGATAGAGCGTGCCGTTCATCAGAAACTTCATGAACTCGTCCGCGATCACCGCCTCGGCATGGAAGTCCATGGTCAGATACGGGTCGGCCCAGTTGCCGGTGATGCCCAGACGCTTGAACTCGTCGCGCTGGATGTCCACCCAGCCCTTGGCAAAGGCGCGGCACTCCTGACGGAAGGCGACGATGTCCACCGCGTCCTTGTCCAGACCCTTGGCGCGATACTGCTCCTCGATCTTCCATTCGATCGGCAGACCGTGGCAATCCCAGCCCGGAACGTAGCGCGCATCGAAGCCCATCATCTGGTGCGACCGGACGATCATGTCCTTGATCGTCTTGTTCAGCGCGTGGCCGATATGCAGATGCCCGTTGGCATAGGGGGGGCCGTCATGCAGCGTGAAGGGCGCGCGGCCGGGTTTTTCCCGCAGGCGGTCATAGATGCCGATCTTCTCCCAATGGGCCAGCCATTCGGGCTCGCGCTGCGGCAGGCCCGCGCGCATGGGAAAATCGGTCTCGGGCAGGAAAACGGTATCGCGGTAGTCGGGAGTCATCGGGCGGTCCTTCGGGGGAATGAAGCGTGGGGGCCATGCAAGCGAACCCGGCGGCTGAAGGCTACTCAGCGCGCCGGGCGGCTAATTCGAAGGATCGCGCTGCGATACGTCATGCCCCGGCTTATACGCGCGACGCTCGTGCCCGCGCAAGCGGGCAACCCTGTGGGGGGGGGGGGGGGGGGGGGGGGGGCGCGCCCCCCCCCCCCCCCCCCCCCGCCCCACGCCCTTGCGTCAGCCGCGGATTCGGCCCGCGAAATCGATCAGGCGGCGCGTCTGGTGGCCGATGGCGGCCTTCGCATCCTCGGTGAACTCGTCGCCCTGCGTGTGGCTGTAGCCGTAAGGGTTGCCGCCCGATTTCGCGACGGATTCGTCGGTGAAGCCCGGCGCGACGATCACTGCACCCCAATGCATGAATGTGGTATAGAGCCCCAGGATCGTCGCCTCCTGCCCCGCATGGCGCGACTGCGACGAGGACATGGCACTGACCGCCTTGTCCGACAGCTTGCCGGTGAACCATGCGCCCCCCAGCGTGTCGATGAACGCCCGCACCTGGCTGGACGCCCCGCCGAACCGGGTCGGCGAGGAGAACAGATACGCATCCGCCCATTCCATGTCCTCGACCGTGGCGACCGGGATGTCCTTGGTCCGCTCGGCCTGCGCCTTCCATGCGTCCTGCCCGTTCACCACCGCCTCCGGCGCGGTTTCTGCGATACGCAGCAGTCGGACCTCCGCGCCCGTGGCGCGCGCAGCCTCGGCGGCGATTTCCGCCATGCGGTGGTTGGTGCCATAGGTCGAATAGAACAGAATCGCGAGTTTCGTCATGGTCTTGCCCTTTGGATGTTCCTTGGGCAAAGACCTAGCCCCCACGCCGCCCGAACACCATTCGCCAAATCCGCAAGCCATCTGTGCGGTCCTGCACGGGTTGCGCGAACCCGACGATTTCACTAGGTCTTGGCCCGAAAAATCCCAGGAGGTGATCGCATGGCAAAACGATTCTGGATCGGCGGTATCCTCGCGGTCGGCCTTGCCCATATGTCCACCGCGCAGGACACGGTCGAAACCAAGCAATACGACGACGGATCGGTCTATGAAGGCACCTTCCTGAACGGGCTCCAGCATGGGCAGGGCACCTATCGCCTGCCCAGCGGCTACGAATACACCGGCAACTGGGAAAACGGTCAGATCAGCGGCAAGGGCACCGCCCGCTATCCCAACGGTTCGGTTTATGAGGGCGATTTCGCCCAAGGACGCCCCGAGGGGCGCGGCACGATCACCTTCGCCGACGGATCGACCTATGAGGGCGACTGGCTGGGCGGCGAGCGCACGGGCGAGGGCGTTGCCACCTATGCCGACGGATCGACCTATACCGGCGGTTTCGCAGGCGGGCGGCAAGAGGGGCGCGGGCGCATCCAGACGCCCGACGGCTATATCTATGACGGCGAATGGCTGGACGGCGCCAAGGAAGGCAATGGCCGCATCACCTATTCCAACGGCTCAATCTATGAAGGCGCCTTGGTCGGCGGGCAGCCCGAAGGTCAGGGCAGCCTGACGACGACCGAAGGGCTGCACTATGTCGGCGGCTGGACGGGCGGGCAGATCAACGGCACGGGCAAGCTGACGCAGGCGAACGGCGACATCTATGAAGGCCCGCTGGAGAACGGCCAGCGCCACGGCGTCGGGCGCGTGACCTATGCCAATGGCGACACCTATGGCGGGCAGTTCGTGCATGACCAGCGTCAGGGCAAGGGCGTCTTCACCCGCAAGGACGGCTACCGCTATGACGGAGACTGGGCCAGGGGCCGGATCGAGGGTCAGGGCCGCGCCAGCTATGCCGACGGTTCGGCCTATGAAGGCGCTTTTGTGGGCGGCCAACCGCAGGGCAAAGGCAAGATCACCTATGCCGACGGCTCCACCTATGACGGCGACTGGGTGGAGGGCCGCATCGAAGGCCAGGGCCGCGCCGATCACGGCGGCACCGTCTATGAGGGCGGTTTCGTGCAGGGCAAATACGAAGGCCGCGGCGTGATGACCATGCCCGACGGCTACCGCTATGACGGCGAATGGAAGGCTGGCGAGCGCGAGGGCACCGGCACCGCGACCTATGCCGATGGCATGACCTATGCCGGGGGCTGGTCCAAGGGTCTGCGCGAAGGACAGGGAGAGCTGAAACGCCCCGACGGCTATCACTACATCGGCGGCTGGAAGGCCGGGCAGTTCGACGGCACGGGCAAGCTGACCTACGCCACCGGCGACGTCTATGAGGGCGAATTCGCCGCCAACCGCCCCCACGGCACCGGCACCCTCACCTATACCTCGGGTCAGGTCAGCAGTGGCACATGGTCCGAAGGCATCCTGACCTCTCCGGCCGAGGCGCAGTAGCCGCCCCTGCGGCCGCGCCCAAGCGGGGGCTCGATGCGCCCCGAGGACGCCCCGCCTGCGACAATCGGCCACCGCAACCCAAGGCGGACGCGCGCGTTGAACCTGGATCGCACGAACCCCGGAGCTTCCATGTCACGCATCGCGCTTCTGCTTGCCGCAACCATCCTCTCCACCTCCCCACTTCTGGCCCAGCAGACCGGCGATGCCGTTCCGCAGGATCAGGCCGACGGCAGCGCCCCCGCGTCGGGTGCCGCCGACACCCCCGCCGGCCAGCCGGTCGAAACCGCCGCCCCCAACGCGCCGGACCAGCAGCCTGCCTTCGACGGCCAGACCCGCGCGCCGCAGCCCGAACAGACCGTCGCCGTCGCGACCGAGGTCGTCGCCCAGGGCCTGCCCCATCTTTGGGCGATGGAGTTCCTGCCCGATGGCCGGATGCTCGTCACCGCCAAGGAAGGCGCGATGCACATCGTCGCGGACGGCACCCCCGGCCCTGCCATCGCAGGCGTCCCTGAGGTCGATTTCGGCGGACAGGGCGGGCTGCTCGACGTGGCGCTGGGCAATGACTTCGCCGAAAACGGCACGATCTTCTTCTCCTTCGCCGAACCGCGCGAGGATGGGAACGGCACCGCCCTCGCCCGCGCACGGCTGGTCGAGGATGGCGCAAATGCCAGCCTCGAAGACGTCGAGGTGATCTTCAGCCAGCGCCCCACCTATGACGGCGACAAGCATTTCGGCAGCCGCATCAACATCGACGAAAACGACGTGATCTGGCTCACCGTGGGCGAGCGGTCGGACGAGGAGCCGCGCGTGCAGGCGCAGGATCTCGGCAGCCACTTCGGCAAAGTCATCCGCATCAACACCGACGGCACCCCCGCCGAGGGCAACCCGTTCGCGGGCGAAGAAGGCGCGATGCCCGAAATCTGGTCGCTCGGCCACCGCAACACCCAATCTGCTGCGCTGGACAGCGAGGGTCGTTTCTGGATGGTCGAACACGGCCCCAAGGGCGGGGACGAGCTGAACCGCCCCGAGGCCGGGCTCAACTACGGTTGGCCCGAAGTTACCTATGGCATCGAATATTCCGGCGATCCCGTGGGCGAAGGCATCACGCAGCGCGAAGGCACCCAGCAACCGATCTACTACTGGGACCCCGTCATCGCGCCTTCGGGCATGGCTTTCTATGAGGGCGAGGAGTTCCCGGAGTGGAACGGCGCGGCCCTTGTCGGCGGCCTCGTCTCCACCGGCGTGGTCGTTCTGCACCTGAACGGCGACAGCGTGGCCTACGAGGAGCGCATCCCGCTCGATGCCCGCGTGCGCGACGTGCGCGTCGGACCGGACGGCGCGATCTATGCCGTGACCGAGGATCGCGACACCGGATCGTCCGAGATCGTGCGCATCACCAAGGGATAACCCCTTGCGCGAATCTGCGCGACACGGTCTGAAGCCCCCGCAAACACCTGCGGGGGCTTTGGCATGATCGAACACCATTTCCTGACGCCGCAGGGCCTCAAATCCGTCGAAGGCGCCCCGCCCTCGCCCGAAGGCGTCCTCTGGGTCGATCTGTGCAACCCCACCCGCTGGGAAGAAAAGCTGATCGAGGACCGGATGGGCGTGCAGGTCCCCACCCGCGCCGAGATGGCCGATATCGAGGATTCATCGCGTCTCTACACCGACGGCGACGCGTTGGTGATGACCGCCGTCGTGATCGAGGGCGTGCAGGACGGCCGCCCCAAGCGCGCGCAGCTGACCTTCGTGCTCCTGCCGCATGTGCTCATCACCGTGCGATACACCAACCCGCTGCCGCTGCGGACCGTCGCCGCCCGCATCGCCCGCGCGCCGCATGAATGCGACACCGCCCCGCGCCTGATGGCGACGATATTGGAAGCGGTGGTGGAACGGATTGCCGACGTGCTGGAGCAGACCTCGGCCGACCTGTCGGACCTGTCCGACTCAATCTTCTTTACCGAGGAGGAGAGCGCCCGCAAACCCAAGCCCGGCCACGACCTGCAATCGCTGGTCCGCCGCCTTGGACGAAAAAGCCGCACCCTGTCGATCCTGCGCGAAAGCATGCTCTCGCTCGACCGGCTGATCCCGTTCCTGCGCACCGCCGGGGCGCGGGAAAGCGGGCCGCTGCCGCTTACCCCCAAGGCCGCGCGCCTGAAGGGGATCGAGCGCGACCTGCGCTCCCTTTCAGCCTATGAATCGCAGGTGGAGCAGGAGCTGACCTTCCTGCATTCCGCCACCATCGGCCTGATCGGGGTCGAGCAGAACCAGATCATCAAGGTCCTGTCCGTCGCGACCGCCCTGTTTCTGCCGCCCACGCTGGTCGGCACCATCTATGGCATGAACTTTCACAACATGCCCGAACTCGACTGGCGCTACGGCTATCCGCTGGCCATAGGGGCGATGGTGCTGTCGGCGCTGCTTCCCTATATCTGGTTCCGCCGCAAGAAATGGTTGTAGGGCAGAAAAGCTGTCCTTTATTTGGGGTTGCGCCGGGTTTCGCGCCGCCTATAGTCCGCCCTATGGCACGGGACCAACATATCGCATTCGGCGCAAGCGCCCTGATCCGCACCCGCGGCCTGCTTCTTCTTACTCTGCTCTGAGCGTGCCCCCGGGCGCGAACGCTCAGAGGTATCAGCGCCCGACCTACCGCTGAGAGAGAGAAGCATCATGCAAGACAAAGTATTCATCTTCGACACCACCCTGCGCGACGGCGAACAGTCGCCCGGCGCGACGATGACCCATGCCGAAAAGCTGGAAATCGCCGCCATGCTGGACGAGATGGGCGTCGACATCATCGAGGCCGGGTTTCCCATCGCCTCGATCGGCGATTTCGAGGCGGTGTCGGAAATCGCGAAAAACTCGAAGAACTCGGTGATCTGCGGCCTGTCCCGCGCGAATTTCAAGGATATCGACCGCTGCTGGGAGGCTGTGAAACACGCCGCCCGCCCGCGCATCCATACCTTCATCGGCACCTCGCCGCTGCACCGCGCGATCCCCAATCTGGACATGGATCAGATGGCGGATCGCATCCACGACACCGTGACCCACGCCCGCAATCTGTGCGACAATGTTCAATGGTCGCCGATGGATGCGACGCGGACCGAGCATGATTATCTGTGCCGCGTGGTGGAAATCGCGATCAAGGCCGGCGCGACCACGATCAACATCCCCGACACCGTGGGTTACACGGCGCCGCGCGAATCCGCCGCCCTGATCCGGATGCTGTTGGAACGCGTGCCGGGTGCCGACCAGATCATCTTTGCCACCCATTGCCACAACGATCTGGGCATGGCGACGGCGAACTCGCTGGCGGCGGTGGAAGCTGGCGCGCGCCAGATCGAATGCACCATCAACGGTCTGGGCGAACGCGCGGGCAACACGGCGCTGGAAGAGGTCGTGATGGCGCTGAAGGTCCGCAACGACATCATGCCCTATGCCACCGGGATCGATTCCACCAAGCTGATGAACATCAGCCGCAAGGTCGCGACCGTCTCCGGCTTTCCGGTGCAGTTCAACAAGGCCATCGTCGGCAAGAATGCCTTTGCCCACGAATCCGGCATCCATCAGGACGGGATGCTCAAGAACGCCGAGACGTTCGAGATCATGCGCCCCGCCGATGTGGGCCTGTCGGAAACCTCGCTGGTGTTGGGCAAGCATTCGGGCCGCGCCGCGCTGCGTGCCAAGCTGAAGGATCTGGGCTTCGATCTGGCCGACAACCAGTTGGCCGACGTGTTCGTGCGGTTCAAGGCACTGGCCGACCGCAAGAAGGAAGTCTTCGACGAGGATCTGCTGGCGCTGATGCAGGATGCCGACACTTCGGCGGCCTATGACACGCTGCAGATCAAGCGCCTGCGCGTCGTCTGCGGCACCGAAGGCCCGCAAGAGGCAGAGCTGACCCTGTCGGTCGACGGCGTGGAACACACGGTCGATGCCACCGGCGACGGTCCGGTGGATGCCGCCTTCAACGCGGTCAAGGCGATCTTTCCGCATGAGGCGCGGCTGCAACTCTATCAGGTGCAGGCGATCACCGAGGGGACCGACGCGCAGGCAACCGTGTCCGTGCGGCTGGAGGAAGAGGGCAAGATCGCCACGGGTCAGGCCGCCGATACCGATACGGTCGTCGCCTCGACCCGCGCTTATGTCAACGCGCTGAACCGGCTGATTCTGCGCCGTCAAAAGACCGCGCCGGACCATGACGTGAAGTCCGTCAGCTATCGCGACGCCATCTGACCGGAATTTTCACCCGCTCGCACAAGCGTGACGACTTTCGTATTTGCAACTTTTTCCGCGCCGATCTTGACGATTGGCGCGGAAAACCTAGGGAAATACGGCATTTTCACGTTCGCGCGGCTTGGGCGAAACCCTGCCGGGCCGCCGTTTGCGCCGCCATCGCACCCCAAGCCCTACTTCCGCTTGCAAGGCACCCTTCCTATAAGGAACCGCCCGCGAACGGCGCGAGTCGCGGGGCTTCTTTGCGTAAGGACAGGACCCTGATGGCTTTTGGTGGAATCTTCTCGTCGGACATGGCGATCGACCTTGGAACGGCGAATACGCTGGTCTACGTCAAGGGCCGCGGGATCATCCTGAACGAGCCGTCGGTCGTCGCCTATCACGTCAAGGACGGCAAGAAGCAGGTCCTGGCCGTGGGCGAGGATGCAAAACTGATGCTGGGCCGCACCCCCGGCAGCATCGAGGCGATCCGCCCGATGCGCGACGGTGTCATCGCCGATTTCGACACCGCCGAGGAGATGATCAAGCACTTCATCCGTAAGGTCCACAAGCGCACGACATTCTCCAAACCCAAGATCATCGTCTGCGTCCCCTATGGCGCGACTCCGGTCGAAAAGCGCGCGATCCGGCAGTCGGTCCTGTCGGCAGGCGCACGCCGCGCGGGTCTGATCGCCGAACCCATCGCTGCGGCCATCGGTGCCGGCATGCCCATCACCGACCCCACCGGCAACATGGTGGTCGATATCGGCGGCGGCACGACCGAGGTTGCGGTGCTTTCGCTGGGCGACATCGTCTATGCCCGTTCCGTCCGCGTCGGCGGCGACCGCATGGACGAGGCGATCATCGCCTATCTGCGCCGCCACCAGAATCTGCTGATCGGGGAATCCACCGCTGAACGCATCAAGACCTCCATCGGGACCGCGCGGATGCCCGATGACGGGCGCGGCGCGTCCATGCTGATCCGGGGCCGCGACCTGCTGAACGGCGTGCCGAAGGAAACCGAGATCAATCAGGCGCAGGTGGCCGAGGCGCTGGCCGAACCCGTCCAGTCGATCTGCGACGCGGTGATGCAGGCGCTGGAAGCCACCCCGCCCGATCTGGCCGCCGACATCGTGGACCGGGGCGTGATGCTGACCGGGGGCGGTGCCCTTCTGGGCGATCTGGATCTGGCCTTGCGCGAGCAGACGGGGCTTTCCATCTCGGTCGCGAACGAGCCGCTGAACTGCGTCGCGATGGGCACCGGCAAGGCGCTGGAGTATGAAAAGCAGCTCCGTCACGTGATCGACTACGACAGCTAAGGGGCCACTGTGGCAAGGGACCGCAACGGACCGGAACAGTTCACCCGCCCGCTGCGACGCATCCTTGTCGGCGGAATGGTTCTTCTGCTTCTGGCGATCTTCATGGTCTGGCGGATCGACAGCCCGCGCGTGGAACAGCTGCGCGCGGCCCTGATCGACCGTTTCGTGCCGGGCTTCGGCTGGGTCATGGTGCCGGTGACCAAGGTCACGGACATGGTGGACAATTTCCAGTCCTACACCCGCATCTATGAGCAGAACCAGGAACTCCGGCGCGAATTGCAGCAGATGCGCGCGTGGAAGGAAGCTGCGCTGCAGCTGGAGCAGCAGAACGCGCGGCTGCTGGAACTGAATCAGGTGCGTCTGGATGCCAAGCTGACGCATGTGACGGGCGTGGTCCTGGCCGATTCAGGCTCGCCCTTTCGCCAGTCGGTTCTGCTGAACGTCGGCCAGCGCGACGGCATCCGCGACGGCTGGGCAACTATGGACGGGATCGGCCTTGTGGGCCGCATCGCGGGCGTGGGCGGCCAGACGAGCCGCGTGATCCTGCTGACCGACAGCAACAGCCGCGTGCCGGTGGTGGTGCAGCCCTCGGGGCAGCGCGCACTGCTGACGGGGGACAATTCCACCGGGCCGCTTCTGGAATTCCTCGACAAGCCGGACCTCGTCCGTCCGGGCGACCGAGTCGTAACCTCGGGCGATGGCGAGGTGCTGCCCGCCGATCTGCTGGTGGGCGAGGTGGCGCAATCCCCCGACCGCCGGCTGCGCGTGCGCCTTGCCGCCGATTACGGGCGGCTGGAATTCCTGCGGGTGCTGCGCAGTCATGAACTTCAGCCCCTGACCGATCCGGGCAGTCTTGTCGCCCCGCCCGTCACCGCCGAGGCGGGAAATGGTTGAGGGCGCGCGCGCAAGGCTCTGGCTATTCCGGTCGGCCTATGTCGTGATCGCGCTGGTGCTGGTGCTGGCCCGCCTGCTGCCGCTGGGACAGGCGCCGGGGGCGTGGCCGGGGCCGGACGTGCTGTTGTGCTTCACGCTGGCATGGATGCTGCGCCGCCCCGATTACATGGCGCCATGGCTGATCGCGCTGGTCGTTTTGGCCGAGGATCTGCTGCTGATGCGCCCGCCGGGGCTTTGGACTGCGGTCGTGGTGCTGGCGACCGAATTCCTGCGCAGCCGCACCGCATTCACGCGCGAGCTGACCTTTCCCGCCGAATGGGTGCTGATGTCCGGCACGATGATCGCCGCCGCGCTGGCCTATCGGTTCGCCTTCGGCATCGCCTTTCTGCCGCAGCCGCCCTTCGGCTTTGCGATGATGCAGGTCGTGGCGTCCATCCTGTGCTATCCTTTCGTCGTCTGGATTTCGGTCATGGTCCTCAAACTCCACAAGCCCGCCACCGGCGAGGTTGACGCCTATGGGAGACGGATGTGAAACGCAGCGCCCGCGACACCGACGACAGTGCCCGCACGATCACCCGCCGCGCCCTGTTCATGGGGGGTGCGATGTCCGCCGTGGTGGCCGTGCTGGGCGCACGTCTGCGCTATATGCAGGTGGACCAGGCCGACCAGTTCCGCATGCTGGCCGAGGAGAACCGGGTTTCCATCCGGCTGATCCCGCCGAACCGGGGCCAGATCTTCGACCGCAACGGGCGGCTGATCGCGGGGAACGAGCAGAACTACCGCGTCGTCATCACGCGCGAGGATGCGGGCGATGTCGAGGAGGTCATGCACCGTCTGGCGCAGGTCATCCCCCTGCCCCCCGAAAGCATCCGCCACAGCATCGAGGAATCGAAGAAGCGGTCGGCCTTCGTGCCCATCGTGGTGGCCGACCGTATTTCCTGGGATGACATGTCCAAGGTCGCGATCAACGCGCCGTCCCTGCCCGGCGTCACGCCCGAAGTGGGTTTGTCGCGCGCCTATCCGCTGGATACCGATTTCGCTCATATCGTCGGCTATGTCGGCCCGGTTTCCGACCGCGACCTTGCGGCGCAGGAAACCCCTGATCCGCTGCTTCAGATCCCCCAATTCCAGATCGGCAAGATCGGGGTCGAGACGTGGATGGAGGACACGCTGCGCGGGTCCGCCGGGAACCGCCGGATCGAAGTAAACGCCGTCGGCCGCGTGATGCGCGAGTTGGAGCGGATCGAAGGTCAGGCCGGGGCGGACCTGCGCCTGACCATCGACGCCGAGGTTCAGAACTTCTGTCAGGCGCGTCTGGGCAGCGAAAGCGCCTCTGTCGTGGCCATAGACGTGACCAATGGCGATCTGCTGGCCGTCGCCTCGGCGCCGTCCTTCGATCCGAACCTGTTCGTGCGCGGGATCAGCTACAAAGACTATGCCGTCCTGACCGAGAACGATCACCGCCCGCTGTCGAACAAATCGGTGCAGGGCGCCTATCCCCCGGGATCGACCTTCAAGATGGTCACCGCCATCGCGGCGATGGAGGCGGGGATCATCAATGCGAACACCACCGTCTACTGCCCCGGCTATTACGAGCTTGGCGGGCGGCGGTTCCACTGCCATTCGCGCGGCGGGCACGGGCATGTGAACCTCGACACCGCGCTGGGCAAAAGCTGCGATGTGTATTTCTACGACATCTCGCAGAAGGTCGGCATCGACAAGATGGCCGAGGTGGGCCGCAAGCTGGGTCTGGGCGAACGGCACGATCTGCCCATGTCCGCGATCACCGAAGGCATCATGCCCGACAAGGCGTGGAAGTCGGAACGCTATGGTCAGGAATGGCGGATCGGGGACACGATCAACGCCTCCATCGGTCAGGGCTATGTGCTCGCCTCGCCCTTGCAGCTTGCGGTGATGACGGCGCGGATCGCGTCGGGACGGCAGGTGCTGCCGCGTCTGGTGCGGTCGATCGGCGATCAGGAGGTTCCGGTGGCCGAGGCCGCGCCGCTGGACATCAACCCCGCATGGCTGCGTGCCGTGCGCGAGGGCATGCACACCGTATCCAACAAGCAGCACATGACCGGATATTCCAACCGGATCGTCGACCCTGCGATGATCATGGCGGGGAAATCGGGCACCAGTCAGGTCCGCAACATCACCGCAGCCGAACGGGCGCGAGGGGTGATCTCGAACGACCAGCTGCCGTGGAACCGGCGCGACCATGCGCTGTTCGTCGGCTATGCCCCCTATGACAACCCGAAGGTCGCGGTGGCCTGCGTGGTGGAACATGGCGGCGGCGGGTCCACCGTGGCGGGCCCCATCGTGCGCGATGTGCTGATCCGCATTCTGGCCGGAAAGATGCCCCCCCTGACCGCCTATCCCGAAAGCCAGCGGGCGCGGATAGAGACGGCGCTGTCTGAACTGAAACTGCGCGATTTCGGCGGGCCTCTGGCCACCGTCGCCTCCAATTCGCGGGCGTGAGATGAGCTTTCTCGAATACCGCCTCCAGACCGTTCCGACGGGGTTGCGCAAGGTGCTGCACCTGAACTGGGCGCTGATCCTGCTGCTGACCGCCGTCTGCTCGGTCGGCTGGCTGATGCTGTATTCCGTCGCGGGCGGCGATCTTTCGACATGGGCCGAGCCGCAGATGAAGCGGTTCGCCGTCGGGCTGACCATCATGATCGCGGTCGGCTTCGTGCCGATCTGGTTCTGGCGCAACATCTCGGCCGTGGCCTATCTGATCTCGGTCGGGCTGCTGGTCACGGTGGACCTGATGGGCCATGTGGGGATGGGGGCGCAGCGCTGGCTGAACCTTGGCTTCATCATGCTGCAACCGTCGGAACTGATGAAGATCACATTGGTGATGATGCTGGCGGCCTATTACGACTGGCTGGACGTCAAGCGCACCTCGCGCCCGCTTTGGGTGCTGATCCCGGTGCTGCTGATCCTGATCCCCGTGGCGCTGGTTCTGGTGCAGCCCGACCTTGGGACCGCGATCCTGCTGATGGGCGGCGGCGCGGTGGTGATGTTCTGCGCCGGGGTCAGCTGGATCTATTTCGCGGTGGTCATCGGCGGGGGCGCGGCGCTGATCGCGGCGGTGCTGGCCAGCCGGGGCACGCCATGGCAGATGCTGCGCGATTACCAATACAAGCGGATCGACACCTTCCTCGACCCTTCGACCGACCCGCTTGGTGCGGGATACCATATCAGCCAGGCGAAGATCGCGCTCGGGTCCGGCGGCTGGACGGGGCGCGGCTATATGCAGGGCACGCAAAGCCGGCTGAACTTTTTGCCCGAGAAGCACACGGACTTCATCTTCACCTCCTTGGCCGAGGAGTTCGGATTTGTCGGTGCCTGCTCGCTTCTGGCGCTCTATGCACTCATCATCGCCTTCTGCATCTCGTCCGCGATCCAGAACAAGGACCGTTTCGCGTCTTTGGTGACGTTGGGCATCGCGGCCAGCTTCTTCTTTCTGTTCGCGGTGAACATGCTGATGGTGATGGGCTTCGCTCCGGTCGTGGGCGTGCCGCTGCCGCTTGTAAGCTATGGCGGATCGGCCATGATGGTGCTTCTGACCGCGTTCGGCATCGTGCAGAGCGCCCATGTCCACAGGCCAAGATGATCGTCTATTTCGCAGCAGGGGCTCGGCTCTGGCCCGAATACGAACAGCCGCTGACCGAGGCGCTGGCGGGAACCGGCGCGACCATCGTGACCGAGGCGCCCGACCCCTCGGCGGTGGACTACATCGTCTTCGCCCCCGGCGGCGATATCGAGGATTTCAGCCCGTTCTCCCGCGCGAAGGCGGTCCTGAACCTTTGGGCAGGGGTCGAACGGATCGTGGGCAACCCGACGCTGACGCAGCCTTTGTGCCGAATGGTGGACCCGTCCCTGACCGAGGGGATGGTGGAATGGGTCGCCGGGCAAGTGCTGCGCTTTCATCTGGGGCTGGACCGTTTCATCGGGCGCAGCCCCCATTGGGACCGGCACGTCCCGCCGCTGGCACGGGAACGCCCCGTGACGGTGCTGGGGATGGGAGAGCTTGGCGCGGCCTGCGGGCGGGCGCTGGCGGCGCTGAACTTTCCTGTGACGGGCTGGTCGCGCTCCCCGCGAGACGTGCCGGGCATCCGCTGCCTGTCGGGCGATGTCGGCGACGCGCTGGACGGGGCGGAGGTGGTCGTGCTGCTGCTTCCGAACACGCCCGGCACGCAGAACGTGCTGAATGCCGAAACGCTGGCGCGGCTTGCCCCCGGGGCGGCGGTCATCAACCCCGGTCGCGGGCCGCTGATCGACGATGACGCGCTGCTGGCCGCGCTGGACAGCGGACAGATCGCGCACGCAACGCTGGACGTCTTTCGGCAGGAACCGCTGCCGGCGGATCACCCGTTCTGGCACCATCCGAGCGTCACCGTGACGCCGCATGTCGCGGCATCGACCCGCGCCTCGGGCGTGGCGCACAGCATTGCCGAAAACATCCGGCGCGGCGAGGCGGGCGAGCCGTTCCTCCATTTGGTGGATCGTTCGCGCGGGTATTGATCTGGAAAAATCACCCGCAGGGTGATTAGTTACGCGCGAAAGGCGGGCACAAGACCCGCGAAGGCAAAGGGCAGACGGATGAAACGCTTTCTTCGCATCGCGGCACTGGCAGCGCTGATGGGCAGCGCCGCGCTGGCGCAGGAAACCGGGGCCGAGGATCCGCCGACCGAAGGTGCGCAGCACGATCCCAACCGGGGCGCCGTCACCAACCTGCCGCTGCCGCGCTATGTCACGCTGAAGACCAGCGAGGGCAATGCCCGGCGCGGCCCCGGCCTGACCCACCGCATCGACTGGGTGTTCAAACGCGACGGCATGCCCCTGAAGCTGACCGCCGAACACGGCCACTGGCGGAGGGTCGAGGATGCCGAGGGCGCGGGCGGCTGGATGCATTACGCCCTGCTGTCGGGGGTGCGGTCGGTGCTGATCGCGGTCGATCTGGCAGAGCTGCATTCCCGCCCCGGCGACGATGCCCCGGTGGTGATGAAGGCCGAACACAACGTGCTGGCGCGGCTGATGGAATGCGACCCCGACTGGTGCCGCCTGAACATCGAAGGCACGCGCGGCTGGGTCCGCAAGGCGGCGCTTTGGGGTGTCGATCCGGGCGAGATCGTCGAGTAACCTGCCGCCATGGAATCGC
The DNA here is from genome assembly GCA_029846755.1 of Falsirhodobacter flavus. Lineage (GTDB taxonomy): Bacteria > Pseudomonadota > Alphaproteobacteria > Rhodobacterales > Rhodobacteraceae > Falsirhodobacter > Falsirhodobacter flavus. The sequence continues at coordinate 115,069 of JARWBI010000001.1, read as the reverse complement.
GCACAAAGTTGAACCTTCAGGCCGGTCTGGCCTCGCTTCTGGTCGCCTCCACGCTGGTGGGGCTGAAGCTCTGGGCGATGGGGGAAACCGGGGCGCTGTCGATCGCGGCGTCGCTGGCCGACAGCGCGATGGATCTGATGATGTCGCTGGGCGCGATGGCGGCGATCTTCTATGCCGCCCGCCCCGCCGATGACGACCACGCTTTCGGCCATTCCTCGGCCGAGGATATCGCGGCACTGGGCCAGGCGGTTTTCATCCTGATCTCGGCCGCCGTGATCGCGGTCGCCGCCGTGCTGCGGCTCTTGTCGGACGATCCCGCCCTGATCCAATCCGAGGCGCGCGGGATGGCCGTCATGGGCGCCTCGATCCTGCTGACGCTGGCGCTGGTCTGGTGGCAGGGGCGCATCGCGCGGGCCACCGGCAGCAAGGTCGTGGCCGCGGACCGCCTGCACTATCTGGGCGATCTGGTGCCGAATATCGGGGCCATCGTGTCGCTGTTCGCGGCCAGCCGCCTGGGCCTTGCGCAGATCGACAGCGTCGTCGCACTGGGCGCGGCGGCGATGCTGGCCATCGGCGCGCTGCGGATCGGGCGCGGGGCGTTCGACGCGCTGATGGACCGGCAGGCCGATCCCGAATTGCTGCGCGGCATCCACACGCTGGCGGACAACTGGCCCGGCGTGCGAGGCTTTCATGATCTGAAAAGCCGCACTGCTGGCAGCCGCGTCTTCATAAACCTGCATATCGAACTGGACGGCGATCTGACCCTGCGCGAGGCGCATGAGATCGGCGCAGGGCTGAAACGCACGATCCTGCTGGCCTACCCGCAGGCCGATGTCATCATCCACAAGGATGTCGCCAGATGAGCGAAGCCGAAACCTTCCTTGCCGCCCACCCCGAGGTGGAGGCCATCGACATCGTCCTGCACGACGCGAACGGCGTCGGTCGCGGCAAGATCATCCGGCGGCACGAGTTGGCGGGGCTTTACGAACAGGGGCGGCACCTTCCGGTCTCGATCCTCGGGCTGGATATCTGCGGCGAGGATGTGCACGAGACGGGCCTAATCTGGGACAAGGGTGATGGCGATCAGCGCGCATGGCCAATTCCCGGCACGCTGGTTCCCCTGCACGGCACGAACCGGGCCGAGCTGCTGATGTCGGTGCACGAGCTGGACGGCACGCCCGCCGGGTCCGATCCGCGCCATGCGCTGCAGCGGCAGGTCGATGCCTTCGCCGCCGATGGCCTCCGCCCCGCAGGCGCGTTCGAGCTGGAGTTCTTTCTGCTGGCGAACGAGCGTGACGCGCATGGCCGCATCCAGCCCGCCCGCGACGTTCTGGATGGGCGCAGCACCACCCGGACCGAGGTTTATTCCGTCGATCACCTGCACGGGATGCTGCCGCTGTTCGACGACATCTATGCCGGGGCGGCCAAGGCGGGCATCCGGGCCGAGACGATGATCTCGGAATTCGCGCCGGGGCAGTACGAGCTGACGCTGCATTACCGCGACGACGTGATGCAGGCCGCCGACGATCTGGTGCGGCTGAAACGCATCGTGCGGGCGCAGGCGCGGGCGCATGGCGTGACCGCCTGCTTCATGGCGAAACCCTTCGAGCAGTTCGCGGGATCGGGGATGCATTTTCACGTCTCGCTTCAGGGGGATGGCGGCAACGTCTTTGCCGAAACCGGCGAAGGGTGGTCCGACACGATCCTGCACGCCATCGGCGGGCTGCGGGCGACGATGGCAGAGTCCATGCTGGTCTTTGCACCCCATGCCAATTCGTGGCGGCGGTTTTCCTCGCAAAGCTATGCGCCCGTCTCGCCCACCTGGGGGGTGAACAACCGATCCGTCGCGCTTCGGATTCCTGCGGGCGATGTGCGCGCGCGGCGGATCGAGCATCGGCCCGCTGGGGTGGATGCGAACCCCTATCTGGTGGCGGCGACGGTGCTGGCGGGCATCCGCCACGGCATCGCGAACCGTATTGATCCGGGGGCGGAAACGATCGGTAACGGCTATGACACCGCGCCCGATCCGACCATGCCGACCGACTGGCGCGAGGCGATCCATGCCGCGCAGGCCTCGGCCTTCCTTCGGGACGCGCTGGGCGAGGATATGCACCGCACCTTCACCGCCATCAAGGCGGCGGAACTGGGGCGCGTGTCGCGCACGGTCCCGGAATTGGATTTCGACCTATACCTTCACACGGTCTAGCGCCGCCGCGATAATCCCCGGCACCGATGGGTGCAGCCCGACCGGGTTCATCAGCGGACCGCGGAAGCCGCCAGCCGCCAGACCTTTCGGCAGATCCTCGATCACATGCCCGCCCCGCGCGGCGAAGAAGGGCAGGCAGGCAGCATCCGGCATCGCCGCAGCGACCTCAGCGATCTGCGGCTGCTGGTCGATGAAGGCGGCGCGGGCGGGAATGCCCATCGCCCCGATCTTTTCGCAAATGTCATGGGCGATCTGCGACGGAGCCTTGCTGCGGAAAGAGCCATGGGCGGCCAGAAGGATCGGACGCCCCGCGCCGCGCGCAAGGTCCAGAGTCAGCGCCTCGATCGCCGGATCGGTGCCGAAGGGCGGCAGGATACGCCAGCCCTCGCCCCCGGCATCGCGCAACCGCTGCGGCAGATGGACCTGCGTGAACCAGCCTCCCGCCATGAACAGCGGATAGACCAGCCCTGTCCCCGAAACGGCATCCTGCAGCGCCGCCGCTTCGGCCAGCGTGACCGAGCGGACCTCCCAGCCCGGCAGATGGTCCTGCACCTTGCTTGCAAGCACGGCGATCTCTGCCGCAGCGGGTCCGGGGTCCGAGGGCTGCCCATGGGCGATGATGAGTGCGCGGTTCATGCCCCAAGCATAGCGACGCTGTCGGGCGATGCCAGCCGTGGCAGGATGACAACACCATGTCGGAAATGTAACAGAATTAATTGCAGTCCGAACGTTCGGATATATCTTAGATCCTCAACCATCAGGATCGCCGCCCCATGCCACGCCCCAGCTTTCGCTCGCTCGCCATATTTCTTGTCATCCTTCCGCTGGCTCTGCTGATCTGGGACGCGTCGCGACTGGACGACATCGCCCTGATCTTCAAGGAAGACCATTCCATCGAGGTCGTCTCGGTCGTGCTTCTGGTGCTGGGCGTGGTGCTGTGGTTCACGCTGGCGGGGCGTCATGCGCTGCGCGAATGGCAAATCCCGGTGCTGCTGACCCTGATGGCCGCCCGAGAGCTGGATTTCGACAAACGCTTCACCGATGCGGGCCTGCTGAAGCTGCGCACCTATACCGGGGATGCGCCGATGACGACCAAACTGGTGGGCGGGGCGATCATCCTGCTGGTGCTGGTCGCCAGCTATCGCCTGCTGCGCCGCAATCTGCCCTTCTGGTGGGCACGGCTGCGCGGAATGCACGCCGATGCGCTGCTGATCCTTTGCGCTTTCCTGACCGGCGTGCTGGCAAAGGGGCTGGACGGTCTGGCGCGCAAGCTGGAACCCCTGGGCGTCGCTGTGCCGCAGAACATCGACATGTTCGCAGGGCGCGCCGAAGAAGCGCTGGAGCTTCTGTGCTACTGGATGCTGTGTATCGCCATCGCGCGGATGACGGCGGTGAAATACGCCGCCATCCTGCATCCGAAAGCCATCGCGGCCGAGTGATCAGACCTCGACCACGACCTTGCCCAGCGGGTTGGAACAGCAGGCGAGGATATAGCCCTCCTCTATATCCTCGTCCGAGATGCCGCCATTGTGGACCATGTGGACCTCGCCTTCGGTCTTCATGATCTTGCAGGTGCCGCACAGCCCGAAGGTGCAGCCGGACGGGATGTTCAGCCCGTTGGCCCGCGCCACCGCCAGCACCGTATCGGTCTGCGTGCACGCCACGACCTTGCCCGAGGCGCTGAACGTGATTTCGGCGCTTGTTTCGGCATCAGGCACCACATCGTCCAGCAGCGGCGAATCGCCGTCCGTCTCGATCGGGGCCTGGAAACTTTCCTGATGATAGCGGCTCATGTCATAGCCGAGCGCGTTCAGCATGTCGCGCACGGCCTGCATGAACGGCTCGGGGCCGCAGCAGAACACCTCGCGTTCCAGATAGTCGGGGGCCATCAGACCCAGCATCAGCTGGTTGAAAAAGCCGCGATACCCGGTCCATGCCCGCCAGCGGTCCGGTTCCTCGACCACGAACCGCACGACGAAGCCGGGCACCCGCGTCGCCATATGTTCAAGCTGTTCGCGGAAGATGATCTCGGACGGGCGTTTGGCTGCGTTGATGAAGACGATGTCAGGCTCGGTTCCCTGATCCCACAGGAAGGTGGACATCGAATACATCGGCGTCACGCCCGACCCGGCGCTGATGAACAGGTATTTCGGCGACGGGTGATGCGCGGTCGAAAACAGCCCCCCCGGCCCCACCGCCTTCAGCCGCACCCCCGGCGCGAGGTTGTCCAGCATCCAGCGCGTGCCGATGCTGGTGTTCGGCTGCGCCTTGGCGGTGATGGAGATCGACAGCGGCCGCGAGGGAGAGGACGAGATCGTATAGGTCCGCCAGACCGTTCCCGATTCCGCCGGAATCTCCAGCGTCAGGAACTGGCCCGGAAGGTAATCGAACCACGCCCCCGAGGGCGCGCGGAAAACAAAGGTCGCGACATTCGGCGCCTCCGGCACCACCATCACGCATTCCAGGGGTTCGCTGTCGCGCCACGGCGCGGTGCGGGCGGGGCCGAAGGTCGCGTTCATTCTGCTGCCATCGCCGTGCGCGGGGTCAGACGGTCGGTCATGGTGTTCGCATACCAGTCGATGAACTGGATCACCCCTTCCTCCTGCAGCTTGGAGTAGGGACCGGGTTCATAGGCGGGCGACAGGATGCCCTTCTGGTTCTCCTCGACGACCTGGCGGTCTTCGTCATTGGTGTTCATCCAGACGGTGTTCAGGTCGGTCAGATCGTAATCCACCCCTTCGACCGCATCCTTGTGCACCAGCCACTTGGTCGTCACCTCGGTTTCGGTGGGGCTGATGGGCAGCACGCGGAAGACGATGGCGTGATCGCCAAGGAAGTGGTTCCAGGTGTTGGGGTAATGATAGAACAGCAGGCTGCCCGCATCGTTGAAGGGGATCGAGCCCATCCGCTTCTTCACCGCCGCCTTGGTGCTCATGGTATAGCTTTCCGCGTTGTTCAGCAGCGGAATGCGCGCCAGACGCCACTGGAAGCCCGGATCGTTGACGAAGCGCGACGGCAGACCAGCGGCCTCGCAGCGCTGCCAATGTTCCAGAATGTCGGGGCTGGCCGAATCCGGGCCGTCCATCGCCGTCATGTTGGGATTGTCGGAATAGGTGCGGCACAGCGACGGGTGCGATCCGCCGCAGTGATAGCATTCGCGGTTGTTCTCCAGCACCAGTTTCCAGTTGCCGTTTTCCACGATGGTGGAGGAAAACGCCACCTTGGCATCCGCCAGGCCCGAGGGCGCCGCGTAATCCGCCAGCTTGCCTGCGACAGTGTCGAACTCGGGCGGGGTATCGTTCAGGCAGATGAAGACCATGCCCCCCACTTCGCGCAGTGCGATCGGCTTCAGGCTGTATTTGGACGGGTCGAAATCCGGCCCCATGTCGCGCGCGAACAGAAGCCGCCCGTCATGTTCATAGGTCCACTGGTGATAGGGGCAGACCAGTTTCGGCGTCGATCCGACCAGTTTGGAGCATAGACGCTGACCGCGATGACGGCAGACGTTGTGGAAGGCGCGCAGCTGCTTGTCCGAACCGCGCGTGATGACCACCGGATAGGCACCGACCTGAAGCGTCACGAAATTGCCGGTCTTCGGGATCTCGCAGGCGGGAATGGCGAACAGCCAGTCGCGATACCAGATGTTCTCCATGTCCAGTTGGAACACGCCGGGATCGCAATAGAGGTCCCGTTCCAGCGCATGGGCCGGTTTGCGCCGGTTCAGGGCCGAAAGCATCTCATGTCCGTCCAGCATCTTTGCCTCCGAAGGCCGCGAGGGCCGAAGTGGGTTGCAGCAGGCGATAGCCTTTCGCCTGACATAATCCGGGCCGCGTCTGGACTTGCGCTTTGGGGCGACATTTGCCGGTCGGGACGCGACATGTGCCGCGAAAGCCCCGCGGTGGATCGGGTCAGGATATGCGGAACACAGGGGGCGAAGTGCCGGAACTCGACATTCCGGCGTCCGTTTCTGACATCACTCGGCGGGCAGGGCTTCGCAGGCGCGGGCAACGGCATCGGGGCCGGGGGTGCCTTCCACCGGCTCGGCAGCGCAGTCACGGCGCAGGGTGGCCCGGTCTTCCTCGGTCAGGAGCGCCCAGTTCTGCGCGATTTCCTCTGCAGGGCGCAGGGTGGTGAAATCAGCATCGGCGAACAGCGCGGTCGTGATCGATTCGGGCCATTCCGCAGCGGCGGCACCGCCCGAGGTCAGCAGAAAGACAAGCAAGGCCCGCATCACACCGCAGGCCCGACGGAAAGCTCGTTGCGCAGCATGCGAAGGCCGTGCAGCCCCGCCAGCAGACGCTCGGCCCGCTCGCGTTCGGCAAGGTTCGCGACCCGCCCCGTCAGCGTCACGATGCCCCGGTCGGCACGGATCTCCACACCGTCAACCGCGATCCCGCCCGGTGCGGCCAGCCGCGCTGCGACGGCGTCCAGCAATGCCGAATCCCGCGCCCCGGCCGGCGCCACATCGTCCACGCGCCGCAACTCGGCATTGTGATCGCCCAGCCACGACGCGATCTCGTCCGCCGCGCGCTGGATCATCCCGCGGTCCTTGCGCGGGTGGCGCGCGGCAAAAGCATCGCGTTCGTTGTGATATGCGCCATACCCCGCCCGCCTGTCGCCGTAATCCGCGATACGACTGGTGCCGAAATCGTCGTATCCACCGATCCGAAGCCGTTCGCCCCGGTAAAGCGGTGCTTCCTCCCTGTCATGCGTATGGGCCATGGCACATCCTCCTTGCGCTGCCGAGGGAACAACGATGCCGCCTTTCTTGTTCCCCCCGGTTGCAAAGGATACCCGATGACCTGCCTTACGCCCGACTGGTTCGACCGTGACGCCCCCGCCGTGGCACGCGACCTTGTCGGCACCGTTCTGTCCCTGCGCGGCGCGGGCGGCCGGATCGTTGAGACGGAGGCTTATACGCAGACCGATCCCGCCTCGCACAGCTTTCGCGGGCCGGGGCTGCGCAATCGGTCGATGTTCGGGCCGCCCGGGCGCGCCTATGTCTATCGGTCATATGGCATCCACTGGTGCCTGAACGTCGTCTGCCGCAGCGGAGAGGCAGTGCTGATCCGCGCCATCGAACCGACGCATGGGCTGGGGCTGATGGCGGCGCGGCGCGGCATGTCGGCTCCGCGCGCGCTTTGCTCCGGTCCGGGGAAGCTGGGACAGGCGCTTGGCATCGGGCCGGAGGATGACGGCGGCGATCTTTGCATCGCAGCGGGCGCCCCTAGTGCGGTCATCGCCGGGCCGCGCATCGGCATCACCCGCGCGGTTGATGTTCCCTGGCGCTTCGGCGAGGACGGCTCGCCCTTTCTCAGCCGTCCGTTTCGGGAACATAGCAGCCTGACCGCCCGTTGATCCTGACAAGGAAAGGAGGCCCCAATGACAGGCCCGCGCGACCCCGTCCAACCCGGCGATCCGGCACCCGGACCGGACCCCGACACCTATCCCGATCCGATGCCGGACCCCGATCCGATCCCACCGGGCGAGGACCCCGACCTGCCCCAGCCGGGCGAGGTGATCCCCCCGATCCACGGTTGACGAATGGCGCGCCCCTTGCGGGCGCGCCTTTCATTACGGGCTGGTGCTGCCCGCAGGCGGCGTATCTGCATCGGGCGGGCTGTTTGGCGATATCGCGTTCGGTGCGGCGGGCTCGATGGAATTCGTTTCGGGCCGCGTCACCTCGGCCTCGGGCGTGACCTGCGGCGCACCTGCCGGACCGCCGCTTTGCGGCTCTTCGACTCCGGTGCGCCCGTCGATCTGCGTCTCGGCCCCGGCGGGGGCATTGCCTTCGGTCGCCTCGTGGCCGAACCACCATGTCAGGATTATGGCAACGAAGATCAGAACCGCCGTGATGCCGATCAGCGGCCCCGCATGACGTTTCTTCTGGCGGTCGAGGTCTGATTCGGGCTGGCTCATGGTTCTTCTCCCCTTTTGCCGATCAACGCCGCGCGGCAGCGGGGGTTCCCGGAACACCGTGCGATGCCCGAAGTTGATCCCTCGCGAAAGGAGCGCATCATGCCAGCAAAATCGAAATCACAGCAGAAGGCCGCCGGGGCCGCGTTGTCTGCAAAACGCGGCGACACGAAGAAGGGCGATCTGAAGGGCGCGTCGAAGCAGATGGCGCAGTCCATGTCCGAGAAGGAGCTGGAGGACATCGCTTCGACCAGCCGCAAGGGCAAACCCGATCACGTCAAGAAGTAAGGAAGCCCAGCATCCGCCGTTCCTCGGCCCGCAATTCCGCATCGCCTTCGGGGGTTACGCTTTCCAGCAGGGCGATGCGGTCCTCGGAGGTCAGCGTCGAAAGCGCGAGGATGCGCGGATGGATGTAGGATTTGCGCGCGATGGCGGCGGTGTTTGCCAGAACCTCGGCAGCGGCGTTCGCCATCATGCGGATCGGCAGTGCCCCTTCGGCGCCCCGCGCGGCACCGAAGGCTGCCAGCGATCCGCCCCATGTCCGGAACGTCTTCGCCGTCGCGCCGACCACGCCCGACCCTTCGGCAATATAGCTGTTCAGATGCTGCGAGGAGACGGGGCGCGGCTCGCCCTCCTCGTCGATCCACGAGAACAAGTGCCGACCAGGCAGATCGCCGATCTCCTGCATGATCCGGTGCAGCCGCTTGTCGCGCAGGATTTGCGTGACCGGTTTGCCGCCCTTGGCCTTGAACTTCAGCCGCACCGCCCCGTCGGACAGCGAGACATGGCGCGGCAACAGCGTCGTGGCGCCGAAGGTCTTGTTCTCCAGCGTATAGGCTGGGGTCCCGACGCGCAGATAAGCGCGGTCGATCAGCATGGTCATCGCGGCAAGGCTGAATTCCAGATCGCCCGCCTCACCCTTGAGGTCGCGCTGCACGCGGCGGCGCAGGCGGCCGAGCCCATGGCCGAATTGCGACAGATGACCGTATTTCGCCTCCGACCGCCATAGCCCCCAATCGGGGTGATAGCGATACTGCTTGCGCCCGCGCACATCGTATCCCGTCGCCTGAAGATGGCCATTCGGCAGCGGACAGATCCAGACCCGCTCATAGGCGGGCGGCACGGCAAGCGCCAGCACACGGACCCTTTCCGCCTCGTCGATGCGGCGACCATTCGGCCCGATATAGGTGAACCCCCGTCCCGACCGCTTTCGCCGGATTCCCGGCATCCGATCCTCGACATAGACAAGACCTTCGGGAACGGCGATATCGGTCATCGGGGGCTCCTTACTTGCAGCCCCTCAACTGCGCGAAACCGTTCGATGTTCCCGGCATATTGGGCAATCCGCGCGCGGGTGCACGGTTATCGACCGCGTCTCGGCATAAAGCGCATCGTGCAGGATCAGGCGATCCGCCAACCCCTGCCCCGCCCCGGTCAGATGCTTGATCGCCTCCGTCGCCATCATCGCGCCGATGATGCCCGGAAGCGGCGCAGCCACCCCAGCCTCGGCGCAAGAGGGCGCCAGACCCGGCGCGGGCCGCACGGGAAAGACGCATTCGTAACAGGCCGTCCCGCGCGCCGGATCGTAAAGGCCGATCTGCCCTTCCCATTGCGTGATCGCACCGGCAATCAGCGGACGCCCTGCCCGCGCCGCCAGGCGGTTGACCAGATAGCGCGTGTCGAAATTGTCCGTTCCGTCAAGGATCAGATCATAAGGCCCCACATCGTCGTCGGGGCCAAGATGCCGCGCCAGCGCCGTAACCGCGACGAAAGGGTTCAGCGCCCGCATCGCCACCGCCGCGGATTCGGCCTTGTTCGTCCCGATCCGCGCATCGCTGTGGATGATCTGCCGCTGCAGGTTGGAATTCTCCACGGCGTCGCCATCCATCACGGTGATCCGTCCCACCCCCGCCGCCGCAAGGTAAAGCAGCAAGGGCGATCCCAACCCCCCTGCGCCCACGACCAGCACATTGGCTTGTTTCAAAGCGCGCTGGCCGGGGCCGCCGATCTCTCGCAGCAGGATGTGGCGGGAATAGCGGTCGAGTTCCGTGTCCGAGAACAGCCCCCGGCGCGGCGCTTCCACAGGCCGCGCCCGATCGCACAGGCGCAGCAGCAGTGCGCGGTATCCGGCGATACTCGCCCCCACCACGCCCAGCGCCAGCCAGACCCGTGCATCGCCGCCCGTCGCCGATCGCAGCGGCGCGTCCGGCGGCAGCACCAGATGCAAAAGCACCGCACCCAGCCAGACCGCCCCGACCATCGCCCAGCGCAGCCGTGGCGGGGCACCGACCACCCGGCCAATGCCCCAAAGCGCCGCAGCAAGGGCGATGACGGCGATCATTTCGTTCCGGTGGACCCGAAGCCGCCCGCGCCGCGCACCGTTTCCGAAAGGCTGTCCACCAGTTCGAACCGGGCCTGCACCACGGGGGCGACGATCATCTGCGCAATCCGCTCGCCATGCGCGACGGTATAGGGCTCATGGCCAAGGTTGATGAGGATCACCCCAAGCGGGCCGCGATAGTCGTGGTCGATCGTGCCCGGCGTGTTCGGCAGGCTGATGCCGTATTTCAGCGCCAGGCCGGAACGCGGGCGTATCTGGACCTCGAATCCTTCGGGGATTTCCAACCGCAGCCCGGTTGGGATCAGTGCGCGCTGCATCGGTGCAAGGAAGATGCCGCCGTGACGCAATTCGGGCGCAAGGTTCGCGCGCAGGTCCGCCCCCGCCGCGCCATGGGTGGCATATTCCGGCAGCGGGATCGCGCGGTCCGCGCCTTCGTCCCACATCACGCGCAGCAGCGGTGCCATCGTCATCTCCTTACAATGTCTTTGCGATTTCTTCGGCAAGGCGGCGGGCAACCAGATCCTTGGACATGCGCGGCCATGTGTCCGACCCGTCCTGCCGGATGATCGTCACAGCATTCTCGGCCCCGCCCATGATCCCGGTTTCGGGCGACACGTCATTGGCCACGATCCAGTCGCACCCCTTGCGGGCCAGTTTGGCGGTAGCATGGGCGATCACGTCATCGGTTTCCGCCGCGAACCCCACGACCAGTGCGGGCCGCTTCGGCCCCTTGGAAATGGTGGCGAGGATGTCGGGGTTTTCCGCAAACTCCAGCGCCGGGGCTTGGCCTGCCTGTTTCTTCATCTTGGAGCCGCTGGCATTGGCGACACGCCAGTCCGCCACGGCCGCCGCAAAGACCGCCGCATCCGCAGGCAGCGCCGCCTGGACCGCCGCCAGCATCTGCGCCGCCGTCTCCACCCGCACGACATCCGCGCCGTCGGGCGGCGGCACGGCGGCAGGGCCGGTCACGAAGGTCACCCGCGCGCCCAAGGCCAACAGCGCCCGCGCCAGCGCCGTCCCCTGCGCCCCCGAGGATCGGTTGGCGATGTAGCGCACCGGGTCGATCGGTTCGTGCGTCGGGCCGGAGGTGACAAGCACATGCCGCCCCGCCAGCGGACCCGATGCGAAAGCCGCCTCCACCGCCGCGACGATTTCCAGCGGTTCCGACATCCGCCCCGGCCCGTATTCGCCGCAGGCCATGTCGCCCTCGTTCGGGCCGGTGAACAGGATGCCATCGCCGCGGAGGATCGCAAGATTGCGCTGCGTCGCGGGATGGTTCCACATCCGCACATTCATCGCCGGAGCCACCAGCACGCGCGTGTCCGTCGCCAGCAGCAGGGTCGAGGCCAGATCGTCCGCCCGCCCCTGCGCCATCTTTGCCAGAAGGTCCGCCGTCGCCGGAGCCACCACGATCAGATCGGCGGAGCGCGAAAGCTGGATATGGCCCATCTCGGCCTCGTCCGTCAGATCGAACAGATCGCGATAGACCTTGTTTGCTGCCAATGCTGACACCGACAGCGGGGTCACGAATTCCTCGGCCGCGCGGGTCAGCACGGGGGTAACCGACGCGCCGCGTTCGCGCAGCCGCCGGATCAGGTCCAGCGCCTTGAAGGCCGCGATGCCGCCGCCGATCACCAGAAGGATGCGTTTGCCGCGCATGAGGGCCTCTCGTTTTCACAAGGTGTAGGCGCGGCGCAGCGGCGCTTCAACCGCCAAAGGCAGCGCAGGGGTCCTCTCGGTCCGGCGCGGGCGCGGTCAGCCACAGATCGAACGGCTGCGCGCCCGTGCCCTCGACCTGCCCGATGGACAGCACGCGCAGATCCGGCGCGGCCTTTGCCAGAACCGCTGGCACCGCATCCAGCCGGGCATGACCGGACCCCGCGATCAGCACCACCGGCCCGCCCGTTTCGGCATGGGCGGCGATCACCGCGCGGGCAAGTTCGGCATCGCGCAGGCGCTGCGCCTCGACCATGCCGGGCAGCGCCGCCTCCGGCAAAGCGTTGCAATGGGCGGCCTGCTGTTCCGCCTCCAGCGCCGCCTGATCCTCGGGCGCGTCGGCAAGGCCGAACCGCGCAGCATCGGCACCGAACACCGCCACCGCGCCTTCGGTCATCGCGCGGCGGATCACCTCGCGCCCCGGATCGCCGCCAAAGATGGGCGCGTCGGATGCCTCGAAGATCGGGCGATACATTTCAGGGTGCGGCCATGTCCAGCCAAGGCTGTCCCAAGTGCCGTCATAGGCGCGGGCCTGCTTGGGGGTCAGCATCTCGAACACCAGCGCGGACGGGTTCAAAGCTGCGACCGCAATGGCCTGATGCTGGTGATGGACGGGGTTGTCATGCACCTCGCCCAGGATCACTACATCGGCGGCGGGCAGAGAATGCAAACGCTCCGGCCCGATTTCCTCGGCCCGGAGCGGGGTGGCAAGCAAAAGAAGTGCAAGGATACGCATCACAGGAAGTGATGCACCTCCCGGCTCTGGCTTTCAAGGCTGCGGCGCATCTTGCCAAAGGCAGCGGCTTCAAGCTGGCGGACGCGTTCCTTGGACAGTCCAAGCTCCTCGCCCAGCGATTCCAGCGTGCGGGGTGCTTCGCGCAGTTTGCGTTCGGTCACGATGAACCGCTCGCGCTGGTTCAGCCCCTGGATGGCCACGATCAGCCAGTTGCGCAGATGTGCGGCGTCATGCGCGCCCTCGACCGTTTCGGCAGCCTGCGCGCTGTCGTCTTCCAGCGCGTCGATCCATTCGCGGCCCTCATCCTCGGCAGACTGGGTGGCGTTGAGCGAGAAGTCGGTGCCCGAAAGACGGCCTTCCATCATCTCCACATCGGCCAGCGGCACGCCGACTTCGGCGGCGATCATGTGGCGCAGCTGGTGCGCGTCCAGCGTCTCGCCCCGGCTTTCGGCCTCGCGCTCCAGCTTGGCTTGAACGCGGCGCAGGTTGAAGAACAGCGCCTTCTGGCTGGAAGTGGACCCGGTGCGGACCATCGACCAGTTGCGCATGACGTAGTCCTGGATCGAAGCCTTGATCCACCACACGGCATAGGTCGAGAACCGCACGCCGCGATCCGGGTCGAACTTGTCGGCGGCCTTCATCAGGCCAAGGCTCGCCTCCTGGATCAGGTCGTTCATTGGCGCACCGTAACGGCGGAACTTCGACGCCATCGAGATCGCAAGCCGCATATAGGCGGTGATGAGGCGGTGCAGCGCGGCCTCGTCTCGCTTGTCGCGCCATGCATAGGCAAGGCGAAGCTCGGTTTCGGCGTCCAGCAGTTCGGCCTTCATCGCCTTGCGGGACATCGTCTGGTCACTGAAAGCATCAAGTGGCATTCGGCACTCCCTCATGTTCTTAGCCATCGTGATGGTCGTTGCCATCGCGCTTGACCTTCGGGTGCACAGCCACATCTAACAGCGTCGGTGCCCACCGGGGTTCTGCCGTCCTAACGAGCGTGCCCGCCCGCTAGTTCCCGAAAAATATTCGGCAAGGGGCTTTTTCTTTGTGCCCGGCGATGATCCTCTGTTCGAAACGACAGAGAGATTGCGATGACCTATACCCTTGCCATCGGCGACCGTGCCTATTCCAGTTGGAGCCTGCGCGGCTGGCTGCTGTTCGATGCGTTTGGCATTCCGGTCAAGGTCGTGACGGCACGGCTTTACTCGGACGATCTGGCGCGGGTGCTGGCGGATTTCGCGCCCGCCCGGACGGTTCCTGCGTTGGCCGTGGATGGCGCGGTGGTCACCGACAGCCTTGCCATCGCCGAGGAACTGGCAAGCCGCGAGGGCGGCATCTGGCCTTCCGATCCGCCCCTGCGCGCCATCGCCCGGTCCCTGGCGGCGGAAATGCATTCCGGGTTTTCGGCCCTGCGCTCGCATTGCGCGATGAACCTGCGGGTGGCCTACGCCGATTGCGCGCCGGGGGCCGAAGTGCTGGCCGATCTGGCACGGATCGACGCGATCTGGACGCATGCGATGGCGCGCTCCGGCGGGCCGTGGCTTTGCGGCGAATACTCGGCGGCGGACGTGTTCTTCGCCCCGGTCGCCGCGCGGATCGCGGGCCATTCGCTGCCCACCGCGCATCCCGAATACGTCGCCGCACATCTGGCGCATCCGTCCTTCCGGCGCTGGCGGGCGATGGGGATGGTGGATGGTGCGGACCAGGCCGCCTATGCCCGCGACTGGCCGCAGAAGGACTGGCCGATGCCGGTCAAGCCTGCCACTGCCTGCGAGGGGCCGGCCGTGAACGACGCCTGCCCCTATTCCGGAAAACCCGTGACGGATTTCCTTGAATTCGACGGCCGGGTCTATGGTTTCTGCAACCCGTTCTGCCGCGACAAGACGATGGCCGACCCCGAGGCATGGCCCGCCTTCATGAGGATCGTTAACCTTTCCTAAACCCCCGCCCCATACCCATTAACCAAAACGAGGTGGGATATGGTCGCGCGCGCCTTCACGGTCGCATTCGAAGGCGTGGAGGCGCGGCTGGTCGAGGTGCAATGTGCCGTCTCCTCCGGCCTTCCGGCCTTCACCATCGTCGGCCTGCCCGACAAGGCCGTGTCCGAGGCGCGAGAGCGGGTCCGCGCCGCGCTGGATGCAATGTCCATTGCGCTGCCTTCGAAACGGGTAGCGATCAACTTGTCGCCCGCCGATCTGCCGAAGGAAGGCTCGCATTTCGACCTGCCGATTGCGCTGTCGCTTCTGGCGGCATTGGACATCATCCCGCGGGACGAGGTCGAAGGCGTCGTCGCGTTGGGCGAGCTGTCGCTGGACGGGCGCCTCACCCCGGTTCTGGGCGCCCTTCCCGCCGCCATGACCGCAGCCGAAGAAGACCGCGCACTGGTCTGTCCCAAGGCCTGCGGTCCCGAAGCCGCATGGGTCGGCGCGACCGAGGTTCTGGCCGCCGCCTCGTTGGCCGATGTGGTGCGCCATTTCACCGGACAAGCCCCCCTGCCCCCCGTCGATCCGGGAGAGGCCGTCTCGTCGGCCGCCAAACGCGACTTCCGCGAAGTGAAAGGGCAGGAGCGTGCCAAACGCGCGCTGGAGATTGCAGCGGCCGGGCGGCATCACGTCATGATGGTCGGAACGCCGGGGTCGGGCAAATCGATGCTTGCCTCGTGCCTTCCGGGCATTCTGCCGCCCTTGTCGGCAGCCGAGGCGCTGGAGACGTCGATGATCCACTCCGTCGCGGGCCTGCTGCAAGGCGGGATCAGCCGCGCAAGGCCCTTCCGCGAACCGCACCACACCGCCTCGCCGACCGCGATCACCGGCGGCGGGCGCGGCGCAAAACCGGGCGAGGTCAGCCTTGCCCATAACGGCGTTCTGTTTCTTGACGAATTCCCGGAATTTCCGCGCAACGTGCTGGAAACCCTTCGCCAACCGATCGAGACGGGCGAGATCATGGTCGCCCGCGCCAATGCCCATATCCGCTATCCCTGCCGGTTTCTGCTGGTGGCGGCGGCGAACCCCTGCCGATGCGGATACCTGTCCGACCCGTCGCAGGCCTGCTCGCGCGCGCCGGTCTGCGGCGAGGATTACCTTGGCCGCATCTCGGGGCCTTTGATGGATCGGTTCGATCTGCGCGTGGACGTGCCGCCGGTGGCCTATACCGATCTGGATCGCCCCTCGACGGGCGATACATCGGCGCAGATCGCGGCGCGGGTGGCGGCAGCGCGCGCCATTCAGGCAGACCGTTACGACGGCACCCGCGCCCGCGTGAATGCCGAGGCCGAGGGCGATCTGCTGGAAGCCATCGCCACCCCCGACGACGCGGGGCGTGCCCTACTGTCGAAGGTGGCGGAACGGTTCGGGCTGTCGGCCCGCGCCTATCACCGCATCTTGCGGGTGGCGCGGACCATTGCCGATCTGGCGGGCGAAGACGAGGTCCGCCAGCCGCATGTGGCCGAAGCCGTCAGCTTCAGGCTTTCGCTTCGATCGCCTGCCAGATGATCTCGGCGCCATTGGTGCCGTCGAACCGCTCCAGCTCCTGAAGGCCGGTGGGCGAGGTCACGTTGATCTCGGTCAGCCAGTCGCCGATCACGTCGATGCCGACGAAGATCTGGCCGTTGTCACGCAGGGTCGGGCCGATGATGCGGCAGATTTCGCGGTCGCGGTCGGTCAACTCGATTTTTTCCGCCCGCCCGCCGACATGCATGTTCGACCGCGTCTCGCCCGCCTGCGGCACGCGGTTGATCGCGCCGATAGGCTCGCCATCGACCAGGATCACGCGCTTGTCGCCCTTGGACACGGCGGGCAGGTATTTCTGCACGATCAGCGGCTCGCGCGACATGCTGGTGAAAAGCTCGTGCAGCGACGCCAAATTGCGGTCGTTCGGGTCCAGCCGGAACACGCCCGCACCGCCATTGCCGTAAAGCGGCTTCAGGATGATGTCGCCATGCTTGGCCTTGAATTCACGGATGGTCGCCAGATCGCGGGCGATCATCGTCGGCGGCGTCAGTTCGGGGAAGCGCAGCACCAGCAGCTTTTCGGGGAAGTTCCGCACCCAGAACGGGTTGTTCACGACTTGCACCGACTTCGGCAGCATGTCCAGAAGATGCGTCGTGGTGATATAGCCCATGTCGAAAGGCGGGTCCTGACGCAGCCAGACCACGTCGAAATCGCTCAGGTCCACCACCTCGTCCGGGCCGTGATCGACATGGTTGCCCTTTTCGCGGCGCAGGGTCATCCACTGGCCCCGCGCGGTGATGCGCCCCTCGTCATAGGCCAGATGCTGGGGGTGATAGTGGAACAGCTTGTGTCCCCGCGCCTGCGCCTCCAGCGCGATGCGGAAGGTGCTGTCGCCGTCGATATTGACCGACCCGATGGGGTCCATCTGGAATGCGACCTTCATGCGTCTTCTCCTTTTGGCGCTTTTGTGTCAGGCGGCAAGGACGTTGGCAATGACCTCCACCCGCCCCGCCCCATCGACCAGCGCCACGTCGAAACGGCAATCGGTGCGCTGGCCCTGCGGCTCGGTGCCAAGAAAGGCGGATGCGCTGGCATGGATGCGGGCGATCTGGCGCGGGGTCAGGCGCAGCGCGGCGGCGGCATGGCTGCGGGATTTCTTCACCTCGACGAAAACAACCGTTGCCCCGTCGCGCAGGATCAAGTCGATCTCGCCCCCCGGCCCTTTCCAGCGTTTTGCGGCGACGGGCAGCGCATAGTGCCGCGCGACGATGTCTTCCGCCGCCAGCCCCGCGTGGTGGTTCATCAGGCTCACAGCTTAAGCGCCATCTGATAGACGTCGCGCTTGGGCAGGCCAAGCCGCTGCGCCACATCGGCGGCGGCGTCCTTGACCGACAGCGTCTCCAGCGCGCGGCGCAGGGCGGCTTCGACATCCTCCTCGGATGCGACTTCCGGCTCTCCGCGATCCACCAGCAGCACGATCTCGCCCTTCACGCTGCGGTCGGCAAAAGCCTCGGCCAGTTCGGCGACGGTGCCGCGCGTGGTTTCCTCGAACTTCTTGGTCAATTCGCGGCAGACGGCGGCGCGGCGGTCTGGCCAGACTTCGGCCATGTCGCGCAGGGTAGCGGCGATGCGCTTGGGGGATTCGTAGAAAACCAGCGTCGCCTGAATGGGCGCAACCTCGGCCAGCGCCTTCTTGCGGGCGGATGACGTGCTGGGCAGGAACCCCGCGAACAGGAACCGATCGCTGGGCAGCCCCGCGATGGTCAGCGCCGCCAGAACCGCCGACGGCCCCGGCGCGGTCAGAACGGTCAGCCCCGCCGCAATCGCCTCGCGCGACAATTCGAACCCCGGATCGGAAACCAGCGGCGTTCCTGCCTCGGACGCATAGGCGACGGATTTGCCGTCCTTCATCGCGGCGATCAGGCGCGGGCCGGCAGACTCGCCATTGTGGTCGTGATAGGCGACAAGCGGACGTCCGCCCAACGGGATGCCGTGGATCTCCATCAGGTGGCGCAAGGTGCGCGTGTCCTCGGCGGCCAGAACGTCGGCGTCGCGCAGGATATCCAGCGCCCGCAAGGTGATGTCGCGCGCCGCCCCGATGGGCGTGGCGACGAAGTGCAGTCCCGGCGCGAGCATCGGTCATCCTTCAAAAAGTTGCCAACACCCCGTGATCGGCATAGGTTCGAGCAGTCTGCTGCGCCCCAAGGGATGAGGAATCTCCGTATGTTGTCCGTTTTCAGGTTGGCCCGCAAGTCGCTGGGCCGCACAGTCATCGCCCTTTCCGCCCTTGCCCTTGCGGCGTGCGAGCCTGTGGCACTGTCCGGCACCGGCCCCGGCGCATCGCGCGGCGGCCCGGTTCCCGTGGCGCTTCTGGTGCCCGCAGGATCCGGTCAGGCCAATGACGAGGCGCTGGCACGAAGCCTTGAAAACGCGGCCCGTCTGGCGATTGCCGACCTTGGCCCCGGTGCCATCGACCTGCGCGTCTATCGCACCGCGGGCCAGCCGTCCCGCGCCGCCGTCGAAGCCGCCCGCGCCGTGGACGAGGGCGCGCAGGTCATCCTCGGCCCCGTCTTCGCCGCCGAGGCGAATGCGGCGGGCGTCGCCGTGGCGCAGCGCGGGGTGAACGTGCTGTCCTTCTCCAACAACACCGACATCGCGGGCGGCAACGTCTTCGTGCTGGGCCAGACCTTCCGCAACACCGCCTCGCGGCTGGCGCAATATGCGGTGCGCAACAATGCCGGGCAGATCATGGTCGTCTATGACCAGAACGCCGCCGGGAACACCGGCCGCGCCGCGATCGAGGCGGGCGTGCGTCAGGCGGGCGGAACGGTCGCCGGAGCGCAGGGCTACGAATTCTCGCAGAACGGAATCACTCAAGCTGCGCCGCGCATCGCGCAGGCCACGCGTGATGCCGGGGCGAACGCCGTCTTTCTGACCGCCGGGTCGGACGGCGCTTTGCCGCTGGTCAGCCAGCTTCTGCGCGAAAACGGCCTGAGCAACGAACGTTTCATCGGCTTGACCCGCTGGGACATCCCGGCTGCCACGCTGTCGCTTCCGGGCGTGCAGGGCGGCTGGTTCGCACAGCCCGATCCCGGCCTTTATGGCCAGTATGTGTCGCGCTATCAGGGCGCCTATGGCGTCGCGCCGCACCCGATCTCGGGCCTTGCCTATGACGGGATCGCGGCCATCGGCGCGCTGGCCAAACGCGGCGACGCGCCCACCGCGCAGGCGCTGACCCAAGGGTCGGGCTTTGCCGGCGTCGGCGGCGTCTTCCGTCTGCTGCGCGACGGCAGCAACGAACGCGGCCTTGCCGTCGCGCAGATTACCAACAACCAGGTGACCGTGATTGACCCTGCTCCGCGCAGCTTCGGCGGTGCCGGCTTCTGAGCCGACCACGCACGAACATCCCATCCTCCCGCCCGAACGGATCGCTCAGGCGGGGGCTCTGACAGCCGCCATCACCGATGCGATCCGGGCCGAGGGCGCGACCGACGCCCGCGCAATCCGCGACATCGCCGTGCGCCACCTGGCCGCCGCCCGGACCGGCGGCGAACAGCGGCTGGCCGAGGCGTTCCTTGAAACGCCCCGCGCCGCCCGTGCGCTCATCACCAGCCAGTCGCTGCTGGTCGATGCGCTTGTGATGACCGCGTTCGACGTGGCGGTGACGCATCTTCATCCCACCGCCGCGCGCATGGCGGTCATCGCCGTCGGCGGCTATGGCCGGGCCGAGATGGCGCCCCATTCGGACGTGGACCTGCTGTTCCTCGTCCCGTCGGGCGCGGCGGACGGGCCTGCGGCCGCGATCGAGGCGATGCTTTACATCCTGTGGGATCTGAAGCTGAAGGTCGGCCATTCCACCCGGTCGATCAAGGATTGCCTCCGCCTTGGTCGCGAGGATATCACCATCCGCACCGCGCTGCTGGAACAGCGGTTCCTGACCGGAGACAAGGCGCTGGCGTTGGAGCTGGACGACCGGCTCTGGCATGATCTGTTCCGCAAATCCGGCCCGGAGTTCATCGAGGCGAAGCTGGTCGAACGCGCGACCCGCCACAAGCGACAGGGCAACCAGCGCTATGTGCTGGAGCCGAACGTGAAAGAGGGCAAAGGCGGGCTGCGCGATCTGCAAACCCTGTATTGGATCGGCAAATACCTGCATCGCGTTCCCCGCGCACAAGGCCTCGTGGCCGCAGGGCTGCTGGAGCAGGAGGAATACGAGACCTTCCGCCGGGCCGAGGATTTCCTGTGGTGCGTGCGCTGCCATCTGCATTACATCGCCCGCCGCGCCGCCGATCAGTTGACCTTCGACATGCAGGTCGAGGTGGCAGCCCGCCTCGGATATACCGACCGGGCGGGACGCCGTGCGGTCGAACTGTTCATGCAGGACTATTTCCGCCACGCCACCAAGGTGGGCGAGCTGACGCGCATCTTCCTGGCCGAGCTCGAAGCCCGCCACGCGAAACGCGAGCCGCTGTTCTCGCTTCCGCGCCGCCGCAAGCTGCGCCCGGAATACCGGCCGGTGCAGGGGCGCATCTCGGTCGTGGATGCGGACGCCTTTCTGGCCGACAAGCTGAACCTGCTGCGGATCTTCGAGGAATCGCTGCGGACGGGATACCTGATCCACCCCGACGCGATGCGGCTTGTGGCGCTGAACCTCGACCGGATCGACGACGAGATGCAGACCGACCGCGAGGCGAACCGCATCTTCCTCGATACGCTGTTGAAACACGGCAACCCCGAACGCGCGCTGCGCCACATGAACGAGGTGGGCGTGCTGGGCGCCTTCATCCCCGATTTCGAACGGATCGTGGCGATGATGCAGTTCAACGTCTATCACCACTACACCGTGGACGAACACACGATCCAGACGATCTCGACCTTGGCCGAGATCGAGCGCGGGGAGCTGGCCGACGATCTGCCCATCGCCAGCGCCATCCTGACCGAAGGGGTGAACCGCCGCGTTCTGTATATCGCGCTTCTGCTGCATGACATCGGCAAGGGCCGCCCCGAGGATCATTCCATCGTCGGCGCCCGCATCGCTCGCCGCGTCGCCCCGCGCCTTGGCCTGACCCCCGAGGAAGCAGAGACGGTCGAATGGCTGGTCCGCAACCATCTGGTCATGTCCGACGTCGCGCAGAAGCGTGACATCTCCGACCCCCGCACGGTGCGCGATTTTGCCAAGGCGGTGAAGTCGCGGCGGCGGCTGGACCTGCTGACGGTGCTGACGGTCTGCGACATCCGCGGGGTGGGGCCGGGCACATGGAACAACTGGAAGGCCCAGCTTCTGCGCCAGCTTTACCGCGACACCCGCACCGCGCTGGAGGAAGGGCTGGAGACGCTGAACCGCGAACACCGCGAGGGCGAGGGCCGCCGCGCTCTGCGCGAGGCGCTGGCGGGCTGGGACGCCAAGGACCTGCGGGCCGAGATGGCACGTCATTACCCGACCTATTGGCAGGGCCTGCCGACCGCGACCCATGTGGTCTTCGCTGGCCTTCTGCGCGGGCTTGGCGATGACGAAATCCGGATCGACCTGTCGCCCGAGCCGGATCGCGATGCCACTCGCGCCTGTTTCGCGCTGGCCGACCACCCGGGCATCTTCTCTCGCCTTGCAGGGGCCTTGGCGTTGGTCGGGGCGAACGTGGTGGATGCGCGAACCTATACATCCAAAGACGGCTATGCCACCGCGGTGTTCTGGATACAGGACGCCGACGGCGCAGCCTATGAGGCGAGCCGCCTGCCCCGCCTCAGCCAGATGATCGACAAGACCCTGAAGGGCGAGGTCGTCGCACGCGAGGCGCTGAAGGATCGCGACAAGCTGCCCAAGCGCCAAAGCGCCTTCCGCTTCCCCACCCATATCGCCTTCGACAACGAAGGCTCCGAAATCTATACGATCATCGAGGTGGACACCCGCGACCGTCCGGGCCTTCTGTATGACCTGACGCGGACGCTGGCGGCCGACAACATCTATATCGCATCCGCCGTCATCGCGACCTATGGCGCGCAGGTGGTCGATACCTTCTATGTGAAAGACATGTTCGGTTTGAAACTTCACACGAAATCGAGGCAGGAGAGCCTTGAGAAGAAGCTGCGCCAGGCAATCTCCGAAGGCGCGGCGAGGGCTGCCGTTTGAAACTCATGCGCGGTTTTCTGACGGTCGGGGGCTGGACCTTCGGCTCGCGGCTGGCGGGGTTCACCCGGGATGTGATGATGGCGGCCTACCTGGGCGCGGGGCCGACTGCCGAGGCGTTCCTTGTCGCCTTCTCGCTGCCCAACATGTTCCGCCGTTTCTTTGCCGAGGGCGCGTTCAACATGGCCTTCGTGCCCATGTTCGCGAAAAAGGTCGAGGGGCGCGAGGACCCGCACGGCTTCGCCCGCGACGCTTTCAACGGGCTGGGGTCGATCCTGCTGCTGGTGACGCTGATCGGCACGCTGGCGATGCCCTGGCTGGTCTGGGCGATGGCCTCGGGCTTCGTGGGGGACGAACGCTTCGGGCTGGCGGTGGAATACGGGCAGATCGGGTTCGTCTATATCCTGTTCATCTCGCTTGTCGCGCTGATGTCGGGCGTTCTGAACGCGCATGGCTCGTTCACCGAGGCGTCGCTGGTGCCGGTGCTGATGAACATCATCTTCATCATCGCGATGCTGCTGGCCGATTGGCAGGGCTGGGACATGGGGATGACGCTGGCATGGACCGTGCCGGTGACAGGGGTGGCGCAATTTGCGTTCACATGGTGGGCGGCGCGGCGGATGGGATACACGTTCCTGCCGGGGCTGCCGCGCCTGACGCCTGACCTGCGCCGCCTGATCGTCATCGCGGGGCCGGCGGTTCTGGCGGGCGGCGTCGTGCAGATCAACCTGCTGGTCGGGCGTCAGGTCGCGTCCTTCACCGAAGGCGCGGTCGGCTGGCTGTCCTATGCCGACCGTCTCTATCAACTGCCCTTGGGCGTCGTGGGCATCGCCATCGGCACCGTCCTGCTGCCCGAGCTTTCGCGCCGCCTGCGGGCGGGCGATACAGACGGCGGCCGCCACAGCTTCAACCGCGGGATGGAGTTCGCGCTGCTCTTGACCCTGCCCGCCGCCGTGGCGCTGGTGGTGATCGCGCTGCCGCTGACGCAGGTGCTGTATGAACGCGGGCAGTTCGACGCGCATGACAGTTTCAACACCGCGCTGGCGCTTGGGGCCTATGGCATCGGCCTTCCGGCCTTCGTGCTGCACAAGCTGTTCCAGCCGCTGTATTACGCACGCGAGGATACGCGCAGCCCGTTTCGCTTCGCCGTCTGGTCGATGGTGGTGAACGTCGCCTTTGCGGTGCTGATGATGCCGGTGATCGGGTTTCTGGCGGCAGCGCTGGCCACCACGGTCTCGGGCTGGGTCATGGTGGCCCAGCTTTGGTGGGGCGCGCGCAGCATGGGCGAGGCGGTCCGCATCGACGACCGGCTGCGCGCAAGACTGCCGCGGATCGTCGCGGCCTCGGCCTTCATGGGGGCGGTGCTGTGGGGGGCGTCATGGCTGCTGGCGGATGCGCTGACCACGGGCGGTCTGCGCTATGCCGCGCTGGCGGGGCTGGTCGCGCTTGGCATCGCCAGCTATTTCGGCAGTGCCTATGTCTTGGGTGCGCTGCGGCCTTCGGACCTGAAGACCGCGCTGCGGCGTCAGCGCTGACGGATCTTTTCCATCACGCGCGACGCCCCGCCGGGGCTGACGACGAAGGACATCAGGAACCCGGTCGCGAACCCCGCAAGGTCCGCGACCCATTCGAGTGTCCCGCCGAACAGTGCCCCGAACAGAAGCTGCACGCCCAGAAGCAGCCCGATCAGCGAGAACGCGCGATATTGCGCGCCGCTGCCCGCCAGCTTCACCCACAAAAGGAAAGTGAACGCCCCGATCAGGCCATAGACCGGCGGATAGGCCCCGAAGATCGGCTGCTCGGCCCACGGGATCAGGGTATAGACGCAGGCCCCGACGATGGCCGATGAAAAGAACACCGCCAGCACGGCCCATGCCCGAAACGCCTCGGCCACCATCTTGCCCAGGGCCAGCAGGATCACGACCGCGAACAGCGCGTGGGTGATGGACCCGTGGATGAACGGATAGGTCACAAGACGGATCACATGCTGCCACGGCCAGACGTTCTGTTCGACCATCGCCCGCAGAATGCCGGGGAAAAAGCCGAAGCCTTCCACCGCCGAAAGCCGCCAGCCGATCGCGGCAGGGTCCGAGGTCAGGCCCGTCGCCCCCAGCGACATGACCAGTTCCATCGCGATCATCGGCAGGGCCAGCGCCCAGACGACAAGCGGAAGCGGGTTGATCGGGGCTTCTTTCATGCGGGTTCCTCTTGCTTCGGGCTTGCCGCCAGCGTTAAGCCGAAAGCCTGAAACTTTCCAGATGGAGAACATCATGACCGAGCCGGTCCAAACGCCTCAGGTCTTTCCCACGCGCGTCTTCTCGGGCATCCAACCCTCGGGAAGCCTTACGCTTGGCAACTACCTCGGTGCGCTGAAACGCTTTGCCCAAAAGCAGAACGAGGGGATCGAGACGCTGTATTGCGTGGTCGACCTGCACGCGATCACCGTCTGGCAGGAGCCTGCCAAGCTGCGCCAGCAGACGCGCGAGATTGCCGCCGCCTTCATCGCATCGGGGATCGACCCGAAACGGTCGGTGCTGTTCAACCAGTCGCAGGTGTCCGCCCATGCCGAATTGGCGTGGGTGCTGAACTGCACCGCGCGGATCGGCTGGATGTATCGGATGACCCAGTTCAAGGACAAGGCGGGCGCGAACAGCGAAAACTCCTCGCTGGGCCTGCTTGCCTATCCATCGCTGATGGCCGCCGACATTCTGTCCTACAAGACCACGCATGTCCCGGTGGGCGAGGATCAGAAGCAGCACCTGGAGCTGACGCGCGACATCGCGAACAAGTTCAACCACGATTACGGGGTGAAGTTCTTCCCCGTGCCGGAGCCGCTGATCGAAGGCGCCGCGACGCGCGTGATGTCCCTGCGCGACGGCACGAAGAAGATGTCGAAATCCGATCCCTCGGACGCCAGCCGCATCAACCTGACCGACGATGCCGACACGATCGCGAAAAAGATCCGCAAGGCCAAGACCGATCCCGAACCCCTGCCCGAAACGGTCGAGGGGCTGGAGGGCCGCGCGGATGCCAAGAACCTCGTGAACATCTATGCCGCGCTGGCGGACATCACTCCGGCGCAGGTCATGGCACAATATGCGGGCGCGCAGTTCGGCACGTTCAAGCCCGCGCTGGCCGATCTTGCGGTGGAAAAGCTGGGACCGATCACGGCCGAGATGAACCGCCTGATGGCCGAGCCGGATGAGATCGACGCGATCCTCGGCCGCGGGGCCGAGCGTGCCGACGCCATCGCCCGCCCGATCCTTGAAGATGTGAAGGATATCGTCGGCATGATCCGCTCGCGTCAGGTCTGATGCTGCGGCTGGCGGTTCTGGCGCTGTCGATGTGCCTGACGCTGGCCGCCGGGTTGCGCATCGCGCGCGACCCCACCCTGCGCCCCATCCTCGACCGCGGGGCGCAGGAGATCGAGGCGGCGGTGGAGCGGGAGATGGCCGCGACCGCCCCCGAGGATATCACCGCGCGGCTGGACGCGCTTCTGGCCGAGGACCCGCGCAACTGGGTCGCCATCGATGCCGTGGCCGAGGTGGCGGCAGAGCGCGGCATCCCGGTGGCCGATATCCCCCGTCCGTCCATGCTGGACAGCGCCGTCGATTGCGCCGCCTGCGCCTACGATCCCGCCGCCTGCACCTTGTCGCCCGTGCTGATCTGTCAGGCCCCCGTCGCGCTGACCGTTCTGGGCGATGTCGCTGGACTGGCGCGGGGCGGCCAGGCCTGGGTCATGGGGACCGAGATCGACACGCTGGACGTGGCGCTGTCGGCCGTGGGCCTTGGGGCGACGGTGCTGGTCGTCGCATCCGGCGGCAGCAGCGCGGCGGTGAAGGCGGGGGCGGCGACGGTGAAGATCGCGCGGCGCATGAACCTTCTGTCGCCGCCGATGACCGCCACCCTGACCCGTGCCGCGCGCGAGGGGATCGACTGGGCACGCCTGCCCGCCGTTCGCGGCACGGACGATCTGGCGCGCCTGCTGCGCCCCGCGGTGCTGGCTCCGGTTACCGACATCGCACGCGGCGTGGGCCGCATCGGTACCGCCCTGCCCCCCGCGCAGACGCTGCACCTGATGCGCCATATCGACAGCCCCGCCGACGCCCGCCGCATCGCCAACGCATCCGAGGCGCTTGGCCCCCGCACCGTGGGCCGGATGGAGGTCTTGGGCAAATCGCGATTCCTGCGCGCGACATGGCGGGTGTCGAACGTTGCGTGGTCGCTTCTGGCGGGGATCATGGGGATGGCGATGGCGATCGCGGGCATGGTCGGCAGCGCGGTGCAATCCTGGCTTCTGCGCCGCCTGTCACGAAGCTGATTCCGAATCGCGGCACCCTGAGGTCGGCCAACCTGTCCCCCAACCGGCCAGAATCGGCGCCTCCGGGTTCTCATGTCCCCCAAGACTGCCCGGGGGCGCATCTTGCCCATCCCGCCCGCGGATGATCTAACACCCGCGCAAAGGAAGGGCACGACCATGGCATTCGGCAAGAACATCCGCACCTTTTTCGACGGCAAATGGCACGAGGGCGATATCCCGGTCATGCGCGCCGCCGACCATGGGTTGTGGCAAGGCTCGAACGTCTTCGACGGGGCGCGGCTGTTCGATGGGGTGACCCCGGATCTGGACCTGCACTGCGCCCGCCTCAACCGCTCGGCCGAGGCGCTGATGATCACGCCCACCGTCGATCCGGCGGACATGGTCGAGATCGTGCGTGAGGGGCTGAAGGGTTACGAGAACGCCGTCTATATCCGCCCGATGTATTGGGCCGTGGACGGGTCCGAGCTTGGCGTCGCGCCCAAGGAGGATTCGACCGCCTTCGCCATCAGCCTCGAAGAGGTGCCGATGCCGGACGAAGGCGCGATG
The DNA here is from genome assembly GCA_029846755.1 of Falsirhodobacter flavus. GTDB lineage: Bacteria > Pseudomonadota > Alphaproteobacteria > Rhodobacterales > Rhodobacteraceae > Falsirhodobacter > Falsirhodobacter flavus. Next base: position 87,717 of record JARWBI010000001.1, on the reverse strand, counting down.
ACGACGCTGACCCGCACCCGCTTCCGCCGCCCCGTCCTGGAGGATGCGGTCTGCAACGCCAAGGCCGGCGCGCTTTATCCCAACAACGCCCGGATGCTGGTCGATGCGAAGCGCAAGGGCTTCGGCAACGCGCTGGTGGCCGATGCGATGGGCAACGTGGCCGAGACAGCCACCGCCAACGTCTTCATGGTGCGGGACGGCGTCGTCTTCACGCCTATCGCCAACGGCACCTTTTTGTCGGGCATCACCCGCGCCCGCCACATCGCCAACCTGCGCGCCGATGGGATCGAGGTGCGCGAGGCCGTGCTGACCTTCGACGATTTCCACGCGGCGGACGAGGTGTTCCTGTCGGGGAACTTCGCCAAGGTGACGCCCGTTGCGCGGTTCGACGATACCGAATACGCGCATGGCCCAGTCACGAAACGTGCCCGCGCGCTTTACATGGACTTCGCCCATTCGGCATAAGGTTTCGGGGGGACATCGCATGCGTAAGTTTCTGGTGGTTCTGGACGACAGCCGCGAATGCCTGAACGCGATGCGCTATGCCGCGTTTCGCGCATCGCATACCGGCGCGGGGGTGGTGATCGTGTCGATCATCCCGCCCGAGGAGTTCCAGCATTTCATGGGCGTTGCCGACCTGATGCGGGCCGAAGCGCGCGAGAGGATCGAGGCCCATTTCGAGGTCTTCGCCAAATGGATGCGCGACCGGCAGAACGTGAACCCCGAACTGCTGATCCGCGAGGGCGACCCGGTGCAGGAGATCCTTGCCGTCGTGAATGAGGATCCGGAGATCGGCATCCTCGTCCTTGGCGCGGGCAGCGACAAATCCGGCCCCGGGCCGCTGGTCACGCAGATGAGCCGCAATTCCGGCAACCTGCCGATCCCCGTCACCATCGTTCCGGGCGAGATGTCCAAGGAACGGCTGGAGGCGATCACCTGAAATGGAGATCGCATCGCCCTCCTCGCGGCTTGCCACGCGGCTGTCGTTCTTTGTCGCCGGCTTCGTCATGGCTTGCTGGGCGCCGCTGGTGCCCTTTGCCAAGGCCCGCGTCGGCGCGGACGAAGGGCAGCTGGGGTTGCTGCTGCTGTGTCTCGGGGTCGGATCGCTGATCGCGATGCCCGTCACCGGGATGGTCAGCGCCCGGACGGGGGCCAAGCCGATGATCCTGCTGGGCGGCTTTGCGCTGGCGCTGATCCTGCCCGTTCTGGCACTTGCGGGCAGCCCGCTTTCGCTGGGCGCGGCGCTTCTGGTCTTCGGCGCATCGCTGGGCACCATCGACGTCGCGATGAACATCCAGTCGATCGAGGTTGAAAAGGCCGCCGGGCGACCGATGCTGTCCGGCTTTCACGCGATGTTCAGCCTTGGCGGCGTTGCGGGTGCGGGCGGGATGACGCTGCTGCTGACGCTGGGGCTGCCGCCGCTTCCCGCATCGGTCTTTGCCGCCGTTCTTGCCGTGCTGGCCATCGCCGTCGCGATGCCGCGCCTGCCGCTGATCGTGGCGGGCGAACCCCCGGCCTTCGTGCTGCCGCGCGGAATCGTGCTGCTGATCGCCGTGCTGGCCGGGATCACCTTTCTGGTCGAAGGGGCGATGCTGGACTGGGGCGCGCTGCTGATGCAGCAGCGGCGAGTGCTGGCTGCGGAACAGGCAGGCATGGGCTACATGATGTTCTCGGTCGCGATGACGGTGGGGCGGCTGGCGGGGGACCGCATCACCGCGCTTCTGGGCCCGTTCCGCGTGCTGACGCTGGGCGCGGTGCTGGCGATCGCGGGTTTCGTCATCATCCAGACCGCCGGATCGCCCATCGCGAACCTGTCGGGCTTCGGCCTGATCGGCATTGGGGCCGCGAACATCGTGCCGGTGCTGTTCAGCGCGGCGGGACGGCAAAGCGTCATGCCCGCCAGCCTTGCCATCGCGGCAGTGACCACCGTCGGCTATGCGGGCGTGCTGGCCGGGCCTGCGACGGTCGGGTTCGTCTCGCAGCACACCAGCCTGCCCATCGCCTTCTGGATGCTGGCGGCGCTGCTGGTCCTGCTGCCCCTGTCGGCCCGCGCCGTCGCGCGCTGACGGGAACATCGCGCGCGTCCCTTGGTTGCCCCCGGAAACGGAGGCACCGATGTCAGAATCCAAGACCACCCGCGACCACGACACCATCCGCAAATGGGCCGAAGCCCGCGACGGCCACCCCGCCAAGGTCGAGACCAAGGGCAAGGGCGGCATCCTGCGCATCGACTTCGGAGAACCGGAGGAGACCCTGACCCGCATCGACTGGGACGAGTTCTTCGCCATCTTCGATGACAGCGGGCTGGACTTCCTCTATCAGGACAAGGTCGCGGACGGCGGCACCAGCCGGTTCAACAAGTTCGTCGCGGGCGACTAGGGGGCGAGGCCGATGACCCCTTCGACCTTGCGCCCGTTCGCCATCAGGTAAAGCCCGATGCAGGTCGTCAGCGCCGCGATGAACAGCAGATACCATGCCGGGGCCATCGGGTTCACCCGCAGAAGCGAGCTGACCGCCAGCGGGGTCAGCCCGCCGAAGATCGCATAAGCGACGTTGTAGGAGAAGGACAGCCCCGTGAACCGCACCTGCGCCGGGAACGCTCGCACCATCACATAAGGCGTTGCCCCCACCAGCCCCACGACCAACCCCATCAGCGCGTAAAGCCCGAACAGCACCGGCAGCGAATGGCCCGCAAAGCTGTAGAAGGTGAAGGTCACCGCGCCGAACAGCACGCCGGCCACCGCAAAGAATCGCCCGCTGCCGAAACGGTCCACCAGCATCCCCGCCGACACGGTGCCGAAGATCAGGAACAGCGACCCGAAGCTGGTCGCCAGCAGCGATTCCAGCGCCGAATAGCCATAAAGCTTTTGCAGGAACGTCGAGGTCATCAGCGTCGTCACTACGATCCCCGCCGAAAGCACCCATGTCAGCAGACCCGAGATGATGACCCCGTGCAGATGGTCGCGCAGCACTGTTTTCAGCGGCAGGCTTTTCTGCAAAAGGTCGCTGTTCTTCATCTGCGTGAAGATCGGCGTTTCGGCCAGCCAGCGGCGCAAGTAAACGCCGATCAGCCCGAACACGCCGCCGATCAGGAACGGGATGCGCCAAGCGAAGCCCGACACCTGTTCCGGCGTGAAGATCCAGTTGATCCCCGCCGCGATCAGCGATCCCAGCAGGATGCCGAAGGTCAGTCCCGAACAGAGGAACCCGCAAGCCATCCCCACGCGGTTCGCGGGCACATGTTCGGCCACGAAGGTCCACGCGCCCGGAACCTCGCCGCCGATGGCCGCGCCTTGCAGCATGCGGAACAGCACCAGCAGGATCGGTGCCCAGACGCCCAGCGTCTCGTATGTCGGAAGGCACGCCATCGCGAGGGTCGAAATCGACATCAGGAACACCGACAGCGCAAAGACGCGCTTGCGCCCGCCCTTATCGCCGAAATGCGCCATGACGATCCCGCCCAGGGGCCGCACGAGGTATCCGGCGGCAAAGATGCCGAAGGTCTGGATCGTCACCAGCCAGTCCGGCATGTCGGGCGGAAAGAACAGATGGCCGATCACCGTCGCAAAGAAGACGAAGATGATGAAGTCATAGAACTCCAACGCGCCACCAAGGGCCGAAAGCCCCAGCACGCGCATGTCGCTGCGGTTGAGCGGTCTTGCATCGGTCGTCATCTCGTGTCCCCCTGACGGCAATCGCAGGCCTTATTGCGCCGCCGTTCCAATCCTGCAAGGCGGCACGGCAATTTAGAACCGTTCCAAAACTTGACATGACGGCCTTTCGGGCGCATATCGGTGCCCAACCCCGGAGGCCGCCCATGTTCATCCAGACCGAATCCACCCCGAACCCCGCGACGCTGAAGTTCCTGCCCGGCCAGACGGTGCTGGAGATCGGGACTGCGGACTTCCCCTCGGTCGAGGCGGCGGACAAATCGCCGCTGGCCCGCCGCGTCTTTGCGGTGGACGGCGTGACGGGCGTGTTCTTCGGCCATGACTTCGTGACCGTGACCAAGGCCGATGCCGCCCTTTGGGATCATGTGAAGCCCGCCGTCCTTGGCGCGATCATGGAACATTACCAGTCCGGCATCCCGGTGATGGAGGGCGAGGCCCGCTCCGCCGGCGGTCACGCCGAGCATACCGGCGAGGATGGTGACATCGTCAGCCAGATCAAGGAACTGCTGGATACCCGCGTGCGCCCTGCCGTCGCGCAGGATGGCGGCGACATCACCTTCCACGGCTTCGACCGGGGCATCGTCTATCTGCACATGCAAGGGGCCTGCGCGGGCTGCCCGTCCTCGACCCTGACGCTGAAGATGGGGATCGAGAACCTGCTGCGCCATTACATTCCCGAAGTGCTGGAGGTGCGTCCGGTTGCGGCCTGACGCGCTGATATTGGCCTTCGACACATCGGCCGCGCATTGCGCGGCCGCTTTGTTGTCGGGCGGCACCTTGCTGGCCATGGTGGAAGAACCGATGCAGAAGGGTCAGGCCGAACGTCTGATGCCGCTGCTGGAGGAGGTGCTGGCCTCGGCGGGTCGCAAGTGGTCCGACCTGGACGCCATCGCGGTCGGCACCGGACCGGGCAACTTCACCGGCGTTCGCATTTCGGTCTCGGCGGCGCGGGGGCTGTCGCTCGGGCTCGGCATCCCCGCCATCGGCATCACCACGCTGGAGGCGATGGCCCACGGCCTGCCCCGCCCGCTGGTCGTAGCGCTGGATGCGAAACGGGGCGAGCATTACGTGCAGAAATTTCCCGGCGAGGCGCGTCTGGCCGCCGAAATCCCCGAAGGCTCCCGTCCCGCCCCCCTGTTCCCGCTGGCCGAGGCCATAGTACGCGAAGCGGCGCTGCGTGAACCCGGCCCGCGCCCTGCACCCTTCTATCTGCGCGGCGCGGATGCGGCCCCGCCTTCCGACCCACCGCCCGTCATCCTCGATGTGGAATGATCTTGCGGCGATCCATGCCGCCAGCTTCACCAACCCGCCCCCATGGTCCGCGCAGGATCTGCAAGCATCGGCAACAGGCGCGGGCGGTTTTCTGCTGCAGCAACCGCAGGGCTTCCTCATTGGCCGCGCCATCGCGGGCGAGGCGGAACTGCTGACCCTTGCCGCCCACCCCGACGCGCGTGGTCAGGGGATCGGCGCGCGGCTGGTCGCAGCCTTTCTTGCCCGCGCCGCTCAAGATGCCGAGACCGCGTTTCTGGAGGTTGCCGCAGACAATGCCGCCGCGATCCGCCTTTACGTCGCGGCAGGTTTCGCAGAGGTCGGCCGAAGGCGCGGCTATTATGCGGGCACGGATGCCATCGTGATGCGCCGCGACCTTTAAGCTGCGGAAAAAGCTGTTGCCGCGCCACGCCCCCGCGCTTTATCTAAGATAAAAAGCAAGCTGCGCGGCGGCATGAACGGGAGTATCGCGATGACCCTCAAGACCATCCTCGGCGCGCTTGCGCTTTCGGCGGGCGCGGCCCATGCCGATCCGGCGCTGATCTTCGATCTGGGCGGCAAGTTCGACAAATCCTTCAACGAGGCCGCCTATGCCGGCGCGGCACGCTGGGCCACCGAGACGGGCGGCACCTATCGCGAGCTGGAGATGCAGTCCGAGGCCCAGCGCGAACAGGCGCTGCGGCGGCTGGCGCAGTCGGGGTCGAACCCCATCGTGATGACGGGCTTCGCATTCTCGGATGTGCTGACGCAGGTTGCGCCCGATTTCCCCGATACGAAATTCGTCATCATCGACAGCGTGGTCGAGGGGCCGAACATCCGCTCGGTCGTCTTCTCGGAACAGGAAGGGTCGTATCTGGCGGGCATCATGGCGGCGATGGCGTCGAAATCCGATACGCTCGGCTTCATCGGCGGCATGGACATCCCGCTGATCCGCAAGTTCGGCTGCGGCTATGCCCAAGGCGTGCTGGCGACGAAACCCGACGCCAAGGTGCTGGTGTCGTGGACCGGATCGACCCCTGCCGCATGGAACGATCCGGTGCGCGGGGGCGAGCTGACCCGCGCGCAGATTTCCCAAGGTGCGGACGTCATCTATGCCGCGGCGGGCGGCACGGGCATCGGCATCCTGCAGACAGCGGCGGATGAGAATATCCTGTCCATCGGCGTGGACAGCAACCAGAACCACCTGCATCCGGGACAGGTCCTGACCTCGATGGTCAAACGTGTGGACAATGCCGTGTTCGACGCCTTCACCCAAGGCGACGCGGTGGAGCCGGGAACGGTCGTTCTGGGCCTTGCCGATGGCGGCGTTTCCGTCGCCGTGGACGAGGCGAACCAGGCGCTGGTCACGCCGGAGATGACGGCGGCGGTGGAAGCCGCCACGGCGCAGATCGCCTCGGGCGAAGTGTCGGTGCATGACTACATGAGCGACGACACCTGCCCGGTCCCCGGTTTCTGATGACCCAGACGGCTTCGCCTGCGATCGAACTGCGCGGCATCTCGAAGGCGTTCGGGACGGTGCAGGCGAACAAGGACATCACGATCACGGTGCCCAGGGGCACGATCCACGGCATCATCGGCGAGAACGGGGCCGGGAAATCGACGCTGATGTCGATCCTCTATGGCTTCTATCGCGCCGATAGCGGCCAGATCCTGATCGGGGGGCGCGAGACTGCGATCCCCGACAGCCAAAGCGCGATCCGCGCCGGGATCGGGATGGTGTTCCAGCATTTCAAGCTGGTCCCGAACTTCACCGTTCTGGAAAACGTGATCCTCGGGGCCGAGGATGGCGCGCTGCTGCGCCCCTCGCTGTCCAAGGCACGCAAGGAACTGGCGCGGCTGTCCAAGGAATACGGGCTGGACGTGAACCCCGATGCCGTGGTCGAGGATCTGTCCGTCGGTCACCAGCAGCGGGTCGAGATCCTGAAGGCCCTGTATCGTCAGGCCGAGATCCTGATCCTTGACGAGCCGACCGGCGTTCTGACCCCGGCCGAGGCGGACCATCTGTTCCGCATCCTGTCCGGCCTGCGCGAGCAGGGCAAGACGGTGATCCTCATCACCCACAAGCTGCGCGAGATCATGGCGATCACCGACAACGTATCCGTCATGCGGCGGGGCGAGATCGTGGGAACGGTCAAGACGGCGGAAACCTCGCCCCCCGCGCTCGCGGAGCTGATGGTGGGCCGCAAGGTGCTGCTGCGGGTGGAAAAGACACCTGCAAAACCCGGCAAGACGGTGCTGGAGGCCAAGGGCCTGCGCCTCATGCGCGGCGGCGTCGAACTGCTGAAAGGGGTCGATCTGACCATCCGGCGGGGCGAGATCCTCGGGCTGGCGGGCGTGGCCGGGAACGGGCAATCGGAACTGCTGGAGGTGCTGGGCGGCATCGCCCGCGCCGAAGGGACCATCACCATGAACGGCCATTCCTTCACCGATCCGCGCGAGGCCGGGATCGCCCATGTCCCCGAAGACCGCCAGCATCTTGGCGTCATCATGGACTTTTCGGCGTGGGAGAACATGGCCTTCGGCTATCACCGCCATTTCGCCAAGGGCGCGCTGATGGACAACCGCACCCTGCGCGACGAAACGGCCGAGGCGATGAAACGCTTCGACGTGCGCCCCCTGCTGCCGGACCTTGCGATCAAGAACTTCTCGGGCGGGAACCAGCAGAAGATCGTCGTCGCGCGGGAAATCGAGCGAAACCCCGACCTCCTGCTGATCGGCCAGCCGACGCGCGGCGTGGACATCGGCGCGATCGAGTTCATCCACAAGCAGATCGTCGCCTTGCGCGATCAGGGCAAGGCGATCCTTCTGGTCTCGGTCGAGCTGGACGAGATTATGTCGCTGTCGGACCGCATCGCGGTGATGTGCGGCGGGCGGATCGTGGGGGAACGCGACCCCGCGACGACGAATGAAAAAGAGCTTGGCCTGCTGATGGCCGGCGTGAACGACGAGGCCGCCTGATGCAACGCATTCCCCGCTGGGCCGATGTGGTGCTGGTGCCGATCATCTCGCTGGCTCTGGCCGCCATCTGCGCGGCGGGTGTGATCCTCGCCATCGGACAGGACCCGATGGAGGCGCTGAATACGATGGTGGTCGGTGCCCTGGGTTCGGCCTACGGCTGGGGCTACACACTCTATTACGCGACCAGCTTCATCTTTACCGGGCTGGCTGTCACGGTCGCCTACCACGCGGGCCTGTTCAACATCGGCGGCGAGGGACAGGCCCAGATCGGCGGCCTTGGCGTTGCGCTGGTGCTGCTGTTCATCCCGTGGCCGCATTGGTCGGTGGCGCTTCTGGCCGCGACGCTTGGGGCCGCAGCCTTCGGCGCGCTTTGGGCGGCGATCCCGGGATATCTTCAGGCGAAGCGCGGCAGCCATATCGTCATCACGACGATCATGTTCAACTACATCGCCTATTCGTTGATCGTCTGGGTGCTGGTCGACGTGCTGCGCCCCGCGGGGCAGGCGGAACCGGCAACGGCGCGGTTTCCCGCACATCTGGGCCTGCCGACCCTGACAGAGATTCCGGGCCTGTCCGCGATCTTCACCGATCAGGTGCCCGCCAACGTGTCGCTGTTCGTGGCGCTGGCAGCTTGCTTCGCGGTCTGGCTGCTGCTGTTCCGCACCCCACTGGGATACGAGATCCGCGCTTTCGGCAAATCGGAATCCGCTGCGCGTTACGCGGGGATCAACCCGACGAAGATCATCATCGTGACGATGATGATCTCGGGGGCGCTGGCGGGGATGATGTCGATCAACAACGTCATGGGCGAAAGCGGGCGGCTTTTGCAGAACGCGTCCGAGGGTGCGGGCTTCATCGGCATCGCGGTTGCGCTGATGGGCCGGAACCACCCGTTCGGCGTGGTGCTGGCGGCGCTCCTGTTCGGCTTTCTCTATCAGGGCGGGGCCGAGATCGGGCTTTGGACCCAGATCCCGATCGACCTGCGGGTCGTGGTGCAGGGCCTCGTGATCCTGTTCACCGGGGCGCTTGACCATATGGTGCGGATGCTGCTTGGCCTGTTCTTCCGGCGGAGGGCTGCGTGATGGATTACGCAACGCTGCTGCAACTGCTGGATTCGACCGTGCGGCTGGCAACCCCCCTGCTGCTGGCCTGCCTTGCCGGGCTGTTTTCGGAACGTGCGGGCGTCTTCGACATCGGGCTTGAAGGCAAGATGCTGATCGCAGCCATGACCTCGGGCGCGGTCGCGGCCATCAGCGGGTCGGTCTGGATCGGGCTGGCGGCGGGGATCGGCGCGTCGCTGGTCTGGGCGCTGATGCATGGGATCGCGTCAATCACGTTCCGGGGGAACCAGCTGATCTCGGGCGTGGCGCTGAACTTCCTTGCCTCGGGGATCACGGTTCTGGTGGCGCAGGCGGCCTTCGGTCAGGGCGGGCGCACGCCGCCCTTGTCGGGCAATGCGCGGTTCGGGGCAATCACCCTGCCCTTCGCCGAGGCGCTGCGCGATGTGCCGATCCTTGGCCCGCTCTATTTCGAGGTGATCTCGGGCCATCCGCTGCTGGTCTATGTCGCCGCGCTGTGCGTGCCGCTCACATGGTGGGTGCTGTTCCGCACCCGCTTCGGTCTGCGGCTGCGTGCGGTGGGTGAAAACCCGGCGGCGGTCGACACGGCGGGCGTTTCCGTCACGCGGCTGCGGTTTGCCGCCGTGCTGATCGCGGGCGTTCTTTGCGGCATCGCGGGCGCCTATATGGCGACGGCACTGCAAGCGGGCTTCGGGCGCGAGATGACGGCCGGGCGCGGCTATATCGCGTTGGCGGCGCTGATCTTCGCCAAATGGAAGCCCTGGGCCGCACTCTATGCCACGCTGCTGTTCGGCTTCTTCCAGGCGCTGGCGCTGCGGCCTGACGTGGTGACGCGGGTGACGACGCTGGACATCCCTGTCCCTGCGCTGGAGGCGCTGCCCTATGTGCTGACCGTGCTTGTGCTGGCGGGCTTCGTCGGCAAGGCCATCCCGCCCCGCGCGGGGGGCGAGCCCTATGTGAAGGAACGCTGATGGATCTGGTCGCGCATATCAAACGGCTGGCGGGCGATGCGCCGGTTCGCATCGGCCTCGTGCTGGGATCGGGCCTCGGGCATCTGGCGGAAGGCGTCGACGGTGTTGCGATCCCCTATGCCGATCTGGACGGCTTTCCCCATGCGGGCGTGTCGGGCCACAACCCGAAACTGGTGATCGGCGAACTTGAGGGCGTTCGCGTCGCGGTCTTCGGCGGGCGGATGCATTACTACGAATCCGGCAACCCCGCCGCGATGCGCCTGCCGCTGGAGGTTCTGCGCGGCCTTGGCGCGGACAGCCTGATCCTGACCAATGCGGCGGGCAGCCTGCGGTCCGACATTCCGCCGGGCGATCTGATGCTGCTGTCGGACCACATCAACATGTCGGGCACCAACCCCCTGATCGGCGAGAAGACCGACGCGCGCTTCGTGCCGATGACCGACGCGCATGACGAAGGCCTGCGGGGGCAGCTTAAGGCCGCTGCGGCGCGGGCGGGGGTGAAGTTGCCCGAAGGCGTCTATGCCTGGTTCTCCGGCCCCAGCTTCGAAACCCCGGCCGAGATTCGGATGGCGAAGGTGCTGGGCATCGACGCCGTGGGCATGTCCACCGTGCCGGAGGTGATCCTTGCGCGGTTCCTCGGGCTGAAGGTGGCGGCGATCTCCACCATCACCAACATGGGCGCGGGGCTGTCGGACGAACGGCTCAGCCACGAGCATACCAAGGCCATGGCCCCCCTTGGCGCGGCCAAGCTGGAAAAGGTGATCCGCGAGACGTTGCGCCACCTGCGATGAGGGTCTAGACCGCCGACCAACCCCTTGCAGCCGGTAAGCCAATGCAGATGTATCTTCCCATCGCCGAGGTTTCGATAAACGCCCTGCTGGTGCTGGGGCTGGGCGGCATCGTGGGCTTCATGTCGGGCATGTTCGGCGTGGGCGGCGGGTTCCTCATCACCCCCTTGCTGTTCTTCATCGGCATCCCGCCTGCGGTTGCGGTGGCGACCGGGGCCAATCAGGTCGTCGCATCGTCGGTTTCCGGCGTTCTGGCGCAGATGAAGCGCAAGGCGGTCGATTTCCGCATGGGGATGGTCTTGCAGGCGGGGGGACTGATCGGCTCCGCCGTCGGGATCTGGGTCTTTGCGCGGCTTGCGGTTTTGGGGCAGGTCGATCTGTTCGTGCAGCTGTCCTATGTGCTGTTCCTCGGGACCATCGGGGCGATGATGCTTCAGGAAAGCATCCGCGCCCTGCGCCGCGCCAAGAAGCCCGGCGCGCCGATCAAACGCGCGCATGTGCATACATGGGTCCACCGCCTGCCGTTCAAGATGAAGTTCCGCGCCTCGGGTCTGTATATCTCGGTGCTGCCGCCGATGATGATCGGGGCGGGCGTGGGGTTCCTGTCGGCGATCATGGGGGTCGGCGGCGGGTTCATCATGGTGCCGGCGATGATTTACCTTTTGGGGATGCCGACCAAGGTGGTGGTCGGAACCTCGCTGTTCCAGATCATCTTCGTGTCGGCCTTCACCACGCTGGCGCATGCGATGACCTCGGGGACGGTCGATATCATGCTGGCGCTGCTGCTGATCCTTGGCGGGGTCGTGGGCGCGCAGTTCGGCGCGCGGATCGGGGTGCGCCTGCGGGCGGAACAGCTTCGCATCCTGTTGGCGCTGCTGGTCATCGCCGTCAGCGTCAAGGTCGGCACGGAACTGGTGTTGACACCGAACGAGCCGTTCTCGCTTCAGGTGATGGGGGCCGAATGATCCGCGCATTTGCCATCCTGATCGCGCTTGCCCTGCCCGCCGCTGCGCAGGAGGAAAGCATCGTCGTCGGCCTGTCGCAGTCGTCGGTGTCGATCACCACGGATTTCGTGGGGTCCGAGATTCTGGTCTATGGCGCGGTGCGCCGCGACGCCCCCGCCCCGACCGAAGATCCGCTGGAGGTGATCGTCACCGTCGAAGGTCCGGCGACGCCGATCATCGTGCGGAAGAAGGAACGCCGCGTCGGCATCTGGATCAACCGCGACAAGGTCCGCATCGGCAGCGCGCCCACCTTCTATGCCATTGCGACGACCGGGGCGCTGGGCGACATCCTTTCGGAAACCGAGGATCTGCGCCACCGCATCACCATTCCATCCGTCATCCGCGCAATAGGCATCAGTTCCGAAGCCGAAGACGCCCCGCAATTCGTCGAGGCGCTGATGCGCATCCGTCAGTCCGAGGGGCGATACCGCGTCAACGAACACGCCGTCGATCTGGACGAGCAGACGCTGTTTCGTGCGGATGTGGAGCTTCCTGCCGACCTGACCGAAGGCGATTACCGCGTGCGCATCTTCCTGACGCGTGACGGGCGGGTGGTTGACACCATCGACCGCACCATCTTCGTGCGCAAGGCGGGGCTGGAGCGGTTCCTCTATACCATGTCGCGCGAACAGTCGGCGCTGTATGGGTTGTTGTCGCTGGCGCTGGCGGTGCTGGCAGGATGGGGCGCGTCCACCATCTTCCGGCTGATCAGGCCGTAGCTCTCCCGCCACTCGTCGATGCCTTCGGCATCTCCTCGACGTTGGGCCAAGCCGGGGCTGCGCCCCGGCGGTTACGCGCTATGAGCACCGGCGGCGAGGGCCGCCACCATCTCCAGCACCTCGGCCACCGGCTTTTCATTGATCGCCTTGACGATCGCGGTGCCGACCACGCTGCCATCGGCAATCGCTGCAATGTCACGCGCGGCATCGGGCGTCGTGATGCCGAAACCGACGATCACGGGCAGATCGGTCGCCGCCTTGATGCGGGCAACTTCGGGCGCGACATCGGCGGCCTTGGGCGCGGCGGCGCCGGTGATCCCGGTGATCGAGACGTAATAGACGAAACCCGAGGTGTTCTGCAAAACGCGCGGCAGCCGCGCCGCATCCGTGGTCGGCGTCGCCAGCCGGATGAAGTTCAGCCCCGCCGCCTGTGCCGGGATGCAAAGCTCCACATCCTCCTCCGGGGGCAGGTCCACGACGATCAGCCCGTCGATCCCCGCTGCCTTGGCATCGGCAAGGAAGCGGTCCACACCGCGCGAATAGATCGGGTTGTAATAGCCCATCAGCACGATGGGCGTGACCTGATCGTCCTTGCGGAACGCGGCGACCAGATCCAGCGTCTTCTGCAGCGTCTGCCCGCCCTCCAGCGCGCGCTGTCCGGCCAGCTGGATCGTGCCGCCATCGGCCATCGGGTCGGTGAAGGGCATTCCCAACTCGATCACGTCCACCCCGGCGGCGGGCATCCCGCGCATCACCGCCAGCGAGGTTTCCACATCGGGATCGCCCGCCATCAGATAGGCAACGAAGGCCTTCTTTCCATCGGCTTTCAGGGCGGCGAACTTGGCGTCGATGCGGGTCATGGCGTCCTCGTGCAGCAATGCTTCTCCTTGGCGGATACGGGCCGGAAAAGCAATGCCGCCGGGTCACATCTTCGACGGGCCGCCGATCAACCAATGCGTGCCGAAACGGTCCCTGGTCATGCCGAAACCGTCGCACCAGAACACGTCGCCGAAGGGCATGATCACCTCTCCCGCCAGCTTTTCGAAGATGGCCTGCGCCTCCTCTCGCGTCGGGCAGCCGTGGCTGACGGAGACGGCCTGCTGCGACTCGCCCTCCATCCCCGGTGGAAAGTCCGAGGCCATGAGCATCCGCCCGGCCACCGTCAGGCAGCCATGCATGACCAGATCGCTGTCCACCTTGGGCATGCCCGGGGATTCGGGCGCCTCGGCATAGGTCATGAGGTAAAGATCGCCGCCGAACACGTCCTTGTAGAAGCTCAGCGCCTCGCGGCAGTCGCCTTTGAACATCAGGTAGGGATCGAAGCTCATTCGCGTCCTCCTTCTCCTGTCTCGAAGGGTGCCACAGGGGCGCGGAAAAGCAAGCGCGGCTTGCACGCAAGGGGTTTCCCGCCTAGATGAACGCGCGTGCAGCAAAAGGGGAATGGCATGGGCTTTCGCATGGGTATCGTCGGCTTGCCGAACGTGGGCAAATCGACCCTGTTCAACGCGCTGACCCGGACGGCGGCGGCGCAGGCCGCGAACTTCCCCTTCTGCACGATCGAACCGAACGTGGGCGAGGTCGCAGTTCCCGACGGGCGCCTGGATAAGCTGGCGGAAATCGCCGGATCGAAACAGATCATCCCGGCGCGGATGACCTTCGTGGACATCGCAGGCCTCGTGCGCGGCGCGTCCAAGGGCGAAGGTCTGGGCAACCAGTTCCTTGCCAACATCCGTGAATGCGACGCCGTCGCCCACGTCCTGCGCTGTTTCGAGGATGGCGACATCACCCATGTCGAAGGCCGGATCGACCCCGTCGCCGATGCCGAGACGATCGAGACCGAGCTCATGCTGGCCGATCTGGAAAGTATCGAGAAGCGGCTGGCCAACCTCGCCCGCAAGCTGAAGGGCGGCGACAAGGAAGCGCTGGATCAGGACCGCCTGCTGCGCGCGGCACTTGCGGCGCTGAATGACGGCAAGCCCGCCCGCACCGTGCAGGTGTCCGAGGATGACCAGAAGCAGTGGCGCATGCTGCAACTGCTGACCGCCAAACCCGTGCTGTATGTCTGCAACGTCGAGGAATCCTCGGCGGCGGAAGGCAACAGCCAATCCGCCCGCGTGGCGGAAATGGCGGCGAAACAGGGCGCGGGCAGCGTCGTCATCTCCGCCCGGATCGAGGAGGAGATCAGCCAGCTGGATGCCGAGGAAGCCGAGATGTTCCTGAGCGAGATGGGGCTGGAGGAAGCGGGCCTCGACCGTCTGATCCGCGCGGGCTATGCGCTGCTGGGGCTCCAGACCTATTTCACGGTCGGCCCGAAAGAGGCGCGGGCGTGGACGATCAACAAAGGCATGCTCGCCCCGCAGGCGGCAGGCGTCATCCACGGCGATTTCGAAAAGGGCTTCATCCGGGCCGAGACCATCGCCTATCCCGACTATATCGCGGGCAAAGGCGAAGCGGGCGCGAAGGAAGCCGGCAAGTTCCGCGTAGAGGGCAAGACTTACGAGGTGAAGGACGGCGACGTGCTGCACTTCCTGTTCAACGGCTGACCCGAGATCGCCCGGAACACATACCCCCGCGCTGGATGCCGAAGGGCATCGCGCAACGCGAAGCGGCAGGACAGGCCGATCCCGGGAAGAATGACCGCTGCCACAGGACCGCGGCAGCGGCGCGGCCCGATGGCCCCCGGAAGGGGGGCTTGAGGGCCGCGCCCCTACCCCATCCGTTCCGACGCATAGCTGCCGGGCGACGCCGGAAAAACCACCGTCTTGTTGCCCGACATGAACACCCGATGGTGGATATGCGCGTGGATCGCGCGGCTCAGCACCGCCGCCTCCACATCCCGGCCCAAGGACACGTAATCTTCGGCCGATTGCGCATGGGTGATCCGCACGATGTCCTGCTCGATGATCGGGCCTTCGTCCAGATCGGCAGTGACGTAATGCGACGTCGCGCCGATCAGCTTCACCCCCCGCTCGAACGCTTGTTTATAGGGGTTGGCCCCCTTGAACGACGGCAGGAAGGAATGGTGGATGTTGATGATCCGCCCCGACATCTTCTCGCAGAACGCATCCGACAGCACCTGCATATAGCGGGCCAGCACGACCAGTTCCGCCCCCGAATCCTCGACCAGCGCCAGAAGGCGGGCCTCCGCCTCGGGTTTGTTTTCCTTCGTCACCTTGATGTGGTGGAAGGGCAGGTCGTGGTTCACCACCACCTTCTGATAGGTCATGTGGTTCGACACCACGCCCACGATGTCGATCGGCAGCGCACCGATTCGCCAGCGATACAGAAGATCGTTCAGACAGTGGCCGAAGTTCGACACCATCAGCAGCACCTTCATCCGGTGCGCGCCATCATGGATCGCCCATTCCATGTCGAAATCCGACGCCACCGGCGCAAAGCCGTCGCGCAGCGCCGGAAGGCCCACGCCCGTTTCCGGCACAAAGCTGACGCGGCAGAAGAACATCCCCGTCAGTTCGTCGTCGAACTGCGCCGAATCCGTGATGTTGCAGCCCTGCTCGGCCAGAAAGCCCGAGATGGCGGCAACGATCCCGCGGCGGGACGGGCACTGAACGGTCAAGACATGGCGGGTCATCGGCTATCCTTGGTCAACTCCGCTGCGGACCATGCCGCCGGGCGCCGCCATGTGCAATCACATCGCGCGACATCCACGCCGCGCTTTCCGACATTCAGTGCTGCACCATCGCCGTGAACCCGCCATAGATCATGCGTTTCGCCTCGAAAGGTGCCGTGGCGGGTTCGCAATTCATGCGCGGGTCTTCCATGACCTTGCGGTTCACCTCATCCCGATGCGCCCGGTCGCGATAGGTGATCCAGGAAAAGAACACGACCTCGCCCTGTTCCAGCTTCACCGCCATGGGAAAGGACGTGACCTCGCCCTGCGGCACATCGTCGGCGCAGGCCTCGACATAGCTCAGCGCGCCATGCTCCATCCACACCGTTGCGCCCAGTTCGGCCATCTTGCGGTAATCCTCGATCCGCTCGGTCGGCACGGGAATCACGAAACCATCGACATACATCGAACAGCCCTCCTCTGCTGCGCCGAAGGTAGCGCGAATGGCTCAGACGTCGATCACCGCCCGCACGGCGCGCGACCAGCGGGCGTGGCGGGCATCGCGCAGGCCCGGGTCCATCTGCGGCTCGAACCGTCGGTCCAGCGCCCATCCCTTGGCATAGGCATCCGCATCCGGCCCGATCCCCGCGCGCATCCCCGCCAGCCATGCCGCGCCAAGCGCCGTCGTCTCCGTCACCACCGGCCGATCGACCGGCGCACCGATCACATCGGCCAGAAACTGCATCGCCCAGTCGGATCGCGCCATCCCGCCATCCACGCGCAGCACGTCCGGCTCGCCCGACCAATCGGCGCGCATCGCCGCCAGCAGATCGCGCGTCTGGAACCCCGTGCTTTCCAGCGCCGCCCGCGCCAGCTCCGCAGGGCCCGAGTTGCGCGTCAGCCCGAACACCGCCCCCCGCGCATCGGGCTTCCACCAAGGCGCACCAAGGCCGGTGAAGGCCGGAACCAGCACCAGATCCTGCGCCGGGTCCGCCCGTTCGGCCAGCGCCTGAGTCTCGGCCGAATCCGCGATGACGCCCAGACCGTCGCGCAACCATTGCACCACCGCTCCGGCAACAAAGATCGACCCTTCCAGCGCATAGGTCACGCGCCCGTCCAACCGGCAGGCGATAGTCGTCAGCAGACGGTGCTTGCTGGCCACCCGCTCGGTCCCGGTGTTCAGCAGCGCGAAACACCCCGTCCCATAGGTCGATTTCATCATCCCCGGCTGGAAGCACGCCTGCCCCAGAGTTGCCGCCTGCTGGTCCCCGGCAACGCCAAGGATCGGCACCTCATATCCCAGCAGATCGGTCACCCCGAACTCCGCAGCGCAGTCCAGCACCTCGGGCAGCAGGCCCATGGGAATGTCCAGCAAGGCGCAAATCTCGTCGTCCCACGCGCCACGCCCGATGTCATACAGCATCGTCCGCGCGGCATTGGTGGCATCGGTCACATGATTGCCGCCCGTCAGCTTCCAGATCAGGAAGCAATCCACCGTCCCGAAGGCCAGCTCGCCCCGCGCCGCCCGCGCGCGGGCGTCCGGCACGGTATCCAGCAGCCATTTCAGCTTGGTGCCCGAGAAATACGGATCGACCAACAGCCCCGTCCGCTCGGTTATCAGCGCCTCGTGCTCCAGCAGCCCATCGCAGATTTCGGTCGTGCGTCGGTCCTGCCAGACGATGGCGTTGTGCAGCGGCTCGCCCGTCTTGCGGTCCCACAGAAGCACCGTCTCGCGCTGGTTGGTGATGCCGATAGCGCCGATGCGGTGACCTTCCGCCGCCTTGCGCGCCGTCTCCCGAACGGTGCGCCAGATGTCGTCGGGGTCGTGTTCGACCCAGCCGGGGCGCGGGAAATGCTGCGGGAATTCGGCCTGCGCCGTGGCAACAGGCCGGAGCCTTTCGTCAAAGACGATGGACCGCGTCGATGTCGTGCCCTGATCGATTGCCAGTATCATCCATGAACTCCCTCAGCGCCTCCACCTGCGCCGCTTCCAACCGTAGCCCAAGCTTCGTGCGCCGCCAGATCACATCCTCGGCGGTGCGTGCATATTCGCGGGTCATCAGCCAGCGCACCTCCGCCTCGGTCAGCGTTCCGCCGAAATCGCGGCCCAGTTCCGCCGCCTCGGCTACGTCGCCCAAGACCTGCCAGACCTCGGTGCCATAGGTGCGGGTCAGCCGCGCCGCCCATGCCGCCGACAGGAAGGGGTAACGGCGGCGGATCACCTCGCGCAGTTCGGCCACCTCGCTCACCGGGAAATCGCCACCGGGCAGCGCAACTTTGGCCGTCCAGTCGCCCGTCGCGTGGGGAAAGAACGGCGCCAGCTTCGCCAGCGCATTTTCCGCCAGCCGGCGATAGGTGGTGATCTTGCCCCCGAACACGTTCAGCAGCGGCGGCCCATCCTCGTTCAGCGACAGCACATATTCCCGCGTCGCCGCCGTGGCCGATTTCGCCCCGTCGTCATACAGCGGGCGCACCCCGGAATAGGTCCAGACGACCTGATCCCGCGTCACCGGCACCTTGAAATAGCGCGAGGCGAAGGCGCACAGATACTCCTGCTCCTCGGGCGTGCAGACCGCCGCCGAAGGATCGCCGCGATGTTCCTGATCCGTGGTGCCGATCAGGGTGAAGTCCTGTTCATAGGGGATCGCGAAGATGATCCGCCCATCCTCGCCTTGGAAGAAATAGGCGCGGTCGTGATCGTGCAGCTTCGGCACGACGATATGGCTGCCGCGCACCAGACGGATGCGCTCGGTGGTCGCAACCCCCGTATCCGCGATGACCTTGTCCACCCAAGGCCCACCCGCATTTACCAGCGCCCGAGCGTGGAAGGTGCCCGCCTCGGTCTCCACCCGCCAGACGCCGCCCTCGCGAGCCGCACGGGTCACGCGCGTCCGCGTCAGCACCTGCGCCCCCCGCGCCGCCGCATCGCGGGCGTTCAGCACCACCAGGCGCGCATCGTCCACCCATGCGTCGGAATATTCGAAGGCCAGTTTGAATTCGTCCTTCAGCGGCGCGCCCACCGGGTCGGTCCGCAGATCCACCCGCCGCGTCCCCGGCAGGATCTCTCGTCCGCCCAGATTGTCATACAGCCACAGGCCCAGCCGGATCAGCCAAGCCGGACGCCGCCCCTTCGTCCATGGCATCAGGCGCGAGGTCGGGGTCGTCCCTTCGAACCGCATCCCCTCGCTATAGGGCAGCACGAACCGCATCGGCCAGCTGATATGCGGCATGGCGACCAGCAGCGTTTCACGCTCGCGCAGGGCCTCGCGCACCAGATGGAACTCGAAATATTCCAGATACCGCAGCCCGCCATGGAACAGCTTGGTCGAGGATGACGAGGTCGCCTGCGCCAGATCGCCCTGTTCGGCGAGGACGACGCGCAGCCCCCGCCCCGCCGCGTCGCGCGCGATTCCGGTGCCGTTGATCCCGCCACCGATGATGAAGATATCTGCCACGTCCATGGGAAACTTTCGTTTTTCGCCCCCGATAAGCCTAGGGTCGTGACCCTTTGATGACAAGCGCCCGCCGCGCCGCTATCTCTGGCGGCATGGATCAGACAGCGCCCGACCTCTCCACGATCGAAACCCTTGCCCATGAAACCGTGGCCGCCCTGCCCGCCCCGTGGCAGGCACAGGCAGCGAAGGTCGTCCTGCGCGTCGAAGACTTCGCACCGCAGGAGATGCTGGCGGGCCTTGGCATCGAAGACCCGTTCGAGTTGACCGGCCTTTACGACGGCATCCCGCTGACGGAAAAATCGGTGATGGACCAGCCGATGGGGCCGGACACGGTTTGGCTGTTCCGCCGAGCGATTCTTGACGAATGGGTGGATCGCGGAAACGTGACCCTGCGGGAACTGGTCGCCCATGTCACCGTTCACGAATTCGCGCATCATTTCGGATGGAGCGATGATGACATCGCCGCAATCGACCCGTGGTGGGAATAGGAGGAACGACATGAACCGACGCCAGGCCATCCTGACCGGGGCCGCTATGCCGCTTGCGACCCTGACCCCTATGGCCGCCCGCGCGCAGGATGCCCCGCCCCCGGCGCTGTCCCGCAGCCTGACGCTCGGCAGCTTCCGCGTGACCGCCCTGCTGGCCGGATCGCAGGCGTCAGAGCCGGTCGGCACTTTCGCCCTGAACGCTGCGCCCGAAGACTTCGAGGCGTTTGCCGCCGAAAACTTCCTGCCCGCCGACCGCGCGATGTCCTACTACACGCCCGTTCTGGTCGAAACGGGAACCGAGGTCATCCTGTTCGACACCGGCGCGAACTCCGCAGGCCTTCTGGCCGCGCTGGAGGCTGCTGCCATCGACCCCGCCAGCATCACCACCGTCGTCATAACCCATATGCATGGCGACCACATCGGCGGCCTGTCGGATGGCGGCACGCTGACCTTCCCGAACGCCAACCTCGTGACCGGACGGGTCGAGATGGAGCACTGGATCGGCGCCGGAAACGAGACTTTCGACGCCAAGGTGCGCCCCCTCGCCGATGAGTTCACCCTGCTGGACGGCGATGGCGAAGTCGCCCCCGGCATCACCGCGATCGAGGCATTCGGCCATTCCCCCGGCCACATGGCGTTCGACCTGCAATCCGAAGGCCAGCGCCTCATCCTGACCGCCGACACCGCGAACCACTACGCCTTCTCGCTGGGCCGTCCGGATTGGGAAGTGCGCTTCGACATGGACAAACCCGCCGCCATCGCCACGCGCAAACGCATCTTCGGCATGATCGCGGATGAACGGTTGCCCTTCATCGGCTATCACATGCCCTTCCCCGCTGTGGGCTATGTTGCGCGGGATGGGGACAACTTCCGCTACATGCCCGCAACCTATCAGTTCGACCTCTGACCGGAGCGAAGCTCCGGCTGGGCCCAACGTCGAGGCGATGCGCGCAGCGCGTCAACGAGTGGCGGGAGCCTCCCCTTCCGCCCTCTCCCACAGCCCGGTCAGCGCGCGGGACAGAAGGTTCGGGATCTTCGGCTTCGGCGCGGAATGGAACGCCATCGGGCGCGAAAGTTCCATCGCCGCCACCCCGATGCGCGCCGTCAACGCACCGTTGATGACCCCCTCGCCGAACCGCCGGGACACGCGCGACAAGAGCCCGCCTCCCGCGACCGACCCGATCAGATCGTCCCCCACCGCCAGCGCGCCCGTCGCCACCAGATATCCGAAAACCCGCTGCATCAGCTTGATCGATCCGACATTCCCTGCCCGCCCGCCATAGATCTCGGCGATCTTGCGCACCATCCGCAGGTTCGCGTAAAGCGCCGTCGCCACATCGGCCAGCGCCACCGGCACCAGCGCCGTCACCGTCGCCACTTGCCGCGAGGCCGCTTCGATCTCGCGCCGCGCAGCCTGATCCAGCGGGGACAGCAACTCCATTTCGGTCATCGCCAAAAGCGCGTCGGCGTCGAACACATCCGCCTGCCGCTCGCGCAGCGCGGCGACGCTGCCCTTCATCTCGGCCCGATGGGCATAGAGCGCCTCGATCCCCTGCACGACCGAACGCGCGGCCTTTACATCCGCCGTCACCCGCGCCTCCTCGGCCCGCACGCGCAGATGGTCCAGCCGCCCAAGCCGCAGATAGGCCAGCGCCTCGCGGCCCGCCAGCATGAACGCAGCCAGCGCCGCCAGCCCCAGAACCGCAAAGGCCACCGCCCCCAGCACCGTGTTCCGCGACAGAAGCGTTGCCACGAAATCATAGGCCGCGACCGAGATCACAAAGCTGAACGCCGCCCCGAAAGCCCACAGCGCGAATTTCCACAGCCGCGAGGGCCGCTTCGCCCCAACCCGCATCACCGTCTGCAAGGCCACCGTGTCCGGCACCGGCGGCGCGATGGACGGATCGGCCGCATCCTCCCAATCGACGATCAGGGGTTTCTTCATAGCCGGTCTCCGATCAGGAACTCTGCCGCGCGGTCAAGGCGGATATGGGGCGGCCCCTCGCCGGGGCGCAAGTTCACCCGCGCAGGCGCGAAACCCATCAGCGAGAACTCGGCATCCAGCCACCGCTCCGCCCCCTCACGCGCAGGCGACAGAAGCCGCGCGGGATCGCTGGGCAATTCGCCGGGATACATCGCCGCCTGCCGGTCCGAACCCAGCAGCCGCCCGCGCACCGCCTCGACCGTTTGGCCGTGGCGCGTCACCGTCTCCTCGACCGTGGCGCGCAGGGATGCCAGCGACATCGCCGCCGTCCGCGCTCCCGCAAAACTCGCCCGGTCCCGCGCCTCGCGCAGAAGCGCCTCCATGATCGCGGTCAGCGCGGGGTGCTGCGTGTGGTGGATATGGTCGGCCTTGGTCGCCGCGAACAGGATGCGCTCCACCCGCTTGCCCAGCAGGATCTGCGACAGGAAGCTGTTCGCGCCGGGGCGGAAGGCGTGCAGGATCTCGGCCATCGTGCGGCGAAGATCCTCCAGCGCCTGCGGTCCTGCGTGGATCGCGCCCAAGGCGTCCACCAGCACCACCTGCCGGTCGATCCGCGCAAAATGGTTGCGGAAAAAGGGGCGGACGACCTTGTCTTTGTAGCCTTCGTATCGCCGCTCCATCTCGCGCCACAGGCTGCCGCGTTTCGGATCGGCGGGCTTCGGCAAGGGGGCAAAGGTCAGCACCGGCGACCCGGCCAGATCGCCCGGAAGCAGGAATCGCCCCGGCGTGCAGTCGCTGTATCCATCCTTTCGCGCCGTGTTCAGGTAACCCGTGAAACTGGCCGCCAGCGCCTGCGCGCGGCCCTCATCCAGTGGCAGCGATCCATCCTCGGCCCGCGCCTGTGCCAGAAACGCCCGCGCCTGCGCGCGTTTCGCGATGCGGGCAAAGGTGGCGTCTGACCATTCCTCGAACGACTTCTCCAGCAACGACAGGTCCAGCAGCCATTCGCCGGGATAGTCGATGATGTCCAGATGCACCGTCTGCACCCCTTGCAACCCCGCCAGCAGCCCCGTCGGGCGCACCTTGAACGACAGCCGCAGTTCCGAAACCGAACGGGTCGATTCCGGCCAACGCGGATCATCGCCCGTTAGCGCGGCAAGGTGGTTTTCGTAATCGAAGCGCGGCAGGGTCATGTCGGGCTGCGGTTGCAGCCACACCGACTCGATCCGTCCGTTCGCGGTCAGTTGCGGCATCCGCCCCCGGTCCAGCAGGTTCGCGACCAGCCCGGTGATGAACACCGTCTTGCCCGCCCGCGACAGGCCGGTGACCCCAAGCCGGATGGTGGTGTCGGAAAACAGCTCGCCCACGCTGGCGGCGGTGCCGC
Organism: Falsirhodobacter flavus; assembly: GCA_029846755.1. Classification (GTDB taxonomy): domain Bacteria; phylum Pseudomonadota; class Alphaproteobacteria; order Rhodobacterales; family Rhodobacteraceae; genus Falsirhodobacter; species Falsirhodobacter flavus. Next base: position 64,436 of record JARWBI010000001.1, on the reverse strand, counting down.
TGATGCTGCGGCCCAATGTGTCGGCAAGGGTGTTCAGGACCACACGCTATTCTCCTTTGGCCCTCGGAATGTAGGGGGGCGGCGGGCGCTTGTGTAGCCCCGGCGCGGCATGGTAGCAGGCGCCATGCCCAGATATGCAATGATGGTGGATTACGACGGCGGCCCATTCAACGGCTGGCAGCGGCAGGCGCAGGGCCAGCCCTCGGTCCAGACTGCCATCGAAGACGCGCTGGCGCGGCTGGAGCCGGGGCCGCATACCATCGCCGCCGCGGGCCGCACCGATGCGGGCGTTCACGGCACAGGACAGGTCGCGCATTGCGATCTGGTCAAGGACTGGGACCCGTTCCGCCTGATGGGTGCGCTGAACCAGCATATGAAGCCTCTGCCCGTCGCGATCACCCGCTGTGCCCTCGTGCCGGACGATTTCCATGCGCGGTTCTCTGCGGTGGAACGGCGGTATCTGTTCCGCCTGATCGCGCGCCGCGCGCCGCTGACCCATGACCGGGGGCTTGCTTGGCAGATCGGGCACCCGCTGGACGCGGATGCGATGCGCCGCGGGGCCGCGCATCTGATCGGCCTGCATGATTTCACCACTTTCCGCAGCACGATGTGTCAGGCGAAATCGCCGGTGAAGACCATCGACGAGATCACGGTCGAGGAAATCGACCTGCCCTCCGGCACCGAATACCGCTTTCGCCTGCGCGCCCGCAGCTTTCTGCACAATCAGGTCCGGTCCATCGTCGGCACGCTGGAACGGGTCGGCGCTGGCGCATGGCACCCGGACCGTGTGAAGGACGCGCTGGAGGCCAGGGACCGCGCCGCATGCGGTCCCGTCTGCCCGCCGCAAGGGCTTTACCTGACCGGAGTCGGCTATAAGGTCGCCCCGTTCAAGGAGTGAGCCATGCCCCAAGCCGATCTGTTTTTTACCAAAGACCGCCACGTCCCGCAGTCCGTTCTGGCGGAAATCGAGGCGACCATCGCCGCCCATGACACCGCGGCAGGTGTCTGCAAGGGCCGTCTGCATCCGGTGGACGGGCATCACAGCCATGTCTTCCTGCGCTTGTCCTTGCTGCCAAAACCGCACCGCGACGACGCCTATGCGGCAGAGCTCGGAAAGAAATTGGCCGAGGTGATCCGCCCTCATGTGGCGGCCCCCTCGGCCCTTGCGGTGAACATCAGCTTCGATCTGGTGCATTACACCGCAGTGAAGGTCGAATAATCAGACCTTGTCGTCGGCGAAGATGTCCTTCTTGTGGGTGCCGTTCGGCACGAAGATCGTGCCGATCACCACCGTCATCAGCGCTACCACGATCGCATACCACAGGCCGGCATAGATGTTGCCGGTCTGCGCGGAAATCGCGAAGGCCGTTGCGGGCAGCAGCCCCCCGAACCAGCCGTTCCCGATGTGATAGGGCAGCGACAGGCCAGAATAGCGGATGCGCGTCGGGAATAGCTCGACCAGAGCCGCCGCGATGGGGCCATAGACCATCGTCACCAGCAGGATCAGATAGGTCAGCGTGATGACGATCATCAACTTCTGGCCGGTGAAGATGTCGAAGAAATTGTTCGCCTTGGCGACGGTCTGGTTGTCGGCTGCGGTCAGCGGATAGCCCGCTTCGGTCAGGGCTGCCGTCACAGCACCGTCGAAACGGGCCTTCTCGGCGGCCAATGCCTCGCCCGTCAGGGCGGCGGCATCATAGGACGGGATCACGGTTTCCCCGATGGTGACCGAGGTGACGCCCGAGCCTTCGACCGATTCATAGTTCACCGACGCCTTGGCAAGCGAGGCCTTGGCAATGTCGCAGCTGGACGTGAACTTGGCCGTGCCCGTCGGGTTGAACTGGAACGAGCAGTCGTCCGCTCCGTGCGTGACCGTCACCGGCACCTGCTGCGCCGCGTAAAGCGCGGGGTTGGCGGTGCGGGTCAGATGCTCGAACACCGGGAAATAGGTGATCGCCGCCAGAAGGCATCCCGCAAGGATGATCGGCTTGCGCCCGATCCGGTCCGAAAGCGAGCCGAAGAACAAAAAACCCCCCGTGCCGAGGATCAGCGACCAAGCAACGAAGACGTTGGCGCTGAAGCTGTCGACCTTGACCACGTTCTGCACGAAGAACAGCGCATAGAACTGACCCGAATACCAGACCACCGCCTGCCCCGCCGTCAGACCGAACAGCGCGATCAGGGCGATCTTGCCGTTCTTCCAGTTGCCGAACGCCTCGCGCATGGGCGCCTTGGACGTGCGGCCCTCTTCCTTCATTTTCTTGAAGGCCGGGGATTCTTCCATCTGAAGCCGGATATAGAGCGAGATCAGCAACAGGAAGATCGACCCGAGGAACGGAATCCGCCAGCCCCACGAGTTGAACGCCGTGATCATCGTCTGCTGACCATCTGCGCCAAGCACCGGGTTGCCCTGCAGATCGACCACGCCGACCATCGGGTAATTGCCGTTGATATACCCCTGCACGACCAGAATGACGATCAGCGACAGCAGCAGCCCCAGCGTCGCCGTCGTCTGGATGAACGCGGTGTAATAGCCGCGACGGTTCGCAGGCGCATGTTCGGCCACATAGACCGCCGCCCCGCCATATTCGCCGCCCAGCGCCAGCCCTTGCAGCATCCGCAGCACGATCAGAATGATCGGCGCGGCGACGCCCCAGCTGGCATATCCCGGCAGCAGACCCACGAGGAAAGTCGAGAATCCCATGATGAGGATCGTCATCAGGAACGTGTATTTCCGCCCGACCAGATCGCCCAGAGACCCGAAGACCAGCGCCCCGAAAGGCCGCACGATGAAGCCCGCCGCGAAGGCCAGAAGCGCAAAGACGTTGCGCGTCGCCTCGGGGAAGGCCGTGAAGAACTGCGCCCCGATGATCGCCGCCAGCGAGCCGTAAAGGTAGAAATCATACCATTCGAAGATCGTCCCGGCCGAGGAGGCAAGGATCACCTTCTTCTCCTCTCCGGTCATCGGACGCGAGCGGATCTCGCCCACGTCCACCACATTGTTTGCCATCTGGCATCCCTCCCTATGGGCAAGCCGATATCGTTCGCGGCCCGATGCCCCGTTGCTCCTTGCGGTATGTGAAACCGCCTCCCTGTTGCCGCCGACCCCTCCCCGGGCCTTTTGTGGCGGGTCTTACCGGACGATAAGCTCCACCATCCGGGTCAGATCGCGGCTGACCGCCGCGATATCCTGCATCGCATCGAGGCGGCGAAGAACGCCCGCCCTTGCGTAATGCGCGATCAGGGGCGCGGTCTGGGCGTGATAGGTTGCCAGACGCTGCCGCGCCGTGTCCGCATTGTCGTCGCTGCGGCGTTTGAAATCCGTGCCGCCGCATTTGTCGCAAGCGCCATTGGTCGGACGCTTGAACGTGTCGTGATAGCCTTCGCCGCATTTCGCGCAGGTGTGGCGACCCGCGACACGCGCGACCATCGCCTCGTCATCGACCTCCAGACTGATCGCCAGCGAGACGCCCTGCCCGGTTTCCTCCAGCAGCAGATCCAGCGCCGAGGCCTGGACATCCGTGCGCGGGAACCCGTCGAGGATCACGCCGCTGCGCACATCGGGCTTCGTCATCCGGTCGCGCAGGATTTCCAGCACGATCTCGTCAGAAACCAGACCGCCCGCTTCCATCACCGATTTCGCCGCCATGCCCGCGGGCGTTCCTTCGGCCACGGCCGCGCGCAGCAGATCGCCGGTGGACAGCTGGATCAGGCCCAGCGTCTCCTCCAGCATTCGCGCCTGCGTGCCCTTGCCCGCACCGGGGGGGCCAAGCAGGATCAGAACGGCAGGCGTCGTGCAGACCTCGCTCATGCGGCCCCCTTGCGGTTCGCGCGGTTCTCGATCAGGTCGTCGACCACGGATGGGTCCGCCAGCGTGGACGTATCGCCAAGCGCGCCGAAATCATCCTCGGCGATCTTGCGCAGGATGCGGCGCATGATCTTGCCCGACCGCGTCTTCGGAAGACCCGGGGCCCACTGGATCAGGTCGGGGCTGGCGATGGGGCCGATCTCGGCCCGGACCCATTTCACCAGATCCTTGCGCAGATCTTCGGACGGCTCGGTCCCGTTCATCAACGTGACATAGGCATAGATGCCCTGCCCCTTGATGTCGTGCGGGTATCCCACGACAGCCGCCTCGGCCACGTCGGGATGGGCGACCAGCGCGCTTTCGATCTCGGCCGTTCCCATGCGGTGGCCGGACACGTTCAGAACGTCATCCACGCGCCCCGTGACCCAATAATCGCCGTCCTTGTCGCGGCGGCAGCCATCGCCGGTGAAGTAATACCCTTTGTATTGGCTGAAATACGCTTCCTCGAACCGCTCGTGATCCTCCCACAGCGTCCGCATCTGCCCCGGCCAGCTGTCGGAAATCGCAAGCACCCCTTCGGCCGCGCCCTCCAACTCCTCGCCCGTGGTCGGGTCGAGAACGGCGGGCTTCACGCCGAAGAAGGGCTTCGTCGCCGAGCCGGGCTTGGTGGGGATCGCGCCCGGCAGCGGGGTAATCAAGTGCCCGCCGGTTTCCGTCTGCCAGAAAGTGTCCACGATGGGGCAGCGGCCCTTGCCGACATGGGTGTTGAACCACTCCCACGCTTCGGGGTTGATCGGCTCGCCGACCGAACCCAGCACCTTCAGGCTGGCAAGGTCGAACTTGTCCACCCATTCCGCACCCTGCCCCATCAACGCGCGGATGGCAGTGGGCGCGGTATAGAACTGGTTGACCTTGTGCTTCTCGCACACCTCCCAGAAGCGGCCCGCGTCGGGATAGCTCGGCACGCCTTCGAACATCACGGTCGTCGCGCCATTGGCCAGCGGGCCATAGACGATATAGCTGTGCCCCGTGACCCAGCCGACATCCGCCGTGCACCAGTAAACGTCGCCGTCATGATAATCGAAGACGTATTTCTGCGTCATCGCAGCATAAAGCAGATAGCCGCCCGAGGTGTGCACCACCCCCTTCGGACGCCCCGTGGACCCCGAAGTGTAAAGGATGAACAGCGGATCCTCGGCCCCCATCGGGCGGGGCGGGCAATCGGGGGCTGCATGTTCCATCAACGCCTTGACGTCCACGTCGCGGCCCTCGATCCACGTCGTCTGATCGCCGGTGTGCTTGACCACCAGACAGCGCACCTTTTCCGAACAGCGCAGCAAAGCCGCGTCGGTGTTGGATTTCAGCGCCGTGCGCTTGCCCCCGCGCGGGGCGGTATCGGCGGTGATGACCAGCTTGGCCTGACAATCGTTGATCCGGTTGGCCAGCGCATCGGGCGAAAAGCCCGCAAAGACCACCGAATGGATCGCGCCGATCCGCGCGCAGGCCAGCATCGCATAGGCCGCCTCGGGGATCATCGGCAGATAGATCACCACCCGGTCGCCGCGCATCACCCCTTGGCTCAGCAGCACGTTGGCGAACCGGCTCACCTTTTCGGCAAGCTGGTTGTAGGTGATGTGCAGCGCCTCGGCCTTGGGATCGTCCGGCTCCCATATGATGGCCGTCTGATCGCCGCGCGTCGCCAGATGCCGGTCGATGCAGTTGACCGCGACGTTCAGCACCCCGTCCTCGAACCACTTGATCGAGACCTGCCCATGCGTGAAATCGGTGTTCTTCACCTTGGTCGGCGGGGTGATCCAATCCAGCTTCTTCGCCTCGCGCCCCCAGAACGCCTCGGGGTCCGAGATCGATTCGGCATAGAGCCGGTCGTAATCGGCGCGTTTCACATGTGCATTCGCGATGAAATCATCAGATGCGGGGTAAACCGCCTGACCGTGGTCCAACATCCACTCTCCTCCGTTGCTGGTGGCAGCCCTTGCGGGCAGCGACCATGCCGGCGAACCGGCCTCCCTGCAGACGATGGTAACGCGGATGTCAACGAGACGCTAACGTTTTCTGAACATGCGGTTTTTCTGTAAATTCATTGACGGCTTCGGCACAGGATTTGAAAAGCCTCGCCGCAACCGCCATGATTTCACGTCCTTTTCCGGACGCCGGATTTACAGCGAATCCAGCCATCCGGGCAAAGCGCCGATATCGGCCAGCACCACATCGGCATGGGGAGCAAGCTCTGCCTTGCCCGCGATGCCGGTCAGCACGGCAACCCTGTGCATTCCGGCCCGTCGCCCCGCCTCCAGATCGTGGCAGCTGTCGCCCACCATCACGATTCGCGACGGATCCAGCCCCGTCGCTCGACAAAAGGCCACCAGTTGTCCCGGCGCCGGCTTGCCGCCGAAGCCGGAATCCGACCCGGCGATGAAGTCGAAATGCCGCGTCAGATCATGCGCGGCCAGATGGGCGCGGGCGGGCGCCTCGGCATCGTTGGTCGCCAGCCCGATCCGCACGCCCCGTTCCCGCAGCCGTGTCAGCAGCGCATCCAGCGGCACCGCCTCCGCCATCGGTGCCAAGGCCGCCAGCGCGTTCATCCGCGCGATCAGCGCCTCGGGTCGCATGTCCGGCAGCAGCGGCAGCAGGATCGCCGCGATCTCGTCCGGGGTGCCCGCGATGACCGGGCTGCCCGCGTCGAAATCCTGCGTGTCGAGGTCGTAGCCGATGGCGCGGCCCATCGCGTGCCGCCGCTGCGGATCGTCCGACAGCGCCTCCAGCAGACGGCGCGACCAACCGCCCCAGCTTTTGCGGAAATCGAACAGAGTGCCGTCCTTGTCGAAGATGATGCCGTCGATCATGTCAGGTCCAGTGCGGCAGGTCGCCCCCGGGCAGGACCGCCCGCGCGCGCATCGGTTCGGGGTAACGGATGCCGGCCTCGTCGCAATAGGCAACAACCCGCGCATCCTCGGCCAGGATGAAATCCAGCACGGCGCCAAGGAATTCCGGCTGCAAGGCCGCATGGCGCAGATTGTCCGCCGAAGCCCCTGTGGATGCTAGGAATTCCGGCAGAAGATCGGGCTGCGCGGCAAGCCATGCCAGAGCGCCGATGGCAATTTTCTCGGCCTGCTCGCGGGCGGGAAGCGGGGGGGTGTTCATGGATCGTCCTGCGGTGTCGAAAGGGGGAGGAAAGAAAATGTTAACCATTCGTGGCGCAATGGTGGCAGGCGGCGAACGCGAGGTAAACCATGGTTGACGAAATCCTTGTCATAGACGGTTCCCAGACCAGCCGGGCCGTGTCCAGGGTCAAGCTGGCCGCCGCCTGCTACGCGCCCGTGCTTGCCGCGACCGGCGCCGAAGGGATCGCCGCCGCCGCCCATATTCGCCCGGGCATCATCCTTCTGGACACGAACCTGCCCGACATGTCCGCGCTGGACGTGCTGCGCCGCCTGCGGAGCGATCCGCGCAGCCGCACCATCCCCGTCATCGTGACCGGGGCCGAGGATGCCGCGCTGCGCGTCCAGCTTCTGCGCGCCGGAGCCGAGGATTGCCTTGCCCGCCCGATGGACGACACGCTTCTGCTGGCGCGCATCCGCGCCCTGCTGCGCATGCGCCCCTCGGCCGAAGAAGTGACTCCCCTTGGCATGGCCGAGGAGGCGGAGCCGTTCGAGGGACCGCCGCTGATCGGCCTTGTGACCGAACGGGGCGATCTGGCGCAACGGTGGCAGATGGCGCTGACTGGCACGGGACGTCATCGCACGCTTGCCCTCACGCGCGAGGAGGCGCTGTCGGATGCGCGCTGCCCGCCCGACGTCTATCTGGTCGATGGCGATCTGGGCGGTCCCGGCGCGGGGCTGCGGTTCCTGTCCGACCTGCGTTCGCGCATGGCGACACGGGCGATCCCGGTCTGCGTCGTGCAGCCGCGCTTTACCGCCGAAGCCGCGGCGATGGCCTTCGACATCGGGGCGAACGACGTGGTGCCCGCGCGGTTCGATCCGGCGGAACTGACGCTGCGCCTTGCCGCGCTGTCGCGGCTGAAGAAACGGATGGAGCGTCGTCGCGCCTCGGTCGAGGATGGGCTGCGGATGGCGATGGTCGATCCGCTGACCGGCCTCTACAACCGCCGTTTCGCGATGCCGCAGCTGGAGGCGATGGCCGAACGCGCCGTGACCGAGGTCGCGGACATGGCGATCCTGATGCTGGACCTGGACCATTTCAAATCCATCAACGACCGCTGGGGCCACCCCGTCGGCGATGCCGTGCTGGTCGAGGTCGCGCGCCGTCTGGCCTCGAACCTGCGCCCGTCCGACCTGATCGCCCGTATCGGCGGCGAGGAGTTCCTGATCGCCCTGCCCGACCTTCACCTTGCCGCAGCGCGGGGCGTGGCGGACCGCCTTTGCGCCGCCGTGCAGGCGAACCCGATCCGGCTTCCGTCGGGCGAGGCGCTGGAGGTCACGATATCCATCGGGCTGGCCACGCGCGGTCGCCGCGGGATCGAACCTGTGGCCGACACCGTCGAACGCGCGGACAAAGCGCTGCTGGCCGCCAAGGCCGCCGGGCGCAATCAGGTGACGGTCGGCACCTGCCCGGCTCAGGGGTATCGCCCGCATTAATCGCGGTGGCGACGGTCCATCTGTTCGGCCAGCCGGTCGGCAAAGGCCGCGCGATCCGCTGGCGTCATGGCCGCGACATGATCCGCGATCAGCTTCTGCGCGATCCGCATCATCCGGTCGCCCCGGTCGCGCTGGCGTTCCAGCAATCCGGCAAAGGCGGCGGAGTCATAGGGATCGGCCCGCAGCAGCCCCTGCATCTGGCCGAATTCGTCGCGCATCTTGCCCCAGGCCTGGCGCAGATCGGGCGCCTCGCGCCGGAAGGCCTCGCGCAGTTCCTTGCGTTCGGGCGGGGTCAGCGCACCGTTGAACGGGCCGAAGGCGAACCCGCGCGAGGGGTCCTCGCCGCGCGGATGCTTGATCGCGACGCCCGCCACGATGCCCAGCACCGCCAGGTTCAACAGGACGGATACGCCAAGGGCGATACGCAGGGCGCGGATGGATCGAAACAGGTGGCGCATCTATTCCTCGGCCAGAAAATCATATGTCGGAAGCAGGTCCACCGTGCCGGGCAGGAACGCTTCGGTCACCGCAGCGACAGGCGCGGGTTCGGCCATGCCGATCCAGACCCCCGCCAGCGCCGCCGTCGCCATGCCCCCGAACGCCCCGGCCCCGGCCAGCAGGACGCGCAGGAACCGCCAGTGCGATCTGCGCGGCGCAGGCTTGGCCTGAACCGCCTCGGCATCGGCCAGAACCTGGGCCAAGAGCGCGGGGCTCGGCTCCTCGGCCCGCGCCAATGCGAAAAGATCGTCCAGATCGTTCATCTCAGACATCCTCATATCCCAAAGCGGCGCGCTTTCCGGACAGCGCCGCCGCCAATGCGCGCTTGCCCCTCGCGGTCAGGCTTTCCACCGCTTCGACCCCGATCTCCATGATCTCGGCGATGTCGGGGTTGGACATCCCTTCGATGTGGCGCAGCACGACCGCCTGCCTCTGACGCTCGGGCAATGACGCCAAAGCCGCGTCCAGCGCCCGCATCCGGTCGGCCTCGACCATCCCCTGCAGAACGGATGGCGCGCCATCCTCGGGTTCGGGCGCATCGTCCAGTGCAACGCCCCGTCGGCGGCGCAGCCGGTCGGTGCAAAGGTTCGCCGCGACGCGGTAAAGCCATGTAGACACCTTCGCCTCGCCTTGCCGCCATTCGGCAGCAATGCGCCAAAGCCGAAGCATCGCTTCCTGCGCGATGTCCTCGGCTTCGGCCCGGTCGCCCAGCATCCGCGCGGCATAGGCCAGCACCCGCGGGGTCAGCCGCAGCGTCAGCGACCGCGCCGCCGCCCCGTCGCCATTGGCGTAAAGGATCAGCAGCGCCTCGTCGGTCACATCTGCAAGCGTGTCGAGCGGCATGGTCATGCGTCCCTGCTATCGGGCTTCGCGGATGCTGGCAAACGGTCAGTCGCGGGGTTCGGGACGGTGTGCGGCGTCCAGTTCCGGCTTGGTGATCGCGCCGTCGCCGTCGCGGTCCAGCTTTTCGAACATCCGCGCCTCGTGCCCTGCCGGGACGGCAAGCTCGGCTGCCGACAAAAGCCCGTCGCCATCCACGTCCATCCGTTCCACCTGCCGGGCCGCACGCTCGTTCGCGCGTTCGGTCAGGCGGGCGATCTCGGCGGCCGCAAGCTCTTCGGCGCTGATGAGGCCGTCGCCATTCGCGTCCAGCGTTCCGACCTGTTCGGCGCGGCGGGCATTGGCCTCCTCCTCGGTGATGCGGCCATCGCCATCGGCGTCAAGCGCGGCAAAGTCGATCCGCATCGGGTGATGGCGTGGCCCGTCGGCGCCCGGACGCGCCAGTGCGGCGGTCGAAAGCGAGGCCGCGGCGATGGCGGCAAGGGTCAGTCCGGTCAGCATTTTCTGCATCGTTTCTCTCCTGCTTCGGGCGGGGCGTTTCTTCCCGGCCTCGACATGACAAACGGGCATGGCGGCTATTTCCGTCGCAGGACAATCCGTCCTCTAAACTTTTCGTGTCATCTGCCTTACATTCCTCCCGTTCCCCCGGAGGAAATCATGATCGAAGACCGTCCCATGAAACCGGCCCTGCTGCGCGGCTGGCGGATGCGTTGCCCGAACTGCGGATCGGGCCGGATGATGCAGGGATACCTTGCCGTGCGCCCCGCCTGCCCCGAATGCGGCGAGGAGTTGCATCATCATCGCGCCGACGATGGCCCCGCCTATCTGACCATCCTGATCGTCGGGCATATCCTTGGCCCGCTGATCCTGTGGGTCTTCGTGGAATACCGCCCCGACCCGTGGGTGCTGGTCACGGCGTTTTCGATCGGGACGGTGGCGCTTTCGCTTTACCTGCTGCCCCGGCTGAAGGGCGCGTTCGTCGCCCTTCAGTGGTCGCGCCGGATGCACGGGTTCAGTAGGACGTGAACCGCCCGAGGTCATAGCCGTTCCAGTCAAGCACCTCGCGAGCGGCCACCAGCCGGTCCTGCGGGATCGCGCCCTCACGATCCAGAAGCAGCCCGAACGACCCCGATGGCGTGCCGATGGCCATGCTCCGCTCGCCCACATCGACCCAGAGAATCCACCACGGCTCCACCTCTCCGGGCGGCAGGAAACGGCCCGGACCCAGCACGGCATAGGGGCCGCCGAAGCGTTTCTCCTGCCCGTTCAGGCACAGCCGCGCCGCCATGACGCCGCCGTCGAAACTCGCACCGCCGGGCTGGCACCCGGCCCCGAAATGCCCGACCTGCCGCCAGTTGCCCGACAGCCGCGCCGGATCGAAGGTCGCGTTGGAATAGATCGGGACCGCCGGGTTGCGGAACACCTGCGGCGGCGGCGGCTCGCTGCGTCCGCAGGCGGCCAGCGCCAGAAGAAGGACCAGCCGCTTCAATAGGGGGCCGGCCAGCAGCGATGCGCGGCGTCGATCTCGGCCAGCACCTCGGGGGACAGATCCACGCCCACGGATGTAAGGTTGGTCAAAAGCTGATCCAGCCGCGTCGCGCCGATGATCGGCACCGCCGGGAAGGGACGCGAACGATAGAAAGCCAGCGCCATCTGGCACGGGTCCAGCCCATGCCGCGCGGCGATGCCGAGATACCCCGCGACTGCCTCGAACACATAGGGCGTGATGCGCCCGCCAAGGTTCGGCGTGCGTTCGCGCCGCGTGCCGCCCGGAATCACATCGCCCGCGTATTTGCCCGACAGAAGCCCGGTCGCCAGCGGCGAATAGCCCAGCAGCGGCATATCCTCCATCGCCGACAGTTCCGCCCAATCGCTGTCGAACTGGCGGCACAGCAGCGAATATTCGTTCTGCACCGTCATCATGCGCGGCAGGCCGTGCGCTTCGGCCAGACGCAGCCACTGCGCCGTGCCCCAGACGGATTCGTTCGACAGGCCGAAATGGCGCACCTTGCCCTCGGCAACCAGCCGCGCGCCTTCCTCCAGCACGGCCAGCATGTCGGCCTCGACCGCAGTCCGGTCGCCCTTCGGCTCGAAACCCCAGATCTTGCGGAAGTGATAGGAGCCGCGGTTAGGCCAGTGAAGCTGATAGATGTCGATATAATCCGTCCGCAGCCGCGCCAGCGACGCCTCGACCGCCGCGCGCATCCGGGCGGGGGTGATCGCCTCGCCGCCGGGAATGATCGCGCTGCCCTCGCCCGTGATCTTGGTCGCGACCACAAGCTTGTCGCGCCCGCCCTTGGCCAGCCAGCTGCCGAGGATCGCCTCAGTCCCGCCCAACGTCTCGGCAGAGACAGGGTTCGTCGGATACATCTCGGCCGTGTCGATGAAGTTCACGCCATGCTCCAGCGCCATCGCGATCTGGTCATGGGCCTGGCTTTCGGTATTCTGCGTGCCCCAGGTCATCGTTCCAAGGCAAAGCTCGGACACCGAGATCCCGGTGCGGCCGAGGGAAATCTGTTTCATGTTCAGCCGTCTCCTTGTTCCGGGGGAGCCTAACCTGCCCCGCGCCAACCGCAAGCCCCCGCTCTTTTCGCTTTGCGCCTCGCGCGCAGTGCCGCATCCTTCCCCCAAAAGGGAGGACCACTATGAAACTACGCTATGCCGCACTGGCGCTGATGCTGGGCGCGCTGCCCGCCGCTGCAGAATTTCCCGAACGCGCGATCACGCTGGTGATCCCCTTTGCTGCAGGCGGGTCCACCGATGTCGTGGGCCGGATCGTGGCCGACCGGATGGGCGCGGACCTTGGCACGCAGGTGGTCGTGGAAAACGTCGGCGGTGCGGGCGGATCGCTGGGCGCCGGGAATGTCGCGCTGGCCGAACCCGACGGATACACGATCCTGATGGGCACCGTCGCGACCCATGCGCTGAACCCGCTGATCCTGCAACAGAAGCCCTACGACCCGGTGGCCGATTTCGCACCCGTCTCGCTTCTGGTCGTGGTGCCGAACGTGCTGGCGGTGAACCCCGAACTGCCGGTGAACACGGTGCAGGAACTGATCGATCTGGCGAAGTCCGATCCGACCGCGCTGGCCTATGCGTCTTCCGGCAACGGAACGCCGCTGCACCTGTCGGGCGAATTGTTCAAGTCGATGGCTGGGGTGGAGATCGAACACGTCCCCTACAAAGGCTCCGGCCCCGCACTGACCGATGTTCTGGGCAATCAGGTGCCGATCATCTTCGACAACCTGCCCTCGGCCTCGGGCCACATCTCGTCTGGCAAGCTGCGGGCGCTGGGCGTGACCACGGCGGAACGTGCGCCGTCCTTCCCCGACGTGCCGACCATCGCCGAAACCATCCCGGGATACGAGACCTACACTTGGAACGCCCTGTTCGCCCCCGCGGGCACCCCGCCCGAGGTGATCGAGCGTCTGGCCGCAGCCGCCAAGGCCGCGATGGCCGACCCGGCCGTGGTGGAACGCATGGCGGATTTCTCGGCCACCATCGTCGCTTCGGGGCCGGAAGAGCTGGCCGAGCATGTGAAGGCCGAGATGGCAAAGTGGGAGCCCGTGGTGAAGGACGCGAACGTGCGTATGGACTGACCCTCTGGTGCAAGCGCCCTGCCCGCGTTAAACCCTGCCCGGACAGGCAAGGAAGGCGCGGGCATGGCACGGTATCTCATCACCTCGGCGATCCCCTACATCAACGGGATCAAGCATCTGGGCAACCTGGTCGGCAGCCAGCTTCCGGCCGACCTGATCGCGCGCTACATGCGGGGGCGCGGTCACGAGGTTCTGTTCCTTTGCGCCACGGACGAACATGGCACGCCGGCCGAACTCGCCGCCGCCAAGGCCGGCAAGCCGGTCGAGGAGTTCTGCGCCGAGATGCACGCCGTGCAGGCCGAGATCGCGAAGGGCTTTCGGCTGTCCTTCGACCATTTTGGGCGGTCCTCCAGCCTTCAGAACCGCAATCTGACCCAGCATTTCGCCGGGCAACTGGCCGATAACGGCTACATCACCGAAGTGGCGGAAAAGCAGGTTTATTCCAACGCCGACGGCCGCTTCCTGCCCGACCGCTATATCGAGGGCACTTGCCCCAACTGCGGTTACGACAAGGCGCGGGGCGACCAGTGCGAAAACTGCACCAAGCAGCTTGACCCGACCGACCTGATCGAGCCGCGCTCGGCCATTTCCGGCTCCACCGATCTGGAAGTGCGCGAGACGAAGCACCTCTATCTGCGCCAATCCGCGCTGAAGGGCGAGCTTTCGGCCTGGATCGACAGCAAGACCGACTGGCCGATCCTGACGACCTCCATCGCGAAGAAATGGCTGAACGACGGCGACGGATTGCAGGACCGCGGCATCACCCGCGATCTGCACTGGGGCGTTCCGGTGAAAAAGGGCACCGAAGATTGGCCGGGGATGGAAGGCAAGGTCTTCTACGTCTGGTTCGACGCGCCCATCGAATACATCGCCTGCGCCGCCGAATGGGCGGATGCCAATGGCAAGACCGATGCCGACTGGGAACGCTGGTGGCGCACCGACAAGGGCGCGGATGACGTGACCTATCTGCAATTCATGGGCAAGGACAACGTCCCCTTCCACACCCTGTCCTTCCCCGCGACCATCATGGGATCGGGCGAGCCGTGGAAGCTGGTCGATTACATCAAGTCCTTCAACTACCTGAACTATGATGGCGGGCAGTTTTCCACGTCGCAGGGGCGCGGGATCTTCATGGATCAGGCGCTGTCGATCCTGCCCAGCGACTACTGGCGCTGGTGGCTGCTGTCGCACGCGCCCGAATCCTCGGACAGCGAGTTCACTTGGGAGAATTTCCAAGGGTCGGTGAACAAGGATCTGGCCGACGTTCTGGGCAACCTCGTGTCGCGCGTGACCAAGTTCTGCCGCGCCAAGTTCGGCGAGACCGTCCCCCAAGGCGGCCCGACCGGCGAGGCGCTGATCGCGGAGCTCACCACCCGCCTGCGCGCCTACGAGCAGCACATGCAGGCGATGGAGGTCCGCAAGGCCGCGACCGAATTGCGCGCCATCTGGGTCGCGGGCAACGAATACCTGCAATCCGCCGCGCCGTGGACCGTCATCAAGACCGACGAAGAAGCAGCCAAGGGCATGGTCCGCCTCGCGCTGAACCTGATCCGTTTCTATGCCGTCATCTCGCGCCCGTTCATCCCGGATGCCGCCCAGACGATGATGGACGCGATGCAGTGCGACGACTGGACGTGGCCCGACGACGTGGCGACGGCGTTGGACACGCTGAAGCCGGGCCACGCCTTCACCGTGCCGGAAGTGTTGTTCACCAAGATCGCGGACGAACAGCGCGCCGAATGGCAGGCCCGTTTCGCGGGCATCCGCGCCTGACCTATTCCGCGGGGCTCTGCGTGGCCCCGCGCAACTCCGATTGCAGGCGGGCTTCCTCCTCGGCCTTGGGCTTGGAGAACCCCGCCAGCAGCAGATAGGCGACCGGCGTCAGATACAGCGTCGCGACCGTCGCCAGCCCCAGACCGCCGACGATGATCCAGCCCAGCGCGACCCGCGCCTCGGCCCCCGCCCCGTGCGAGAAGATCAGCGGGATGCCCCCCACGATCGCCGCCGCCATCGTCATCATCACGGGCCGCAGCCGGATGGTCGATGCCCGCCAGACGGCATCGCGCACGCCCGCCCCTTCGTCCCGCAACTGGTTCGCGAATTCCACAATCAGGATGCCGTTCTTGGCCATGATCCCGACCAGCAGCACCAGCCCGATCTGGCTGTAGGTGTTCATGGATGTCCCGGTCAGCAGCATCGCATAGATCGCGCAGGCAAGGCCGAACGGCACTGTCGCCATCACGATCACGGCGGCGACGAAGCTTTCGAACTGCGCCGCCAGCACGAGGAACACGACCAGCATCGCGAAACCGAAGGTGACGGTAAGGCCCGACGCCGTCTCACCCAATGTCGCGGCCTCGCCCAGCGGGATCAGGGCGCTGCCTTCGGGCAACTCCTCGGCCGCGATTTCCTGTACGCGGGACAGCGCGGCACCAAGGCCGAACTCCGGCGTCAGGTCGGCGGAGATTTCCACCGCTCGCATCTGATCCTCGCGCCCGAGCTGCGGCGCGACCGCCCGTTCCTCCAGCGTGACGAAGGCCGAGATCGGAACCATCAGCCCATCGGTCGTCCGCGCGAAAATGCGTTCCAGATCGCCCGGATCGTCCACCGGCTCGCCCGCCGGGAACATCTTGATGTCATAGCTTTTGTCTTCGACGAAGACCTCGCCCACCGCGCGCCCGTCCAGCACGGCCTGAAGCGCATCGCCAAGCCCCTCGATCGACACACCAAGGTCCGAGGCGCGGCGGCGGTCCACGGCGATGAAAAGCTGCGGCTGCGTTTCCTCGTATCCAAGCTCCACCCGCCCGAATTCCGGCTCCGCCTCCATCCGCGCGATGATGCGGGCGGCGTTATCCGAAATGGTGTCGTAGTTCGACCCGGTGATCGCAAAGGTCAGCCCCCGCCCCGCGCCCCGGATCCCAAGCGAGTTCGGCTGGATCACATAGACGTCGATGCCGACGATCCCCTCCAGCGCCGGGCGCAGTTCCGCCAGAATCTCTTGCTGGCTGCGGGCGCGTTCGCCCCAAGGCGCCAGCGACAGGCCGATATAGCCGCGATTGTCACGCCCGCCCGTGCCGGCCACGGAAAAGACCGAACGCACCTCGCCCGACTGGCGCAGAGGTTCTACCA
Source organism: Falsirhodobacter flavus (assembly GCA_029846755.1). GTDB lineage: Bacteria > Pseudomonadota > Alphaproteobacteria > Rhodobacterales > Rhodobacteraceae > Falsirhodobacter > Falsirhodobacter flavus. The sequence goes on along the minus strand of JARWBI010000001.1, from coordinate 47,946 downwards.
CCGCTTCGATCTGCGCCATCTTGGCCGAGGTATAGTCCAGCGACACCCCCTGGGGCGCGGAAACCGACATGGCGATGGTGGCGCGATCCTCGGGCGGGGTCACTTCCTGCCGGATGTTGCCCGCCAGAAGCCAGGCCATTCCCGAAATCAGCACCGTCGCCAGCACCACGACCCAAGGCGCATCCAGCGCCATGCGCAGCGTTCCGGCATAAAGACGCCCCAGCCGCCCGCCAATCCGGGCCAGCACGCCGTCCGGCTCCTCGTGCCGCGTCAGCAGCCGCGCGCACAGCACAGGGCACAGCGTCAGCGCAACGACGCCCGACAGCGCCACCGCAATCGCCATGGTGAAGCCGAACTCGCGGAACAGCCCGCCCGTCTGACCGGGCAGAAACGACAGCGGCACGAAGACCGCGATCAGCGTCAGCGTCGTGGCGACCACGGCAAAGAACACCTGCTGCGTGCCCAGCACTGCCGCCGCGCGCATCCCCATTCCCTGCGCCCGCCGCCGCACGATGTTTTCCAGCACCACGATGGCATCGTCCACCACCAGCCCCGTCGCCAGCAAAAGCGCCAGAAGCGTCAGGATATTGACCGAGAACCCCGCCAGATAGACCGCCGCCACCGTCCCGATCAGCGATACCGGCAGCGCCACCGCCGGGATCAGCGTCGCGCGCCAGTCGCGCAGGAACAGCCAGATCACCGCGATGACGATGATCGCGGCAAGGGTCAGCGTCAGTTCGACCTCGTGAATCGCGCCTTCGATGAACAGCGCGCTGTCATTCGTCACGAACAGGCTGACATCGCCGGGCAGGAAGGGCTGCAGATCCGCCACCACCCGCTTCACGTCATGCGAGATGTCCAGCGTGTTCGACTGCGCCTGCCGGATGATCCCCAGCCCCACGCCCGTCTGCCCGTTGGACCGCAGGATGCTGTCGCCCGTGTCGGGACCAAGCGAGACGCTGGCGACATCGCCCAGCTCCACCCCCGGCGCGATGACGATGCGTTCGAACTGTTCCGGCGTCTGGACGGTTGCGGTGGTCCGCACGGCAAGGCTGCTGGCGCTGGAGGACAGCGACCCCGCCGGGCTGTCGAAGGCGACATTCGCCAGCGCCTCGCGCACGGTCGCGACGGTCAGGCCCCGGCTTGCCAGCGCAAGCATGTCTGTTTCGACCCGGAAGACCGGGGTGCGCCCGCCGCTGACCTGAATGTCGGCGACTCCGGCCACGCCCAGCAGGCGCTCCTCCACCAGATCCTCGGACAGTTGGGTCAATTCCTGCGGGCTGCGCGTGGCCGAGGTCAGCGCCAGCCGCAGGATCGGTTCGGCATTGGCGTCGGATTTCACCACGCGCGGTTCGTCCACGTCATCGGGAAGTTGGCCGCGAATGCGTGCCACCGCGTCGCCCACATCGGTCGCCGCGATGTTCAGGTCGGCATCGTCGCCGAATTCCACCGTCACCCGGCTTTGCCCAAAGCGCGAGGTCGAAGAGATCGAGGACACCCCCGACACCCGCGCGGCGGCGGATTCGATGCGTTCCGTGATCTCGCGGTCCACGGTTTCGGGGGATGCGCCGTCGAAATTCGTGCTGATGCTGACGACGGGGCGGTCCACCTCGGGCAGTTCCCGGATCTCCACCCCCATCAGCCCGGCAAGGCCCGCGATGACGATCAGCGCGTTCAGCACGAAGGCCAGCACCGGGCGGCGGATGAACAGCGCCGTCATCGAGCGGCCCGCTTCCTCGGCCCTTTCGCGCGCGCCTTCCATCAGCCGCCCGCCGGAACGGGGGCCGCGCCCTGCGCCAGATCGCGCAGGGCGACCGGAATGCCGGGGCGCAGCGACTGGATCCCCTCGGTCACGACCAGATCGCCGGGGGACAGGGCTGCATCAACCAGCACCTTGTCGGCATTGCGCTGGATGATCGTGGCGGGCACGACCTGCGCCAGCCCATCCCGCACCGTCCAGACGAAACTGCCATCCGCGGACCATTGCACGGCCAGCGGCGGCACGGCGGGAAAGTCCTGCCCGCGGAAATCCAGCGTGATCCCGAAGGCCATCCCCCCGCGCAGCGCATCGTCGCCATTGGGCAGCATCGCCTGCACCAGAAGCGTGCGGCTGGCCGGGTCCACGCGGTTGTCCACCGCCCGCACCGCGCCCTCCAGCCGCATGTCTGGACGCGACAGCGGATGCGCCTTGACCGGCATGCGTTCCGACACCCGCGCAACGAAGCGTTCGGGCAGCCGGAAATCGACCAGCAGCGAGGATCGGTCGTCGATCTGCGCGATGGCCGTCGAAGGCGTCACCTGATCGCCCGGCTCCAGCGACAATATCCCGAGCCAGCCCGAGATCGGCGCGGTGATGCGGCGTTTCTCCAGCTGCAACTCTGCTTCGCGCAGCGCAAGGGCCGCCGTCTCGCGCGCCAGCCGCGCCTCGATCCTTTGCAGTTCCGTCGCGGCCCCGGCCAGCGCCTCGACCCGCGTCAACGTGCGGTCGGCATCGGCCAGCACCAGCGCGGCGCGGTCGCGGGCGATGGTCTCCGCCTCGTTGCGCAGAGTGGCGATGACCTGCCCCGGTTCGACCATGATGCCGGACGTGACCTCGACCGTCGCCAGAACGCCGGTCACTTCCGGCACCACGGTCACGGTGCGGAACGGGCGCCCGTCGCCGATGGCTGTGGCGCGGTCGTCCACGGCGGCCGAAACCACGGGTTCGGCCACCACGCGCACGCTGGCGGACGCCTGAACGGCCGCCGCGCGTTCGGGTGCGGCGTCGATCAGCCCCCAGCCCCGAAGCACGGGTTTCGCAGATGGCACGAACAGCGCCCAGACGGCGAAAGCCGCAGCAAGCATCGCAAGGGCCGCAAGGCCTTGGGTGGCAACCTTCCGCACGGGACGTAGCTTCCTTTTTCTTCGTATCCGGCGCAGTTTGCCTGACGCGGACCTATCCTCCAAGGCCCGTCGTCTCACGGATGGGTGAAGATTTTCGCAGCGCGTCCCGGATCACCGCGATCTCGGCCGCGCCCTCGGCCAGCAGGATCGCCTCCAGCCGACGATAGGCCGCCAGAACCGACACCCCTTCCGCCGTGACCTCGGCCCCGCCGCCTTTCGTTCCGCCTCGCACGGAAACCACCAGCGGCAGCGCGAAAGCAGCGTTCATCTCCTCGACCAGCGACCAAGCGCGCTTGTAACTCATGCCCATCGCGCGACCCGCGGCCGAGATCGAGCCCCTGTCGCGGATCAGCTCCAGAAGCCGGGCCTTGCCGGGGCCAAGGCGCAGCCCGTCGAATTCGAAGCGCATATGCAGACGTTCCATCATCCCTCGCGGAACCGTTACCGGGGCGCGGCGTTCCGCACCGTCCCCCGACCCGAAGGATGCCCCATGAAACGCCTCGCCTGCCCGGTCTGCCAGCAGCAGGTCCATTTCGCAAACACGATCTGCCTGAACTGCCAGACCGAACTCGTCTATGACCCGTTCGCGGCGGCGATGACCCCGCTGGAGGGCAACGCGCCCTGCCTCAACCGCGATCAGATCGCCTGCAACTGGCCGGCAGGCGACGGCGGTTTCTGCGAAAGCTGCGCCGCGACCGAGACGATTCCCGACCTGAACATCATGGGCAACCTCGACCGCTGGTCGCGGGTGGAGACGGCCAAGCGGCGGCTGTTCTATTCGCTGATCGCGCTGGGCCTGCCGCGGGTGTCGCGCTCGGGCAAGGCGCTGCGCTTCTCCTTCATGGCGGACGAGATCGGTCCGGACGGTCAGGTGGTCCACAAGATTCTGACCGGGCACGAGGAAGGCGCGATCACCATCAACATCGCAGAAGCCGACGACGACGTGCGCGAGGCCCGCCGCATCGCGATGGGCGAGCCCTATCGCACGCTTCTGGGCCATCTGCGGCACGAGGTCGGGCATTATTACTGGGAGGTGCTGGTCAAGGAGGCCGGGCGCGAGGCCGAATGCGCCGAGGTCTTCGGCGATGCCGCGCAGGACTACGCCGCCGCGCTTCAGCGCCATTACGCCGAAGGCCCGCCGCAAGGCTGGGACGACGCGCATGTCTCCTCCTATGCCACCGCCCATCCGTGGGAGGATTGGGCCGAGACCTGGGCGCATATGCTGCACATCGTCGACGGGCTGGACACCGCGCGCAACCATGGGCTGGACCCGTCGGGCACGGGGGTGGACGATGCCCATGCCATCACCGACCCCGAGCTGCTGATGCAGGCTTGGATACCGCTGGCCACCGCGATGAACGCCATGAACCGTTCGATGGGGCATCAGGATTTCTATCCCTTCGTGATCTCGCCCATCGTGGCGGGCAAGATCGGCTACATCCTGCAACTTATCCACCAGCCTGCCCTTTCAACCCAGGCCGTAGCCTGATCGCGCTGCGGTTGGGGGTTGCGTCCTGCCCCCCTGCCGGGCCATCAGGAACATGCCCGAGACCAGTTCAGGAAGCCTGCCCATGCCTCTCCGCGCGATCCTCGCCGCTCTTTTCGTGTTGCTGACGCCGATGATGGCGGTGGCGCAGGACACCGCCGCACCGGCCGCGGACCAGCAGGCGGTCCAGCAGCTTCTGGACATCCTGCAGAACGAAACCGCCCGCAATGCGCTGGTCCAGCAGCTTCAGACGCAGGTCGCCGCCACCCCGGCCGAGGCCGCCCCCCCCGAGGAGCCGCCCGCCTTCGCCCAGCAGATCGCCGGACAGGCCGCCGCCTTCGCGGGCGAGCTGACGGCAGAGCTGGGGCGGCTCTGGACTGAATTGACGCGGATCTGGGTGCTGGTTCAGGACGTGCGCACCGCCGGAAGCCTGTCGCCCGAAGCGATCGCGCTGATCCTGACCATCGTGACGACCATTGCGGCCTCGGCCATCCTTGGTCAGATCGCGGGGGCCTTCGCGCGCAGGCACACGCCGCCGCCGACCGCCGGCTTCGCGCAGCGGGCGAAGGCGACGGGGATCTCGGTCCTGTTCCGGCTGATCGCGCTGCATCTGGCATGGGCGGTGGGCTTCGTTCTTGCAACCGCCGTCTTCTCCTCGACCGGGGTGCCGAGCCAGTCGCAGACGCTCTATCTGGCGGCGTTCTTCGTCTTCGGGCTCGTTCGGGTCCTGCTGCGTGCGATCACCAGCCCGGATGCCGACAACGAACCGGCGCTGTCGATCCTTGCTCCGGCGGCGCAGGGCATCGTCTATGGCAATATCGTCATGGTCGCGGGTCTGGTGATCCAGGGTTTCCTGTTCATCCTGCCGCTGACGCGCCTGTGGCTGGGCTTTGCCACGGTGCGCCCGCTTCGCACGCTGATCGCGACCGTCGCGGCCATCCTTGCGCTGATCGCGATCCGCCGCATGGCGCGTGCGCTGGACAAGGCGCGGGGTGACCGCGCGACCGCCGACGGCCAGCCCGGATCGGCGGTTGCCGAAGGGGCGCATTCCACATGGCGTCGCGTCTGGCCGGTTCTGGGCTTCGTCTATGTCGTCTACAGCTGGTTCATCGCCGTCACCCGCCCCAACCTGATCGAAGAGATCGTCCTGCGCGGCACGATCTATACCGTGATCGCGCTTCTGGTCCTCGTGGCGGCGCTGCGGCTGCTGAAATCGGCACCGGCCATCCGCGTGCGCCTGCCGAAAGCGGTGCTGGGAACCCTTCCCAACATCGAATCGCGACTGAACCGGCTGACGACGACCATGGCAGCGGTCGTCGCCACGGTGCTGGTCCTCGTGGCGGTGACGATCGGGGGAACGGGATGGGGCTGGATCGACAGCTCGATCCTCATGTCGCAGGGGATGCAGAACTTCCTGTGGCGGATCCTGTCGGCGCTGTTGATCGCAGCCATCGCGGCGATCATCTGGGCGGTGATCGACGGCTGGATCGCCTATCGTCTGCGCCATGCGGCGGGGGGCGGGGCGGCCACCAGCCGGACGCGCACGCTTCTGTCGCTGTTCCGCAACGCCTTCACCATCGCCATCGCCATCTTCGCCACGATGATTACCATGTCTCAGCTTGGCATCGACATCGCGCCCCTGATCGCCGGTGCCGGGGTGATCGGTCTGGCCATCGGTTTCGGTTCGCAGAAACTGGTGCAGGATGTCATCACCGGCATCTTCATCCAGCTTGAAAACGCCATCAACGAAGGCGACGTGATCGAAGTCGCGGGCATCGCCGGCAGCGTGGAAAAGGTCTCGATCCGCTCGGTCCGGGTCCGGGCCGGGGACGGCGCAATCAACATCGTGCCGTTCAGCTCGGTCGATACCGTGACCAACCGCACCCGCGATTTCGGCCAGCACCAGCAGGTCGTGAAGGTCGCCTATTATGAAAACGTCGCCAAGGTGAAGGCCGCGCTGGACGAGGCGTTCGAGCGGCTGAAGGCGCAGGACAACGACCATGTCATCATCGGCGGGCTGGCCCATGACGGCGTGATCGCCGCGCTGGACAACACCATGAGTCTGCGCGCCAACATCAAGACGCTGCCGGGCAAGCATTGGGGTATCGGCAACAAATATACCGAGCTTGTCCGCGACGTGTTCGAGGAGAAGGGCATTTCGGTCCCGCCGCCGCAAAGCGAGCTGATCTTTCCGCCTGACATGCGCCTGAAGCGCGAAGCTCAGGACTGAGCCAGCCGCGCCGCCTGTTCCAGATCCTCGCGGAACCGGCGGCGCTCCACCTTCGCCAGTTCGGGATCGGGCAGGCGCAGAAGGTATGACGGATGGACCGTGACCAGCACCGGCGTGCCATCCTCCAGCCGCTCCACCTGCCCGCGCCGCTTCAATATTCCCTCGCCCGAGCCCGTCAGCGCCTGAAGCGCGGTCGCGCCCATGGCCACGATCAGCTTCGGCTTCACCAGCGCCAGTTCCTGATCCAGCCACGTGTTGCAGGCGTGGATCTCGCTGCCATTCGGTTTCTGGTGCAGACGGCGTTTGCCGCGCGGGGCGAATTTGAAATGCTTGACCGCGTTGGTGACGTAAAGGCGGCTGCGATCCAGACCCGCCGCCTCCGCCTCCTGATCGAAGACCTGGCCCGCGGGACCGACGAACGGACGGCCCGCCAGATCCTCCTGATCGCCCGGCTGCTCGCCTACGAACATCACCTCGGCATCGGGCGGCCCTACGCCGAACACGGTCTGCGTGGCGGGGGCGTGAAGGGGGCAGCGGGTGCAAGCGGCAGCTTCTGCCCGCAAGGCGTCCAGCGTTCCGGCAGTCGGCACCGGGCGTTCGGGCACCGCCATTCGGCGGGCGACGGCAAGGCGGCGGGCGGGGGCTTCCTCGGCCTCGTGCGCCGCCATCTCGGCCACGCGGCGGTCGGCGTCGCGGATCAGGCCGGGGATGAGGTCCGCTTCGGGCAGGTTCTTCCAGTATTTCTTCGGCATCTCGGACTGCATGGCCTTTACCATCACGCGGGCCGGATTGAAGATATTGGCGTAATAGGTGCGCCACAGTTCCTCGGTCGCATCCTCGGGGGGGCGCTCCGCACCGACCGTCTCGTGGAAAGTCAGCTTGCCGTCGAAGCGGGCGGTGATCTCGGGCGTTGCGATCACCCAGTCCATATCTCCGAAGCGCTTGGCGAAGAACGGCGTTCCCGCTTCCACCGTGTGATGCTCCGGCTCGAACCAGGCGGCGAATGCGCGGCGGCCGTCCGAGGGCACCTCGCGGAAGCGAACGAAGGCGTGCATCTTGTGAATGTCGCGGCGCACGGATTTGGCGTGTTCCATCATGCGGCGGATGTCGGGATCGCTGCGATCGCCCCAGACCAGCCCGTCGTTCAGCCGCAGCACCAGACGATAGGCGCGGGCGAAGCGTTCGGGGTCGGAATGGCAAAGCGCGGCCTCTATCTCGGCCAGCGCGGCGCGGGGGATGGTCAGGCTGCGGCCCTGCCCTTTCGGCGCGTCCCCGGCAAACAAGTCGGGGGGTGCAGCGCCGCGATGCCAGATCACATGCTCGGGCGCGATCCCCTCGGCGGCCAGCGCTCGCGCCTCGGTCCGCCATGCCGCCACCGTGCCAACGATGGGCAGCACGACCTGCCGCATCAGAACAAGCTCAACTGCTCTGGCGCGGGGGCATATCGCGCCCGCAGCGCCTGATCGTCCAACCCGCGAGAGGTCCAGCCCGGCAGCGTGATGAACGGTTTGGCATGCTTTGTCACCGCCCCCATCGCCACCAGATGTTCGAACCGCACCGCCCCGCGCCGCCGCGCCGCCACGATCCGGTCCACCGTCTTCACCCCGAAGCCCGGCACGCGCAGTAGCATCTCTCGCGCAGCGCGGTTCACATCGACGGGGAACTGTTCGCGATGCGCCAACGCCCATGCGGTCTTGGGGTCCACCTCCAGATCCAGCATCCCCTGCGAGGCGATCTCGGACACGTCGAACCCATAGAAGCGCAGCAGCCAGTCCGCCTGATACAGGCGATGTTCGCGCATCAAAGGCGGCTTCTTCAACGGCAGCATCCGCGAGGCATCGGGAATGGGCGAGAAGGCGGAGTAATACACCCGGCTCAGCCCGTAATTGGCATAGAGGTTCGCACTTTGCGTCAACACGTCGCGGTCATCGGCGGCGTCGGCGCCCACGATCACCTGCGTCGATTGCCCGGCGGGCGCAAAGGCCGCGCGGCGTTTGCCCGTATGCGTCACCTCGCGCGAGGCTTCGCGGCGCAGGCGCACCTCGCCCATTGCCTTGCGGATGCCCTTGGCGGACTTCTCCGGCGCAAGCTGCGACAGCCCCGCTTCGGTTGGCATTTCGATATTGATCGACAGACGGTCCGCGTATTTCCCCGCCTCCTCGATCAATTCGGGCGACGCATCCGGGATGGTCTTCAGATGGATATAGCCGCGAAACCCCTCCCGCTCGCGCAGGGTCTTCGCGATCCGCACCATGTCGGCCATCGTATCGTCCGAGGATTTGATGATCCCCGAAGACAGAAACAGCCCCTCGATGTAATTGCGGCGATAGAATTCGATGGTCAGCCGGACCACCTCCTCGACCGAAAATCGCGCGCGTTCCACCTTTGACGACACCCGATTCACGCAATAGGCGCAGTCATAGATGCAGAAGTTCGTCATCAAGATCTTCAGGAGGCTGATGCAGCGTCCATCCGGGGCATAGGCGTGGCAGATGCCCGACCCGCCCGACGATCCGACCCCCTTGCCATCGCGCGAATCCCGCTTCGCCCCCCCACTGGAAGCGCAGGACGCATCGTATTTCGCGGCGTCGGACAGGATGGCGAGTTTCTCGGTGAGCGACTTCATGCGTTCACTATATGTTCACGAACGGCAAAATGAAAGGGGGACGCCGGAGCGCCCCCCCTCACATCGGCGTCAGCCCTCGTATTCGGGCAGCGCTTCCAGCTCTTCGCGGGTCATGGTGGTATAGGCGCGGATGTCGTCGCCATCGTCTTCCTGCAGGATCTCAAGCTCGGTCATGGTCAGCGCGACGGGTTTCGCGCCGATCCCGAGGAAACCGCCCACATCGACGATCACCTGCGTGACCTTGCCCTGATCGTCCAGCACCAGTTCCGACACGGTGCCGACATCGTCATCCTCGGCGGTATAGACATTCGCCCCGGTCAGGTTTTCCGAGGTGACTGCTTCGGTCATCACCGGGCTGTAGCCTTCGCGCGACGAGGTGGTCGCCATATCCGGGTTGGTGGTTTCGGGCGTCGCGGGCGCGGTCGGCACGGCCGGATCGGCCATCGTTCCGGTGCCGGTGCCGGTATCTGCGGCGGGCGGGTTGGTCGGGGTCATGTTTTCGCCAGTCAGCGGGGCCTGCGTGTCGCCATCCGTCGCGGGCGGAGTCGTCGTCGCATCCTGCGCGAAAGCGAAACCGGCGGTCGCGGTGGCAAGGATCGTGGACAGGAAAAGTTTTTTCATCGGATCGTCTCCTTAGCAAATCAGCGCGCTCGTCGGCGCTCCCATTCCCAACCTTGGGGTTGGAATTCTGTTCCGAAGCATCTTGCTGGAACCTGCGGCGCGCTTTTCCGTTGGCACGAAGTCCAAGCCAGCGAAGTAAATCATGACCCTTCCGACAGCCATCTATCACCTGCTGCTGCGCGAAGGCCGCAGCTTCGAGACCGCAAGCGACCTTCTGCCGCACCTGGCCGAAACGGGATACTCGCACCTCTACCTTTCGCCCATCCTGCAGGCGACGCCGGGATCGACGCATGGCTATGATGTCAGCGATCCCACACGGGTCGACGAAAGCCTCGGCGGGATCGAGGGGTTCGCGCGGTTGGCGGAAGCGGCCCGTGCGCAGGGGATCGGGATCATCCTTGACGTGGTGCCGAACCACACCGCTTGCAACCTGTCGAACCCCTGGCTGCTGGACGTGCTGCGCCATGGCGAGAAAAGCCGCTATGCCCGCCATTTCGACATCGACTGGGCACGGGGGCGGCTGGTTCTGCCCTTTCTGCCCGCCCCCTTCGCCACGGTGATCGAGACCTTCCGGCTGGAGGACAAGGACGGCGGCATCCTGACCGACGGGCTTCTGGAACTGCCGCTGGCCCCCGGCACCCTGCCCGCGGACGGCCATGACGATCCCGCCACCATCGCCGCCGTCCACGACGCCCAGCACTGGCGTCTGGCCCATTGGGAGCTGGAGCGCGACGGCATCACCCATCGCCGCTTCTTCAACGTGACCGGGCTGATCGGGATGCGGGTCGAGGATCGGCAGGTGTTCGAGGACATGCATGCCACCACCTTCGATCTGGTGCGGCGCGGGTGGGTGCAGGGATTGCGGATCGACCATATCGACGGGCTGGCCGACCCCGAAACCTATCTCGACTGGCTGGCCGAGGATCTGCCCGGCACCCCGGTCTGGGTCGAAAAGATCCTGACGGGGGACGAGGCGCTGCCCGAATGGCGCACACTCGGCACCACCGGTTACGAATCCGCCCGTGCGCTGGCCCGCGTGCTGACCAACCCTTCGGGGCTGGAGGAGATCGACCGCCTTTGGCGCGAGGCAACCGGCGCGACCGGCGATTTCGAAGCCGCGCTGGAGGAGGCGAAAGGCGAGGTCATCCGGCAGGACCTTGCGGCAGAACTGCTGCAACTGGTCGCCCTTGCCCGCGCCGCCGCCGAACTGGACCCCGAGGTAGAGCCCGGCGACGAATCCCTGCGCGAGGCGATCCTGCGGCTGCTGATCCATTTCCCCCGCTATCGCACCTATTTCTCGGGCCGCACCCGCCGCCCCGAGGATCTGGCGCTGATGGACCGTCTGGTCGAACAGGCCTCGGAAGGGCTGCGGACGGATGCGACGGTCCGGCTGGTCGCTGGCTTCGTCACCGATGCCGCCACGGATCCCGCACGCGCATTCCGCACGCGGTTCCAGCAGGTCACGGGCGCGTTGCTGGCCAAGGCGCATGAGGATACCGCAGCCTTTCGCTGGAACCGCTATCTTGCCGCAAACGACGTCGGCACATTGCCGGACGAGGCGACCCTGACGGCGGAGGGCTTTCACGACTGGCTGCAGAAGGTGCAGCCGACCCATATGAACCTGACTTCCACCCACGATACGAAACGGGCCGAGGATGCCCGGATGCGCCTTGTCGCCATCAGCCATATGCCCGCCAGCTTCCTTGCGCTCTGGCGGCGGGCATCGGACATGCCGCAGGCGGAGGCGGTCGATGCCAATCTGCGCTGGTATATCCTGCAAACGCTGCTGGCGATGTGGGAGCCCGACCGCGCCGATATCGAGGACCGGCTTCTGGCCCATGTCGAAAAGGCGATGCGCGAGGCCAAGCTCATCACCTCCTGGACTCACCCCGACCCCGAGGCGGAGGCGGCACCGCTTGCCTTCGCCCGCGCGCTGTGCCGAAGCTGGACGCTGGGCCTGCCCGAAGACGCGCATCCGCTGCTGGACCGGGCCGATCGCCTGACGCTGGTGCAGACCGCGCTGAAGCTGGCGATGCCGGGCATCCCCTATGTCTTCCAAGGGACCGAGATTGCGGCCCACAACCTGACCGATCCCGACAACCGCCTTCCCGTGGATCACGCCGCCGTCCGGGGCGCGACCTGCGCCAAGTCGCGCCTTACACGCACGCTGGTGGACCTGCGCCGCAAGATGCAGGATTTCTTCCGCGATGCCGGGGTGGCGGCGGATCAACCCGCCCCCGGCCAGCTGCGCCTGATCCGTCAGGGAAGCGCGGGAAAGTTGACGGTGACCGCCGCGCTGGATGCGTCCACCCCAGCGCCGGGGAACCTCTGGCCCGACCGTGAAGGCGGCCCCGTTTCCGTGTTGTGGGAGCCGCGCTGAAATTCTTGCCGCAGCGCGGAACAATCGAGCCGGAGCGCGGTTCTGCCATCGCACAGGTTGAGCGATGCGAAATCGCGCCCCGGGGGACCCAGATGACAGCACGATCCGACGATGACCGCACCTTGGCCATCCTGCTTGCAGGTGGACAAGGATCACGCTTGCACGAACTGACCGCGGCCGACTGCAAGCCCGCGCTTCATATGGGCGAAGGACGCCGGATCGTGGATTTCACCATGGCGAACGCGGTCGCATCGGGGATCGACCGGATGCTGGTCGCCACGCAATACCGCCCCGCGAGCCTTGAAGATCACCTGCCGCGCCGTTGGGGCCATGCTTTCCGCAACCTGTCGCTGCGCCACGGGCCGACCGTGACCGGCACGGCCGCAGGCTATGTCGGAACCGCCGCCGCCGTCGCCGCCAACATGGCCGAGATCGACGCAAGCGGTGCCGAGGAAGTGCTGATCCTTGCGGGCGATCACGTCTATGACATGGACTTCGCCGCGATGATCGCCCAGCACCGCGAAACCGGCGCTGCCGTCACCGTCGCCGTCGAAGCCGTGCCGCTGCGCGAGGCAAGCGCCTTCGGCGTGCTGCACACGGACGATGGCGGGCGCGTTCTGTCATTTCTGGAAAAACCCGCGCTCCCGCCGCATATGCCGGGCGATCCGTCGCGCGCGCTGGCCAGCATGGGCATCTATGTCTTCTCTTGGGACTGGCTGCGCGCCGCCCTGCTGATGGACGCGATGGAGCCGGAAAGCAGCCACGATTTCGGCCATGACATCCTGCCCGCCGCCGTGTCGATGGGTGCGGCCTTCGCCCATCGCCGCCCCGCCGGCGCGTATTGGCGCGACGTGGGCACGCTGGATGCCTTCCGCCAGACTGCGCTGGATCTGCGCGATGCGCATTCGCCCTGCCGCCTGCCGGACCGCATCGCGCGGGCCGATCTCGACCCCGGTCATGACGGCTGGGTCGGGCATTCGGTGACGATCTCGGGCATTTCGCTCATGGCGCCGCGCAGCACTGGCCGCTGGACGCTGCTGGACGAAACCGTGATCCTGCCCGGTGCGCGGGTTGAAACCGGCGCGCGGCTGACCCGCGCCATCGTCGCCCCCGGCACCGTCATCCCGTCCGACCTGACCGTGGGCGAAGACCCGGCCGAGGATGCGCGCTGGTTCCGCGTCTCTCCGGGCGGCACGACGCTCATCACTCAGGACATGCTGGCCCGCCGCGATGCCCGCGCCCTTGTCCGTCCCGCAGCCGCAATGGTGGTGACCCGCTGATGAGCGAATACAGTTTCGATCGCGCCGCCTCGCGTTCCGACGTGCTGGGCGCGGATGTCCATGCCGACGGCACCAATTTCGCGCTGTTCTCCGACAACGCCACCCGGGTCGAGCTTTGCCTGTTCGACGAAACCGGCGAGACCGAGATCCAGCGGCTGGACATGCCGCTGATGGAGGGCGGTATCTGGCACGGGTTCATTCCCGGCATCCGCCCGGGCCAGGCCTATGGCTACCGCGTCCACGGTCCGTACGAGCCGGAGAACGGCCACCGTTTCAACCCCAACAAGCTGCTGCTCGACCCCTATGCGCGGCAGGTGGTGGGCCATACGAAATGGGACGATGCGCTGTTCGGCTATGCCCTGCCCGGCGACGATCTGACCTTCGACGAACGGGATTCCGCGCCCTTCATGCCCAAGGCCGTGGTGTCGGACCCTGATTTCGACTGGGACGCCGACTGGACGTTGAACTATCGCTGGTGCGACAGCCTGATCTATGAATCCCACGTCAAAGGCCTGACCCAGCGCCATCCCGGCGTTCCGGAAGAGGACCGCGGCACGTTCGCGGGCCTCGCCTCCGACGCGGTGATCGAGCATCTGCACCGCATCGGCGCGACCGCGATCGAGCTGCTGCCGATCCACGGGTTCCTGCATGACCGCCATCTGGTGGAAAAGGGCCTGTCGAACTACTGGGGCTACAACTCGCTTTTGTTCTTCGCGCCGCATCGGGGATACCTGAAGACCGGCAACCCGCGCGAGGTGAAGCTGGCGATCCAAAAATTCCACCGCGCCGGGATCGAGGTGATCCTCGACGTCGTCTACAACCACACCGCCGAAGGCAACGAACGCGGCCCGACCCTGTGCTTCAAGGGGATCGACAACGCCTCCTATTACCTGCTGGCCGATGACAAGCGGCACAGCTTCGACACCACCGGCACGGGCAACACGCTGAACGTGGCGCATCCGATGGTGTTGCGGATGGTGCTGGATTCGCTGCGCTATTGGGTGCAGGTGATGCATGTGGACGGGTTCCGGTTCGACCTCGCCTCTACGCTGGGGCGCGAAAGCCAGGGGTTCGAGCGTGAGGGCGCCTTCTTCGCCGCCATCCGTCAGGACCCGGTGCTGTCCAAGGTGAAACTGATCGCCGAGCCGTGGGACATCGGCGAGGGCGGCTATCAGGTCGGCGGCTTTCCGTGGCCCTTCCGCGAATGGAACGACAAGGCCCGCGACGACCTGCGCGCCTTCTGGCGGCGCGATCCGGGCCAGATCCCACGCGTCAGCCAGCGCCTGTCGGGATCGCCGACGCAGTTCAACCATTCGCACCGGCCGGCCACCAGTTCGATCAACTTCCTTGCCGCGCATGACGGGTTCACGCTGTGGGACACCGTTTCCTACAACGACAAGCACAACGAGGCGAATGGCGAGGATGGCCGGGACGGCCATGACCACAACCTGTCGGACAATATGGGCGTCGAAGGACCGGGGGATGAAAGCGTCACCGCCTCGCGTCAACGGCGGGTGAAGGCGATGCTCGGCTCCTTGCTGTTCTCGCAGGGGGTGCCGATGATCCTTGCCGGGGACGAGATCGGCCAGACTCAGCAGGGCAACAACAACGCCTATTGCCAGGATAACGAGATCGCCTGGCTGGACTGGGACAACCGGCAAGAGGCGATCACGCAGGCGGTGGCCGACATGATGGCCTTCCGCAAGGAGGTCGCGCTGGGCCAGATCGAATGGGCGACCGCCCCCGATGGCGACGGCAAGGGGCCGGAGGTGACATGGCATCACCCCCAAGGGCGCACGATGACCGACGAGGATTGGAACAGCGGCCTGTCCTGCATCGGGATGCGGCTGATGACCGGCACGCATGACGTGCTGCTGGTGCTGAACGCCGGTGATGACGGCCCCTTCGCGCTGCCCGACGGTGACTGGTTGCAGCGGATCGACACCGCCGCGGATCCCGTCGCCTGCGACCGCCCCGTGCAGGGCGAGGTCGCACTGCCATGGCAAAGCGTCGCCGCCTTTACCCGGCAGCAGCCCGGCGCCTGACCGCGTCGCGCCATGTCAGATAGGCGATGGACCCGATGATGATGCCGCCACCCAGCAGCACGAACGGGTCCACGCTTTCCCCGAACAGGAAATAGCCCGACATCGAGGCCCAGATCAGGTTCAGGAACGTCACGGGCTGCGTCACCGTCAGGGGCGCCGACGCAAAGGCCCGCGTCATGAAGTAATGCCCCGCCGTCGCAAAGACCGCCGTTCCCGCCAGCAGCGCGTATTGCAGCGGCGTCGGCGACTGCCAGACCGTCACCGCCAGCGGCAGCAGGATCAGCGTCACCACCACCGACAGCATCGAAACCACCATTTCGGGACTGGCGATCCGCGTCAGGCGGCTCGCGATCAGATACCCGCTGGCGAACAGGAAGGCGTTGCCCAGCTGCGCCAAATGCCCCGGCTCGATCACCCGCGCACCGGGACGCAAGATCACCACCGCACCCGCCAGCGCCACCATGATCGCCACGATCCGCCGCAGCGACAGCGCCTCGCCAAAGATCAGGGCCGCGCCCAGCGTCACGAGGATGGGGTTGAGGTAGCCGATGGCCGTCACCTCGGCCATGGGGATATGCGCCATGGCATAGAACCAGCAGACCACCCCCGCCGCATGGACGACGCCCCGCAGCCCGAACAGCCGCAGCGCCCCCGGCGCGAACCCCTCGGCCCGCAGGCGCGGAAGCAGCGGCAGCACGAACAGGCAGCCGAAAGCAAAGCGCAGAAATGCGTTCTGCGCGGCGGGCAGGTCGTTCCCCATATAGCGGACGATCGCGTTCAGCGCGACGAAGCTGAACCCGGCGGCCAGCATCCACGCGATGCCGATGGCAGGACGGTTGTTTTCCATGCCAGCGACCAGATACGAAGCCCGAAGCCGCTTCAAGCCCCGATCAGCAGGCTTGCCGCGATCACCCACATCAGCGCACCCACGGCGCATTCCAGCACCACCCACGCGCGCGGCCGGGCGAAGACCGGCGCCAGCCAGCGCGCCCCGAAGCCCAGCGCCGTGAAGAACACCAGCGACGCCAGCACCGCCCCCACCGCGAAAGGCAGCGCCTCGTGCTGGGCCGAGATCGAGCCGATCAGCATCAGCGTGTCCAGATACACATGCGGGTTCGCCCATGTCAGCAGCAGCGCCGTCGCCACCACCTTGCCGCGCGGGGCCGACGCCGTCTCCAGCACCTCGCCGCCGCGCCATGCCGCGCGGAACCGCAGCGCGCCATAGACGATCAGGAACGCCGCCCCCACGATGCGCATCGCCATCCCCAGCCCCGGCACCGCCGCCGACACCGCCCCGAAGCCCATGACCCCCGCCGCGATCAGCACCGCGTCCGAGGCCGCGCAGATCGCGACGACAATGCCCACATGCTCGCGCCGAAGCCCCTGCCGCAAGACGAACGCATTCTGCGCCCCGATGGCAACGATAAGGCTGAGCGAGACGAGGAAGCCGGAGATGAAATCTGTCATGCAAACATCTTTAGCTTCCGCGCCCGGATCAATCCAATTAACATTCCTGCGTCCGCATTAGCCGTGCTAATGTTGCGCCATGCTGGACTACCCTCTTCTTGCCGCCCTCGCCCAAGTTCACCGCCGCGGCAGTTTCGACCTTGCCGCCGCCGCGCTTGGCCTGACCCCCTCCGCCATTTCGCAACGCATCAAGGCGCTGGAGGAGCGCATGGGCGCGACCCTGATCCGCCGGGGCCAGCCCTGCACCGCGACCGAGGCCGGGATGCGCCTGATCCGCCACCATGACGAGGTCGCGCTGCTGGAACGCACCCTCGCCGCCGACCTGCACCAACCCGCCGCCCCGGCCACGCTCCGCATCGCCGTCACCGCCGACACTTTGGCGACATGGGTGATCCCGGCGCTGGCCCGCGTGCCTGATGTGCTGTTCGATCTGGTCATCGACGATCAGAACCACTCGCAGGACTGGCTGCGCCGGGGCGAGGTCGCGGCCGCCATCACCTCGCATCCCGGCCCGCTTCAGGGCTGCGACACGCACCCCTTGGGCGCGCTGCGATACCGCGCCACGGCCAGCCCCGCCTATGTCGCGCGCTGGTTCGCGGATGGCGTCACGGCGGATGCGCTGGCCAAGGCCCCGGCCCTGACCTATGACGACAAGGATCGCCTGCAATCGGACTGGATCCATGCCCGCACCGGGCGGCGCGTCGCCTATCCCACGCACCGCATGGCCGCAACCCATGCCTTCGTCGATGCCTGCCTTCACGGCCTCGGCTGGGGCATGAACCCCGAGCCGCTGGTCGCCGTGCATCTCGCCTCCGGCGCGCTGGTGGAACTGGTGCCCGACACACCACTGGACACGCCCCTGTTCTGGCAGGTCGCACGCCTGACCGCCCCGGCGCTGGCAGGGGTGACGGCGGCGATGCGGAAAGCTTCGGTTAACGAAGATGCAGCAGGATCGCAGGCATGAAACGCTTGCTCGACGCCTTGTTCCGGCCCCGGCGGAAAGCCCCTTTACCCGCAGAGTTCGGCGCCATGCCGCGCGCCGAGGCTGCTGCGCGCCCGAAACCGCCGCCCCCACCCGAGCGTAAGGAGGCGGGCGTGGTGGCCTTCCGCACCTTCACCCGCATCTATTCACACGCGGTTTATGGCATGTGCTACCCTGACCCCGAGGGCTATGACGAACTGCTGGCCGCCGATCTTGCGCCCGAACCGCTTGGCCGTGCGGCCCGCGAGGCGCTTACGGCCAGCCGTTTCATCACGCCGCAGCACCCCGAATGGGGCAGCCTCATGCGATTCCCGACGAAGGAAGAGGCAGCCGCAGAAGATCAGCGGCTGAAGACCCACGCCAAGGTCCGATCGCTCAAGGCGCTCTACGACGGGGCCGGAATGGTCTCGCTGCGGCTGATGGATGGGCGGATCGCGATCACGCCCCTGCGCTACCACACACGCGGCGCTTGGGAGGGGTTTGCAGGCAACGATCCGATCATCGTCGATGCCGATGACGCCGGACTGGGCGCGGCGATTGCCGAAGCCATCGCCATCAGCCGCGATGCAAAAAGGCCCCCGAAGGGGCCTTGATCAAAGCTGCACCGCCACATCCTCGGGGATGTCGAAATTGGCGGTGACGTTCTGCACGTCGTCGTCTTCCTCCAGCGTGTCGATCAGGCGGATCAGCTTCTGCGCGGTTTCCAGATCGACGTTGGTGCGGCTTTGGGGTTTCCAGATCAGCTTGGCCTCGGTCGATTCGCCAAGCGATTTCTCCAGCGCGTCGGAGACTTCCGAAAGCTGATCCATCGGGCAATAGATCCAGTGGCCTTCCTCGTCCGATTCCACATCCTCGGCCCCGGCTTCCAGCGCGGCCATCATCACCGTGTCGGCGTCGCCTGCGGATGCGGGATAGGTGATCTCGCCCACCCGGTCGAACATGAACGAAACGGACCCCGTGGTGCCCATGTTGCCGCCGTTTTTGGTGAAATAGCTGCGCACGTTCGACGCGGTGCGGTTCACGTTGTCGGTCATCGTTTCCACGATCACCGCGATGCCGTTCGGCCCGTACCCTTCATAGCGCAGTTCCGTGTAATCCTCGGCGTCGCCCCCTTGCGATTTCTTGATCGCGCGGTCGATCACGTCCTTGGGCATCGACACGGACTTCGCCGCCTTGACCGCCAGACGCAGACGCGGGTTCTTGTCGGGATCGGGATCGCCCATCTTGGCGGCGACGGTGATCTCCTTCGCCAGCTTCGAGAACATCTTGGAGCGCAGCTTGTCCTGCTTGCCCTTGCGGTGCTGGATGTTCGCCCACTTAGAATGGCCTGCCATGGCCGCCTCCGTCCAATAAAAGTTGGGGGTTCTTACCGCAGGGGCCGTGCCTCTTGCAAGCGACCGCCAAGGCGGACCGGCGAGACGGATTTCGCCAGCCCCGTGCGGTCGTCGGTTTCCACGAACACACCCGAAAGGGTGGCGGGGCCGTTCGCAGGTTCGAACCTGTTCTTGGGCATTCCGGTGATGAAGCGGCGCATCGGCTCCAGCTTCTCCATTCCGATGACGCTGTCATAGTCGCCGCACATCCCGGCATCGGTCAGATAGGCCGTGCCGCCGCCAAGGACATGCGCGTCCCCGGTCGGGATATGCGTATGCGTGCCGACGACAAGGCTGGCGCGCCCGTCGCACCAATGGCCCATCGCCATCTTTTCCGACGTCGCCTCGCAATGCATGTCGATGACCGCCGCCTGACAGACGCCGCCCAGCGGATATTGCTTCAGCACCCCGTCGATGGCCGAGAAGGGATCGTCGAAGGCGCGCTTCATGAACACCTGTCCCAGCACCTGCGCGACCAGCACCTTTCGCCCGCCCGTGGCGTTGAACAGCCGCGCGCCGCGCCCGGGCGCGCCCTTGGCGAAGTTCAGCGGGCGGATGATGCGGTTTTCCGCCTCGATCGCGGAAAGCATGTCCTTCTGATCGAAGGCGTGATCGCCAAGCGTCACGCAATCGGCCCCGGCATCGAAGATCGCCTTCGCGTGATCCCCCGTCAGCCCCATCCCGCCGGACGCGTTCTCGCCATTGACCACGACGAAATCGAGGCCCCATTCGGCGCGCAGCCCCGGCACGCGTTCCGTGATCGCGGCGCGGCCTGCGCGCCCCATGACATCGCCAAGAAACAAAATTCTCATGTAACAGCGATACGACCCGCACTTGGCAGACGCAAGCCCCGCGCCTATCTGCGCGTGATGATCCTTGATGACTGGTTCGCCGAAAAAGGCTGGCGCCTGCACCCGCATCAGCAGGCGATGCTGGACCGTTCGCGGGACCGGGCGACGCTGCTGATCGCGCCGACAGGCGGCGGCAAGACGCTGGCGGGGTTCCTTGCCACGCTGGACGAGCTTGGGGCCAAGCCGCCTGCGGGGATGCACACGCTCTATATCTCGCCGCTGAAGGCGCTGACGTCCGACATCCGCCGCAACCTGCGCGCCCCCATCGAAGGCGCGGGGCTGGCGATCCGCGTCGAGGATCGGACGGGCGACACGGGCGCCACCGCCCGCAAACGGCAACGCGCCGATCCGCCGCATATCCTGCTGACCACGCCTGAATCTCTGGCCTTGCTGCTGTCCTATCCCGATGCCGCGCGCACCTTTGCCGGATTGCAGCGCGTGATCGTGGACGAGATCCACGCGCTGGCGGAATCGAAACGCGGCGATCAGCTGATGCTGAACCTTGCGCGGCTGGCGACCCTAGCGCCCGGCCTGCGCCGCGTCGGCCTGTCTGCCACGGTCGAGGACCCGCCCGCCCTTGCCCGCTTCATGGGCGGGGCCGAGGTGCTGGTCGCCGATCCCGGCCCCGAGCCGGACATCGCGATGCTGGAGACGCAAGCCCCGCCCCCATGGGCGGGCGGCGGCGGGCGCTACGCCATTCCCGACGTGCTGGCCGAGGTGAAGCGTCACAACACCACGCTGATCTTTCACAACACCCGCGCGCAGGCGGAACTGTTCTTCCACGACCTGTGGCTGGCGAACACCGAGGATCTGCCCATCGGCATCCACCATGGCAGCCTGTCGCGCGAACAGCGCGCCCGAGTCGAAGGCGCGATGGCGGCGGGCGAGCTTCGCGCCATCGTCTGCACCGGCTCGCTGGACCTTGGCATCGACTGGGGCGATGTCGATCTGGTCATTCAGGTCGGCGCGCCCAAGAACGTCAAACGGCTGGTGCAGCGGATCGGTCGGGCCAATCACCGCTACAACGCGCCGTCCAAGGCGCTGCTGGTCCCCGCCAACCGTTTCGAGGTGGTCGAATGCGTCGCCGCGCTTCAGGCCGTCCGCGCCCGCGATCTGGATGGCGAACCGCGCGGCCCAGGCCCGCGCGACGTGCTGTGCCAGCACATCCTCGCCACCGCCTGCGCCGGACCGTTCGATGCCGGCCAACTTTACGCCGAGGTCGCCACCGCCGGACCCTACGCCGCGCTGACCCGCGCCGATTTCGACGCCTGCCTCGATTTCTGCGCCACGGGCGGCTATGCCCTCGCCGCCTATGACCGTTGGAAACGCCTGCTGCTGCGCAACGGCCTGTGGCAGCTTCGCGATCCCCGCGCCGCGCTGGTGATCCGCCAGAACCTCGGCACCATCATCGACACCGAAAAGCTGAAGGTCCGCTTCCGCCGTGGTGGCCCCTTGGGCGAAATCGAGGAAGGCTTCGCCGCCACCCTCACCCCCGGCGACACCTTCCTGATGGCCGGGCAGGTCGTCCGATACGAGGGCATGCACGAGCTGACGGTCGAGGTGACGCGCAACCCTGGACGCGATCCCAAGGTCGCCACCTTCGACGGCACGAAATTCGCGACATCGACCCTGCTGACCCACCGCATCCTCGACATCTTCCAGCAGGACCGCTGGCCCGATCTGCCCCGCCACACCGCCGAATGGCTGTCCCTGCAACGCGAGGTCTCGCGCCTGCCGGAACAGCACCGCCTGCTCTGCGAGAGCTTCCCCGACCAAGGGCGCGAATACCTGTGCATCTATGGCTTTGCAGGCCGCAACGCGCAGCAGACGCTGGGCCTTCTGGTGACCAAACGGATGGAGGAGGCGGGCCTCGCCCCCTTGGGCTTCGTCGCCACCGATTACGCCACTCTGATCTGGGGGTTGGAACGAGTGCATGACGCCGCCCCGCTGCTCGATCCCGAAGGGCTGCGCGACGGGCTGGACACATGGCTGCGCGGCAATGCGGTGATGAAACGCACCTTCCGCAATTCCGCCGTCATCGCGGGGCTGATCGAGCGTGCGCATCAGGGGCGGCGCAAGACGGGGCGGCAGGCGACGTTTTCCTCCGACATCCTCTATGACACGCTGCTGCGCTACGACCCGGACCACCTGATGATGCAGGTCACGCGCGAGGAGGCGGAACGCGGCCTCGTCGATTTCAGCCGGATCGAGGAGATGCTGGAGCGCAACCACGGCATCGACCTTGTCCGCCGCGAACGTGTCACACCGCTGGCCGCGCCGCTGATGCTGGAGATGGGCCGCGTTCCCGTCGTCGGGGCGGGACGCGAGCGGCTGATGGAGGCCGAGGCCGAGCGGCTGATGATCGCGGCAGGGCTGGCATGAACCACGCCTTCACCCTTGCCGGGGCGGCGCTGGTCGCCCTACCCTCGGGCGCGCTGTGGTGGCCGGACCGGGGGCTGCTCTGCGTATCCGACCTGCATCTGGGGAAATCCGAACGCCTTGCTCGGCGCGGCGGTGCGCTGCTCCCGCCATATGAGGCGCAGGACACTCTCACACGCCTCGACGCCGATCTGGATGCAACAGGAGCCACCCGCGTCATCTGCCTCGGCGACAGTTTCGACGATGCCGAGGCTGTCCTGGGCGAATCCGAACGCCTCTGGCTTCTGCGGCTGATGGCCGGGCGCGACTGGACGTGGATCCTCGGCAACCACGACCCCGCGCCGATGGGGCTTGGTGGCGCGCATCTGGCCGAACTGGTGCAGGGTCCGCTGACCTTCCGGCACATCGCGGCAGGCGGGCACGAAGTCAGCGGCCATTATCACCCCAAAGCGCGTCTGGGTGGCACCGCCCGTCCCTGCTTCCTCATCGACACTCGCCACGCGATCCTGCCGGCCTATGGCACCTATACCGGCGGTCTCTGGTGCCATGACCCGGCGCTTGCACGCCTCATGGCCCCCGGTGCGCTTGCGATCCTCACCGGCAAACGCACCTTCGCGATCCCGGTCTAGCGCGCGGCAGCCGCCTGCGCCGAATGTCCCCGGAGGGGGCGTGAGGCGCAGGCGCCCCCCTTACGGCGTCAGCCCCTCCGGCTCCGCCAGCCCGTTCGCGCGGCAGCAGGCCGTCAGCGTGTTCGCCAGCAGGCAAGCGATGGTCATCGGCCCCACCCCGCCCGGAACCGGCGTGATCGCTCCCGCCACGCTTGATGCCGAGGCGAAATCCACATCGCCCACCAGCCGCATTTTCCCGTCCCGTTCGATCCGGTTGATGCCCACGTCGATCACCGTCGCGCCGGGCTTGATCCAGTCTCCCTTGACCATCTCGGGCCGTCCGACCGCCGCCACGAAGATATCCGCACGGCGGCAGACCACCTCCAGATCCTTCGTGCGGGAATGGGCAACCGTCACCGTGCAGCTTTCGGCCAGCAAAAGCTGCGCCATCGGCTTACCCACGATGTTCGACCGCCCCAGCACCACCGCGTTCAGCCCCGAAAGGCTGCCGTGATGGTCGCGTAGCATCATCAGGCAGCCCAGCGGCGTGCAGGGCACCATCGCCTTCTGCCCCGTCCCCAACAGCCCGACGTTGAGGATATGGAACCCATCCACATCCTTCGCCGGGTCCAGCGCGTTGATGACCTTGGCGGCATCCATATGCGCGGGCAGCGGCAGTTGCACCAGAATGCCATGCACCGCCGCATTCGCATTCAGCCGGTCAATCAGCGTCAGAAGCTCCGCCTCGGGCGTATCGGCAGGCAGGCGATGCTCGAAGCTCGCCATCCCGACCTCGACCGTCTGCTTGCCCTTGGCGGTGACATAGACGTTCGACGCCGGGTCCTCGCCCACCAGAACCACCGCCAGCCCCGGCACGATCCCGTGCGCCTTCAGCCCCGCGACATGTTCCGCCACCTGTCCGCGCACCCGCGCCGCGAATGCCTTGCCGTCGATCACCTGAGCCATAAGGACGCCCCCATCTTGGATGCCGCCTCTTTACCCCCCCTTTCCCGGAAGGTGGAGAGGGAAAGGCGACGGCGGTTCAGCGTTTTGCGCCCTCATGCGGCCAAGCGGGCTGCGTGGGAACGTGCAATCGAACCTGCGCGCCCAGCCGCAGCATCCCCTCGGCCTCGGTCCATGCGGTGATGCCGCGCAGACCCGCCGCCGCAGGCTTGAAGGCGTCGCCATGCCCCGGATGCGCCACCTCGATCACGCGGGCGGGCAGCGAACAGGGATGGTTCTGCATATCAACCACCAGCGTCGCGCCGCCTTCCGCCTGAAGCCGCGAGGATGGCGGCAGCAGCGACAGGTCCGGTATCCCCTCAATCACCACGGTCGCGCCCAGAAGCGCAGGGTCCAGCCGCTCCAGCCCCATCTGTGCTGCGATGCGCCGGATTTCCGCCGCCGACAGGATCGAGAATTGCCGTGTGTTCCTGATCCGGGTGCCACGCTTGTATTGCTGCGCCACGCGCACGCAGGAAGACCGGGTCATCCCGGAATGCACATCGCCCTCCGGCCCGGCGAAACTGGCGATCATGGATTTCACCGGCTCGGACACCAGCGCCCTGCGCTCGCGCACCAGTCCCAGCCAGGCGATCCTGCCGACGAACGTCGTTGCGATCAGCGCGGGCATCGCAGGGTGAAGAAACAACGTCGGAACGGGAACAGGACCGACCCGTCCTCCTGCAAAGGATAGGCCGCCGCCAGCGCGCTGTCATAGGCTGCGATGTAATCCGCCGCCTCCCCGGCTTCCATCCGCGAGGTGAAGCGCATCAGCCCGGTCGATTGCGTGAAATGCCGCACCGGATGCCCCTTGGCAGGCGCGAGGCGCTGGACGTATTCCGTCTCCCACGCCGTCACCTCGCCCAAGGGGGCCAGCATCGCGGCATAGTCCTGCGCAGCCAGCACGCGAAACTCCGGCACGTCAAGGAAACGCCCCGCGAACATCGCCAGCGCGATATCCCGCATGAAACGGTGCGAGGGTGCCGCCTCCTGCCGGGGCATCTGCACGGCCAGAACGCCGCCCGGCGCCAGCATCCCGGCAAGGCGCGGCAGAAGCACCTCGTGCCCGTCCAGCCATTGCAGTGCGGCGTTTGAAAAGATCAGCGCGGGCGGCGTCGCCGGCTGCCATTCGGCGATATCGGCCTTGACCAGCCCGTCATAGCCCTGCGCCTCGGCCAGCATTTCCGCGGAACTGTCCACCCCGATCAGCGGACGGCCCAGCGTGGACAGCGCCCCGGCCACCGCACCATCGCCGCAGCCAAGATCAATCACATCGCCATCCGGCAGATCGCCCACCTGCGCCAACAGATCCAGCGCGGGGCGCAAGCGAAGGCCCCGGAACCTTGAATAGGCTCCGGGGCTCCATGTCGGTGCTGCCGTCACGCGGAGGGCTCAGCCAACCCGTCGCCCGCAGGCTTGGGCCGCGTCTTGGGGATCGCCGCGATCGACCCGGTGCCCGAAGGCTTGTCCGCGCCATCGTCATCATCGTCCAGCGCCTCGCCCGCAATGACCTTGCGGATCTGGTTGCCGGTCAGCGTCTCGTATTCCAGCAGACCCTTGGCCAGACGTTCGAACTGTTCGGTCTGCTCGGTCAGGATGCGGTAGGCCGTCTCGTAGCCTTCGTCGATCAGGCGCTTCACCTCGGCCTCGATCATGTTCTTGGTCTCTGCGGAAACCGAGAAACCGCCGGTCTGACCCTGATAGCCCTGATGCGCCTCGGCATAGTCGATGTTGCCGACGCTGTCGGACATGCCCCATCGCATCACCATCGCACGGGCCAGAGCCGAAGCTTGCTGAATATCGCCCGCCGGACCCGAGGACACGCCTTCTTCACCATATTTGATGATCTCGGCAGCCTTGCCCGCCATCGTCATTGCGATCTTCTGCTTGCCCTCGTCCTTGTGCATGTTCAGCCGGTCCATCTCGGGCAGGCTGACGACCATGCCCAAGGCACCGCCGCGCGGGATGATCGTGGCCTTGTAGACCGGATCGCATTTCGGCATCGCCATGCCGACGATCGCGTGACCGGCCTCGTGATAGGCGGTCTTTTCCTTCTGGTCGGCGGTCAGGACCATGGAGCGGCGCTCGGCCCCCATCATCACCTTGTCCTTGGCATTCTCGAAATCGTCCATCGTGACGAACCGGCGACCGACGCGAGCAGCCATCAGCGCCGCCTCGTTCACAAGGTTCATCAGATCGGCACCCGAGAAGCCCGGCGTTCCCCGCGCAATCAGGCGCAGGTCCACGTTCGGGCCCAGCGGCACCTTGCGGGCGTGGACGCCAAGGATCTTCTCGCGGCCCTTGATGTCGGGGTTCGGGACATGGATCTGGCGGTCGAAGCGGCCCGGACGCAGCAGCGCGGGGTCGAGGACGTCCTTGCGGTTGGTCGCAGCGACGATGATGACACCCTCGTTCGCCTCGAACCCGTCCATTTCGACCAGAAGCTGGTTCAGCGTCTGTTCGCGCTCGTCATTGCCGCCACCGATGCCGACGCCGCGTGCACGGCCGACTGCGTCGATCTCGTCGATGAAGACGATGCAGGGCGCGTTCTTCTTGGCCTGTTCGAACATGTCACGGACGCGGCTTGCACCCACACCCACGAACATTTCCACGAAATCCGAACCCGAGATGGTGAAGAACGGAACGCCGGCCTCGCCCGCGATCGCGCGCGCCAGCAGCGTCTTACCCGTGCCCGGAGGGCCGACGAGCAGCGCCCCTTTGGGTATCTTGCCACCAAGGCGCGAGAATTTCTGCGGGTTGCGCAGGAACTCGACGATCTCCTCAAGCTCTTCCTTCGCTTCGTCGATGCCTGCGACATCGTCGAAGGTCACACGGCCATGCTTTTCCGTCAGCAGCTTGGCGCGCGATTTGCCGAAGCCCATCGCCCCGCCCTTACCGCCGCCCTGCATCCGGTTCATGAAGAAGA
Source organism: Falsirhodobacter flavus (assembly GCA_029846755.1). GTDB lineage: Bacteria > Pseudomonadota > Alphaproteobacteria > Rhodobacterales > Rhodobacteraceae > Falsirhodobacter > Falsirhodobacter flavus. The sequence goes on along the minus strand of JARWBI010000001.1, from coordinate 20,807 downwards.
TCCAGATCCCGATCAGCACAAGGAACGGCAGCCAGAGCGAGATGAGCGACAGGAAGCCCGACTGCTCCTGCGGCTCGGCCCGAACCTCGACGTTCTTGGCGATCAGGCGGTCGGTGACTTCCTCGCCCGCCGGTTTGATCGAAACGTATTGGTTGCCGTCGCTGCCGCGGAACATGACCCGTTCGCCATCCAGCGTGACCGAGGAGACCTGATCGTTCTCGACCCGTTCGATGAAGTCGGAATAGGAAATGGTGCGCGAGGAGTTCGTCGCCGTGCCGCCGCTGAACAGGTTGAACAGCGCCAGAACCAGCAGGAACAGGACAACCCAAAAGGCGATGTTTCTGGCGTTCCCCAAAGGTCGTCTCCCATAACGCGGTATATCGCGCACAAGATAGTCATTCGCGCGGGGGGTTCAATGCGATAACGGCGAAGAATGGAACGCCTCGGGCGGGGGAATATGCTGCGCCACAAGGCCGGGGCCGAATCCGGCAAGGGGTGCGGCAACCAGCCGCCCCCCCTCGCGCACGGCGGGCGAGGCCAGAAGGCTGCGGCGCGGCAGCCCCGACTCGCGCCAGCGCGGGCAGAGGGCGATGTCTTCGCCAAGGGCCGATACCTGCTGGCCAGGGGCAAGCCCGTCGATCCGCCAGCAATCCCAGACCTCGCCGGCTGGGGCGGGGGTGGCCGCCGCCTCACGCGCGATCCGCAGGGTCTTGCCGCGTGTCAGCACACAGCCATGCAGCGTTGCCGTCTTCGCCGTCAGGGCGCGCAGCAACGCCTCGCCCCTTGGCCCGTAGTCCGACGGCGCGACCCATGCCATCGCATGCAGCACCAGCCGCCGCAGGATTTCAGGCGGAAGGTCCGGGTCGATCACCACATCGCCGCCTTCGATTCGGGCGTGGCTCCGCGCGGCCGCCAGCATCGCCGCATCCAGCGCCGCACGCGCGTCCGACAGGTGGCCCGCCACCTCGGCCAGCCGTTCGGCGGTCAGGCCCAGCGGCAGATGCGCCATCGCCTGCCGCGCACGGACCCGTTCGAAGCGGGGATCGTCGTTGGACGGATCCTCGATCCACGCGATGCCCTTGGCGGTCAGGTGATCCCGCAAGGCGGCGCGCGAGATCCCGAGCAAGGGCCGCCGCCAGTCGATCCGGTCGAACCACGCCCCCCGCATCGCCGAAAGCCCGTCCAGCCCGGCCCCGCGCGCAAGGCGCATCAGGAACGTCTCGGCCACGTCGTCCTGCGTATGGCCCAGCGCGACGACCCCGATGCCCCGCGCCTGCGCCCACTCCGCGATCAGCGCGTAACGCCCCCGGCGGGCGGCGTCCTGAAGGTTGCCCGTCCCGTCCCACTGCCACCGCAAGATGTCATGGGGGATGCCGATGGCCGCGCAGTGGCGGGCGACGGCCTCGGCCTCGGCCCGGCTTTCGGCCCGCAGACCATGATCCACCGTCACCGCATGACAGCGCAGCGCCGATGCCAGCGACAGCAGCGCCATGGAATCCCCACCCCCGGAAACGGCAAGGCCCAGGACCGGCGGAACCGGACCCAGGCCTTTCAGGAATTCCGCCTCAGTTGCAGCCAAGGCCCTGCATCGCGGATGTCGCCTGCCCTGCCGCCGGTTTGCCGGGGAAACGGTTGCCGACCTCGGCCAGCGTCACGCACGCCTCTTGCGTCTGGCCCAGCTTGCCCAGCGCCTCTCCCAGCTTGAACAGCGCGTCCGGTGCGCGGTCTCCGTCGGGCGAAAGCGAGAAGCTGTCGAGATAGGCGCGCGCGGCATTCGCCGTCTCGCCCAGTTGTGTCAGCGCATCGCCGCGCAGATACAGCGCCTCATAGGTCAGGGGCCCACCCGTATAGGTCTGGGCAAAGGTCGCAAACTGGTCAGCGGCGGCGCGAAAGTCACCCTGACCGAGCACCCCCTTGGCCCGGTCGAAGTCCGCTTGTTCGTTCATGGCAAGATCGGCGCCACCCGAAGACGGGGCGGGCGCCGGCGCGGGTGCGGCGGCGGGTGCTGCCGTGCCGCCCAGCGGCGCAGTTTCCGGGATGGCGCCGATGTCGCCGCCCTCAAGCTCCGTCACGCGAAATTCCAGATCGCCGATGCGATTGGTTCCGTCCTGAACCACGCGGTTCAGGCGAAGCTCCACCTCCTCGGTCTTGGAGGTCAGGCGCATCAGCGACTGTTCCAGCGTGTCCAGCCGTTGCAGGGCCGAGCCGCCCGCCGCCCCCGAGGAGATCCCCCCCGAAGACACCAGTTCCGATTTCAGGCTGTTGAACTGGGCGTTCAGCTGCGTCAGCTCTGCCCGGATGTCCGCCAGCGACTGGGCCCGATCCTGCGCGAAGGCAGTCGCGGGCAACAGCGCCAGCACAAGGATCAGGACCCGGCGCATCTTACATCCCCGCGCCTTGCGACAGCACGGTCACTGCGCGGCGGTTCTTGGCATAGCAGTCTTCGGACGAGCAAACCTGCACCGGGCGCTCCTTGCCATAGGACACGGTGCGCATCCGGCTGGGCGCGACCCCTTGCGAGATCAGGAAGTCCTGCGCCGAGGACGCGCGACGGGCGCCCAGCGCAAGGTTGTATTCGCGCGTGCCTTTTTCGTCGGCATGGCCTTCGATGATGATGGCATAGTTCGGGTTCTGGTTCAGCCACTGCGCCTGCTGCGTCAGCGTCTGGCGCGCGGCATCGTCAACGGTGGACTGGTCATAGGAGAAGAAGACCCGGTCGCCCAGCGTCTGCTGGAAATAGGCGGTCGAGCTGGGATCGTTCGGACCGCCAAGGCCGGACTGGCCGATGCCGCCCGCGCCATAGCCGCCCTGCCCGTATTGGCCGCCCGCACCCGCGCCGCCAGCCCCGCCCGCGCCGAACCGGCCCGGATTGTTACAAGCCGCAAGACCCAGCACCGCGACAAGCAGCAGCCCTTTGGAAATCATAGTCATCGAACTGTCCTCTCGATGTGCGTTTGCCGCACGATAGCAGTTTTGAGTGCCCCGGCAATGCAGGGCACGGGATTGTCAGGGCAAGAGCGGCGACCATGCCGGGTCCGACGCCGGGCCGTTCGTCGGCACCTGCTTCAGGTTGCGCCCCGAAATGTCGACGGAATAGAGCGAGGCCTGACCGCTTGCGCCCGCCCCTTCGCGGGTGAACATCAGCACGCGGCCGTTCGGTGCCCAGGTCGGACCTTCGTCCAGGAAGGATGCCGTCAGCAGCCGTTCTTCCGATCCGTTGGTGCGCATGACGCCGATATGGAAGCGCCCTGCATGCTGTTTGGTGAAGGCGATCATGTCGCCGCGCGGCGACCAGACGGGGGTGTTGTAGCGCCCCTCGCCCGCCGAGATCCGCCGCGCCTCGCCGCCCCCTGCCGACATGACATAGATCTGCGAGGTGCCCGAACGGTCACTCTCGAACACGATCTGGCTGCCGTCGGGCGAGAAGCTGGGCGCAGTTTCGATGGACGGCGAATTCGTCAGCTGCCGCCGCTGGCCCGATTGCGTATCCAGCGTATAGATGTCCGAGTTGCCGCCCTGTTCGAGGCTGAACACCACCGTCCGGCCATCGGGCGCGAAACGCGGCGCGAAGGTCATCGTGCCCGGCTGTTCGTCCAGCGCGCGAACCTGCATGTTCTGCATATTCATGAGGTAGATGCGCGGGAAGCCCGAGGCATAAGAGGTAAACAGGATCTGGCTGCCGTTCGGGGAAAAGCGCGGGGCCAGCACCAGCGACGAGGAATCCGTCAGGTATTGCGTATTCGCGCCATCGTAATCCATGACCGCGACGCGCTTCTGCCGCGCATCCTTCGGCCCGCTTTCCTGCACATAGACGACGCGACTGTCGAAATAGCCCGTCTCGCCCGTGATGCGGCTGTAGGCGGCGTCGGCCACCTTGTGGGCCATGCGGCGCCAGGTATCGGGAGTGCCCGCGAATTGCAGCCCCTCGCCCAAGGGTTGCCCCGAGAAGATGTCGAACAGGCGGAACTTCACGACGATCTGGTTGCCCGAGGCGCTGACGGCCCCGGTGATCAGCGCCTGCGCGTTGATCGCCTTCCAGTCGTTATAGGCGATGGGCGCATCGAAGCTGGACACCCGGCTGATATGGGCATTGGCCGGGATTTCCCGGAACAGGCCCGTTCCGGACAAGTCGGCGGCAATGACGCGGGTGATGTCGGCGGCGTATTGCTGCGCTGCGCCGTTTTCCGCGATGAAGGCTGGGGCAGCGAAGGGCAGCGGTTCGATCACGCCTTCGGTGATCTCGATCCGCAGCGGGCCTTGCTGGGCAAGGGCCACGCCGCCTGTCAGCGAAAGCGCGATGGTCAGCGCGGTGGCGAGGGGTCTGAACATTGGTCTGTCCTCTGGCATTCCGTTGCGGGGAATTATAGGCCCCGGCCCGCGCGCGTCACTTCACGCGCATGTTGGCCGGGTTGAAAACGATCTCGATCTGCTGCCACTGGTCGTATTTGTCGGCGGGAAGCGGGAAGCCCTGCGCGCCGCAGCGGATGATGGCGCGGCGTGCCGCCTCATAGGCCTGACGCGCGCCGGCATCGCTGCCGCCCTCGTATCCGACCATCTTGACCGAACCGCTGTCCGGCACGCCGTTCTGCGCGACCGAGAAGCCGACGGTGACCGTGCTTTGCAGCGCCTCGGTCGAAAGCGAGCCGACGTTCCAGCATTGCTGGACCGCGACGCGCAGCGCGTCCTTCTCGCCCGAGGTCATGGGCGGGCCGGACGGACCGGACGGCGCAGCAGGCGCCGGGGCGGCGGGCGTTTCCATCGCCTCGGCCAGCGCATCGTTGACCGAAGTGCTGTTGGCAGGTTGCTCGGTCTGCGGGGTCTCGCGGGGCGTTTCGCGCGGAGTTTCCGCTGCCGCCTGCTGGGTGGGGCGTTCGGCCTGCGTCGGTGCGGCGGCGGGCCGTGCCGGACGGTCGCGCGGACGCGGGCTGCCAGCCGGAGCCAGCGACGGCGCTTCCTCGGTCTCGGTCGCCTCGGTCACCACCTCGGTCGTCGCCTCCTCGGGGGCGGCTTCGGGGCGTTCCTCCTCCTCGATGACGGTTTCCGACGGTTCGGGCGTCACGGCGGGGGTGGGCGTTTCCGCGATTTCGGCATTGGGCGAGGGAGTGGGCGCAGGTGTCGGAGCCACGCGCGGCGCAGGGCGCGGACGCGGGCTGTTTTCCGGCGACAGCACGGGTTGTTCCTGCGGTGCGGGGGGCAGCACGGGCTGCGGCGCTTCGACCGCCTCGGGCACAGGATCGGGCGCGACCGTCGGCGCTTCGACCGGGGCAGGCTCGGGGGCGGGCTCGGGCAGCGGTTCCGGTTCCGGCTCAGGCTCGGGTGCAGGCTCTGGCTCGGGCGGCGGTTCGGGCCGTTCCGGCGCGGGCTGCGGGCGCGGCTGCGGCGCGGGCGCGGGCTGCGCCGGGGCTTCGGGGACGGCGGCGACCATCTCGTCGAATTCGGCATTCGACATGATCGACACCTCGGCCACCGAGATCGGCGGCGTCGGACGCGGCGCGAACAACCCGCCGAGCAAGGCCCAGAGAATCAGCAGCAGGTGGCCGATGCCGGAAATGATGACGCCGGTTCTCAATTCTCAGTTCCCGCCGAAGGTCGGCCCGTCGGTATCTGTCACGAGGCCGATGCTGTTGAACCCGCCCGCATTGAGCGCGCCCATGATCTGGGCCACGCGCTCATACGGCACGGCCCCGTCGGCGCGCAGGAATATTTTCTTCGACGTCCGCTCGGCCGCAACGGCGCTCAGCCTCGGGATCAGCTCGCCCTCGGCCACTTCGGAGTTCTGGAGCATCAGGCGGCCATCGGCGGTCACGGTGATCGCCAGCGGCTCCTCCTGCTCGGTCGGCATGGCGGATGCTGCGGTGTTCGGCAGTTCCACCGGAACGCCGACCGTCAGCATCGGAGCCGCGACCATGAAGATGATGAGCAGCACCAACATCACGTCCACAAAGGGCGTGATGTTGATGTCGGCCATCGCGCCGCCACCTGCGCGGCGACGCCCCCGGCGGCTGGTTCCGCCGCCCTTTTTTGCAACGCCAGCGCCCATGGATCAGGCGTCCAGCTGGCGCGAAAGGATGGTCGAGAATTCGTCCGCGAAAGCTTCGTATCCGCCAAGGATGCGTTCGTTGTCGGCGTTCAGCTTGTTATAGAAGATCACCGCCGGGATGGCCGCGACAAGGCCGATCCCGGTCGCCAGAAGCGCCTCGGCGATGCCGGGGGCCACGACGGCAAGGTTGGTGTTCTGCGAGATCGCGATCTGTTCGAACGAATGCTTGATGCCCCATACCGTGCCGAACAGGCCGATGAAGGGGGCCGTCGCGCCGACCGTGGCAAGAAAGGAAAGCCCCCCGCCCAGCCGTTCGGATTCCTTGGCGATCGCCACGTCCATCGAACGGTCGATCCGGGCCTGCGCCCCGGCAATCAGCCCGCCATCCTGACGGTGGCTGCGACGCCATTCCATCATCCCGGCGGCGAAGATCTTCTCGGACGCGCCATCGGGCTGCGATCCGGTCTTTTCGAAAAGTTCGTCCAGCGGCTCGCCCGACCAGAAGGCGCGGTCGAAGATCGACGCCTCGCGCTTGGCCAGTTTGAAGGCGATGTGTTTCTGGACGATGATCGCCCACGACCAGAAGGACATGACCATCAGCATGATCATGACGATCTTCACCGTGAAGGTGGCGCGTGCGAAAAGCGCGAGCAGGGAGAAGTCGATCTCCTGCGCCGCAGCAAGGGTTTGCGTTTCCATATGCCTGCTCGTCTGAGTGGGGCCGTTTGCTTGGCCTCTTAGCGGCGATTCTATCCGTTTTGCAGGGGGTTTGCCAACACAACTCTGTAATGTGGCGAAACAGTGCCTCACATATCACGCAGCAGGGGCGGAAGGCGGGTCGGGCGCCCGCCGAGGTCCATGCAAACCAGCGTGACCCGCGCGCGCAGCAGCGGCCGGTCCCGCAGCACGGTCTGATCCAGCACGATCCGCGCCGGGGACCGCTGCGCAACGGTGGTCTCCACCGTCAGAAGATCGTCGAAACGGGCGGGCGACAGGTAATCGGCCTCGATCCGCCGCACGGCGAAGACGGCTCCCGCCGCCTTCATCGCAAGCTGGTCGATGCCCAGATCGCGCACCCATTCGCTGCGCGCCCGTTCGATGAACTTCAGATAGTTGGCGTAATAGACGATGCCGCCAAGGTCGGTATCCTCGTAATAGACGCGGCAGGTGAAGCGGTGCGTCACAGCCGTGCCGCCAGCCTCAGCGCATGGCTCTTGTCGTTGGCGGCGGCGGGCAGCACGGGATCATAGGCGGCCTTCAGCACGGCGGCGACATCGGGGCGCAGCGCGCCGTCTTCGACCAGCACCGCCTCGGGCTGCCATGTCAGGATCGATCGCGCCGCCTGATCCAGCATCACCAGATGGGCCGAGCTTTCGGCGACCGCCTCGTCCACGCGCAGGAACAGGATCGACAGCTTGATCGCGCCATCGTCATCGAAGCGGAAGATCCGCGCCACCCCTGCCCCGATCCTGGCCTGACCCTTGGCGAAGGTCACGATGTCGGGGATCAGCTTTTCAAGGTTCGGCACCTCGGTCAGCTCGGCCCAGTCGCGAAAGAAGAACATCATCAGGTTCGCGCCCAGTTCCGGGTCGTGATCGGCCATCTTGTGGCCCGCTGCGGCAACGACCGCCTCCACCGCGCCCTTGACGACGCGAAGCGTCTCGTCCGACACGCCGAAGACGACGGGCACCACCGGGCGCCCCCAGCGGGCGAAGCGATAGCCTTCGGGGTGGCGGAACAGGGATTCGACTTCGGCGGGTGTCATGCTTGTCCTCTCAGCCAAAAAGATCGCTTTGCCGGGGCGGCTCCAGCCCCAGATGCCGCCACGCCTTGGGGGCCAGCATCCGGCCCCGCGGGGTGCGTTGCAAAAGGCCCTGTTGCAGCAGATAGGGTTCGATCACTTCCTCGACCGCGTCGCGGGATTCGGACAGGGCGGCGGCGATGGTTTCCACCCCCACCGGCCCGCCGCCATAGTTTTCCGCCAGCAGCAGAAGATAGCGCCGATCCGCACCGTCCAGCCCCAGATCGTCCACCCCAAGGCGGCGCAGCGCGGTATCCGCAATCTGTTGCGTCAGGCGGCCGTCGCCTTCGACCAGCGCGAAATCGACCACTCGGCGCAGAAGGCGGCCCGCGATTCGGGGCGTTCCACGCGCACGGCGGGCGATCTCCAACGTGCCTTCCGGGTCCGAGGAGATGCCGAGCAGCCGCGCCCCGCGCGCCACGATCAGGTCCAGCTCCGGCACGGTATAGAATTGCAGCCGCGTCGGGATGCCGAAACGGTCGCGCAGCGGCGTCGTGAGCAGGCCAAGCCGCGTCGTCGCCCCGACCAGCGTGAAGGGTTGCAGATCGATCCTCACCGTCCGCGCCGCCGGACCTTCGCCGATCACGAGGTCCAGCGCGAAATCCTCCATCGCCGGGTAAAGCACTTCCTCGACGACCGGGGACAGACGGTGAATCTCGTCGATGAACAGAACGTCGCGCGGTTCCAGATTGGTCAGGATCGCCGCCAGATCGCCCGCCTTGGCCAGCACCGGGCCGGAGGTCATGCGGAAGCCCACGCCAAGCTCGCGCGCCATGATCTGCGCCAGCGTCGTTTTGCCCAGACCGGGCGGGCCGTGGAACAGGGTGTGGTCCATCGCCTCGCCGCGCATTCGGGCCGATTCGATGAAGACGCGCAGGTTCGCGCGGGCTTCGGCCTGACCCACGAACTCCTCCAGCGCCTGCGGGCGCAGGGCGCGATCGGCATCCTCGGGCAGACGGTCGGGACGCAAGGTGGGATCGGGTTCCATCATGCGCGAACATTCCCCGAACGCGCGGGCGAATTCAACCCCAAGGACCAGCGTTCGATGCCTGCCCCGCCATCTTCTCAAGCGCGGCGATCCGGTTGGCGGTGTTCGGGTGGGTCGAGAACAGCTTGTCATGCGCGAAGGCATGCAGCGGGTTGATGATGAACATATGTGCCGAGCCGGGATTGCGCTCGGCAGAGGGGTTGTCGATGCCCTTGGCGAAGGCTTCGATCTTGCGCAGCGCAGAGGCCAGCCACATTGGGTTGCGGCAGATCTCGGCGCCGATCCGGTCGGCCTCGTATTCGCGACTGCGCGAGATTGCCATCTGCACCAAAGCTGCCGCCATCGGCGCAAGGATCATCAGCGCAAGCTGGCCCACGATACCGCCCGTCCGCTCGCGGTTGCCGAAGAACATCGCGAAATTGGCAAGGAAGGAAATCGCGCCGGCGAAGCTGGCGGTGATGGTCATGATGAGCGTGTCGCGGTTCTTGATATGCGCCAGTTCATGCGCCATCACCGCCGCGATCTCCTCGCGGCTCAGCCGTTGCAGCAGACCGGTGGTTGCGGCGACGGCGGCGTTTTCCGGGTTCCGCCCGGTGGCGAAGGCGTTGGGCTGATCCGTTTCGATCACGAAGACCTTGGGCGTCGGCATCCCCGCATTCTGCGCCAGCCCCGCGACAAGGTTCACGAGGTCCGGCGCCGTGCGGGCATCGACCTGCCGCGCATTGTGCATCCGCAGGACGGCCTTGTCCGAGTTCCAGTAGCTGAACAGGTTCATCCCGACCGCGACCACCAGCGCGATCAGCGCCCCGTTCGCCCCGCCCAGCAATGCGCCGACCCCAAGGAACAGCGCCGTCATGGCGGCCATAAGCATCGCGGTGCGAACGTAACCCATCGTACCCTCCGTTATTGTTTCGGCGCAAGCAGGCGCAGCGAAAGGCGGATCAGCATCGCCGCATCCGCCTGCGGCTGTTCGGCCTGCGCCTGCGCGACCGCGGATGCCGCGTCCCCCGGACCATAGCCGAGGTTCGCCAGCGCCGAAAGCGCGTCCGCCGTATGCGCGGCGGTGGACGGCGGTTCGGCCTTTACACGTTTCGGGGCGTCATCCTCGATCACTTGCGCGCCGCCCATGGCCATCAGCGACGGCGCCTTCGCCTTCAACTCCAGCACCACGCGCTGCGCGATCTTCGGCCCGATGCCCTGCGCCGCCTGGATGGACCGCGCATCGCCCAGCGCAATGGCGCGCGCCACCCCTTCGGCCCCAAGCGCGCCAAGGATCGCCATCGACGCCTTGGCCCCCACGCCCTGCACGGTCATCAGCAGCTTGTGCCATTCCTTTTCCAGCAGCGTGCGAAAGCCGAACAGCTGCATCAGATCCTCGCGCACCAGCATGTCGGTATAAAGCGCGACCGCCTCGCCCGGCCCCGGAAGCGAGGCGAGCGTCCGGTCCGAGACATAGACCATGTATCCCACCCCCCGGACGTCGATCAGAACGTGATCGCCCGCGCGGTAATCCAGAATCCCCGAAATCTTGCCGATCATCTGCTTGCCCTTTCCACCGCCGCCTGAAGCCGCCCCGCGCTTTGCACATGATGCGAATGGCAGATGGCAATGGCCAGCGCATCCGCCGCATCCGGCCCCGCGATCACCACGCCGGGCAGATGCAGGCGCACCATGTGATCGACCTGCACCTTGGCGGCATGACCGACGCCCACCACCGTCTTCTTCACCGCGTTCGGGGCGTATTCGCCCACCTCCAGCCCCGCCTGCGCCGGAACCAGCAACGCGATGCCCCGCGCCTGCCCCAGTTTCAGCGTGCCCGCAGCATCCTTGTTGACGAACGTATGTTCTACCGCCGCCGCCTGCGGCTGAAAACGCAGCAGGACTTCGGTCAGCTGTGCGTGAAGCGACATCAGCCGCTGCGCCAGCGCACCCGATTCGGAGTGGCAGATGCCGTTCGCCACATGGGTCAGGCGCGCGCCGGACACGTCGATGATTCCCCAGCCCATGTTCCGAAGGCCCGGATCGATCCCCAATACGCGCATCCCGCCTCCCAGTGTTTTCCGGGGGTTAGCACGAAGCGCGAACATCTGTCACCCGCCGAATGCGGGCACGTCGTTTACGACCCTTCGCATGCCACCCGCGACACCCCAATAAAACAAGACGATTTGATGACGAACAGCCATGCGATTCCTGCATTCCGGGCATACCGAACCGCCAGATTGTCATTCATATCGCGCCCGCTTATCTGGCTGTCATGCAGCAAGGGTGCTGCAAAAACGATCCGTTTGAAAAGGTAAACCGCCATGGCCCTCGTTGATACGACCCGCCGGGCGCCCGCTGGCGCCATCCCGACCTTCCTGACCTCGCTGGTCCTGACCCTTCGCGACTGGAACGATGCCCGCATCACCCGCCGCGCGCTGAACAAGCTTTCGGATCGCGAACTGGACGATATCGGCCTCTGCCGCGCCGACATCGTGAATATCTGAAGGTCGCTGGCTTAAAGCAGCGCCGATGATGAAAGGGCCGGGCGGGAAACCGCCGCGGCCCTTAAGTCTTTCTGAGGGTCAGTGCCGACCACTCGCCCAGATCCTCGCGGTGCATCAGCGCAAAGCCCTGCGCCTGATAGGCCGACAGGATCGCTTCCGCCTGCACCACCAGCAGCCCCGACAGGATCACGACGCCGTCCGATTTGGCATTCGCCGCCATGTCCGGCGCAAGCTCCAAGAGCGGTCCCTTCAGGATGTTGGCGAAGATCAGATCGAAGGGCGCTGCCGCCTGAATGTCGGGATGGGCGAAACCCGCCGCCTCGTAACAGGCGATGCGGCCCGACAGGTCGTTGATGTCGGTATTGGCCAGCGCCACGTCCACCGCCACTTCGTCGATGTCGGATGCCAGAACCCGTGCTGCCGGAAGCTCCTTGGCTGCCGCCATCGCCAGAACCGCCGTGCCGCAGCCGATATCGGCAACGTTCTCGAAGGAATGCCCCGCCTCCAGCAGCCGGTCCAGCGCCTTGAGGCAGCCCAGCGTCGTGCCGTGATGCCCCGTGCCGAAAGCCACCGTCGCCTCGATCTGAAGCGCCACACGGCCTTCCGGCACCTTGTCCGCATCGTGGCTGCCGAAGACGAAGAACCGCCCCGCATCCACGGGCGACAATTCGCGGCGCACATGTGCGACCCAGTCCACCTCGGGCAGTTCGGAAATCGCGAAGGGTTTGGCCTCGAACGCCGTCGCCAGAAGCTCCAGCGTCACCGTATCGGGCTGTTCGAGGAAATAGGCGCCCACTTCCCACAGCCCGCTGTCATCTTCGATCTCGAAGACGCCGACGCCGGTGGGTTCCGGCTCCATCCGCTCCAGCGCCTCGGCAAGGGCTTCGGCCTGGTCCTGACCCATCAGGGTCGTCAGGGCGGTAAAGGTGGGCATCGTCAAGCTCCGGGTTGGGGGTGGGCCGCCATCGCAAGATGGCCCGCGCGCCGAAGTGCTCCCCGGATGGGGGGCCTTCGGCGCGCGGTTTCGCGTCAGATGATCTTCTGGCCGGTCTTGGCCCAGTCAGCCATGAACTGCTCCAGCCCCTTGTCGGTCAGAACGTGGCTGGCAAGGCCCTTGATGACGGCGGGCGGCGCGGTCATCACGTCGGCTCCGATCAGCGCGCATTGCGACACATGGTTCGCCGTGCGGATCGACGCCGCAAGGATCTGCGTCTTGAAGCTGTAGTTGTCGTAAACCGTGCGGATGTCCTGGATCAACTCCAGCCCATCCAGGTTGATGTCGTCCAGACGCCCGATGAAGGGCGAGATGAACGTCGCGCCCGCCTTCGCCGCCAAAAGCGCCTGATTGGCCGAGAAGCATAGCGTCACGTTCACCATGAACCCATCGTCCGACAGCGTCTTGCAAGTCTTCAGCCCGTCCCAGGTCAGCGGCACCTTCACCGCGATGTTCGGCGCGATCTCGGCCAGCTTGCGGCCTTCGGCGATCATCTCGTCGGCCTTCAGCGCCACGACCTCGGCCGACACCGGGCCGGAGACGATGCCGCAGATCTCTTTCGTGACTTCCAGAATGTCGCGCCCCGATTTCAGGATCAGCGACGGGTTCGTGGTCACGCCATCGACCATGCCAAGATCGTTGAGTTCGGCAATCGCGGCGACGTCGGCGGTATCGACGAAGAATTTCATGGGACCATCCTCTGGGGCTTCGGGGGGTGTTTCCCCGGCGTTCGGGCGTGTAATAGCCCAATGAAGGGTTCAAGGAAAGGATGCGGCGTGCGGTTCCAAGAAGGCGATCTGGTCGGCGTGCTGACGACAGAACCGCTGGGCCGCCCTCTGGACTACAAGGCGCCCGAGGGTGGGTGCTTTGCCGGCGATCTGGTCGAGGTTCCGCTTGGCCCCCGCCGCGTGCTGGGCTGCGTCTGGGGCGCTGGCGAAGGGGGCTTCGATCCCGCCCGCATACGATCCATCGCCCGCGTGCTGGATGCCGAACCCCTGCGGGACGAGATGCGCGCCTTCCTGCAACGCGCCGCCGACTACACCTTGACCCCCCTGCCCGCGATGCTGCGCCTTGCCACCCGCGCGCCGGACCTCGGCGCCGGTCCCGCCACTCGTCGCGTGCTGCGCGCGACCGGGCGCGAGCCGGACCGCCAGACCGACGCCCGCGCCCGCGTGATGGATGCGCTGGACGTGTTCGACGGCGCAGCGGTCACGCTGGCCGAGCTTTGCGCCGAATCCGGCGTCAGTTCCGCCGTGGTCAAGGGTCTGGTCAAGGCGGGCGTTCTGGCCGAGGAGGACGCCCCGCGCGATCTGCCCTATCCACGTCTGAACCCAGACCTTCCGTCCAAGGACCTTTCGGACAGCCAGCTTGCCGCCGCCGACGCGCTGCGCACGAACATGGAAGGTTACGGGACCACTCTGCTGAAAGGCGTCACCGGGTCGGGAAAGACCGAAGTTTACCTCGAAGCCGTGGCGGAATGTCTGCGGCAGGGCCGTCAAGCGCTGGTCCTGCTGCCGGAAATCGCGCTGACCGCAGGGTTCCTCGAACGGGTCGAGGCGCGGTTCGGCGCGCGTCCGGCCGAATGGCACTCCGGCGTCACCTCGACCGAGCGTCGCCGCCTGTGGCGCATGGTCAGCCAAGGCGAGGCGCAACTGGTCGTCGGCGCAAGGTCGGCCCTGTTCCTGCCCTTCCGCGAGCTTGGCCTGATCGTCGTGGATGAGGAACACGACACCTCCTACAAGCAAGAGGAAGGCGTGCTTTACAATGCCCGCGACATGGCGGTGCTGCGCGCATCCATCTGCGGGGCGCGGGTGGTGCTGGCCTCCGCCACGCCCTCGCTGGAGACTTGGGTGAATGCCGATCTGGGCCGATACGCCCGCATCGATCTGGGTGCGCGGTTCGGCACAGCGGAACTGCCAGAAATGCGGGCCATCGACATGCGCGCCGAACGCCTGCCGGGCGACCGCTGGATTTCCGAGACGTTGGCCCGCGCGGTCGAAGCGCGGATCGCGGCGGGCGAGCAGTCGCTTCTGTTCCTGAACCGGCGCGGCTATGCCCCCGTTACCGTCTGCCGTGCTTGCGGCCACCAGATCGGCTGCGACGATTGCGATGCGCGGATGGTGGAGCATCGGTTCCTGAAGCGCCTCGTCTGCCATCAATGCGGCGCGACGAAGCCGGTGCCGGCCGCCTGCCCGTCCTGTCAGGTCGAAGGCCGCCTTGCCCCCGTCGGCCCCGGCGTCGAACGGCTGGCCGAGGAGGTCGCCGCCCGTTTCCCCGATGCGCGCGTGTCGGTCCTGTCCTCGGACCTGTTCGGGTCCGCCCGCGCACTGAAGGAAGCCATCGCGACCATCGCCGAAGGGGGCGCGGACATCATCATCGGCACGCAGATCGTGGCCAAGGGGCACAACTTTCCGCTGCTGACGCTGGTGGGGGTGATCGACGCCGACCTCGGCCTGCAAGGGTCGGACCTGCGCGCGGCGGAACGCACGTTCCAGTTGATGCGGCAGGTGGCGGGCCGCGCGGGTCGTGCCGAAAAGCCCGGAATCGCGCTGTTGCAGACCCATCAGCCCGAACACCCCGTCATCCGCGCGATCCTGTCCGGCGACGAGGAGGATTTCTGGCGGGCCGAGGCGACCGAGCGGCGCATGGCCGGGGTGCCGCCCTATGGCCGCATGGCCGGGATCGTGCTGTCGCACCCGGATGTCGCGCAGGTCTTCGACTTCGCCGCCGAGCTTGCCCGCCGCGACGGGCCGCTCCGTGCCATCGGCGCGCAGGTCTTCGGCCCTGCCCCTGCCCCGATCGCCCGCGTCCGGGGGCGGCACCGGGTGCGCCTGCTGGTCAAGGCGGACAAAGGCACCCCGTTCCAGCAGGCTGTGGCCGAATGGGTGGCGCAGCTGAAACCGCCGACCAACCTGCGCCTTGCCATCGACATCGATCCGCAGTCCTTCCTCTGACCGCGCGCCGCCCCTATATCTGGAGCCGAAAAGGAGGACCCAGATGTTCTTTTCCCGCCCCACCGACATGGTTCGCCCCGAAGACGCCCTTCCCGGCCGTCCCGACCCCATCCCCACCGCCGAGACCCATTTCCTGTCTGGCATCCCGCTGAAATCCCCGGTCCCCGAAGGGTTCGAGGAGGCGATGTTCGGCATGGGCTGCTTCTGGGGGGTGGAACGCAAGTTCTGGCAAATCCCCGGCGTCTGGCTGACGATGTCGGGATATGCCGCCGGTTACACGCCCAACCCCACCTACAAGGAAACCTGCACGCAGATGACCGGCCATAACGAGGTGGTCCGGGTGATCTACGATCCGAAGGTCGTCACCTATGACGATCTGCTGCGGGTGTTCTGGGAAAACCACGACCCGACGCAGGGAATGCGGCAGGGGAACGATGTCGGCTCCACCTATCGGTCCGGCATCTATACCTATGGCCCCGAACAGGCCGAAGCTGCCGAAGCCAGCCGCACCGCCTTCGAAGGCAAGCTGGCGGCTGCGGGATACGGGGCGGTCACGACCGAGATCATGCCCGCCCCTACCTTCTATTTCGCCGAGGATTACCATCAGCAGTATCTGGCGAAAAACCCGGACGGGTACTGCGCGCTGCGCGGCACCGGCGTCAGCTGTTAATCGGCGGCGCGTTCGCGCGTGACGCGGCCCTGTTCGTCAAGGCGCAGATCGACCCGTTCCCCGAACGGGTTGGTCGCCTGAACCTCCAGCTTGCCGTCGTCGCTGCGGATGCGCCCCGCATCCCCATAGCCGAGCGCCGCCAGACGCTCGCGCGCGGCGCCTTCGTTCATCGTGCGGCGGTCGCGGTCCAGCTTGCGTTCGTATCCGTGGATCGCTCCTTCGGGCGAGGCTTCGATCTCGACCTTGGCGCCGTTCTCGGCAAAGCCTTCGACCTTCACCTCATCGCGGTCGATATCCACTTCGGTCACGCGGGCGATGCCCTTGTATTCGGCACTGTCCAGCAGCGCGGCGGGCAGGATGCGCGTCAGAAGCTGGGCGGGAAGCGCCCCGTCGCGGCTCGTCTCCACCTCGTCGATGCGCCCGTCGCGGTGATATTCGATGCGAAGCTCGCTGCCATCGGCAAGACGTCCACCGACGCGGCGTTCGCCATCGTCCATGCGGTCGCGGATACTGGTCAGGCCAAGGCCGCGCAGTTCTTCGGGCAGGGTCGTCTCCTCGGCGGAAACGCCATTGGCGGCCTGCCGCACCCCGGTCGCGGCAAAGTTCGCCCCGTCGCGCGTGCCTGTGACCGAGACGATATCGCCCCGCGCCGGCACCTGCCCCGGCGCTTCGACAAGGATGCGCTGGCCGTCCGTCTCCAGCACGAACTGATCTGCAAAGACGTCGCCGACGCGGCCGGTCAGCTCGGCGGTCTGGGCGTGCAGGGCCAGGGGCGACAGCAGCGCGGCGGAAAGAAGAAGGGTCGAGAACCTGTTCATGGCGAATCTCCTGTGATCGGTCATGCAGCCTCTTTGACATGGCGCGGCCAAACCCCGCGCCAACGGCCCGTTTGGTTTCCGTTTGGCAAAGACAGGCTATAACAGCCCCATGATCCGTGTGGCCCTTCTTGTCCTGTTCCTTGCGCTGCCCGCCCACGCCGATGACGATCCGGCGCGGCTGGCAGAACATGCGCTGCCGATCGACCGGGCGCTGTCGGTGGTCGCGGGCCGATACGAAGGCCGCATGATCGCCGCCGAACTGACCGAGGAGGACGACCGCGCCGTCTATGACTTCCGCTGGCTGACCCCGCAGGGAAACGTGCTGCGCATCCGGCTGGATGCCGCGACGGGGCGGTTCCTGCTGGTGGACGGCGTCGGCCAGACCGAAGCCCGCATTCTGCCATGAAGGCGCTGATCGTCGAAGACGACGCGACCCTGCGCGGCCAGATTGCCGCCGCCTTCGCCGATGCGGGGTTCGTCACCGACACCGCCGCCGATGGCGAACAGGGCGAATATCTGGGCGCGACCGAAAGCTATGACGTGGCAGTGCTGGATCTTGGCCTGCCCCGCCTTGACGGGATCGAGGTTCTGACCCGCTGGCGCGGCGCTGGGCTGGTGCTGCCCGTGCTGATCCTGACGGCGCGGGGCGAATGGGCCGACAAGGTGCGCGGCTTTCGCGCCGGGGCCGACGACTATGTGCTGAAGCCGTTTCGCATGGAAGAAGTGGTGATGCGCGCCCAGACGCTGATCCGCCGCGCCGCCGGGCATGCGCAGAACGTGGTTTCCGCGGGGGCGCTGAAGCTGGACACCCAGACCGGACTTCTGACGCTGGACGAAATGCCCCTGCGCCTGACCCCGTTCGAGACGCGGCTGCTGCGCTATCTGGTGCTGCACAGGGGCCGTGTGGTTAGCCGGACGGAACTGTCCGAACATATGTATGACGCCGCCGCCGACCGCGATTTCAAATCGCTGGAGGTGGTCATCGGCCGTCTGCGCCGCAAGATAGGGGCCTGGCGGGTCGAAACCCTGCGCGGCGAGGGATACCGGCTGTTGTCGGCGGAACCTGCATGAACTCGCTGCGCGGGCGGCTGCTGGCGTTTTCCGCGCTGTGGACGGCGGTTGCGCTGGTGCTGGCGTGGATGTTCATCGCCGCCCTGCTGCGGGATTTCGTGACCGGGCGTTTTGGCGCGGAACTGGACGCGGTCGCCGAATCCGTCATGGGTGGTGCGGAATGGCAGGGCGACGTGCTGGCGGTGACGGGCGCGGGCGATCCGCGTTTCGACACGCCCCTGTCGGGCTGGTATTGGCAGATCGCGGACGGGGCCGAGGTGGTGGCGAAGTCGGATTCGCTCTGGACCGCCGATCTGGGGCCGCTGGGCGCGGCCATGGGGCCGGACGGTGCAGAACTGTCGCGCAAGGCGCTGGGCTTCACCGCTCCCGGCGACGGCGCGCGGCTGACGCTGACCGTGACGATGCCGGAGGCGGTCGTCGCGCGCGAGATCGCCCGCATCACCCGCCCGCTCGCCGCCGCGCTGGCCGTTCTGGGGGCGGGTCTGGTCGCCGCATCCGTCATCGGCGTCACGCTGGGCCTTCGCACGCTGGACCACTTGCGGGGGTCGATCGAGGCGGTGCGCGCAGGCCGGATGGACGCGCTTGCCGCCCCCGGCACGGCCGAACTGCGCCCGCTGGCGGAGGAGATGAACCGCCTGATCGAGGAAAACCGATCCGTCATCGCCCGCGCCCGCGCCCATGTCGGCAACCTTGCCCATGCGCTGAAGACGCCGCTGGCCGCGCTGGCCAATGGCGGGGCCGATCCCGACCTGATCGCCCGGATGGACAGGACCCTTCGCTGGCATCTGAAACGCGCACGGACGGCGGGCCAAGGGCGCAGCCTTGGCCAGACCACCCCGGTCGATGCGGTGCTGGACGATCTGCTTCAGGTGCTGGGCCGCGACATGGAGCATCTGACCCTGACGCGCGACCTGCCGCCGCTGATCTTTGCGGGCGAGCGCGAGGATCTGGAGGAGATGCTGGGCAACCTGCTGGAAAACGCGGTCAAATGGGCCGCTTCGCGGATCGAGGTCACGGGGCGTGCGGATGGCGCGGTCCTGCATCTGACCGTGCGCGACGACGGTCCGGGGATCGCGCAGGACGATCTTGCGGCGGCCCTGTCCCGCGGCGCGCGGCTGGACGAAGCCGTGCCGGGAAGCGGCCTCGGCCTCGCCATCGTGGCCGATCTGGTGCAGGTCTATCAGGGGCGGCTGGACCTGTCGGCGGGGCCGGGGCTGACGGCGGTGCTGACCCTGCCTCGGGCACGCTCGCGGTGATCTGACTTGCGCGGGGCTGTCCGGCTCGGTTACGCCAAGGCCATGCGCAAGATCCTTCCCCTTCTGCTGCTGGCGATCCCCCTTCGGGCCGAGGCGCACCCGCATGTCTTCGTCGACGCAACCGGCGGCTTTCGGTTTGCCGATGGCGCGCTGACCGGCATTCGCGTCGTCTGGCAATATGACGCCTTTACCACCCTGCTGCTGTATGACCAGCTGAACCTTGACCGGGACGGCGACGGCACGCTGGACGAGGCCGACATGGCCGAGATCGTGCGCGGCGAAACCGTGTGGGAGCCGGGATACGAAGGCGATACCTATCTTTGGGTGAACGGGATGAAAAAGCCGATGTCGCAGCCCCGCAACGGCGCCGCGCGGATGGTCGGCGATGCTGTGGAGGTCAGCTTCGATCTGGACCTGCCCGAGCCGATCCCCACGACGGGGCTGACCGCGAGCCTGAAGCTGTACGACCCGTTCTACTACTACGCCTATGACATCCCGGGCGCGCCCCTGATGCTGGCTGCGCCCGCTGGGTGCGAAGCGAACCTGATCCCCTTCGTCGCCGATGCCCAGACGCGCGCGCTACAGGACCAGCTTCTGCAACTGTCGCAAGAGGACATTCCCGACGATCCCAATATCGGCGCGCGTTTCGCGGACGAGATCGTGCTGCGATGCGAGTGATCCTTGCCGCCGCCGCATTGATCTTCGGGGCCTTTCTGCTGTCGCGCGGCGATTACGGGACCGCCGCCTTTCTCTGGGCCACCGAACGGCAGCGCGAGTTTCAGAACGCCATGGCCGGCGCACTTCAGGCGATTCGCGCGGGCGATGGGCTGGCCTTGCTGAGCCTCTGCACGATGAGCGCGGGATATGGTTTCGTTCATGCGCTTGGGCCGGGCCATGGCAAGCTGCTGCTGGGCGGTGCGGCGGCCTCGGGGCTGGTTCCGATGCGCCGGATGATTGCCATCGGGCTGGCGGCCAGTCTGGCGCAATCCGGCACGGCGATCCTTTTGGTCGCGGTGGGGGTAAAGGTGCTGGCATTGACCTCCCAACACGCGATCGCGCTTGCGGAGGGTGCTCTGGCAGCGGTCAGCTATGTCGCGATCGCGGTGATCGGTCTTGCGATGATGCTGCGGGGGTTCCGCGCCGCGCGGATCGAGGCGCATCCCCATGACTGCGGCTGTGGTCATCACCACGGCCCGACTGCCGACGAAATCGCCCGCGCCCGCTCTCCCGCAGCCGCGCTCGCCCTGATCGGCAGCATCGCGATCCGGCCCTGCTCCGGGGCGCTGTTCCTTCTGGTCATCGCCTGGCGGTTCGGCATCGTCTGGCAGGGGATCCTGGCAGTCATCGCGATGGGCCTTGGAACGGCGGCGTTCAACACATTGGCCATCGGCGGAGGTGGCACGATGCGCCGTCTGGCCGGAAGCGGAGGACGTGCCGCCGTGATCGCCCAAATAGCAGCAGGCGGCATCATCGCCCTTCTGGCGGGCCAAATGGCATGGCAGTTCATCTGACGGGGCGGCTGGTTGTGCGCCGCGTCGGTGCCGCGCGCACACGACCGCTTTCGACGGCCGAATTGGGAGGTGCTGCGGTCCTCCCCGTTTTAACGGGGTTTGGTCGTAGACTTCAGGCAGCCATTTCCAGTTTCTGTGCGGGTGTGATGCCGCCGATGCCCATATTGGGTCGCTCGTTGTTGTAAGTCCGGAGCCAGTCTGTTCCGATCTCCTGCGCC
>JARWBI010000019.1 GCA_029846755.1 Falsirhodobacter flavus | reverse complement strand
TGGGGGAAGGGTCACATGGGTCAATTCTCAATGGAAATTATGACCCCAACCGGGTCACGTCTCGGTGGAAATCAACACTCTACAGCCGACAATATCGTCGTCTGCTGCGCCCTTTGCAATTTCGGCAAGGATCGCTTCACGCTGATGCAGTTGGGTGTCGAAGACCCGCGACCTCGCCCACCGTTACCGATTGACTGGGACGGCTTAGAAAGATTCCGGGCGGCCGGCATCGGATTGCCGCGGCTTGCGAGGACCGGCTCAAAGACGGCGTCACCGCGCAACAAGCCGAAGACTGGAAAGACGCAAACCTACTTCCTACCCGGGGCACGGATCAGCAAGGGTTATGTCCTCGCACCAAGTGTTCAAGGTAAAGATCGCTGGTTCAGGTTGGAGGCTGGCGTTGAGGCCGTCACCGTGGCACATGATGGCGTGAACGGTGTTCTGGTGACATGTGCGCCACGGTTGATACGCCGGCGTGGGATAGATCCCGATGGCATCTTGGTCCACTGTGATAACTCGACGTCATAACATGCACCCTAGGTGCATTAGAGCGTCCTCTAGTTTTAGTTTCCTTTTCTGGCCTTCTAGGTATTATCACGACCGCGGCCCCGGCGAGGGGAATGTAAAGGTTCGCGCGGGGTTATATCGACCACCGAGACAATCGATTGAACCGCAGGACGACGGTTCGCTGGTTAAGCTAAGAACGAAACGGCGGAGCCGCCGTTTCGCCTGGGCTGAGTCTTGCAACCCGCCGGATGTTAACAGAGGCAATGGGCGCGGAGGATGCGTTTTCTGCAAGCCTTAGTGAGCCATCCATCGTTTCGGCATACGAAGCCTACTCTCTGTCCGCGAACTCCCCGCCGCGTGCTCTGTTGTCCTTGCCGGGGCGTGCTAGTCCGGTCTCTTTCAGAGAGCCGACAATCGTCATATCATGGGTGACCTGCGTGAGTGCATGCCAAACGACGTTGTGCCGGCTGATCTTTGTAGACACGCTGCCATTCAGGAGCAGACCGTCCTGCACGAAAACAGCGGACGCCCGAAGTGCCTCATCGGCGCCCAAAAAAGCGAATCCAGCCCATTTTCATCAACCGCCGTCAATCTCGGTCAAGAAACGTAAAGACGTCCGAGTATCTGAACTTTACCACGCCCCTCTGGACCGCTTTACGGTGGTTGACGGATAAGCGGGTTCCTCCTGTCGGGAGCGCGTGACGACGCCCGTTCTATTGTATGAGGGGCGCCGCGCTGGTTTCAGAAGATCGCCCTGAATGCCGCCCGCAAACGAACAGTCATGCGAGGGTCGGTCTTGCTGGACACCTCTCGAAGTTCCTCCAACCATTGCTGCTCGTTCGTCGTGACAGGCGTGCCGAAGACCTCGGCGATTGCGGCCGCGGCGGTCTTGCCGACGGCCTGATCCAATGCGAGCAGCATCAGATATGCCCGATCGCATTCGAGCGCGTCGGCGAGGTCGGGCGCGCGGTCGAGAGGTAGCTTTGTAGCCCCGGACTTGATCATCGACATCATGTTTACTGCCGTAAAACCGGCACGAACGGCGATCTCGCCCTGGGTTTTCTTGGGCTTCAGCTCCAACACGCGACGCTCGAGATACCGGGCAAGATCGGTGTTGGCATAGGTTTTCTTGTGCATTTTTATACTCATCATAGCGGTGCAATGAGCTTTATAGCGACGGGGCGCTTGGCTTGGTCTCGCAGGGTCGTGGGATCTGGTGCGCCCAGTCGTTTGAGGATTGAACGCTATGTCCAAGTCTCGTCTTCGCGATGTGCGTCAACTGTGATCGGCGCGTGAATGACCCGTGCAATCCGATTGCACCCACTATGACGTCCTCGTCCGCTAGATGGTTGGAGGTTGCGCCTAGCGGGATTTCTGTTTTTCTACCGCGCAATGGTAAAGCTCGTTCTGATGCACAAGGCCGACTCGATCTACGAAGACGACCCTGATGTCGTCTACGATTTTCCGCGCGCCTACCTGAAGGCCGTCGAGGCGGCGATCGGCGACTGGATCGTCTATTACGAGCCGGTGAAGGCGGGCCGCCGCGGATACTTCGCGGTCGCCAAGATCGAACGCGTCATCCCTAAGCCCGGCGTCGAGGGGCGCTATCTGGCGCTGATCGCGTCTGGCACATTCTTGCCCTTCGACACCAATGTGCCGCGTCTGATTGATGGGCGGCCGTTAGAGTCCCTGCTGGCAGATGCGGACGGACGGCCGATTACCGGCGGTGTCACGCAGTCCGCTGTGCGGCGCCTGCCGGATACGGACTTCAACCGGATCGTCAATCTTGGCCTGCCGCAGGACCTGGAGGATATTGAAGCGACCCGCTACGATCCGAAGCATGGCACTCCGCCGCGCGATATCGAGGAAGCAGCGGCGATTTTTGTGCGCCCCGTGGTCGAGCGTTTGACCCGCAGGAAATACCGAGAGGTCGCCTTCAGCCGCCGTGTGCGTGAGGCATATGACTATCGCTGCGCGATGTCAGGCTTGCGACTGCGCAACGGCGGCGGGCGGCCCGAGGTGCAGGCAGCGCATATCCGGCCGGTCGAGCATGACGGCAGCGATTCCGTGCGCAACGGACTGGCGCTGTCCGGGACGCTGCATTGGATGTTCGACCGCGGCCTGATCTCGGTAGCCGAGGACAGCGAGAGCATTCTCGTTTCGCATAACAAGGTGCCAGGTGATGTGATTGCGCGCCTGTTGCCCGCCGACGGACGGCTGCTGAAGCCAGTCAATCCACAGCACCATCCCCATCCCGCAAACCTGCGCTGGCATCGCGAGAATGTCTTTGGTCAGGTGGTGCTGGATGGTCCGTCACCGTGGGGATAGCCGCCGTGTTATTCGAAGTCGCGACCCACGCCCCATTCTTCCAGCTGATCAAGAGCGGCACGTGCGGTGATACTTCGCTGCTCGGCGAGATGAAGCACATCGGCTCGGATAACGCCGTCATCGTGCAGGCGTAGAGAGCCGTCGGCGATGAAATCCTTGATCATGCGCAATGGGACGTTCAGCACCACCGCCGCCTCGCCCGGCTTTATCGCTTCCGGTTCCGGCGATACATGGTCGCTCGCGTTGTCATTGTCATCTCGTCGCATGGCACGATCCCTCGAGCAACGTCATCTAGGTAAGCAGCTGTTCCCGATCGCATCACGAAACGCCAGTTTGCGCGCTCTGACAAGATGTTAAGATCGACACGGCGGTGACTAGCAACTAATATCAGCTATGGAAGGGGCCATCAAAATCATGCAGTCAAAAATCCTCAAACAGGGCGAAGCGTCCGTCATGGTGCTCACGGAAGAAATGCTGGACTCGCTCGGTGCGAAGGCCGGTGACACGCTGTTCGTTGTGCAGGCCGACGATGGATCGTTGCGGGTTTCGACTGAGGACCTTGAGGTCGCTGCCGCGCTGCGAGCGGCCGAAGCGGTGATGGATGAGAACCGCGACTTGCTGGCTGCGTTGGCATGACCGAGCCTGTATGGGTGCCGCTGCGCGCCATTCTGATGATCCACGACCGCCAGATCGAGCAACATGGCGGGGCGACCGGCATGCGAGACCAAACGCTGCTGGAGGCCGGCATCCAACGACCCGTGAACCTCGCCGCATATGGCGAGCCAACCATAGCCGAGTTGGCGGCGGCCTACGCGTTCGGCATCGCGAAGGCGCACGCTTTCATCGATGGCAACAAACGAACCGCGTTCGTGACCGCGTTCACCTTCTTGCGCCTGAACGGGTTCGTGTTCCGTCCGGAGCCGAAAGAGGGTGTCCGGATGATCGAGGATTTGGCCTCGAGCGATGTGTCTGAAGCTCAGTTTGCCGACTGGATTCATACTGGTTCTAACCGCTTGTGAAGCCATCCCTAAATAATGATATCTTTCTTCTGAAATCTGCGGAAGAAGGACTTTCCCCCCGACGCCCCACAACGCGTTTGTTGCGGGGCAGGGGGAATCTCTGCGTCATCAGGTGGTGAAGGGCTTCTAACACTGGGTGGCTTCCATTTACCCAGCAGCGCCCCGATTCCGGTCTTGCGACCAAGCGGTTACAGTCTTTCGACTGCGCATCACGCCCGACTTACCTCCAATCAAAGCGTGATCAGTTGTTGTGGCGAGGCTTGGCCTCTACACAGAGCAACCATCTTTTTGTGCCATATCGCCCAACTGGGCCGGCGGCAACCGCGTGGGGCGTCCGATCTTTCCATCGGGGAGCGATCCAGCACGATCTTTCCTGCGCTTCCAGCTAGCGGCTCGCTGCCCGGTCATGATCCCGGTGCCGGCGTCTCATAAGGCTGGTATAGGTGTCGGAGAGCGCCGCCGGATGGCTTTTACTCGAACTCGACTGCTTTTCGATTTCGCTTGATGCTTTGTGCTGCCCTGTCGGCACGACCCAGATGTGAACGAAACGCGCTTGTTCAAGGGGTGGCTATTGAATTCTCGTCGATGCCCGCCACACCGCACCAGATTGACTCTACCTCGGCGGTCCTTAATGGTCGCTATTCAGTCGTCTGAATGGCCCGCCTTGAAATTCAGCAATCTTCTACCGACCTGCATTTCCCTCGACCTTGAGGTGGATCCGAAATCCGCGAGCATTTTCGGCTTTGCGGCGGTCTTCGACGATCAGCGAGCTGCGATCTCGGGTAAAGCTCATTCACTGGGACTGGCGCTGGACAGACTGGAGGGCGCAGCGGGCCAGTTCAAACATATCATCGGGCATAATATCCTTCGCCATGACCTGCCACATCTGGCCGCGGCGCGTCCTCGGCTGAATGCGCTGTTCGCCGCGCCGATTGATACACTATGGCTGAACCCGCTGGCGTTCCCCAAGAACCCCTATCATCGGTTGGTCAAACACTATCAGGACGGGCGCCTTCTGGCCGCACATGTGAACGATCCGCAAAAGGACGCCGAGTTGGTGTTCGAGGTTTTGCGGAACCAGCTTGCGGCATTCTCCGAATTCAACGCCGAAACACCGGACGCGATCACGGCTTATCATTTCCTGACGACACGCGGGGAAAACGAAAGCGGGTTCGATGCGGTGTTTCGGTTGATCCGTGGCAGCTCCGCGCCTGATGACCGGACCGCCCGCGCGGCGATCGCGCGGCTGTTGGAGGGGCGGGCCTGTAGCCTTCGCGTTATCGAAGTTCTGGACCAGTTGACCGCGCCGCACCGCGCGTGGCCTTTGGCCTATGCGCTGTCGTGGATACAGGTTGCGGGTGGCGAGTCCGTCATGCCCCCGTGGGTGCGGATGCAATTCCGCGAGGCCTCGGCCATCGTCCGGCAGCTGCGCGATATGGGCTGCGACGATCCGGGCTGTTCGTGGTGCCGCGAGAAGAACGATCCCGTTGCGGCGCTGTCCCGCTGGTTCGGCTTTCCCGCCTTCCGGCCCCAGCCGGTGGACGAGATGGGCCGCCCCCTGCAAGAACGTATCGTGGACGAGGCGATGCGACGCAAAAGCGTTCTGGGCATCCTGCCGACGGGAACGGGAAAATCGGTCTGCTATCAGATCCCCGCGCTGTCGAAATTCGACAAGACGGGGGCGCTGACGGTGGTGATCTCGCCTCTGGTCGCGCTGATGGGCGATCAGGTGGACGGGATGGCGCGGGCGGGGGTGTCCTCGGCGGTGACCGTGAACGGAATGCTGTCGATGCCTGAACGACAGCAGGCTCTGGACAAGGTGCGGATGGGCGAGGCTGCGATGCTTCTGATCTCGCCCGAGCAGCTTCGCAGTATGTCGGTCCGCAATGCAATGACGCAGCGCGAAATCGGCCTTTGGGTGCTGGACGAAGCGCATTGCGTGTCCAAATGGGGCCACGATTTCCGCCCCGATTACCGCTATGTCGCGCGGTTCATCAAGGAAAGCTCGGGCGACGATCCCGCGCCCATCCTGTGCCTGACCGCGACCGCCAAACCCGAGGTGGTGCGCGATATCCGCGACCACTTCAGCGCCCGTGTCGGGGTGGATCTGATGCTGCTGGACGGGGGCTCGGTCCGCACGAACCTTAGCTTCGAGGTGCGGGCGACGCATCGCGCGACCAAGCTGGGCGACATCATGGAGGTGATCGAGGAAAAGCTGCCCAAAGAGGGTCGCTCGGGCGCTGTTATCTATTGCGCCACCCGCAGCGAGACGCAGCGCGTTGCCGACTTTCTGAAGGCGCAGGACATCGCGGCCGAGCATTTCCACGCAGGTCTGACCGCAGACCAGAAGAAAGACGTGCAGGAACGGTTCCGCGTGGGTGATCTGCGCGTCATCGCCGCCACGAACGCCTTTGGCATGGGCATCGACAAGCCTGATATCCGGCTTGTGGTGCATGGCGATATTCCCGGCTCGCTGGAGAACTATCTGCAAGAGGCGGGGCGGGCAGGGCGCGACCGCGAACCTGCCGATTGTGTGCTGCTGTTCGCCTCCGAGGATGTCGAGCGGCAGTTCAACCTCTCGGCCCGCTCGCGTCTGGCGAGGCATGAGATCGGTGCGATTCTGAAGGCACTGCGCCGCATGGACGAGCGCACGCGCAAGACCGGCAAGGTCATCGCCACGGCAGGCGAGATCGTCCGCGCCGAGCATGACCGCGATTTCACCCGAGACAGCGCGACCGAGGATACGCGCGTCAAAACAGCCGTCTCGTGGCTGGAGGAAGCAACGCTGCTCTCTCGCGAGGAAAACCGCGTGCAGGTGTTCCCCGCCTCGTTGAGGGTGCGGACGGATGAGGAGGCGGCGGCGATCCTCGCGCGCCACGAGATGCCGCAGACCCTGCGCCAAAAGCTGATGCAGATCGTGCGCCACCTGATGAACGCCCCCGCCGATACCGGTATCTCGACGGATGAGTTAAGCGGGATCAGCGGGCTGACGGGCGGTGCGCTGAACAAGGCGATGGCCGATCTCGAAACGCTGGGCATCGCACGCAACGACGTGGCGGTGACGGTGTTCGTCCACTCGGGCGTCGAAAACGCCTCGCGCGATCGTATGGAGGCGGCAACGAAGCTGGAGCGCGACCTCATCGCGTTGATGCGCGAAGCGGCACCGGACGCGCTTGATGCGGGCGCGTTGCCGCTGCACTTGCCAAGCGCCTGCCAGACCCTGCGCGAGGCGGGTCATACGCGGGTGCGACCCGACATCGTGGAAAAGCTCGTGCGCGGCATGGCGCGGGACGGGCGCGATCAGGACGGCGGCGAGGGCACCTTGCGCGTCGGCAAAGCATCACGCGACACGCTGTCGGTCACGTTGGGCAAGTCATGGGCCGGCGTGGACAAAACGGCTGATGTGCGACGGCAGGGCGGCGCAGTGCTGCTGGAACACCTGCTGGGCAAGGTCGCGCGCCGCGGCAAGGATGTGCAGGTCGATACCACGCTGGGCGATCTCCTGGGCATTCTGAATGCGGACGCGCTGCTACGGACGGTCGGCATCCGCGACATGACCAAGTTGATGGAACGTAGCCTGATGTGGCTGCACGAGCAGGAGATCGTAACGCTGGGCAAGGGGATGACCGTGTTCCGGCCCGCAATGACCGTGTTTTTGACCCCGAACGCGGGCACATTTACGGCCGCCCATTTTGCGCCGCTGGAGGATCACTACGCCGAACAGACCGCCCAGACGCATGTGATGGCCGCCTATGCCGAAAAAGGGCTGTCGGCAATGCCCGATGCTATACGCCTGTCCGAGGATTACTTCGTGCTGGACCGCGAGGCGTTCATGCGGCGCTGGATGCCCGGTCGCGGGGCCGAGATCCGCCGCCAGACGACCGGCGCATCGTGGCGTCAGATCGTCGAGGATCTGGGCAATCCCGTCCAGCAGCGTATCGTTGCCGACGATCGCGAACAGACCAGCGTCTTGGTTCTGGCCGGGCCCGGTTCGGGCAAAACGCGGGTGCTGGTCCACCGCATCGCCTATCTGGTGCGGGTGCGGCGCGAAGACCCGCGCGGGATCCTAGTGCTGACCTATAACCGCCACGCCGCCGCCGAAATCCGCGCGCGACTGCGCCATCTGATCGGGGACGACGCTTTTGCGGTAACGGTCTCGACCTGTCACGCGCTGGCGATGCGGATGGTGGGTGCCAGCTTTGTCGGCGCAGCGGCGGACGAGAAGGTCTTTGACGCCGTAGTCCTTGATGCCGTTCGCCAGTTGAACGGCGAGGGCCTGTCCGAAGTCGAGGCCGAGGCGCAGCGCGAGACGCTGATCCAAGGCTATCGCTGGATCCTGGTGGACGAATACCAAGACATTGGCCCCGAGGAATACGCCCTGATCGCCGCCATCGCAGGCCGGTCGCAAAAAGAAGACGACGCGCGTCTGAGTTTGTTCGCCGTGGGCGATGACGACCAGAACATCTACGGCTTCGCCGGTGCCTCGGTGAAATTCATCCGCCAGTTCGAAACGGATTACCGCGCGCGGGCGTCCTTCCTGACCGAAAACTACCGCTCAACCCATCATATCATCGGCGCGTCCAATGCCGTCATCGCGCCCGCCGGTGACCGCATGAAGGTTGGGCACGACATCACTATTGATCGCAAACGGGCCAAGGACAATGCGGGCGGCGCGTTGGCGGCTCTTGACCCCGTCGCGCAGGGCCGTGTCCATATCTTGCAATGCCCGTCCGGCGATGCCGAACAGGCGATGGCAGCCGTGGACGAATTACTGCGACTCTCACGCCTTGACCCCGATTGGAGCTGGTCGCGCGCAGCGGTCATCTCGCGCGATTGGCGGCGGCTTGGTCCGGTGCGCGCCTATGCCGAACACCTGGGCATTCCGGTCGAGATGGCGAACGAAGCAAAGCCGAGCCTGTGGCGGATGCGCGAGATGCAGCAGTTCATTGCCGTACTGCGGAAGGATCGCACCAGCCTGTTCGCGATACCTGCTTTGTTGGCGGCTCTGAATACGGTCGCGCGAAACCGCTGGACCGATCTGATTGCAGAGGCCATTGCCGACTTGGCACGTGAGCTTGGCGACAAAACCATGCCCGTTCCCGATCTGGTCGAATGGTTCGCCGAATGGGCGCGCGACATCCGCAGTGAACAGCGCCGCTTGCTGCTTCTGACCGCCCACCGCGCCAAGGGGCTGCAATTCGACGACGTGGTCGTGCTGGACGGCGGCTGGGAAGCGCGCTCGGCCGGCGAGGATGCCGACGCGCCGCGCCGTCTGTTCTATGTCGCGATGACGCGGGCAAAACGCACCCTTACGCTGATCGGATCGCGGGAACATCCGTTCTTGCCGCCCGCTGCCGAAGGCGTATTGCGACGCAGGGTGGCCGTGGATCACGCGTTGCCGCTTTCGTCGAAGCAATACCAGACGGCAGACATGAAGGCAGTGGATCTGTCATGGGGGGGCCGCCTACATGATGGAAACGCCTCACTTGCCGCAATACGCGAGGCAAAGGTCGGCGACTCGCTGCACCTGACGGCAGAGAATGGGGCGTGGTTGCTTCGAGATGTGCGGCACCGAACTGTGGGCCGCTTGGCAAAGGCATGGTCTCCACCTCCCGGAACCGCTGCGCTTCGCGCAGAAGTAGGTGCGATCATTCGCTGGGGTGCTACGGACAACAAAGAGGAATACCGAGCCCATCTCAAGCGCGCGGAATGGGAAGTCATCTTACCTGAAATCGAATTTGAGTAATCAGATTTATGTGATCATAAACTAGGCAACGTCCAAACATGGACGACTTCGAAGGTTATACAGGTGCGGCAGTTTTGCTACATCAACGCTAAATGGGCTTGATTGAAACAGTTCGGAGCCGCACAACGTATGCGATTTTATAGTCGGGCTTTCGGTTTTGCAGTTCTTGATTGATTTGGGCACCGGCGTCAAAAAGCTGGTGCTGGATGTCGCCTCCCTTCTAGCCAATGATGCCGTTCCCGGAAACGTCGTTCTTGCGCTTCTGATCGCGCTAGTGATCTTTTCCATCTTCGCATGGCGGAGCTATCATCTTCGTATCCGCACTGTTCGGGCACTTGGTCGGCAGATCGACCCAAAGCATGACTTCTCAGAGACACGCGAACGCATCGAGGGCTGGTTAAAGTCCCGCAAAGGACATGATGGCGAGTCGTTGCAAGACGCATGGGCTGAATTCGATGAAACCTTGTTCATCGACCATTCCGGAGGCGCGCCAGTAATCCGAAATGCGGTCAGACCGTCCAACTTCTTCAACATTGAGGATCTGCATTTCGGTGCCGGCTTCTACCGCATTCTTCCAGGCCTGTTCGTGTCTGTCGGTCTGGCGCTGACATTCCTTGGCCTGATTGCGGTGCTTGCACCGATGGCGAACAGGATCACCGACGAAACGATGCGGCAACTGATGGATACGGCATCAGCCAAATTCATCATGTCGTTGACGGGTCTGATCTGTTCGATCGCGTTTACAATCCTGCTGCGGGTTTTGACGGGCAAACTCGACCGCGAATTGCATCGGCTTTGTCGTGGACTGGAAAAGCAGCTTCGGTTTGCCAGCCTCGAAGATATCGGCCTTCAACAGCTCCGCGCCCTGACCGAGGCACGCGACCATCAACGCCAGCTTGCAATGGAGATGGTTGCGGAACTAGGCCGTCCCTTGCGGGAACAGCAGGAAATGCTGCCGCGAGCGATCTCGGACGCCATCGGGAACGCCATGCAGCCGCTGCTGGAAAAAGTCGGTCAGCAGGGCAGCGAAAGCATGTCCAGCATGGCTGCGAACCTATCGGAACAGGTCACGTCCGGCGTCGCAGCAGCTCTTGGCAAGGCCAGCGAGAGCTTGTCCGAGGCGGGCGAGCGGATCGGACGGCTGGCAGATAGGATGGATCAATCCTCGGGGCGGATGGGATCCGAGATGGAAAGCTCGGTGGCGCGTGTCGCGATGGCGGTGGACGAGCTGCGCGGGGCCATGTCGGCAACCGCGCAGTCCACCTCGGGTGCGTTCACAGCGGGGGCGGAGCAGCTTTTGGCGGTGATGAATAGCACGCTGGAGGGCATCCGCGATAATACCGGCGAAGGCGCGCGCGCCCTTTCCGCGGCGGCCGGCGAAATGCGTGATGCCGCCCACTCCATGCGCACCGAACTGGAAGGTGCCGCGCGCGATGGGGCGGACGCCGCCCGTGCCCGCATGACCGAGGCTGGCGCCGCTGCGCAGGACGCCATTGGTGCTGCAGGCCGCGACATGATGGCGGCCTTCGGCAATACAAGCACCGAAATCGCCCGCATGACCGAAGCGCTTTCCTCCAAGGCCAGCGAGGAGCTTCTGAATCCAATCGGACAAATTGCCGACCGCCTCGATACGATGGTTGCAACGCTCGAAGCCGGTGCTGGCGAAATGCGCCGGATGTCCGACAGCATGAAACAGGGTGCCGTTGCAGGGTCCGAGGCTGCGACCAGCTTCCGAACCGCGTCTCAAGACCTCGCTTCGGCGGCGACGCCCGTGCGCGCGATCAACGAACGTATCGAAAGCTCGGTCCGTCAGATGACCGAGGGCACCGAAGCCGCCGTCGCGCTGATGACGGAAAGCGCGCGTGGCACCGCCCAGACGCTGACCGCCGCGCAAGAGGCCATCGCGGCCGAGCGGCGCGGCATCGACGCTACTCTTTCTGGTGTCTCCGAAATGCTGCGGCGGATGCAGGGCCAAGGCGAGCGTCTGGATACGATGGACGAAAAGCTTGGCGCGGCCTTCGACCAATATACCAAGCATGTCGACCATTCCCTTCAAGCCCTGCGTAGCCATGTGCAAGAGATGAGCGGCGACCTCGACAAAGCGCTGAGCACAATGCTTGGCATCGTCGAGCAGTTGCAGGAGTTCCAGCCGCAGCAGGCCAGACGCTGATGCGCGGCGCCTTCCGCCGTCGTCATGCCGAGGAAGAGGAAGAATCCGTTTTCGTTTCGATGACGGATATGACGGTCAGCTTCCTGTTCATCGTCATGCTGCTTCTGGCCTTCTTCGCCAGTCGCTACTCCCCTGACACCGAGACAGTTCCCCTGCCCGAGCACCAGCAGGTGCTGTCGGAACTGGCAGGGGCCAAGGCGCGGCTCGCACAGCTTGAGGCCGAGATCGAGCAGCTGCGCGAGGACAACGCCACGCTCACCGCAGAACGTGACGACGCCCTGCGCGAGATTGAACGCCTGCGCGAACTGCTGGCAAAAGCAGAGCAGATCGATCCGCTAGAGGCCTATATCGGCCAGATCAATGCCGAACGCCGCCGTGTGCTGGAGCAGCTTCAGGCGCAGCTCAAGATCGACTTCCCCGATCTGGATGTCGTGCTGAGCGAGCAATCCGACGCTTTGCGCTTTCAGGGCGAAGGCCTGTTCGACCGCGGCAACGCAAGCCTCCGCCCCAACAGCCGCCCCATCGTTGAGCGGGTGTCGATACGCCTGCACGAGATCCTGCCCTGCTATACTTTGGGCGACCAGTCCCGTTGGGCGCAGGATTGTAACCAGGGCATGGCGCTGATCGAGGCGATCCAGATCGAGGGCCATACAGACTCGGACGGTTCGGACTTCAACAACCTCATGCTGTCCACCGCCCGCGCAAACGAGACGTTCCGCGTAATGACCGACCGCGAGCCGGCGCTGACGGGGCATCTTAACATGCGCAACCAGCCTGTGCTTTCGGTCGCAGGCTATGGCGAGATGCGACCGGTTTCGGATAACGGCACGGATGCAGGCCGCGCCACCAACCGCCGCATCGACCTACGGCTCATCATGCAAGTCCCCGCGCGCTCCGAAGAAATCCAGCACATCCGCAATGCCTTGACGGATGGGGCGCGACCATGACGGAGGACAAGCAAGGATCAACAGGACCCGGCCTTGACGAGCGCCTTTCGTCCTTTCGCCCGCCCGATGCGGTCAATCCGCCCTCGTTGGAAAAACTGCGCCGATCGGCGCAGCGCGTCATGGACCGCTTCGATATGCCAACCAAGGCCGAAACAGACCCTATACGCCTGCTGGCCGAAATGCGCCGCAAGATCGAACGCTGGGACTGGAAAGACACGCCGCTCAGCTTCGCCGTCCGTGCAGCACGCGCAGCATTCGGGGATCGTCTGCGCGATACGGACGATGCGCATATCGTCAGAACCTTCGTCTTGGCCGAAATTCGTGCCTCGACCAAACAGGGCGTGCTCGGCGCAATGGTTCGCATCTATGTTGAAACCTTTGTGCAAGGCGCCGCCCATACCGAAGCACTGGCCGAGGCACTGCGCTCCGTCCGTGACCGCATCGGGGGACGCTGGCAGACCCTGCTGACCGAGGTGCCCGACCTGTTCCAGCCCGCTCATGTAGCCACGGCACTCGGGAGGCGCATGGCGCAGATGGAAGACCCGTGGCAGGGGCTGCGCGCCATCGGCATCGCACGCCCTCACGACCCCGGCCTTATGGACTCCGTGCATCTGGCCTTCGTATCGTCCATCGCATCCAAGCTGGATGATCAGACGATGATCGAGCTGCTTTTGAACTGGATGCGCCCCGCCGGCCAACAGGCGCGCGTGGTTGGCGCATCTGCCGCCATAGACGCGCTTCTGCGGCCATGGTCGCGCCATGACCCCGGCGCCACGATCAAGACGCTGTTGATCGACCGCCTGACCGAACTTTACGGGCATCCCCGCGTCAATCGCAGCTCGGTCTGGGGCAATGTCGATCCGCAGCTCGAGGCGATGCTGCTGCGCTGGATCTCGGGCGCAGATATCCGCTTCCTGTTCCGCGTGCTGACCGAGGCCGAGCGCGGGCACATGTGGGAGGAGCGCGAGCAGTTTTGGTGGACCCTGTTCCAGCAAGGCCGCATCGATGCAGTCTGGGTTGCTTTCAACAATGACGGGCACCGCCTTGCCATGCGAAAGCTGTCAGCACAGAATCAGAATGAGGGCGCACGTTTCGGCCGTCAGATGGGCGAAACGGATAAATCTTTGCTCATCATGCAAATGGGAAAACAGATAGTTGTAGAAGGCACCTACAGCTTCAAGGTCCACGGCTTCGATGCCAGCGACCCCCGCGCACCGCGCCTATACCAAGGAAAATACGATGTCGCTGCCATCCGTGCCAAGTCCGCTCGGTGGAAGGAATCGCACAACCCGCCGGGCCGCTGGCAACCCAAGGTATTGAGACACCTATGACCGGCTTCGAATTCTCCTACGACACCTCTGCCGTCACGCTGCGCCTGCTTCCCGCCAAACGCGGTCTATTCGCGCGTCTGATGAATCGCCCGCCCGAGGATATCGCCCAAGCCTCGGCGCAGGATCGGCGGATCGCTTTCGCACTGGCCGACATGAACACTCTGGCCGATCAGCACGGGCTGGAGATCACCGTGGCCGGTGATCAGATGACATTACCGCACCGGCTGGTCGCGGCGGCCGATGCGGACACAGCCAAGGCGCTTAACCTGCCACCCTTGACCGACATGACCTTGCGCACCGATGCCGAGGGGGTCCTAGGCAGCGAAGGGTTCCGCTTGCGCTGCGAATGGTTCCGGGCGGGCCAGCAACGCGCCCCTCGCCGCGCCGGAGCCATTCTTGCAACCACACCGCCTCAGCGCATCCCACTTTGGGCAATGGAGGTTCTCGACATCGCCGAGGGCTACACCCCTAACCGCGACGACGCGCTACAATGGGAGGCGCTGGCCCGATTCCGCCATGCCATCGAACCCGGTCTGGCCGGTCTCACCGACAGCCACGCCGCCCGTATCGCCATGACGGACTTCCTCGCTGGCCTAGAGGTGCGGCTCGCCGACAGCTTCTCGATCGCGCCCCATGCCTCGGGTGAAGATTTCGAGGTCGTGCCCTTCGCGAAGGATCGCCTGACCGAGCAGGACACCACCGAGGCAATGGCGGAACTGGCCGGAAGCGACCTGCAACAGTTCCAAGGCAAACTGCGTGAACGCGGCGCACTGAATGCGTTTCGCCTTGCCCCGGGGCGCTACATGGTCGTTGACCGCACCGCAGCGCCTGTTCTTGAAGTGATGGCGGAAATGCAGAACGCGCCACGCGAGGAACGCCGCGCCTTCATGGAAAACCCCCGCGCGCGGATCACCCAAGCGGTCGAGGCGCGGATGCGCGCAACCGGCGCGCTGGACGGGCTGGACCCCGCTGCCGAGGAAGAGGCGATCGAATCTGCTGCCGCCCCCGCCTTCATCGAGACGGTCGAGTTCCAGCAATATTCCGACCGCGTCATCGGCACCGAAGTCTATCGCGGAAACCCCCTTGGCCCCGAGATCGGCAGCGGAACGACATGGCTGCCCGAACTGTTCACAAAGTCCATCTCCGAAAAGCTGGACCGGATGGAGCCGTCCGAGCTTCAAAAGCTGCGTGAAGATGTCGCCGATGCTGTCATCCAAGGCCGCCCCACTGTGCCGGTCGAGGACGAGGAACTGCCCGCCAACACCGCAGTCGTCGAGGCACTGGACGCCCGTATCCACGCCGAACCTCGCCCGACCACCAAACGCGAGGAGGTCGAGCCCCTACCCGACGGCCCCATCGTCCTGTCCACCATTGAAAACTTCGATGATGTCGGTTGGCACGCGCGGATCACACCTCGCGCTTCGGACCTGCCGCGCACAGTGCCGCAGGCGATCCTGACCCCGCTGAAACAGCATCAGATCGAAAGTCTTAACTGGCAGATCGACGCGTGGAAGTCCGGCCTGCCGGGCGTTCTGAACGCCGACGAGCCAGGCCTCGGCAAGACATTGCAGACCATCAGCTTCCTTGTCTGGCTGAACGAACACATGCAGCGGGTGCCAGCGGATCGCGGACCCGTGCTGATCGTCGCCCCCACCTCGCTGCTGGAGAACTGGGAGCAGGAGGTGAAACGCCACGTCGCCAGCCCCGGCCTTGGCAATCTGATCCGCCTTTACGGATCGGCCACAGGCGCGCGCAAGCGTGGCGAAGGCAAAGACACCGACCGCGGTGAACAAGTGCTGGACTTCGACGACCTTCACCGCTCGATCAAAGCGGGCGCGGGGCATCTGACGTGGGTGCTCACGACCTATACGACCTTCGCGAACTATCAGCACTCGTTGGGCCGCATTCCTTTTGCTGCCGCTGTCTTCGATGAAATCCAGGCGCTGAAGAACCCCGGCACAATTGCGGCCAAGGCTGCGCGCGCGATCAAGGCGCGGTTTTCTATCGGGCTGACCGGCACACCGATTGAAAACCGAACGCTAGACCTTTGGGCCGTCATGGAGCCGCTAGCGGCAGGAGCGCTCGGCTCGATGAGCGATTTCCGCAGCCGCTACGGCACTGCGGACGAAACGAATATGGCCGAGCTTCACGCGCGCGTCTTCAAGCCGCACGGCTCCACCCCCGCGATGGCGATCCGCCGTATAAAAGAGGAC
The DNA here is from genome assembly GCA_029846755.1 of Falsirhodobacter flavus. Classification (GTDB taxonomy): domain Bacteria; phylum Pseudomonadota; class Alphaproteobacteria; order Rhodobacterales; family Rhodobacteraceae; genus Falsirhodobacter; species Falsirhodobacter flavus. The sequence continues at coordinate 20,598 of JARWBI010000019.1, read as the reverse complement.
GTCGCCCGCGACCTGCCCGCCAAGACGCGCCTTCTGCACCCGCGCCTGATGCCCGCCGCCCAAGCCATGCGCTATGACGAGGCGCGCAAGAAAGTGCGCGACGGTCAAGGCGGCCTTCAGTTGCTGCACCACATCCGCGGTGTATCGTTGCACCCGACACCGGACGCCCCGCCCGGCCCGGATTTCATCGATGCCTCTGCGCGTCTTTCGGCTACATTGGACATCCTGCGCCGCGTAAAGGCAGCAGGCGAGCGCGCGCTGGTGTTCATCGAGCTGCGCCAGATGCAGTATCGCTTCATCGAGCTTGCCAAAGCCGAATTCGGCCTTCCCAAAATCGAGCTTATCAACGGCGAAACCCCGATCCGCCGACGCCTTGCCATCGTCAACGAATTTCAACGTCACCTGACCGACAAAGGCGGCTTCGATCTGCTGGTGCTCGGCCCGAAGGCGGCCGGCACGGGCCTGACCCTGACGGCGGCGACGCATGTGATCCACCTGTCGCGTTGGTGGAACCCCGCGGTCGAGGAACAGTGCAACGACCGCATCCACCGCATAGGACAGACCCGCCCCGTCACGGTCCATGTGCCGATGGCCGTCCATTCCGGCTTCCGCGAGCATTCGTTCGATCTACTGTTGCAAAGTCTGATGCAACGCAAACGACGCCTTGCCACCGCGGCGCTTTGGCCGATGGGCGATGACGACAGCGATGTCGATGCGCTGCAGAAAATGCTAGCCACTGACAACGCATCGACCATAGGCGAGCCGCTAGCGGAGAGCGTCCGCAGCCTGTTCAGGCGGGACGGCCTGCCGGAACCATCCGTGCAGGCGGACGGATCTTACACCTACCCATGACCCCAAAGTGAGGCGTCATTCGGCGTTGACCATTGGCACGGCGTAATTAAAGTCGAAATCCGCCTGCGGCACACGTTGCGACGGGCCGGTCGCTCTCGCGCAGTTTTCTGCGATGATGCCATCTAAAGGGGCGTCGTCACCTAGCAATCCCCGGATTTGCAGCACGTCCTCCATCTGCTGGCACGTATCATAGAGATCAACGACGATGCCGCCAATAACAGCGACCGTGCCGACGATGGGGATTGCTTCAAGCACAGTGGCTCCCGAACTCCGGGCAAGACCCTTACTGATCCGACTCTGCATACGTGCGGAAATCACGTCACCTTCACTGCGTATCCGATTCAGGCTTGCATCCGCAACCTCACGGGACAGACGCGCCGAGTTCAACTGTTCCGCGATGACGGTGCGTTCGGCGCGCTCAGTGTTAAGCTGAGCGGCAAGGCTACGCCGCTCGACCTCGATCCGACTGCTCTGCGTCCTTGCTATTTCCAAATCCGCTGACTTCCTGTCCAGTTCCAACTGAAGTTGTGCGATCCGTCGATCGGCGCGTGCAGTGTCAAACTGCGCGGCAATGCTGCGCCGCTCGGCTTCGATCCGACCGCGCTGAGCCGTTGCTGTTTGAAGATCGGCGGTTTTTTTATCCAGATCCGCCTGAAGTCGCGCGGTCCGGCGGTCGGCATCCGCCAGCCGGCCCTGCATCTCGACCACGGGCACGGGCTTACGACCGAGATTTACAGGTAAATGGCTTGCCGCAGCCCATACTGCGCCTGTCACTGCGGCATGCACCGCGGGAGCCAGCACACCCGCAACGTTTGTAAGTAACAGGCAGACAACGAACGCCAGGCGCAGCGACCATCGCATCAGGAACCGCGTCAGTCCTGCGATGCCCATCAAGAGCATATTCATCTGCAACGCCCCTCGATCATAGCGACGCCCGAAACATGCTGCCCCGACGTATCGACGGTCGAGAGCGCGAGATTGGCGCGGGCCAATGCCAACGCACTACGACCCTGAGTCTCCTTGCACGGGTCTTCCGACCGTTCCAACATCAGACCAAACGTCGACGCATCCTTCGCCCATGCCGCAGCTGTCATCAGAGGAGTAAATCCGCGCTCATCCTGTGCATCTGGGTTAAAGCCGTAGCGCAACATCGTCTCGACCGTATCGTAGTCCACATCGTGGGAGGCAGCGACGTGCAATGCGGTCGCGCCCTCGGACGGGCCGGATTTGACCTTCAGCTGACGTGCGCCGATAAGCCAGCCCTGTGCGCTCTCTCCTTCCAGGACCAGAGTGGTGACGAACGGGTCAGGTTCCGTGGCCATCACCAGATGCAAGGGCGAAAACCCGGCATTGTCCTGCACCCGCATATCCGCGCCACTCGCGATCAGCGCCATTATGATGTCTCTGCGATCCTCATCCTGACGGGCCGCCGCATAATGCGCCGCCCGCCATCCGGCCAGTGCATCGGTCCGGTCAACTTGCAGGTTAGGATCGGCACCCCAGCCCACTAAACGCGCAATTGTGCCCAGTTGCGTGGTGCGCTGCGCCGCCAAATGCAGCGGAGCTAGCCCGTCTTTGTTTAGCCGATTTACCAGTGCTTCTTTATCCTCGACCGGAACTTTCTGCATTATTAGGTCGATAATTGCCGAGTCTTGGGCCAGTTCGGCGGCGAAATGCAGTGCGGTATTGCCGTTCGAATCCGCCGCACCCGGCATCGCCTGCGTGACGCAGGTGGCTGCTGCCTCGGCAGTGACGTCAACAAAAAACTTTCGCGTTAGATAGTGCGAGCAATCGGCGACGGCAGGCTCTATGTCATTCGGCAAGCGATTGCCTGGCGTTGTCATTGCCAACAGAGCGCGGATGTCGTCAGTAACCGCCAACTGCGCAGCAAATCGGCCCAGCCGATCCCTAATATCATCGGCACCAAAGGCCAGGAGCGCAGCAACTGCGGGTGCGCCATCTCTATGCCGAGCTGCAAGATGCAGCGGATAGGAGCCGAAACCCACGAAACCCTCAGCTTTGTTTTGCACGGAGACATCCGCGCCGAATGACACGAGCAAGATAATTTTGTCCGCATCCGCGTTCTCGGCGGCAATATGCATCACATTCCACCCATGAGTTACAGTGGCCCCTAGCATCTCCTGCAACACGTCCTTATCGCCGCTCCGCAGCAGCCATTGCAGCAACGAAGCTACGTCATCTGCCGTCCCGCCGATTACAGCATTCATAAGCAGATTGTATCCGTCCCTATCGGTCTGTGTCAGCGAGACACCGTCTTTGAGACATTCGAACAGAGGATCGAGTGATTCTCCTCTAAAGAACTCGGGCGTATTGAATTCATTGCAGAGTTGTGCGGAGGCCGCACCAGCACATGCCAGCATCACGCCTGCCAGTAACAAGGTCTTCATTGCGTGAAACTCTCGTGAAAATATCGATGGATTGATTGCGCGTCTTTTCAGGTGTTGCAATGGTGTTTATTTGGCGCAGGTCTTTGGATTTCGCCTGTTGCGTGTCGGTAACACTTGGTCAATCCGGCGCCTCGCCTTCCACCGCACGCCACATCGAATTCTCCGGCAGGCAAACCGCACGCCGGAGTATCTCGTCGCGACTCACTGGCGCGAAGTCCCACAGGTCTGCGCCGATATTCACCTGATTGTCCGCACCCCGCCACCTATCGTGCACATGCCCGAAAAGGTTGATCGCCCCATCGCGACCCCCGTTCCAAGTGAGCAGCGGATAGTGGCACAGGACAAAGCCTTGACCCCCATCCTGCACTTCGACCAGATCGTGAACACTAACCCATGGCAGACGCAGCACCTCATCGGGATCGTGATTGCCGCGCACAAGGTGTTTACGGCCGGGCAGCGCCTCGAATATCCGGGCGGCGGTATCCGTTGCAGCGAAATCGCCTACGACCCACAGGTCATCATCCGTTTTCACACGCGCAGCGATACGGTTGACCATTTCACCATCCATTCTGTCCGAATTGACGAAAGGACGTCCGAAAAACACGCGTATTCCGTCATCTCCGAAATGCGTGTCGGCAGTATACCAATGCGCCATCTTTTTCTCCGATGCTGCGCCGAAGATCGGCGCGCCGCGCAGATACTGCAAGCGTGGCATTTCCGCACCATGTCCGAAAATGGCGCCATCACAAGCGAAACCATTTGCCTTAACCCGACGCAAAGCGAATATCGCGCAAAGTGATTTTCAAAGTGCTCCGATGACATTCGACCTTGCCTCTATTGAGACCCAGATCGCCCGGCTGGACTGGCGCGATACGCAGCTCCTCTCGATCACCGCGCAGTTCGAAGGCGCATGTCGATCCCCGACCCTTGGCACACACACTGATCACCCCTTGGGCCGAAGAACAGAACCGTATCGCCGCGACCCGTGCCGACCACAGCCTTGCCGAGATCATCGCCGCAGCACCGCAGGACAGCATCGCCAGCCACGCGGCGACCGCCCTTCCTGCGCTGGCGGGCATGGGATTGATCGCGGCCTCTGTCGTGGCACTTCCGGCGGTTATGTCTTACGCGACGATCACATCGGTGTCGTTTCTGGTCGTTACCAGCACGGCGCTCAGCACACCACTTCTGCTGGCGGGTGGCGCTGTCATTGCGGGGCTGTCGCTCACCGGCACATCCGTCATCGGTAATGCAGCCAGTCGCAGCCGCACCCATCTGGCGGACCGTCTGAAACGTCACGCCCGCACAGTGATCTTCGGCGACGGCATCGCCGCTGCCGAGCGCTGTCTTTTGAACGACACGCAAGGCAGCCGTCCTGCTTGCAGGCAAAACCTCGTTGGAAAGTGCCGATGCTGCTGTATGACATCCCGCCCGCGCTGCGTTTCGCGATGGACAGCGGCGGCGCGCAACTGTTCGGCGCGATTATCAAGGACACGGCGACGGGGCAGATCCTCGGTCATGTCCAGCAAACCGCCGTGCTGCCCAAGCTGCTAGAGACGGTGGCGGGCACCGCGCTGAACGGGTTCTCGCCCTTGACCGCCATCCCGGTCGTCCAAAACGAGACGCTGCGCCGCGGCGTCGCCGCCTTGCAAGAGGGAATGGTGTTGATGCAGGGGCTGCAGTTCGGCACATTGGCTCTGTCGGGTCTGGGGCTCGGCGTATCGGTCGCCGGTTTCGCTGTCATGGCGCACAAGCTGAACGGCATCGAAAAGCGTCTGGACCAAGTCTCTGGCGCCATCGGCAAGATCACTACCGACCGGCGAGAGGACGAGATCGGCACGATCCTGTCACATCTGTCCTCGGACCTTGCGAATGTGGACAGTTTGACGACGCGCAACGATCCCTCGCAGGCGGCGACGTCGCTGCAACTGCCGTTGGACCGTCATTCGCAGCAGCTGGCGACCCATTCCCGGCGCGAGGCGGACGTCACCGGCAGGGACAGCCTCCCTGCGGAGCAGATCGATCGTCTCTGGTCATTGGCCTCTGCGATCCGGCTGTGCCAAGACGCCAGCCTTCAGGCACTCTTTGCCACGAACGACCTGCGCACCGCCGAGGCCCACGCATCTCGATTCCTACAAGACCAACTGGCCTTGGCCGAGGCGGTCAGCCCCGACGCACTGTCCCGCCTTGTCATGCGAGGCGGCGGCGCACGTGATCAGGCGCTGTCGCAGACGGCACATTTGGCGCAGGGGCTGCGCGGAAGCGTGATGACACTGGCTGGCCAATGCTCCATCTCGCGCAGCCTTCTAGCGCAGAATGCAGACGGCCTCGCCTATCTTCATGCAATGCATAACGAGCATACCCGACCGTTGACATTTGTCCCGGCATGACCGTTTCTGTCACTCTCCAACAGGACAGTCGCGGCACCAGCTATCGGAGACGTCATGATTCCCCTTTCGCCGCTTTGCCTTGTTCTGCGCATCGACCGTCTGCACGACCGCTATCCCGGCGGGTGGGAGCAGTTCACGCGCGATTATTGGGAACGGGACGATGACCGCGACGCCACGCTGTTCCACATAGACGCCCGCGACGATGCGGAACTTGCGCGGATCATCCAGAAGCTGGAGGCCGCAGGCCTGCGCCTTGCCCGTAAGGTCGGCCAGCGAATCGAGGCAGACATGGTCTTTCTCCAACCGCCCTTCGCCACCGATTGCCCGTGGCTGACGGTCGCAGGCGGGTCGGCCCGTTTCACCGGCACGCCGGACCCGCGCTGGACACGTCACCGCATCCTTGTGAACTGGGGCAAACACCCGCCTTTCGGCTGGCTGCCAAGCAACGAACTTTTCCTTTATGCCGCCGAACTTGCAGGCGCCGGGTCGCCGCGCGAAATCCTTGCCCGCGCACTGACGCGGATGGCGATGACGGACATGCTGCGGGACGATTTCTCGCTTCTGGAAATCAGGCATGGCGACGGGCGCGCGGCTTTGCTGCACGGCTACGGCGAGCAACACGGCTTTGACACCCCGCTGGCGATAACCGCGCGCAAGGGGTTTTTCGATGAACCGCGCGGCAGCGGCACCCCTTATCGCAACTTCACCGAAATCCTTGCCGACGGCTGGCTTGCCGAAAGCTGCGCTGGCGAACGCCCCGCCGCCCCGTTCGAGGGCATCACCCTGCAAGAGGTCATCTGATGCTCCAGACCCGCCACCCCGTCACCGGCGCGATCCGCCTCGTCACCCCCGCGCTCCTGGCCGAGGTTTACCTCGCCCCCCGCCCCCTGCCCTTCGCGCCAGATCCGGCGGCGTTCGACGCGCCTTGGTCGGCCAGCCTGCAGGCCGCGCCGCTGGAAACCACGCTGGCGGTGGAACGCGCGCTGCGGCGGCTGATCGAATCCGTGCCGACACTGCGCCCCGACATCGACCTGTCGCGCCTTGCACCCAGCCGTGCGCAGGATCATCTGGAGGCACTGATCCGCCTCTGGCAATCCTGCGGCGATGCCCTGCCCGAGGATCTGCACCCCATCCGCCATGTGCTGGAAACGGCAGACTTCCTCGAGCCGCTGCCGATCATCGACGCGCCCGACCCTCATGCCAGCCCCGCGCATCGGGCGTTGCGAGCGCGGCTGATCGCGCATCACGGTGCCTTGCCTTTCGATCCGGCGCCCTTCGCGCAGGGCAGCCTCGGCCACCTGCAACGCAACATGCTGGCGGCGGATGTGGAGCGTCTGCCCAATGACGGCAGCCTCGCCTTCTATGGCCTGCGCGACACCGCACAACAGGCCGACTTCGCCGCAGCCCGCGCTCAGGCGCTGATCGCGGCCGGTGCGGCCCCGCAGGACATCGCCGTAATCTCGCCCGAGACCACCCACATGGCCCGCGCCTTCGCCGCCGTCGGCGTCCCGCTGACCGGTCTTGCCGCACCCGACACCCGCGACATCGCGGGCGAAACGCTGATGCACGCGCTGCAAACGCTGGGGCCGCTGACGCCGATGATGGCACGGGCCAGTCTCTACACCTCAGCGCTGATGCCGTGGCCCGCCGATATCGGCACCCGCATGGCTGCCGAGGTGATGGGCGGCAAACGCCGCCGCGCCAAGGACACGCTGACCGACAAGGCGGCGCGGCTTTACGAGGCGCTGCACACCGGCGCGACCACAGCCAAACAGTTGCGCTTCAAGCTGGAATTGCTGGCCGAGGCCGCGCCCGCCTTGCGCGCCCGCATCTACGCCCTGCCTATAGCGGACCCACTGGACTGGGACGCGCTGATCCGCGCCGCCCGACCGGGGCCCGCGACACGGGCCGACCCGCTACGCCATGTCGAGGGCGTTTCTCTGACCGCCGACCTTCCGTGGCGCCCCGCGAAACACCTGATCGTCGCGGGGTTCACGGCGGGCGCCTATCCCGCGCCCGCGCCGAACGATCCATTCTTCCTCGACAGCGAGCTTGCCGCCATCGCAGACGCCACCGGCATCGCCATGCCGGGCCGCGCCGCGCATCTGGCACGTTCGCTGGACCTGTTCCAACGCCAGATCGCCAGCGCTTCGGAAACCATCACCTTCCTGCAACCGATGCGCGGAGGCGACGGGGTGCGGCTGCACCCGTCCACCGGCCTTGCGCTGGTCGGGCGGACGGTCGCAGCGGATGTGATCGACCTGCACGCCACCGCGAAATGGCCCTGCGCCGCACACCACGTCATCCCCCGTCCCACAGACATCGCGATCCCCGACGGCGGTATGATCCACCTTGGCCAAGACCTTCTGCGCCTACGGATGGACGAAGCCGGCGTCGCCATCCCGCAATCTCCCAGCCGTCTCGAAAACCTGCTGGTCAGCCCGCTTGCATGGCTGATGGCCGAAGCAGGGGCCGAGGTCAGCCTTTGGCAACCCGATGCCCCAGACATCATGACGACCGGCCGCATCTATCACCAGGTGCTGGAACACCTGTTCCCCGCAGGCCCCCTTTGCGCGGCGGACACCATTGCGGCGGGCGTGACCGAACACCTGCAGCAAGCGATCCGCGACCATGCGCCCTACATGCTCGCCCCCGCATGGGCGTTGGAGCGCGAGACGCTGCATCGCGAGGCCCTGCGCGCCGCAACCGCATGGCACGCGCTGCTGCACACCGAAGGGGCCGAGGTCGTCGCCACCGAGGTCCGTTTGCATGGCGAGGCGCACGGCATCATCATCCGCGGCTATGCCGACTGCATCCTGCGGCTGGCGGATGGGCAGCTTTTGATCGTGGATCACAAATCCTCGGCCACGCGCAGCCGGCGCGACCGGATGGAGGCGGGCTGGGATCTGCAACTGGGCCTTTACCGCGACATGCTGGCCCGCCCGATCGATGGCGAAATGCCCGAGGGCAAAGCGGGCGTCGCCTATCACCTTCTGCGCGACAGCGGCGTTCTACACCACGGCCTCGACGGCGCTACGACGCGGATGGAGGCGGTCGCGGGCGACATCTCGGCCCAGGCGCTGGACCTTCTGCGCACCCGTCTGGCCGAGGTGGGCGCGGGCACCATCCGCCTGAACCACCCCGACGACGAAAAGACGTTCAAGAAGACCGCCAAGCTGACCGCCTATGCGCTGGAGGGCAACGCCCTTGCCGCCGCCTTCCGATATGGAGACGCCGAATGAGCCTGACCATCGTTCCCGCCGGCGCAGGCGCGGGCAAGACGCACCGCATCAAGACAGTGCTGACGAAATGGGTGCAGGCGGGCGACGTGCGCCCGGACCGCATCCTTGCCGTCACCTTCACCGAAGCCGCAGCGGGCGAGTTGCGCGAACGCATCCGCGCCAGCCTCTTGGACGCGGGCATGATCGACGCGGCGCTTGGGGTGGAACGGGCCTATGTCTCGACCATCCACGGCCTTGGCCTGCGGGTGTTGACCGAACACGCCTTCGCGGCAGGCGCCTCGCCGCAGCCGCGCCACCTGTCGGATGCCGAGCGTGACCTGCTGATCCGTCAGGCGCTGGCGCAGTGCGAGGTGCTGACCCCCGTGATGCGCGACCCCGAACGCTTCGGCTATGCCGCCAATTACGCCAGCGACACGACAATCGAGGACACGTTCCGCGGCAAGGTGCTTCAGGTGATCGACCTGTTGCGCGGCCTTGGCGATGCGGGCACCGATCCGGCGCTGGTCGATGCCGCCTGCGCCCGCCTGCACGCCGTCTATGGCGAAACCCTGCCCGACGGCGCTCCGCTGGTGGCCGCGCTGCAAGAAGCCTGCGCCGCGATGCTGGCCATGTTCCCTGATGGCGCGGTCGCCAGCGCCACCAGCGCCAGTGCCAAGGACAGCTTTCGCAAGGATCTGGCGAACCTTCGCGCTTCGGGCCGCCTTGGCCACGACTGGAAGCTCTGGGGCAAACTGCGCGAGATGCGCCTGTCCAAACGCGGCGCCCCCACCCCCGAGGGTTACGACGCCCATGCCGAAGCCGTCATGCAGGCCGCCGCGCGTATCATCGACCACCCCGGCCCGCGCGACGATGCGCTGCTGCACCTGCGCTGCCTTCTGTCGGGCGCGCAGGCGATCATGTCCGATTACGCCGCGCGCAAACGCAGCCTTGGCGTGATCGACTTCGCCGACATGGTGGCCGACACGGAACGCCTGCTGCGCACCAACCCGCAGGTGCTGGACGCCCTGCTGGCCGAGGTCGATTGCGTGATCGTGGACGAATTCCAGGACACCAACCCCGTCATGTTCGCGCTGCTGTGGCGTCTGGCAGAACAGGCGAAACGCACGCTGCTGGTCGGCGATGTCAAGCAGTCCATCATGGGCTTCAACGGCGCCGACCCCCGCCTGACCGAGGCGCTGGTCGAGGCATTTCCCGCCAATGTGGACCCGCTGCCGCAGAACTGGCGCAGCGATCCGCGCATCATGGCGCTGGTGAACCACATCGGCGCGGGGCTGTTCCCGCATTACACGCGACTTGCCCCCACGCGGGACGAAACGGGCCAGCCCTTCCTCGAGATGATCCGCACGCCCGACGGCCGCCGCGCCAAAAAGCCGCGCCCCGAAGTCTATACCGCCACCCGCATCCGCTCGATCCTGACTGACGGCGACCAGATCACCGACCGCCACACAGGCGAATTGCGCCCCGCCCATCCGTCCGATATCGCTGTGCTGGTCGGCCGCCATTCCGTCGCCGCGAAATATGCCGAAACGCTGACCGCCTTCGGCATCCCCGTCCGCATCAGCACGGAAGGGTGGCACGACAGCCGCGCCGTCGCCTGCGCCCGCCACGCCATCGCGCTTGCCGCCGATCCTGCCGACAGCCACGCCGCGCTGTGCCTGCTGACGCTCGGCCCCGCCGCGCTCGATCTGGCGACGGCGCTAAGGGATCTGACCGACGGCGCGCTGCTGGACCGCCCCGAGCTGCGCCCGATCCTCGCCCTTGCGCCGCTCGCCCATACTGCGCCGATGGCGGTGCTGGTGCCTGCGGCGCTGGCGGCTTCCGGCATCCGCGACTGGGCAGACCACCTGCCCGACGCCGCCCAAGCCCGCGCCGACCTGCTGCGGCTGGAACATGAGGCGTCCGAGTTCGACGCCGCCCATACCGACACCAAGGCTGCCGCCGGTTTCCACGGCAATTCACCGAAAGTGTTCCTAGGCTGGCTGGCCGCGCAAACCAACAACGACCGCCACCCCGACCCCTCCTCCGGCGCGGCTTTGGGGGTCGAGATCGTCACATGGCACGCCTCCAAAGGCCGCGAGTGGCCGATCACCGTGGTCGCCGAACTCGACCGCGAGGTGGGCGAATGGCCCGGCACCACATCGGCCGAATTCACCGACTTTTCCGACCTGTCGCGCGTTCTGGACAGCGCCAGCATCCTTCACACCCCGCGCCTCGACGTTCCCGAACGGCTGGAGCGCTTCACCCTTGCCCGCCGCCCCGCCGCCGAGGCCGGAACGCGCAACCTCCTCTATGTCGCGCTGACACGGGCGCGGGACCGGCTGATCCTCGAATGGCCGGACTATGCGTTCGAAAAGGAAACGCCGACCGCCGCCGCCCTTCTGGTCGCGGAAACCGGCCTGACGGTTAATGCGGGCAGCTTGTCCATCGCGGGTGAAACCTTCCCTATGCGCGTGCAGATGGCCCCGGGCGATGGCGCGGAGCCTGACGCGCCGCTGCCCACGTTCCGCTTCGGCATCCCGCGCGCCTTGCCCCACGCCCCGCACACCGAGTGGCGGCAGCGCCCCTCGGCCCAAGGCGCCACCCCCCTGCCCCGCCCAGCGCGCGATCTGCCGCTCGGCCCCGCGCATATGGGGGACGAGGCTTTTGCCGCGGCCACCGAAAAAGGCACCGCCTGGCACCTGGCCTTCCGCACGTTGGCGATGCGCCCCGATCTGGCGCACCGCCTGAATGCGGCCACTGGCCTTGATGCCGCCACGCTGGCCGCCATAGCCGCGCAGGCCACCGCCCTGCGCGAATGGTTGCAGGCCGAGGGCTTCCCCACCCTCCACGCCGAGCTTCCGGTCCAGATCGACAATCCTGACGGCTCGCAGCTGAACGGCGTGATCGACCTGCTGGCAGCGGGATCGGACGGCATCGCCATCATCGATCACAAGACCGGCAGCGGTGGATTCGCCGGATACTGGCCGCAGCTCGCCGCCTATTCCCGCGCAGCCGCGTTAGTGATGGGCCAGCCGGTCCGCAAGGTGGCAATCCATTGGATGAACATGGGCACCTTGTCGGTGCTGGATCTGGAGACGGCCGATGTCTGACGAAATGCGCTATGAAAAGCTGGATGTGCTGATGCGTCTGGCCGTGAAGATGCAGGCCAGCGCCGAGGGCATCACCCTTCAGGACATCGCCGCGGAATCCGGCAAGGGCCACCGCACCGCCCAGCGGATGAAGGAGGCGCTGCTGCGCGCGTTCCCCCAGATCGAGGAAAAGACCGACCCCGATACCCGCCGCGTGCATCTGACGATGCCGCACGGCGCGCTCGGTCGCCTCTCCGCCATCCGCGCGGAGGAGATCAGCGCCCTGCACCGCGCCGCCGAAGTCCTGCGCCGCGAAGGCGACGCCGGAACCGCCGAGATGCTGGAGATGCTGTCCGACCGGGTGGTGGGCGCCGTGGAACGCCCGCTGCGCAAACGGCTGGACCCCGACATCGAGGTGCTTATGGAAGCCGACGGCGTCGCCCTGCGCCCCGGCCCACACGAGGAACTGGACAAGAACCACATGGCCCAGCTACGCCGCGCGATCCTCGCAGGCGTGTGGATTACGGTTGAACACCGCACCCGAGCTGGCCAGTTGACATGGAACGTGCGCCTCGGCCCGCTCGGGATGCTGCTGGGCCAAGGCCGCCAGTATCTGGTCGCGTGGAGCGAGTATGCTGGTGCAATCCGCCTGTTCGCCCTTGCAGGGTTCGAAAAGGTCGAACTGTCCGACACCCCCTTCACCCCGCCCGCAGGCTTCAGCCTGCAGGCCTATGCCCACAACTCGTTCGGCGTCTGGCAGGAGCCGCCCGAGGATATCGTTTGGCGCTTCTCGGCGGGCGTCGCAAAAGACGCCCGCCAATACCGCTTCCACCCGACCCAGACGTTCGAGGAAAACCCCGACGGCACCCTGACCCTGCGCTTCCGCGCGGGCGGCTTGCAGGAGATGACATGGCATCTGGCAAGATGGGCCGGTGAGGTCGAGGTGCTGGAACCCCCTCGCCTGCGCGACATGGTCAGGGAATTGGCCGTGGCATTGGCTGGCGCACCCGCCGGGTAATTATCGAACCTCTCGCCATATAGACTTTACGCAGGCATTTCGTTTCTTGCGGTCGAACATGACCGTCCACGCCTCTGCTGTCCGTTCGAGATTGGAAAATCCGTAACTGTCATGAAGGTCAAAACCGCCATCTTCCCGCGCAACGCCGAACGTATAATGATCGGGAACAGAAAAGCCTTTGTCGGTTACTTCGAAGAAGATGATTGCCGCCTGCCCTCGGGGCAGGTGCAATTGCGAGGCAGGTTCAGGCTCTTGCAGGTAAAGTCCGGCCCGCGCGGCGACCCATTTCAGCTCGTCCGTCTCTAGGCCTTCGGTTGCAAGAAGCGCAACGCTCCCCTCTGGGTCAGCCTCGATCCGAAGCAGCAGGAGCCTGAACAGGTCACTGGCATGTTCTGCGGTAATCTCGTCTCGGTAGCGCAGGAAGTTGATGATGGCGTAGATACTGCAGAAGTAATCATATTCGCCCTGCATCATCGGCACGAATTTTCGATCTCTTTTCATTTGAAACTCCCTGAACTAGTTCTTGTCGAGACCCGCTCAAAAACACGCAAAGCACTTTCCCTGACCGTCTTCCCCGCAGCCCCGCTCGACTGGCGCATCGCGCCAAGCCAGCCGCCGTCGCCCGCAAGCCGCTTGCGATTGCGCTGGACCATCAGCGCCGGACCAAGCGCCGCGTCCAGCTCCAGCCGCAGCGTGTCCACGTTCCAATCCTTCGACAGCGACAGCGGGATCGGAGGCAGCCCCAGATCCTCGCCCACCGCCTTGCACACCTGCGCCACGATCTTTGTCTGATCGCGCGAAAATCGCCCAGAGACGGGCCATGTGACCAGCGCGTCCACCGAAGTCAGCGCCAGCAGCACCGCAGGCCGCCGACGATCGGGCGCTGCAGCGAATGCCGCATCCAGCGCGGCCATCAGTTGCACATCCTCGGACCGGCCCGGACGGTTCGCGCGCACGGCCCAAAGGATCAGGTCCGCCTCCAGCATCTCGGCCAACGCTGCTGCACGGGTCGCGGAACCGTTCAAGCCCGGCATGTCGATCAGATGGCAGTCGACCCCGCAAAGCTCGACCTCGTATGTCACCAGCTTGTCGGTCGTGGGCGCGACATCCGTCTCGGCCCGTGGCCGCCCCAGAACCGCGTTCACGACCGAGGATTTCCCTGCACTGACCTGCCCCACAACCACGATCCGCAGAGGCGCGTCGGGTTCCGCCAGCCGCGCGCGGTCGGCAGTGGTCGAGGCAAGGCCGATTTCCAGCAGCTCGGTATCCGAGAATTTCAGCTGCCCCGAGTAAAGCTCGGTCGCAGCAAAAGCGACCTCCTCCAGCAGCACGATCTGGGCGATGGCCTGAGCCTGCGTCGAAAGCCACCCCTCGCTGCCCGATGCGGCGACGCCCTGAATTTCGGCGGCAATCGCGGCAGGTGCATTGCTCAGATAGCGATAGAGCCGGTATCCCTGCTTGCCCCAGCCTCCCAGCTTCACTGCCGTCTCGCGGTGCTGCCACGCCCAGTGCAGTGTCGAGACCTTCAGGCTGTCGGCGAACGGCATCATCGTGCGCACATGCCCGCGATACCTCGACATCGCGCGTTCCATCAGCAAAAGCGCCTCGGGGATGGTGAAATCCATCTCGCCGCCGCGCCCGAAACGCTGCGCGACATCGCGGATCGTCGCCAACGCCTCGGTCGGCATGTCGGCCCACGGCAGCGGCCGCTGCACGCGGGCGGTGATCCGGTCGCGGGCGGCGTGGAAGATGGCGGCGTGACCGTCCAGCCATTCGGGGTCAGCTGCAACCTCATGCGCCTTTGCGGCCTCGGCCAAACCCTGCCCCGCGCGGCGGCGGGTCCAGCGGCGCAGCAGTCCCGCCGCGACCGCCAGCACGGTGGTGGCCAGAATGAACTGCACGGTCATCCCATGCTCGGCCAGCCACAGGAACCCGAAGACTATGCACAGCACCCAAGGCGCGCCATAGGCCAGCAGCGCCAGAACCCCGTCCCACCGCAACATGCGCGACCGCAGAAGTTTGATCATTTCGCGCGCCCCCGACGCAGAACCTGACTGTATTTGCGGCGCATCTCGTCCTGATCGACGGGTTCGGCGCGGCTGACCTTGTGCATGAAATACGCGGCCGCTCGGCCCAGCGCGAGCGTCGTGCCGAACGTCACGACCCCCGAGGCCGCCGCAACCGCCGTCTGTCCGACCACGGGCACCAGCTTGCCCAACTGCCGAACGCCATAGCTGGCCCCAAAAGCCGCCAACGCGCCGGTGCCCAAACCCCCGCCAAATTCAGCCATCCGACGCCACGTCCAGTCGACCTCATAGTTCCGCGCTAGCGCCGCCAGCATCGCAGCCTGTATCCCCGGCCCCGTGAAACCGCCAACCACCGGCAAGGTGTCCGAGCCACCCGCCGCACTGGCAAAGGACATGACCAGCCCGCGATTCTCGCGCCATTGCGCGGACTCGGCATCGTGAAGCGCCGCCTCAGCCAATAGGCCCGCTACCTCGGGCAGACGAGACTCGATATGATCCAGCAATGGCTCCAGCCCGTCGCCCGTCAGCAGATTCACCTCAACCTCGGGCACCTCGGCCCGCAGCGCCTTGGCAAAGACCACCTGCGTCGCGGCACGCGCCCGCCCCCGCTCGTCCGCCGTCAGCAGATCCATGCCGCTGTGGACCAGAACCACGCGCCCCCGAACATGCTTGCGAACCTTAGCCAGCGCCTCGGCAACCTCGCCCTGAACCGGATCGTCCAGCCGTGCGACAACGACCAGTAGATGCGCCTGTGTCTCGGCCACGGCCAGATCCTCGGCGGGATCGTAATGCGCCTCCCCCAGACCCCGCGTGTCGAGGAACCGCATCATCGGCCCCTCGGACGGATAGTCGAAATGCATCGCGGTGCGGGTGCAAGGCGCAAATCCGTTGCCTATCTCGGCCCCTGGCAATCCGGTTAGCCAATGCACAAGCGAGCTTTTCCCCGCCCCAGTTTTCCCCAGCAGCCAGACGACCGGCAGACCGAGCGCGGGTTTCTCGCCACCCAGAAACTTTTCAAACAACGCGGCACCCTGAAAATTTCATGTGATGATTGGCTGCGGATTTCGCCCCTGCAAGATCAAATCAACCCGCGCACCCATTCTGGGACGGTTTGTGTGGCAGGCCCGACAATGCTGCGATCGAAAACCTGCCCGTTGCGCTCCAGATTGATCTCCAGCGTATCGACTCTGGCCTTGTCTGCGATCTGCACAAATCCCGCCGCCGGATAGACCTTCCCCGAGCTTCCGATGACCACGAACAGATCGGACCCGCGCACCGCATGCGTTATTTCCTCGATAAAATAAGGAGATTCTCCGAACCACACGACATCCGGCCGCGCAGCCGCACCGCAGTCGCAAAGGTCCCCCGCAGACATCCGCACCGGGGCCTCCCACCGCCGGTCGCATTTCACGCATCGCGCGCGCATCAATTCACCATGCATATGCAGGACTTTCGCCCCTGCCCGCTCATGAAGGTCATCCACATTCTGTGTCACGATCGTCACATTCGGCGAAGCGCGCTGCAATTCGGCCAGCGCGAAATGCGCCGGATTGGGCTGCGCCTCGATACAAGCCTTTCGCCGGAGGTTATAGAATTCATGCACCATCGCCGGATCGCGGTTGAACGCTTCCGGAGTCGCAACCTTGGCCAGATCGTATTTCGCCCAAAGCCCGTCCGTGCTGCGAAAGGTGCCCAGTCCGCTTTCGGCGGAAATTCCGGCACCAGTCAGGATCGTGATCTTCATGCCTTTTTCAACTCCAGTCCGAAACGATACGGTGCTATTTGCCGGACCAGCACCCTGTCGCCGGGCACGGCATCGGTGTTTGCGAAGAACGCGCGGGTAAAAGCGCGATCGCGGAAGAACAGATGCCGCGCGCAGATATCGGTGCAGATCGGTGCCATGCCGCCCGCAATCACCTCAGCAAGAACGGGCTGTTCTGCATCCCGACCGCCGATCAGATCATCGGGCAGATGATGGATGAAACTGCGAAGATAGAAGTGGTTGTTCTTCAAGTTCCCGGCCGTCAAAACCACTTCTCCGACCAGATCGCCTGGAGTGATATCGGGCCGGACGGTCGGCGGCTGCATCGGTTCGCACATTGGCACATCCAACGCATTCTCGCCGGTTACTGCAGCGATTTCGGCTGTCACATCCGTATCGAGGTTTACCCAGGTGACCGCCCCAGAAGGATGCCTATACGCCACGGGCAGTGAAAGCGGCGCTGCCTCTGCCAAGTGCCAAGGGGTCGTCCAGTTGGCAACCTGGCCGCTGCGGATCATCGGTTCAGGAATATGGTGCCTGTCGACCGTCGCGATCATCTCTGCCTGCGAAAGCGCCTGTCCGCAGCCGCTTAGCCGCGCGATGCCGACCACTGCGCCGCTGCCCTTGCGGATCAAGCCTAACCAACCGCGGAACCGGGTTTCGGTGCTGCGCATCTCCCAAGTCTTGGCACCCGAAAGGATCAGATCGATCCACGGTTGATCTACGACCAGGGCTTTGGTCACGTGCGGCATCGAAAGGCTCCTTGGTATCAGGTATGAGGCATAGTGAAGGAAGGTGCCAATATTGGTCACCCCAGCAAAACCAGCCCTCGATCCATCAAGGCCCCCTCCCCTTCCCAGCGATAGGCGCAGGGCGTGGCGGGATAATCAAGACTGGCGGCATTGCCCCAAACCCTCGGGCTGCCCGTCATCTTGTAATGGCCGACCAGCACCGGCGGGGCGTCGGCGGGGTAAATTTCGGCACGGATACCTTCGGGCAACGCCATGTCGGGGATAACCAACGGATCGGGCACCGACAGCGCCGCCGCGCGATAGGTCGCCGCGTCGGAGCGCCACCACGCCAGCCGCACCTCGCGCCGGACCTTGCCCTTGCCGTCCACAAAGAAATGCCCGGCAGGCAGGGTCGCCTCCGGCCCCGACACGATGCGTTTCACCGCCCGCCCGAAGGGCGTCGATTCCGCGCCGATCTCGGGCAGGTCTTCCTCGCGCAGACACCCGTCGGGCCGGCGCGCGGCGACGGTGGCGATGTCGGGCACGCTCCAGCAGGCATGGGCCAGACGCAGCCCGCCAAGGTCCAGCCACAGCGGCAGGGTCAGGAACCAGCCCGTCCACTCCATCGCCTCGGGCGTGCGCTCACCAATCTGGTCAAGAAAGCTGTGGTGTTGTTTGCGGTTGTCGGGCGTGTCGTCGCGCAGGCCGCGGTGGAACAGAACGGCGTTCAGCTCGTGATTGCCCATGATCGCCTTGGCGCCGCCATCGACAAGGCCCCGCACGCGGGTCAGGACGGCGCGGTCGTCGCCTGTATCCTTGGCGTCGATGAAATCGCCAAGAAAGCCAAGCGGGCCGCTGACCTTCGCCAGCGTGGCGTCAAGGCGGCCAAGGTCTGCGTGAAGGTCGGGGATGATCGTAAGCATGTCAGAAACCGGGGTATTGAATACGGAAATCGTCCGCGAAGCTGTGATCGGCGCGAGCGGCCTTGGCAAGATCGCGCGCGATGCGGTCGATGATGTCGGCGCATTCGAGATCGCGCAGCCAGCGATGCCGCAGCACCTCGTCGGGGCGCAGCAGGCCCAGAAGGTTGCCCGCCATCGCGCCGGTGCTGTCGCTGTCGCCGGAATGGGTCACCGCCACCTGCAGGCCGTGCGCCGCATCACGCGCCACGCGGGCGGAATAGACGGCGATGGCGAGAGCTTCCTCGGCGACCCAACCGCCGCCCAGCTGCTCCACCCGTTCGGGCAATCCATCCGCAGGTGCCGTCATCGCGGCATCCAGCGCCTGCATGATCGGGCGGGACAGATGCACGGCGTTGACCGCACGGTCCAGCGTCGCGCCGTGCAGAACCTCGAACAGGATACGCGCGAAGGCCACAGCGGCTTCCTGCCCCAGCACATGGCCATGCGTCAGCGCCGAAGTGTCGCGCGCCAGTTTTTCGGCCTGATGCGGGTCCGAGGCAACAAGCGCACAGGGTGCGACCCGCATGATGGTGCCGCAGCCCTTGCTGTCGTTGCGGGCTACATCGCCGAAGTGCCGCGCGGCACCAAGCGCGGACAGGCAGGTGTTCCCCGGCGCGCGGCGTTTGCGAAGACGGGCATCGGCGATCAGGCCAACATCGCAGATCTGCATCTGCGGCGTGCCGCCCTGCGTGCAATACCAACGCATCAATGCATGGTGGACGATGCCTTCGGGGGCGCAGATGCCACGGTCATGGGCGCGGACCACGGCGCGGATCAGACCCTCGGCGGTGAACAGGGTCATCTGGGTATCGTCTGTGATGCGCCCTGACCTGCCGTCATGCGGCGCCATTTCGGTCACGCCTCCGGGGAAACGGGCGCGGATGCGATCAAGGCTCCAGAACTCGATCTCGGCACCAAGGGCGTCGCCCATGGCCCCACCGAACAGACAGGCGCGGATTTTGTCTTGCATGGTCATTCCTTCTTGCTTCATGTCCCTACAGTCGCGCAATTCGGGCGCGTCGTGCGGATCTGTCGGGATTTTCCGGATGAAAGATTATTTCGGGGTTTACTGGACCTATCCCGTCCGCTGGGTCGGCTTCACGCACTTCAACGATGTCGAGCACGCGGCCAAGATAAGCCGCACCATCCGCTATCAGCGTGAAGCCATCCGGCGGCGCGTCGCCGAACTCAAAGGCCGCCTGATCGCCGAGCAAGCCTTTATGGAGAACGCCCCCGATCGCGGCACAGCAGAGGTCGCCTCCGAAATGGCGGCCGCGGCAAGGGCTGCGCGTGCAATTCCAATCCTCGTCGATTTTGGCGCGCAAAACTGGCGCAGACATTGGTCACTGCGCGAACGCATGGAAGCGCTCGGCGCGGAATGGATCCCCGCACAGCCGACTTTTATCGACGGCCAGAGCTTCGACCCGGCCGCGCATTTTCGCGACTGGTCCAGCAAGATATCAGAACGCATAGAGAACAAGGGCGTCCACCGCGCGCAGGTCATGGAAGCAGTCGCAGGCGCGCAAGGGCTATCTTCAACCTCGCTTGCAGCACATTTAAACGCCTTAGGATTACTCACCTACACCCACAAGCCGTGGACCGCCGACAACGTGCGGAAGTTCATCAAAATCTAGGGAACGTCGACAAACGAAATCTAATTGGGTTGAAGTTCGGGAAATACGCCACCAGCGTATTTGCATGACATATCTGGACACCCCACCGGGATCGCAGATTGTCAACACACCTCTGATGTGAGGATATCCCCGAAGCCAGAGGAAAAGAAATGCAGACACTTCCCGAGTTTCATTTAATCACAACACCTGATCGCAGACCCGATCACTGCGAGATCATTCCCAGAGCGGTAGATGGAAGCGCAGCAGTCCGCCTGCCTTCATCAGCGTTGCGGATCTCAAGCTGCTTCATGAAGGTTTTTCGAACGGCACGTTACGCTACCTGAGCTTCGACGAACACCCAAGAAAGATCGTCTGCGTCATACTACCGACCCGTCGACAAGCTGTGGTAATCCTCCCCGTTTTAACGGGGTTTGGCCGTAGAACTCACGCAGCCATTTCCAGTTTCTGTGCGGGTGTGATGCCGCCGATGCCCATGTTGGGTCGCTCGTTGTTGTAAGTCCAGAG
>JARWBI010000018.1 GCA_029846755.1 Falsirhodobacter flavus | reverse complement strand
GCTCCGCAACGTCTCCGTTTCGGTGAAGCGGTATCTACGGATACAACAAACCAACAGCAAGAGGAAAAATGCGAAAAGGATGAAAAAAGTGATTTCATGCCGCGAAAACAATAACTTGCTTTCGCGCTTTCTATCGGTCCGCGCAAGCAAGGTGCGGCCGGATGACCGGATCATCCAACCGCACGATCGTAACGAGCCAATGAAAGTTGGGATTTTCGCGTGAGAATCGTCAGAAGATCAGCTTGAAGAGGCCGATGACGACCAGAAGACCGATGAGAAAGATGATGCCGATGGTTCCGCCGATGAACTTGAACATGGGTGCCTCCTTTTGCGCAGCCTCAACGCCGAGGGCACCCCTTCGTTCCATCCTCAGCGAAGCGACGGCGGCCCCTCGGCCCTATCCGCAACGCCCATGCGAAGCCCGGCGCCGATGCGATGCACCAGCACCGACCATGCGGCGGCCGTTTCCGAAGGCAGGCATTCAACCAACGTGGCGTCGAACAGGGCAAGCCACCGCGGGAAGTGGTCCGGCGTCACGTCGCCCGCACGGCGGTGCGCCATCATAGGGCTGCCGTCATAGGCGCGATCATGCAGAATGGCGTTCCGCCAGAACGCCGCAATCCGGGATTCATGCGCAGGCCAGTCATCCACATGCGCCATGAACACCGGACCCAGCAACGCGTCTTTCCGCACGCGCGCATAGAACTGCGCGACGACGAGGTCGATCTGGTGCGGGGTCACGGGAAAACGCGGGGGCATCATGGCAGCGAAGATATGACCTCCGCCTGCAAAGTGAAAGGGCGGCCCGAAGGCCGCCCGCTCAATCCTCGTCGCCGCCCATCTGGCGCAGCACCTCGCCGCGCCCCCGAAGGCGCAGAACCAACGGCACGATCAATGCCAGTGCCGCAATGGTTAACATCACCGCCGCGATGGGCGATTGCAGCAGCGTCATCGGATCGCCTTGGCTGATCGACAGCGCGCGGCGCAGCTGCTGTTCGGCCAGTGGCCCGAGGATCAGGCCCACGACGATCGGCGCGATGGGATAGCCGAAGATCCGCATCAGATACCCGATCACCCCAAAGGCCAGCAACATCCCCAGTTCGAACACCGACGGGTTCGCGCCGATGGTCCCCAGCGTTGCAAACAGCAGGATGCCCGCATAGAGCCATGGCTTCGGCACGGTCAGCAGCTTCACCCACAGCCCGATCAGCGGCAGGTTCAGCACCAGCAGCATGAAGTTGGCAATCAGCAGCGATGCGATCAGCGACCAGACCAGCGTCGGGTTCGTTGCAAACAGCAGCGGCCCCGGTTGCAGCCCGAACTGCTGGAAACCTGCCAGCATGATCGCCGCCGTAGCAGAGGTGGGCAGGCCCAGAGTCAGCAGAGGCACCAGCGTTCCCGCCGCCGAGGCGTTGTTTGCCGCTTCCGGCCCTGCCACACCCTCGATAGCGCCGTTCCCAAACTCCTCGGGGTGTTTCGACAGCTTCTTCTCGGTCGCATAGGACAGGAATGTGCCGATCTCGGCCCCGCCCGCAGGCATCGCGCCGATGGGGAAGCCAAGGAAGGTGCCGCGCAGCCAGGGCTTCCACGACCGCGCCCAATCGGATCTGCTCATCCAGACCGAACCCTTCACCGCAGTCACCTCGTCCGCCGGGCCGGGACCCTTGGCGGCGATGGCCAGCGCCTCGCCGATGGCGAACATCGCAACGGCCAGCGTCGTGACCTCCACCCCGTCCAGCAGTTCCGGCACGCCGAACGAAAGGCGCGCCTGTCCGGTCAACTGATCGATCCCGATACAGGCCAAAGCCAGCCCAAGGAACAGCGAGGTGAGCCCCCGCAGCGCGGAATCCCCAAGCGCGGCCGACACCGTCACGAAAGCCAGCACCATCAGCGCGAAATTTTCGCGCGGGCCCATCTTCAGCGCAAGCTGCACGACATAGGGCGCAAGGAAGGCCAGCAGCAGCGTCGCGATCAGCCCCGCGACGAATGACCCGATGGCGGCCGTGGCCAGTGCCGGGCCACCCCTGCCCCGCCGGGCCATCTTGTTGCCCTCAAGCGCGGTGATGATCGACGCACTCTCCCCGGGCGTGTTCAGGAGAATCGAGGTCGTCGATCCCCCATACATCCCGCCGTAATATATCCCGGCGAACATGATGAGCGACCCTGCCGGGTCCAGCCGATAGGTCACCGGCAGCAGCAGCGCCACCGTCAGCGCCGGGCCGATGCCCGGAAGAACGCCGACCGCCGTGCCAAGCGTCACGCCGATCAGCGCATAAAGCAGAAGCATCGGGTCGGACGCCGCCGCCAGACCCTGCATCAGGAAATCGATGCTGCCCATTCAGGCCCCCGGGAAAAACAGCCGTTCCAGCGGGCCAGCCGGCAGATGCAGCATCAGAAGCTGCGAGAAGACGACCCAGACAAGAAAGGCGAAGATGATGCCAACGGCCAGATTGACCGCCAGATTGCGCTTGCCGAAGGCCCGCGCGGTAAATGCGAACAGGATCGCGGTCGCCAGCGAGAAGCCCGCCACGTGCAGCAGCAGCATCTGCCCCGCAAGCCCGGCGACGATCCAGACCACGGGCGCGATCTGCTGCGGCTCCCGCTCGGGGAAATCGCCGCGCCATGCCGCGAAGGCCGTCCAGACGGCCAGCAGCAGAAGGCCGACCCCGACCACGCGCGGGATGGTCCCCGGCCCGATGCCGGAATACCCGCCCAGATCGGCCAGCCGCGCCGAATCCCACAGCATGACGCCACCCACGACGACAAGAAAGGCTGCGACGAGAAGCGCCGCCCAATCGGGGCGACGCTCTCCTTCGTGGCGGGATGCGCTCATTTCACCAGGCCGATGTCCTTGAGGATCGCCTCGGTCGCGGCAGTATCCTCGGCCAGCTGCGCATCGAACGCGTCACCGGACAAATAGGTGTCGGTCCAGCCCTTGTCGGCCAGTTGCTTCTGCCAGCCTTCGGATTTCACCAGCGTTTCGATATCGGCGGTGACGGCGGCCTTCTGCTCGGCGGTCAGGTCCGGCCCCGCCGCGACCATGCGCCAGTTCTGAAGGTTCACGTCCAGACCGGATTCGATCAGCGTTGGCGCGTCCACACCCTCGATCCGCTCGGGCGACGAGACAGCCAGCAGACGCAGCGATCCCGCCTCGACCTGCGCCTCGAACTCGCCGAGCGACGAGATCCCCGCCGTCACCTGATTGCCAAGGATCGCCGCAAGCGCCTCGCCACCGCCGGAATAGGCAATATAGTTGATCTTGGTCGGGTCCACGCCCGCCGCCTTGGCGATCAGGCCAGCTCCGATATGGTCGGTGCCGCCAGCCGAACCGCCGGCCCAGCTGACCGAACCGGGATCGGCCTTCAGCTTCTCGACCAGTTGGTCGATGGTCTCGATCTCGGACGCGGCGGGAACGACGATCGCCTCATATTCTCCGGTCAGACGCGCGATGGGCGTGACATCGGCCAGCGAAACGGGCGAATGGTTGGTCAGGATCGCCCCGACCATAACGTATCCGCCCACGATCAGCGCGTTCGGATTGCCCTTGTTCTGGCTGGCGAACTGCGAAAGCCCGATGGTTCCGCCCGCGCCCGGCACGTTCTGGACCTGAACGGAATCCGAAATGCCTTCTTCCTGCAGCACCGCCTGCATGGTGCGGGCGGTCTGGTCCCAGCCTCCGCCCGGATTGGCGGGCGCGATGATGGTGTAATCGGCAGCAATGGCCGGAACTGCGCTGGCAAGAAGCGCGGCTAGCACGAAACGTTTCATATCGATCCTCCCCTTGGGTCCGCAGACCCCGCACAGGGGCATGGCCGAACGCTCCCCAGCGATCGGCAGGCTCCCCCCTCATGGCCCGGATGCCGCCTCCGTGACATCCCTTCCTGACATTTCAGCACATAAAGCTGTCATGAAGCTGTCGTGGTTTCGTTTTTCGCTGTTTTTCTATTCGCCGGCCAGCGCCTGTGCCCATTGCGCCAGCAGCCGCCGCCGTTTCGCCTGATCCAGATAGACCAGAAGACCGGGGCTGACCGGCACGGGGCGCAACTGATCGCCCAACGCCGCCTGCATCGCACGGGCCGAATTCTCGTCCGATACCTCCAGCGACACGGCCGGAAGGCGCAGCCGTTCGGCAAGGATCGTCTGCCCCTCGCGCGACATGAAATAGGACAGGAATCGCGCGCCAAGCTCGGGCGAACGTGCCGCCCTCGGGACCAGCGCAACCCGCGAGACGACGACCGTGTAATCGCGCGGCAACACCATGCCGAGGTCGGGATGCGTCCGCACCCAGTCCGCGGCATAGGAACCCAGGATGTTGTATCCGAAGATCAGCCGCCCGTCCGCCACCCGTTCCAGTATCTCCTCGCTGGTGGCAAACTGGCGCAGCCCCGCCAGCCCCATCTGCCGGATCGTGGACCAGATATCCGGGAAATGGTCCTGATCGCGCGCCAGCAGCAAAAAACCGACGGCAGAGCGGGAAATGTCGTAGGTGCCGATCCGCCCTCGCACCTGATCGGGATGATACCGCAGATAACGCACCAGCTCGCCCCGGCTGTCGGGGGGCGGGCCGACGATGCTGGGCTCGTGATAGACCAGCACCGCAGGTTCGAACGTCATGGCATAGGCCATGTCGCGCCAGTTTGCCCAGTCAGGCCAGTCCGCGCTTTCGGCAACCGTCACGGGGCGGGCATATCCGTCATTGGCCAGCTTCACCTGCTGATCCATCGCAGATGAAAAGGCGAAATCCGCAGTCGCACCGCCTGCATCGGTTTCGGTGCGGATGCGCGCGTCGATCTCTCCGGTCAGCAGGTCGTGATAGATCACGGCCACACCGGGATTGCGCGACTGGAACCCTTCGATCAGCGGCTGCGCCATACGCTCGTCCAGCGAGGAATAGACGACCAGTTCCGCGTCGCCGCCCCCCTTCGCCTCGAAGCGGACGGTGTCGGAAAAGGCGGGTCCAGCCAGAAGCAGCAGAAGAAGATACGCACGCATGAGCGCAAGATGCACGTTGCGGCCCGCCGCCTCAATGCCGTTTCGCTTGAGGCGTGCGCCCGCTGCCGCTAACTTGCCGTGAAATTCCCAAGGCGTGGTCCATTGCGCATTCTGCTTGTCGAAGACACCAAACCGCTTGCCGATGCGCTGGCAAGCCTGCTTTCCGGGGCGGGCTATGCCGTCGACGTCGTCCATGACGGCGCTTCGGGCGAGGCGCTGGCCGCCAGCGAGAGCTTCGATCTGGTGATCCTGGATCTGAACCTGCCGCAGATGGATGGGCTTGCGCTGCTGCGGGCGATGCGGGCGCGGGGCAACCAGGCGGCGGTGATGATCCTGACCGCACGGGGCGCGCCCGAAGATCGGGTGCGGGGTCTCGACCTCGGCGCCGATGACTATATGGCCAAGCCCTTCGACATCGGCGAGTTCGAGGCCCGCGTCCGCTCGCTCTTGCGCCGACATGCGGGCCTGCGTTCCTCGCGGCTGGAGATCGGCAGCGTCGCGCTGGACCTGACAACGCGCCAATTCGCCACCGATACGGGCGTCCTGGACCTTCCCGCCCGTGAACGCGCCCTGCTGGAGCTTTTGTTCATGCGGGCGGGCAAGGTCGTGCCAAAGGAGGCGATCATCCAGTCGCTCAC
Source organism: Falsirhodobacter flavus (assembly GCA_029846755.1). GTDB lineage: Bacteria > Pseudomonadota > Alphaproteobacteria > Rhodobacterales > Rhodobacteraceae > Falsirhodobacter > Falsirhodobacter flavus. The sequence continues at coordinate 33,463 of JARWBI010000018.1, read as the reverse complement.
CTCGCTGGATGACAGCCTTTCGGACAACGCGATCGAACAATATGTCAGCCGCCTGCGCCGCCGGGTGCAGCCGCATGGCGTCAACCTGCGGACGGCACGCGGCATCGGCTATTACATCGAAAAGCCCCCCGCGTGAGGCATGGATATTCGCTGCGCCGCCGTCTTCTGGCCTGGCTGCTGGTGTCCACCGCGATCTTCGGGCTCGCGGTGCTGGCCGATACATGGCGCGAGGCGATCCGCACCGCCAACAGCATCTCGGACCGCATTCTGGGCGGATCGGCCCTTGCCATCGCCGAACGGGTGACGGTCACCACCGAGGGGCAGCTTGACGTCGACATCCCCTATTCCGCGATGGAGATGCTGACATCGCCAGCCGAGGACCGGGTCTTCTATCGCGTGGACGGGCCGGACGGTTTCCTGACGGGTTACGAAGACCTTCCCCGCGCAAGGCCCGATGAGTTCTTCGACACGGCTTTCGCGGGCGACGACATCCGCGTGACGACCCTTGCCCGTCAGGCCTCGACAGGGGCGGGAACGCTTCCCTTCACGGTCACGGTGGCAGAATCCACGCTTGCGCGGCGCGAACTCGCGCGGTCGATCCTGCTGCGTTCCGCGGCGCGGCTTTCGCTGATGATACTCTGCATCGCCGGGATCGTCTGGATCGCGGTCACGGTGGCGCTGCGCCCCCTGACGCGGCTTGAACGCGCCATCGCCGCCCGTTCGCCCGACGATCTGCGCCCGCTGGCCGAAGACACCCCGCGCGAGGTGGACGGGCTTGTCACCGCCGTCAACGGTTTCATGCGCCGGCTGGGAACGACCTTGGGCGGGCTGCGCAACTTCACCGGCAATGCCAGCCACCAGCTCCGCACCCCCCTGGCCGTCGTGCGGATGGAGCTGGAACTGGCGGCGCGCGCCTCCGGAAACCCGCAGGTCCGTGCTGCCGCCTCGCGCGGGGATGCCGCGGTGGCCCGTGCGGAAAGGATACTCGCGCAACTCCTGCTGCTGGCAAGGGTCGATGCCGCGAGCGCGACCGCGCCGGTCATCGACATCGGGGCGCTGGCCCGCCGCCTGACCGGAGATCTGGTTCCCGAGGCTGCCGCGCGCGGTGCCGATCTGGGATACGAGGGCGAAACCGCACGCATCCGCGCCCAGCCCGTTCTGCTCGAGGAGGCGCTGCGCAATTTGCTCGACAATGCGCTGAACTATGCAGGCCCGCAGGCCGAGATCACGGTGCGCGTCGCGAACGGTCAGCACGTCGCGCTGGTGGTCGAAGACAACGGCCCGGGCATCCCGCCCGAGCGTCAGTCGGAACTGACCTCGCGTTTCGCCCGCGCCGGGACCGGCGAGGGGTTCGGGCTGGGTCTTGCCATCGTGGCAGAGATCGCGGCCCTGTTCGAAGGCCGGATCGAACTGGGCGAACGGCCCGGCGGAGGCCTCCGCGTGACGCTTTTCTTCCCCGCCGCCTAGCGGAATCGGCGCCTCGCATCGACAGCAAGACCCGTTCCCACGCTGCCCAGCATGTCGCCGCTTGCCATGCGCGCGCCGGGCAGCGCCGCCGCAACCGCTTGCCGCAACACGGGCAGACGGCTGGAGCCGCCCGTCAGAAACACCGTCGTGATGTCGTGTTCCGCCAGCCCCGCCTGCGCCAGAACGGATCCGATCATGCTGCGCACACGGGCAACCGGCGCGTCAACGGCCTGTTCGAACCTGTCCCGCGTGACGACAGGGTTCGGCGCGCCGGCGATCTCGCGCAGGGCCAGCCGCGTGCTGTCGCTCTCGGACAGCGCGATCTTGGCGCCCTCGGCTTCCATCGCCAGCGCATGACCGGCGCGGCCTTCGATGACGCGGATCATCCGGTCCAGCAGCTCCGGGCTGTCGGCATCGCGGCGCAGTGCCTTGAGATCCGACATGGTGCGCGGCGCATAAAGCATGTTGATCCGGTGCCATGTCGCCAGATCCAGCCAGAAATGCCGGGGCATGTTGCCCTGCCCCTGCCGGGTCGTGCTGCCGAAACCCAGATGCGGCATCACCTCGGACAAGGACAGCAGCCGGTCGAAATCCGTCCCGCCGACGCGGATGCCGTCATTGGCAAGGATATCAGCCTGCCGATCCTGCGTCCGCGAACGCTCAGGCGATACGCGCACGATGGAAAAGTCGGAGGTGCCGCCACCGATGTCGAAGATCAGCACGAGCTCCTCTGCGGTCACCGACTGTTCGTAATGCAGCGCGGCGGCGATGGGCTCGAACTGGAAGGCGATTTCGCGGAAACCCGCGTCTAGTGCGATCTCCTCCAGCACCGCCTGCGCGGCGCGGTCGCCCTCGGCATCGCTGTCGACGAAATGGACAGGGCGGCCAAGGACCACGCTGTCGATCCCGCCCGTCGCCGCGTCCGCTTCCGCCTTCAGATGCCCGATGAACCGCGCCACCACGTCGCGGAACGAAAGCGCCCGTTTGCCCACCCGCGTCGTTTCATGGATCAGCGACGAGCCGAGCGTGCTTTTCAGACCGCGCATCAGCCGCCCGTCATCGCCCTCGACATAGGCGCGGATCGCGCTGCGCCCGAATTGGGGCGGCCCTCCGTCGGTTTCCCAGAAGACGGCGCTCGGCAGGGTTGGCTCGCCATCCTCCAGCGCGATCAGGCGCGCGCTGCCCTCATCGGCGACAGCTACGGTCGAGTTCGAGGTGCCGAAATCGATCCCGCAATATCGGGGTTGCATCGCATCTCTCCATCATGGGCGGAGACGCGGAATAAGTGGCGCGCGCCGGGAAGTAAACCCCGGCGCGCACGTGTCTCAGAAGTCGTTCAGCAATGCTTCCGGGATGTTCTGATAGCTGACCGGCCGCAGGAAGCGGCGGATCGACATCGTGCCGACCGAGGTTGCGCCGAAGTTGGTCGACGCCGGATACGGCCCGCCATGGACCATTGCATCCACGACCTCGACGCCGGTGGGGAAACCGTTGGCGAGCACGCGGCCCGACTTGCGCTCCAGCACCGGCAGCAGCTTGGCCGCCGCGCCGTGGTCGGCATCGTCCAGATGCAGCGTCGTGGTCAGCTGGCCCTGCAGCCCCTTGGCCAGATGCACCATGTCCTCGACCGAATCCACGCGCACGACCAGACCCAGCGGGCCGAAGACTTCCTCGCCCAGCGTGTGATCCTCAAGGAACGCATCCGCCGTGGTCTCATACAGGTTGGGCGAGGCTTCGCGGCCTTCGCTGGCGGTGGACACCACCGGCTTGACCGAATTGCGCGTCTCGAACCGCTCCTGCCCGTCGCGATAGGCCGAGGCGATGCCGTCGGTCAGCATGGTCTGCGGCGCGACCTTTTCCAGCGCGGCCTTGGTGGCGGACACGAAGGTATCGGCAGCTTCGCCTTTCACCACCACGGCGATGCCGGGATTGGTGCAGAACTGGCCGGCGCCCATGGTCAGGGATCCGGCCCAGCCGGTGCCCAGCGCCTCGCCGCGCGCCTTCGCGGCTTCGGGCAGCACGAACATCGGGTTGACCGAGCCCAACTCGCCGAAGAACGGGATCGGCTCGGGGCGGCTGGCGCACAGATCGAACAGCGCACGGCCCCCGGCCAGCGATCCGGTGAAGCCGACCGCCTTGATGTGCGGATCGGTGACCAGCGCCTCGCCGACCTTGCGGTTGCCGCCCTGGATCAGGCTGAAGGTGCCTTTGGGCATGCCGGTCTTCTCGATCGCGGCAAGGACGGCCTCGGCCACGATCTCGCCCGTGCCGGGATGAGCCGAGTGGCCCTTGACCACGACCGGGCAGCCCGCGGCCAGCGCGGCGGCGGTGTCGCCCCCGGCGGTCGAAAACGCCAGCGGGAAGTTCGACGCGCCGAACACCGCAACCGGGCCGATCGGGCGCTGCATCAGTCGGATTTCCGGGCGCGGCGCGGGCTGGCGGTCGGGCTGGGCCGCATCGACGCGGCGGTCGAGGTATTCGCCATCGCGGATATGCTGCGCGAACAGGCGAAGCTGGCCGGTCGTGCGGCCCCGCTCGCCGTTCAAGCGCGCTTCGGGCAGGCCGGTCTCCTGCGTGCCGATCTCGGTGATCTGGGCGGCGCGGGCCTCGATCTCGTCTGCAATGGCATCAAGGAACGCCGCACGCTGTTCGCGCGTGGTGTAGCCATAGGTCCAGAAGGCATCTTCCGCCGCCGCGCAGGCGCGGGCCACCAATTCCACGGTGCCGGTCGAAAACGCGTGCGACGGCCCGTGCGCCGGAGACGATGCGAACGTCGCCTCGCCGGAAACCCACTCTCCGGCAATCAGGTGCTTGCCATGCGGCGTAAAGGTCATGATTTATCCTCTGGTTCTCTTGATCGCAGGAACGGGAATCATCATACATGCCGGGCCAAAACCGTCAACCGCAGCCTTCTGCTGTCGCACAAGTTGAAGAACTTGACTTACAACCCTATCCGGGGTTTCCTGAAATATACGCATATACCGCAGGCCTGAACATGCAGACCCACGAAAACATTCCCGTCAAGTCCGGAACGCTGGTCTCTCAGGTAAGCGAGACGCTTCGCCAGACGATTCTGTCCGGACAGTTGAAGCCAGGCGACAAATTGCCCAGCGAGGCCCGCCTGACCGAAGCACATGGCGTCAGCCGCACCGTGATCCGCGAGGCCGTTGCCGCCCTGCGCGCCGACGGTCTGGTCGAGGCCCGTCAGGGCGCGGGCGTCTTCGTGCTGGAGCCGCCCCGTGCCGAGGTACTGCCGTTCCAGAACCTCGATTACGCCCGCATTTCTTCGGTGATCGAACTTCTCGAACTCCGCACGGCGGTCGAGGTGGAATCCGCCGCCCTTGCCGCCCTGCGCCGTTCGCCGCAGCAGGAGGAAACGATCATAACCTGCCATCACGCGGTTCTGGAATGCCTGCAAGGCGGCCAGCCCACCGTCGAGGCCGATTTCGCACTGCACATCGCCATCGCCGATGCATCCAACAACCCGCGCTTCGGGGAATTCCTGTCGATGGTCGGGCGCGGCGTCATCCCCCGCGCGGCGCTTCAGGGGCAGGACGAAAGCTCGGACGATTATATCGCGCAGCTTCATGGCGAACACAGCCGCATCGTCGAGGCAATCTCGAACGGGGACGAGGGTGGCGCACGCGATGCGATGCGCCGCCATCTGAAGGGAAGCCAGTCCCGCTACCGCGCCGTGCTGCGCGGCGACGTCACGCGGCGCTAGGCTCGATCCGGGGCGCACGGCGCCAGAGCGCCAGCAGCACGAGCGCCACACCCGGCGGCACGGCAAAATCCCAACCGATCAACCCGTGCCCCACCGCGCCCGCAACCCCGCCCACCACAAAGGCGAGGACGAGCTGAATGAACAGCCACAGCTTGGCGGTGTCGTGCCTGATCCCGGATCGCGGCGCAAAGATGCGATAGATGCCGCGCCCGATCTCGATCCCCAGATCGGTGATGAGGCCGGTCGCATGGCTCGTGCGGATGCGCGCGCCGGAAATACGGGTGATGGTCGCGTTCTGCAGACCCATCACGAAAGCAACGAGGCAGAGGCCGACGTAATCGGCGATATGCGGCGGCATCTCCTCGACCAAGGCGATGGAGGCCAGCAGCACCCCCTGCACCCCAAGCGGCAACGCATAGCAGATGCGCAGGCGGTTGACCTGTCCCCATGCGATCAACCCCGCCGAAAGCGCCGCGCCCAGGGTGAAGAACCCGACGACGGCAAGGCTTTGCAGGATGACGACCACGTTCTGAACCACCATCCCGCCTGCGATCATCGAAAGATGGCCGGTCATGTGCGAAGTGTATTGCGACAGCAGGATGAACCCGCCCGCATTCAGACTGCCGGCAATTGCGGCAAGCAGGATCCCCAGCAACCGATCCGTCTCTCGAGAGCGGTGGTGGGCGGCTGCAAGACGCGCAAGCCGGACGGGTCTCGTTCGATGTGCGGCAAACATCTTGACCTCCTTCGCGGAATTGGACCTCCCGCAAAAGAGGGTGGCACAGCCGAGGCGAGAAACAACTGCCCCGGCTTGCCCTTGCGCGCGATTTCGCTGCATCTGCGAAAGGGTGGGTGATAATCCGCCCAACATGCCGGATTATCACGCAGATCTGACGCAAATCTGATCGCCTGAAAGCGATCCCCTTCGCAGTTGCGTCATCCGACTCAGCGAGCGGCGGTCCAACCCTTGTAGGTTGCGATATTGTCGGCGGTGATGAGTTCCGGCTCCAGAAGCACTGTCGGCTCGGCGGGCGTGTTGCCCTGAAGCGCCTCGTATCCCATCTCCAGCGCCTCGCCCGCCATGACATAGGGATCCTGCGAAGCCGATGCCTTTATGAGGCCGGAGCCGGATTTCAAAGCCTGTTCGATATCGGGGGCACCGTCGACCGCGGTGATGATGAACTCGCTGCGGCCAAGCTGCTGGGCGGCAAGCTGTGCGCCGATGGCGGTCGGATCATTGATGGCGAAGACCGCGTCGATCTTGTCGAAACGGGTCAGCAGCCCCTGCATCACCGCCAGACCGCCTTCGCGCGAACCTTGGCCGTTCTGGTCGTCCGACAGCACGTTGATCCCGTCGGCGGCGTCGAACACCTCCTTGCAGCCTGCCACACGGTCGATGATGGACGAGGATGCCGGCCCGTTGATGATGACCACGTCACCCGTCCCGCCAAGCTGGTCCACGATATACTGGCAGGCCTTGCGCCCGGCATCGACGTTGTCGGTCATGACCGTCACATCCGCGCCGGGGGCCGACACGTCGAAGGCCGCGACGATCACGCCCGCCGCCTTGGCCCGCGCGACGGCGGGGGCGATGGCCTGTGCGTCCACGGCGTTCAGCATGATGATCTGCGTCCCGGCCGCGATGAAGCTGTCGATCTGGCTGACCTGCTTGTTCAGGTCGTAATCGGCGGACACCGCGGTGACCTGCACGTCTGGATTGATCTCCTTGGCGCGGGCCTCGATCCCCTTGATGGTGGCCACGAAGAACGGGTTGCCCAGCAGCCCGACCGAGATCCCGATGCTTTCCAGCTTGGTGTCCTGTGCCTGTGCCCCCGTCGCCATGATCGCGGCCACGGTTGCCAATAGTATCTTGCGCATTCTTACCTCCCAGTGATGCGATTACGTCCGGGCCCCGCCCGACAGGCGGTAACGGTCCAGCGCCACGGCGGCGATGATGACCAGACCCTTGATGATGAATTGCCAGATGTCGGACACCCCCGTCAGGATCAGCCCGTTCGACAAGACAGCGATGATGAGTCCGCCGATCAGCGTTCCCCAGATCGAGCCGACCCCGCCGACAAAGCTGGTCCCGCCAAGGATGACGGCGGCAATGGCATCCAGTTCATAGGCCTGCCCAAGCTGGAGCCCGTTTGCCGCATAGAGCCGCGCCGCCGACATGACGCCCCCAAGCCCCGCCATCAGCCCGGACATGGAATAGACGAACAGCAGCACGAGCGAGACCTTGATCCCCGTCAGCCGCGCCGCCTCCTGGTTGCCGCCGACGGCATAGATCCAAGTGCCAAGCACCGTCCGGCGCAGGATGAACCAGCTTGCCAGAATGACCGCCAGCGCGATGATCGCAAGGATCGGGATGCCGAACACGGTCCCGTTGCCGATCACCGCGAAAGGCAGATCGGCGTTGAAGACCGTCGTATCCTCGCCCAGAAGCCGCGCGACACCGCGCACGGCGGTCAGCGCCCCTAGGGTCACGATAAACGGCGGCAGGCCCAGATAGGCCACCATCAGCCCGTTGACGATCCCGAAGGCCAGCCCGATCAGCAACCCGATCGGCACGCCCAACCATCCCATCCCCGGCCAAAGCGACGCGATCACTGCCCCCATCGCTGCGGTGGCAAGGATCGAGCCCACCGACAGATCGATCCCCCCGGTCAGGATGACGAAGGTCATCCCCGCCGCCAGCACGATGTTGATCGACGCCTGCTGCGTCACGATGGACAGGTTGTTCACCGACAGGAACCGGCCCGTCAGCAATTCGAACCCGATGGCCAGCAGGATCAGCACCGGCAGCATCCCCGCCGCGCGGATCAACGTCCGCACCCGTTCCGCATTTCCGCCCATCGTCTCTCCCTTCATGCCGCCACGGGTCCCACCGAAAGGGCCATGATCGCCTCCTGCTCCACTGGGGCGCGGACCTCTCCTGCGATCCGCCCCTCGCGCATCACCAGCACCCGGTCCGCGACGCCCACGATCTCTGGCAGTTCGGACGAGATCATCACGACCGCCATCCCCCGCTTCGCCAGATCGTCGATCAGGCGATAGATTTCTGATTTCGCGCCCACATCCACGCCGCGCGTCGGCTCGTCCAGAATGATGACCTTCGGCTCCAGCTCCAGCAAACGGGCCAGAAGCACCTTCTGCTGGTTGCCGCCCGACAGCGCCCCCACGGTGATGGCAGCATTCGGCGCCTTGATCGCCAGTCCTTTCAGCGACCGCGCCGCCCGATCCGCAGCCCGCCCGAAATCGCGCATGCCGGCCTTGGCGTCGCGTTCCAGCACGCACATGCTGACATTGTCGGAAATGGACATGTCGAGGAACAGGCCCAGCCCCTTGCGATCCTCGGTCAGATAGACGATCCCGGCATCCAGCGCCTCGCGCGGGGATTTCGGCGTCACGTCCTGCCCCAGCATCGTCACCCGCCCCGAGGCCTTGGCATCCGCGCCATAGATCAGCCTTGCAAGCTCCGTGCGCCCCGATCCGACCAGCCCGGCGATTCCCAGAACCTCGCCACGATGGACCTGAAAGCTGCAATCGGTCACGAGCCGACCGTCGCCCATCCCTTCGACGGTCATCACCACATCGCGCGGCGCGTCATGCGGGACGTGATCCTTTTTATAGAAGCTGGAAAGATCGCGGCCCACCATCATCGCGACCAGCTTCGCCGCGCTCAGATCCGCGCGGTCCAGCGTGCCGACATAAGATCCGTCGCGCAGGACCGAACAGCGGTCCGACAGGCGATAGATCTCCTCCATCCGGTGGCTGATATAGATGACTGCGATCCCGTCCGCCTTCATGCGGGCGATCACCTCGAACAGTTTCTCCGTCTCGCGGCTGGAAAGCGACGTCGTCGGTTCGTCCATCACGATGATGCGGGCGTTGGTCGATAGGGCGCGGGCGATCTCGACCAGTTGCCGCTCGCCCAGCGACAGGCCTGCCACCAGCGTCGAAGGCGAAAACGACACGCCAAGCTGGCGCAGCAGCGGCTCCGTCTCCTCGCGCATGGCTCGGCGATCGACTACGCCCCGGCTGGCACGCTCGTTGCCCAGAAACACGTTTTCGGCAACGGTCAGGTTCGGCGCCAGCGACAGTTCCTGATAAATGACGGCGATGCCGAAATCCTTGGACGTCTTGGGATTGCCGAAGGGCATCGGCTGACCGTTCACGCGCACCTCGCCGCCCGGATCGGGGACGTAAGCGCCCGACAGGATCTTCATCAGCGTGGATTTTCCCGCGCCGTTTTCTCCCATCAGCGCATGGACTTCACCGGGATGAACGGTCAGCGACACACCCCGCAGGGCACGCACCGGACCGAAGGTCTTGGCGATGCCCTGCATTTCCAGAATTGGAGCCATCCCACCTCCCAAGCCGCCGGGGCCTCCACACCCCGGAAACAAACGTAATGGAAGGATGACAAATGCTCAGGCGTCAGGCAAGTGTCAGTTTCAGCGGAAATGCCACGCCGACACGTTCTGATGCTCGGGCCAGTTTCGACGCAAGCTCGTCCGAGATGGCGACGCCCTCCTCCAACGCGCGGCGCCGCTTGCGCGAGGCGGAGTCGCCCGGAACCCGCACCGCCGCATTGCCCGGTGCCGGCGGGTTGGTCCGGCAGGCATTCGCGGTGAATTCCGACTGTTCGGTAAAGGCGTCCAGCCCGGCAAAGGCCGCCGGATCGATCACCTGAAGGAATGCCGCCTGCGCCAGAACGCCGGGCTTTGCATCCGCGCGGCCCTTACCAGACAGCCCCTGCCCCAGCAGATCAACCATCAGCGCAAGGCCGAAACCCTTATGTCCCTTCTCGGCCCCGCCCAGCGGCATCAGTGATCCCTTGCGCTCGGTCACTTCGGACGGATCATCGGTCGGCACGCCATCCGCCGTCAGCGCCCATTTCTCGGGGAACCGCTCACCCTTATTGGCAAGCGACTGCGTCATCGTCGTGGTCGTGATCGAGGACGAAACATCGACCAGGATCGGGTCCGACCGCGTCGGAAAACCGATGGCCAGCGGGTTCGGCGTCAGAAGCGGGACGGTGCCGCCGTAGGGGGCCATCCGCGCCGCGCCGGGATTGGATACATTCAACTGCGCGATCAACCCCCGGTCGGTCGCCCGCCGCAGATAGGTTGCCAGAGCACAGGTATGATGGCAGTTTCGGATCGCCGCCGTGACGACCCCGTATTGGCCGACACGCTCGAAGGCCTGCTCGAACGCCTCGGTCAGCAGCCATGCGCCCGGGAGCAGCTTCCCGTCCCAGACGAAGGTCGCGCCATGGTCCGATACGACGTCATAGCTGCCCGATTTCGTCATCAGCCCGCCGCCCAGTTCGTCCAGATACCAGGATACGAGGCTGGTTCCGTGCGTCTCATGGCCAATCATGTCGCCTTCGACCAAAATTTCGGCTGTGGCGCGGGCTTTATCATCTTCCAGCCCCGCAGCGGCCAGCATGGCGCGCGCAAATTCGGTCAGCTCGATCCTGTCGATCAGCGGCATCTCGTCCTCCTTGGAAAGAAGGCGCCCCCGTAAAGGGGCGCCCCGTGCGTCACTTGAACTTGATCTGCGACAGCTGCAGTTCCGAGTTCGCGGCGATCGTCGGTTTGAAGTCCAGACGCGGCGAGACGCGGGTGAAGCCGACCATGTGGAACATCGGCACGTTGGCGATGATGTCGCGCTCGGCCACGCGGAACACCTCGGCCCATTTCTCGGCACGCTCGTCGCCCGCGGCGATGGTCGCATCGGCGATCATCTTGTCCAGCTCGGGGTTGACGACCATCGACTGGATGCCCTCGGACGCATATTTGACATATGCGGTGAAGACCGGGTCACCCGTCGCATTGTCATGCATCGCTTCGGTCAGCGTCGGCACGCCGTCCTGGTTGAACGGCCGCACGAAATAGGTGTTGTGGATGGAGATGTCGCTCATCTGAAGTTTGACGTTCAGACCGACCTCCTGCCACATGGCCATCATCGCTTCCATCGTCTCGGTTCCGTTGGGGAACAGTCCGTTGCGGCCGACGATCAGGATTTCGGTATCGACGGGAACGCCGTCGGCCTTGGCTTCCTCGACCAGTTCGGTCGCGCGCTCGGGATCATAGGGCCAGGGCTCCATCTCCTTGTTATAGCCGATGGTGGTCGGCACGACGAGCTGGCTGGCGATCTGCGATTCCTCGGGCAGCAGGGTGCCGATGAACGCCTCGCGGTCGATGGCAAGGTTCAGCGCCTCACGGATGCGGACATCGTCCAGCGGCGCTGTGCGCGTGTCGATCCGCATATAGGTGGTTTCCGAGTTCGGATAGGCGAAGTCGGTGTCGGGATTGGTCGCATCCTGCATGGCGATCTGCGGGACGATGTCGGCCTCACCCGTCTCGACCATCGCGGCGGCCACGGCGCTGTCGGTCCGCCAGACATAGGTGGCGCCTTCGACCTCGGGCTGCTCGCCCCAATAATCGGCGTTGCGCTTCAGCGTGATCGACTGGCCGACATTCCAGTTGTCGAAGACATAGGGGCCGGTGCCGACCGGCGCGCGCGTCAATTCGCCCTCGGGCGTAGCGCTGGCCGAGGCGATGGGCATGACGGTCATCAGCAGCGGCAGGATCGGCGACGGCGGGTTCGAGGTAATGTTGATCGTGTGATCGTCCGGCGCCTCGACCGAGAATTCCATGCCGCCGAAATACTTGCCGCCGACTTCGCAGGTCAGGTTCGGGTTTTTGTTGCGGGCCAGCGTGAATTCCACGTCCTTGGCGGTGAAGTCGCTGCCGTCATGGAACTTGACGCCCTCGCGCAGCTTGAACTGCCATGTGTCGTCGTCGATCTGGGTCCATTCCGTCGCAAGTCGCGGCTTCAACCCACCGTTGACGTAATCGAACTCGACCATCATCTCGTTCACGTTTTCGGACACCACGCGTCCGACATTCTGACGCGCCGCCATGCACGGATCCACAAGGTCCACGTTCTGCGCCAGAACGATCGTCACGTTCTTGTCCTGCGCAAAGACAGGCAAGGCGAAGGCGGAGGCCAGCAGTGCCGCGCCCATCGTCTTGTAATGTTTCATCAGTCTTCCTCCCTGATTGGCCGTTCCGGGGGTCGCGGGTGGCCAGCCCCGCGACCTGTCTCTTGGTCAGCGCCCGTTGGCCTGACGCCACGCGGCGAACAGTTCGAGGTTGCGTTCGTCCGTCGCGGGGTAAAGGCCGATGATCGTCGCGCCGTCCTTGACGCGCTCGACCACGAAATCCTCGTATGCGGTCATTTCCACTGCCTCGTCAGCGATCTCGTCTGCGATCCCGGCGGGAATGATGATGACGCTGTCATCGTCGCCCACGACGATATCGCCGGGGAACACCGCCACGTCGCCGCAGCCGATCGGCACGTTCAGGTCGATCGCCTCGTGCAGCGTCAGGTTCGTCGGGCTGGACGGGCGGCTGTGATAGGCGGGGATGTCCAGTTCTCCGATCACCATCGAATCGCGGAAGCCGCCATCCGTGACGACCCCGGCCCCGCCGCGCGCCATCAGCCGCGTGATGAGGATGTCGCCTGCCGAAGCCGCCCGCGCGTCCTTGCGGCTGTCCATGACCAGAACGCTGCCCTCGGGGCATTCCTCGATCGCGACACGCTGCGGATGCTTGGGGTCGCGGAAGATCGTCATCGGGTTGCGATCTTCGCGCGCGGGCATGTAGCGCAAGGTATAGGCGGGGCCGACCATGTTGCGCCCCTTGCGCGCGACCGGGCGCACGTCCTGGATCGTCTGGTTGCGCAGTCCGCGCTTATACAGCGCCGAGCACAACGTGGCGACCGAGACGCCCATCAGCTTTTCACGGGTTTCGGGTTTCATCGCGAGGCACCTATCAGTTGATGACCGGATCGGGGGTCTTGCCGCCGAACTCGGTTTTCAGGAAATCGAAGTCGCAGCCCTTGTCGGCCTGCTCGATATGCTTGTTGAACATGAAGCCATAGCCGCGCGTGAACTTGGCCTCGGGCGCTTGCCAGGCGGCGCGGCGCGCCTCGATCTCCTCCTCGGCGACCTGCATGTTCAGGCTGCGATTCGGGATGTCCAGCTCCACCATGTCGCCGGTCTTGAGCAGCGCGAGCGGCCCGCCCACGAAGGCCTCGGGCGACACATGCAGCACGCAGGCACCGAAGCTGGTGCCGGACATGCGCGCGTCGGAAATCCGCACCATGTCGCGCAGGCCCAGCTTCAGAAGCGCCTTGGGCATCGGGATCATCCCCCATTCCGGCATCCCCGGCCCGCCCTGCGGCCCCGCCCCACGCAGCACCAGAACCGTGTCTGGCGTCAGCGGGTAGTCGGGATCGTCGATGATCTTCTTCAGATCGGGATAGCTGTCGGCCACCAGCGCCGGGCCGACATGCTTGTGGAACTTCGGATCGCAAGCGGCGGGTTTGATGACCGCGCCGTCGGGACAAAGGTTGCCCTTCAGCACCGCAAGCGAGCCTTCGTGATAGACGGGGTTCGACAGCGGGCGGATGACATCCTCGTTCCAGATCTTCGTCTGGTCCAGCCCCTCGACCTGCGGACGCCCGGTGACGTTGATCGCCGTCGGGTCCAGCTTGTCGCCCAACTGCTTCATCAGCGCACGCAGACCGCCCGCGTAATAGAAGTCCTCCATCAGATAGGTCGTTCCCGAGGGCCGGATATTTGCCAGCACCGGCGTCGTCCGTCCGATGCGGTCCAGATCATCCAGCTCCAGCGGGATGCCGGCGCGGCGGGCCATCGCGATCAGGTGGATGATGGCGTTGGTTGAACAGCCCGTTGCCATCGCCACCGTCACCGCATTTTCCACCGCCGCCGGGGTGATGATCTTATCGGGGGTCAGGTCTTCCCAAACCATCTCGACGATGCGCCGACCGCATTGCGTGCTCATGCGCTGGTGGCTCGCATCCGCAGCGGGGATGGACGACGCGCCCGGCAGAGTCAGCCCCATCGCATCGGCGATCGCCGTCATGGTGCTGGCCGTGCCCATCGTCATGCAATGGCCGTAGGACCGCGCGATACCGCCTTCGATCCCCGTCCACTCCTCTTTGGAAATCGTGCCGGCGCGGCGTTCATCCCAGTATTTGAACCCATCCGTGCCGGACCCCAGATACTTGCCGGCATAATTCCCGCGCAGCATCGGCCCCGCAGGCAGATACACGAACGGAATGCCCATGCTGCACGCGCCCATCACCAGCCCCGGCGTGGTCTTGTCGCAGCCGCCCATCAGCACCGCGCCGTCGACGGGGTGCGAGCGCAGAAGCTCCTCCGTCTCCATCGCCAGCATGTTGCGGTAAAGCATGGTCGTCGGCTTGACGAAGTTTTCCGACAGCGACAGTGCCGGAAGCTCCATCGGAAAGCCGCCGGATTGCAGGATGCCGCGCTTCACCCATTCCACGCGATCCTTGAAATGCATGTGGCAGGGCTGCGCATCCGACCAAGTGTTGATGATCGCGATGATCGGGCGCCCTTCCCAGTCGACCGGATCATAACCCATCTGCATCGTGCGGGACCGATGCCCGAAGGACCGTTGATCGTCAGGCACCATCCAGCGGGCCGAGCGCAATTCGGCATAGGTCTTCATGTCAGGCAAATCCCCCGTATCGGCGGCGGGTGCCGCCCTCTCCTCGCGATAATTGATATATTAGTCGCACATCTATTTCAATATCCTGTTGTGCCTTTGTCAGCACCCGCGTATTTTCATCGTGAAGGAGAGAGCGATGAACACCCTGCTTCCGAACGGACTTGCGCCGATGGACCTCTCCCCCGGCGGCGGGGGCACGGTGCAGCGCGTCTATGACAGCCTGCGCCAGCGAATCATCACGCTGGAACTGCCGCCCGAGACGACGCTGTCGCGGACCGAGCTGACGCAGACCTACGACGTCAGCCAGACCCCGATCCGCGAGGCGCTTCAGCGTCTTCAGCAGGACGGGCTCGTGCGCATCTATCCGCAGTCGCGCACGCTTGTGACCCGGATCGAGGTGCCCCAAATCTATGAGGCGCATTTCCTGCGCGTCGCGCTGGAGACGGAGGTGGTCCGCGGGCTGGCGCAATATGGCAGCGATGACGTGGCGGTGCGGGCGGCGTCGATCATCCGCATGCAGGAGGCGATCGCCGAAGACACGGCGCAGCTTCGCATGTTCCAAGAGTTGGACGAGCTGTTCCATCAGACGCTGTTCATCGGGCTGGGCCGGCTTGGGCTGCACCAGCTGATCCGCGCGCGCTCGGGCCATCTGGAACGCCTGCGCCGCCTGCATCTGCCCGAAGCGGGTAAGATCGTCGACATCCTTGCCGGGCATCACGAGATCGTCCGGGCGATACAGGACCGCAACCCCGACCGGGCCGAAGCCGCGATGCGCGAACATCTGTCGCGCACCGTGTCCAAGGTGGAAGAACTGCGAAGGGAATATCCGCAGTTCTTTGCATGATCAGATGACCGGCGTCAGCAGGGGCTTGCCCGCAAAGAAGGCGCCGAGGTTGTCCAACGCCAATTGGTGCATCGCATCCCGCGTCTCCTCGGTCCCGCTGGCATGATGGGGATAGAGGGTGACGTTCTCCAGCGCGATCAGTTCGGGGTCAGGCGCAGGCTCGTTCATGAACACATCAAGGCCTGCCGACGCGATCCGGCCTTCCTTCAGCGCGGCGATCAGCGCCTTCTCGTCCACCACCGTGCCGCGCGCGATGTTGACGAAGCTGCCCTGCGGCCCAAGCGCGGACAGCACATCGGCCGACACGATATGCGCCGTTCCCGCCCCGCCGGATGCCGCGACGACAAGAATGTCCGCCCAGTCGGCCAGCCCTTCGGCCGTGTCGAAGAAGCGGTATGGCACGTCCTTCTGCGTGCGGCCGTAATACCCGATCTCCAGCCCTACGGCTTCGAGACGTTTGGCGATGGCGCCGCCGATGCGACCAAGGCCGATGATCCCGGCCCGTTTTCCGGCGGTCGAGGTGGTCAGCCCCATCATCCCTTTCGCGGCCCATTCGCCCGAACGCACATAGGCATCGCCGCGCACCAGTTGCCGCCGTGTCGCCAGCACCAGAAGCAGCGCCATATCCGCCACATCCTCGACCAGCGCGACCGAGGTGTTGGTCATGCGGATGCCCCGGTTCGCGATCGCATCGACATCCATCGGCTCGTAACCGGCGGAGGTGACTGCGATCATCTCCAGCGCGGGGGCACGGTCGAGGAACGCCTGATCGACGTGAAGATGCCCGTTGGCATACATCGCGCGGCAGATCGGCCCTGCTTCGGCAAGCAGCGCCTCCTTGTCTTCGGCCAGATCGTAGCGGTGAAGGGTGTAATCGCGCTCCAGCGCTTCCATCTGACGGCGGCGCGGCTCGAAGGCCAGAAGAACATCGGGTTTCATGCGGGGAGGGCTTCCTTGCGTTCGGCGCGGCGGCGGGCCTGCACCTCGGGGTCGGGATCGAGGCTCGCGGCCAGAAGCGCGCGAGTATAGGGCTGAGCCGGGTTCTCGAAGACTTGCCGCACGGTGCCTTCCTCGACGATCTGGCCCGATTTCATGACGATCACGCGGTCGGCGAAATCCTTCACCACCGGCAGATCATGCGCGATGAACAGATACGACAGGTCGAACTCGCGACGCAGCCCCTCCAGAAGCGCGATGACCTGGGCCTGGATGGACACGTCCAGCGCCGACACCGCCTCGTCACAGATGATGAGCTTCGGCTCCATCGCCAGCGCCCGCGCGATCGCGATCCGCTGCCGCTGCCCGCCCGAGAACTGGTGCGGATAGCGCTGCGCCATCTCGCGCGACAGGCCCACCTTGACCAGAAGCTCGCCCACCCGCTCCTTCCATTCGCGCTTGGGCAGGATGTCGGGATGGATAACCCAAGCCTCGGAAATCAGCTGGAACACCGTCATGCGCGGATTGAGCGATTGGGTCGGATCCTGGAAGACCATCTGAATGTCGCGGCGCAGCCCGTAAAGCTCGCGCGCGCCCATCGTCACAAGATCCTTGCCGTTATAGAGCGCGCGGCCCCCGTCGGGCTCCTCCAGCCGCAGGATGGCGCGGGCCAGCGTCGATTTGCCGGACCCGCTTTCGCCCACCACCGCGACGGTCTCGCCCGGCATGATGTTGAAGCTCGCGCCTTTCAGAGCCTTGAAAGCGCCATAGGACAGCTGAAGGTTCTCGACCTTCAGAAGCGGCTGGGCGGAGCGGTCACGCTCTTCCGGCATCGCGCCCTTGCCCGGCGCGGCATCAATCAGCTTCTTCGTATAGGGGTGCTTGGGGTTGCGATAGACCTCTGCCGCGCCGCCCTCCTCGACGATGCGGCCGCCGTTCATCACAACGACGCGGTCGGCGATTTCGGCCACGACGCCAAGGTCATGGGTGATGAGCAGAAGACCCATCCCCGTCTCGTGCTGCAACTCCTCCATCAGCGCAAGGATCTGCGCCTGCACCGTCACATCCAGCGCGGTTGTCGGCTCGTCCGCGATCAGGATGTCGGGCTTGCAGGCCATCGCCATCGCGATCATCAGACGCTGCCGCTGCCCGCCCGAGAACTGGTGCGGATACTTGCCCATCGCCACTTCCGGCTCGGGCAGGCCGACGCGTTTCAAAAGCGCCAGCGCACGGGCCTTCGCCTCGGCACCCGGCGTGCCGTGGGTGGTCATGATCTCGGCGATCTGCCAACCGACGGTATAGACCGGGTTCAGGTGGGCCAGCGGGTCCTGAAAGATCATGGCGATGCGCTTGCCGTTGATCTGGCGGCGCTGTTCGGCCGTCATCTTCAGCATGTCCTTGCCATCCAGCAGGATCTGCCCCGAAGTGATCTTGCCCGGCGGCATGTCGATCAGGTTCATCACCGCCGATGCCGAAACCGACTTCCCCGACCCGGATTCGCCCAGAATCGCCAGCGTCTCGCCTCGGTCCAGATGCCAGTTCACGCCTTGCACGGCTTTGACGGTGCCTGCGGCGGTGTGGAATTCCACCGACAGATCGCGCACTTCCAGCAGATGATCAGCCATTCTTGCGACCTCCCATTTCAAGGCGCCAGCGTTGCGTCGGGTCCAGCGCGATCCGCATCCAGTTCGACAGCAGGTTCAGCGACAGCGTCGTCAGGATGATCGCCAGACCCGGCCAGAAGGACAGCCACCACGCATTCGTCAGATAGGGACGCCCCTGCGACACCATCAGACCCCAGGTAATGTCAGGTGCCTGAATGCCGATCCCAAGGAAGGACAGCGAGCTTTCGGCCAGCATCACGAAGGCGAAATCCAGCGTCGCGATGGTCAGCAGCGTCGGCAGCACCACGGGCAGGATGTGGCGGAACACGATGCGCCGATCGGACGCGCCCATGACCTTTGCCGCTTGCACGAACATCCGCTCGCGCACCTCCAGCACCTCGGCCCGCGCGGTCCGCAGATAGATCGGGATGCGCGTGATCGCCAGCACGATGATGATGTTCCCCACCGACGGCTCGAGGATATAGAGCACGATGACCGCCAGCAGCAGCGACGGGAAGGACATGATGACATCGCCCAGACGCGGGATCATCTGCGCCGCACGGCCGCGCGAATATCCCGCGATCAGGCCCAGCGCGGTGCCGATCAGCATCGAGAAGAACACCGCGCCCGCTGCCACAAAGATCGTGTTCTGCGCCGCGACCACGATGCGCGGCAGAAGCGGACGGCCCAGCGCGTCGGCGCCGAGGATCATCGCCCAGCCAGCCTCCAGATCGAATGGCGCCGCGTTGCGCCCGCGCAGGTTCTGCTTCGTCGCAAGCGTTTCCAGCAGCAGCGGGCCGAAGATCGCGCACAGCACGACCACCAGCAGAAAGACCGCCGCAAACAAGGCGAACTTGTCGGCCCAGAGCAGTTTCAGGAATGTCGTCAGGCGGCCCTTCGGCGGCTCGCCGGCGGATTTGAGTGTTTCCGTCATGCTCATCGCTCAATACCGGATGCGCGGATCGAGCAGCGCATAGGCCAGGTCGATCAGCAGGTTCATGATGAAGATCGCAAGCGCCGAAACCATGATCGCCGCCAGCACCACCGCGAAATCGCGCTGCAGAATGCTGTCGATCATCAGCTTGCCGATGCCTGGAAAGCCGAAGATCGTCTCGACCACCACGGCGCCGTTCAGGATGCCCGCAGCCTGATCGCCGATCACGGTGATGACCGGCAGCATGCCGTTGCGCAGCCCATGGACGAAGATGATCGGACGCGAGCGGACGCCCTTTGCCTTGGCCGTCTTTACATAGGCTGAGGACAGCGCCGTGATCATCGAGCCGCGCACGACCTGAAGGATCAGGCCGAACGGCCGGATGAACAGCACCGCAACCGGCAGGACCCAGTGCCACGGCGTGCCTGTCCCCGAGGTTGGCAGCCAGTGCAGGTTCACCGCAAAGATGACGATGGCAACGATGGCGATCCAGAAATCCGGCGCCGACGCCCCGATGAGCGAAAAGAATGTGGTGATCCGGTCGAACACCCCACCCACGTTGAACGCCGCCAGCGAGCCGATCACGATCGCGGCGATGGTCACCAGCGTCATCGTGATGGCCGCGAGGCTAAGCGTCCAGGAAAACCCTTGCAGCACCACGTCGATGGCGGGCCGCGCTTCGCGGATGGATTGGCCGAAATCGAGCCGCGCCAGATCCGCCACATAACGTCCGAACTGGACGATCAGCGGATCGTTGAAACCGTTTAGCTCGCGGAACTGGTCCCGCATCTCCTGGCTGGCATCGATTGGCAGATAAAGATCCGTCGGATCGCCTGTAAGGCGCGACAGAAAGAACACCAGAATCACGAGCCCTACGAGCGAAACGGCGCTCGCAATAGCTCGCTTTCCTATGAATTGCTTCATGGGCAGACCCCTCCTCTTGGGTCATCGCTGATGAAGCGGCCCCCTCTGCCACCTCGAATCGCACGATCATCATCTGAAATATTAGTATGCAAAGATCACATGGGAAGCATTTTCTTTCACGCCGCCGTCTTCTCGGCAGCTTGATCCCCTCCACCACCGTCGTTCTTCTGGTGATCGTCTCATGCGCGACGCGGCGCTTGAAGCCCGACGTGAGTGGGCGAGTAGGCAAGTTCTGGCCTCAAGGCCCCACATTCGGGACCGTGGAAATGGCTGGCAACATCCGTTCCCCGTACGCGCGGCGGGAGACTGATCTTTCCTTACCGGAAAGACCAAACATGCCAATCGGAAAGACGACACGCATCCAGGTTCGCGCGGACTAAGCTGAACGTCCCGCGTGACCAGTGGCAGCGGACGAACAGCTTAAGCCACCTTGCTTGAACGCTGCGACATCCGCTCGTGGGAGACCGACGAACGGGGCCTGATTGAGGCAAGCGGTCACCACAGCCGTCATCGATTTCGATGTGCTGATCCTGCCGAGTAGAAAAAATGTCTGACATCTTTCGCACCGACCCCAAGATAGTCCAGATCCTGGGAAAATTCGTAGCCGCGATATGCCACGGCCCCGTGGCTGCTGAGGCCGACGTGGCCTGCGGGCGAGAGATGATGGCCCGTCACTCGATCCGTAAGGACCTTCAGAATATCGGCGCGAACGTATCGGACGACATCATCCCAGCCGCAGCCCCGAAGACCCTGGGCCCTGCATCGGTGCACCCGTTCAGGGGCGTGCCGCTGCCATCCGGCGATAGGTCCAGCCGTCCGGCGCATCCTCGGCCAATAGCGCATCGACCTTGGCGCGGTGGGGCGAGTGTTTGCACACCGGATCCATCGCAAACGGATCACCCGCAAGCGCCATCGCCTGACAGCGGCACCCGCCGAAATCGCGGGTCACGCGCGAGCAGCTGCGGCAGGCGTCCGGCAACCAAGCCGTGCCGCGAAATGCATTGAAGGCTTGGCTGTCGTTCCATATCTCGGCCAGCCCGGTGTCCAGAACGTTCGGAAATGTCAGGTGCGGGATGGTCTCGGCAGCGTGACAGGGCAGAACGCGCCCGTCCGGCGCAACGTTCAGTCCGGTGCTGCCCCAGCCCCCCATGCAGGCCTTGGGGTAGTCGGCATAATAATCCGGCGGCACGAAGTCGATCACCAGCCGCCCGCGAAGCCGCTCCGTCGCCTCGGCCACGACCCGTTTGGCGGTCTCCACCTGGTCGCGCGTGGGCTGAAGCGCGCTGCGGTTCTTCAGCGCCCAGCCCTGGAACTGCACGCAGGCGACCTCGATCCGGCGGGCATTCAGTGTCAGCGCCATGTCGAAGGTCGCGGGCAGGTCGGCGATATTGGTCCGGTGCATCACCGCATTCAACGTCAATGGGATGCCAAGGGCGTCGATGTCCGCCGCCACCGCCATCTTCCGGTCGAACCCGCCTTTGTAGCCGCCGATGAAATCGGCGACTTTGGCCGTCGTGCCCTGCAATGACAGTTGGACATGGTCAAGCCCCGCCGCCATCAGCGCCTCCAGCCGCGCGCGCGTCAGCCCGATCCCCGAGGTGATGAGATTGGTGTAGAGCCCCGCCTCGGACGCCGCTGCCGTCAACTGTTCAAGATCGCGGCGGGATGCGGGCTCGCCACCTGACAGATGGACCTGCAGGATGCCGAGTGCCGCTGCCTCGCGAAACACACGCGTCCATATATCGGTGCCCAGTTCGGTCTTCGCGACCAGAAGCTCTAGTGGGTTGGAGCAATAAGCGCAGGCCAGGGGACAGCGATGCGTCAGTTCGGCAAGCATGGCAATCGGCGGAGGAATGGTCATGAGCGAACCTCCAGTAATCGTTTGGCCAAAAGCCCGTCCAGAAACTCGGCCACATCGGGCAGGATCACCTCAGCTGGCGCTTCAAATTTCTTCGCCAGACGGCTTGCGATGACGGCGACCGAAGCTGCGCCGTCCACTTCCGCCATCACGGCATGGCCGATCTCGTCCAGCATCAGCGCGCGTTCAGGTCCCAGCAGGACCTGCGTCTGGCGCACACTGTCCCACCGCATCCGGATGCCACGCGGCAGGAAGAAGACGCGATCATCGGTCAAAGCAGCCCCTCGGTTCCCGTCCAGCCACCCGGGGGGATGCGCCCCGGTGAAACATAGGCACTGTCGAGCGCATCGAGCTGCGCCCAAAGAACCTCGGTCTTGAAGGTCAGCGCGGCAGCGGCGGCGTCCTGATCGGCGGCGGTCACGGCATGGTCCAGCACCCAGTTCAGGCCGAAATCAACATCCTTCGGCGCCTCGGTCAGCCGATGCCGGAAATAGGCGATCGTCTCGTCATTGGCGAAGTCGTAGTGTTCCAGCAGGCCCGCGATGCGGTTCTGGTGGATCGCGGGCGCGAACAGTTCCGTCAGCGAGGATGCAATCGCCGGAAGCAACGGCTGATCGCGCACGAAACGCACGTAAGCGTCCACCGCAAAACGCGTCGCTGGAAGCACTCCGCGGGTCGAGGCGACATAGTCCGGGTCCAGCCCTACGCCCTCGGCCAGCTTCAGCCAGCGCCGGATGCCGCCGCCGTTATCCACGCTGCCGTCGTGATCCTCGATCCGCGAGCGCCAGATGCGGCGCAGATCCGGATCGTCCACGCGCGACAGAAATGCCGCGTCCTTCATCGGAATGCGGCTTTGGTAATAGAAGCGGTTGATGACCCAAGCCCGCACCTGATCCATCGTGCAGCCGCCGGAATGCAGTCGGTGATGGAAGGGATGCTTATCGTGATACCTCTCTGCCCCGATCTGGCGCAGGCGAGCCTCAAACTCATCGCGGGTGCCGGCTTGATATGTCATGGGATCAGCTCCATTCCGTCGAATCCCAGTTCCCACCCAGCGGCCAGCAGCGCGTCACGCTCGGCACCGGGTTGCAGGACCGGGTTGGTGTTGTTGATATGCACAAAGATTTTGCGGCAGGTCAGGGATGCCAGCGCCGCGATGCTGCCCTCGGAGCCGTTCATCGCCATGTGCCCCATGCGGGCGCCGCTTTTCTGGCCGGTGCCGGTGCGACGCATCTCGTCATCGTCCCATACGGTGCCGTCGAAGAACAGAACGTCCGCGTCCCCCAGACGGGCCAGCAGATCGGCTGGCACCTCGGCGCATCCGGGGATGTAATAGGCGACGCGGCCATTGGCGGAGAGACGCAGGCCGATCGTCTGTTCCCCCAGAAGACGGGTTTCGACCTCGGCCCCCTCCTGATACAGCGGCACCTTGCCGGGAACGGCGAAGGCCGTCACCTCCAACCCCTCCACCGGGGCGAATGGCTGGTCCAGCCGCTGGACCGCACGGGTCACGAAGGCGGGGTTCAGCACGCCGAAGATCGGGTTCGCCTGCAAAGTCGTATGGGTGGCCGCGGTGGCGTGAAGCGTAAAAGGCGTGCTTTCGCGCAGCGTCAAAAGGCCCGCAATGTGATCGACGTCGCCATTGGTCACTACCACGGCACGGATCGGGCTGCCCCGGCGCGTAGGTGGGCGCAGAGCGGGTGTGTGCGCAAGCTGCGCACGAATGTCGGGGGACGCGTTCAGAAGGGTCCAGTCACCCCCGACCGCGACCGCCAGCGAGGATTGCGTCATCGCCGCGATCCGCCCTGCACGGGCGGCGACGCAGTTCCCGCATCCGCAGTTCCACTGCGGCAGGCCACCGCCCGCCGCAGCGCCGAGTATGAGGATCTTCACCGATCTGCTTATCAGAACAGGTCTTGATCGTTGCGGTCGTCTTCCGCCGGACCGTACATGTTGATTTCCATGCCGCAGGCGATTTCGGTCGCGATCGGTTTTTTCCAGGCCATAGTCATGTCTCCTTCTGGTGATGGTCATCCGGCCAATGGCACGGATATGGGTGAACGGCAGGGATCAGTTTCCTGTTCCGTCCAGTTCAGGCGTGGCGGTTGCCTCTATGGCAAGAGCCACGCGAACGACGTCGGAATTTGCCGGCGCACTACGTCCTGCATCGTATTCGCTGCGCAAAAGGGTGGTCGTCCCAGAAAGGCCCAGTGCCGGGACTCCCTTCGTCGACAAGGTAGCATGATTCAGAACCGCGTCGAGAACCACAGACCGCGTGATCCCGTTTAGTGTAAGTTCACCCTCGATGAACGCCGTATCCGCCCCCGTGACCTCTATCTTCGTAGAGCGAAAAGCCACCTCAGGTGCAGCCTCGGCCCCGAGGAAATCGGCCGACAAGATGTCGGAATCCTGCGTAGCATGCCCAGTCGTCAGCTGCATTGACGGAATGCTTGCCTCGACCGAGGACGTCGCGGGAGCTTCCTGATCGAAGCTTAGCTTACCTGCAACACCTGTGATGATCCCCGTGACCGGAGACAAACCGTGATGGTCGAAGGAGAACACTACCTGACTATGCGCGGTATCAATGTCATAGTTTCGTAGGTCTGCAAAAGCACGTTCGCCGACGATCGCAGCGGCGACTGTCCACGCCAAAGTCCTGATCACGGAGATAGTCCTTGTGAAGTGTCCATGGGGCGGACCCTGCCCGCCCCACATCTTCTCAATTCGCCAGCCTGTAGGCGACGATCTCGTCCCCGCAGCCTGTTTCCATGAAGGCATGGCTCGACGCGCCGATCAACACGTATTGCTCGCCATCAACCTTATAGCTGATGGGGTTGGCCTGTCCGCCATTCGGCAGCACGTCTTCCCACAGGTCCACGGCGCCGTTCGTGCCGAAATCCTCGCAAGGCTGGCCGGTCTTCAGGTCCACCGCGATCAGTCGTGCGTCCAGCGTGCCTTCAATGACGCGGGTCTTGCACTGCGCGTCCTCGGGACAGGCTCGGCTCGGTATAGGTGGCGGCGTTGACAGAGATCAGGATGTTCTTGGCCGAGCACATGACGAGGCTGCGGCCAACCTTCAGCGGCGTCGCTTCCGGCGAATAGTGGGCGTTTTCGGACGGCAGGTCGCCGGTGTGGAACACGAACGCGCGCTCCAGCTTGCCGACGTTGTCCGGCGTGATCTGCGACAGCGGACTATAACGCTGCGCGCTCTCGCCACCGCCATAGAACGGCCAGTCGGCGCCGACCTGCGGTTGCGGCGCAGCAGGGCGAACCTGCGGTGCGGCTTCGGCCGCTGGTGTCGGTGAAGGAACGGCGGCGACGGGCGCATCTTGCGCGAAAAGCGGTGCCGCCGTCAGAAGCAAAGAGGCAAGCGTGCCATATTTCATGATGGTCATGGGAGCGGTGCTCAGACTTTTTTGCGGCTTAGGGCGGGCTTGACGATCAGGATCAGCACCAGCACGACGGTCGGGGCGACCAGCCGCGGAACCTGATCCCACCAGTCGAAGCCGACCTCCCAGAAGAAGGCCCAGACCACGGTCAGCGCCCAAACGCCAAGATAGAAAGGCAAGGCCTCGCTTCGTTGGCGGAACAGGAGATAGGCCGTCGCAATCAGACCTGCCCCCGCAAGGGCGCAATACCAGCTACCGCCGAGCGAGATTAGATAGATACCCCTCGCAAACAGGACGGCGCCAAAAGCCAGGAGACCTATTGCCAGGATCCAAGCGCAAATGCGTCAGATACCCGCGGGCGCAGTTTGCTGCATCCCTAAAGTCGAAGAGTTTGTCATGTCTGTCCACTATTTTTCGTAAAAGCGCGGGTGGGACAACCTGCCGCAGGTGCGCGGACCATCGGTCGCACGGGGCCGCATAACAACCGTCGAATATCTACAGATCTGTGAAGCTACTCTTCAATAACATCATTTGAGTAACCGCCCTATATTGAAGCTACACTTCACGATAGATTAAATTTTCTTCCAAGACTTTCCCTAGATTTCTCGGTTAGCTTCTTAAAACGGTCTGGAGGGCCGGAGGGGGTTTACCTATGAACGAACAGAGCCATCCGGCTCCGGCGTCCAACGTCTCGTTGGAGCGCAGGGCCTGGAACATCCGCCGCAAGGCTTTGCTAATGGGCGAGGTGCAGGGACAGGGCTATATCGGCCAGGCGCTCGGTATCGCCGACGTGCTGGCCGCGTCCTATTTCCACGCGATGACGCATCGCCCCGCCGATCCCGAATGGGAGGGGCGCGACCGCTTCCTTCTTTCCATCGGCCACTATGCCATCGCGCTTTATGCCGTGCTGATGGAGGCCGGCATCCTGCCGGAAGAAGAGCTTGAGACCTATGGCATGGATGACAGCCGGATGCCGATGTCCGGCATGGCGTCCTATACCCCGGGGATGGAGATCACCGGCGGATCGCTGGGCCACGGCCTTGGCATCGCCGTCGGCATGGCGATGGGCCTGAAGCGCAAAAACAGCGACGCCTTCGTCTACAACCTGATGTCGGATGGCGAGTTGGGCGAAGGCTCGACTTGGGAAGCCGCGATGTCGGCCAGCCACCACAAGCTGAACAACCTGATCTGCCTCGTCGATTTCAACGACCAGCAAGCCGACGGCAAATCGACCGAGATGCTGAGCGCCGAGCCGGTGGTGCCGAAGTTCGAGGCGTTCGGCTGGCATGCCCAGCGCGTGAACGGCAACGATCTGGCAGCCGTGGTCGCAGCCTTTGACGCCGCCCGTGCCGTCACGGACGACCGCCCCCGCGTCATCGTGTTCGACACCACCATGTGCAAGGGCGTGCCGTTCCTCGAGCAACGCGACATCACCCATTTCGTGCGGGTCGAAGCAGATGAATGGTCCAAGGCGCTGGCCGTTCTGGAAGAAGGAAAACCGGCATGACCCATAATTCCCATGCCCGCCGCTACGAGCCGCGCAAGGTGACCCCGAAAGAGGATCGCGTCGCGACCTCGGCCATGATCGCATCGCTGGCCGCCGAAGGTTATGACACCGAGGCCGCCCCCTTCGGCAACGCGCTGGTCGAACTGGCCAAGACCCGCCCTGAGATCGTCGGCCTGTCCGCCGACCTCGCGAAATACACCGACCTGCACATCTTCGCCAATGCGATGCCCGACCGTTTCTACCAGATGGGCATGGCCGAACAGGTGCTGGTGTCCGCCGCCGCAGGCCTCGCACGCGAAGGGTTCATCCCGTTCGCGACGACCTATGCCGTCTTCGCGTCGCGGCGCGCCTATGACTTCATCGCGATGGCGATCGCCGAGGAAAACCTGCCGGTCAAGATCGTCTGCGCCCTGCCCGGCCTGACCACCGGATACGGCCCCAGCCATCAGGCGACCGAGGATCTGGCGATCTTCCGCGGCCTTCCGAACATGACCATCATCGACCCCTGCGATGCGGTGGACATCCGCCAGATGGTGCCGGTGCTGGCCGACCATAACGGCCCCGTCTATTCCCGCCTGCTGCGCGGCAAGGTGCCTGCCGTTCTGAACCGCTACAAACCCGACTATCAGTTCACGCTGGGCAAGGCGCAGATGATCCGCGAGGGGCGCGACGTCCTGATGATCACTTCGGGCTTCATGACCATGCGGGCGCTGGATGCGGCGGAACGTCTGGCCAAGGACGGCGTCGACGTGGCCGTGCTGCACAACCCGACCATCAAGCCGCTGGACCGCGAGACGATCCTTGCCGAGGCGCGTCTGGGCGGGCGGCTGGTCGTGACGGCGGAAAATCACACGGTCGTCGGGGGCCTCGGCGAAGCGGTGGCCACCACCCTGCTGACCAATGGCGTCACGCCGACCTTCCGCATGATCGGCCTGCCGGATGAATTCCTCGAGGCCGGTGCGCTGCCGACCTTGCACGACATGTATGGGATTTCGGTCGACGGCATCGTCCGTCAGATCAAGGGATGGGTATGATGGGACTTCTGGACGGTAAATACGCGATCATCACCGGCGCGGCATCCGCGCGCGGTCTTGGCAAGGCGACGGCAAAGCTGTTCGCGGAACATGGCGCGACGGTGGCGATCCTCGATCTGGACGCCGCGCAGGCAGAGGCCGCTGCCGCCGATCTGGGCGCACAGCATGTGGGCCTTGCCTGCAACGTGACCGACAAGGCCGCCTGCGATGCCGCCGTGGCAGAACTGCTGACGAAATGGGGCCGCGTGGACGTGCTGGTCAACAATGCTGGCATCACGCAGCCTTTGAAGATCATGGACATCGGCCCCGCAAACTATGACGCGGTCCTGGACGTGAACCTGCGCGGCACGCTCTACATGAGCCAGGCGGTCATTCCTGCAATGCGCGAAGCCAAGTCGGGCAGCATCGTCAACCTGTCCTCCGTGTCTGCACAGCGCGGCGGCGGCATCTTCGGCGGCCCGCATTATTCGGCGGCCAAGGCGGGTGTTCTGGGCCTGACCAAGGCAATGGCCCGCGAACTCGCCCCCGCCAACGTCCGCGTCAATGCGATCTGTCCCGGTTTCATCGCAACCGACATCACGGCGGGCAAGCTGACGCCGGAAATGGACAAGATCATCCTTGACGGCATCCCGATGGGCCGCGCGGGCGATGCGGTGGACGTCGCAGGCTGCGCGCTGTTCCTCGCCTCGTCTCTCGCCGCCTATGTCACGGGGTCTGAGGTCGACGTAAACGGCGGATCACTGATCCACTGACTTTACCGCCCCGCGAGGAGGCGGGGCGGACTGGAAGCATAAAAAGGGAGGAGATGTCATGAAGACGCTCCTGTTGACGCTTGGCGCAGCGGCCGTGTCTGTGCAGGCGGCACGGGCTGAGGTGATCTACCTCGCCCACAGCCAAGGACCGGGAACCCCCCCGGTTCGAGGCCGCGAACTTCTTCGCCAAGGAACTGGCAACCTGCACCGAAGGCCGCATCACGTTGCAGGTCGCGCCCTCCGCCACGATGGGCGAGGATGCCGAACTGCTGATCTCAGCCGCGGCAGGGGTCACACATCTGACCGCGAACAGTCAGGGCGCGACGGCGCAGTTCATTCCGGAACTGAACATGATCGGCCTGCCCTTTCTTTTCGAGAACGCCCCCGAGGCCTGGGCGGTCCTTGACGGCCCCTTCGGCGACCGGCTGAAGACGCGGGCCGAAGAAACGGGGCTGAATATCATTGGTTTCTGGGACAACGGCATCCGCCAGATCACGCATCTGGACAAGCCGATCACCACCCCCGCCGATCTGGAGGGCGTCAAGATCCGCACGCCCCCGACGACATGACCATCGCGATCTTCAAGCAGCTGGGCGCGAACCCCGCGCCGCTTTCCTATTCCGAAGTGCCGACCGCCCTTTATTCGGGCGTGTTCGAGGCGCAGGAGAACCCTCGCGCATCTATGAGATTACACCCTTCATCTCGCTTGTCGGGCATAAGTTCGAAAGCGCGCCGCTGATCGCCAGCCTGTCGTGGTTCAACGCCCTGCGCACGAGGATCGCGCCTGCGTCGAAAGCGTTGCCGCCTCCTCCACCGCGTTCCAGCGCCGCATCGCCACCGAGCAAGAATCCCGGCTTCAACAGCAGCTGACGGACGAAGGGGCAACGGTCGTGCATGTGCCGGACCGCGCAGCCTTCCGCGACGCCGCCGCCCATGTCTACGAAGAGTTTGAACGCGCCATGCCCGAAGCCTACCGCATGGTGATGGAGGCCGCGCAATGACCCCCGCCCCGATCCAGCCCGCCATCCTGAACACCGCCCGCGGGATCGAGATGTCGGCCCGCATGCTGACGATCCTGTTCTTCGGCCTGCTGGCAAATGTGGTGCTGCGTTACGTCATGGGGCTGGTCTGGACTGGGCCTATGACATGCATGCGATCCTGCTGCCCTGGCTGATCGGCGGCGGCGTCGTGCTGGCGACGGTCCACAACCGCAACATCGCGATCACGCTGGCGATGAACATCGCGCGCGGCAACGCGGCGCGGGTGCTGGCGATGACGATCTGCGCGCTGACGGCGCTGATCTCGGTCGTGGTGATCGCCGGAACGCTGCCGGTGCTGGAGGCCGCGCGTCATCAGGTGTTTACCGCGCTTTGGGGCGTCAGCGCCTTCTGGGGCTATGCCAGCCTCGTCTATGCTTTTGGGGGGATTGCGGTCGTGTCGATCCTCGATTTGCTCATGCTGACGCGCGGCATTTCCCGCACCGGCGAAGCCGCGTCGAGCCAGAGCTGAGGAGAGCGACATGACAGGTATCCTTCTTATCGTCTTCTTTGCACTGATGGCCATTTCCGTGCCCGTGGCCCATACCATGCTGGACGGCACCGCCATCGCGCTCTGGGCCGAGGGAAAACCGCTGGCGCTGATCGCGCAGCGCCTCTATGCGCCCAGCCAGGCGTTCCCGATGCTGGCGGTGCCGTTCTTCATCCTTGCCGGCGGCCTGATGATGCACGGCAAGTTCGGCGAATACCTCGTGAACATCGCGCGGCTGATCGTCGGGCGCTTCAAGGGTGGGCTTGGACAGGTCTCGATCCTCGGCTCGGTCATGTTCGGGGGCGTGTCGGGATCGGCGGTCGCCGACGCCTCGGCGATGGGCAACGCCCTGATCCCGGTGCAGGTGTGCGACGGCTATCCGCCGACCTTCGCCGCCGTGATAAATGCCGCGTGGTCCCCCATCGCCGTGCTGATCCCGCCGTCGATCCCGCTGATCCTGTATGGGCTGGTCGCGAACATGTCGATCATCAAGCTGTTCGTGGCGGGGGTCCTGCCGGGGCTGATGCTGGCGGGAGGGCTGATGGCGATGACGTGGTTCGTGGCGTGGCGCCGCGGATTGCCCTCGGCCCCTCTGCCGGGCGGGTTCCGCGCCTTCCGCAGCCAGATCGTCTTCGCGTAGCCCGCCATGCTGATGCCGGTCTTCATCATCGGCACCCTGCGCTTCGGCATCGCCACCCCGACCGAGGTCAGCGTGCTGGCCGTCGCCTATGCGCTGCCGATCGGGGGTTCTTCTACCGCGATCTAAGCCTGCGGCTGATCTGGGATGCGCTGATCGAAACCGGGATGATGACGGGCGCGGTAATGCTGATCATCATGGCCTCGGGCACGATCCAGTGGATATTCATCGTCGATCAGGTGCCGCAGGCATTGGCCGCATTCGTGACCGAAACCATGTCCGAGCCGTGGATGGTCATCCTTGCGATGAACCTCGTGATGCTGGTGGTGGGGACGTTTCTGGACCTTCCGGCAGCGGTGCTTCTGCTTGGCCCGCTGTTCGTTACCATCGGCAAGGCGATCGGGCTGGACCCGGTGCAGCTTGGGTTGATGATGGTCATCAACCTCTCGATCGGGCTTTACACACCGCCCGTAGGCACGACGCTCTTCATCTCGGCAGCGATCGCTAAGACCGGCATCTTCGAGACGACGCGCGCCCTGCTGCCCTTCTATGCTGTGGCGATCTTGGTGCTGCTGCTGTTCTCGTTCGTGCTGGCGCTGACAATCTACTAGGGCGCGTCGACGAACTGCGCCTTGTGTTCCAGACGCGAACGCAGGGCCGCACTCTCCAGAAAGGCACGGGCCTCGGCCGAATGATCTTCCGCCTGCCCGGACACCCATTCCGAGAAAATGCGCACGGCGCGGCGGTTCATGTGCCGCGCCGGGCAGACAATCCAGTAACCGGGAAACTCGATGGCGTCGAACTCGGCAGATACCGGAACCAGCGTTCCTGCACGCAGCTCCTCCAGAGCCAGAGAGGTGCTTTCGAGGATGATGCCCGCACTGTCGCGTGCCATGCGGATCGACATTGAAGACCGGTCCACGCGGTAGGGATAGGTCTGGCGCGCACCCTGGATGCCGTTTCGCGCCAGCCAGTAATCCCATCGAAAATAGGCCTTCACGCTGTCGATCAGCCGTGCCTGCCGGATCTGCTCTCTCGGATCGTCCGAAATGTCCCGCAATTTTTCCAGATAGGCAGGGGAACACATGGGAAAAATATGATCGTGGATGACGCAGTGGGAATAGAGCCCTGCCCAGCCCCCTTCGCCGTAGCGCAAGTCCAGATCGACGACCTCGGTTTCGAAATCTGTGAAGTTGGGCGTCGCGTCGATCCGCATGTCCCAATCGGGATTAAGGCTGCTGAACCCTGCCAGACGCGGGGCCAGCCAACGCTCGCCGAAGGACGGGCTGATGCGGATGTTCAGGTTGTGGCTTTCGCGTTGGCGAATGATGGCGGTCCGCACCTCGCGGATGGATTGGAAAGCCTGCGTTGTGGTCTGGTAAAGACGCTCGCCGTCGATGGTTAGGGACAGGTGCCGCTTTTCGCGCTGGAACAGTTTGACGCCAAGCTGTTGTTCAAGAATGCGGATTTGCTGGCTGACAGCCGAGGGAGAGATCGCGAGCTCCTCGGCGGCTTTCGTGATCCCACCGAGCCGGGCAACCGCCTCGAACTGCGACATGGCATTCAGATTGACATCGCGCATCATGACTCCGTGAAGAACTGCTTCATGATGTCATAAGAAGAATAGAGTTGAAAGAGGCGCATATCCCGCAAGTATGCATCGTCTGGCACGTGGAGGAAGCGCGCCCGTGGAGGAAAAGTTGGAAGACCTGCCGATCATTGATCCCCATCACCACCTTTGGGATCTCGACCTCAATTGTTATCCTTGGCTCTCGGATGGCGTTCAGCCTGTGGCATTCGGAAATTATGCGCCGCTTCAGCGCAATTACCTGATCGCGGATTATCGGTCCGACGCCCGCGGACAGAACGTTGTGAAATCGTTGCATCTCGATGTCGGATACGATCCCATCGAGCCGGTGGGCGAGGCGCGCTGGCTGCAGGCGGTTGCGGACGAGCACGGCTTTCCGCATGGCATAGTGGGATATGCCGACCTTGCCGCGCCGGATGTCGGCGATCTCTTGGACGCACATCTGGAGCATGAAAACTTTCGCGGCATCCGGCAATCGATGAACTGGCATGCCGACCTGGCCAAGACATACACGGATCGCCCCGAGATCAGCCGCTCCGCCGAATGGCAACGGGGCTTTGCCATGCTTGCGCCGCGTTCGCTCAGCTTCAAGCTACAGATCTACTATTCTCAGGTGGAAGAATTTCTCGACCTGGCACGCGCTTTTCCAGACACCCGGATCATCCTGAACCATGCCGGCATGCAGATGGATGGCCCGGAACACTTCAGCGGATGGCGCCAGGGAATGAGCTTGCTCGCGACGGCACCAAATATCGCCTGCAAAATCTCCGGCCTCGGAATGGGTAAGCACGACTGGACTGCGTCCGACATCCGACCCTATGTCGAACATTTCATCGAGCCCTTTGGCATCGAACGGTGCATGTTTGCGTCGAATTTTCCCGTCGATCGCCTGTTCTCCTCTTTCGGCGCGATCTTCGACGCATTCAGGGAAATCACCGCCAATTACACTCAATCCGAACGCCGCGCGTTGTTTCACGACAACGCCGCGCGCTTCTATCGCCTGTGAGCCAGAAGAATATGAAGACATTCACCAAGATTCTTGTTGCGAACCGCGGGGAGATTTCGATCCGCGTTTTGCGTGCGGCGAACGAGTTGGGGAAGCGGACGGTTGCGGTTTATGCCGAGGAGGACAAGCTGAGCCTTCATCGGTTCAAGGCGGA
>JARWBI010000017.1 GCA_029846755.1 Falsirhodobacter flavus | reverse complement strand
ACCTCGCCAGCCTTCGGGCCCTCAAGGTTCACCTCCATGATCTCGAGCGGTTGGCCGGGGGCTACGGCTACGGCGGCACGGGTGCGCATTCTGGATCTCCTTATCGTTCCGGAACTTTGTTTCTTGCCACGGCTTTGGGTGCAAGCCCCGATGCGACACCCATGCTTGAGTTTCCGTCCCCCGCTGCCTACACCTTGACGAAACGGAGGTCCAAATGCGCATCCAGAAGAACCTTGCCGACACGATCGGCAACACACCCCTGATCCGGCTGAACAAAGCGTCCGAGATCACCGGATGCGAAATCCTGGGCAAGGCTGAATTCCTCAACCCCGGCCAATCGGTCAAGGATCGCGCGGCACTTTACATCATCCGCGACGCCATCGCGCGCGGGGCTCTGAAGCCGGGCGGCACCATTGTCGAAGGCACTGCGGGCAATACGGGAATCGGCCTCGCGCTGGTTGGCGCGTCGATGGGCTTTCGCACGGTCATCGTGATCCCGGAAACCCAGAGCCAAGAGAAAAAGGACATGATCCGCCTTGCCGGGGCGGAGCTGGTCCAGGTTCCCGCAGCGCCCTACAAGAACCCCAACAACTACGTCCGCTATTCCCAACGGCTGGCCGAGGCGATGGCTAGGACCGAGCCGAACGGCGCGATCTGGGCCAACCAGTTCGACAACGTCGCCAACCGCCTTGCCCATATCGAAACCACCGGGCCGGAGATCTGGGAGCAGACCGAGGGCCGCGTGAACGGCTTCGTTTCCGCCGTCGGATCGGGCGGGACGCTGGCGGGCGTCGGCCTTGCGCTGCAACCCAAGGGCGTCAAGATCGGCCTTGCCGACCCCGAAGGCGCGGCCCTTCACGCCTATTACACCACGGGCCAGTTCGACTCGCCCGGCACCTCGATCACCGAGGGGATCGGTCAAGGCCGCATCACCGCGAACCTCGAAGGGTTCACCCCCGATTACAGCTGGCGCATCCCGGATGCCGAAGCCCTGCCCATCGTCTTCGATCTGCTTCAGGACGAAGGGCTGTGCGTCGGCGGATCGTCGGGCATCAACATTGCTGGCGCGATCCGCATGGCGCAGGAAATGGGCCCCGGCCACACCATCGTCACCATCCTGTGCGATTACGGAAACCGCTATCAGTCCAAGCTGTTCAACCCGGACTTCCTGAAGGCCAAGGGTCTGCCCGTGCCGGAGTGGCTGGACCGCGCGCCCGAGCCTCTGCCGACCGTGTTTCAGGACGCCTGACCCCTTGCGAGCCGCCCCGCCGCGCCCTATCTGACGGGGTGGCGGGTTTCTGCTCTTCGCGTGCAAGGTCCTTTTCCAGTGGCCGATAAGCATTTCCGAGGGGGCTGGCTCTGTCAGGATCCTGGTCCTGATACCTGGCTCCCACCTGATTTTTCAGGCTCTCGGGAAATTCAAACCTTCACGGTTGCTGCGGTTCCCGCCACCCACCGCCCCATAAAGAAGGGGCGGCTTTCGCCACCCCCCAAGTCGATCTTCTTGCGTAGTCGGGTTCCTTAGAACCCGTAGACCAGCGACACGCCCAGCGTGTTGTTGGTGCGCTCTTGCGAACCCGTGCGAGCTTCGTTGTAGTCCGACAGGTAGCTGACGCGGGTCGAGAACGCGTCGGTGATGCGGAAGTTCACACCCAGGTCGTTGTTGGCGCGCAGCGCTTCGTCCGAGTCCAGAACGTCGGTGTCGTTGGTGACGAACACGTTGTCGTTGATCTTCCAGTAGAGGCGCGACGACAGCACATAGCCGACTTCGCTTTCCGAACGCCCGTCGCCGAACTTCAGGTAGGACTGACCGACACCGGCCTGAACGCGCCATGCCAGATCGGGGGTGTCAAAGATGCGCACACCCGGGCCGATGCCGATAAACGCATCTTGCTCGACGGAGTTGGCGATGATCGCGTCTTTTTCCGCTTGGGTGAAGTCCGGATCATCCGGGCTCAGATAGCCAGCGTCGTTGGCTTCGTCGTCCGTGATTTCGTCGGCCAGACCGTCCGTGCGAACGCGGCCCATCACGAAGCCATAGAAACGATCGTTGATGTTATAGATACCGTCGTAAACACCAAAAACGTCCTCGCGCGATGCGTCGCCGTCGTTATCCTCCGAGAAGTTCATCAGGAACGACAGGTTCTGCGAGAATTGCCCATAGGAGTGGGTCAGACGAGCGCCGATGTTGACGTTCTGACCTTCGTTGTTGCCCGATTGACCAGCATAGCCAAGCGACGCACTGCCCGACAGACCTTCGCGGTAGTTGGGCGAACCGAAACGGTATTCGTCGTTCGCGCGGTCGAACTGCTGCTGGACGCGGAAGTTCTGCAGGTCGATCTCGTCGTCGATTGCGTTCGGGTTGACGATCGAGTCGGCCGCCGAAATGTTCTGTGCCATGACCGGGGCCGCCAGCATCAGAGCCAGTGCGGAAACGCCCGCGATCTTGAGGTTGTTCTTCATCTTCCTGTCCTTTCAAACCGGATTATCCCGAGCCTTCTTGCAAGGGATGGCCGTTTACCTCGTGCCGTGAACGAAAGTAGACGCTGGGCCGCGGCATTCCACCCCAACCGGGCTTCAGGATTTTTTTGCAATCGGCGGGAACCTGAAGCGCGCAAGAAGCAAGACAGGCCAAATTCGGCGCATTTCTTAGCCAGGCCCGTGTTTTGACGCAACGTAACGTCACCGTTGTGTCATGCCTGCGCCATGGAAAAGTGGAGGCGGCAGCTGATTTCTCCCCCTTGGATGTTGCATCTTTCATGCCAAATCCGGGGCTACCGTAGGATTTCGTGAAGGTTGCTGTTGCAGGAAAAGCACATAAAAAAGCACCCGCGACGATTGTCACGGGTGCGGCGGCGGTCGCGCTTGGGCAAGGATGGCTCAGAACGCCTCGGGCTTGGCCTCGCGTGCCATATGGTCCAGTACGGCGTTCACGAATTTCGGCTCCTTGCCTTCGGGGAAGAAGGCCTTCGCGATGTCCACGAATTCGTTGATGACCACCTTGGGTGGAGTGCCGCTTTCAACCATCTCGGCCCCCGCAGCGCGGAACAGGGCGCGCAGGACGGGGTCGATCCGGTCGATGGGCCATTTCGCCACCAGCGCACGGTCTGTCATCTGGTCGATCAGCGCCTGACGGTTCACCGCGACATCGACGAGGTGGCGGAAATGGGTCGTGTCGCCCTCTGCCATCTCCTCGCCGTCATAGGTCGCGCCGAAGCGGTGGGTTTCGAATTCCCGCACGACGGATTCCACGGTCTGGCCGCGGCTTTCCATCTGGAACAGCGCCTGCACCGCGTAAAGACGCGAGGCGGACTTCATCTGACGCTTGTCGCTCATGCCTGCACCTCGGGACGGAAGCCGATGCCGCGGCTGGGCGCCTTCATCCGGCGCGACAGCGCGATCAGGTGCAGCGCCGCCGCAGCCGCGCCGCCCCCCTTGTTCTGGCCCGCCACCTCGGCCCGCACCAGCGCCTGATCGCGGTTTTCGACCGTCAGAATACCGTTGCCGATGCACAGGCCCTGAAGGCCCAGCAGCGTGATCGCTCGGCTGCTGTCGTTGCAGACCGTCTCGTAATGCGTCGTCTCGCCCCGGATCACGCAGCCCAGCGCGACATAGCCGTCAAAGCCCCCCTGACGATCCGCGATGACGATGGCCGTCGGCACTTCAAGCGCGCCGGGAACCTCGATCACCTCGACCTCGGCACCGCAATCGGCAGCGATGCCCCTGGCGCCTTCGATCAGGCTGTCGCAGATGTCGCGGTAATAGGGCGCGACGATGATCGCCAGACGCACCGGCTTGTCGAAGCTGGGCAGCGGCAGGGTGTAATGCTGTTCCGAAGCAGCCATGTGGGTCAGTCCTTGGTAAGCGGGCGCGTCCCGGCGATGGTCAGCCCGTAAGCCTCCAGCCCGACGACGCGCGGCAGTGTGGAATTCGAAAGAAGCGTCAGGCTGTGCAGCCCCAGCGAGGCGAGGATCTGCGCCCCAACCCCGTATTGGCGCAAGGTCTGCGGCGAAGCCTCGCCCGCCTGCGGCAGTTTCAGGCTGGTGTCGCGCAGCAGCACGACCACGCCGCGCCCTTCGGCGGCGATCTGGTCCATCGCCGCCGGAAGCTCTCCGCCGCGGTCGGACAGGCCCAGCACATCCTCCAGCGGGTTCAGCGCGTGCATCCGCACCAGAACCGGCTCGGGCGTGGTGATATCGCCCTTGGTCAGCACGATATGTTCGGCCCCCGTCGGCTCGTCCGCGTAAAGGCGCAGCATCCAGTCGCCGCCGAAGGTCGAGCGGACGTGCTTCACCTCGCGTTCCGACACGAGGTTGTCGTAGCGGCGGCGATAGGCGATCAGGTCCGAGATCGTGCCGATCTTCAGCCCGTGACGCTGGGCGAAGGCGACCAGATCGGGCAGACGCGCCATGGTGCCGTCCTCGTTCATGATCTCGCAGATCACGCCCGAGGGGTTGAGGCCGGCAAGGCGGCTGACATCGACCGCAGCTTCGGTATGGCCCGCGCGGACCAGCACGCCGCCATCCTTCGCGCGCAGCGGAAAGACGTGGCCCGGCGAATGGATGTCGTCCGCGTCCTTGGTCGGGTCGATCGCGACCGACACGGTGCGCGCGCGGTCATGGGCCGAGATGCCGGTCGTCACACCCTCGCGCGCCTCGATCGACAGGGTGAAGGCGGTTTCGTGGCGCGAGCCGTTCTTGGGGCTCATCAGCGGCAGGCCCAGCGCTTCGATCCGCTCGCCCGTCATGGCAAGACAGATCAGACCGCGCCCGTGCGTGGCCATGAAGTTGATCGCCGCCGGGGTGCACATCTGCGCGGGAATCACCAGATCGCCCTCGTTCTCGCGGTCTTCGTGATCCACGAGGATGAACATGCGTCCGTTGCGGGCGTCGTCGATGATCTCCTCGACCGAGGAGATGGCATCGGAAAATTCGGTCTTGTCGCTCATCGCTTGTCCCCAGCAGCCTGCCCTGCCCTTAACGCGGGCGGGCGGCGATTGCCATATCTTAAGCCCAATCGCGCAAACGCGCGACGTAACGGGCCATCGTGTCCACTTCCAGATTGACCGGCTGGCCCACCGCGACATCGCCCCAGGTCGTCGCCTTCTGAGTATGCGGGATGAAGTTGATGCCGAACTCCTGCCCCTCGACCTCGTTCACCGTCAACGAGGTGCCGTTCAGCGTGACCGACCCTTTCTGCGCGATGAACTTCGCCAGATCGCGCGGCGCGCGGAAGGTCACGCGCAGGCTGTCGCCCTCGGGCGCAACGCGCACCACCTCGGCCACGCCATCCACATGACCCGACACGATATGCCCGCCCAGCTCGTCCCCGACCTTCAACGCGCGTTCCAGATTCAGCCGCTTGCCCGTCGCCCAGCCGCCGACATTCGTGGCCGAAACCGTCTCGGCCGAGATTTCGACGTCGAACCAGTCGTCTCCAAGCGTGATGACCGTCAGGCAGACCCCGTCGCAGGCGATGGACGCGCCGATATCGATACCGCCCGTGTCATAGGCGGTGCGGATCCGGGCGCGCAGATCGCCGCGCTGCTCGGTCTCGATGACGGTGCCGATATCGGTGATGATGCCTGTGAACATGCCAATTCCCCAGTGTTTGGCCACCGAGGTAACGCCAGCCCAAGCCGATCACAAGCCCGGCGCTTGCCGCAAACACGCACATGTTGTAGCGTTTTACTAGTCACAACCCAGACAGGTATTTCCTTTCATGAGCGGTGGGGATCGGACATTTCTGTTCCTGCAAGGCCCGCACGGGCCGTGGTTCCGCCTGCTGGGCCGGGGGCTCGAGGCGTCCGGCGCGAGGGTCTGGCGCGTCGGCTTCAACCGGGGCGACCAGTTCTTCTGGCCCGCCGCCAGCTACATCCCCTTCCGCGATGCGCCCGAGGCGTGGCCCCAGCGGCTCGCCGCGCTGCTGGACGAGAAGCGGATCACCGACATCGTGCTTTACGGCGACACCCGCCCCGTCCATGCCGAGGCCGTCCGCATCGCCCGCGAACGCGGCCTGACCGTCCATGTGTTCGAGGAAGGATATCTGCGCCCGCATTGGGTCACCTATGAACGCGGCGGTTCCAACGGCAATTCGCGGCTGATGTCGCTTGGTATCGCGCAGATGCAGGCGGCGCTGGCGCAATCGGACATGGACCTGCCCGACGCCCCGGCCCGCTGGGGCGATATGAAGGAACATGTCTTCTGGGGCGCGCTTTATCATTGGTTCGTGATGACCGGGCGCGGATACGGCAATTTCCGCCCGCACCGGGCGCTGACCGTCCGGCAGGAATTCCGGCTTTACCTGCGCCGTCTGGCCCTGATGCCGTGGCACCGTCTGGCGCGGGTTCTGGCAACGCGGCGGATCATGCGGGGCGGTTTCCCCTATCATCTGGTGCTGCTGCAACTGGAACATGATTCGAGCTTTCGGATGCATTCGCCCTTCGCCACTATGACAGAGTTCCTTGAGGTGGTGATCGCGGGCTTTGCCAAAGGGGCGGCGCAGCATCACCACCTGGTTTTCAAGGCTCACCCGCTGGAGGATGGCCGCGTTCCCGTCGCAACCGAGATTGCGCGGCTTGCACAGGCGCATGGCGTCGAAGCGCGCGTCCATTTCGTGCAGGGCGGCAAGCTGGCGGGTCTTTTGAACGATGCACGCGGGGCGGTGACGGTCAATTCGACGGCGGCGCAGCAGGTCCTGTGGCGCGGGCTGCCGCTGAAGGCGCTGGGCGCGGCGGTCTATGGCAAGCCCGAATTCGTGTCGCCCCAGCCGATCGCGGATTTCTTCGCCCGCCCCCTGCGCCCCGACAGCCGCGCCTATCGCGACTATCGCCATTACCTGCTGGAGACGTCGCAGGTGCCGGGGGGCTTCTATTCCACGCGCGGGCGCAGGGCGCTTTTGCGGCAGGTGGTCGACATGATGCTGACCCCCGAAGACCCCTATGACGCGCTGGTGATGGGCAGCGCAGCACCACGGCAACAGCTTCGCATCGTAAAATGAAGGTTTGAACGGTTTTTCTGGCTTCTGCACCGCGCGAATCCGTATAAGAACGCAGCAGTGCCAGAAAAGTGAAAAAAGCCGAGAGGGACAGGCGACGTGATCAGGACAGCAGCACGAGGCGCGCGTCTTGCGACGCTGACGATGATTGTGACCGCCGTGGGCGCTTGCGGCCTTCCCCGGTCCGGCCCCAACAAGAAAGAGATTTTCGAAAGCTCGGTGATGAACGGGGGCGATGCGCATATCGTGTCGGTCACCGCCGCAGTGGCCCGTGCCGTGTCCGTTTCGCCGACCTACGGCTTCAGCTCGGCCTTCCGCAGCGCGGGGTTGGTCGGTTCGGACACGATCGCGGCGGGCGACACGCTGGGCCTGACCGTGTTCGAGAACGTCCGCGACGATCCGCTTCTGGGCAATACCGGGCAGCGCGTCTCGGCGCTGGATCAGGTGCAGGTGGATGGGCAAGGCTATATCTTCGTGCCCTATGCGGGCCGTATCCGCGCCGCGGGCCTGACCCCCGAGGGGCTGCGGGCAGAGATCACGCGCAACCTCGACAGCCAGACACCCGATCCGCAGGTGACCGTGCAGCGGCTGGCGGGCGACGGGTCCACCGTTTCCGTCACGGGTTCGGCCAATGTGCAGGGCGTTTATCCCATCACGCAGCCGACGCGGACGCTGACCTCGATGCTGGCCGCAGCGGGCGGCGTGAACATCGAGCCGACGACCGCGCTGATCCGCGTGACGCGCGGCGGGCAGACGGGGCAGATCTGGCTTCAGGACCTGTATGACGATCCGGGTCTGGACATCGCCCTGCGCCCCGGCGACCAGATCGTCGTGGAACGCGACCGCCGCAACTTTATCGCCCTTGGCGCCACCGGCCAGACCGTCGTCCCGTTCGAGCGGCAGGACATGTCGGCGCTGGAAGCTTTGGCCACGGTCGGCGGGCTGGCGACCAACCTTGCCGACCCCACCGGCGTCTTCGTCTTCCGGGACGAAACGCAGGCCTTGTCGCGCAAGATCCTCGGCCGCAGCGATATCGTGGGCGAACAGCGCATGGTCTATGTGCTGGACCTGACGGAGCCGTCTGGCATGTTCCAGGCGCGCGACTTCCTGATCCGCGACGGCGACACGATCTATGTGACCGAGGCGCCCTT
This sequence comes from Falsirhodobacter flavus, assembly GCA_029846755.1. Classification (GTDB taxonomy): domain Bacteria; phylum Pseudomonadota; class Alphaproteobacteria; order Rhodobacterales; family Rhodobacteraceae; genus Falsirhodobacter; species Falsirhodobacter flavus. The sequence goes on along the minus strand of JARWBI010000017.1, from coordinate 36,204 downwards.
CGTCCAATGGACCAAGACCATTCAGGCGATCACCGGCACGGCTGGCGCGGCGAACACGATCACCAACGTCGGCGAGTGACCGACCGGGCCGCCGCCGGGGGGATTCCCCGGCGGCTTTTTCATTACAATCTTGGCTTTTCGCGGCAGATGCGGGTGCGGCGCATCCTGCAGCTGGCCGGCCATTCGCTGCATCTGGGCCTGCCTGGCCCGCAGGATGGCGTGATCGTCTGGGGCAAGAGCCCCTATGCGCGCCGCGGCGAATGGGTGGCGGCGCGGCGCGAAGTTCCCCTGATCCGCGTCGAGGATGCCTTCCTGCGGTCCGTCCATCCCGGCGCGGCGCATCCGCCGCTTGGGCTGATGATCGGCGAAGGGGTGCATTTCGATGCCTCGGTGCCGTCCACGCTGGAACGGCTGATTGCTGGGCCGATGGACGAGGCGCTTTTGACGCGCGCGCGGGACGGGATCGACCGGCTGCGGCGGATCGGGCTGTCTAAATACAACGCCTTCGACCCCGCCGCGCCCCTGCCCCCGCCCGGATATGTGCTGGTCATCGATCAAGTGCGCGGCGATGCCTCGGCCCCCGATCCGACGGCCTTCGCCCGGATGCTGGAGGCGGCGCGGGACGAGAACCCCGGCAAGCCGGTCGTCGTAAAGGGGCATCCGGCCAAACCCGGCCATCTGGATGGCGGATATGCGGACGCTTCGCCCTGGCGGCTGCTGGAGCGGGCGGGTGCGGTCTATGCCGTGTCATCGCAGATGGGATTCGAGGCGGTGCTGGCGGGGCATCGCCCGCGCATCTTCGGCACCCCCTTTTATGCCGGATGGGGGCTAACGGCGGATGAACACCCGCTGCCTCGCCGCCGTCCCGCCAGTGCCGAGGCGCTGTTTGCCGCCGCGATGATCCTTGCGCCGACTTGGTATGACCCCTGCCACGACCGCCTGTGCAGCTTCGAGGAGGCGGTGGACCAGCTTGAAGCTGAAACCCGCGCCTTCCGTGAGGATCGCCACGGTCATGTCGCGCTTGGCATGCGTCTGTGGAAACGCCGGCACATGCAGCAGGTCTTCGGGCGGGAAAAGCCGCTGATCTTCACCGACGATCCCGCGCGGGCGAAGACGCTGGCCGAAGCGCAAGGGCGCGGCATCCTCGTCTGGGCGGGGCGCGAGCCGAAAGGGTTCGCGTCAGCGCAGCCGATCCGGCGGGTGGAGGATGGGTTCCTGCGCTCTCGGGGGCTTGGGGCGGAACTGGTGCCGCCTCTGTCTCTGGTGACGGACCTTTCCGGCATCTATTACGACCCATCGCGCCCCAGCGGCATCGACGGGGCGGGCGATGGCGATCTGCCCCGCGCGCGGCGGTTGGTGGAGCGGCTGATCGCGACCGGCCTCAGCAAATACAATCTGGGCGGCGCGGTGCCGGACCTGCCGTCGGGGCGGCGCATCCTGGTGCCGGGACAGGTCGAGGATGACGCCTCGATCCGGCTGGGCGGCGGCGCGGTGCGGCGGAACGCGGATTTGCTGGCGGTCGTGCGGCGCGAGAACCCCGATGCCGTCATCGTCTACAAACCCCACCCGGATGTGGAGGCAGGCCTGCGTCCCGGTGCCATCGACGCCGAAGCCGACGTGATCGCCCGCCATGCCGACCCGATCGCACTGATCGACGCCTGCGACGAGGTCTGGACCATGACCTCGCTTCTGGGGTTCGAGGCGCTTCTGCGCGGCAAGCCGGTGACCTGCCTCGGGGCGCCCTTCTACGCCGGGCGGGGGCTGACGCGCGATCTGGGCCCGGTGCCGGACCGCAGCCCGATGACGCTTCTGGCGCTGGCCCATGCCGCGCTGATCGCCTATCCGCGCTATCACGACCCCGTCAGCGGCCTGCCCTGCCCGCCCGAGGTCATCATGGACCGTCTGGCGCATGGGCCGATCCCGCATCCGGGCCGCGCGAACCGGCTGCTGGCCAAGGCGCAGGGCCTTCTGGCCAGCCGCGCCCATCTGTGGCGTCAGTAGATATAGCGGATCTGCTCGGTCCAGTAACGCTCCATGCGTTTGAGCGACTGGTTGATGTCTTCCATCCCCTCGGCCCCGACCATGCCGCGCACCTCCAGCCCCTCGGCATGGCGGGCGAACAGGCGGGTCATGATGTCGCGCACGTCACGCCCCTTTTCCGTCAGGCGCACGCGGACGGACCGGCGGTCGATCTCGGACCGCTGGTGGTGCATGTATCCAAGCTCCACCAGCTTCTTCAGGTTATAGCTGACGTTGGACCCCTGATAGTAACCGCGGGTCTTCAATTCCCCCGCCGTCACCTCGTTTTCGCCCACGTTGAACAGCAGAAGCGCCTGCACCGGGTTGATCTCCAGCAGGTTCAGCCGCTCGAACTCATCCTTCACCACGTCGAGCAGCAGCCGATGCAGGCGTTCCACCATCACCAGCGTTTCCAGATAGCTCATCATCAGGGCCTTGCGGGACCCGTCCAGAACAGGCGTGTGAATGCTCATATGTCGTCTCCGATCCTTGCTTGAAGGCAGAATCGGCACGAAACGAAAACATAAGGTAAACTTTCAGGAATTTTTCGCGAAACGCTCCCGCGCGAAGGCCGAGATGCGGGTCATCATCGGCGCGATGGGGGGCGGCGCTTCCTGCTGGCCCAGGACGACGGCGAACAGGTCCTGATCGTTCTCCTCCAGCAGCCGTTCGTAATCCGCGATCTCAGCCTCGGACAGTGCGGCCAGATGCAGGTCGGACCACGGCCCGAGGATCAGGTCCATCTCTTTCATCCCGCGCCGCCAGGACCGCATCGACAGGCGTTTCAGACGGTCATCCATGGATCAGCCCCCGCAGACGCGACTCGACCTTTCCGACCTCGGCAACCAAACCGTCAAGCTGCCCGCGCAGCCGCGCCAGATCGTCCAGCACGGATGCCAGCGTATCGGGCGCCGCGACGGGGCCGGAAAGCCCGTCCCCCTCGCCCGTCACCATCCATTCGCCGGGCTGATCCAGCACCTGTTCCAGCACCGCCAGAAGCGCGGATGGCGGTTCGGCCAGATCGTTCTCCCACCCGTCCAGAACCTCGGGGCGCACGCCGATCCGTTCGGCCAGAACCTCGGTCGTGAACCCCTTTGCCTCGCGTGCCGCAGCCAGCCGGTCGCCGAAGGTTGCCCGGTCCGCGCTGAACCAGTCCTCCACAACGGTCATGCCGCTCTCCTTCTTTGCTTGAACGCAGTTGTCCCTCACCCTAAGACAGTGCGGCGCGAAGTTCAAATCAACGGAGCCGACATGGCCTTCCTTTCCGACACGCTGTCCCGTGTGAAGCCCTCCCCCACCATCGCCGTGACCAACAAGGCGCGCGAGCTTCAGGCCGCCGGCCGCGACGTGATCGGCCTCGGCGCGGGAGAGCCGGATTTCGACACGCCCCAGAACATCAAGGACGCGGCGAAACGCGCCATCGATGCGGGCCGCACGAAATACACCGCAGTGGACGGCATCCCGGAATTGAAGAAGGCCATCTGCGACAAGTTCGAACGTGAGAACGGCCTGAAATACACCCCCGCGCAGGTGACGGTCGGCACGGGCGGCAAGCAGATCCTGTATAACGCCTTCGTCGCCACGCTGAACCCCGGCGACGAGGTGGTGATCCCCGCGCCCTATTGGGTTTCCTATCCCGACATGGTGCTGCTGGCGGGCGGCACGCCGGTTCCGGTGGCGGCCGGGATCGAATCGAACTTCAAGCTGACCCCCGAGGCGCTGGACGCCGCGATCACGCCGAAGACCAAATGGTTCATCTTCAACTCGCCGTCGAACCCGACCGGCGCAGGCTATACGCGGGACGAGTTGAAGGCGCTGACCGATGTTCTGATGAAGCACCCGCATGTCTGGGTGATGTCCGACGACATGTATGAACATCTGGTCTTCGACGATTTCGAATTCGCGACCCCGGCGCAGGTGGAACCGGGCCTTTACGACCGCACGCTGACCTGCAACGGCGTCAGCAAGGCCTATGCGATGACCGGCTGGCGCATCGGCTATGCCGCGGGTCCGGTGGCGCTTATCAAAGCGATGGGGACGATCCAGTCGCAATCGACCTCGAACCCCTGTTCGGTGTCGCAATATGCCGCGCTGGAAGGGCTGACAGGCCCGCAGGAATTCCTGACCGAGAACAAGGCCCTGTTCCAGCGCCGCCGCGATCTGGTGGTCGGGATGCTGAACGAGGCGGCTGGCATCACCTGCCCGACGCCCGAGGGTGCGTTCTATGTCTATCCCGACATTTCGGGCTGCATCGGCAAGACCTCGGCCGCCGGGACGGTGATCGCGGATGACGAAACCTTCGCGACCGCGCTGCTGGAGGAGAACGGCGTCGCCGTCGTCTTCGGCGCGGCTTTCGGGCTGTCCCCGAACTTCCGCGTCAGCTACGCCACCTCCGACGAGGTTCTGGAGGAGGCCTGCCGCCGCATCCAGGCCTTCTGCGCCGCGCTGCGCTGATGTCGGGCGAGCTTCCCGAATATTTCTTCCGGGTGCGCGAAAACGGCGCGGCGGTCTTCCGCATCGATGTGGAGAACCGCCAGCGCCGGATCGACATGGATCAGATCGCCACGATCAACATCCGCAACGGCGATTTCAAACCGCATGGCGAGTTGACCCTTTCCCCGCGCGACGAGGCCGAGATCCGCGCATGGATCGCCGCCCGGCAGGAAGTGCTGGCCCGGCGCGACGTCGATGACATCCTGCGCGCCGTCGATCACATGAACCTGACCGCCCATTGGGCGCAGACCCGCGCCAGCGACGATCAGCTTGAACAGGTGACCGACGCGCTGCTGCTGGCGATGCACGATCTGCGCAGCGTGCTGGTGCGCAAGAAGGCCGATCGGCTGGGCAAGCCCTAGACGGTCGCTTCCCGCGCCCTTATGTCGTTTTCCGCACCGCCGCGCAGCCCGCGCGGCGCGACAATGGCGCAAAGAGGTGCCGAGATGTTTCTTTCCGTTTTCGACATGTTCAAGGTCGGGATCGGTCCGTCATCGTCCCACACGATGGGGCCGATGGTCGCCGCCGCGCAGTTTCTGGATCTGCTGCGGGCCAGCCCGTTCCACCCGCATGGCCTGCGGGCGTCCCTGCATGGATCGCTGGCCTTCACCGGCGTCGGCCATGCCACCGACCGCGCGACGGTGCTGGGACTGGCGGGGTTCGAGCCCGCCACCTATGACGCCGACGCCGCCGAGGCCGCGCTGGCCCGCATCCGCGAGACGCACCGGATCGAAGTGCCGGGCCTGCCGCCGCTGGCCTTCAACCCCGGCACCGACCTGCAATTCGACTTCGGCCCGCCCTTGCCCGGCCATGCAAACGGCATGATCCTGCGCGCCACCGACGCGCAGGGCGACGTCATCCTGGAGGAGACGTATTATTCCATCGGCGGCGGTTTCGTGAAGACTGCGGCGCAGATGACGCAATCCGAAGCGACGGCCACATTCGACATCCCCTATCCCTTCCGCCGCGCGGACGAGATGCTGGCGATGGCCAAGGCCTCGGGCAAGACCATCGCGCAGATGAAACGCGCGAACGAGTTGCGCTTTCGGTCCGAAGCCGATCTGAAGCGCGGGATCGACCGCATCTGGCAGGTGATGAACGACTGCATCGACCGGGGCATCGCCGGGACCGGCATCCTGCCGGGCGGGCTGAACGTGCGCCGCCGTGCGCATGGCATCCACGCCTCATTGATGGCCGAGCGGGGGATGAACATGACCCCGCCGCACACGATCAACGACTGGATGAGCCTTTACGCCATGGCGGTGAACGAGGAAAACGCCGCCGGGGGGCAGGTCGTGACCGCTCCGACCAATGGCGCGGCGGGGGTGGTGCCTGCGGTCATCCGGTATTGGCTGGATCATGTGCCGGGGGCGTCACGGGCGAAACTGGACGATTTCCTGCTGACCGCTGCCGCCATCGGCGGGCTGGTCAAGCACAACGCCTCGATTTCCGGCGCGGAATGCGGCTGTCAGGCCGAGGTCGGATCGGCGGCGGCGATGGCGGCGGCGGGCCTGTGCGCGGTGATGGGCGGCACCCCCGAACAGGTCGAGAACGCCGCCGAGATCGCGCTGGAGCATCACCTTGGCATGACCTGCGATCCGGTGAAGGGGCTGGTTCAGGTGCCCTGCATCGAACGCAACGGTCTGGGCGCGATCAAGGCCGTGTCGGCGGCCAGCCTGTCGCTGCGGGGCGACGGGCAGCATCTGGTCAGCCTTGACGTCTGCGTCGAAACCATGCGCCAGACGGGCCGCGACATGCACGAGAAATACAAGGAAACATCGCTGGGCGGGCTGGCGGTCAACGTTCCGAACTGCTGATCGCGGCATCCAGACGGGCGCGGGGCAGCATGACCAGCATCCCCGGCCCGTCGAATTCCAGCACGACATCGCGCTCTGACGCCTCGTTCGAGGTGCCGACCCGCCCGTCCGGCGCGAAATCCAGCCCGTCGATGGGCCAGCGCATCCCCTGCGAGCGGCCTGCCACGCGCGCCATCGGAAACAGCGAGACCCTGTCGCCGGGCCGCAGCCGCAGCCGCACCGACATGGCGTGAAAGACCACGTCCTCTGGCCCGATCAGAAAGCAGGGCGGGCCGCGATGGCGCACCAGCGCATTCATCACCGCCAGCCCGTGATCGATCCGCGCCCCCGCAACGCCCAGCGCAAGCACGAAAGGCGCGTCGATGTTCCGCAGCGCCTTGTCGAAATCTGTGCTGTCCTGTTCGGCAACGTGGTGCAGACGATCCGCCAGCCGCGCCTTCGCATCGGCGGAAATGGAATCCAGATCGCCGATCACCGCATCGGGCACCCGCCCCGCCGCCAGCGCCCGGTCGGCGCCCCCATCCGCCGCCACAAGGCAGGGCGCCCGCCGCAACGCCAGCGCCAGATCGCGCCGCCCCACTGGCCCGCCCGCGACCAGCGTCACCGGGACTGACGATTGAACAAGATGCGCTTTCATGCGAGGAGCGTAGGATTGCGGCAAATTTTCATCCCGTTCGACATATTCATCCCTGAAATGACCACGATCTGTTTACCAACTCAACGGACCCGGATCGCTGCGAAGGAGCGGGGATGAACGAGAAGAAGACCGTTTTGAGCGTATCCTATGGCGCGTTTTCCTGCACGCTGGAAGGGTTCGACGATCCCCTGGCCACGCTGCGCGAGGTTGCGGGCCAGTTCCGCGAGATTGCGGCCAAGGATCGCAGCTTCGGCATCCTTTCCGTTCCCGAAACCCCGCCCGCCGCAGAGCCCGAACCCGAGGAGGACTCGGTCGACCGCCTGATCCGCGAGACCGACAGCCAGATGGAAGAGCCGGAGAACCGCCGCCGCCTGTCCGCCCTTCAGCACCTGCGCGCCGCCGTGGCCGCGACGGTGGCCGAACGGCTGGCAGGCAATACCCTGACCGAGCCTGACCGCGCCGACCCCTACCGCACCGATCTGGCCGAGGCGATCGAGACGCCGCCGCTTGTGCTGTCGCAGCGGGTGGATCGGCTTTCCTCGACGGGATTTGCCAGTTTCGCGTCGAAGCTGGGTGCCAACACGCCGACCGAGTTGATGGAGGCCGCCGCCGTCTGGACCGCCAGCATCGAAGGCCGGCCGCATTTCTCGCGCCCGCAACTGCTGCGTCATGTCGCCAGCGTCTCGGATATCATGCGCGAGGATGCGCTGCGCGGCTTTGGTGCGCTGCTGCGCGATGGCCGGATCGAGAAGCTGAAACGCGGGCAGTTCGTCGTAACGCCCCTGTCGCCCTATCTGCGCGAGGCGCAGAAGGGCTAGGCATCGGGATCTTCGCGCCCCACGCCCTTGAACACCGCCTTGAACGGCAGCGCCCAGACGATGCCCAGCGCGACATAGACCAGGAATTCGACCCAGATCGGCGGGCGGTCAAGGATGCTGACAACCGTGACCGCCACGAAGATATAGACCGGCAACCCGACAAGCAGGATCAGGAGCGACAGCCGCTTGCGGGTCCGGAGTTTCATCAATCCGCGAAGGGGTCGGTGACGAGGATCGTGTCGTCCCGCTCGGGCGAGGTCGAAAGCAGCGCGACGGGGCACTGGATCAGTTCCTCGATCCGGCGGACGTATTTGATCGCCGCGGCGGGCAGATCGTTCCACGACCGCGCCCCGGCGGTCGATTCGGACCAGCCGTCCATCTCCTCGTAGATCGGCTTGCAGCGCGCCTGCTGATCGGCGGCGATGGGCAGGTGGTCCAGCACCTTGCCGTCCAGATCATAGCCGGTGCAGATCTTCAGCGTCTTGAACCCGTCCAGCACGTCCAGCTTGGTCAGCGCAATGCCCGACACGCCCGAGGTCGCGCAGGTCTGGCGCACCAGAACCGCATCGAACCAGCCGCAGCGACGTTTGCGGCCCGTGACGGTGCCGAATTCGTGGCCACGCTCGCCCAGACGCTGACCGTCTTCGTCGTTCAGTTCCGCCGGGAACGGGCCTTCGCCCACGCGGGTGGTATAGGCCTTGACGATGCCCAGCACGAAGCCGATAGCGCCCGGACCGATGCCCGTGCCCGTCGCCGCCTGCCCGGCGATCACGTTCGACGAGGTGACATAGGGGTAGGTCCCGAAGTCGATGTCCAAGAGCGCGCCCTGCGCCCCTTCGAACAGGATGCGCTTCCCGGCGCGGCGCGCCTCGGTCAGCACCTTCCAGACGGGGGCGGCATAGGGCAGGACCTGCGGCGCAATCTCGCGCAGTTGGACCAGCAGCGCGTCGCGGTCGATCGGGTCCATCCCCAGGCCCCGGCGCAGGGCGTCGTGATGGACCAGCAGACGGTCCACGCGCAGCTCCAGCGTGGCGTCGTCGGCCAGATCGGCAACGCGAATGGCGCGGCGGCCCACCTTGTCCTCATAGGCGGGGCCGATGCCGCGGCCCGTGGTGCCGATCTTGGCGACGGCGGCGTGGCTTTCGCGTGCGCGGTCCAATTCGCCATGCAGCGGCAAAATCAGCGGCGCGTTTTCGGCGATCAGCAGGTTTTCGGGCGTGATCTCCACCCCCTGCCCGCGCAGCTTTTCGACCTCGGTGACCAGATGCCACGGGTCCAGAACCACACCGTTGCCGATGACCGAAATCTTGCCGGGCCGCACGATCCCCGAGGGCAGCAGCGACAGCTTGTAGACGGTGTTGCCGATGACCAGCGTATGGCCCGCGTTATGACCGCCCTGGAACCTTGCGATGACATCGGCACGTTCGCTGAGCCAGTCAACGATCTTGCCTTTTCCCTCGTCGCCCCACTGGGCGCCTACGACGACGACATTGGCCATATGGCGGTCCTTTCTGCAAAAACCGTCTGTCCTATAGCGGCTGGCGCCTTCGGGGAAAACCAAAAAACCGCCGGCGGGTCACCCCGCCGGTGGAAAAAGATCAGGCGGCAAGACCACCATGCGGGTCCAGCACGAACTTCTTGGCGACGCCCTGATCGAAGCTTTCATACCCCTGCGCCGCATCTTCAAGCGAGATGATCTGCGCATTCACGATGTCGGCGATGGGCAGACGGTCGTGCAGGATCGCCTGCATCAGGCTGCGGTTGTATTTCAGCACCGGCGTCTGGCCGGTGTGGAAGCTTTGCGCCTTGGCCCAGCCCAGACCGAAGCGCATCGACAGGCTGCCCTGTTTAGCCGCGTCGTCCACTGCGCCAGGATCTTCGGTGACGTAAAGGCCGGGAATGCCGACTGATCCTGCGGCGCGTGTGATCTCCATCATCTGGTTCAGCACGATGGCGGGCTGTTCGCCCCCGGCATGGCCCCGCGCCTCGAATCCGACGGCGTCGATGGCACCGTCCACCTCGGGCGAGCCGGTGATCTCGGCGATCATGTCACCAAGGCGGTCGCTTTTCGACAGGTCCACCGGCTCGAACCCGACCTTGCGAGCATGTTCAAGACGGTCCTTGTTGAAATCGCCGATCATCACCACCGCCGCACCAAGAATGCGCGCCGAGGCCGCAGCAGCCAGCCCGACCGGGCCCGCCCCCGCGACATAGACGACCGAGCCGACGCCGACCTTGGCATTGACCGCGCCGTGAAAGCCGGTCGGCAGGATGTCCGACAGCATCGTCAGATCGCGGATCTTCGACATCGCGCGATCACGGTCGGGGAATTTCAGCAGGTTGAAATCGGCATAGGGCACGGTGACATACCGCGCCTGCCCGCCGATCCAGCCGCCCATGTCCACATAGCCGTAAGCCCCGCCGGCACGGGCGGGGTTCACGGTCAGGCACACGCCCGTATCCTGTTCGCGGCAGCAGCGGCAGCGCCCGCAGGCGACGTTGAACGGGACCGAGACGATGTCGCCCACCTCCAGCATCTCCACATCGCGGCCCTTCTCGATCACCTCTCCGGTGATCTCGTGGCCAAGGATCAGGCCCGGTTCCGCAGTCGTGCGCCCGCGGACCATGTGCTGGTCGGACCCGCAGATATTGGTCGAGATGACCTTCAGGATCACCCCATGTTCGATCCGCCGCCCGTCGGGCGCCTGAAGCTTCGCATCTTCGATGGTCTGGACCTCGACCTTGCCCGGCCCCAGATAGACGACGCCACGGTTGCTCATCGTATTCCTCCCCTTGCCGCGCCTCCTCGCGCAGATGGGGAAAGGGTAACCGGGGCAAGGGTCGCGACGTGTCCGTTTGCGACGCTCCCCGCCCCGGAAGTGACATCTATCGCGGCACGGCGTCCAGCGTCTGCCGCAGACGGGCGATCGTGGCGCCCAGCCATGGCGCAACCACGGGCGATCCCTTGGCCGGGCGATAATCCTCCGGCACTTCGCCCCCAGAGCCGGCGGTGATCCCGGCGAACAGACCGGACGGGTCGGCACCATAGCTGTGATTGGCCAGAACCTTCGCCTCGCCGCCCTCGTCCATGATCTTGGGCACGATGTTGCCCTGCACGGTCACGCCGCGATTGTGCCAGCGCAGGTTCCTGGCGTCCTTGTTCAGCACCAGTTCGACCAAAGTCTGCCCGGCCACGGGAACAAGTATGTTCTCCTCGATCGGGCAATCCTCGATCCCGGCGGAGATGAAGATGCCGTTCTTCATGCCGACGCGGATCAGGTTGTGCCGGATGCTGACGCCGCGATACATCGTCTTGTGCGCCGCGCCGATGAAGATGCCTTGCGCGCCCGCCGGAACCCCCGCATCCCCCGCACGGGAAGCCGAGCCCGCCTGACCGTTGGCAACCAGCTTGACAGCCTTGCCGGTCTGGTCGTCGTGCATCAGGTTCTGCTCGATCACCAGATCATAGGGGCAGACATCCTCGCCGTTGATGCCATAGATCTGGAGGTGATCGCCGTGATAGCCCTTGGCGGCCATGTTGCGCAGGAACAGGTTGCCGCGCACCTCGCCGCCGTGGCTGTCGCCATAGATGCGCATCGTATCCTCGCGCGCGCCTTCCAGCACGTTGCCGATCACGCGGAACCCCACCGCGCGCAGGATGCGCAGCGGGAAATGCCCGTCATGCAGCCAGCAGCTTTCGATCGTCGCGTTGTTGGCGCTGTCGATCATCAGCTGTTCCGCGACGCAGCCGCGGATCGTGACGCCATCGACCGCCTTCACCTCCAGATAGGTCGCGCGCACCCCGTCGAGGATCGCCCCTTTGCCGCGATGTTGCCAGTGATAGCGCAGGATCTTCACCGACCCGAAGCTGCCGCCGACGATGGTGACGGGGGTGGCGAAGTTTGGCTTCCATTCCAGATTGCCGTAATCACCGGGGGCGAGTTCGATCACCTCGCCGCCCTTGGCTGCGGCCAGCGCCGCGTCCAGCCCGGCACGGTCGGTGATCCCTGCCCCCTTGGCCGGCGCGGCTTCGGGCAATGTGCCCAGCAGAAGGCCCATTTCGGTATGAAGTTCGCGCATCCGTTCGATGTTCATGCGGTGCCCTTTTCGAAATCCAGAATGACGGCGTTGAGGTAGGCGATCTGACCGGCCCCGTCCCCCGTCGCGGTCAGCGTCAGCTCGCCGCTGGGCGGCACGGTCACCGGGGCGAAGCTGCCCTGATTGCTTGCGGCATTGTTCGCGGCGTTGACGGTGATCGCCTCGCCCCCGTTCAGGACATACCGCCCCCGCCGCATCGTATCGTTCGACGCCCGCGATGCGGCGACACCGACGCGGACGCGGTCGCCCGGCGTCAAGTTGCGGAAGACCAGCGTGATGGTCGCGCCCCCTTCGGCATAGGCCATCGCCGTCATCGTCGCAGCGTCGCGAAACCGCGCATCGGCCAGCCGCCCGAAAGTGCCCGCCCCGTTGCCGGTGGTCGCAAAAGCGGGCGACGACAGCCCGACCGAAACGAACGGGTCCAGATCGCCGTCCCAGAGCCGCGCGGCAAAGCTGTTGCCGCTGGCAACAAGCTCGTTGCGCGTCTTGCCCGCCGCCGGAAGGTGGTTCCAGTTGCCGCCCGTCAGCCGGAACATCATCGACCGGCCTGCGCGGCTGTCCGAAGGGCGCCGCCCAAGCGTGCGGGCTGCCAGAAGCGCCAGAAGGATCTCGGTCCAGCGCGACCGCAGGTTCTGCTCCAGATGGATGCCGTCGGAGGACAGAAGGAAAGGATGCCGCTCGATCACCCGATACCCGTCCAAAGCAGCCTCGCCCCCCGGCAAAAGGAAGGCGGGTGCGAATTCGCGCATCAGCGGCAAGGCGATCGCATCGTTATAGGGTTTCGAGCCGAAGGCCTCGCTTGCCGCATCGCCCTGCACCACCGCGGGGTCGCTGACGTAAAGCCGTTTCGAGGTCAGCACTGGCGCCAGCACATCGCCCGGCACCGCACGCACTGCCTGAAAGATCGCGCGCTGGCTGGCGCGGATGGCGTCTTCGGCATTCGGAAAGGGGCGGCTTGCGGTGATGTCGTTGCCGTTCGCATGGACGATATAGACGTTTCGCCCCGCCGTGGCCGCGTTGTCTGCCCGCGCGGCATAGTAACGGCTCAGGATGCCGTCGTTCTGCTGACCGGACACGGCATAGCTGCGGATCGCGCCGGCAAAGCCCAGGGCCGCAGCGTATTGCGCCGTGCGTGTGCTGGCCTCGGGGCCGCTGCCTGCGCCCTGCGCCTCCAGCGAGGCGCCGATGAAGGTGACGGTGGGCGCGGCGAAAAGCTCGGGCATGGCCCGATATGCCGCGACAGGCGGCCCGCTGCCGCCCAGTCGAAGTCCGATGCCCAGCATCAGATCCAGCCCGTGATGTCGCTTGCCGTGGTCCCCGTTGCCCGGATGCGCCGCGCAAAGACGGCATAGGTCCCGGCCGGCAGCGCGCCGGTCAGGTATGTCTGCCCGTCACTGCCGACGAAGCTGATCGCGCCGCCCCCGCCCAGCGTCACGGCCCGCACCATCTCGGGCAGATCGGAACTGTCGGAGGGCGTCACGGCGACGGCACCGAGCGCGGGGGCGGTGACGCCCTTGGAATGGGTATGGAAACGGTCGGGCATGGTGGCCTCCTTTGCGCCGTTGCGGCGACTGCGCGTCTTGCCGGACGGGAATACGGCAAGGCGCGTGTCGATCGCGTTAACCATGCGTGCGGTGGTCAGGCGCGGAAGCGCTCGGTGTCCAGCGCGGCGGCCATCAGCCGTTTCGTGTAATCCTCGGCCGGGTTGTCGAACACATGGGCCGTGGGCCCCTGTTCGACGATCCGCCCGCCCTTCATCACCACGATATGGTCCGACAGCGCGCGCACCACCGCCAGATCGTGACTGATGAACAGATAGGACAGCCCGTGCTTTTGCTGCAGATCGCGCAACAGCGTCACGATCTGCTTCTGCACCGAACGGTCCAGCGCGCTTGTCGGCTCGTCCAGCACGATCAGGCGCGGGCGCAAAATCATGGTCCGTGCGATGGCGATGCGCTGCCGCTGCCCGCCGGAAAACTCGTGCGGGTAACGGTTCTGCATCTCGGGGCCCAGCCCCACCTCCTCCAGCGCGGCGCGGGCACGGGCGGCGCGTTCGGCGGCGCCCAGCCCCGGCTCGTGGATCAGCAGCCCTTCGGACAGGATGCGCCCCACCGTCATGCGCGGCGACAGCGATCCGAACGGGTCCTGGAACACCAGCTGCATCTGCCGCCGCAAGGGGCGCATCGCCTCCCGCGCCTCGGGCAGATCTCGCCCCAGCCAGACCACCCGCCCCTCGGACGGTTGCAGCCTCAGCAGCGCCCGGCCAAGCGTCGACTTGCCCGACCCGCTTTCCCCCACCACGCCGACGGTCTGCCCTTCGCGCAGGGCAAGCGACACGCCGTCCACCGCGTGCAGAAGATGGCGGCGGCCAAGATCGAAGGTGACGCGCACGTCCTCGCCGCGCAGCAATTCGGGCGCGCCCTCGGCAACGGGGGGCTTTTCTCCCTCGGGTTCGGCATCCAGCAGCATGCGGGTATAGGGATGCTCCGGCGCCTCGAACACCCGCGCCGCCGGTCCCTGCTCCACCACCTCGCCGCCGCGCATGACGGCGACATGGTCGGCAAAGCGCTTCACGATGCCAAGGTCGTGGGTGATGAACACGATCGCCATACCAAGCCGCTTTTGCAGATCGGCCAGCAGTTCGAGAATCTGCGCCTGAATGGTCACATCCAGCGCCGTCGTCGGCTCGTCCGCGATCAGGATGTCGGGATCGCAGGCCAGCGCCATGGCGATCATCACGCGCTGCCGCTGCCCGCCCGACAATTCGTGCGGATAGCTGTCGATGCGCCGCTCCGGCTCCGGTATCCCGACCAGCCGCAACAGCTCCAGTATGCGCGGTCGTGCCGTGCGGGCGGACATGCCGCGATGGTATCGCAGCGGTTCCGCCAACTGCCGCCCGATCTTGTAAAGAGGATCGAGCGAGGTCATCGGCTCCTGAAAGATCATGGTGATCCGGTCGCCGCGCACCTTGTTCAGCGCGCGCTCTCCTATCCCCAGAATCTCCTTGCCGCGATACGTGACGCTGCCCGTTGCGCGCCCGTTGGCGGCCAGCAGCCCCATCATCGCCATCGTCGTCTGGCTTTTGCCCGACCCGGACTCGCCCACGATGGCCAACGTCTGCCCGGCATGAAGGTCGAAATCCACGCCGCGCACCGCATCGACCGGGCCATCGTTGGTCTCGAACGTCACCCGCAGATCGCGGACGGAAAGTATCGGTTCCATCTATCGCTCCTTCGGATCGAGGCTGTCGCGCAGCCCGTCCCCCAGAAAGTTCAACGCGAACAGGATCACCGTCAGCACCGCCGCCGGACCGATCAGCTGCCATGTCGCGCCCCGCATGTTTGCCGCCCCTTCCGAGATCAGCAGCCCGAGCGACGTCATCGGGTCCGCCACCCCAAGGCCGAGGAAGCTCAGCAGGCTTTCCAGCAGGATCGCCTTGGGCACCAGCAGCGTCACGAACACGATCACAGGGCCAAGCGCGTTGGGGATGATGTGCCGGCGCAGGATCCCGATCTGCGACGCGCCAAGCGCCTCGGCCGCCTGCACGAATTCACGCCGCTTCAACGACAGCGTCTGCCCGCGCACGATCCGCGCCATGTCCAGCCATTCCGTCGCCCCGATGGCAATGAAGATGATGACCAGACTTCGGCCGAAGAACACCAGCAGCAGGATCACGAAGAAGATGAACGGCAGCGAATAGAGGATATCCACGATCCGCATCATGACCGAGTCCACCCGCCCGCCAAGATAGCCCGACACCGCCCCATAGACGACGCCCAGCACCAGCGCCATCGCCGAGGCCAGAAGCCCGATGGCCAGTGATATCCGCACGCCGATCATGATCCGCGAAAGCATGTCGCGGCCCAGATTGTCGGTCCCCAGCAGGAAATAGCTGCGCTCCACGTTCATGGTCAGCGTGCCGGACAGCCCATCATCCGCCAGTTCCAGCTTGGGCGCATAGAACAGGTCGGACCGCTGGAAATACCGCAGCACACGCTCGTCGATCGGCTCGTCGGCGGTCAGGTCCACCGACAGAGTGCTGCCGGACAGTTCCGGCTCGCCCCCCGTCAGGCGGGCGCGGCGCATCTCCCGCTCCAACCCCGGAAGGATGTCATCGGCGCGGGGATAGGCCTCCAGACTGGGGGCCACGCGCACATATTGCTGATAGATGCGGTCATAGGGGTGCGGCGACAGCATCGGCCCGAAGACCCCCACCAGTCCCAGAAAGACCAGAACGAAAGCGCTGACGACTGCCGCGCGGTTCTTGCGAAGCCGAAGCCACGCATCCTGCCAAAGCGAACGACTAGTCATAGCGGACCCTCGGGTCGAGCCAGGCGTAGCAAAGATCGACTGCCAGATTGAATAGCACCACGAAGACCGCGATCACCACGACCGTGCCCATGACCAGCGTGTAATCGCGGCCCAGCGCGCCTTGCACGAAATACCGCCCGATGCCGGGAATGCCGAAGATCGTCTCGACCACCACCGACCCGGTCAGCAGCGCCGCGGCCGTAGGCCCCAGATAGGACACCGCCGGAAGCATCGCCGCCCGCAGTGCATGCACCCCCACGACCACACGGGCCGGAAGGCCGTAAGCCCGCGCCGTGCGGACATGGTTCGCCCGCAGCGCCTCGACCGTGGCGCCGCGCACCAGCCGCGCGATCACCGCCACCTGCGGCAGCGCCAGCGTCACGATGGGCAGCACCCAGAACGCAGGGTCGGCATTGCTCCACCCGCCCGCAGGCAGGATGCCCAGCACCACGCCGAAGAACAGGCTCAGCAGCGGCGCGATGACGAAATTCGGCGTGGTGATGCCCAGCGT
Organism: Falsirhodobacter flavus; assembly: GCA_029846755.1. Lineage (GTDB taxonomy): Bacteria > Pseudomonadota > Alphaproteobacteria > Rhodobacterales > Rhodobacteraceae > Falsirhodobacter > Falsirhodobacter flavus. The sequence continues at coordinate 19,500 of JARWBI010000017.1, read as the reverse complement.
CGCCACAGCGACGATGGCCGTGTCGATCCACGAATTCTGCCGCAGCGCTGCCAGCGCACCAAGGAAGGTGCCCAGCACCGCCGCCAGTCCAAGCGCCATCCCGCCCAGCATCACCGAAACCGGCAGCCCCGCCGCGAACAGATCGTTCACCGAAAAGTCGCGCCGTGCAAAGCTCGGCCCCAGATCGCCGCGGATCAGGTTGCCCAGATAGATCAGGTATTGCTTCCAGAGCGGCGCATCGAGGTTATAGGCCCGTTCGAGGTTCGCCATGATGAGCGGGTCGAGCGGGCGTTCCAGATCGAACGGCCCGCCCGGCGCCAACCTGATCGCAAAGAAGGTCAGCGTGACGATGATGAAGATGGTCGGGATCGCCCCGACCATCCTTCGCAAAGTATATCCCAGCATGTCAGTTGACGGACAGCCAGCGCGTCGCGTGCGCGTCCATCAGGTTGTCCTCGTATCCGTCGATGCTGTCAGCCACCAGCGCGCGCGAGGAATAATACAGGATCGGCACGACGGGCATTTCCTGAAGCAGCAGCGTCTCTGCCTCGGCCAGAACCTTGGCGCGTTCGGCAAGGTCGGTTTCCTCGGCGGCGCGGACCATGATCGCGTCATATTCCGGGCTTTTCCAACGCGAGTAGTTGAAGCGAACTTCCGATCCGAACAAGAAAAGGAAGTTCTGCGGATCGTTGTAATCGCCGATCCAGCCCGCACGAGCGATGTCGAATGGACCATCCTCGCGCAGGTAGTTGAAATAGGTCGCGCCTTCGGTTTCGTTCAGGGTCGCGTTGATGCCGATATTGCCCAGCATGTCGACCACGGCCGCCATCGTGTTCTTGTTGTTCTCGGATGTGTTATAGAGCAGCTCGACCGACAGGCTGCCTTCGGTCACGCCCGCTTCCTCCAGCAGGGCAAGCGCCTGATCCTCGCGGTCCAGCATGTCCTCGGGATAGTCCAGCGTGACGCCGCCATCGACATAGTTCACGATGCCCGGCGGCACGACGGAATAGCCCGGCAGCATGGTTTCCGACCAGACCTCGGATGCCAGGAACTCGCGGTCGATCACCAGCGAAATCGCCTGACGCACACGGGCATCCTTCAGCTTGCTGCCCTCGGCACCCTTGATGGGCAGGTAATAGCTGCCAAGATAGGGCGCGATGCGAAGCTGGTCCGGCAGGTTCTGCTTGACATAATCCATCTGCTCGCCCGGAACGTCGGAGCAGATCTGCACCTCGCCCGCCTCGAACCGGCGCAGGCAGGTGGCGCGATCCTCGAACGGGATCCAGTTGATCGTGTCGATCTGGACGTTCGCGGCATCGTGGTAATGTTCGTTCTTTTGCATCACGATACGATCGTTGGGCTGGAACGAGATCAGCTTGTAGGCGCCGTTGGTGACCATCGTGCCGGGCTGGGTGTAACGGTCGCCATTCGCCTCGACCGTGGCGCGGTGCAGCGGCAGGCCGGTCTGATGGGTCAGCAGTTCGATGAAATAGGGCGTCGGCGCGCCCAGCGTGATCTCCAGCGTGCGGTCATCGACGACGCGCACGCCCAGATCGTCCAGCGGCGCCTTGCCGGTCGCCACGGCCTCGGCATTCCTGATCGGGAACAGCATAGAGGCGTAACCGGCCGCCGTTTCCGGGTTCATGATCCGCCGGAACGCGAAGTCGAAATCCTGCGCCGTGACCGGATCGCCATTCGACCACTTCGCATTCTCGCGCAGCGTGAAGGTATAGGTCAGCCCGTCCTCGGAAATCTCCCACGATTCGGCGGTGCCGGGAATTGCGTTGCCCGAGGCGTCCTGGATCACCAGACCGTCATACAGATCCTTCATGATCCGTCCCTCGGCCACTGTGGACGTTCGATGATGGTCCAGCGTCGCGGGGTCGGTGTCGTTGCCGCGGTTCAGCGTAACCTGTGCCGATGCAAAGCTTGCCGACAGCATCAGGGCCGCAGCGGCGATGCCAAATCCAGTTGCCATGCCAGTTCCTCCTGTTGGAATTTTTCCGCAAGCGAACGGCATTTGGTCGGGATGGTCAATCAGCGCGGGTATGGGAGCGGGATATGACGCTGCGTCAAAACAGCGCGCGCGGCAAAATTTCCGCGCGCGCGCAAGAGTTTGTCAGACGATGGTCGCCTCGGTCGCTGCGCGCAGTTCGTCCTCGGTGACGCCCTCGGCCAGTTCCACGATCTTCAGCCCGCCGTCCACCACGTCCAGCACGCCAAGGTTCGTGATGATCCGGTCCACGACGGCCTTGCCGGTCAGTGGCAGGGTGCATTCGCGCAGCACCTTCGACTCGCCGGCCTTGTTGGTGTGGTCCATCACCACCACCACGCGGCCCACCCCGGCAACGAGGTCCATCGCCCCGCCCATGCCCTTGACCAGCTTGCCTGGGATCATCCAGTTCGCCAGATCGCCTTCCTCGGACACTTCCATCGCGCCAAGGATCGCCATGGCGATCTTGCCGCCGCGGATCATCCCGAAGCTGGTGGCGCTGTCGAAATAGGCCGTCTTTGGCAGTTCGGTGATCGTCTGCTTGCCGGCGTTGATGAGGTCGGGGTCTTCCTCGCCCTCATACGGGAACGGGCCCATGCCCAGCATCCCGTTCTCCGATTGCAGCGTCACCTCCACCCCATCGGGGATGTAGTTGGCGACCAGGGTCGGGATGCCGATGCCAAGGTTTACATACCAGCCGTCTTGCAGTTCCTGCGCGGCGCGGGCGGCGATCTGGTTGCGGTCCCACATGGCTCAGGCCTCCCGTTTGCGCGTGGTGCGCTGTTCGATGCGCTTTTCATGCTGCCCCTGCACGATCCGGTGGACATAGATGCCCGGCAGGTGGATGTGATCGGGATCGAGGCTGCCGACCGGCACGATCTCCTCGACCTCGGCCACGCAGATCCTTCCGCACATCGCGGCGGGCGGGTTGAAGTTGCGGGCGGTCTTGCGGAAGATCAGGTTGCCCGTCTCGTCCGCCTTCCACGCCTTGACGATCGACAGATCGGCCACGATCCCGCGTTCGAGGATATAGGTCTGGCCGTCGAATTCCTTGTGGTCCTTGCCTTCGGCAATCACGGTGCCGACGCCGGTTTTGGTATAGAACCCCGGGATGCCCGCGCCCCCCGCCCGCATCCGTTCGGCAAGCGTCCCTTGCGGGTTGAATTCAAGCTCCAGCTCGCCCGACAGGTATTGGCGCATGAACTCGGCATTCTCGCCGACATAGGAGGAGATCATCTTCTTCACCTGCCGCGTGCCCAGCAGAACGCCCAGACCGAAGCCGTCCACGCCCGCATTGTTGGACGCGATGGTCAGATCCTTCGTCCCCGCCGCCCGGATCGCGTCGATCAGCAGTTCCGGGATGCCGCAAAGCCCGAACCCCCCTGCCGCGATCAGCATCCCGTCGAACAGCACGCCCTCCAGCGCCGATGACGCCGAGCCGTAGATCTTCTCCATCTCTCCCCCCCTCTACACAATGCAGTTGCAGCATTAGGTGCCGAGCGTGCCCCCCTGTCAATCTGTCGCCGCTTGAATTACCCGGCGGCAAGCTGCAAACAGGCATGGTGCCCGCGTGGTGAAATGGTAGACACAGAGGACTTAAAATCCTTCGGCTTCGGCCATGCCGGTTCGAGTCCGGCCGCGGGCACCACAGCACACCCGAACACCTGTAATTGCTGAATGACCTGCCCCACGAAAATAGAGCGTGGGGCACATGCCGAATGCCGTCACACCTGAGTCACCCGCAGCGCCCGCAGGATCACGTTCACATGCTCGCCGTTCTCTTTGCACTCCGGCGACAGGACGACGGTGATGCTTAGCCGGTCACGGCGACCGCAGCCGGTGCATTTCAGCCGCGCTAGCAGGAAGTCGCGATGCACCCACCGCGATGTCGCGAGATAGGCGTCATGCCCGCACAAACATGAGGCATGGCAATATGAGGTCCGATCCGCCATTCTGGAACGTATACAGAACGCGCTTGATTCTGGAACGCCCGGCATTGCGGGGGACTTGCGTCAACCTAGCTGACCCGCATCAAGGGAGATCGCGATGAAAAAGACCTACGTGCTAAATCTTACCGTGGGCGACCGCCTGACCTCAACGCCATTCCCATCGTTAGAGGATGCAATCGACGCAATTATCGATGCGTTCATGCTGACCTACCCGGACGATGAAGATATCCATGAAATCCCAGAGCCGATCGATGAGCTGGAGCTGCGGGCATTCATCATGATGAAGCGCCTGGATAGCGACTTCCGGTTCGACATCACGGAAGAAGACGCCGATCAAGGCAAGCCTTAACCCGCGCACGCCGCGTCGATCCTAGCGATCAGCGCCTGACCCGTGAGAACCACGCGATCGCTGCCCTCATGTGCCAGCGCCGCTGCATGTGCTGCCCGGTCCGCGCGGCTTGCATCACAGATGGCGTCACCGGACGTTCGGACCGCGGGTGCGCAAGAGATCACGAGCAACAGCGGGATCATCGCCAACAACATTCGCCTCATCGGCCTTCCTCCTTGTTTCGGTATAGCCCTGGGCGACCTTGCCCTGTTCTTGCTTTTGGCCCGCCGACCTGCCCCGCAGATAGGCCACCACGACGCCGATCAGCGCCAACGCCGCGCCGCCAAGCAGCGCCTCCAGCCCGCCGAACATCAGAGCTTCCTCGCATCGCCGGCACGCTTGGCGCGGGCGTAATACCATTCCGTCGCGGCGCCGAGGATCAGGCCAGCCACGGCGGTCGCCGCCTCGATGACGACGGGATCGTTCGACAAGGTATCGGCCGCCCCCGCCGAGACGACGCCATAGCTGACGAGCGCGCCTGCGAGATACCTCAGGATCACCCTTACGATTGCCGGGTTGATGTGCATGTCAGGCTCCTTCGAAGATGCGTATGAAGGTGGATGCCAGCGCGGCCCACAGGCTCGGCTGGGGCGCGGGCTGCACAGGTTTCGCGGGGGCTACCCCGGCTGGCGTCAGAAACAGCTTGCGCTCGGCCTCACGGCGGCATGGAGGCCGCGCATGATCCGCCCGCCCGCCTTGTCCCAGACGAGGAACTGCTCGGCCACCCCCGCCGTGTCACCAGCGTTGAACTTGCGCAGCAGCGTCGAGGTGTTGAACGCGCCCGGCCCGATGTTGTAAGCGAGGCTCACCATGGCCCCGAACTGGTTGGCGTTGACGGGCATAGTGATCCTAGGCCGGATCTGGGCGGCGAACTTGTCCACCGCGCGGCGCAAGTATTCCGTGGCCTGAGCCTCGCTGATGACCATGCCCTCGCGGGGGATGATGCCGACATCAGCGGCGGCGGTTGTCCCGTAGCCGATCGTCAAAATGCCCACCGGGTCATGATAGGCCATGGGTTCGAATCCCTCGAATTCCTTGATGAGGTCGAGGGCGGCTTTATTGATGCTCATGGCATGCTCCAGACATGAAAAGGCGCCGCGTGGTGGCGGGGCGGTTGGCTGATAGGCTTAAAGAGTTGCCCGCTTGCCCGAATCAGAACCGAGGCGCAGGCTCACATCTTCACGAGTAGGAGAGTGACAATGCAGACTTCGGTTCTTGCCTTGGCGCTCGCCGTATCGGCGGGTGCTTCACAGGCCGAAACTTTGACGTTCGATAGTCTCGTCGAATACATGCCGGAAAACTTTGCTTGGTCCGAGCAAGGCTTCTACGGAAATCCTTCAAGGTACGATCGCGCAGGTGAGGGAACCATTCACGGACCCGGAGGTCCAGCTTGGCCAGAGGCGACGATCCAGCGAGATAATCTGTTCACGCCATTGTCTATTGAGGTGGGGGGGGCATGGCGGCCTGAATTGGAGTCCCGATGAAGGCTATATACCGGGGGTTGCCTACGACAACCTCATGTTCGAAGGGTTCCGAGGCGACACATCAGTGGCATTTGCCGCTATCGCGATGGGCGTCGAGGGGAGCAACTTCACCTTTAATTTCGGCGAAAGTTTCCGTGGGATCGACAGGCTGATCATCAGCACCCCTTACGAGGCTGATGAGTTCCCGGACAATGACCTCGCCTGCTTTGACTGTTCTGCCATCGTGTACGATAATCTGACCTATACTCTGGCTCCAGTCCCACTACCCGCGACCGGCCTGCTGCTCATGACAGGGTTAGCCGGCGCGCTCTTGCTGACGCGGCGACGGCGCATCTGATTGCGCCTGTTGTGCAGTTTGCGAATATTATCGCACAGTTACATCTTTACTTGCCAGAATCGTGATCGGCACTCAACGTTATCCCGCTAACCATTTCGGAGAGTGATGATGAAGACGCTTCTTGCGGCGGCCACGATCGCGTTTATGGGGCAGAGCGCTCAATCCCTTACCCTGAACTTCGATACCGTCCCGACGATCGGTGACGTTGACGAATGGTCAGAGCAAGGCTTCTCCGGGGATCTCGTATCCCTCCTCTTCGACGGTCGGCCCGAGATCAACGGACCAGGGGGCGCGCTGAGCGGGATCGCGAACATCTTCAGCGATCGCCTCTTCACTGCGCAGTCGATGGACCTGACTGCCAACGGCGGCTTTAACTTTGACAGCGAAGGCAACGATCTCGCCGACCGCGTTCCCTACGCGAGCCTCAGGTTCGAGGGCTTCAGAGACGGCGCATTGGTCGCGGCCGCCGAAATCGCCACCGCCGTAACCTTCACCAGCTTCACCTATGTCTTCTCCCCAGCTTTCTCGCTTCTGGATCAGTTGCGGATCAGCACGCCCTACGATGCCATCGGTCCGAACGGGGAGTTCTGCATCGATTGCTCCACAATCCTGTTCGACAGCCTTACGGTCGATGTGGAAGGCCCTGCTCCGGTTCCCCTGCCCGCGTCTGGCATGCTTTTGCTATCGGGGGTCGTAGGAGCGATAGCTGTGGCTCGCCGTCGGCGCAGATAATTTTGTGATGCCGGGAGAAACGTTCAGCTTACCATCGCTGTGCATTTTGCGCGTATTTCCGGGCATTTAGTTCTGGACTTGCCGGAATCGTGATCGATGGCCAACGTCCCGGCTATCGTGTTTTGTCAGGACAAGTTTATGAAAGTTCTCGCCTTATCTGCAGCCCTTGCGACACTCATCGCCGCCCCGAGTAACGCTGCTACGATGAAGTGGACGTTTGACGGATGGGTTCTCGGCTATGAATATCCCACGAATGTCTACGCTGACTATGCTCCCAAGGTAGGCAGCAAAGTCACCGCAACAGTCACTTTCGACAGCGAGTACGGGCGCAAGTACGAGCCCGAATACGGGGCAGACTGGATTTCGCATGTCAATGTGACGGTTCCACAGCCCCCAAAGGTCGAATTTTCATTCGATGAGGATTTTGCCGTAGACCTGACGTCATATGGCATCGGCTTCTACAACTGGGGGTCTGTTCCTTATGCGCAGGTTGATGGTGGTGGATCTGACGGGAGATTTCCCGGCTGGAATACTTCCTTCTTCATCTCGCAACCTTTTGCATTCCCGGAAGGTGTTTCATTCGAGTCCGAGTTCACCGCCGAAGCAATTCCTCTGCTTTTTCTGGAGAACATCATTACCCTGTATAGAGACGTATGGCTCGGTGAGCTGATGGATGTTTTTTTTTGCCGTCACGAAGATGACATCTGAGCGGATTGATACACCTGACGTTCCCGCCACCGTTCCTCTTCCCGCCTCGGCCATTCTAATGCTCACCGGCCTCGCCGGTATCGGCGCGATCCCCGCGCGCCGCCGCTAAGCGACTACTGGGAGCAGGTGATCTGCTCCTAAACCTTTCAGAGTTGGAGATTGACGATGAAAATGCTTTTGGCTGCGAGCGCGATGGCGCTGGCGGCGGGCGCGGCTGATGCTGCGGTGTTCGAATATGACTTCCGAGCGAAGATGAACCTCGCCGCAGCGACCCGATATGACGAAAACGGAAACGCAACCGACTACTCTGGCAACGTGCCAGCCCAAGACGTTTACGTCGGCTCGATCGTTATCGACACGGAAGCCGTGGTTGACCGGACGGCAGTGATCTCTGGCTCCGACAGCTACACCGACTATTCCGCCGGAGTAATTATGGGCGGTTTCGGCGAGGGATACGAATTTCGGCACACCATTCGATTTGATGAAGCGTGGAACGTAATCGATTGGGACTTGTATGCTCCCGATCAAAATACCAGCTGGATATGGGTGACGGGGTCGCACATGACGACGGCAAGCAGCTTCACCAATTACTCCATTCCGATCGCTAACGACCCATTTACCGAAGGCCGAGTGGAGTGGAATTATCAGGGTGGTCCCGGGCAGTGGACTAAGACCGTAAGGGACGAAACACCATCCCCTGTTCGCCTCCCAGCAAGCGCGTTCTTGCTAATTTCAGGTTTGTGCAGTGTAGGATTCACAAGGATGCGCCGCGATTAAGAGAATAGCCCCGCACTGCAACCAGGCGGGGCTTTTCCTCACGAAGTATAGCGGGGAGGCGTGTTCTTCACCGTCTCCCAATGCTGGTTCCAGACCGGATCAATCCAATTGAGATTGATCGTAGTATTGTCCACGCCGGGGAACTTGTGCTCGGCAGATGGATAGTTTCCACCTTTGACGCGCTCCACATAGGCGACAAGCGGATCAAACATGGGGATCGAAACCCCCATCAGCTTGATTGCGAATGCGAAGGCTTGCGGCGTGTTGACGTCACGATACCGCGCATTGACCGCCGGGCTTCCAGAACTCATCACCCCATCGATCTCATACCCAATATGCCAGTCGGGGTCATTCACGTTGATCGTATAGTCCGGGATGAAATAGATTACATCCCCGACCTTGAACGGGGTGCTGGGTTGCCCAGCAATGGTGAATGTCCGATCCTGCGCCCCGGTCGAGATAGTTCCCAATTTCTCGGTGGAAAGGCGGGTGCGCTGTGTCCCCTCGAAACCTTCCCGCACCATGAGCATACCCTTGAAGCACACGTCATAGGCGTCCCCCGCGTTTTTAGAGAACGAACAGGTAATGGAGCTGCCACTCACCGCTTTGATCGTTCGGCGACGCGTCAGGTGGAAACGGATTGCATTGTCATGAGGCTGGTAATACTGCTCGATCGTCGCCGCCGTGTGGAGGAAATACTGCTGCGAGTAGTTGGCCATGTTCCCGCGCGGGATCGTGAGCAAAGGTTCCCCCAGCCACAGTCGCTTCATCAAGATCGGCAGCTGCTGATACTGACCGTGGCCCCCATCCGGGGCGATGCCATATCCGTCCCACTGAACTCCCATACTGGCAAGCGCCACAGCTCCGCGTCGTTTCTGCGCGAGCGTCATCAGGTTGGACCCCATCAGGATGACAAGCGTGTGGATGTGGGAGCCGGATACCTTGCCGTAATTGCGGGTCACGCCAAAAAGATGCGGTGAAAGAGGTTCATATCCCGATGTGGCGATGGTTGAGTTCATGAAGCCAGTAACGGGGTTGAACTTCTCGAGGCTCGTCAGGATCAGCTCCACATCGATATTCGGTGCGCCCGTGATGGCAATATTGGGCAGACCCGCCACGATCGCATCAAAGTCGAAATTGACGTAGAACTGACCGGGCTTACGCAGGGTCTTCGACACAGGGGCCAAGACGTCGCCCTTGACGGGCTTACGGTCTGCCGCGATAGCTGCGACGTATTTTTCGACAATCCCCACGCGCGTGTCGTTCGAAAACTCTGTTCCCTCGCGAAATGGACCCGGGATACCGATGGCCTTGGTGATCACCTGACCTCGGGCAAGCAAAGTCGGAAATGTCGCCATGACTTCCTGCTTGAAGAATTGGTTCGTCAGGTTGTCTTTCGATCTTTGGTCAAACGCCTGAGCGCGATTGTATCCATATCCAAGCTCTGGATCGATTTGAACACCGCTGTGCGTGAGGCCATTTTCCGTTCCTACGCCGGGGGATATCGCATCCATGCGAATGCCCTCGGGATCGGACGCGATGCCGATCTGTCCGTCTTCCGTTAGGCCCCAGTTGGTTGCGCCCTCCCCGTGGAAGGTCACGCCGTTCTGCTGAATGCTGAATGCCTCTCCCGGATCAGCAGGCTCAACCGCGCCGCCGTCCGCCCCCGGCGGCACGACAACGACAGACATGAGCTGAGCGCCCGTCGCCGTGATGGTGATCGCTCCACCTGCCACGGGCGCGCTGTGCGCGAACTCCATCCGGATCCGGTTGCTGCCTAGCGTTCCGTCATGCCGCTCGTCCACGGTCATGTTCGCCGACCATGTGAGCGGGCTGGTCCCGCCGTTATAGGTCGATGCCCCGGCAATGATGATCGAGCAAGCCGGGACGTTCGTCAGCTCGACAACGCCCGTCCTGCTCTGGTAGCCCGCCACGGCGGCGAAGTCGTAATCTTCGACAACCCACCCTGCAACGGCGTGCGCGCCCTGCGTGGTCGTCAGGAAGTAGCTCCCGACCTTCGACCCTGCGGGCGGCTTGGAGTATTTCGACGCCTGCATGTGCTGGTTCTTCTGCGCGTCACCGGCGGTGTTCGAGTTAGACCCGGCGATGATTTCTCCCTGCACCCCAGTGGTCTGCCCCTCAAGCCGGAAAGAGATGTTCGGATACTCGGCCGTGGCGTTGGAGAACGCGTTGTGGCCGAGGAAGGCGCGCATCAGGACGTAATCCTTTTGCCCGTCCGCCGGGGCATTGGGGAGGAAGCCCACATATCGCTGGCGGTTGGCGGCTGCCACCGGCGCGGCCTCATAAACCGAAACGCTATCTTGGAACGCTGCCGCTGCCGCGGTGGATGCCTCCGGCTCGGGCACGACGACCGTCTTCAGCGAAGACCATTCTCCGGCCAGACCCGCATCGTTGGTCGCGTAGATATGCATGGACCGCGATCCGGCAGCACCGGGGATCACGACCTGATGGGTGCCGACCGATGCCGGAACCGAAGGCCGCTCGCCCGATCCAACCATCAGGTTGAGCGCAGTGATCGGCGAACCCCCGTCATCGGGCAAGGCCGAGATAGTCACGGCGACGGTATGGGGCGCGTTGCCCTGGGCGAGGCTCCACTGCGCCGACGAGAACTTCGCGGGGGGGCCGATGAAGACTTTCGTCCAGCCGGAGGATGCCGTCACCGGCTCGCCCACCCCGTTCTGTGCGGTGTCTTGCACTTCGTAGCGATACTTGGCCGCGCCGGACTGTTCCAGCCCGCCCGCAACCGTCTCCACTGCGCCCGTGGTCCCCAGCTGGCGCCGGATGACCGTGGCGACCGTCGGCATCGGCGAGCCTGTCCATGCCCCCGGCTGGCCTGCCACCGACCCGCCTGCGACCGGATCGCCGTCTGGCGTGGTTTCCCCGCTGACCGTGATCTCCGGCAGGTCGGTATTAACGGGCGGCTCCAGCACAACGGCGGCTTCGACCAGAAGCGATGCAACGTCCGCGACAGCCTCGCCCGCAACGTTCGTCGCCGATCCGGCTGTCGAATAGACCACATCCGTCGCCCGCCGCGCGCCCGCTATCCGACCATTCACAACCTCACCCGTGACGTTGACGCCGTCCCGCAGGACCGCCCACGCGATATCCAGAGGCTCCGAACCGCCGTAGGTAGGCCGGGTCACGAGGACATCGTCACCGCTCAACTCCAGCGCGGGCTGAGAGATCACATAGGGCGCGATGATCTCCGGCTCGGGCTGTGCCACGGTAATCGTGCGGGACAGGACGGCGTCCGGCACGACGCCGTTCGTTGCCGTCCAGGTGACGACATAGGCCCCGGGTGCCGCGCCGACGATCCGGTTGCCGACCACATCTACGGGCGCTCCATCCCGCGTAACCGTTCGCACGACAGTCGGAACGGGCGAGCCAGTGGCCTCCGGCTCAGCGATCACGAGGTCCGCGCCATCTGCCCCGATGCCCCCGCCTGTAAGTGTCGGCGCGTGAAGCTCCGGCAGGGGCGTGAGGGGCGACAGCGACGCCTGCACGGTGATCTGGATGTAACCGTTGACTGGATCTGTCTCGATCCCGTTGTCGGCATAGACGATGATGAACTCGCCCTGCATCACCCCAACACGCGCGGTGTCTTCAGGCTTCCATTTGTAGATCAGATCCCCACCCGCGATATCGCAGGGCGCCCGATCCACAACGGGCTGACCGTTCCGCATCATCGTGAAGAATGCGCGCACCCCCGGATCGCTGACCCGGCCCCCATCGGCCTGCGGGGTCCAGCGCAGATGCGGGCGGGTGTCGCCCTGCTTGATCAGAACATTCTTTGCCATGGATGGCTCCTGAAGATGTGCGGGTGGGTTGCGCGACTTCTGGTTAGAGCGCGCAATCGAAGATCAGCTGAACGAAGCGATCTCTCCGTTAAGGAGCGGACCTGCTTATGTCTGCTAGGGCTGATTGTTGAATGGCGGGAGGCGGGCCGTAGCGTAGGGACTGTGGCACTCAGCTCCGTTCCAAATTGTTCCCGCTGAGCGGGCGCGGATTGCAGAAATATACCGCCTGCTAAGACGATAGATCGGGAGCATTTGGGCCATCCGGGGCGGGCCCGGAGCGTTCGCGCGGCAAGTAATGTCTACCGGGGGGTATGGCATTTTCCGGACCCGTCACGGTTCACAGACTGCGAAACTTCTCGTTTATCTGTGCAATGCTAAGCGCCAAACCGCTTTCAATCGTGCAGAGCATTGCAAGCCTGTATGCAGTTCAATTCAATGCTGATATGCGCGTAATCGACCGGCGCGTTTGCGGTTGGTCACATTGCCGCGTCGGAGCGAGGGCATCCCCCCGGCCTATCGCCCTCGCTCTCGATCGGCTGAAAGTTCTGCGAGCCTGTATCGTTCGCAGCGCCCTGTGTCGTCCAAGTATGTCGCGGTTAATAGCGCTGCCCCAGGCACAGGCGCATGATGGCAGTCCGGAGCGGGTCCGGTCTGGTTTGCGTCACGAGTGCAGCCCAAGGGTTCTCTCTCCACCCTCGCGGGCGATACCGGGCCCGTGAGGCACGCATCAGCGGTCGCGGGCGCTGGCGGGATCGAGGCGGGTCAGGATTTCCCGGATCACGCGCAGATCGCTGTTCTGGGCCGCCACAGCTTGCTTCAGCTCGTTGACGCTCTGGCTGAGCGTCAACGTCCCTTGCTCCTGAACGGTCAGACGATAGGTCAGGTTGTCGATCTGTCGCGAAGCTGCTTCCAGCGCGCCAATCCGGGTAGGTAGTCGTCCGTGCCGCGGTAGTTGTGCCACGTCACGCCGCCGAACTGGAACGTGCCGTAGGGGTTGCCGTTGCCGCGCAGTTCCGCCGCCGCCTGATAGTTCAGATAGGTGCGTTCGACCTTCGGGTGCGACACGAGCTTGTCGTAAAACTCGTCTCCTGCCAGAGCGTGATCGGTGGTGCTCTGGTTGATGGCACCGCGCGACTTGGTGGACATGTCCCGCACCAGAGCCGCAGCAGCGCCCCGGATGTTGAACGCCTCGCTGTCGAGGTTCCACTGGATCACCGCCGGGCGTGTCAGACCGAACTCCTCGTAGAAGTCGTAGATGACCGTGGCGCCGTCGGCATCCAGCAGCGTGCCCATCAGGGCGCCCATCCGGTGATGCTCATGGGTCAGCTCCATGTCTTCGCGAACGCGGGCCATGCGGCGCAGATATTCCGCCTGCACTTGGATCGTCTCGCTTTCGGAGCCGAAAGCACGACGCCCTGCACTTCCTCGGCATAGAGGGTGAAACCCTCGGCGAGCCGGGTCGTCTTGAGCGGCACCGCCGAGCGGTCATCCGGCGACAGCTGGGCGCACGGAATGGCAGAACATCCCGACAAACGAGGTCATGACCAACATGGCGGCAGGTCATAAGGTTCGCCCTCTCTACACCCACCCCAACCCCGCCGCTGCGCCCACGGACAACACGGCGCTGGTGGAAGACGCAATGCGGACCGCGCTGCTCTGGAAACTTACCAGCGTTGGGCATGATGCAACCAACCCGGCCATCATAGCTATGGTGGATAAAGATCTGAAAACTCTTCTGTCTAGCCGTCCCGGCGAGGCGACCAGCCGCGAAGGGGTGGGGGATATGCCGGATTGTATATTTGCACATCCTGACAAGGAGTGGACCTTTCACAAGGGCATCAGTCACGGCGTGGAATACATCCGATCAGACCTCACCACGAAGTCCATCAATGAAAACGCGACGTCGGGTCGGTTTGATCCACTGTGGTCTTTCCATGAAATGTTAGAGTGCTCAGAGGGGGCATATGTGCGGACAAGCGATCACGAAGCTCTGCAAGCCAAGCTGGCCGAGGTGGAGGCGGAACGGGACAACCTTAAGAACTGGGTCGATCATCACGCTACTGAAGTTCCTCGACTGCAAAGTCAGCTTTTGTTTCAAAAATTCATGCTATCTTCAGCTGTTGAGTTATTTGAAACAGAATTAAAAGCCCTCCAAGCGCAGGTGACGGAGGCACGGGCGGCGGGATTCCTTGAATGCCGCGACAAGGCGGCTGAATTGGCAAGGCGATACCTTTATTGCACCAAAGGACTCGCTGAACAAACAATCCGCCGCCTCACCCCCACCGTGTCCGATGCCGCGCAAGAGGGGGATAAGGGGTGAACCCTTGGTCCATGTATGTTGCGGGAATGTTGGTCGGCGGTGGCGTCATGCTCTGGGCCTGCTCGGCAGCGCACGCAGATGGCACGCCGACCCCCTACGAGCAGGTGCAGAGCCTCATGTGCCCGCCGCCGGTGATGACGTTGGCGGATCGCGCGCCGCAGTTCTGGAGAGGCGAGCGGCCCACCTATGGCGCGTATACGCCCGATCCGCGCCGGGGGCTGGTGAGCGTGCCGGATCTGCCCGGCGGTGGTGACTGGACGAAGCCGCCGCAGGAGCCACCCGCGCCGGTGCCCCTGCCCGCTGCGGGCTTGCTGCTTGCCGCTTCCATTGGCGGGGGGGCTGTCGGTAGTTTCGCCGTCAGGCGGTTTCGGAGGAATGAGTGATGGGGTAAGGCTGCTTTCACCAAAGCCGCCTTGGTGCGCGCGATCGAGGCGGTGCGCGAGGCGGGTTTCGATCCCGACACCGTGGAAATCACCGCTGATGGGACGATCCGCGCGATGAAGCTGCCGCCGGCGCCCGTCGCCAAGGGTCCGGATCGCAGCGCGCTGAAGAAGTGGGCGGGCTGATCGGCGTGAAGCACAAGTTCGACGGCTGGTTCACGGAACGCCTGCCCTCTGGCAACCTGCGCCATCGCGTCCGCAAAGAGGGCGCGCCCCGCGTCAAGACGACGATCCCCGTGGGCCCGGATCACCCCGACTTCCTCGAACATTACTGGGCGGCGCGCGCAGGTAAACGATGGGCGCGCGATGCAGCCGTGCATGTGCCGGAGATGTCGCTGCGGTGGCTGGTGGATCAATACCTTGCCCATCTGGCTGCCGAGGTAGATGCAGGGCTCAAGTCGTCCAGCACCCTCAAACAGCGCCGCAGGCAGCTCACCCGCATGTGCGCCATTCCCGACCGGGACGGCACGCCCTACGGCGATCTGGACATAGACATGCCGCAGGCCGCGTTTGTGAAGGTCCGCGACCACATGGTCCGCACCCCGGCCGAGGCTGACAACACCATGAAGGCGGTGCGCGCGATGTATGACTTCGCGATCGAGCGCGGGGATATGGAGACGAACCCGGCCAAGGGTGTTCGCAAGATCCACATCAGCAAAGGCGGCG
The DNA here is from genome assembly GCA_029846755.1 of Falsirhodobacter flavus. Lineage (GTDB taxonomy): Bacteria > Pseudomonadota > Alphaproteobacteria > Rhodobacterales > Rhodobacteraceae > Falsirhodobacter > Falsirhodobacter flavus. The sequence goes on along the minus strand of JARWBI010000017.1, from coordinate 3,888 downwards.
CGAAGCCTTGGACGGCCGAAGACCTGAAAGCCTTCCGCGCGGCGCACCCGCCGGGCACGACGGCGCACCTCTGGCTGACGCTGCTGATGATGACCGGATGCCGGATCGGAGACGCCATGCTGCTCGGCCGAAAGCACGAGGTTCAGCGCGACGGCATTACATGGCTGGAATGGCAACCCGGCAAGAAGGGTTCGGCCCCGGTGTCTGTGCCCCTGCCCCCGCCCCTGTTCAACGCCTCACGAGCAATGACCGTGCAGGGCGATGCCTACTTGCTCAGCGAGAAAGGCCAGCCGTTCGGGAGCGTGGAGAGCCTGCGCCAACGCGTGCGCCGCTGGTGCGATGCAGCCGGACTGACAGAGCGATCCTCGCACGGCATTCGGAAGGCATTGGCAGGGCTGCTGGCCGAGATGGGATGCTCCGATCACCAGATCATGTCGGTGCTGGCCCACACGAAAGCGACCACGACCGCGATCTATACCAAGGGGGCAAAGCGCCGCGTTCTGGCGCAGGACGCCATGCAGACCCTGAGCGGCCTGGACTGGTAAAAAGCGTGGGGCACCCGCATTCTAACCCATTGATTCGATTGACGCAGGAAATCTGGTAGCGTGGGGCACCCGGCCATTGTAAAACCGCGCAATATTCGGTGTTCGGGCAGTCCGGCCGCGGGCACCAGGGCCGACGCTTCCGTCCGGCGAAGGAGGTGCGGATGATCATCCTTGAAGACGGGCCGCACGGCCGGCCAGCCGTGTTCGCAGACTCGCAGCAGGTCGTGGCGGCGTGGCGGCTGGAAGAGGTCATCCCCGCGCTTTGGCGGCTGGAGGAGGCACGGCGCAGCGGCGCGTGGGTTGCGGGCTGGATGGCATACGAAGCCGGGTTCGCGTTCGAGGAACGGCTGGCCCAGCTGCATATGCCCGGCCCGCCGCTACTGGCCTTCGGGATTTTCGACGCGCCGGGGCCGCCGCAGGACCATCATGGGGCGCCCGTTCGGCTTGCCCCGCCCGAGCCCGCCATCACGCGTCAGGCTTACGGCGCGGCGTTCCGGCAAACGCAGGCGCTGATCGCGGCAGGCGACGTCTATCAAATCAACCTTACCTTTCCGATGCGCACGCGGCTTCTGGATGGGACGGCGGCGGATCTGGCCGCCGCTTTGGCGCGCCTTCAACCCGTTGCTCATGGCGGGTTCGCCGATCTGGGGGTGGGCCCTACGATCATCTCTCGCTCGCCCGAGCTGTTCTTCCGCACGGACGCCGATGGCCGGATCGAGGCGCGGCCCATGAAGGGCACGGCGCCGCGCCACCCCGATCCGGCGCAGGATGCTGCGCTGGCCGCCGCGCTGGGCGCTTCGGTCAAGAACCGAGCCGAGAACCTGATGATCGTCGATCTGCTGCGCAACGATCTGTCGCGCCTGTCGCGCGTGGGATCGGTGCGCGTGCCGGACCTGTTCAGCGTAGAAACCTTTGCGACGCTGCACCAGATGACCTCGCGCGTGACGGCGCAGCTTGCCGCCCCGCCCGAGCTTCCGACGCTGATGCAGGCGCTGTTCCCCTGCGGATCCATCACCGGCGCACCCAAGATTCGCGCCATGCAGATCATCCGCGCGCTGGAGCCGCATCCGCGCGGCATCTATTGCGGAACGCTCGGCTGGATGGGGCCGGACGGGTCCTCCTCGTTCTCAGTCGCGATCCGCACGCTGGCACTGACCGGGGACGAGGTGACGCTGAACGTCGGCGGCGGCATCGTCGCGGATTCGACCGAAGATGCCGAATGGGAGGAGGCGCTGTGGAAAGCCCGCTACATGATGCCGCTGGTGCAAGGCTGATCGAGACGGTCCTGTGGGATGGTGCGGCCTGTCCGCTGTTGGCCTGGCATCGGGCGCGGCTGGCCGATGGCGCGCGGCGGCTGGGATGGGCGGCGCCCCGGCTGGATCTGACTGGTCCGCCGGGCCGACCCGCGCGGCTTCGCGTGCTGTGCGGGCCGGACGGCCTTGGCGCGCCCGAGGTTTCCGGCCTGCCGCCGCCAATTGCGCTGTGGCGCGTCGGCATCGCGGTCCAGCGTCTTCGGTCGGACGATCGGTGGCTGCGCGTGAAATCCACCCGCCGCGCCGCCTATGACGCCGCGAGGGGCGACCTGCGCGGCGACCTTGATGAAGTGCTGCTGCTGAACGAACGGGGCGAGGTTTGCGATGGGTCCATCACCACCCTGTTCTTCGACCGGGGCGACGGGATGCGAACGCCGCCCGCCGCCTCCGGCCTGCTGCCGGGGGTGCTGCGGGCCAAATTGATGGCCGAAGGCGTGCGCGAGGAACTGCTGCTGCCCGCCGACCTGCCCCATCTGCGCCTGTGGCTGGGGAACGCGCTTCGCGGCTTGTCGCCGGCGGTCTTCCGCCCCTAGTGGAACTTGCGCCGCACCCGGCGCACCACCAGCCAGACCGACGCCAGAACCGGCAACACCAGTGCTGCGATCAACTGCTCCTTGCTGAAGCCAGCGCCACTGGCCAGCGGATAAAGGGCATAGGACACGAGGCTGAGCGTGTAGTAGCTGATCGCCACCACCGACAGCCCCTCGACCGTGTGCTGGAGACGCAGGGCAAGATCGGCGCGGCGGTCCATGCTTTCCAGCAGCCGCTGGTTCTGGGCCGAGCGTTCGACATCCACCCGCGTTCGCAGCAGTTCCGCCGCGCGCTGCGCCCGTTCGGACAGGGCGGCCAGGCGGCGTTCGGCTGATTTGACCGTGCGCATTGCCGGATCATAGCGGCGCATCATGAACTCACCAAAGGTCTGCCGTCCTGCGATGCGCTGTTCGCGCAGAACCTCGATCCGCTGGGTCAGGATCGCCTCATAGGCGGCCGTCGCGCCGAAGCGGAACGACACCTCCACCGCCTGTCGCTCCAGCTCGGACGAGATAGAGAGCAGGTCCTGTAGCGCCGCCTCCGGCTCGGGGCGGGCCTGCCCGGTGACCAGCCCGGCAAGGCGCTGATCCAGCCCGTTCAGCTGTGCCGAAAGATCGCGAGCGCGCATCAGGCCCAGCATCGACATGGCACGGTAATTCTCGATCTCGCACAGGCGCTGGACGATGCGGCCCACGCGGCGGGGCCCGGTGCCGGGGCGGATGAAGACCGCAAAGCGCATATGCCCTGCGGGGTCGATCCTAAAATCCCCCGCCACGACCGCGCTGTCATCCACGACCGATGAGATGGCAAGGCTTTCCGGCACGAACCACTCCGAGGCGCGTGCCAGAAGCGCCGCGCGATCCTCGCCCATCGGCTCCACCCGGATCAGCAAAGATGTCAGTCGGCGCCCCGGCGCGGCCTCGATCCAGTCCTGCGGAAAGATTCCGGCCTCCGCCGGATCGAAGGGCCGTTCCGCCACGCCGGGAACGAAGGCCGAATAGGTCACGAACTCGGTATGGCTTTCCCATTTCAGCGCCGCGCGGCCCATCTGGCCGGAATAATGCGTGACGCCCGGTTCGGGATGCGGGGCGGCGTGCCGATCCACCAGATCGACCAGATGTGCGTGATCCAGCGCCCGGTCGCGGTTTGCGGCATCCATCGGCTGCTTGAACGCCATGACCACGGCCGTGCATGGAACGCCCAGCGAAGGAAAGGGCCGCCCATGCAGCTCGTTCACGGTGTCGTAACGCAGGGGGTGGTCGGAATTCGGAGGCATGTCGGTCTTCGCGTTGCTGATTTGAACCGCAATAGCGGCTTGCCCGGCCAACGGCAGCGCCGATGGCGGCATGCGGAAGCATACCCCTTTCGGCGTTGCCTTTCTGCCACGATTTTAGGCTGCGCGGTCCAGCAGCCATCCGGCGTTGTCGTTCCAGATGCCGGTTTCGACGATCAGCCCCCGTCGGACCATGGGCCTTAGAGATGGCGATGCTGCAGACGAT
>JARWBI010000016.1 GCA_029846755.1 Falsirhodobacter flavus | reverse complement strand
ACCTCGCCAGCCTTCGGGCCCTCAAGGTTCACCTCCATGATCTCGAGCGGTTGGCCGGGGGCTACGGCTACGGCGGCTCTCGTTCTCATCGTCATCTCCTTGGTCCGGGAATGCGTGCGGGGTCGCCCCCGCGCCGCGTTCATGCAGGCAGCGCGCCCGAGCGTTTTGCAACATGGGTTGCGATCGCATCCATCAGCGGCGGCGACAACGCGTCATAAGGTTCCAGCCCCAATTCCCGCAGGCGCCCGCGGATGCCGTCCATCCGCGACGGGTCCACCCCGCTTTCGATCACCGACGACACGAAGGCGGCGAATTGCGGCTCGGACCAGCCGGATTGGTCGGACAGTTCCGTATGCACGAAATCGAGACCGTAGAACGGATGGTCCTTGTTCTCGATCCGGCCATACATATGTGCGCCGCAGCCGGTGCAGGCATAGCGCTGGATCGGCGCGGCCTCGTTCACGATCTTCAGTTTGTGGCCGTTGGCCGTCACCGTGATCGCATCGCGGCCCACCACTGCGACCTGACTGAACACGGCGCCGTCGGGTTTCCAGCACTTGGTGCAACCGCAGACATGGTTATGCGCGGTCTGCCCGCCCACCTTCACCTCGACCCGGTCGCTGGCGCAGTTGCAATGCAGCGTGCCCCCCGCAAAGTTCGGATCGCCGGCCTTGACCCCGCCATCGACAGCGGGGTGAATCTTGACATTCTCGTAGGTCATCGAACGCTCCTCCCCAGGAATGATGGGCGGAGTGTCGCACCCCCCTGCGGCTGGCGGCAATTCAGCCAAAGGGGGGATGCAGCGTCAGTATTTCGAGGGAACGTAAAGCTCCGGCGGGAGGATCGCACGCTCGTAGGACGGGTTGAAAACACGGTCCGGCAGGGTGATCTCCTCGTGCGGGACATCTTCATAGGGGAACTGCGTCAGCAGGTGATCGATGCAGTTCAGGCGTGCGCGTTTCTTGTCATTGCCTTCGACGATATGCCACGGAGCTTCCGGGATGTTGGTGCGGACCAGCATCTCTTCCTTGGCCTTGGTATACTGTTCCCACCGGACGCGCGATTGCAGGTCCATCGGCGACAGCTTCCACTGTTTCATCGGATCGTGGATGCGCATGAGGAAGCGCATCTGCTGTTCCTCGTCCGTGATCGAGAACCAATATTTCACGACCTTGATACCGGACCGGACCAGCATCCGTTCGAATTCGGGAACGTCGTGAAAGAACTGTTCGACCTGATCTTCGGACGCGAAGCCCATCACGCGTTCGACGCCCGCGCGGTTATACCAGCTGCGGTCGAACAGCACGATCTCGCCGCCCGCAGGCAGGTGCGGGACATAGCGCTGGAAATACCACTGGGTCTTTTCACGGTCCGACGGTGCGGGCAGCGCGACGGTGCGCGCAACGCGCGGGTTCAGGCGCTGCGTGATGCGCTTGATGACGCCGCCCTTGCCGGCGCTGTCGCGCCCTTCGAAGATGACGACAACCTTTTCCTTATGATACTGCACCCAGCTTTGCAGCCGGATCAGTTCCGATTGCAAGCGGATCAGGTTCTGGAAATATTCCTGACGCGGGATGCTTTCGGGATGCACCTTCTTGTAGATCTTCGCGATCTCGGCCGAAAGGACGGCGTCCTCCAGCTCCAGTTCGTATTCCTCGTCCAGAGTATCGGCAAGCTCTGCCTCGAGCCAGTCGCGTGCGGGGGTGTTTTGCGTGTCGAAGGTCATCTTTGGGGGTCCTGCAAAGCCTGCGCCCATTAATCACGGCTGCATGAAACTTGTTTGACAGTCAGCCGATCAGGCGCCGCGCCACTTCGGGCAGATCGGCATAGTCGTCCAGCAGGGCTTCCGGGTCCAGCCTCTCGATCGCGCGCCCCTCGGGTCCGAAGGTGACGAGCGCCACCGGCACCCCCGCCGCGCGCCCGGTCAGACGGTCGGTTTCCGTATCACCCACCAGCATGGAACGATCCACCGCACCGCCCGCGCCCTTCACCGCGGCGACATAGGGTGCGGCATCAGGTTTCCGGACCGGCAGCGTATCGGCCCCGATCATCGCGCCGAACAGATCCGTGACGCCCAGATGCGCCAGCAGCGTCCGGGCCAGACCCTCGGGTTTGTTGGTGCAGATGGCGGTGGCGTATCCCGCCGCCCGCAGACCTTCGACCGCCTCTGCCGCGCCGGGGTAAAGGCGGGTGTGGACCGCGATCGCCTCGCCATAGGCGCGCAGCAGGATCGGGTATTGCCCATCCACATCCGCCTCGGTCCAATCGATGCCGACCCGCTCGAACCCAAGGCGCAGCATTGCGCGCCCACCCTGGAACGCGGTCAGCGCATCCGCGACCGGGTCCAGCCGCGCCCCGTGGCCCAGCGCAACGAGGCAATGGTTGGCCGAGGCGATCAGATCTGCCGAAGTATCCGCCAGCGTGCCGTCCAGATCGAAAACCACCGTCCGCATTTGTAACCTGCCGAAAAGGAGTGTGACCGTCCGCCCCTTGCGAACTCGCGTCTTGGGCGTAAAACGGGCGGCAGCCGAAGAAAAGACCAAAGGGGCAGAAATGGCGGATGTTTCACTGATCGTTCTTGCGGCGGGCATGGGCTCGCGCATGAACTCGGACCTGCCGAAGGTGCTGCACCCGCTGGGGGGCGTGCCAATGCTGCACCACGCGATGTCGGCGGGCCGTGCGCTGGACCCCGCCCGGACGGTCATCGTCGCGGGACATGGCGCGGACCGGGTGACCAAGGCCGCGCTGGCCTTCGATCCCGACGCGTCCGTGGTTCTGCAAGAAGAACAGCTCGGCACCGCCCATGCCGTGGCGCAGGCGCGGTTCGACGCCCCCGGCGACGCGGTCGTGCTGTATGGCGACACCCCTTTCATCACCGCCGAAACGCTTGAGGCCATGCGCGAAGCGCGCAGTCGCCACGCGGTCGTCGTGCTGGGTTTCCATGGCGAGGGGCGCTACGGCCGCCTTGTAATGAACGGCGATGAGCTTGAGCGGATCGTAGAATACAAGGATGCGACCGAGGATCAGCGGGCGATCACCCTGTGCAATTCCGGCGTCGTCTGCTGCGACGCACGGCTGCTGTTCGATCTGGTCGCCTCGGTCCGGAACGACAACGCGGCGGGCGAATATTATCTGACCGACATCGTGGAAATCGCCCGTTCGCGCGGGCTGTCTGCTGGCGTCGTCACCTGCGATGTTTCCGAAACGCTGGGCATCAATACCCGCGCCGAACTTGCTGGCGCCGAGGCGGCATTCCAGACCCGCGCCCGCACCGAGGCGCTGGAGAATGGCGTAACCCTGACCGCCCCCGAGACCGTCTTCTTCGCGCTGGATACCGTGATCGGGCGCGATGCTGTCGTGGGGCCCAACGTCGTCTTCGGCCCTGGCGTGACCGTGGAATCCGAGGCCGAGATCCGCGCCTTCTGCCATCTGGAAGGGTGCCACATCTCGCGCGGGGCCACGGTCGGGCCGTTTGCCCGCCTGCGCCCCGGGGCGGAACTGGCCGAGGATGTCCATGTCGGCAACTTCGTCGAGATCAAGAACGCCGTGCTGGACGAAGGCGTGAAGGTCGGCCACCTGACCTATATCGGCGACGCCCATGTGGGCGAGAAGACCAACATCGGCGCCGGCACCATCACCTGCAACTATGACGGCGTAAACAAGCACCGGACCGAGATCGGACCACGCGCCTTCATCGGCTCGAACACAATGCTGGTCGCGCCGGTAAAGATCGGGCGCGATGCGATGACCGGATCGGGCAGCGTCATCACCGAAGACGTCCCCGCCGAGGCGCTGGCCATCGGCCGCGCGCGTCAGGTGACGAAACCCGGCATGGCGGTCCGCCTGATGGACCTGTTCCTTGCAAAGAAGAAAGGCTGAGCCATGTGCGGCATCGTCGGAATCCTTGGCAAGAACGAGGTGGCACCGCAGCTGGTCGAAGCCCTGCGGCGGCTGGAATATCGCGGCTATGACAGCGCCGGGATCGCGACCGTCAACGGCGCCGCGCTGGATCGGCGCCGTGCCACCGGCAAGCTGGTGAACCTGTCGGACCTGCTGGTGCATGAGCCTCTGGCGGGCAAGGCCGGGATCGGCCACACCCGCTGGGCCACCCACGGGGCGGCGACGGTGGCGAACGCCCACCCCCACCGCTCGGGCAGGGTCGCGGTCGTCCATAACGGCATCGTCGAAAATTTCCGCGAACTGCGCGAGGAGTTGGAGGCTTCGGGCGCGGTGTTCGAAAGCCAGACCGACACCGAGACGGTGGCCCACCTGACCGCGCGGCATCTGGCCTCGGGCATGACGCCTCAGGAGGCGGCTTTTGCGACGGTGGATCGGCTGGAGGGGGCCTTCGCCCTCGCCTTCCTGTTCGAGGATGAGCCGGACCTAATGATCGCCGCCCGCAAGGGCTCGCCGCTGGCCATCGGGCATGGAGACGGCGAGATGTTCATCGGATCGGACGCGATCGCGCTGGCACCGATGACCGACCGCATCACCTATCTGGAGGAAGGCGACCGCGCGGTGGTGACGCGTGCGGGCGCGGAAATCTATGACGCCGCCGGACGCCGCGCCAACCGCGCGATGACCCAGATCCAGATCGACGCGACGCGGATCGAGAAATCCGGCTATCGCCATTTCATGGCCAAGGAAATCGCCGAACAGCCCGCCGTTCTGGCCGACGCGCTGGCCCACTATGTCCGCGATGGCAAGCTGCACATGCCGGACGTGGACTTCACTGGCGTGGACCGGTTGACGCTGGTGGCCTGCGGGACGGCCCATTACGCCTGCCACGTCGCGAAATACTGGTTCGAACAGATCGCCCGCCTGCCCGTTGATATCGATATCGCGTCCGAATTCCGCTATCGCGACCCGGTCCTGTCAAAGGACAGCTGGGCGCTGTTCGTCAGCCAGTCCGGCGAGACGGCGGACACGCTGGCGGCCCTGCGCCACGCGCGAGATCAGGTGGCGCGGATCGTCGCCGTCGTGAACGTGCCCACATCGTCGATCGCGCGGGAAAGCGATCTTGCGCTGCCGATCCTGGCGGGGGTCGAGGTGGGCGTGGCTTCGACCAAAGCGTTCTCGTGCCAGCTTCTTGTGCTGCATCTGCTGGCGCTCAAGGCGGCGCAGGATCGCGGCATCGACGTCTCGGCGCAGCTTGCCGGCTTGCAGACGCTTCCGGGGCTGATGAACCAGACTCTGTCTGCGGGCAAGGCCATCGCCAAAGTGTCCGAACAACTGGCCGAAGCGCAGGACATCCTGTTCCTGGGCCGCGGTCCGATGTTCCCGATGGCGCTGGAAGGCGCGCTGAAGCTGAAGGAAATCAGCTACATCCACGCCGAAGCTTATGCGTCGGGCGAATTGAAGCACGGGCCGATCGCGCTCATCGACGCCCATGTTCCGGTCATCGTCTTCGCCCCGCGCGATGCGTTGTTCGACAAGACCATCTCCAACATGCAGGAGGTGATGGCGCGTCACGGCAAGGTCCTGCTGATCTCCGACAACGAAGGCGTGGCCGAGGCTGGCGCGGGCTGCTGGAAGACTCTGACCCTGCCCACCATCGCGCCGCAGCTTGCACCGATCCTCTATGCCATTCCGGCGCAGCTTCTGGCCTATCATACCGCCGTTGCGAAGGGCACCGACGTGGACCAGCCCCGCAACCTTGCCAAATCGGTGACCGTCGAATGAATGCCATTGCCGCACTCGAAGCCCAGGGCGACGCCGCATTGGCCGCCGAGGCCGCCGCCCGCCACAAGGCGGACCGCCGTTACCTTGGCACGCCGAACGCCGCCATCGACGCGCTGGTCGCGGAATGGCGGGCCGAACTGGGGGTGGAGGAACGGGTCGCCCTCGCCTCCTCGCTCTGGCACAGCAATATCCACGAGGCGCGGATCGCCGCAGCCAAGCTGCTCCTGCAAGCACGGATGCGCCCGGACGAGGCAGCGTGGCGGCTGGTGCAGGACTGGCTGCCGGAACTGGACGCATGGGCGCTGGCCGATGCCGTCTCCAAGGCTGCCGAAAAGCGCGTGATGGCCGATCTGACGCGGATGGACGTGGCCGAAGGTTGGCTGGGTTCGGAAAATCCGTGGGTGCGCCGGGCGGCGCTGATCGCGGTGCTGCCGCTGGCGAAGAAGACATTCCTGAAAGAGCTGGATGCCCGCGAACGGGCAATGGGCTGGCTGGAAGCGCTGCTTGCCGACAAGGACTTCCACGTGCAGGAAGCGATCTCGGGCTGGCTGCGCGATCTGTCCAAACATGATGCCGAACGCGTGCGCCAGTTCCTTGCAGAACATGCCGAGGCGATGCGCGGCTTCACAAGGAAAAAGGCGGGTCAGAAACTCTGACCCGCCCCGGTTTCAGAAGTGGATGGCGCCGCCATAGGCGTCGAGCACCGATTCGTGCATCATTTCCGACAGCGTCGGATGCGGGAAGACGGTGTGCATCAGGTCTTCCTCGGTCGTCTCCAGCGTGCGGCCGATGACATAGCCCTGGATCAGCTCCGTCACTTCGGCCCCGATCATGTGCGCGCCCAGAAGCTCGCCTGTCTTGGCATCGAACACGGTTTTCACGAAGCCCTCGGCCTCGCCCAGCGCGATCGCCTTTCCGTTGCCGATGAAGGGGAAACGGCCGACCTTGATCTCGAACCCGGCCTCTTTCGCCTTTGCTTCGGTCATGCCGACGGATGCCACCTGCGGATAGCAATAAGTGCAGCCGGCGATGGTGCCCGGCTTGATCGGATGGGCATGTTTGCCAGCGATCAGTTCTGCCACCATGACGCCTTCGTGGCTGGCCTTGTGTGCAAGCCACGGGGCGCCTGCGATGTCGCCGATGGCATAAAGCCCATCGACGCCCGTGCGGCAATATTCGTCCACGACCACATGGGTGCGGTCGATCTTGACGCCCAAGGCTTCCAGTCCCAGCCCCTCGACGTTGCCGACGATGCCGACAGCGGAAATCACCGTGTCAAATTCCTGCGTCGTGGTCTTGCCGCCCGCTTCAAGATGCGCGGTGACCTTGCCGTTCGCCTTGTCCAGCTTCTTTACGGTCGTCTTTTCGAGGATCTTCATCCCCTGCTTCTCGAACGCCTTTTTGGCGAAGGCGGAAACTTCGGCGTCCTCGACCGGCAGAACGCGGTCCATCACCTCGACCACGGTGGTATCGGCACCCAGCGTATTGAAAAAGGATGCGAACTCGATCCCGATTGCGCCCGAACCGATGACCAGCAGTTTCTTGGGCATCCGTTTCGGCTCCAGCGCGTGGCGATAGGTCCAGACCAGATCGCCATCCGCCTCCAGCCCTGGCAGGGTGCGCGCCCGCGCGCCGGTGGCCAGAACGATGTTCTTGGCGGTCAGTTCCTTGCCATCGACCACGACCTTGCCCTTGGCGGCGATTTTCGCCTCGCCCATGACGACGGTGATCTTGTTCTTCTTCATCAGGTGCGCGATGCCGCTCGAAAGCTGTTTCGCCACCCCGCGAGAGCGTTTGACCACCGCGTCAAGGTTATAGCCGATCCCATCGGCCTTGAGCCCGAATTCCTTGGCGCGATGCATCAGGTGCAGCACCTCGGCGGAACGAAGCAGTGCCTTGGTCGGGATACAACCCCAGTTAAGACAGATGCCGCCCAGATTTTCACGCTCGATGATGGCGACCTTCAGGCCAAGCTGCGCGCCACGGATCGCGGCCACATAGCCGCCGGGGCCAGCCCCGATCACGATCATGTCGAAATTGTCGGCCATCGGACCCTCCGCTGAAAACTAGTTCAGTGTTAAACTATTCCTTGACTGCGCGCAACGAAGGCTTGCCGCGAAGCCGTTCGACCTCACCCATGTAGGCGCCTTGTTCCATGAACGCAGTTTCCTCGGCCGTCGCATCGCGGCCAAGCGCTGCATTGCGAAACGGAAAGCGCCCGAAGCGCGCGATGATCGACTGGTGCGCACGGGCGTGGAGAAGGCTCTCGGGGTCCTCGATCCGATCCCCGAAAAGGGTGACTGAAAGGTCCTGATCCTCGATCTCCTCCGAATGCTCGAAGGGCAGATATATGAATTGTCGTTCGGGCACGGGCACTGCCATGTCCCAGCCTTGCTCCAATGCGCGGCGGGCGGCGGCGCGGGCCTTCGGATCGGTCGCAAAGGCCTTCGCCTGCCCGCGGAACAGGTTGCGCGGAAACTGATCCGTCACGATCAGATAGGCCAGCGTCCCCGCCGGGCCGTCGACCCAATGCTCCAGCCCGCCATCATGCGCGGCCTGCCAAAGGTCGCCGAACCGTTCGCGGATTTCCTCGTCCAGTTCCGGCTCGCCCGAATACCAATCCTCGGGGTCCAGCTCGCCAAGCCAGAAGTCCAGCACGCTTTCAGGATCGTCCATCTTATTTCTCCTCTCGGGTGGCGGCGGTATCCTGCCCCGCCTCCTCCATCAGAACACCGACGGCAACCGTCTGCGCCGTGGGGGCCACGACGGCAAAGGTGCCGGTTTCCTCGGGGCGCGGTGCGGTGCGCTGCGTCATCCGCCAGGCAGCATAGGCGGTCAGCGCCGCCATCAGAACCAGAATGAACACGAAGAACCCCGAGGGGCCCATCCGGTCCATCAGCCAGCCTGTCAGAAGTGGACCGGCAATCGCGCCCAGCCCGTTCATGAACAAAAGCCCCGCGCTTGCCCCCGCCATCTGCTGCTTTTCCAGAAAGTCGTTCGTATGTGCGATCAGCAGCGAATAAAGCGGGTTCGCGATCCCGCCCAGCATCACGGCGATGGGCGTCAGTAACCACATGTTGACCGGGGTGAATACGCCCAGCAGCATCACCAGCGATCCCGCCGCCGCCAGCGCCGCGATCACGATCCGCCGGTCCATCCGGTCCGAAATCCAGCCGATCGGATACTGGAACGCCAGCCCCCCGCCATACATCGCCGCGATGAACAGCGAGATCTGCGCGACCGAAAGCCCCGCGATCGTCCCCCAGACCGACGCCATTCCGAACATCGCCGCGAACACTCCCCCCGTCAGGAACATCCCCACGACGCCAAGGGGCGAGACCTCGTAGAGCTTGGCAAAGCTGAGCCGTTCGGTCGTATCGAAGGTCGGCGCCTGCGTCACGGTGATGAGGATCGGGATGAAGGCGAAGCTGACCAGCACCGAGGGGATCACGAACAGCGAAAAGCCCGCCGGGTCTGCTACGTTCAGCAGCATCTGGGCCGAGATGATGCCCGCCATCTGCACGATCATGTAAAGCGACAGCGCCTGCCCGCGCGTTTCGTTGCTGGAGGTGTTGTTCAGCCAGCTTTCGGCGGTGATATAGACGCCCGAGAAGCTGAACCCGATCAGCACCCGCATGGCCGCCCAGATCATCCAGTCGGGCATCACCGGATAACAGACCAGCACCGCCGAGATCATCGAGCCAAGCGCGGCAAAGACCCGCACATGTCCCACCCGCTGGATCATCCCCGGCACCGTGCGCGAGCCCAAGAGGAACCCCGCGAAATAGGCCGACATGACGATGGACATTTCCAGCGTCGAGAATCCCTCGATCGCGCCCCGGATGCCCAGAAGCGAGCTTTGCACCCCGTTCCCCACCATCAGCAGCAGAACGCCGATCAGCAGCGGCCAGGTGGAGGAAAAGACGCTCAGCATGGAAGGCTCCGGTAATTCGCCGGTTCAACATAAGGCGCGGGCGCGAAAGGTCAGGTTCGGAAGCGGCTTATTGCCGCCCGTCCGCGTCAGGGATCAGAAGTGACGCATCGCCATAAGAAAAGAAACGATAATTCTTCGACACCGCGTGATCGTAGATGCGCCGGACCGTTTCCGCCCCCATCAGCGCCGAGACCAGCATCAGCAGCGTGGACTTCGGCAGGTGGAAATTGGTCATAAGCGCATCCGTCACCCGGAAACGATAACCGGGATAGATGAAGATATCGGTCGCCGCGCGGAACGGCTCGACCCGCCCCGAGGCGGCAGCCGATTCGATCAGCCGCAGCGCCGTGGTGCCGACCGGGATCACCCGCCCGCCCGCATCCTTGGTCGCATTGATGGCGGCGGCGGCCTCGGGCGTCACCTCGCCCCATTCGGCGTGCATGCGGTGGGTCGTCACGTCCTCGACCTTCACAGGCAGGAAGGTGCCAGCGCCGACATGCAGCGTGACCTCGGTGAAGGCGACGCCCTTGGCGCGCAGGGCCTCCAGCAGTTCGGCATCGAAATGGAGGCTGGCGGTCGGGGCCGCGACCGCGCCGGAATGACGGGCAAAGACGGTCTGATAATCGTCCTTGTCCTGCGCGTCGGGCGCGCGTTTGGCGGCGATATAGGGGGGCAGCGGCATCGCCCCTGCCTCCGCCAGCGCGGCGTCGAAATCGTCAGCGTGGAAGGTCAGGATCAGGTCGGTTTCCGACTTCTCGGCCACCGTTGCGGACAGGCGGTCCGAAAACACCACGGTCTCGCCCACTGCCAGTTTCCGCAGCGGTTTTGCCAATGCGCGCCAGCCGTTCACGGCAGGCTCCAGCAGCGTGATCTCGATCTTCGCCTCGGCCTCGCCGCGCCTGCGCCGCCCGGTCAGCCGCGCAGGGATGACTTTGGTGTTGTTCAGCACAAGCCGGTCGCCGGGGCGGAACAGATCGACCAGATCGCGCACATGCAGATCACGGATCGCGTCCCCCTCGGCCAACAGCAGCCGCGCCGATGTGCGCGGTTTCGCGGGCCGCGTTGCGATCAGATCTTCGGGAAGGTGGAAGTCGAAGTCGGAAAGTTTCATTCGGCCAGCCGTGGCGGAGGATTGCGGAAAATCTCGCGGAAGGCGCCGGGGGTCAGCAGCGACAACGGGTTGACGGAAACCTGCGGATCGTCCGCCGTCCCCGACAGGCGATAGTTGAAGCCGAACAGCCCCTCGCCCCGCTGCGAGACAAGCTCGCCGATCCCATTCAGCAGATAGATCGGAGAGATCACGCCCTGCATCATGAACCGCTTGTCCGCCATCCCGTAAACCCCGGCCAGCGACACCCCAAGCGAGGCACCGACCGCGGCGCCCCTCGTGACCTCGATCGCGGCGGGGGTCAAGCGGAACTCGGCATCGACGTTCTGGAACAGGATGCCGGACCCGTTCAGCTGCTCCAGCAGCCCCACGACGGACACGGCGTTCAACAGCGCCGCCAGCACCGGCACGTTCTGCACCCGCACACCGTTCGCCCGCGCCCGGCCCCGGTAATATCCGTCGCGCCCCTCCGGCTCCAGCACCACGTCCAGCGCGCCGCCGCGTGCGTTGGGGAACAGCCCGGCCGAGGCAAGCACCTGCCCCGCATCCGCCGCCGTCAGCTTGACGCCCGTGCCGCCCTTGACCGGGCCGACGATGCCGTTCACCGGCGCGCCGCCGTTCACCAGCCCTGCGAACCGCCCGTTGAAGCCGCCCTGGGTGTTGAAATCGCCCGACACCCCGGTCAGCGCCAGTTTCTCGCCAATCCGCAATTCGTCCAGCCGCAGCCGCACCGGGGTCGGATCGCCGCCGCCGCCGGACCCCGACGCGTCCAACTTCAACTGCCGCAGGTCGATGCGCCCGCCATTCACATTCACCTGCGGCGAGCGCCCCTGCCCGCGCCCCGACAGCGTCACCGGCGCGTCGAGCCAGCCGTTCAGCCGCACCCGGTCGAAGCGCGCGGCATCGAGCCCGGCATCCGTCAGCGACACGCTTCCAGATGCGGTCATCCCGCCGCCTTCGACCTCCAGCCGCTGCACGGCGGGTGGGTCGGACAGCGTCGCCCCGACGACAAGCCGCCCTGCAGCGCCCGCCGCCTTCTGCCAGCCGATCGCGGGCAGCGACACGCCCACCCCCCTTAGGTCCGAGGACAACGCCAGTTCCGGCGGCACGCCCTTGGCCAGATCAATCCGCGCCTGCCCCAGCCCCTGACCCGAGATCATGCCAGCGGGCAGGCCCAGCCGAAACTCCTCGACCGCCGCCTCGGACAGCACCACATTGCCTTCGACGAAAGCGCGGCCCTGATCCTCTCGCTTCAGCGACAGCTCATAGGCTCCGTCGAAGCCGACCTGCCCAAGCCGCCCCGGCCCGCCGATCCGCAGCCGGTCCGGCCCCGCCGTCAGCTGCAGCGCGTCCGAGGCCAGTGTCCGCCCCGGCACCAGCACATCGGACGAGAAATCGCGGATCGTGCCCGCCACATCGAAATCGACCTGATCGACCTTGATCCCGCGCACGAGGGGAACGTGCAGGGTCGCGGCGACCTCGGCCTCGCCGGTCCCCACATGAACGGATCGGCCCGCCTTGGTCATGAAGCCGAACGGCGGCTGATCCAGCAGCGACAGGGCGGCGGTGACGGAACTGCGGGTGCGCAGACGTATCTCGGCCATGGTCGGCTTCTGGCGAATGTCGCGCACCAGAAACACCGAGTCCGCCGCATCGACCAAGCCGCCTTCGGGCGGCATCACCCGCCCCCGTTCCAGCGTCATGGAATAGCGGTCCCGGTCGATGGAGGCATAACCCCGCCCATCCTCGATCGGCGGCAGGGTGCGCAGGAACCGCGCCTCGGCCCCGTCGAATTCATAACCAAGCGACAGTTTCGGCTCCTGTCCCGGATCGAGCCGGATCGCGGCATCGACGTTGCGCAGGTCTGCCTCCAGCACGTTTTCCGACAGCCATTCACGGGTGCGCGGCACCAGCGCGACGGGCCAGAGCGCCAGCAGATCGCTCCGCTCGATCTCGTTCAGCGCGGTGTCGAAGGCGACGCGCCAGCCCCCCGGGGCCGCCTGCACATGGCCGTGCCCGCGCAGGTGGCGGTCGCCCTCGGCCAGCGCAAGCTGCCCGATATCCACCGTGAACGGGTTTAGCCGCAGCCGCGCATCCAGCCAGCCGCCGGAAAAACGCACCGGCTCGGTGAACAGCCCCTCGGGATCGACCGAGATGTCGGCGAAACGAATCTGCCCGATCACCGTCTCCGGCAGGCCGCCGCGCAGATCCTTCAGATAGGAATGCCCCGTCGCCTTGACCCGCAGCGTCTTGCTGTCCACGGTCAGGTCAACCAGCGACACCTTCTGCGCCGATGGATCATAGGTCAGCGCCATGGAGGCTGCATCGAAGGCGATGGGCAGAGTATCCTCGGTCGGGGACAGCGCGCCGGGGCCGAGGTTCAACGAGGCCGCGAATTGCGACAGCACCCCGCCCGCATCCACCCCCGCCGTCACCTGCCCCGAGACGCTGGCATCCAGAACCGCAAGCGGAGCCAGCGGGGCCGCCTGCTCGGCAATGTCGGCGGCGGCGATATCCTCGACCATCGCTGTCATGCGCGTTTCGGTCGATCCGCGCTGGGTCAGGAAGGTCAGGCCGATGCGGCCTTCCTCGCTGCCATGAACGCGGGCGGACAGGCCCGCCTCGATATCGGCGTCACGCACCTCGATCTTCAGCGCGCCCTCGTCCAGTTCCCATGTGCGCAGCGCGCGGGCATCCTGGACGGTCAGGGTCAGGTCTTCGGCCTCCACCCGTTGCAGGCTGGACAGGGCCGGCAACGTGAACAGGCGGTCGATCTCGGCCATGGCGGCGGAATAGCTGTCGATCCGCGTGCCGCCGGGGTTGACGCCGAAGGCCAGATCGAAGCTGCCATCCTCCTGCCGCCGCGCGAACAACCTGGCGCCCGAGAGCAGCACCAGACGCGGACGCGGGACCAGATCCCACGGGTCCGGGCGATCGAAAGCCACGCGCAGTTCGGGCAGGATCAGCATCGGCGTGCCCGACGCCTCCAGCAGCCGCAGATCGTATAGGCGCAGGCGCGGCATCAGGCGGCGGTCGATCACCAGCCGCGCATCGCCGATGCTGACCTCGGCCCCGACGGTTCCGGCGGCTTGCAGGGCGCGGTTCGCCCGCGCTTCCGCCTTGGCCAGAACCCA
Organism: Falsirhodobacter flavus; assembly: GCA_029846755.1. Classification (GTDB taxonomy): domain Bacteria; phylum Pseudomonadota; class Alphaproteobacteria; order Rhodobacterales; family Rhodobacteraceae; genus Falsirhodobacter; species Falsirhodobacter flavus. The sequence continues at coordinate 38,882 of JARWBI010000016.1, read as the reverse complement.
ACCCGGCATCGGCAGCGCAGTGCCCGTCACCGCCAGAAATCCGACGCCCCCCGCGATCACAGCGACCGGAATCCCAAGCGCCAGCCAGATTTTCCTCACGCGCCGCCTTTCCTGCTCCATCCCCGGGGCTTGCCTTTATCCTGCGGCGAAGGCAACAAAAACCCGATCCGCAAAAGGAAGGAATGGCCATGTCCCGCCCAAGCCCCGATTTTACCCTGCCCTCGACGGAAGGCGAAATCACGCTTTCGGCGCTGCGCCCGCAGGTGGTGGTGCTGTATTTCTATCCCCGCGACGACACGCCTGGCTGCACGCTTGAGGCGCAGGATTTCAACCGCATGAAGCCCGAATTCGACGCGGCGGGCATCCGCGTGATCGGCATCTCCAAGGACAGCCTCGCCGCGCATGAAAAGTTCTGCGGCAAGCACGGGCTGGGGATCACGCTGGTCTCCGACACCGGAACCGTGGCCGAGGATTTCGGCGTCTGGGTCGAAAAGAACATGTATGGCAAGAAATCCATGGGCATCGAACGCGCGACCTTCCTGATCGACGGGGCGGGCGAGATCGTTCGCGAATGGCGCAAGGTCAAGGTCGCTGGCCATGCCGAAGAGGTTCTGGCTGCGGCGCGCGCGCTGTGACGCTTACGGAAATGGCCGTGGCGGTGCTGAACACCGCCGATGGGCGCGAAAAGACCGCGCTGTCACGGCACCATGCGGCAAAGTGGTTCGCATCGCGCGAGGCGGGCGATCCCCTTCCGATCGGGCAAGCCGTTCCACCCGACCGGCCCGCGCGGCCGGATCGTCCGGAACTGCTGTCCCCGCGCGATGTGCCCCGGCGCGGCCCCGGAACGCCTGCGGGGCGAATCGCCCTGCTGCACGCCGTGGCACATATCGAACTCAGCGCCGTGGACCTGCATTGGGACATCGTCGCCCGCTTTGCTCATGTCCCGATGCCGCTTGGCTGGTTCGACGACTGGGTCAGGGCGGCAGATGAGGAATCCAAGCATTTCAACCTGATGTGCGACTGTCTTGAGGAGGTCGGCTCCCACTACGGCGCCCTGCCCGCCCATGCCGGAATGTGGCGTTCCGCCGAGGAGACCGCAGGCGATCTGATGGCCCGGTTGGCCGTGGTGCCGATGGTGCTGGAAGCGCGCGGACTGGACGTGACGCCCGGTATGATCGAGGTTTTTCGCAAGGCGAAGCATGCAAATGCGGTTTCCGCGCTGGAAACGATCTATGCCGAGGAGGTCGGGCATGTCGCCTATGGCTCCAAATGGTTCAACTTTTTGTGCGGACGGCAGGATCTGGACCCGAAGGAGGTCTTCCACGATCTCGTGCGCCGATATTTTCCGGGAACCCTGAAACCGCCATTCAACGACGAAAAACGTGCCGAAGCAGGGCTGCCGCTGGATTTCTATTGGCCCCTGGCGGACGGGTGAAACCTGAAGTTGTGCTCACTGCGCGAAAATCCGCTCATACAGGCAGGGTTCCGCCGCAGGACAGGAACCTGCCGCCAAACGGGTTGCTCCTCATACCCGCCCCGGCGTAATCAGACTTTGGGACAGGAAACGACGAGTCAGGCAACAGCCGCACGTCGATGACCGTGCGGCCGTCTCCGGTCGGGCGACCCGATCTTGGAAACAACGAACGGAAAAACAACCCGTGCTGACCCGTCTGACCTATCGGCTCAACACCGCGCTGGAACGTTGGCTGCCCGAACAGCGCCTGTTCCTGAAATCCGACAGTCAGACCCGCTTCATCCGCATACGCCCGCTGACGCAGCTTGCGCTGCTGACGGGTTCGGTCGCGGCGATCGGCTGGACCATCGTCGCGTCTTCGATCGTCATGATGGACGGGGTTTCCACCGGGTCGGGCAAGGTCGCCGCGGCGCGCCAGCAGGCTTTGTTCGAAACCCGCCTGAACGCGCTGTCCGCCGACCGCGACCTGCGGGCCGAGGAAGCCACCCGCGCGCAGGACCGCTTCAGCCTCGCCCTTGCCGAAGTCTCGCAGATGCAGGAACGGCTGCTGAAATCCGAAGACAAGCGACGCGAGATGGAGACCGGGATCGAGGTCATCCAGAACACCCTGCGCCGCACCATCGACGAGCGCGACGACGCCCGAGCCGAGGTGGACCGCGTGACGCTGGCGATGGCCGGCCAGTCGGGCGGCGACAATGCCGACGCGGGCGAGACGCTGGAAATGGTGACCGAGGCGCTGAACGCCACCGCCCGCCAGCGCGACGATCTGGCCGAGGCCGCCCTTGTCGCCAAAGCGGAAACCGAGCAGGTCATCCAGGAAAAGACCGCGCTGGAAGCCCGCAACGACGTCATCTTCTCGCAGTTGGAAGACGCGGTATCGGTGTCGATGGAGCCGCTGGACAAGATGTTCGCCGCCGCCGGGCTGAACACGAACGATCTGCTGCGGCAGGTGCGGCGCGGCTATTCCGGTCAAGGCGGCCCTCTTGCCCCCGTGAGCCTTTCGACCATGAGCGGTGCAGCCTTCCCCGAGGAATCGCGCGCGAATGCGATCCTCGAAGGGCTGGACCGGATGAACATGTATCGCCTTGCCGCCGCCAAGGCGCCGCTGGCCATGCCGGTCACCGACCGCTTCCGCTATTCCTCCGGTTTCGGGTATCGTCGCGATCCGAAAGGCGCAGGACGCCGGATGCATTCGGGCATCGATATGGCCGCCCCCATCGGCACGCCGATCCTCGTGACGGGTGATGGCGTCGTCACGCAAGCCGGATGGGCGAACGGTTACGGGCGGATGATTACCGTGCGTCACGACTTCGGGATCGAGACGCGATATGCGCATCTTTCGAAAATCGACGTCAGCGTGGGCGATAGGGTATCGCGCGGAGATCATATCGGTGATATGGGCAGTTCGGGCCGTTCCACCGGCAGTCATCTTCACTACGAGGTGCGCATCGGAGGCGAATTCGTCAATCCGATGACCTTCATCAAGGCGGCGAAAGATGTTTTCTAAAAGCAGAGTTAATGAACCCGGACCGAAAGCCGAGGGCGAAAAGCCCCGCAGCGAATTTACCGCGCCGACCACGGACACAGCAATGAACACCCCCAAAGGCAAGGCCACGACGTCGATCCTGTCGTCGGACCTGACGGTCACCGGAAATCTGAAGACCTCGGGCGACATCCAGGTCGAAGGCACGGTCGAGGGCGATATCCGCGCCCATCTGCTGACGGTCGGCGAAAGCGCCACCATCCGGGGCGAGATCGTGGCCGACGACATCGTCGTGAATGGCCGGGTCATCGGCCGCGTGCGTGGTCTGAAAGTGCGCCTGACCTCCACCGCGCGGGTCGAGGGCGACATCATCCACAAGACCATCGCCATCGAGTCCGGCGCCCATTTCGAGGGTTCGGTCCAGCGTCAGGACGATCCGCTGCAATCGGGCCGCAACGGCGCGCCGCCTGCGCCGCAGCCGGTCGCGAAGCCGGCGGACGTTTAAGAGGGGGCGCCTCCGGGCGCCTTTTTCATTGCCCGCAGCGCCGCCCAGATGACGATTGCGACCTCCACTGCGAACAGCCAGTGGTGCATGAAGGTCCAGACCCACCAGTCATAACGCGCGGGAATCTCGATCAGGTTCAGCGTCCAGTCCGAAAACGGTGCCAGCCACCTGATATGTCCTGCGACGCTATCAAGCGCCATGTGCAATAGGAGCGACGCCAGCGCAACAGCGACGCATGCCCGTGCAGTGCCACGCGTCATCAGCCAGAGCGGACAGGCCAAGGCCACCCAGAACAGCGGCCAGTGAAACAGGAAATCGTGGTGCAGGTTCTGGCGACCATTGACGAGATGGAACCAGAACATGTCGAGGTCGGGCAGGATGGCGGAAACCGTTCCCGCCGCGATCAACGCCCCGCGGTCGCGGCGGCCACGCGAAAGCCCATCGGCCAGCAGGTATCCCGCTGGAAGATGGGCGATCAGCATTATTCGGCGTTGGCTTCGGCGCGGCTTTTGCCCGCCACATCCTGCGCCAATGTTGCCGCCATGAACTTGTCCAGATCGCCGTCCAGCACGCCTTGGGTGTCCGAGGTCTCCACGCTGGTCCGCAGGTCCTTCACCATCTGGTAAGGTTGAAGCACATAGGACCGGATCTGGTTGCCCCAGCCCGCATCGCCCTTGCTCTCATGCTGCGCGTTGATCGCAGCATTCCGGCGGTCCAGTTCCAGCTGATACAGGCGAGATTTCAGCGCGGCCATACAGTTGGCGCGGTTCTGGTGCTGCGACTTCTCGGACGAGGTCACCACGATTCCGGTGGGAATGTGGGTGATCCGCACGGCCGAGTCGGTGGTGTTGACGTGCTGCCCGCCCGCGCCCGAGGAACGGTAGGTGTCGATGCGGATGTCGCGGTCGGGAATGTCGATTTCGATATTGTCGTCCACCACCGGATAGACCCAGACCGAACTGAAGGACGTGTGCCGCCGCGCCGCCGAATCGTAGGGCGAAATCCGCACCAGACGATGGACACCCGATTCCGATTTCAGCCAGCCATAGGCGTTCAGCCCAGAGATCTTGTAGGAGACGGATTTGATCCCCGCCTCCTCGCCTTCGGACAGCGACTGTGTCTCGACCTTGTAGCCCTTCTTCTCGGCCCAGCGAACATACATCCGCGCCAGCATCGAGGCCCAGTCGCAGCTTTCCGTGCCGCCCGCGCCCGCGTTCACCTCGAGGAAGGTGTCGTTGGCATCCGCCTCGCCGTCCAGCAGCGCCTCAAGCTCTTTCGCGCGGGCCAGTTCGACCAGTTCGCGGATCGCGTTCTCGGCCTCGGTCACGATCTCGGCGTCGCCCTCGGCCTCGCCCAGTTCAATCAGTTCGGAATTGTCCCGCAGCCCGGCATCGATCAGATTGTAGGTGGATATTTGGTCCATCAGTGCCTGACGTTCGCGCATCAGTTTCTGCGCCTTGGCCGGGTCGGACCACAGATCGCCATCCTCGATCAGCGCGTTGAACTCCTCCAGCCGGTGATCCGCCGTTTCCCGGTCCATGCGCTGTGCAAGCAGGGCAAGCGTTTTCCGGATGGATTCGACATGGTGCTGGATTTCGGTACGCATCTTGAACCTCGGGGTATCTCAGGCGGCGGTGATAACCGTTCCGCGCGAACGCTTCAAGGCGGGCCTAGTAGAGCCCGCCGGAGCTTAGCGTCCCGAAGGCCGCATTGTTCTTGGGAATGACCCGCACCTCGCCCGAGGAGGTGGTGACCTCCTGCCCCTGATCCGTCTCGCCGCGCGCGAAAAGCGGAAGGTTCTCGCCCACCGCGAAACCGCCATCGACGAAGGCACCGAACATCGGCTCCACCCCGTCGCGGAAATATTCGGCGATCACGTTGGGGCCCGAGGCGTCCTGCGGCAGACGCGCGCCAGTGAAGCGGTCGATCTTTAGGAAGTAGCCGCCCGGCGGCACCTTGAAGGCCGATCCGCCATATTCCTTCACCGCCTGCTCCATGAAGCTCTGGAAAACAGGAACACACAGCGTGCCGCCATAGGCCGAAGCGCCCAGCGTGCGCGGCTGGTCGAACCCGATATAGCAGCCCGCTACGATGTTCGACGAATAACCGATGAACCACACGTCCTTGGCATCGTTGGTCGTGCCGGTCTTGCCCGCGACGGGCACCGGCAGGTTGACCCCCGTAGCCGATCCGCGCTGCACGACGCCTTCCATCATCGAAGTCAGCTGATAGGCCGTGATCGGGTCCATCACCTGTTCATGGTCGGCGACGATCCGCGGCTCCTGCCCCGCGCCCAGCGTCGGCAGGGTGCAGTTTTCGCAGTTGCGCTGATCGTGGCGATAGATGGTGCGCCCGAAACGGTCCTGCACGCGGTCCACCAGCGTCGGCTCCACCCGCTGCCCGCCATTGGCGAACATGGCATAGGCCGACACCATCTTCAGCAGCGTCGTTTCCTGCGCGCCAAGCGAGTTGGCAAGGAAAGTGCTCATCGGTGAATAGACGCCGAAGCGTTCGGCATAGCCCGCGACCACGTCCATCCCGACCTCTTGCGCCAGACGGACGGTCATCAGGTTCCGCGACTGTTCGATCCCGGTCCGCAGCGGCGTCGGGCCATAGAAGCGGTTGGAGGCGTTCTTGGGCGTCCACAACCCCTGCGGCGTCTGCACCTCGATCGGGGCATCGACGACGATGGTGGCGGGGGTATAGCCGCTGTCCAGCGCGGCGGCATAGACAAAGGGCTTGAAGGCCGAGCCCGGCTGGCGCTGCGCCTGCGTCGCGCGGTTGAACACGCTGTCCTGATAGGAGAAGCCCCCCTGCATCGCCAGAACGCGGCCCGTGTTCACGTCCATCGCCATGAAGCCGCCCTGCACCTCCGGCACCTGACGCAGCGACCACCGCACGAAGCTGCCGTCGCTGTCGGATGTCACTGCGCGGACCATCACCAGATCGCCGGTCGCGACCAGATCGCCCGGCACCTGCGCCTTGCGGCCAAGCGTTCCATCGGCATTGCGCTTGCGTGCCCAGGTCACGTCATTGGCCGGGATGGTCCCCGTGCTCTCCTCGCCCTCGATGCCGATGGTGGCGCTGTCGCCATCAGCGGCCAGAACCACGGCGGGTTTCCAGCCCGGAATGTCGCGCGGCAGGCCCGACGCGCCCAGTGCCGCGCGCCATTGCTCCTCGGTCGCCAGCTCCTCGGCGGGGACGGTCTTGCCGGTGCCCCGCCAGACGCCCTGATTGCGGTCATAGCGTTCCAGCCCCGCGCGAAGCGCCTCGGCGGCTTCGGTCTGCAGGTCGGGATCGACGGTGGCACGGATGCTCAGACCGCCGCCGAAGAACTGCTCCTCGCCGAAGGTGCCGGACAGCTGGCGGCGGATTTCGTCGGTGAAATAGTCGCGCGGCGGCAACGTTTCGCGGAAGGGTTCGTAATCCCCGTTCTGGACCGACCGCAGCGGCTCGGCAATCGACGCCTCCATCGTCGGCTGGTCGATATAGCCGTTATCCTCCATCTCGCGCAGGACATAGTTTCGGCGCTCGGTCACGCGCTCCTTGGCGGTGACGGGGTGATAGCGGCCCGGCGCCTGCGGCATCGCGGCCAACATTGCCGCCTCGGCCGGCGACAGGTCCGCCAGCGACTTGTTGAAATAGGTCTGCGCCGCCGCGGCCACGCCATACGAATTCTGGCCAAGGAAGATCTCGTTCAGATACAGTTCCAGGATCTTGTCCTTGGGCAGCGTATCCTCGATCCGGGTTGCGAGGATCAACTCCTTGATCTTCCTCTCGCCCGTCCGGTCGGACGACAGCAGGAAGTTCTTCATCACCTGCTGCGTGATGGTCGATGCCCCGCGCACGTTCTGCCCGCGCGACCGGACCGCCTCGACCGCCGCTGCGAGGATGCCGCGCGCGTCGTAACCGTGGTGGGTATAGAAATTCTTGTCCTCGGCCGAGATGAAGGCGTCCTTCACCAGATCCGGGATTTCCTCGATGGGAACGAAGATGCGACGTTCATGCGCGAATTCGTCCATCATCCGCCCTTCGCCGTTATAGACGCGGCTGATGGTCGGGGGCGTGTATTGCGCCAGGCTTTCATGGCTGGGCAGGTCGCGCGAATACATCCAGAACACCGCGCCGATGACCAGCGCGCCGAACAGGATGCCAAGCGTGATCGCGGTGAAGATCGCCCCGATGAAGGAGCCGATGAACCTGAACAATGAAAACCCTCGCTGGCCTTAGGCGTTCCATATACGCCCAAGGGGGGGCGAGGTCAAAAAGTCGCGCCTGACGATTGCGCGATTATCGGCGCAGAAGCGGCCGAAGCGCCGCATCCTCGGCGGCCCATGCCTTCAGCCCGTCGCGGATCGCGCTGGTCATCCAGGACCGCCAGCCAGGATCTTGCAGCCGCCGCAGATCGCCGGGCGACGACATAAAGCCGAGTTCGATCAGGATCGACGGTATCTCCGGCGATTTCAGGACCGAGAAATTGGCCGACTGGCGCGGGCGGGGATGCATGGTGATCCCCCGCGCGCCCATCGCCCGTTCCAGCGACAGGGCGAGACGTTCGTTTCGCGGCCCGGTTTCCTGCCGCGCGATGTCCATCAGCACCGAGGCCACGATGTCGTCCTGCCCCGTCAGGTCCACCCCCGCCAGCAGATCATCGCGGTCGTGCCGTTCGGCCAGCGCCTGTGCCGCCTTGTCCGACGCCTCCTCGGCCAGCGTGTAAAGCGTGGCGCCCGTCGCCTGCCCCTCGGCCAGCGCATCGGCATGGAGCGAGATGAACACCGTCGCACCCGCCTCGCGTGCCATGGTCAGGCGGGTTTCCAGCGGCACGAACACATCATCGTCGCGTGTCATCGCCACGCGGAAGATGCCGTCGCGCAGCAGTTCCTCTTTCAGCTGGCGGGCGAAGGACAGCATCAGCGTCGCCTCGTTGGTGCCGCCCCGTTCGGCGCCCGGATCGATCCCGCCATGGCCGGGGTCGAGCATCACGGTCAGCGGGGCGCGCCCTTCGGGCGGCGCAATGGCGGCGGCGCTCGGCAGCGACCAGCCGGGCGGCTCGGGGCGGCTTGCGGCTTCGGCGAATTCCGCATCACGCGCCCGTTCCAGGCGCACCGCGACCACCGTCCCATTCGCAGTGTCCATTCCCGCACGGGCGATCACATACGGTCCGTCCAGCCCCAGAACCAGACGCGACCAGCCCGCCCGCACACTGCCAGCCCGCAGCGAGGTGACACGCTTGCCTGGGGTCACGCCCTCGATCCCGGTGAAATCCACCTCGCGGAAGTCCAGCACCAGACGCGGTGGATCGGCCATAACCCGCGCCCGCCACGGAACGGGCTGCGAGATGGCTAGGTCCATCTCCACCGCGCCCCAGCGGTCGACGATGCGCGTCTGCGCCGCATCCAGCCGTGCAAGGCCGCTCAGGTCCTGCGCCGCCGCCGTCCCGCAGATCAGCAGAAGAAAGGCGATCAACCGGATCATCGCGCGGCCATGAAGGCTTGCAGCCGCGCCAGCCCCTCGCGGATGTCATCCGTGCCGCGAGCGTAGGAGAACCGCAGCCAGCGCCCCCCGCGCACCGGATCGAAGTCCAGTCCGGGCGTCACCGCCACCCCCGCGCCATGCAGGATTTCCGATGCGAAGCGCAGGCTGTCATCGGTCAGGTCCGACACTTCGGCATAGATGTAGAACGCCCCATCCGGCGGCGCGATGCGGGTGAAGCCCGCTTTCGGCAGCCCCTCCAGCATCAGGCGGCGGTTCTCGGCATAGACGGCGCGGTTCGCCTCCAGCTCCGGGATGCAGTCCAGCGCAGCGAGCGCGGCAATCTGGCTGGCATGGGGCGGACAGATGAACATGTTCTGCGCCAGACGTTCGACCAGCCGCACATGATCGGGCGGCACCACCATCCAGCCGATCCGCCACCCGGTCATTGAGAAATACTTCGAAAACGAGTTGATGACATAGACATCGTCCGACACTTCCAGCGCCGACACGGCGCGTGCGTCGTAATGCAGCCCGTGATAGATCTCGTCCGAGATGAAGGCGATATCCCGCCGGGCTGCATGAGCGATCAGCGCCGACAGCGCCTCGTGGTCCAGCATCGTGCCCGAAGGGTTGCCCGGCGACGCCACGATCAGCCCGCGCAGATCGTCCGGCAGGTCGGACGGCACGGGTTGCAGACGGTTCGCCTCGGATGCCGGAATGCCGACAGGATCGAGGCTCAGCGCCTTGAGGATCTGGCGATAGGACGGGTATCCCGGCTCGCCCAAGCCCACCCGATCCCCGGCGTCGAACAGGGCCGAAAACGCCAGCAGGAATGCGCCCGACGATCCGTTCGTCACGATCACGCGCGACGGGTCCAGATCGACACCATACCAGCGCTGATAAAGCGCCGCGATCCCGGCGCGAAGCTCCGGCAGGCCCAGCGCGACAGTATAGCCCAGCGGACGCTCAAGCGCCTCGGCCAGCGCAACACGGGCGCCTTCCGGCGCGCCGGTGCCGGGCTGGCCGACCTCCATATGGATGACATCCACGCCCGAGGCTTCCAGAAGCCGCGCTTGTTCCATCACGTCCATCACGATGAAGGGATCGACTGCCCCACGCCTTGAAACCCGCATCGTATCCCCTCACTCTGCCGATGGCTTTCTGTCGGACACATGGCGGCAGAGGTCAATGCTTGCCATTCCGCCCCGAACCGTGTTGCCTGCCCCGGCAAACAGGAGCCTTTCATGACCCGCCTCGCCCTCGCCCTTGCCGCGACACTTGCCCTTCCCGCCGCCGCGCAGGAAATGACCGATGCCGAGCGCGAGGCCTTCCGCGCCGAGGTCCGCTCCTATCTGCTGGAACATCCCGAAGTTCTGATGGAATCCTTTCAGGTGCTGGAAAGCCGCCAGATGGAGCAGCAGGCCGATGCCGATGTGAAGATGCTGGAGGACAACCGCGCCGCGCTGACCGAAGACCCGGCAAGCTGGGTCGGCGGCAATCCCGAAGGCGACGTGACGGTCGTGGAATTCGCCGATTACCGCTGCGGATACTGCCGCCGCGCCTATAGCGAGGTCGAGGATCTGGTGGCGAAGGACGGCAACATCCGCCTGATCCGCAAGGAATATCCGATCCTTGGGCCGCAATCGGTTCTGTCGTCGCAATTCGCCATCGCCGTCCTGCAAATCGCCGGGGCGGAGGCTTACGACAAGGTCCACGAGGCGCTAATCACCATGCGGGGCGACGCCACCAACGATTCGCTGCGCCGCGTCGCCGTGGATCAGGGGCTGGATGCTGATGCGATCATGGCCAAGATGAACTCGGCCGAGGTGGCGGAGGTCATTCGGGCAAACCACCAGCTGGGCCAGACGCTTCAGATCAACGGCACCCCCACCTTCGTGATCGAAAACACGATGGTGCGGGGCTATGTCCCGCAGGATTCGATGGCGCAGATCGTGGCCGAAATGCGCGCTAAGTGATCGAGACCCATCCGGTCGGCTGGCCATCCGTCAGCCGCCAGTAATGCCCCTGCCCGGGCTGGTCGTGATCGCGAGAGATCGGCAGCTCGGCCAGATGACAGCGCAAAAGCGTGCCGACCGCACCATGCGCAACGATGGCGACACCTTCTGCGGCAATCTCCCGATACGCTGTCACAACGCGCTCCTGCGCCGCGCGCGCCGTCTCCCACCCGCGAAAGCTCAGTTCCGGTTCGGCAAAGAACATGTCCGCCGCCAGCTCGAACTCTGCGGGCGGCAAAAAGCCGGTGGAGGAGCGGTCATTCTCGCCCAGTCCCGGATGAACGCGGATGCCGCAGCCCTGCGCTGCGGCAAGGATTCCCGCCGCCTCGATCGCCTTCGTCTCTTGGCTGGCCCATATCGCGCGGAAGGGCGGCGCGGTTTCAGCAAAGACACGCATCCGGGCGATGCCCTTGTCCGACAGCCGCCAGCGCGTCACCGGGCGGTCGGGATCCACCTCGACCTCCGGGTGCGTGATGAAGATCACTCGGCAGCCTGTGCGGCGGCCTCGATCTCGGCGGCTTTTGCCTCGACCATCTCGACGATGTGGTCGATCATCTTGTCGTTGCCCAGCTTGTGGATCTGCTTGCCGGCCTGATAGACCATGCCGCTGCCCGCCCCGCCGCCGGTGAAGCCGATATCGGTCATCAACGCCTCGCCCGGACCGTTCACGACGCAGCCGATGATCGACAGGCTCATCGAGGTGGTCACATGGGCCAGGCGATCTTCCAGCGTCTGCACGGTCTTGATGACATCGAAACCCTGACGCGCACAGGACGGGCAGGAGATGATCGTGACGCCGCGGTGACGCAGACCCAGCGATTTGAGGATCTCATACCCGACCTTCACCTCTTCCACCGGGTCGGCGGAAAGCGAGACGCGGATCGTGTCGCCGATGCCCATCCACAGAAGGTTGCCCAGACCGATGGCCGATTTCACCGTGCCGGAAACAAGCCCCCCAGCCTCGGTGATGCCAAGGTGGATCGGCGCATCCGTAACTTCGGCCAGCGCCTGATAGGCGGCGGCGGAGAGGAACACGTCCGACGCCTTCACGCTGATCTTGAATTCGTGAAAGTCGTTGTCCTGCAAGATCTTGATGTGGTCCAGCCCCGATTCCACCATCGCATCCGGGCAAGGCTCGCCATATTTCTCCAGCAGGTGCCGTTCCAGCGATCCTGCGTTCACGCCGATGCGGATGGAACAGCCGTGGTCCTTCGCCGCCTTGATGACCTCGCGCACCCGCGCGGCGTCGCCGATGTTGCCCGGGTTGATCCGCAGGCAGGCTGCGCCCGACTCAGCCGCTTCGATCGCGCGTTTATAGTGGAAGTGGATGTCGGCCACGATCGGCACCGGGCTTTCGGCGGTGATCTGTTTCAGCGCACGGGCGGATTCCTCGTCCGGGGTTGAAATCCGCACGATATCCGCACCTGCCGCCGCCGCCGCCTGCACCTGCGCGATGGTCGCCTTGATGTCGGTGGTGATCGTGTTGGTCATCGTCTGCACCGAGATCGGCGCATCGCCCCCTACCGGCACATTGCCCACCATGATCTGGCGCGACTTGCGGCGATAGATGTTCTTCCAGGGGCGGACGTGGTTCAGCGACATGGGACGGCTCCGGCTTGCGTCACGCCCAAGATAAGCGCAGCGGGCGGCAGGGGCAACCTGCCGCGCCGATCATTCGCCCGCGTCCGCCGTCACATAACGGGCAAGATCAGCGTCGCCCGTCAGGTCTGCCACCGCGTATTTGCCGGTCAGCGCATCCGGCGTCAGGGCGACGTTCTTGACCACTTGCGCCCCGCTTGCCGCCGGACCGTAAGCCTTGCCGTTCACCGCGAAATAGACCGAGCCGGAATTGCCCGCGCGCAGGACCGCCGGGGCTTCCATCTGCGGAACCTCGTAACGCTCGCCTGCCTCGAGGATCTTTTCGAACAGCACCGTGCCATCCGCCGATTGCACCCGCACCCAGGACGGGCGGACGGCCAGAATCTCCACCGCCGGGGACGCAGCGGCGACGACCTGCGGCGCCTCCATCCCATCGGGCATGTGGGGGCCGAACATCTCGGCCTCCGCCACCTCGACGGGATCGCCCGCGCGTTGCAGGGCCGATCCCGGACGGCGCGGATCGATGGCTGCGATCGGCCCGTCGCGCGCGATCAGCACCGGCACGTCCAGCGCCTGCGCCTGCGGGCGATAAAGACGCCCCATCAGGTCGCCCTGCGGCTTCTCCGGCTCCACGATGGCAAGACCGCCGCCCGCCTCGACGCTGGAAAGGGGGTCCATTTCCGCTACGACATCCGGCGCCTGATCCACCGGCGCAAGCTGCACGCGCTGCACCTCTTGCAGGACGGACCAGCCGCCATAGCCGATGCCACCGATCAGCGCGGCCAGCACCAGAACCGAACCCACCGCGCGCAGGTCGATCTCGGCCCCGAAGCGTTTGCCACGCGGGATGAACTTGGCGTTCGGATCGGCCAGCGGATCGCGGAATTCGGATGCGCGCTTGGGCACCGGACGCTGCGGCGAGGCACCTGCCGACATGCCGTGATGCAGGGTGAAGTTCGCCTCGGCACAGAACTTCTGATAGGCCCATTCCGGGTCCATTCCCAAATAGCGGGAATAGGACCGGATATAGCCCGCGATGAAGCCCTGGCTTTCAAAGGCGGATGTGTCGCAGTTCTCGATCGCGGCGATATAGGTCGCCTTGATCTTCAATTCACGTTGGACGTCCAGAAGCGACTTGCCCAGCGTTGCACGTTCGCCGCGCATCAGGTCGCCAAGGCGCAACTCGAAATCGTCGAAACCCTTTGGTTTATCGACTTCGGCCGTCGAAGGTGCGTTCCTCCGCCAGATCATGCGTGTTGTCTTCCTGCCCCAGAATGCCCGAGCCGTTCTGACGACGACTCATGGCTGCCTATTCGCCGAAGCCTTACCACAGGGCAAGGGCAAATGCATCCGCAGATGCTATCAGGCGGAGATTTCGGCGCGATTCAGCGCGCAATGTCCCCACAGGCTGTCCATCGCCCGGACCAGCGCATCCACCTCTTTCGGGCCATGCACCGGCGAGGGGGTGAAGCGCAGCCGTTCCGTCCCGCGCGGCACGGTGGGAAAGTTGATCGGCTGGACGTAAATCCCGAACTGGTCCAAAAGCATATCCGACAGCATCTTGCAGTGGATCGGGTTGCCGACATGCACCGGGACGATGTGCGATCCGTGGTCGATGATCGGCAGGCCCAGCCCCTTCAGCCGCATCTTCAGGATGCGCGCCTGCGTCTGGTGCGCCTCGCGCAGCACCTGATCGGTCTTCAGATGCCGGATCGAGGCCGCAGCTCCCGCCGCAACCGCAGGCGGAATCGAGGTCGTGAAGATGAAGCCCGGCGCATAGGAGCGCACCGCATCGCACATCTTGGCGCTGGCCGCGATATAGCCGCCGAAGACGCCGTAAGCCTTGCCAAGCGTGCCGTTGATGATGTCGATCCGCCCCATCAGCCCGTCACGTTCGGCCACACCCGCACCGCGGGGGCCATACATGCCGACGGCGTGAACCTCGTCAAGATAGGTCAGCGCGCCGAATTCATCCGCCAGATCGCAGATCTCCCGGATCGGTCCGAAGTCGCCATCCATCGAATAGATCGATTCGAAGGCGATGAGGATCGGACGCCCCTTCTCGATTCCCGCAAGGATTTCGCGCAGATGGGCAGTGTCGTTGTGACGGAAGATGATCTTCTCGCACCGCCCGCGCTTGATCCCCTGGATCATCGAAGCGTGGTTCAACTCGTCCGACACGATCACCAGATCGTGGAACAGCTGCGGCAGGGTCGAAAGCGTCGCATCGTTGGCGATATAGGCCGAGGTGAAGACCAGCGCGGCCTCCTTCCCGTGCAGATCCGCGATCTCCGCCTCCAGCCGCTTGTGATACAGCGTGGTCCCAGAGATGTTGCGCGTGCCACCCGACCCGGCGCCCGTGGCGTCCAGCGCCTCGTGCATCGCGGCCAGCACGACCGGATGCTGGCCCATGCCCAGATAGTCGTTGCCGCACCAGACGGTGATATCCCGCTCGGACCCGTCGGGGCGCTTCCAGACGGCGTGAGGATAGGCACCCTTGCGTCGCTCGATGTCGATGAAGGTGCGGTATCGCCCTTCTTCGTGCAGCCGGTTCAACGCGGTGTCGAGTGCCTGATCGTAGTCCATATTCCGTCTCCCTGACACCCGATGCCCGGGTTTCGCTGGGGTTTTCATGCAGCCGTCATATTAGGCAATGGCGGCAGACGGAACTGGACATTTTGCCCTGTCCGCCAAAAGTCTCATCTTTGCTGCATCAGAACATGGCAGTTCGCGCCGCATTCCGCCAGCGCGGCGTCGGGCGTTTCGGCCAAGGCCCAATCGCCTGTGGTCTTGGAAATGGCAAATGCCTTCGGACCGCGCCCACGGTAATTCGCCTCGAAATCCTCGGTTGCGGCGGCGGAAAGCTGGACCGGATGCGGCTGCCACCCGCGCGGGCGGATCAGCGCGACGACTTCGCAAGCGCGCTGTCCCTTGCGTGCAGCATTGCAGCCCGCAAGCGCCGCCACCGACGCCGCCTCGGTCGTGTGGTAGTTGGCCGCGGCAACCGTCGCCTCGACCATGATCCCCTCGTCCGGCGATACGGCGATGGCACCGTAATAGGGCTGCGAGACGCCGACCGTCTTCAAGAGCGCCGCCTGATCGGCAGGCAGGAAGTCCTGCGCCAACTCCACCTCGGTCCTCGCATCGGGATAGAGCATGTCCGAGATCGCCCCCCGGTTCATCTCCTGACCATGGGCGGCACCTGCCGCAAGGATCGCCAATACTGCAAGATATCGCATCGAAAACCTCCGTTTGGCCCTACAGATAGCGCATCGGGGCGGGTCTGGACAGGGGCGGTGGGGCTGATACCCTTCGCGCCAGCGAACGAAGGAGAACCCCCATGTCCCTGTCTGCCGTGCTGGACACGATCGACACATCCCTGCCCCAGGCGACGGACCGCCTGCTGGACCTGCTGCGCATCCCGTCGATCTCGACCGATCCGGCCTTCAAGGGCGATTGCGACCGGGCAGCGGATTGGCTGGTGGCAGAGCTAGCCTCGCTGGGATTCGAGGCAGCGAAACGCCCGACCCCCGGCCATCCGATGGTCGTCGCCCATGCCGGGACCACCGGGCCGCATGTGCTGTTCTATGGCCACTACGACGTCCAGCCGGTCGATCCGCTGAACCTGTGGGACCGCGACCCCTTCGATCCGGCGGTCGAGGATGGCGTGATCCGTGGGCGCGGCGCATCGGACGACAAGGGCCAGCTGATGACCTTTATCGAGGCCTGCCGCGCATGGAAATCCGTCCACGGGACCCTGCCCGGCCGCATCACGATCTTCCTTGAGGGCGAAGAGGAATCCGGCTCGCCCTCGCTGATACCGTTCATGCAGGAAAACGCTGCCGAGCTGAAGGCCGACATCGCGCTGATCTGCGACACGGGCCTGTTCGAATCGAAGACCCCCGCAATCGTCACGATGCTGCGCGGGCTGGCCAAGGCCGAGTTTACCATTCGCGGCCCGAACAAGGACCTGCATTCGGGAATGTTCGGCGGCATCGCGGCGAACCCCCTGCACGTCATGACCCGCATCCTTGCAGAACTGCACGACGATACGGGGCGCGTCACCCTTCCCGGTTTCTATGACGGTGTCGAGGAACTGCCCGACACGATCCGCCAGCAATGGCAGGCGCTGGCCTTCGATCACGCCAGCTTCCTTGGCGATGTCGGCCTGTCCGTCCCGGCGGGCGAGCAGGACCGCACCCCGCTGGAGATGATCTGGTCGCGCCCGACCGCCGAGGTCAACGGCCTCTGGGGCGGATATAACGGCGCGGGGTTCAAGACCGTGCTGCCGTCCGAGGCGCATGCCAAGGTCAGCTTCCGGCTGGTGTCGAAACAGGATCCCGATGCGATCCTTCCGGTGTTCGAGCAATGGATCCGCGACCGGCTGCCCGCCGATTGCAGTGTCGAATTCCACGACGTCGCCGGATCGCCCGCCGGGATCATGCAGATCGACCACCCGGCATTCGAAAAGGCCCGCATCGCGCTGTCCGAGGAATGGGGCATTCCTGCCGCCTATGTCGGCTGCGGCGGCTCGATCCCGATTGCGGGATATTTCCAGACCTATCTGGGGATGGATGCGATGCTGATCGGCTTCGGCAAGGATGACGACCAGATCCATTCCCCGAACGAGAAATACGATGTCGAGAGCTTCCATAAAGGCATCCGGTCGTGGGCGCGGGTGCTGGACAAGCTGATGTGACGGCATGGCGATGCGCCATACCCGGTTCATCGTCTTCTGCGTCGCGCTGGCCATCGGCTTTGCCGCATGCCTCGGCGCCTTTCGCCCGGCCGAGGCGTTCATGGTGGCGTTCGACATCGCCGCCGTGATCTTCATCGCCTCCTCGGTGCCGCTATGGCTGGACCATGGCGCGCATCGGCAGGCGGAGGATGACGACGGCGGCAGGCTCTTCCTGCCGCTGGTCGCATTGGTCGCCGTGGCGGCCGTCCTGCTGGCGGTCGGACTGATGATCGGCACGCGGGCGTCTCTGACGGCGGCCGATGCCGGGATGGTCGCGGCGACGCTGGTTCTGGCATGGATCTTTGCCAACCTGATCCTTGCCTTCCACTATTCCCGGATGAGCGCGGGAATCGAATTCCCGGGGGGCGAACCGCCGACCTTTTCCGACTATGTCTACTTTTCCTTCGTCATCGGCATGACCTGCCAGACCGCCGACGTGACGATGACCACGGCCCGGCTGCGGCGCGTCGGGATGTTGCACGGGATCAGCGCGTTCTTCTTCAACCTTGGCGTTCTGGCCTTGTCGGTGAACGTGTTGTCGGGAATATTATGACGCAAAAAGCCGCCCCGAAGGGCGGCTTTTGAAAGTGGCGCGGTTGACGGGGCTCGAACCCGCGACCCCCGGCGTGACAGGCCGGTACTCTAACCAACTGAGCTACAACCGCACAGCGTTCAACGGGACCCTTGGCGAAAATGGCGCGGTTGACGGGGCTCGAACCCGCGACCCCCGGCGTGACAGGCCGGTACTCTAACCAACTGAGCTACAACCGCTCATTTCGCCGTCCGGTCCCACCGAACGTTGGGGGGTAATACGCAGAGCCATCGGTCCCGTCAAGCGCCGTTCACCGGAAAAATGCATCGGCCGGAAAATTCCTCAAACTCGTGCAATCGCTTGACACAAAAAGGGAACACGGGCAGAACAGGAAAGGAACCCATGACGCCGGAGGATGCGATGCTGACGCGCAAGCAGATGGAACTGCTGGATTTCATCAAGCAGCGGATGGATCGCGACGGTGTCCCCCCCTCTTTCGACGAGATGAAGGAGGCGCTGGACCTGCGTTCGAAGTCCGGCATCCACCGGCTCATCACCGCGCTGGAGGAACGCGGCTTCATCCGCCGCCTCGCCCACCGCGCCCGCGCGATCGAGATCGTGAAGCTGCCCGAAGCGATGGAGAAGCCCGGATTTGCACCCCGCGTCGTTGCGGGCGACCGGACGGACCCGCCGCGCGGGGCGATGCAGGTCACTCCCATCGACGCGCTGGAACTGCCCGTCATGGGCAAGATCGCCGCCGGCATCCCGATCGAGGCGATCCAGCAGGTTACCCACCACATCGCGGTTCCCGGCACGATGCTGTCGGGCCGCGGCCAGCACTATGCGCTGACCGTCGAAGGGGATTCGATGATCGAGGCCGGGATCAACGATGGCGATACGGTCGTGATCCGCGAACAATCGACGGCGGATAACGGCGATATCGTCGTCGCCCTGGTCGATGGCCACGAGGCCACGCTGAAACGTCTGCGCCGCAAGGGCGGCATGATCGCGCTCGAAGCGGCGAATGCGGCCTATGAAACCCGCATCCTGCCCGAGTCGCGCGTGAAGGTGCAGGGGCGGCTCGTCGGGCTGATCCGCAGCTACTGACGCATCCAGAGGCGGCTGCCGTCCAGCGCATTGCGGAAAAGCAGCCCCTTTTCCGTCGGCCAGACGGCAATCGCGCCGGTTTCGGCAAGCATGGTGCGGTCGATGACGATGCAGCCCTCGGGGACCACTTCAGCCTCGGCGGCAAGGATGACGATCCGCGCCTCGGCACAGCCTTCGGCAAGACGCTTCGCGGCGCCGCGACCCTTCAGATGGATTGCAGGCCGATCACCAAGGATGAAGCGACGCGCCCCCTCGGGCCCGTCGAAGCCGGGCCGGGCTGCGGCCTCCGCCTGACTCGCCAGGTCGCCGTCATCTTCAAGCCAGACATTCGCCGCAAAACCCGATCCTTTTGGCGCGGAGAAGGCCCGCCCCTCGGGCCCCATGATGCCGACCAGCCCACCATCGCCGGAAATCAGGACAGGCGGGCGCTGATGCTGTCCCCAAGCCAGCAGCGCCGCCACAAGCGCAAGCATGCCGCCCCACCGCGCGCGCCCCGGCCAGATCATCAGCCACAGTACCCCCACCGCGACCAGCGGCAGCACCCAAGGCCCCGGCGACTTGATCCCCGTGACCGCCCCTTCCCACCCCGCGATCAGATGCGCGACCGCAAGGATCCAGCGCGCGCCCAGTTCCATCATCAGCAGGCCCGGCTGCGGCAATCCCAAGGGCGACAGGATCGTTGCCACCACCGCGCCGGGCATGATGAGCGTTCCCATCGCCGGAACCGTCAAAAGGTTCGCCAGCAGCCCGTAATCGGTAAACCGATTGAAATGCGCCGCCGCGATCGGCCCCGTCGCCAGCCCGCCCAGAACCGATGACAGCACGGCGGTATAGACGGGCAGCAGCCAGCGCGGCGCGCGTTCGGTAAAGGTGCGCCGGTCGATGACCCCGAATCCCCAGACTAGCATCACGGTCGCCGCCATCGACATCTGGAACCCCGGATGCAGCAGCGATTCCGGCTGCCACAGAAGCAGGATCACCGCCGACAGCGCCACCGTCCGCATCGACAGCGCGCGCCGGTCGCACAGGATCGCGCCCAGCATCACCGCCGACATCAGGAACGCCCGCTCGGTCGCGACATTGCCCCCCGACAGCGCCAGATAGAAACCCGCCACCCCCAGCGATGCCGCCGCCGCCAGCTTCTTTGCGTCGAGCCGCAGTGCCAGCGGCGGCACCAGCGCAAAGCCGTAACGCAGAACCCCAAACGTGAAGGCAACCAGAAACGCCAGGTTCATCCCCGAAATCGCTAGCAGATGCGACAGGTTCGAATCGCGCAGGGCGTCCGTCGTCTCGTGCGTGATGCCCGAGCGGTCGCCCGTGACCGACCCGGACGCGAAGGCTCCCGCCTGCCCCGATATCCCCGCCTGCACCCCCGCCGACAGATAGGCACGAAGGCGGTTGATCCATTGCGTTCCCGGCTCGGGCGCGGCCAGCGTCAGAACGGGGGTGCGGGAATAGCCGATGGCGCCCAGCCGGTCGAAGAACGCCATGCGGCGGAAATCGAAGCCCCCCGGTTCCGCAGGCGGCATCGGCGCATCCAGATGGCCCGTCAGGATCACAGTCGATCCTGGCCGGATCGGCGCCGGCGGCTCGGCATGGAGCGAGACGCGGATCTTGGCCGGTGTGCGCTCGGGGGCCGTGCGCTCCAGCACCACCCGGTCCAGGGTCAGGCGCAAGCGGTCCGATTGCGAACGGTCGATCTCGACCACCCGGCCCTCGATCGCGCCGTAATAACGGAAACCGAGGATCGGGGCTTTCTGCAGATGCGCCCGCGCCCCCGCCGCCAGAAAGCCGAGTGTCACACAGATGATCGCGACCCCGACCGGATGCAGCAGCGGACGCGCGAAAAGCGCGATTCCGGCCCCCATCAGGATCAGCGCCGCGCCATAGCATCTTGGACCCGGCTCCCACCCCGGCAGGAACCACAGACCGATTCCCGTCGCGATCAGGACCGGGACGAAGGGAAAAAGGTGACCCCGCGCGCGTTCGAGCGCCAGAAGCGGATGGCCCCACACCTTGTTTCCCGCCCCCGGATTGCCTAATCAGATCGCGCAGAACCTAGCCTCAGCATGGTTTCCGAAAGGTTAACGTCCCGATGTCCCAACAAGTCGTCACCCGCTTCGCCCCCTCGCCCACGGGCTACCTTCACATCGGCGGCGGGCGGACGGCGCTGTTCAACTGGCTGTATGCACGCGGTCGCGGCGGCAAGTTTCTGCTGCGGATCGAGGATACGGACCGCGAACGGTCCACCCCCGATGCGACGGCGGCGATCCTGCGCGGGCTGACGTGGCTGGGTCTGGACTGGGATGGCGATGTCGTCAGCCAGTTCGAGCAGAAAGACCGCCATGCCGAGGTTGCGCGTCAGATGCTGGCAAAGGGCGCTGCGTTCAAATGCTTCTCGACCCAGGAGGAGATCGAGGCCTTCCGCGAAGCTGCGCGCGAGGCAGGGACCTCGACCCTGTTCCGTTCGCCCTGGCGCGATGCAGATCCATCCACCCATCCCGACGCGCCTTTCGTCATCCGCATGAAGGCCCCGCGCGAGGGCGAGACGGTGGTGCAGGACGAGGTGCAGGGCACGGTGCGATTCCGGAACGACCAGTTGGACGACATGGTGGTGTTACGTTCGGACGGCACACCGACCTATATGCTGGCCGTGGTGGTGGACGATTACGATATGGGTGTGACGCATGTGATCCGGGGGGACGACCACCTGAACAACGCGGCACGCCAGCAGATGGTCTATGACGCGATGGAGTGGGCGGTGCCGGTCTGGGCGCATATCCCGCTGATCCATGGGCCGGACGGGGCCAAGCTGTCGAAACGCCACGGCGCGCTCGGCGTCGAGGAATATCAGGCGATGGGCTATCCGGCGTCCGGGATGCGCAACTACCTTGCACGTCTGGGCTGGAGCCATGGCGATGACGAGATTTTCACTTCGGACCAGGCCAAGGAATGGTTCGATTTCGGCGGGATTGGCAAAGCCCCGGCGCGACTCGATTTCAAGAAGCTGGAGAATGTCTGCGGCCATCATATCGCGATGAGCGACGATGCTGCACTGTTGCAGGAATTGGAGGCATTCCTGACGCGGACGGGTGCGCCCGAATTGACGCAAAAGCAGCGCGATCTGTTCCTGCGCGGAATGTATTGCCTCAAGGAACGTGCGAAGACATTCCCTGAACTCGTTGATAAGGCACATTTCATTCTGGCAGAACGCCCGATCGTTCCGGACGCGGCATCGGCAAAATCGCTAGACACGGCATCCCGCGGTATACTGTCAGATTTGACGCCGCGCCTGCGAGATGCTAGCTGGAACAAGGAAGGTCTGGAGCCGGTTCTGACAGGTCTGGCATCCGATCACGGGATTGGTTTTGGCAAGCTAGCCGGTCCGATCAGGGCGGCGCTTGCAGGGCGCAGCGCGACGCCCAGTGTCTATGACATGATGCTTGTCATCGGTCGGGATGAAACGATTGCGCGGCTGGAGGATGCGGCGGCCTGACCGCCCGCCTTCGGTCTCGGGTTTGCGGGGGCCGTTTGCGTCCCCTGAAGTGGAGAGGGACGACCCTATGACGAAAAGCGCCTCACTGACCTTCGGTGACAAGACCGTGGAGCTTCCGGTCCGCAGCCCCACGGCGGGACCGGACGTGCTCGACATCCGCAAGCTGTATGGCGAGCTGGACGTCTTCACCTACGATCCGGGCTTCACCTCGACCGCCTCTTGCGACAGCTCGATCACCTATATCGACGGCGACGTGGGCGAGCTTCTGCACCGCGGCTATCCGATCGAGCAGCTGGCAGAACAATCCTGCTTCCTCGAACTGTGCTACCTGCTGCTTTACGGAGAGCTGCCCTCGCCCGAGGAAATGGACAAGTTCCGCACGACCGTGACCCGTCACACGATGGTGCACGAACAGATGCACAACTTCTTCCGCGGCTTCCGCCGCGACGCGCACCCCATGGCAACCATGGTCGGCGTCGTGGGTGCGATGTCGGCCTTCTATCACGACTCGACCGATATCTCGGACCCGTGGCAGCGCGAAGTGGCGGCCTTCCGCTTGATCGCGAAACTGCCGACGATCGCCGCGATGGCCTACAAATATTCGATCGGCCAGCCCTTCGTCTACCCGCGCAACGATCTCGACTACGCGTCGAACTTCCTGCACATGTGCTTCTCGGTCCCGGCGGAAACCTACGAGGTGAACCCGATCCTGTCCAAGGCCATGGACCGGATCATGATGCTGCATGCCGATCACGAACAGAACGCATCGACTTCGACCGTGCGTCTGGCGGGATCGTCGGGGGCCAACCCCTTCGCCTGCATCGCCGCAGGGATCGCCTGTCTCTGGGGTCCGGCGCATGGCGGTGCAAACCAGGCATGCCTCGAGATGCTGCGCGAGATCGGGACCGTCGACCGCATCCCGGAGTATATCGAAAAGGCGAAGAACAAGGACGATCCCTTCCGCCTGATGGGCTTCGGGCACCGCGTTTACAAGAACTTCGACCCGCGTGCCAAGGTCATGAAGGAATCGGCCGACGAGGTGCTGGAACTCATGGGCATCCACAACAACCCGACGCTGCAAGTCGCGAAGGAACTGGAGCGGATCGCGTTGGAAGATGACTACTTCATCTCCAAGAAGCTCTATCCGAACGTCGATTTCTATTCGGGCATCATTCTCGATGCGATGGGCTTCCCGACCTCGATGTTCACGCCGATCTTCGCGCTGTCGCGCACCGTCGGCTGGATCAGCCAGTGGAAAGAGATGATCTCGGACCCGGCGCTGAAGATCGGCCGCCCGCGCCAGCTTTATACCGGCCCGGCCAAGCGCGACTACGTCGATCTGGCCAAACGCTGATATTGAAGCCCGCCGAAAGGCGGGCTTTTTCTTTCGCGGGGCAAGGTTAATCAATTCTTAACATGTGCGTCATCCGACCGTCATACGGGCGACTTAGGCCCGTTACGGGAGCAAAGCTCCACAACTGACGGATATCGAAGGATTTCACCATGAAGCACCTGCCGCATGTCGCGGGCGGAGCGTTGATGGCGCTTGCGCTTTCGGCCCCTTTCGCCCAGTCAGCCACCGTGAACACCCTGTCGGGCGAAGCCCCGGTCGTGATCGCGCATCGCGGAGCTGCCGCCTACCTGCCCGAAAATTCCACTGGCGCCTACGAGCTGGGTGCGGCCCAAGGCTCGGAATATATCGAGACGGATGTGATGATGACCGCCGATGGCGTCGGGATCATCATGCATGACGCGACCCTGGATCGGACCACCAATGTGGCAGAGCTGTTCGCCCCCCGCAACGGTGGCTATGCCGTCGCCGACTTCACCGCGGCCGAGATCCAGACCCTGACCGCCCAGCCCACGGGCCCGGCGGATTGGACCTATCCAGGCTTCACGCCCGCGCACCCGGACCCCTACCGCATCACGACCTTTGCCGAGTTCCTTGACAACGTGACCGCCTATAACGACGCCAACGGCACGGATGTCGGCATCGTGGTCGAGGCGAAGGAAGCGCAGTATCGCCCCGACATGAACCGCCATATCGCCGAAACGCTGGTGGCCAAGGGCTTCACCGATGCCGAGGACAACGTGATCCTTCAGGCTTTCTCGTTCCAGAACACCGCCGAACTTGCGGCGCTGGCGGATGAGTTCAGCATCGACGCGGGCGTCTCGCAACTGGGCTCGCCCGGTTTCGTCGATGGCGAATATGGCGTGGACTGGGCGGGGACTTTCCTGAGCTTGCTGGACCTGTCCGCCTATGTCGACAGCGTCGCCGTGCATATCAACGACCTCTTGGGCGCCGATTTCGTTTCAGCGGCGCATGAGTTGGGTCTGGGCGTCAACGTCTGGACGCTGCGCCCGACCAGCCAAGAGGAAGCCTTTGCGCAGATCCAGCCGCTGATCGACATCGGCGTGGACGGGATCATTACGGACAATCCCGACTATGCCCGTGCAGTGGTCGATTCGCAGGTCCCGGCCCCGGTCCCGGTTCCGGCTGCGCTGCCGCTGCTTCTGGGCGGTCTGGTGGTCCTTGGCGGCGTGGCCCGTCGCAGGAAACATTGAATTCCTAGGTCCGCCTTCGGGCGGACCTGTCCCATTAGCCATGTCTGAACAAGCAACTTGGCGCGGCAGTTTTCCCGCGCCAATAATGCCAACGCGGACGGCCCGGATTGGTTCGCATGTGTATTGTTTTCAGCTTTTTCGCCCCTCAGTTGGAAACCGTCCGGGCCACCCTTGCGGGGCTGAAATGTGGTCGGGATGGTGGGCGATGAGGGATTTGAACCCCCGACATCTTCGATGTGAACGAAGCCAGCCTGACGCAACCTATTGAATCCTGTTGCAACGAACGCTTTTTATTTGGCGATTTCCGCCATGTTCGAATGCTGTTCCGGTTCATATGGGTTCGGTGAACCGGGGAACGCTTCGTTGTCGTTTAGCGAGCAAGCCAAGCGCGTCGAGGACCC
Organism: Falsirhodobacter flavus; assembly: GCA_029846755.1. Taxonomy (GTDB): domain Bacteria; phylum Pseudomonadota; class Alphaproteobacteria; order Rhodobacterales; family Rhodobacteraceae; genus Falsirhodobacter; species Falsirhodobacter flavus. The sequence continues at coordinate 13,492 of JARWBI010000016.1, read as the reverse complement.
GTCTGGGCGCTGACGACGGCGGTCAACTGTCTCCACGTAGAACCATCCTACCCCGTTCAGATCATTCTTGAAGACGGCAGTCTCGGAGGAGAACCGACGCCCCGGCAACGGGGGGTTCAGGCACTAACTATAAATGCCGACTAATCGGTTCAGCTGATGGGAAGGCTTGGGATCTCCCAAGATGCAAGTTTTCGCGCGAAATTTTTGCATAATGCAAGTCAATCTATGTCCCAGTGGCGCTTGAAGAACAGCATCGCAGAATAGCTCCTTGCAGTTGCAGAAAATTGCTTGCGATGACGGCTGTTAACAGGCAATGCGGATAAAGCTACTTCGACCTCTTCGGCTTAACACCCTGAATTCCGGCTCTTACGCTGGCCGATGGGCGAAAGTTCCTCGCCCCTTGAGCACACGCAAGGCGCGTATGGTCAAGGTCGTGGAAAGCACGAGGCGAGAGCCAATCGAGAACCGCGCGGTGGACGCACAAGCCATCTTACAACCCACGGACGTTTCATATGAAGAACAGCAAATTTAGCAGCGGAAAAATCAAAGGCTGGATCGGCTTTTACTCGAACAAGAACATCCGGGGCTGGGTGATGAACTCGGCTGCAACGGAGCAGCGATATGATATTCAGGTATCCGTGGGCGACGTGAAGAGTACGATCATTGCTGCTAACGAATATCGCGAGCATCTCGAGCAAAAGGGCCTCGGGGATGGAAAGTATGGCTTCTCATTCACACTTCCGGCATCATCGAAGATTCTCTCTTCAGAGACGCCAGTGACGATTACCGCCATTCCAAGTGGTGAAGTATTGGCACGCAAGACGCTTTATGAACTTGTCGGATACGAAGGGCCAGCTCCGAGTCAGGCGGCGAATGGATCTTACATTCCAGCAGCAGAAATCGTCGCGGAGGATAGGACATTTACCGGTTGGGTCGGCGCTTTCGCTTCCCGCCGCATTAGTGGTTGGCTTTCCGACAACGGTGACACGCAAAAATCGCAGACCGTCATTGTCGAAGTTGGAGATCACAGATCCCCACCAATCCTCGCTTCAGAGCATCGCGATCATCTCACCGAGAGGGACTTTGGAAGCACCAATCTCGGATTTACTTATGTAATCCCCGAGCACGTCAATGTGGCTCGAGGCGAAGGTGTACGCGTACTTACTGAGATCGGGACATCGACAGGTGTATCCGCTCTCATCGAGAGCGGTTACGATAAATTCGTCGACATGAAAATATCGCGATCCACGAGTTCTAAATTTCCGCGCCGCAAGCAGGAGGATTCGGTTCTATTGTGGTGCCCTATCGCGGTTTGCGGCCTCACAACGCAGCTCGAACAGGTAACGGCAATTCTCAAAGCAGAAAAGGTTAAATACCATATCTCCTACCACGTCGCCCCGAAGATCGAGCACCCAGAACTAGAGCACTGGATCGAGCCTCGAGATATTGATTCGCCAAAGATGGTCCTGTATTTCGAGCGCTTTGTTGCATTTGACAGGGGATTCGAAGGCTCATTCAAAGTTTTCTACGTCAATTTGGACTGGCTCAGTGACACCTTCTTGGGATTGGCTAGAACGAATGCGGATGTGATCCTGGCTCCGGTCAGTTACAGAAAGGAATTATTAGAAGAAACTTTTCCATCACAGAAAGTAATCTATCTACCTTGGCCGTCTGCAATTGAACCTCAAGTAGAAGGGATTAAATCGACATCTGTCGACCATCATGCGGGCAAGATAAATGTTCTATATATCGGAAATGACTACAGCCTGAATTCACGAAAGAGCCCGGAGGCGGTTGTTGAGGCTATAACATCTTACGCTGGCGACAATCTGATCTTTGATCTCAAGTTTCGTTCGACTCTGCCGCCAGAGGTCAAGGACAAACTGGTTTCGTGCAAGTCAGTTCGAACGATAATCGATTACCCGGTCGAAAGCGAAGTCATAGCTGAATTACACAGTTTGGCAGATGTTAGCATCATTCCAAATGAATGCGAAGGCAACGGTCTATCCATTCTGGAAGCTTGGGCATTTGAGGTCTTGCCTGCGGTACTTGATGGTCATCCCATGCGAGATGTCGCCGATGAGATGTCGGCGCTCTTCATCGGTTGTGAGCAATACGGGTGGAAAGAGAAAACACCCGTATATCGAACTTCGTCGGCAGACATACTCGCCCTCTTTGAAAGGCTCGATCATAAAACACTTTCCGAGATGCGGCCGGGGTTGATCGCCAGGAAGAACGAACTGAAGGCGCGCAAGATTGTTATGAGGAATGTTCTGCGCGGGTTGGTACACGCCAGCGGCATCCGTAACAAATCACAGCGCCTTCGGATCGAAGCTGCCCACGAGGTGGACCAGAAGAGCGGAAGCGCGGGGGCCTACCAATTGATGTTCGGCAGCCAGCAGCACCGGGATCTATTGCCTCAAGCGAAGTCCGTCGATGTAATTATGACTACCTCTAGGCGACCGGACCACCTTGCAAGGAGCCTCCCCGCCCTCGTCCAAGCCATTGAAAGGTCCCCTTATAAACACCGGTTATTCCTCGCCGTCGACGGACTGGACGAAGATACAGCCACAATAATGCGTGAGTATAAAGACGCTTTGGACGTGGTCCTGTTTACCAAAGATCGATCCGGTTTGCCGTTCACGTGGAATAGCATTCGAGACTTACATGATAACTACGTGTCCCGCCACGAAAGCCCGGCGGACTATCTGTGCTATATCCAGGACGACTGCCTAATTCTCGAGCCTGATCGTTATTTCAGCACGATGGTGGACACAGCAGAGCGAGCGTCACCGAGTATTCTCGGGCTGGTCAGCGGCTTCCATACAGAAGTTCACCCCGGGTTTGCGGTCGGCACACTTGATGACAGGACGATTATATACAGCGACTCAATAGACGGTAAGAACTTCATGGGCCGCCCTCGAACATTTAAAAGCATAACCCCGTTGACTTGGTGGTTCTCGGACGGAATGCGGCGCGGGAACCCGGGTCCGGTTAGAGGAAGCCATTTCGATCTTTGGCTATGGAAAGAATCTCCGAATTCGCTCAGCGTGCAGAAGAGAATCAATATAATTCTCCCCGATCTAACCACTCACATCGCTAACGACGCCCATTCATCTACATGGAATAACGACACGAGTGATGCAAACGTGCAAAGCCGGATCAACGAGGGCAGAGTTTATGCTACTCGGGCAGGCTGAGAAATTCTCGTGATGATGTAATACGATTAGGGCCAGTAGACAACTGGCCCTTTTTTCCTGCGCATTCCTTATTGAAAAGTCAAAAACCCAGCCACTTGTCCCAACCGAGGGCCGTGGTCGGGGTTCTGCTTTGTCAACTCAATGTCCGGCCTGCCCTGCAACTGCCTTATAGATATTAACCCATCATTAGGCGGGCAGCGTATAAATGCTATACGTCTATAGTGGCAGTCTTTGTCATAAGCGCGTATTACCTCCGGTTCGGAATGCCCACGGATTTCGAAATCCCCCGTCTTTGGCCCTAGAATAACAGCAATAGATTCTATAGCGCAGTCGCGCGGAATCCTAAAATCCACGGCATTTCCTTCCGGAATGCTTATCACTGGCAAGCTCAGACCTTTTCTCGAAAAGGATTCCACTTCAACATCCAGAAGAATGTCATTAACTTCGATGATCACAGGCCATTTTCCATCGACAGGATGGAACTCGAAACCGGAACAGCCATAAGTGTTACGAAGCCCGTCTATGAATTTAACCGCATGATCAGCATATAATTCCGAACCAGTTGCGGTCGTATGGGTCCCGTCCCGAAGGTACGTTGACAGAACTCCCAATCGATCTATTCGGCTCATCTCCTGATACATAGAATAGTATGGAAACCCATGCTTTCTCGCAAAATTCCAGAATTTATAGTCCAGATCATCGTCTGGCTTAATATATCCAGACCTTGGTATATTAAAGAAACAAGGGATTGCACCTGCTCGAGCCGCCCTGTGACACAAGAAACTCAAATAATCTTCGACGCTTCGCTCTTTATTCAGCCTTCGACAAGTCGATACTTCAAAAATAACATACTTTGCGTCGAAATTGATAAGCTCTGACAGATGGGCTAGCTCTTGGAATGTTGCGCCGCCAATCGACACGACATCGCAGCTGTCACCCCGCTCTTCCAGTCGCTTTCTCGCTGCGGGGAAGTAGCCCTCACCTTGCTCAGTTACACTGAAGCCGACGAAAAGGTAGTCTACGGTCAAATTCCTATCCCCGCACAAGCTGTGGATTATCTTGAAGTCCACGAAGACATCTATGAGATGATCGACGGTGGCACAAGTTCGCCGGCTTAGCGGGAATTCAAGCCAAGCTGGATCAAGAGTGAAGGTACTTGATTATTGGGTCTGCTTGTCGCCGGTCTTTGTCGCACCCCGCGTCGATCCTAGCGATCAGCGCCTGACCCGTGAGAACCACGCGATCGCTGCCCTCATCTGCCAGCGCCGCTGCATGTGCCGCCCGGTCCGCGCGGGTCGCATCGCAGATCGCGTCACCGGACGTTCGTATCGCGGGTGCGCAAGAAATCACGAGCGACAGCGGGATCATCGCCAACAATATTCGCCTCATCGGCCTTCCTCCTTGTTTCGGCATAGCCCTGGGCGGCCTTGCCCTGTTCTTGCTTTTGGCCCGCCGACCTGCCCCGCAGGTAGCCCACCAAGACGCCGACCAGTGCCAGCGCCGCGCCGCCCAGCAGCGTCTCCAGCCCGCCCAGCATCACGACACCTGCGAGTTGGGCCGATCTGGCACGAAGTAACCGATAGCCATGGCGATCAGGATGCCAGCCAGCGTGGAGACGCCCGGCCCCGCAATCTGCGGCGCGATGTCGGCGAAGACCTCCGCCCATGCCTGCGTGATGACGGCGGCGCTGATCGTGCCGACGGCCAGCTTGTTCGTCGGTGCAGCCGACTTCTGCTTTGCGAGTGCCATGTTAGGCTCCTTTCGTGAAGATACGGGCGAACAGCTGCCCAAGGGTGATCCAGATGCTTTGCGCAGGGGCGGGCCTTGGCGGTCGGACAGGATCCGGCTGGACGGCCAGCGCCGTCTCATACTGGCGGGCCAGAGAGGCGATTTCGTCTGCCCTGTCGGTGCCGTTCACGATCCGCCGCGCCCCGCGGTAATCGACGGTGGTCCCGATGAAGTCGGCCAGCTTCTTTCCGGTGAACCAGCCCCGCTCCATTCCGAGCACGAGGATCCGGGCGGCGACGTCCGGCTTCATGGCCGCCGCCGGGTCGGTTGTCAGGTCAACGTCCAACTCTTTCCCGGCTCGGAGATAGTTATCGAGCCACGTCAACTGCACGAAACCACGCCCGTGCCAAGGCCAGTATTTCAGCTTGCGGCGATAGGCTTCAGCCTTTGCGCCGAGGTAATAGGCTTCCTCAACTGGTAGCATGGTCCGGTTGGTTTCCCACAGCGCGGTCGCCAGCACATAAGCCGTCTGCTGCCGGGTCAGCCCGCGCAGCGCGCATTCGTTTCGGATCAGCTGGGTGTGCCCCAGCGTGAGGTTGATGCTCATGTTTTCCTCATGAAAAAGCCCGCCATCGGCGGGCGGTCGCTGATGCGGCAAACGGGCTTGGGACAAATGCCGGAGAACGTCGTTCTCCCATGCGCTCGGGGTAGTTGCCGTATGAGTGCAGCTTCGTCCTAGGTCGTCCCAACCGCGAAGCGATTACCGGGTGCACCCCGATCTGGACATCCCGCAGGGATGTCGGAACGGAACGCAGACGAGGTGGTTTATTAGACCTCGCGTGCCGAATGACCCCATGTCGGTGGCGAGCGTGGCGGAGGGCCTCCCCGGTCGACTCCGCCACGAACTATCTAAAAAGACATGGCTAGATATCCATCTTCTCGCGCGTTCGAATCCCTGCGATATCAGGCGAGCGGACCGACATATGTTCGCGCAAAACGCGCCTTGCCTGCCCGTCCCTCAGCGAGAATGGGGCGTATGTCACCGCCAAGATTTCCGAGTAGCTTGTTTGCCCGTTGAGTTCCGTGCGAGTTCCACGAATACCAGTCAGTGACGTTCGAGTATTGCTCTGTCTAGTAATACGAGCGGCGGCGGGCCAACCTGCCGCCGCTTGTGCAATCCGGACCGGCGATCAGCGCGTCACCTCGTTCAGAGTCTTGCGAATAACCGCGATAGCATCTTCCAGCCACGAATCCACCATCGCAACGGGGATCGGCGATCCCGGCGCGAGGCGGTAATCCTCTGGCTCATCACCGCCGGTGCCGTCATCGTCGGTGATCCCGCTAAACAGACCCTTCATGCTCGTGCCAAAGGTGAAGTTATCGTCGGCGATAGTTGCCTCGCCGGTGTCGTCGCTGATCATCGTCGTGATGTTGCGAGTGATCGTCGCCCCCTTCGGCGTCCAGTTCGGCTGGGTCTCATGCTTTCCGAACCAGATCCGCGCGACGTGGAATCCTTTCACCGGCAGCACGATGTTCGGCGACGAGGAAGTTCTCTGGCGCCGACTTCGATGCGATAGCGTTCACCATCGACAGCCGGATCAGGTTGTGGCGGATGGTGAAATCATTGAAGTCCCCCGCCCCGTCCCCGATGAAGACGCCCTGCGCCGGCGCGGCCACCCCACGCTTCCCCGTCGCCAGGATGTAGACCTCCTTGTCGGTGGCGTCGTCATGCATCAGGTTCTGCTCAATGACGATGCGCTTCGGCCCCGTCGCCTCTTTCGGCAGACCGAAAATCTGGAGGTGATCGCCGTGCATCGGCTTGGCCGCGCGATTGTCCAGGAAGACGTTGCCGCGAACTTCCCCATCATGGCTGTCGCCCGCGATCCGCATCGTGTCTTCGCGTGCGCCCTCCATGACATTGCCGAGCACCTTGAAGTTCGTGGCGCGCAACATCCGCAGCGGGAAATGTCCGTCATGCAGCCAGCACCGCTCGACGCGGGACCCATCAGAGCTCTCGATCGACAGCTGCTCCGCCTCGCAGCGCCGGAAAACCGCGCCGTCAAAGCCCTTGGCTTCCAGATACGTCGCCTTGACGCCGTCTAGGATGACGCCCTTGCCACGCGACTGCCAGTGCGGCGTGCCGAGTTTGACGCTACCGAAGCTGCCGCCGATGATGGTGATGGGATCAGTCCATTGCCGCTTGATCTCCAGCGCGCCGAAATCGGCATCGTCTAGTCGGAAGACTTCGCCACCCTGCGCCTTGGCCAGTGCAGCGTCCAGCGCTGCGCGGCCCGAAATGGCGATCCCCGGCAGAGGCACCGCCGCTGCATCCCCCTGAACCCAGCCCATAGCTTCGCCCAGCGCCAGCCAGCGCTGCTTTCCAATATCGTTCATCACTATCTCCGTTGTGGATTGGTGCGGCCATTTCAGGCGACAGTCACGGCTCTAGGCCGGATGTTTCGGCCTATCTGGATTACGACGAATCCGTTGGAGGGGACGTATTGCTCTTCCCCCCGGGACCATTCGACGATGAATTCCCCCTCGAACCTCGCGGTGATCGAGGTATCCCCGGGCTGCCAGTCATACTTTACACGGCCATCCGGCAGGATCTCACATGCGCCACGATAGATCTGCGTTAGGCCTTCCGGCGTGCCCATTGAGAAATAGACGTTGGCAGCTTCGGACATGGGGAGGGGGTTGCCCTCCCCGTCCAGCAGCTCACGCACGAGCGACGGGCTGGTGCTGTCGCGCTTGATCTCGAAAAAGTCCTTGTCGCTCATGTTTTCCTCGTGAAGGTTCGCCCGTTCGGACCGCGCGTCCGCAGGATGCCGTCAGGGCCTCGCGTTCGGGTTTTGCTTTGAACCGTCGTCGCGCCCCGGCGCGGCGGCTGTGGCGCGCCGGTGACGAGCGCGAACCCCGAGGACAGCAGCTGCGCCATCGCGCGCGCCCGCGCTGCGATCCCCATCCCAGCCATGCCCCCTGCTAGCGATCGGGCCTTAGCCCCACCGCCAGCGACCAGAGACACCCCTGCATTGCCTACGGGCTTGATGCCCACCGATAACGCTGCACGCGCCCCGATGCCTGTCTTCGAGCGGCCGCCCGCGCCGAACCGAAGCCGCGATCCGCCGCGCGCCCCCAGTGAGACGGCGGCACGGCCGCCAGCCTGCGCTGACAAAACCGCGCTGCCGATTGCATCGATCGGCAGCGCATCGACCACCATCGGCGGCGCATCGCGATAGGCGTGATCGGGCGGCAAATCTGCCTGCAAACCGAATTGCCACGCGACATAGCCCTGTATCCGCGCCAGCAGATCCTCAGTCGGTTCGATACAAAGGCCGAGCACCAGCCACATTGGTCCGTTCCAAGCCGTCGCAGATGATCCCGCGTAACCGAGCCTCATTGGGCTGGGGAACGGCGATGCATTCCGAACCTCGACCATCGACATTGGCAAAGGCAAGACCTTCGCGGTATAAGGGCGCGCGTTGATACTGGCCTGTTGCGCCCAGCTGGAGGCCACGTTGCCCCAAAGGTTCGGCGTCCCGGACGAGCCGAATACCCGGCTTGGGTTTCCTGTCGAGCCTACCGCAAGGCCGCTGTTGTTCGAGAAGACGGCTTCCGTGCCTGTCTTCCATTGCGCCACAAACATCATCCAAACCAGCGGACCGACGGATGCCGTCATGAAGCGGTTGGAGATCGTGTCTGGCCAGACGAACGAAGGATAGCCCAGGCGATCGCCGCGGTAGATCTGGTTGCCGGAGTTAGCCTGCGTCAGTGGGGCAGTGCCGAAGCTATCCGGGCAGGAGGATATCTGGTTATTTCCGCCGACGACGGCGTTCTCCGGCTCAAAGAGCGATCCCCCCGCTCGGACTTCATCCGGGATATCCGCAAGGGTCCATGGCCGAGATGCCATGTCAGCCGACCGAGATTTCGAAGGAGATGGGCTTTAGTTCCTCGCCGCCAACGAAGTCAAGACGAAGTAACGCGAGCGCGTTCTCCGGCACCTCATCCCCGGCAATAACATCCCCTTCGAACTCGACCGTGCCGGCAGAACTGATCGCCTGATACTTTGCGGCATTGCCCGCGGCGGCCGTCCCCGAGGTCATGGCATTGGCCATAGCGACGCCTTCGACGGGTGCGGCGAAAGCAGGTGTGCCGAAGACCATTTCCCCGATCGGGGCATTTGCCGCCGTAAGCACGCGGAGCTTTCCGCCGTTCAGGCGTGAGATTGCAGCAGCAAGCGCAGCGTTCAAGAACGCCGAGGAGAAGTAGGTTGCCATAGACGGCTCCTCAGAATGTGGAGATGTATTGCGCGACTCGCGGTGGAGGCGCAGCGTGGGTGTCCGGAGGGTTCCGGGCGGGGCTGGCGGCTAGTGGTGGGAGGTGGGCCTCGGTGTGGGGACCGCGGCAGGCCAGCCCCGGTCAGCCCATCAAGTATGCGGCTAGGCCGACAAGAGGAGATAGCACTGATGTTGCAGCAGCTATCCTCATGATTAGCGCGTTTTCGGACAGTTTCTTCTCATTGCGGAGGATTTGATCATCAATGTGAGCGTTAACCTCACTGATCACCTCGATGATCGGCCGATCGTCTCGCAAATCCTCAGCGTAGCCGTCGCTCGGCTGACCAGGCGCCGCCCAACTTGTGGGACGCGCCGCATATGCGGCAAGCGCAGCGCCCACGTAGATGTACCCACCTGCGGCATACATCGGGATGCGCATTTCACCATCAGCCAAGCCGATCAAAAGTGAAGCAGCTGTGAGGCAAAGGCCGCAAAAAGTAAGGGCACGGGCATCAGCAGCCAAAGCTATGTCCTGCTGCGCCTGAAGCCTCTGCTCAGCCCGCCGTTGCATTTCTCGCACGAGTTGTGCTGCATTACTTTCCATAGCGAATCCTATCTTCTGGAACACAATGGCAAAACCTCCGCCTGACGTCACCAAAGGCATAAACGACGGTTCGATCCGGCGGCCTCCGCCGCCTCCGCCTCCACCGCCACGCCCACCCACGCCGCCAAAAGGGAAATAAGGCTACGTCGGTGCGAATATCTGGAACGGGACCTGAGGGCTGCGGACCTCCGGCACGTTCGGACAATTGGGCCAGGACAGGAGAACCCACCCCATCGCGTAACCTTCGGGCGTGGGCTGCACCCCCTCTTCCGAAGGTATGCGAGCAATGAAACGAGCGCTCTGAACTTCGCTACTGACCGGTCCCGACGATCCTCGCCCATCCTCCGCCGTGGTGGACGAGGCCTCAAAGGCATGGACGATCCCACCGCCATTGCGGAAATAGGCAACTGAAATCGGACGCCCACAGTCCCGCGACTTCACATAGCGAAAGTGGAACTGGACGAACCCCCCAATCGCGCCATTGCTGATCGAATTGCCTTCTTCCATGAATCGCACCGGGGCGATCCGGCTATCGCGGCTGGTTTCCTCGAGGCTGGCGATACGCTCGACGACCGCATTCAGCGTCTGAGCCGTGCGGCTCTGCGTGTCACTGATCGTCGCAATCGTCTGCTGTTGCTGCTTTTGGGTGTCCGCCTGCTGCTGCTGCGTCTCCGCCTGCTTGGCCTGCGTCGCCTCGATCTTGCCTAGCGCCTCGGCCATATAGGCGGTGCCTAGTTCGCGTTGCGCCCAAGCTGTGACTGATGGGCCGACCCACGTCCATATGATGACGCACAGCGTGCCGGCCGCGACCAGTGTGGCGACGAAATTGCGAAAGAACGCGCCCCATGACGCGCGCGAGGGTCCGTTGGGCATAGGTAATCCGAGAATGAAATGCATGATGATCCGCGCCTCCCTGCGCGATGGGGCCAACGGGCGGTACCGAGAACGATTGTTGGGGAAAACCCAGATCACAGCAGAGCGAGTTTTCGCCCGCGCGCGTAGAATGGGGGCAAGCCCCGAAGGAGGGGGCTACGAATGTTCACAGCCATCTCTCAAATCATCGCAGCACTTGTCGGAACGGGCACCGGCCCGTATCTCGCGAGCACCGCTCAAAAAGCTCCTACCGTCGCAGAACAGGTAGGATCGGCCGCCGAGCAAAAAGACATCGAACTCTTGACCCTATGCGCAACCGCAGGTCGCGTGGATGCCTTCGCCCTGATATTTGGGCGCCAAGACGACACCCCGTTCGGCTCAGCCTGCGCGGATGCGAAGGCCGAATAGCCAGGGCAAAAACGATGAAGGGCTTTATTTCCCTTCAATACAGCCCGCGCACGAACCCGCTAAACGCATCCGCGAAGATCTGGTGCCCTTCCGCTGTCGGATGGGTGCCGTCCGTAACGAACGGGTTATACATCCCAGTGTAGCCCTCTTCCGCCCCTTGCAGGGTCTGGAACAGTTCCGGAGTCAGGCCCGAGTCGTTGTAGCTGTCGAAGACCGGGATCGCGTATTTCTCGCCCACACGCAGCACGGCCTCTTGGAACGCTGGAAGCTGCGCATTTAGCTGGCCGCTGCCCTGCTCGATCAACCGGATCGGCGTGGCGAATACGATCTTCTTGCCCGCGCCAACCGCCGTTCCCTGCCCGTAGCGGTATTTCTCCAGCAGCCCCCGTGCGATGACGTCCAGCGCCCCGTAATAGGTTGCATCAGTGCTGTCGCCCATCTGGCCCAGCGCGATCCCGTTGCGCACATCGTTCGTGCCGCCCATGACGATGATCAGGTCTGCCGTGTTGTCCAGATCCGCAAGGCGGCGGCACATGGGGTTGCGAGCGGCATCATAGGCCAGCGTCGAGCCACTGATCCCGTGGTTCAGGATTTGCGCCGCCCCAAGCTTTTCGCCCATTCGTTGAAGATAGGACGACAAACGCCCCGGATAGCCGGGATAGTTACGCGGGATGAAGCCATAGGTGATGCTGTCGCCCAGCCCTGCCAGAACCTTGCCAGCCAGCGGCGATCCCGCCGTATCAGGCATCACTGACGTGTCGAGCTTTCCCGCCGCGTTCAACCCGGCATAGCCATTCGGACGGCCCTTGTTGATCTGCGCTTCGGCGAGTTCCCCGACGTATGGCGTCACCACGGCAGGCAATGCCGTGCCCTCGACCAGAACAAAGGCTTCCGGCGGCACGTCGAGGTAGCGGTTGCACCCGCGCACGAATGCCGCGCCAGCAGGGGGCACAAGATACCCTGTGAAGGATTGCGCCGAGATGAACTCTTGCGCGGCGTTATAGAAGGCCCAGTTCTTTTGTGTGGCCGGGGCGGTGAACGAATATCCGACATTCGCTTTCACGGGGATGAAGTCTGTCGCCCAGAACGCCCCGTCAGTGGACAGCGCACCCGTCGTCGCGTTGATGGCGCGATTGGTGTCGGGTTCCATCGTGCCGTCTGCACCGGTGATCGCTTTCGAGGCGCGCATCCGCATTTCGGTGTTGAGAGGCAGAACTTCGACCTTCACGCCATGTCGGAGATCAAGCCAGGACGGTCCCCGCGCAAGGTTGAGACGCAGCATCAGTAGGACACCCTTTCATTGACAAGGCGCACCTGGATCATGGGATCGCCGCCGAGCGTCTGCGATGCCTGCCAGTCGAAGCTCACTTGCACGCCCGCTGGGCCCTCGACCGGGGCCTTGGCGCGTGGCAAATGGGCGGCGGGTACGGACACTGTCAGGGACTCGCCCGTCGTCAGCTCGTATCCGAATTCGAACGCGCAAGGCTCTCCGTCCCTTGCCTGATCCATGAGGATCCGGTTGTCGAAACGCACGGTGATCCGCCCCGAGAGCTGCGCGATCGAGGGATCGGCCCCGCCAATCAGACCATCGCCGCGGATCACTTCGACCGGGTCGAGATTGTTCGAATAGGTGATTTCCGCCGAAACGACGTTGCCGAGGACCGCGCCATTGCGGCGGATCGATCCGTTGAAATGCCCGAAGCGCTTGATTTCGATATCTTCGAGCGTTCCGGCCGCCGACGCCTCGCCGCTGATTTCGTCCTGGGCGATCAGACCGACCCGCGCGGTCAGCAGCCCCGAACGCTGCATCGTCCAGGACAGCATATTCACCATCGCGCCCTTCGACATTGCAAAATACGGCACCCGCGGCTGCTGAACTTCGATCGAGAGCGAGGGAAGCACCTCGGCGCCGGAAGTGAAAACATGCTGGACGGTCCCGGTCCCGGACGATGCCGGATTGCCGAACGCGCCCTTAAGCCAGAAGCCGAAGCTGTTCACGTCGATCGGCACGACGATCTCTCCGTCGACGGTGATGGCGTCGCGTTGCGGAGCGAGGGGATCACGGCCATAGCCCAGCAGTTCGTTGGCCAAGAGTGGCTGGGCGGCACCGATGGTCGTGCTGGCAAACGGCATGCGCGAGAAGCCCGAGGCCGGGCTGACGCCGTAATTGGATTCGAACGCGACCGCGAGCTGCGACTGCGCCCCTTGTTGGCGGGCCATTGCGGGCTCCTTTCAGATCAGTGGATCAGGGGTGACGTAGAAGAGATGGATCGGGATAACTGCCGCTTTCACGGTATCCGCGCCGAGAATGGGTAAGTCCTCGGCTGTTGATTTCCACCGAGACGTGACCCGGTTGGGGTCATAATTTCCATTGAGAATTGACCCATGTGACCCTTCCCCCA
>JARWBI010000015.1 GCA_029846755.1 Falsirhodobacter flavus | reverse complement strand
GCTCAACAGCATGGTCGCGAACGGCAGCAACTTCCAGGAAGTTCAGGCAACCTGAATACAGTTGCCGGCAAACCCGGAGCGGTTCATAGGGCGAACCAAAGCAAATCTGATGCCAGACGCTCGGTTTTGCTTGACCATCAAGCAAATGGCCGCCCAGCACCGGAGTTCTCTTACCCCGCCGCCCAGAGCCTGTACCGCCCGCGTCCGGTGATTTCGCGCAGCAGCCCGCGGGCGTGCAGCTTCGGCAGCAGACGCTCGGCGGTGTCGCGGCTGACGCTGGCGGCATGGGCCAGATCTTCGGCGGTGGCATAGGGGCGGGCGGCCAGCGCCGTGATCAGCCGGGCGGGTTTGAGCCGCCGAGATCGGCGACGCCGGCCAGCGCCCGTTGCTGCCAGAGTGCAATTTGTTCGAGTTCGGCCAAAGCGCCCAAAGCCCCATCACGGATCTCGGAAAGCCAAAGCGGCAGAAGATACCGGGGGGCTCCACTCCGTCTCCGGGACAGCCCATGGGGCGCGAGGGGCATAAAGGGCAAGGCGCGGTTTTCCGCAGCCGCAGCGCGCCCTGCAGCGGTGGCCGCCTCGATCACGTCCTCGGGCGCCGACAGGCCAGCCAGGCGCCAGGCGCGCAGCCCGAACAGCGCGGCAGTAAGGGGATGCACCGGGCCAAGCCCATCCAGCGCCGCCCGCCAATCGGCCACGGCAGCCTCGAATGCCGCACCGGTCGGGCGCACCTCGGGCAGCCCGGGCTCGATGTCCCGCCCGGCCCCGTTGATTTCGTGCAACCCCAAAAAGCGGCGCAGATCGCCCACCGCCCCAGCGAGACGCAAAGCCGGCGCAGCGCCCAACGGGCGCGGGCGATGGTTCTGTCGCAAACTTTTAGCATGGTGGAAACCGCTTTTGTGTGCCGCAGCGTTCATGCGACGAGTTGTCGGAATTGCTCATAGCGGCGGAGTCCGGCTGAGAACTGCCCCTTGCGGATCATGTTCATCACCTCGATCCCCGCGATAGCTGATGCGGCGGATTTGAAGCTCTTGAAGCCGAGCATGGGCCGTACCCTTCGCTTGATGAAGCGGTGGTCTTGCTCGACCATGTTATTGACATACTTGATCCGCGTCATCTCGATCGAAACCGGGCACCCGAAGCGTTTCAGCATGCGGTTGATGTCCGTGATCGCGAACGTATTCGCTGCGCTCTTGTCGATTACGATCTTACGCGACAGCCCATTCGCCTCCGTCGCATGCGCGAGGAATTTTGTGGCGGCGGGCTTGTTTCGATGCGGTGACAGTTTGAAATCCAAGGTCTTCCGAACTTATCTACCGCTCGGTAAAGGTAAACCCACTGTCCCCGGACCCTGATATAGGTCTCGTACATTCGCCAAGAGCGGTCTGCTGGGCGCCTCTTGGAGTGAGCACTCTCAGCAATCAGAGCGGCATAGCGCACGACCCATCTGTCGAGCGTGGCATGATCAACCGAGACCCCGCGCTCCGCCATGATCTCTTCGAGATCGCGGTACGAAACACTGTAGCGTAGATAGAAGAAGACTGCGTGCAGGATGATGTCCTCCGGGAAATAGGCACCCTTGAACGATACGGTCATGGCTCGTCCTCCCAAATGCATCTTAGCGCCGAGCATACCCCGCAGTCAGGCATCTGTCAGAGATTGCGACAGATCGCCGCGCACCGCCCCGCGTTGACGTATCGAGTGGGATTGGCCGTTTCGGGGGCTCCCGGCCAGATCATCCCCCGCGGGGTCGGTGTTTAACGCCCTGCCCTCAGTTTCCTGTTGACGAGCCCCGTTCCAGTGCTTTTTACTGTGCACACGTTTGCGCATTCTGCCGGGAGGAGGAGCCCCGAGAGTGTCGATATGGGAGGAACGCCGCATGCTCACACGGGCATTCACACTGGTGCTGTCGCTGACAACCACTGCCGCCACGGCTGAGGAAACACTTCGAATTGGCACCAGCGTGCCGCACAACCACTATCTGACGCGCAGCATCAAGGAGTTCGCCGACGAGGTGACGCGCCGCACCGATGGAGAGATCACGTTCGACATCTATGATTCGGGCTCTCTGGTCAGCGACCAGCAGCTCGACGAGGCGGTGGTGAACGGCACCCTCGACATCGGCGTCGTTTCCGCGTCCATCCTCGCGGGCACGATTCCAGCGCTAAACATCTTCGCCGTTCCCTTCTATTTCGACACGCGCGAAAAGCTGGACCGCGCCGTGCCGCTGGGCGCGCCCATCCGCACCCTGCTGGACGACGAGATCAACGATATCGGCGCACAGGCCCTGTTCTGGATGCCGTTCGGCTATATCGCGTTGGTCACGCGCGACAAAACCGTCCACACGCCCGCCGACATGCAGGGGCTGAAGATCCGGACATTCGGCTCTACTGTCAGCGATTTCGTGGAAAGCGTGGGCGCCGCGCCGGTGGTGACCAGCGGCGGAGAGCAGTTCCTGGCCCTTCAGCGCGGCATCGTCGACGGCGGCCTGACGGGGTGGAGCTCGATCGTGGACCGCCGCCTTTACGAGGTTACGCAATACGTCATCGGCACCGACCACATGTACGAGACGCATTTCGCGCTGCTCAACGACGACACATGGGCCCGGCTGACCGAAGAACAGCGCACCATCTTCCGCGAAGTGAGCCTCGATCTTGAGGCAAAGTTGATGGATCGCATCTTCGAGACGAACGACGCGGCGCGCACCACGCTGTCCGAAACGATGGAGATCATCGATCTGACACCCGAGGAAGTGCAGGCATGGAAGGTTGCCACCGCGCCTGTGAAAGAAACCTTCCTCAGCCGCACGGGCACCGTCGGCCAAACAGTCTTCAGGGCCGCCGAGGATATTCAGTAATCACGACATGCCATCTCACGGGGGAGGAGGGCTCTATGTCAGATCTTGGCAATCCGGTCGCAGACCGGATCGAATCCGTTATCATGGCGATCAGCGAAGCCAGCGCATGGATTTATTTCTTCATCGGCGCGATCGTGACGTTCGAGGTCGTCGCGCGATATGTGTTCCACAGCCCGACCGACTGGGTCGAGGAGATATCCCGCCTCGGGATGGTCTGGGCGACATTCCTGCTGCTGGCGGTTTGTCTGGCACAGCGGCAACTGATCACCATCACGCTCATTTCCAATTCTCTGGGGGATCGAG
Organism: Falsirhodobacter flavus; assembly: GCA_029846755.1. Classification (GTDB taxonomy): domain Bacteria; phylum Pseudomonadota; class Alphaproteobacteria; order Rhodobacterales; family Rhodobacteraceae; genus Falsirhodobacter; species Falsirhodobacter flavus. The sequence continues at coordinate 50,197 of JARWBI010000015.1, read as the reverse complement.
GGAAGATGATCCTGGAGGCCATCATATTCCTGATCATCGGCACGCTGGCATTCGTGATTGGCTGCCTTGCCTTCGGCTCGGTGATGACGATGATTTCGATGGGAAGAGCGACGAACAGCACCTTGGCCCTTCCTTATTGGGCCTTCTACCTGCCGATCTGCATCGGCTTCTTGATGCTGTCGCTTCAAGCAATCATGGAATTCCTTCTAGTCTGCCTGACAGGAAAGCGGCGGCGCATCGAATTCGGGCACGAGGATATCTGACATGGAAAGCTTCCTGATCATCGCGGCGCTTTTCCTGCTGCTGTTTTCCGGCATTCCCGTCGGCATCACGCTGACCTTGCTTGGCACCGTATTGCTTCTGTTCAAGGGTATCCCGCTGGCCGCGATCCCGATGGAGTTTCTCGGATCGATCAACAACTTCATTCTGCTTGCGGTGCCGGTCTTCCTGCTGACGTCGAATATCCTGTTGAAGGCGGGCGTGGCCAAGAACCTGTTCGACGCCGTGCAAAGCTGGGTTGGGAATGTCCGCGGCGGCCTTGCGATCGCGACGATCATCTCTTGCGGGATATTCGCCGCCGTATCGGGGTCCTCGGTCGCCGTCGCGGCGATGATCGGCACCGTCGCCGTGCCGGAAATGACCAGACGCGGCTATGACAAGCGGTTCGTGATGGGAACGCTTGCCGCGGGGGCGACGCTGGGGATCCTCATTCCGCCCTCGATCCCGCTCATCATCTATTCTGCCGTGGCGGAGACCTCGACGGCATCGATGTTCCTTGCGGGCGTCGGTCCGGGGATCTTCCTGATCGGGGCATTTCTCGTCTATTCCATCATAAAATCCTTCATGGGTGGCGCGCCGGTTTCGGAGCTGGCGGCCACGGACGGGAAATCGCGATTCGCGGTTTCGATGCTGGCCCTGCCTACCGTAATCATCGCCCTGACGATGATCGTCGGCATCTATGCCGGTATCTTCACGCCGACGGAATCCGCCGCGATCGGGATGGCGATGACGTTGATCTATGTCTTCTCCGCCAGGCGGATGAGCTTTTCCGATCTGCGCGACGCGGTGCGCGGCGCGGGCTCGACGACCGCCAATCTTCTTCTGATCATCGCCGGCGCAAACGTCTTCGGCAAGGCGATCATGCTTTACCGAATCCCTTACGAGATTTCCGAATGGATCGCCGGAAACATCGAAAGCGCCGCGCTGTTCATCGTGGTCGTGACGCTGGTGCTTCTGATCCTAGGACTTTTCCTTGAAGGCATCGCGATGATCCTGATCGTCCTGCCGGTTCTTATGCCGTCGTTGGAGGTTCACGATATCGATCCGATCTGGTTCGGCATCTATTTCGTCATCATGATCGAGCTTGCGCTCATTACCCCGCCGGTTGGAATGAATTTGTTCGTCATTCAATCCGTCGCAAGGGCGAAGTTGAAGGACGTGATGTATGGCGCATTGCCCTACGCGTTCATTCTTCTGGGAACGGTGGTCGTGATCTATTTCTTCCCGCAGATCGTTCTTTACATCCCCGAGGCGGGAAAGTGACTAGCGGCCGGTCGATCCGCGAGGGATCAGCCGGCCCCGCAGCGAAATGGATTCGTCGGGCAGCCGATGGTTGCCCGACCGTGCCGCAAGCATCTCGAACGCGCGGCGCACCATGAGGGGCAAGGGCTGCTCGATGGTCGTCAGATCATAGATCGGGCGCGCCGCCTCGGCCACGCCGTCGAAACCCACGACTGCCATCTGGTCGGGCACGGAAACCCCGCCCAGACGCAGCGCGTCCAGCACCCCCATCGCCATGATGTCGCTGACGGCAAACACGGCGTCGGGGCGCACGGCGTTTTCAAGTATGGCCGTCCCTGCCGCAAACCCGCCCTCATAGGACGAATGCCCGTCGAAATGCATCATGGGCGCAACCCCGCCGCGTGCAAGTTCGGCGACGAATCCATCCTCGCGCTCCACCGCCGTCGACGAGGTCGAGGACGTGCCGACCACCGCGAACTTCGTGCGCCCGCCTGCCAGCAGAAGTTGCGCCAGCTCCGCGCCGCCCGCATGATTGTCGCAGGTCACGAAGCATCCATGGTGGCGCGCGACACGGTTCACCATGATAAGCGGCACACGGTTCGCAGCGCAGATCTCGGCGGCGCGCGAAGACAGCACGGCCGAGGTGATAATGCAGCCATCCACCTGATAATGCAGCAGGGATTCGGCCGTGGTGTCTTCGATCGGCCCGTCGCCGGCGTGGATGATCAAAAGCCTCACGCCCCGCTCCTTCGCCTCGCGCACCGCCTCGTGCAGCAGTTCGGCGTAAAAGGGGTTGCTGGCTGGGCCCAGGACCAGACCGTAAAGCCCGCTGCGCCCCGACGACAGCGTCCGCGCAAGCGCATTCGGCGCATAGCCGTGCTGCTCGGCCAGCTTGAGGATGCGCGCGCGCGTCGCCTCGGAAATCCGCGTATCACCGCGCAATGCGCGCGTGACGGTCGACGGGGCGACACCTGCCAGCTCGGACAGGGTGACGACGGTGGCGCGGCGCGGCGATGCTTCGTTCTCCATGACCAAGCTCTAGCAGCAGCAAGCCGCCCGCGTCCATTCCCGGGGTTGACAGCGGGGCGCCGCGTGGTCCACTCAAGAGATGCGCAAACGTGTGCGCACTTTAAGGCTGACAAAGCCGATGTGGGAGGAGGCACGACATGGCAGACAAGACGCGGCAAATCAAAATGGTGGGCTTCTTGCAGGCCCAGAACTGCTCGATCGCGCCGGGGTCCTGGCGCCATCCGGCGGGGGCCACGGATTTCCTGACGCCCGATTATTTCCAGCGAATCGGACGGGTGCTGGAGGATGGCAAGTTCCACCTCGCCTTCTTCGACGACCGGCTGGCTATGCCCGACATCTTCGGCGACGACCACCGCGAGGCGGTGGAGAACGGCGTCCGCGTCGTCAAGATGGACCCCGTGTCGATCATCACCGCCATCGGCATGGCCACCTCGCGCATCGGCCTCGGGATCACCTATTCCACCACCTATTACGAACCCTTCCACGTCGCACGCCTGTTCGGCACGCTGGACCTGATGACGCGCGGACGCGCCGCGTGGAACGTCGTCACCTCGCTGAACAATTCCGAGGCGGCGAATTTCGGACGGACCGAGCATCTGGCCCATGACCTGCGCTATGAACGCGCGGACGAATTCCTTCAGGTCGTCCAGGGGCTGTGGAACAGCTGGGAGGATGACGCGCTGGTGGTGGACAAGGAAACCGGCGTCTTCGCCGACCCGTCCAAGGTCCACCGGCTGGATCACAAGGGCAAGTTCTTCACCTCGCGCGGGCCGCTGCCGGTGCCGCGGTCGCCGCAGGGCCAGCCGGTCATCATCCAGGCGGGTCAAAGCGGCCGGGGTCGGCAGTTCGCGGGCAAATGGGGCGATCTGATCTTCGTCGTCTATCCGAACCTCGACGTGGGCAGAAAGCAATACGCCGCCGTCAAGCAAGAGGTCGCGGATGCGGGCCGCAACCCCGATGACGTCGCGATCTGCCCCGCATGCTATGTCTGCGTTGGCGAAACGCAGGCCATCGCCGAGGAAAAGCGCGAATACATCCGCGCCTTGGCGAAACCCGTCGATGCGGTCGTCCTTCTGTCCGAGGCGCTGAATTTCGACTTCGCCAGCAAACCCATGGACAGCGAATTCACCGACGAAGAGCTGCAGAAGCTGTCCTGGTCCGGCTTCAAGGAACGCGTCCAGACCCTCAGCGGCAAGCAGAACCCGACCGTGCGCGACTTCGTGCATTTCTCGGGGCGCGGCACCATCGGCGAATTCCCCATCTTTTGCGGCACCCCCACGCAGGTTGCCGACCAGATGGAGGAATGGTTCACCGGCGGCGCCTGCGACGGCTTCGTTCTGGCCGCGACCCACACCCCCGGCGCGTTCGAGGATTTCACCCGTTTCGTGGTGCCCGAACTGCAACGGCGCGGGCTATACCAAAAGGATTACGCAGGTTCGACGCTGCGCGAGAACCTCGGCATCGGCATTCCCCCCCGCCCCGTGCGGGCACAAGCTGCGGAGTAGGTCATGGAAGAATTCAGAATGCTCTCGACCAGCGGCATCCTCGGCTATGGCTATGCCGAGGAATCGCTGAAGATCGGCATGTCGTGGGGGCCGCATGTGATCGGCTGCGACGGCGGCAGCACCGACCCCGGCCCGTATTATCTGGGGGCGGGCAAATCCTTCACCTCGCGCCTGTCGGTCAAGCGTGACCTGCGGCTGATGCTGATCGCGGCCACGTCCGCGGGCGTTCCCTGCATCATCGGCACCTCGGGCGGTGCGGGGGGCGAGCCGCATCTGCAGGACACCGCCGCCCTGGTGCGCGAGATCGCGCGCGAAGAGAAGCTGTCCTTCAAGATGGCGCTGATCCATTCCGAACAGCCCAAAGACGATCTGCTGCGTTGGGTCGATGCAGGGCTGACGAAGCCCTTGGCCAGCATGAAGCCGCTGGACGCCGCGATGGTGAACGGGGCCGAACGCATCGTCGGCATGATGGGCCCCGAGCCGTTCATAAAGGCGCTGGACGCCGGCGCGCAGGTCATCCTTGCCGGACGCAGCAGCGATCCCGCCCAATGGGCCGGCCCCGCGATCCGCGCCGGCATGGCCCCTGCCCCGTCGTGGTATGCGGGCAAGATGCTGGAATGCGGGGCCGAACCGACCGTCCCGAAGGAACCGGACTGCATCTTCCTGCGCGTGCGCAACGACCACGTCACCTGCGAGCCGCCGAACCCGATCCGCCGGTCCACCCCGCTGGCGGTCGCGAACTTCGCGCTGCACGAAAACTCCAGCCCGATCCACCATGTCGAACCGGGCGGGCTGCTGGACACCAGCGGCTGCAACTTCATCCCCGTCAGCGACCGCGCGGTGAAGATCGACGGCATGACGTGGACCCCGGCCGAGCAGTACACCATCAAGCTGGAAGGCGTCGAAAAGGCGGGCTACCGCGCGATTTCCATCTGCGGCACGCGCGATCCGGTGCTGATCGGCCAGATCGACAGCTATCTGGAAACCCACCGCACCAAGGTCGCCGCCAAGGCCGCCTCCTTCGGTGTCCCGCCCGAGGATTATCGCCTGATCGTCCACGTCTATGGCCGCGACGGCGTCATGGGCGGGTGGGAGCCGGAACGCGCGATCACCAGCCACGAGCTGGGCTTCGTGATCGAGGTCGTCGGCAAGACGCAGGACATCGCGAACGCCGTCATCGCCATGGCCCGCACCTCGATGCTGCATGCCGACTTCCCCGGCCGTCTGTGCAAGGAGGGCAACATGGCCTTCCCGTTCAGCCCGTCCGACATCGAAATGGGCGCGATGTATCGTTTCAGCGTGTTCCACACGGTCGCGGTGGACGATCCCTGCGCGATGTTCCCCATCGAATACGAAAAGGTGTGACATGGCTTTGATCCGAGACATCGCCCAGATCTGCAAAAGCAAGAACGCGGGCCCCTTCAACATCACCATCGACGTGCTGTTCGAGGATCACGCGCTCTATCACCGCGTGAAGGCGACGGGCGCACTGAACGCGGCGCTGTTCGCGCGGCTTTACGGCGTGCCCGAGGGCGACGTGCTGTTCACCCCCTATGACACGGCGGCGGCGTTCAAGGCGACCTTCCCGCGCAGCATTCCGGCGGGGGACTTCGGCGATACCGACGTCTACGGCGCCCAGCAGCACGCGCCGCTTCTGGACGTGGACATCCCGCTATGAGCGATCCCAGACAGTTCCGTGACGCCCTGGGCGCCTTCGCCACCGGCGTCACGGTCATCACCACGCGCGATGCGGCAGGCAGGGACGTGGGCCGCACCGCCAACAGCTTCAGCTCGGTCTCGCTATCGCCGCCGATGGTGCTGTGGAGCCTCGCGCGCGCCTCGGCCAGCCACGCCGCGTTCCACGACGCCACCCATTTCGCCGTGCATGTGCTGTCCGCCGAACAGGCCGACCTGTCGGCCCGTTTCGCAGGCAAGGCCGAGGACAAGTTCGCGGGGCTGACGGTTGCGCGCGGGGCGGCGGGCATCCCGCTGCTTCACGGCTGCACCGCGCGCTTCGAATGCGTGACCAGACATCGCTACGACGGCGGCGATCACGTCATCTTCGTGGCCGAGGTGCTGGACTTCACCCACGATCCCGCCCCGCCGCTGCTGTTTCACGGCGGCAGATACGGCGGGCTGGGTCAGGCCGAACCGGTCTGACATGCGCGCCGGGCTGCCCACCCGGCGCGTCCTGCCGGCCTCAGGCGGCCGGGGCGAACCCGAAGGAGAAGGGTTCGGGCTGGCCGCGGCCATCCGTCATCCGGGCGCGCAGCGCCGCCGTTTCGGCAGGGGCCACGGCACCGTCATCGGAGAGGATCACGCCGTAATCCCGTTCGGCCCGCTGGCGCGATACCAGGTCATGCGCCACGTCGCGGGCCACCAGCGCCGGATCGCGCGCGAGCGGATCGCCCCAGCCCCCGGACCCTGCGGTGATGAAGATAATCCGGTCGCCCGGCTGGACGGCAAGGTTGTCGATCTTGGACGGGATGCGTTCGCGCTCCGTCGTTCCCGCGCGCAGGATCCATTTTTCCGATGTGCCGCCGAACAGCCCACCGTTGATGCCCCATGGCGGCACGATCTCGCGGTCGTCGTGGATGGACACCATGCCCGGTTCCAGAATGCGGTAGACCTTCTCGATCCCCGCGCCGCCGCGATGCAGGCCCGCACCGCCGGAATCGCGCACCGGTCGATAGCTGTCCACCAGAACGGGATAATAGTTCTCGATGTATTCGATCGGGGTCGCGGAAAACAGCGGCCACCATGCGTGACCGTCCAGACCGTCGCCGCGCGGACGGCCCGGAACGCCGCCGAACAAAAGCTCCATCAGCTGGAAATACCGCCCCTCGCCATCCGTCCCCGTGAAGATGAAATGCGGCGAGGTGCCGTATCCCGCCGCCATCGACAGATGCGGCGCACGCTGGCCCAAAGCCCCCGCCTGACAGTCGAAGAAGCGCGTGTGGGTGTTCAGACGGTTCGACAGCGCAGCCGGGAATTTCGGGTTCAGAAGCGAGCCTTCGGGCAGCACCACCTCGAACAGGTCATAGAACCCTTCGTTGAAGTTGATCGAAGGATCGAACGCCATGATCATGTAGACGCCGAAGAACAGCTTGCACAGCCCTTCGTGGATGTGGAAGTTGATCGGCCCCTCGGCCTGATCATCGGTGCCGGTGAAATCGAACACCGCCTTTTCGCCCCGGCGATAGATCGACAGTTTCATCTTGAACGGCCCGTTTCCAAGGCCGTCATCGTCGACGTAATCCTCGAATTCGACCGGGTCTTCCGAGATATACTGGTCGATGATGACCTTCATCGCATCGCGCGTGCGCAGCATCAGCAGATCGCAGGCGGCCAGATAGGTTTCATGCCCGAAGCGTTCGCACAGCTCGCTCACACGCTTGCCCGCCGTGCGGCACCCGGCGATCAACGCCATCAGGTCGGCGCGGTTCATGTCGGGCGTGCGGCTGTTGTTCAGCATGATCTCCAGCACCCCGTCGTTCAGGACGTGTTTGGAGTAGATGCGCACGGGCGGCACGCGCAGCCCCTCTTCCCAAATCGTGCGGGCATTCGCGGGCATGGAACCGGGGACCGAACCGCCCACATCCGTCATATGCCCGAAGATCGAACTGAAACCGACATGGATGCCGCCATGGAAGATCGGCATCATCACGCACCAGTCGTTGTTGTGCGAGATGGAACCCTTGCAGGCATAGGGATCGTTCCAGACGAAGACATCGCCTTCGTTGATGTCGCCGCCGAATTTTTCGACCACGGCGGGGATGTACGATCCGAACTGCCCCACGATCATCTGCCCGGCGGGATTGCAGATCATGGGGAATTCGTCGTGCTGTTCGCGCACGGCGGGCGACAGGGCGATGCGAAGGACGACGTTGTCCATTTCGAACCGCGCATTCTTCAGGGCGTTTTCGATGATGTCCAGCGTGATGGGATCGACGTGCATGGTTCAGACCTCCTCGGGCCAGATCATCAGGTTGCCGAAGCTGTCGACCTCGGCTGTGTGGCGCGGCAGCAGGACGGTCGTGCTGTCGTATTGGCGGATGATCGCGGGGCCCTGGATCTTGGCGCCCACGGCCAGCTTCGTGCGGTCATAGTTGGGGGTATCGACCCATGCGCCGTCGAAATAGGCGGGGCGCGTCTCGATGATCGCCGCCACCGGATCGCCACCGCCATTCGGGGTCTGCACATCGACGGGCGCGGTCGCGCCGACGGCCACGACGCGCAGCGCCACCATCTCCACCGGAACGTGGAAACGCACACCATACATGCGTTCGTGCAGCCCGTGGAACTGGTCGAAGATCGGCTCCAGCGCGCCTTGGCCTGCGACCAGATCGGGGTCCACCTCCACCGACACCTCGTATCCCTGCTGCTCATACCGCAGGTCCAGCGAATAGATCAGACGGCGGTCGCCCTCGGCCACCTGCTGTTCGTCCAGCCATGCGCGGGCACGGGTCGCCAGATCGGCGAAGCGGTCCCAGATCATCGACGGCTCGGTGTTGCGCGAGGATCGGATGAAGGTCTGCACGAATTCGTTCTTGAATTCGGATTCAAGGAAGCCCAGCGCCGACAGAACGCCCGGATTCGGCGGCACGACGCAAGGGTAGCAGCCCAAGAGTTCCGCCATCGCGTTCGCATGCAGCGGACCCGCGCCGCCGAAGGCCAGAATGCCGAAGTCGCGCGGATCGAGGCCGCGTTGCACGGTGATGACCCGCAGCGCGCCCAGCATCACCTCGTTCGCGATCTGCAGGATGCCCTTGGCGGCGTCCTCGACCGACAGGCCCAGCTTGTCGCCGACGGTGGCGATGGCCTTGCGCGCGCCGTCGATGTCCAGCGACATCGCGCCCGAAAGAAGCACCGGCGGCAGATAGCCCAGAACGGCGTTGGCATCGGAAACGGTCGGCTCGGTCCCGCCGCGGCTGTAACAGACCGGCCCCGGCTGTGCGCCCGCGCTGCGCGGCCCGACACGCAGGGATCGCGTCAGATCGACCACCTCGGCGATGGACCCGCCGCCCGCGCCGACCGAACGCACGTCCAGCGTCGGCACCTTGGCCGGAAACGCGCCGACCTCGGTGGACCGCGAGATGGTCGGCTTGCCGTCGATGATCACCGAAACGTCGGTCGAGGTGCCGCCCATGTCGAAGGCCAGAAGATCGTGCCCCGTGCGCTGCGACACCATGACGGTCGATGTGACGCCCCCTGCCGGGCCCGACAGCACCGTGTGCACCGGCCGGTCGCCCGCCATCTTGGCCGACATCAGCCCGCCGTCCGAACGCACGATATGCAGATGCGAGCGCACGTCGTTCGCCGCCAGCCGTTCCTCGATCCGGTCCAGATAGCGCGTCATGATCGGGCGCACGTAGTCGTTCATCACGGTCGTGATGGTGCGGTCGTATTCACGAAACTCCGGCAGGATGTCGGATGACAGCGACACCGGAATATGCGGATGGCGCGTGGCCACGATCTCGCGCAGCTGCCGTTCATGGTCGGGGTTGGCATAGGAATGCATGAGCGAGATGGTCAGCGCCTCGATCCCGCTGGTGCACAGATCGTCGATGGCGCGGGTCGCGGCCTCGGTGTCCAGCGCGTCGATCACGCGGCCATCGGCGGCGACGCGTTCGGGAATGCCGCGCGTGTCCGACAGCGTGGCCAGCGGGGTCGGCTTGTCCATCACGATCCAACCGAACAGCGGCCCCGGCGTCCAGCTTTTCGCCAGATGCAGCACGTATTCGAAACCCTTGGTCGTCAACAGCCCGACGCGCGCGCCCTTCCCTTCCAGCACGGCATTGGTCGCCACGGTCGTTCCGTGCAGCACCATGTCCAGATCGGCAGTGGAAATACCGGCTTTTTCGCAGATCAGGCGCACACCTTCGGCCACGCCGATGGATTGGTCCTGCGGGGTGGAGGGCGTCTTCGCCTGCCACACCCGCCCCGTCGCCTCGTCATGCAGCAGAAGGTCCGTGAACGTCCCTCCGACATCGACACCCAGCCTCATCGGCGGTTCTCCCTTGTTGATTCCGTCTTGGTCGCATCCGCCGCAGGGGCTTATGGATTTTATTGTTGAATGCGCTTGCAACGAAGCTTAGTCTCATCCTCAAGCACGACGCAAGAGGTTTCGCGTGACCGATCTTCTTCCTCCAGCAAGAACCCTTTTCGACAAGATCTGGGATGCGCATGTGGTCAAAACATATGCGGATGGCACAGATCTTCTGTATATCGACCGTCATCTGGTGCAGGAGGTGTCCTCGCCCCAGGCCTTTGCGGGAATGGCGGCGGCGGGGCGCGCCCTGCATCGGCCAGACGCGCATATTGCCGTGGCAGATCATGCTGTTCCCACCAAGGATCGCCATGTCACGCTGCGCGAAGGGCTGGCCGCGGCACAGGTCGCGCGACTGCGGGAGAACACCGCGATCCATGCGATTCCCTATATTCCGATGAATGACCGCCGGCACGGGATCGTCCACGTCATCGGGCCGGAGCTTGGGTTCACCCTGCCCGGATGCACCCTCGTCTGCGGCGACAGCCATACCAGCACGCATGGCGCCTTCGGCGCGTTGGCCTTCGGCATCGGCGCCAGTGAATGTGAATGCGTATTCTCGACCCAGGTGCTGCGTCAGAAGCGGCAGCGGAACATGCGCGTGACCGTGACGGGCGCCCTGCCGGACGGAGTATCCGTCAAGGATATCATCCTTTCGCTGATAGCGCGGATCGGGGTGGGCGGAGGCATCGGCTTTGCGATCGAATATGCCGGTCCTGCCATCCGCGCCCTGTCGATGGAAGCGCGGATGACGCTTTGCAACATGACGATCGAGGCGGGCGCCCGTGTCGGTCTGATCGCGCCCGACGCCACGACACTGGACTGGGTGCGGGGGCGTCCGCTGTCGCCCCTGCCCGGTGACGAACCCGCGGCGCTTCGCGATTGGGCGCTGCTGCACAGCGACCCCGGTGCCGTTTTCGACCGCGAGGTGGAGATCGACGCCGCCACGCTTGCGCCGCATGTCAGCTGGGGCACCACCCCCGAGGAATCGCTGCCCGTGACGGGCCGCGTTCCCGACCCCGCGCAGGTCGACGATCCCGCGCGGCAGGCCCGGATGCGGCGCAGCCTCGATTACATGGGCCTTGCCCCCGGAACCCCGCTGGAGGAAATCGCCATCGACCGCGTCTTCATCGGTTCCTGCACCAATGGCCGTCTGGAGGATCTGCGACGCGCCGCGACCATCCTGCGCGGCAGGCACGTGGCGAATGGCGTCAGCGCGATGGCCGTGCCCGGATCGGCGCAGGTCCGCATCGCCGCCGAGGCCGAGGGGCTGGACCGTATCTTCACCGATGCGGGTTTCGAATGGCGCGATGCGGGCTGTTCGATGTGCGTCGGCATGAATGACGACCGATTGTCCGAAGGCGAACGCTGCGCCTCCACCTCCAACCGCAACTTCGAGGGGCGGCAGGGGATCGGCGGGCGCACCCATCTGATGAGCCCGGAAATGGCCGCCGCCGCCGCCATCGCGGGCCGGCTTTGCGACGTGCGGGGGCTGCAATGATCGAGCCGTTCATCCATCTGACCGCCATCGCCGCGCCTTTCCCCGAGGGCCAGATCGACACCGACGTGATCTTTCCTGCGCGCTTTCTTCTGCTGCTGGAAAAACGCGGGCTGGGCCGTCATCTGTTTCACGAACGCCGCGCCAAGGGCGGCTTCGTGCTGGACACCCCGCCCTGGGACGGTGCCAGAATCCTCGTGACCGGGCCAGATTTCGGCACCGGTTCCAGTCGCGAACAGGCGGTCTGGGCGCTGGCCGACTTTGGCATCCGTTGCGTCATCGGCACCAGCTTCGGCGAGATTTTTCACGCAAACTGCTTTCGCAGCTGCGTCTTGCCGATCGTCCTGCCCCCGGACGCGCACGCGCGCGTCATGGCGGCGGCCGAGGCGCGGCAGCAGATCACCGTGGACCTTCCCGAACAGCGCATCGTCCTTGTCGATGGCGAGATCGGGTTCCACATCGAGGCCCATCGCAAACGGTCCCTGCTGGAGGGGCTGGACGAGGTCGGGGCCATCCTGCGCGACGATGCCGCCGACATCGCGGCGTTCGAGGCCGCGCAGCGGGCAGCGCGCCCGTGGCTCTATCTGACAGCGCAGCAGATCGCGCATTTCGACGACATCAAGGAAGGTTCCGAATGAGCGAAGATCTTGGCGAAAACTATGCCCGTGCGTTTGGCGGCAAGCTTGGCTTCGGCAAAAAGCCTGCGCTGATCCTGATCGATCTCGTGCTCGGCTATTTCGACAAAGGGTGCGATCTTTGGGCCGATTGCGATTCCGCGCTGGAATCGGCGATCCGGCTGCGCGACGCCGCGCGCGCGTCGGACATCCCGATCATCTATACCAATGTCGTCTATCATCCCAGGGCGCTGGACGGCGGGCGCTTCTATCAAAAATCCCTGCCGCTGCGCCATTTCCGGCAGGGCGGCGAATGGGGTGCCTGGGCGCCGGGACTTGCGCCGTCCGAGGATGAGCTTGTCATCTCCAAGCAACATGCCAGCGCGTTCTTCGGCACGTCGCTTGCACCGACGCTCGTGACGATGGGTGTGGATACCGTGATCCTGACCGGGGTTTCCACATCCGGCTGCGTGCGCGCGTCCTGTGTGGATGCCAACGCACATGGCTTCATCCCGATCATCCCGCGCGAGGCTGTGGGCGACCGCCACCCCGCCCCGCACGAGGCCAATCTTTTCGACATGAACGCGAAATACGGCGACGTCGTCAGCGAAGCCGAAACCATCGCATATCTTGCAGGATTGAACGCATGAGCAAACCCAGCCTGAAGGCCGCGCTGGCGGCTGGAAAATTCGTGGCGGCCCCCGGTCTTCACGACATGATCACCGCCGTCGTCGCCAACAAGGTGGGGATCGAGTTCGGCTATGCCACCGGATACTGGATGACCGCCTCGGCCTATGGTGTGCCGGATGCGGGGATCGTGACCTATTCGCAGATGGTGGACCGTGTCGCGACGCTGTGCCGGACCAGCGATGCCGCCATCATCGCGGATGCCGATACCGGCTATGGCGGGCTTTTGAACGTCCACCATACCGTGCGCGGATACGAGGAGGCGGGCGTCGCCGCCATCCAGATCGAGGATCAGGAATTTCCCAAGAAATGCGGCCACACGCCCTTCAAGCGCGTGGTGCCGGTGATCGACATGGTGGAAAAGATCAAGGTCGCCTGCGAGGCGCGGCGCAATTCCGAAACGGTCATCATCGCCCGCACCGACTGCCGCCAGATCGAGGGGTTCGAGGGCGCCGTGGCCCGCGGCCTTGCCTTTGCCGAAGCCGGGGCCGACGTGATCTTCCTTGAAGCCCTGGAATCCGAGGCCGAGATGCGCGAGGCCTGCCGCCGCATCCGCGCGCCCATGCTGGCCAATATGGCCGATGGCGGCAAGACGCCGATCCTTGATGCGAATACGCTTCGGGAGATCGGCTTCAGCATGGCGATCTATCCGGCGATGACCGGGCTGGCCGCCGCGCAGGCCGCCTTCAACGCGCTGGCGGCGTTCAAGGCGACGGGCACTTCGCAGACCCCCGCGCAAGACCTGTTCGATTTCGGCGAGTTCAATCAGCTTATCGGCTTCCCCGAGGTGTGGGAGTTCGAGAAGCGTTGGGCAAGGAAGGCAGGCTGATGGCCCGCGTCGCTTGTATCGGGTCCGGCAATGTCGGCCGCGCATGGGCCGTCGTCTTTGCCCGCGCGGGGCATGAGGTCGCGCTTTACGATGCCGACCCCGCGCAGGTGGCCGCCGCGCTGCCGCTGATCGCGCGGACGATGGAACAGCTTGGTGTCTCGGGCGACATCCGCGCGGCGTCCTCGGTCGCCGAAGCGGTTGCGGGTGCGGTCCACGTGCAGGAAAGCGTGCGCGAGGATACGGAGATCAAGCGCGCCGTCATGTCGGACATCGCCGCCCATGCGCCGATGGATTGCGTGATCGCGTCCTCGACCTCGGCGCTGCCGGGATCGACCTTCATGACGCATATCCCGCAGCCCGAACGGGCGCTGGTGGCGCATCCGGTGAACCCGCCCTCGCTGATCCCGCTGGTGGAGTTGTGCGGCACGGGCGCGACGTCCGACGATGCGATGGCGCGGGCGCGGGCGTTCATGGACAGCCTTGGCATGAAGCCGGTCGCGCTGACGCGGGAAATCGACGGCTTCCTTCTCAACCGGCTGCAATACACGCTGGTGGCCGAGGCGCTGCATCTGGTGGGCGAGGGTTACTGCACGGCGGAAGACATCGACCGCGTGATGACCGACGGGCTGGCCCTGCGCTGGCTGTCGATCGGGCCCTTCGCCACGGCGCATCTGAACGCGACGGAGGGGTTCAAGGGCTTCGTCGGCCAGCTTGGGCCAATGATGCGCAGGATGGGCGAGGATGCCCGCACCGATTACGACTGGGACCAGCCGCTGATCGACAGCATCCACGACCAGATGGCCGCGCGCTTCCCGGTGGACGAGATCCCCGATTGGCAGGCATGGCGCGACGGGCGCATCCTTGCCGCGCGCAAGGTTCAGGACAGCTAGCGCGGGATCGAATCGCGCCAGACCAGTTCGCCGGGCAGCTTGATGTCGATGCCCGGCTGAATCTCGGCCCCTGGATTGTCCAGATCCAGCAGCTTCAGCGTCTCGTCCGCCATTTCCTCGGCGGGCTGGCGCACGGTGGTCAGGCGGTAAGGCCAGTGGTCGGCCTCGTCGATGTTGTCGAAGCCGCCGATCATCACGTCATCCGGCACCCGCAGGCCCATCACGCCGCGCAGCGCGTCCATCGCCCCCATCGCCATCGTGTCGTTGATGCCGAATATGGCGTCCGGGACCTTTTGCCCCTCGTCCTGAAACGCGCGAAGCACCGCCGCATGGGCCCCGCGATAGATCGACTGCCCCTCCAGCTCCAGAATGGCGGATCGGGGGATGCCATCTTCCAGCAGCCGTTCGGCAAAGCCCTGGAAGCGATCCTGACTGGTAGAGCCGCGGGGATCGCCCTTCAGCACGGCAAAGCTGCGCGCCCCGGCCTTCAGCAAGGCATCCGCCATCAGCCGCCCGCCCGCCGCGTTGTCGCAACGCACGCCCGACGCATCGCTGCCGGGGATGTAACGGTTGAACAGCACCACCGGAATGCCGCGATCATGGCACATGCTGGTCATCCGCGTCGAAAGCTGCGCCGAGGTCAGGATGATCCCGTCCACCTGATAGCGCAGCACCCGCATCAAGGCATCGTCGCTGCTGGCGCCGTTTTCGACCGTGAAGGTCAGGATCTGCGTGCCGCGCTGTTGCAGACGCGCCGCCAGCGCCTTCAACACCAGCACATAGAACGGGTTGTCCAGATTCCCCAGGATCACCGCCACCATGTTCGTGCGCCGCGTCGTCAGGCTGGAGGCGATGGAGTTCGGGACATAATTCAGCTTCTTCGCCGCCGACAGGATCAGCTCCCGCTTGGCCGCCGACAGCGACGATCCGGGCGTGAAGGCACGCGATACGGCCGATTGCGACACACCCGCAAGGGCGGCCACGTCCATCGACGTTACGCGTCCGATGATCGGCTTCATGGGAAAATCCTTCGTTGCGGCAGCGCAGAATACGTATTCAAATCTCGCGCCACAAGATGAAATAATTTCACTGCGCATGCCGGAGGGTTGAGCCTGCACGCGGCCCGATCTTACTGATCGCAGCAACAGGAGGAATCCATGCCCGTCCAGTATCTGAAGTCCGGAAAGCCCGTCGAAGCCCGCAGCGAGGATGACGCCGAGGTTCGCCGCACCGTCGAAGCCGCCCTTGCCGATATCGAAGCCCGCGGCGATGCCGCCGTGCGCGAGATGGCGGCGAAGTTCGACGGCTATACCCCCGAAAGCTTCCGTTTGTCGCAGGACCAGATCGACGCGCTGATCGCCCGCGTGTCGCCCTCCGATCTGGAGGACATCCGCTTTGCGCAGGATCAGGTGCGCCGCTTTGCGCAGGCGCAGCGGGATTCGATGCAGGATATCGAGGTCGAGACGCTTCCGGGCGTGATCCTCGGCCATCGCAACATTCCGGTGCAGTCGGTCGGCTGCTATGTTCCGGGTGGCAAGTTCCCGATGGTCGCATCGGCGCATATGTCGGTGCTGACCGCCGCCGTCGCGGGCGCCCCGCGCATCATCGCCGCAACCCCCCCGTTCAAAGGCGAGCCGAACCCGGCCGTCATCGCCGCCATGCACATGGCTGGCGCGCATGAAATCTATGTGCTGGGCGGCATTCAGGGCATCGGCGCGATGGCGATCGGCACCGAAACGATTCAGCCCGTTGATATGCTGGTCGGCCCCGGCAACGCCTTCGTGGCCGAGGCGAAGCGGCAGCTTTTCGGCCGTGTGGGGATCGACCTGTTCGCCGGGCCGACCGAAACCATGGTCATCGCCGACGATACCGTGGATGCCGAACTGTGCGCGACCGACCTGCTGGGTCAGGCCGAACACGGCTACAACTCGCCTGCCGTGCTGCTGACGAACAGCCGCAGGTTGGCCGAGGAAACGCTGGCCGAGATCGAACGTCTGCTGGCGATCCTGCCCACCGCCGACACCGCCCGCAAAAGCTGGCAGGATTACGGCGAGGTCATCCTGTGCGACACGCATGACGAGATGCTGGCGGTGGCCAACGACATCGCGTCCGAACATGTGCAGGTGATGACCGACCGGGACGACTGGTATCTGGACAACATGCACAGCTATGGCGCGCTGTTCCTCGGGCCGCGCACCAACGTGGCCAACGGCGACAAGGTGATCGGCACGAACCACACGCTGCCGACGAAAAAGGCGGGGCGTTACACGGGCGGGCTGTGGGTCGGCAAATACCTGAAGACCCACAGCTATCAGCGTATCACCACGGACGAGGCGGCGGCGATGATCGGCGCCTATGGCTCGCGCCTGTGCATGCTGGAAGGTTTCGTGGGCCATGCCGAACAGTGCAACATCCGCGTGCGCCGCTATGGCGGGCGGAACGTGCCTTACGGCGTGGCGGCGGAATGATGTTCCGCCTGGACGGCAGGCGCGCGCTGGTGACGGGGGCGGGCCGGGGGATCGGCCTTGCCATCGGGCGCGCGATGGCGGACGCGGGGGCAGAGGTCACCTTCTGCGCCCGCAGCCGGGACGAGGTCGAGGCGGCGGCGCAGGGCATCGGCCATGCGCTGGTCGCCGATGTGACCGATGTGGCCGGCTTTGCCGCGCTGATGAACGACCGCCCGGCCTTCGACATCTTCGTCAACAACGCCGGCACCAACCGCCCCAAACCCCTGTCCGAAGTGACCGAGGACGATTACGACGCCGTCATGGGCCTGAACACACGCGCCGCGATCTTTGCCGCGCAAGCGGTGACGCGGCGCATGGTGGCGACAGGGGTGCGCGGGTCGGTCATCAACATGTCCTCGCAGATGGGGCATGTGGGGGCCGCGAACCGCACGCTTTACTGCGCGTCGAAATGGGCGCTGGAAGGGTTCACCAAGGCGCTTGCGGTCGAACTTGGCCCGCACGGCATCCGCGTGAACACCATCTGCCCGACCTTCATCGAAACCCCGATGACCAGGCCGTTCTTCGAGGATGAGGCCTTTCGCGCGTCGGTCCTGTCCAAGATCAAGCTTGGCCGTCTGGGGCAGGTGGACGAGGTCGCGGGCGCGGCGGTATTCCTCGCCTCGGACGCGGCAGGGCTGATGACGGGCAGCGCGCTGATGCTGGATGGCGGCTGGACGGCGGATTAGGCCGCGGCCCAGCCCCCGTCCACCGGCAGGACTGCGCCGGTGATGAAGCTGGCCCCCTCCCCCAGCAGAAAGGCGGCGGCGGCGGCGGCTTCATCCGCCGTGCCGAACCGCCCCATCGCGTGCCTTGCACGGATCGCGGCGCGCACGCCGTCGGGCTGGCCGCGAAAGGCGCGGGTCATCATGGGCGTTTCGATCGCGCCGGGGGCGACGGCATTCACGCGGATGCCCTCTGCGGCGTGGTCCACCGCAAGGCTGCGGCAAAGGGTGTTGATCGCCCCCTTGGACGCGGCATAGGCCGGACAGTTCCGCGCAGCCGCCAGCGACAGTTGCGAAGAACACAGCACGATGGACCCCTTGTGGCGCAGCAGCCCCGGCAGAAAGGTCTGGATCGTGCGAACCGTGCCGAAGACGTTGACCTCGAACACGCGGTGCCATGCGGCGATGTCCAGCTCGTCGATGCGCCCGCCCATCTCGATCCCGGCCATCGCCGCGATGCCGTGCACGCCGTCGGGGACGTGACGGGCGGCTTCGGCCAATTCGCCCATGTCGCAGACATTGGTGGCAAGGCATTCGGCACCCTCGGGCATGGCGGGAAAGCGGCGGTCCAGCGCCAGAACCCGCGCCCCCCCGGCGCAAAGCTGCAAGGTCAGCGCAAGCCCGATGCCGCTGCCCGCGCCGGTGACGACGACGGTCTTGCCCGCGAACGTCATGCCGCCCTCAGCGCTGCGACCCAATCCGCAAGCCCGTCCGCGAAGGGCACCTGCGGCGCCCAGCCCAGATCGCGGGCCGCCGCCGAAAGGTCCATCGGTCCCTGAAGGTCCACGCTCGGAAGCAGCCCCGGCCCCACCGGAACATCCGCGATCATGGCGCAGATCTGCTGCACCGTCAGCACCTCGGCCCCGTCGATGTTATAGGCGGCGCCGGACGTGCCGCGCGTCATCGCCGCCTGCACCGCGCGGATTACATCATCCACATGCACGAATTGCAGCGGATGCGCGCCACCCGCCGCAACCGGCTCGCCGCGCACCACGGGCTGGATCAGCGCATCTGTCACCCGCCCCGGACCATAGGCCCAGCCGATCCGCAGCGCGACCGTGTCCAGCCCATATCGGGCATAGGTACGGATCAGCAGGTCGGCCGCGGCCTTGCTGCTGCCATAGGCGTTGGTGGCGCGCAGGGGGGCATCCTCGGTCACGATGCCGTCCGCATCGCCATAGACCGAAACCGAAGACAGGCCGATGAAGCGCCCCACCCCCAGATCTCGCGCCATCGCCAGAAGGCGCGCGGTGCCGGTCACGTTGATGTCGATCACCTCGGCCGGGCGATCGGCCAGAACCATCGGTCCGGAAACGCCGCCGCCGTGGATCACCACATCGCAGCCCGCCATCAACTCGGGCGGGATGGCGCGGACGTCATGGACATGGGGTGCATCCGCAATGTCGGTGGCGACGACCTCGTGCCCCGCAAGCGCGGCGCAAAGATGGCGCCCGATGAATCCTGCCGCGCCGGTGACAAGAACCTTCATCCGATATCCGTCTCCTGCCGTCCACGGACGAATTGCGACACCGTGACGGCAAGGATCAGCGCCGCGCCGTTGAACACGCTGGTCACCCACAGCGGAATGCCCATCATCGTCAGCCCCGTGATGCCGGTCGCAAGGAAATAGACCGAGATGACCGCCCCCCACGGATTGAACCGCCCCGGAATGATCGCCGTCGCCCCCAGATAAGCCGCAGCGAATGCCGGCAGCAGGAAGTTCAGCCCCGAGAACGGGTCCGCCGCGCCCAGAAGCCCCGCATAGACCAGCCCACCGATCGAGGACAGCAGCGCCGAGGCGACAAGACAGCCGACCCGCACCCGCCCCACGTCGATGCCCGACAGGCGCGCAACCTCGCGCCCGCGGCCCACGAACAGGATACGGCGGCCCAGCGGCGTGAACTCGAACACCAGCCAGATCACCAGAGCGATCGCGATGACGTAGTAGAACGCATAGGAAATGCCGAACAGCCGCCCGCGCATGACCATGTTCACCAATGTCGGCGAAATCCCCCCGATGGTGGACGAGTTCGTCATCCACTGCACCAGCCCGGTGATGACCGACGTGGTGCCAAGCGTGACGACCAGCGACGGGATGCGGACATAGACGATGAAGAATGCGTTCACCAGACCGACCGCGATCCCGCCCGCCAGCGCCGCCAGAACGGCAACGCCCAGCGGCAGGCCCATCACCGCGTTCAGCACCCCGACCGTCACCGCCGACAGCGTCAGCGTCGCGCCGACCGACAGATCGTAATCCCCCGCCGTCAGCGGAATGATCAGCGCCAGCGCCAGCACAGCGCCTGGGCTCTGCGTGGCGAACATGATCGAAAAGTTCATCCATGACAGGAAGATGCCCGGAAGTAGGATGCCGAAACCCGCGATCATGACGATCCAGACCAGGACCAGCCCGAACCGTTCCGTGAAATCCGCCACGTTGAAGCGCCGACGTTCAGGCGACGTCGAGAGTGGAGTGTCCATAGCAGGCCTCTGCGATACTGTCTTTCGTGATGTCTTGGCCGGTCAGTTCGACCGCGATACGCCCGCGCGAAAAGATGAGAACGCGCGTGCAGAGATCGGCAAGCTGTTCGGCATCGGAACTGGCGCAGATCACGCCCGCCCCCCGCGCCGCCGCATCGCGGATCACGCGATAGATCTGCTGGCGGGTGCCGACATCGACGCCTTGGGTCGGTTCGTCCAGCAGCAGAAGATCGGGAGTGCGGATCATCCATTTGGCCAGAAGAACCTTTTGCGCGTTCCCCCCGCTCAGCTGGCCGAGACGCATGTCGGGATTGGCGGGGCGCACCTCGTATTCGGTCGAAAGCGCGCTGGCGCGGCGGCCCATGGCGCGCAGGTTCAACCCGAAACGGCCCATGAAGTCGTCCAGCTCCAGCAGCAGCATGTTGTCGCGCACCTTCAACCCCGGAACGCCGCTGGCCCCCGGACGGTCGGAGGGCAGCAGCGCCATTTTCCGCGCGATGGCCGCTTTCGGCGTCATGGCGCGCAGCGGGATGGTTTTCCCGCCCATGTGCAGATCGCCCCCCGCGGCCTCGCGCGCACCGAACATCAGATATGGAACGCGCTCGTATCCCGAGCCCAAAAGCCCGGTCAGGCCGAGGATCTCGCCCTCGGCCACTTCCAGCGCGGGGATGTCGAGGCCGGGTTCCGCAACGCCCGTGACGCGGGCAAGGGTCCGGCCCCGCGTGATGGAAGGCGCGGTGACGCTGCGGGCGATGCGGCGACCGATGATGCCTTCGACGAAATCGTCGTGGCTGGACCCCTTGGTCGTCAATGTGCCGCTGACCAACCCGTCGCGCAGGATCGTGGCGCGGTCGGTGATCGCGCGCACCTCGTCGATATCGTGCGAGATGAAGATGACGCTGTCGCCATGCGCCACCACCTGCCGGACCAGCGCGAACAGCCGGTCCACGCCCTCTTTCGGCAGGAAGGGCGTCGGCTCGTCCAAAATCAGAAGTCCGGGCCCGTCCGCGCCGCGCAGATCCTCGGCGGCGCGCATGATCGCCAGCAGCGCCTGATCGGTTTGCGACAGGCTGCCCGTGCGCGCGCTCAGGTCCAGCGCCACGCCGAACCGGGCAAAGGTGGCGCGGGCGGCGGCGCGTTCCTCGCGCCAGTTGACGCGGGCCTTGCGGGCGGTGATCGACGCCACCCGCAGGTTTTCCAGCACCGAAAGCGTCGGCACCAGTCCCAGATGCTGATGCACGAAGGCCATGCGGTAATCGCGGAACGCGCCGGGGGGCATGGGGAACGGAAGCGGTTTGCCGAACACTTCGATCATGCCGCCCGGATCGGGGGCGTGGAACCCCGCCAGCACCTTCACGAAGGTCGATTTTCCGCACCCGTTCTGGCCCAGAAGGCCGTGAACCTCGCCCGCCGCCACGTCGAAGCTGATCCCCTTGAGCGCGCGGGCGCCCCCGAAAGTCTTGGCGATCCCGCTGACCCGAAGCGCCGGGACGCTCATTTCAGCTGCCAGTTTTCGTGGAAGCCTGCAACATATTCATCGCCATAGACCTTGTTGGCCTCGGCGGGGGTGCCGGCGGTTTCGATGTTCGTCTCGTCAAAGATATACAGCGGGACGGCCAGTTCCTCGGGCATCTCCAGCCCGGCCAGTTTGCGCATGTATCCGTCGATCGTCGCCCGCGCGACCCAATCAAGGCTTTCGCCCACATCCATCTCCACCCGCCCTTCGCGGATGAAGTCCAGAACGAAGGGCGTGCCGTTGCCGGTCGCGATCTTCACCATCTCGCCCCGGCCGGTCAGTTCGACCGCAGGCACGACGAATTGGCTCATGCTGTCATAGATGGGAAAGACATAATTGGCGGTGGGGTTGGATAGCAGCGACGCCTGAACCGCGGGCTGGATCTTGGTGCCCCATTCGGTGATGCCGACGTTGATCTCGGTCAGGATGGTGCAGTTGGGACAGTTCTGCTCGAACGCGTCGCGGATGCCGCGCACCAAAGGCTCGGTCGGCGGCACCTCGTCCGATTTCACGACGATGACATTCGCCGCGCCTTCGGTCTTGTGGATCGCCCAGTTCCCCATGATCCAGCCCTGACCATAGAAGCTGAACGGCAGATCGCCCGCCAGCAGCGGGTTCGCCTCTTGCGACGGGTCATAGAAATGCGAGGTGAAGACCTGCACGCCCGCGGCCTTCGCCGCCTCCAGCTGCGGTTCGATCACGGCGGGGTTCACGCCGGAAATCAGGTCCACGATGTCGAAGTCGTTGGCGATGGCATATTCAATGCCCTGCACCCACTGGTTCGGCTGGCCCTGATTTTCCCATTCGCGCACTTCAAGGCCGATTTCCTTGCCCACTTCGATCTCGCGCCGGATGATCCCCTTCAGGAACTGGTTGGAGCTGGTGTTGGGGATCGAAAGCATCTTCTTGCCCGCCGCGACGGCGCGGATGTCGAACGACTCGCCCGGTGCCTGAAACGTCGGGACGGCGCGATGCTCCTCGACGATCTGGGTCGCGCGGGCAAGCCCCTCGGCCACGGCATCGGCATGGGCGGCAAAGGGAACAAGGAAGGTGGAGGCAAGCGCAAGGACGGTAATCCGGCAGGTCGACTGCATTGGTGATTTCCCTGGTGAACATGTTGGATGCGCATTTCGCATACGCTTGCAAATAGAGTTTTCCCATTTCCGTTTTTTGTCAACTGCCCTGGATGCCCCCACGCACGAAAAGCATAATAGTCCTTTTTTCGGGCATTTATGAAAGGGCCGCGACAGCATTCTTGACAGCGGGATCAAATCGCGCGGATGTTGAATGCGCAATCATCAATGAGACGAACGATGACCGGATATCTGGAACTTGGCCTGTTTCTTCCCAGCACGCGCGGGGGGCTGATCATTGCCAAGGGCACGCCACCGCAGAACGAGCCGACATGGGAATTGAACCGCGACGTGACGCTTGCGGCCGAAGCGGGCGGAATGGATTTCGTGCTTTCGCAGGTGAAATGGCGCGGTTACGGCGGCGAGACGCGGCACTGGGACGCGGCGCTGGAAAGCTTCACGCTGATGTCGGCGCTGGCAGCGGTGACGAGCAGGATCAAGCTCTTCGCCTCTTGCGCCGTGCGGACGGTGAACCCCGCGGTGCTGGCCAAGATGGCGGCCACGGTCGATCAGGTCGCGGGCGGGCGATTCGGCGTCAACATCGTCGCGGGCTGGAACAAGTTCGAATATGCGCAGATGGGGCTGTGGTCGGATGACGATTACTACCTCAACCGATATGAATATGCGGATGAATACCTGACCATCCTCAAACGCCTCTGGGCCGAGGAGGAGGTCGATTTCGACGGCAAGTATTTCAAGCTGGAGGCCTGCCGGTCCGAACCCAAACCCGCCAACCCGTTGAAGATCGTCTGCGCGGGCCAGTCCGACGGTGCGCTGGATTTCGTCTCGCGCCAGTCGGATTTCTCGTTCGTGGGCCGGATGAACGACACCCCGGAACAGCTTGCCGCCGTCGTGGACAAGATCGGCGGGATGGCGGCGTCGCATGGGCGGCACGTGCGGTCCTATACCCTGCTGAACGTCATCGCCGCCCCGACGGATGCCGAGGCGGAGACAGAGCGCCAAACCTACCTCGACAATCGTGACGAGGACGCGATTCAGGAATTCCTGCGTGCATCCGGCATGGATGTGAACCGCGCCGATTATCTGAAGCTGGACCCGGCCACCGTGACCTTCATGTCGATCCCCTGCATCGCGGCCTCCTATGACAAGGTTGCGGCCTATCTGGATCGGCTGGCGGCAAGCGGGCTGCACGGCGTGTGCCTGACCTTCCCGGATTTCAGCACCGATGTGCCCGATTTCATCGCCAACGTCATGCCGCGGATGACCTCTCGCCAGCCGCTGTGAAGGCTGCGCCGGCAAGTTCGGCCACGCGGATCGCGCTGCGGTCCGCATAATGGCGGGCAATGACGCTGATGCCCAGCGGCAGGCCTGTCACGCCCGTCAGACCGGGCACGGACACGACCGGCACACCCAGCAATGTCCACATCGCGTTCACCGACGGATCGCCGGTCCAGCCCAGCCCCTTCGGGGCCTCGCCACAGGCCGAAGGGGCGATGATGGCATCGAAATCCGACAGCACATCGTCCAGCGCGGCACGGCACCTGTCGGCCAGCGCATAATCCGCGCGCATCTGGTCCGGCGTCAGGTGCTGGGCATTTTCGACCATCGCACGGAATTCGGGATGAAGGTCCGGCGCTGCACGGTATTCGTTCAGAAACGCCGTCCGCCCCTCGCGCAGCATGATGCGGATCTGCGCGTCGTGCAGGCCGCCAAAGGCGGGGGGAAGGGTCAGGCATTCCACCCCGGCCCCTGCATGGCGCAGGATGGCCGCGGCACGGTCGAAGGCGGCGCGCATGGGCGGCTCAACCCGCGGCCATGCCGGCGTGCGGCACAGCCCGATGCGCAGGCCGTGCAGCGTGGCGGGGCGTGGGGCGGGGTCCAGATCGAACACCTCGGCCAGAAGGGCCAGATCGTCGGCCGCACGGGCATAGAACCCCACCGTGTCGCAAGAGACCGAAAACGCCTTCACCCCTTCGTTCGAGATCGTCCCCCATGTCGGCTTCCACCCCCAGATGCCGGTAAAGGATGCGGGCCGGATCATCGACCCGCCCGTTTGCGAGCCGACCGCCAGCATCGCCATCCCCGCCGCCACCGCCGCCGCCGACCCCGATGACGAACCACCCGGAGAGCGCGCAAGATCGTGCGGGTTGCGCGTGCGCCCGCCCCGCCCCGTGGCCGCGAATTCGGTCGTGACCGTCTTGCCAAGGATCACCGCACCCGCGCTGCGCAGCGTATCGATGCAGGCGGCGTCCGTGCCCGTCCACGTGCCCGCGTGGCGGGCGTTGGCATGCCCGGTCGGCATGTCGCGCGTTGCGATCACGTCCTTGACCGCCACCGTCACCCCCGCCAGCACGCCGTTCGGCCGAACCTGCGCGCGCACGATGGCCGGATCGACGAATTCGAACGCCTGCACCTGCGGGTCGATGCGGGCGATCGTCGCCAGCGCCTCCTCGACCGTCTGCGGGGCGCTTCGCCGCCCTTCCCTGATGTCTGCCGCGATGGTTCGTGCCGTCACCACTTTCATTCCAGCCTCCGTTTCGCCTGATGGAAATCTGAACAGAAAGCAGTCGCCCGCGCGCGCGAAGTTTCCTCACGCGCGGGCTGAGTTTTTCCTCACAGCGCGTGGACAAGCGGATTGGGCCGCACCGATTCGATCATCCAGTCCTTGAACTTCTGGAACCGCGCGCGGCTGCCCGATTGCCGCGCCGTCAGCATGAAATACGAACTTCGGGCCGGGAAGGATTCGCCCACTGCGATCAGATCGCCCTGCCGCAGCGCCTCCTCGATCAGAAGCGAGCGACCGAGGATCACGCCCACACCGGCCCGCGCCGCCTCGATCGCGGTGCCGGACTGGTTCAGCCGCGGGCCGTGGATCACGTCAGGGCGCAGAATGCCGTATTCGCCCAGATACTTGGCCCAGTCGGGATGATCGCCGCCCTCATATCCCATCTGCGTCCGGTCCACATGCACCAAAAGGCCGCGGCGCAATATCTCGGCGTGATCGTTGTCGTAACGCTGGGCAAGCGAGGGGGCGCAGACCGGCAGGATCTCCTCCTCGACCAAGGGTTCGACCAGACAGTCCAGATGGCAGCGCCAGTTGCAGATGCGGATGTCGCATTCGCGCGTCTCGGCCTCTTTGCGCGACAGGAAGGTGGACAGGTTCAGATCCAGATCGGGGTCTTCGGCCAGAAAGCTGGCGATGCGGGGGATCAGCCAGAAGGACGCAACCGAAGCCGAGGCCGCGACGGTGAAACTGCGCTCGCGTTCCTCGGGGCTGCGGTTCATGGCCATCACGGCATCGTCGATCAGGTCCAGCGCGCGCGAAATCGCCGACAGGTTGGCCGAGCTTTCGGGCGTCAGGAACATCCGACCGTTCTTGCGCTGGAACAGTTCCGCCTGAAGAAACTCCTCCAGCAGCCGGATCTGGTGGCTTACGGCCGTGGGGGTCACGCAAAGTTCGTCCGCCGCACGGGCGACGGACGCATTGCGCGCCACCGCCTCGAAAGCGCGGATGGCATTCAGTGGGGTTCGCTTCCGCATCGCCTATTCCTTTCCGCAGGGGTAAACAAAATTGACGGGGAGGAAGTCGGTCCGGCAAAGAACAACGAGGCACATCACGCGGGGGAAGCCGGCTGCTGCCGCATGGCTGTGCGCCCATTTCCATTGTGATGAATACGCAAGCGTTCAGGCAACCGTTTGTTGACGCGGCGCCGGATTTTCTTTCAGCGATACGGCGACTACATCGTTTTTTTGTGGGGAATCGCCCCGATGTGAAACCCCAAAGCCAAGGAGGTTTCGATTAAGTGCATTCGCTTGCAAACTTCTTCAGTTCGTCGCGGTCATCTTTTCATAGACCCCCTCGCAATCGTCGCCGCAGCGGGCCAGCCAACCCGGCAGCACAGCTTCGGTGAACGCCTGCTGTTGAAGCGCCAGATCCTCGAGCGTGGGCGTCACCAAAACCAGCCCCGCCGGATCGCCCAGGGAACAGGGGCCAGCGGTGTTGCAGGCGATGCCCTCGCGATCCTCGCGCCGATTCTGGTCCCACATCTGGTCCATCAGGCTGGCCAGCTCCGTCTTCAGGAAGGTCTGCACCGAAGGGTCCAGCCCGTCGAACCAAGCCGCATTCGCGACCGTGGCCCCCGCGCCGAAGTTGATCGGCAGATCGAGGATATGGCTCGACCCTTCATACCAGCGCGCGGTATAGCCGCCGACCGTGCTGGTGATGGCGCAGTCGATCACACCCTGATCCAGCGCCTGCTGCACCTCGCCAAAGGCCATGTCCACGGGCGATCCGCCCAGATAGGCGATGAAATCCGCCTGCGACGCGCCCGAGGTCCGCACCCGCTTGCCGCGCAGATCGGCCAGCCCCGTGAGCGGCACGCCGCAATAAGCGACCTGCGCCTGATAGGAGTGTAGCGACAGAAGCTGAAGCCCCAGCCTTTCGCGGTAATACCCTTCGAGGATCGGGAAGAAGGCGCGGGTCGCGGTCTCGAACTCGTCGAAGTTCGACGACATTCCGGCCAGATCGTTGCCGTCGTTGATTGGATCATGCCCCGAATGGTGCCCCATCGCGCCGGTTGCGACGTTCATCACCCCTTTGGACACCATCCCGAAAATCTCGGGGCCTTTCAGCCCCAGCTCGTTCATCGGGCGAAAGCGGGCGGTGATCGCGCCGTCCGACAACTCGGTCACCTTCTGGGTCCAGAACGGCGTCTCCAGCAGGCGGCTTTGCGTGGTGGTGCCAAGGTTGCCCACCACGTTCACCTGCGTTTCCGGCAATGTCTGGGCAGCGGCGGTCTGGGCCGCAAGGATCGCGGCAAGGGTCAGGTATCTCATGCGTAGTCTCCTTTGTGGGCGGGCTATCCCCGCACGAAATCGGGAAGCCAAAGCGCCAGATCGGGCAGCGCGATCAGCAGGATCACCATGACCAGCATCGCGCCCACGAAGGGCAGCGCGCCCATTGCGACATCGTTGAAGTTCCCCTCGCCGCGCACGGACTGGACGACGAACAGGTTCATGCCGATGGGCGGCGTGATCAGCGCCATCTCGATCAGGATCATGAAGACGACGCCGAACCAGACGGGGTCGTATCCGATGCCGACGATCACCGGCACCACGATGGGCGTCGTCGCGATCATCAGCGACAGCGTCTCCATGAAGCAGCCAAGCACCATGTAGATGATCACGATGGCCGCAAGGATCGCCAGCGGCGGCGCGTTCAGAGCGGCGACGGCGGACTTGATCTGGTCGGCCAGCCCGATGGACACCATCACGAAGTTCAAAAGCTGCGCCGCCAGCACGATCAGCATGACCATGCAGGTGGTGCGCATCGTGCGTTCTGCCGCATGGACCAGCACCGCCATCGACAGCTTCCCGCGCCACGCCGCCAGCGCCAGCGCGGCAAGAAAGCCCAGCGCCGCCGCCTCGGTCGGGGTGGCGATCCCCAGATAGATGGAGCCTACCATCAGCACGAACAGCAGCAGCGGCGGGACCAGCGCGGGAAGGGATTCGATCTTTTCGGCCCATGTCGCGGGGGCTTCCCTGCGCCCGCCCTTAGCGGGGTCCAGCCTGCACATGCCATAGACCATGACCGAGAAGATCAGCGCCATCATCAGGCCGGGGATGAAGCTGGCAAGGTAAAGCTGCCCGATCGACTGGTCCGACAGCACGCCATAGATGATCATGTTGATCGACGGCGGAATCAGGATTCCCAGCGTGCCGCCCGCCGCGATGGAGCCGAGGAACAGCGGCGGCGCGTATCCGCCGGCCTTCATCTGCGGAATGGCGACGGTGCTGATCGTCGCCGCCGTCGCCACGGACGATCCTGACGTGGCCGAAAACAGCGCGCTGGACCCGATGATCGTGTGCAGCAGCCCGCCGGGGATGACCCGCACCCAGCGGTCGATGGCCATGAACATCCCCGCCGCGATGCCCGAGGACAGCAGGATCTCTCCGGTCAGGATGAACAGCGGGACCGCGATCAGGGTAAAGCTGGTCGATCCGCCCCACAGCATTTCGCCCACCACCGGCAGGACAGGAAAGAAGGAAAAGCTGTGATCCAGAACCAGCGTGACGATGACCAGCACCGCCGCGACGGGAATGCCAAGTGCCAGAAGGCCGAACAGCACGGAAATAAGGGTGGGAAACATCCTCAGGCCTCCATCTGGCGGGCGTCATCGATCGCTTCGGCGGCTTCTTCATCGGCACCGAAACGGCCGATGCGGTCGGCGGCATGGCCGTCCCGCGCGATCAGGCAGGCAGCATGACGCGCCGCCAGAAGGCAGGAGGTCAGTGCGAACATGAGGAATCCCGCGGCCCAGATCGCCTGCGGAACGCCCAGGGGCACCGCCGCCGCCGAGGCCGACACGACCCCGCGTTCAAGGCTCTCGATTGCGCGCAGCCCGCCATGCCATGCAAGGAACAGGCCCATCGCCGCCATCGACAGGAACGCCGCGAAGTCCAATGCGCGCCGCAGCACCACCGGCAGCCGCGGAAGCAGCACGTCCACGCGGATATGCGCCCCCGACAGCGCGGTGTAGGACAGCCCGAAACTGATCGCGATGGCGAACAGATAGGCGCTGATCTCGAACGAGTTCAGCACAGTGCGCCCGAAGATGTTGCGCGTGAACACATCCACCGCGACGGCGACGGCGATCAGCATGATCATCAGCCCGCCCAGCCGGGCGAAAAGGGTGGCGATGCGGTCGATCATACCGCCACCCGCAGCGCCGGATCGGCCACCAGAAGCCGCGGGATCACCGCAACATCGGCCAGCGATTCGATCCCCATGACGGTGTCGAGCAGTTTTTGCCCCTGCGCCTCGGTCAACGCGCCGACCCGCCGCCAGCAGCGCCAGAACTTGTCCAGATTCTCGGCATCCGTCAGCGGGTTGTCGGCGTGGCCATAGACGGCGGTGATGTCCACCCGATGCACCGCCCCCGAGGCCAGCGTGACCGTCACCGACAAGGGGGCCATGGCGCTGTGGCTGGAGTTGTCCGTCTGCGACACCGTGACCTTCGATGCGAAGTCATGCGTGCGCGGATCGCGCAGCGCCGCGTCGATGAAATGTTCCACATCCACCGCGCCGTGGTTCAGATACGTCCCCGCCACGAAGGCCAGACACAGCTTGGCATAGTTCGGCACGGGGTCCGGCACATCGGGGCGGCCCACCAGACGGGCGACAAGCTGCGGCACCTCGGCATGGATGGCGGCGATGTCGTCCGGGGCGAAGCCATGCGCGGCGATCAGGCGTTTCAGCCCGTCCACCACCCCATGCGTCAGCCGCCCCGAGGGATAGGGTTTGTGCGCCATCCGCTCGATCTGGAAGTGCTTCTCCAGTTCCGAGATGGCGAAGGGAATGTCGATCTCCGGCTTTTCGAACAGGCGGAAGTATCCGTATTGGCCGGTCAGCACATCCGCCGGGCCCAATATCCCCTCGCGCGCGAAATCGCAGGACGCGATGGCGGC
This sequence comes from Falsirhodobacter flavus, assembly GCA_029846755.1. Classification (GTDB taxonomy): domain Bacteria; phylum Pseudomonadota; class Alphaproteobacteria; order Rhodobacterales; family Rhodobacteraceae; genus Falsirhodobacter; species Falsirhodobacter flavus. The sequence goes on along the minus strand of JARWBI010000015.1, from coordinate 19,788 downwards.
GCGGGCGTTGAAGCCGACCTGCATTCCCAAAAGGGGCGAGCCTTCGACATGCGGCTGAAGCGTGCCGCTGGTCTGGCCATACTGGTTGCCGAACGCGCGGATCAGCGTGTCCTCGTCAAAGCCCTCCAGCTTGCCGATCGCCGCCACCGCGCCGAAACCGCCCGACGTCGCGGGGCGGAAGAACGCGATCGGTCCCGCCGCTGCTTTGCCAAGGAAGATCGACATATCGACCCCCATCGTCACTGCCGTCAGAAAATCGCGCCCCGACACCGGGTTGCCCTGGGCCGACCGCCGCTCGGCATAGGCCATGACCGCCGACAGGATGGTGGCGAAGGGGTGCAGCACCGCTTCTTCGTTCACGCAGTCGAATTCAAGCGAGTGGATCTGATAGGCGTTGACGAACGCCGCCGCCCCGGCGGGCAGGCGCTGGCCGCCGACCCAGACGCTGGCCTCGTCCGCGCGGCCCCAGCTTTGGGCGACCTTGATGATGCTGTCCAGCCGGAACCCGGCGGACCCGGCAACCCCGACGCCATAGGTGTCGATCAGGAATGTCCTGGCCTTGGCCAGCGCGTTCTGCGGCAGGTCGTCATAGCCTGTGCAGATGATGCGCCGGGCAAGCCACGGCAGCGGATTCGTCATGTCGGTCAAGCTTGTTCCCTTTCCAAGGCAGAGGCCCGGAGGGTCCGCGAGGCGGCGCGGGCCAGAGGTCTGGCATCCATGAAGGCACGCGGCCACCCCCCGGCAAAATGTCAAAAAACTGCCGGGCGGAGTTGAGAAAAACTCTGGCACCCGTGCGCGCATCCGCCGCTAAGGTCGGGTGCCAAGGCCGCATCCGGCCATGAATGATCCGCCGCGACCGCCACGCATCGCCCGCTTTCGCGGCCCCAGGAAGGCATGTCCAATGAACCCCCAAACATATGATATAGAGGTCGAGGTGCTGGTCGTCGGCGCAGGTGCCACCGGACTTTGCGCGGGGCTTGCCGCGCGCGACGGCGGGGCCGAGGTGCTGGTGCTGGAACGGGACGAGACGCCGCGCGGCAGCACCTCGATGTCGCAGGGCTATGTCTGCGCGGCGGGATCGAAGCTTCAGGCGGCGCAGGGGATCGAGGATGGCGCGGATCAGTTCCTGCGCGACATCATGGCCCGCAGCAAGGGCGAGGCCGACCCCACCATCGCCCGCGCCATGGCCGACCATTCCGGCGCGACCATCGACTGGCTGGTCGAACGGCACGATATCCCGTTCCGGCTGAACATATCCTGGGCCGGGTTTTTCGGCCATTCGGTGAACCGGATGCACGGCGTGCCCAGCCGCACGGGCGAGGAACTGCACGGCGCGTTGATCCGCGCACTGGAAGCCGCGGGCGGCGATCTGGTGACCGGCGCGCATGTGACCGAGGTGTTCGCCGGCGCGGATGGTCAGGTGAACGGCGTCCGGCTGCGCCGCGCGAACGGCAGCGAGGAGACCATCGGCTGCAAGGCGCTGGTGCTGGCGACGTCGGGCTTCGGCGCGAACCACGACATGGTGCGCAAACATATCCCCGATTTCGGGCAGGCGCCCTATTACCGCTATTTCGGCCACGAGGGGAACGAGGGCGAAGGCATCGAATGGGGCATGGCCCTTGGCGCCGCGACGGGCTGCATGGATGCGTTCCAGGGCTACGGCGCGCTGGCGGGCGGCTATGGCATCATCGTCAACTACGAAGTCGTGATGCATGGCGGGATCACCGTCAACGCCGAAGGACAGCGGTTTTCCAACGAGAACAAAGACATCTCGGCCCAGTCGCTGAACATCCTGCGCCAGCCCGAGGGTTTCGGCTGGATCGTCTTCGACGATGCCCGCCGCGCGCTGGTCGAACATCTGCCGGAATTTGCCGAACTCGCCCGCCTTGCCGCGGTGCGCAGCGCGCCGGACGCCGCCACACTGGCCGAGGCGATCCGCGTGCCCGCCGACGCATTGGCCGAAACGCTGGAGGACAGCCGCCGCATGGTGCGGGGCGAGATCCCCTGCCCCTTCGGCCGCGATTTCACCGCATCCGCGCCGCTGGCGACCGGCCCGCTTCACGCCATCCGCACCACGGGCGCGCTGTTCCATACGCAGGGCGGGTTGATGGTCGATGGCGGCGCGCAGGTGCTGCGCCGCGACGGCAGCCGCCTGCCCAACCTGTTCGCGGGGGGCGGCGCGGCCTGTTCCATCTCGGGCACCGGTTGCGACGGCTATCTGCCCGCGGCGGGCCTTGCGATGGCGGTGGTTCTGGGACGGCTGGCCGGCGAATCCGCCGCGAAATTGATAAAAAACTGACAGGGAACATCATGCTCAAGATCATCTGCGCCTGTGCGCTTCTGGCCTCGCCGGTCGTTGCGGACGAATTCCGCCTCGGCTCGGGCTTTGGCGATAACCACGTCTCCACCCGCGCGATGCGCGAGGTTTTCGCCCCGAAGCTGGAGGAGATGACCGGCCATACCGTGTCGATCTTCGCCAACAGCGAACTTGGCCCCGCCCCCGAAATGGTCAATCAGGCGCAAAGCGGGATCAACTTCGGCGTCTATGTCTCCTCGGCGTTCTTCAACTCGCAGGTGCCGGAGATCGGCGTGTCGAACATGCCCTTCGTGTTCCCCGACCGCGAAACCGCCTTCCGCGTCTTCGACGGCCCGTTCGGCGAAGGGCTGAAGGAAAAGTTCGCGGACAAGGGCCTGATCGTTCTGGGCTTCATGGAGCTGGGCTTTCGCCAGCTGACCAACAGCGTCCGGCCCATCACCGGGCCTGCGGATCTTGCGGGCCTGAAGATCCGCCTGCAAAGCAACCCCGTCCATATCGCCGCCTTCCGCACGCTGAACGCATCGCCCTCGACCATCGACGGCTCGGAACTTTTCGCCGCGCTCAGCCAGGGGATCGTGGACGGGCAGGAGAACCCCTATTCCGTCATCAACAACCTGCGTCTGGTCGATGCGGGGCAGCAATACATCACCGAAAGCGGGCATTTCTTCGATGTGATGGTCTTCGCCGTCAGCCGCCGCGTACTTGAAGGCCTGTCCCCCGAGGATCAGGCCGCCGTGCTGGAGGCAGGCCGCCTTGCAACCCTTGCCCAGCGCGAACAGGCCGCCGCCGACGATGCCGTGCAGCGCAAGATCCTGACCGATGCGGGGATTTCGATCACCACCCTGACCCCCGAGGCGGTCGAGGCGTTCCGCACCGCCACCGCCCCCACCCTTGCCGAGGTCCGCGCCTCGCTGGGCGACGACGCCGTGGACGGGTTTCTTGGCGCGCTGGAACAGGCGCAGTGATGGACCGCGCACTTGGATATGTGGACCGACTGTTCATGGTCGGCATCGCCGCCGCGATGGCGCTGGTGGTGATCGTGACCAGCGCCGACGTGTTCGGCCGCTATCTGCTGGGCCATTCGCTGGTGTTTGCGGGGGAACTCAGCCGCCTTGGATTCGTCTGGATGAGCTTTCTGATGATGCCGCTGGGCGTCTCGCGGGGCCTGCACGTCGCGATCACCAGCCCGACCGATGCCCTGCCCGAAACGGCGCGGCGGCTGGTGTTCCGCATCGGCACCGCGCTGACGATCCTTTTGATGGGCGTCGTGTTCATGGGCGCGTGGATCAGCATCGACGCGCGGTCCTATGAATCGCTGAACACCCTGCCGCTGACGGCGGCGGCGTTCTTCTGGCCGCTGGCGATCGGGTCGGCATGGTCGATCGTGCATCTGACGGCGCAGCTTCTGCGCGGAGCGCCCCCCCTGCGCGATCTGTCCGAACAGTTGGAGAGCCTGCCATGACCCCCGTAATCTGCCTGTCCTTCTTTGCGGCCTGCCTTGCGGGGATACCGCTGGCCTTTGCCTTTGGCGTCGCGGCCCTGATCGGGCTGTGGGCCAGCGGCCTGCCGATCGAGATGATGGCGTCGAAGATGATGTTCGCCATCAACTCCTTTCCGCTTCTGGCGATCCCGTTCTTCATGCTGGCGGGCGAGTTGATGGTGCGCGGCGGCATCGTGCGCATCGCCATCGACTTTGCCAACACGCTGATCGGGCGGGTGCATGGCGGGCTTGGCTATGTCACGGTCGGATCGGGGCTGGGGCTATCTTCGGTTTCGGGAACGGCGGTGGCGGATGCGGCGGCGCTTGGCTCGGCGCTGATGGGTCCGCTGGGGCGCAGCTATGGGCGGCCCTTCGGCGCGGCGCTGATCGCGGCGACGGGAAACCTTGGCCCGATCCTGCCGCCTTCGACGGCGATGATCGTCTATGCCACCATCGCGGGGCCGGAACTGTCGCTGCCCGCGCTGTTCATCGGCGGCGTCATGCCCGCCGTCATCATCGCGGTGCTGATGTGTGCGTGGGTGTTCTTTGCCGCCAAACGCCGCGGCTTTCCCCTGACCGGGCAGTCGTTCCGCCTTGATGTCGCGCTGCGTTCGGGGCTGCGCGCGCTTCCGGTGCTGGTTCTGCCCGTCATCATCATCGGCGGTATCATGGGCGGGGCCTTCACAGCGACCGAGGGCGGGGCCATCGCGGTCGTCCTGTCGGCGCTTCTGGGCCTGTTCTATACCAAGGAGTTGAAGATCGCCGATTTCGGTCCGGCGCTGATGCATGCGGGGTTCACCACGGGGGTCGTCACGGTGATCATCGCCTTCGCCTCGACCGTGACGTTCCTTCTGTCCATCGCGCATCTGCCGACCGAGCTTCGCACGCTTCTGCAAGGCATCACCGAGGACCCGACGGTGTTCCTGATCCTGGTCTTCCTGATGCTGGTCGTGATCGGGATGTTCATGGAATCGACGGCGGCCTATGTGATGCTGGTGCCGATCTTTGCGCCGATGGCCTCGGCCTATGGGATCGACCCGCTGCAATTCGCGCTGGTCTTCATCCTGACGCTGATCGTGGGGATGCTGACACCGCCGGTGGGGGCGCTTTTGTTCCTGATGTCGGGCATGACCGGCCTGAAGGTGGGCGAGATCCTGCGCGAGGCGTGGCCCTATATCGCCATCCAGTTCGGAGTCACGATCTCGGTCATCTTCTGGCCCGAGCTTTACCTGTTCCTGCCCCGGCTGGCCGGATATTGACCGAACATTTGCGCTTGTGCCGCCAGAAATGATGCGAACAATGGCGGCAAGGGAGGAACCCATGCCGCCATTCGTCTTCAACACGACGCCGTCCATCATCTTCCGGCCTGGTGCCGCCACGCAGATCGAGCTGCCGGGGGATCACGTGCTGTTCGTCACCGATCCGGGCATCCGCAGACTGGGGCTGGCCGAGCCCGCGATCGCGGCGCTGCGCGCCGCGGGCAAGACCGTCACGATCTTCGACCGGGTCGAGGCGGACCCCTCGCTGGACACGCTGATGGCGGCGGTGGCGGCGGGGCGCGAGGCGGCGGCGGTCGTCGGCTTCGGCGGCGGATCGTCGCTGGACGTGGCGAAGCTGGCGGCGCTGCTGCTTGGCTCGGGGCAGGATGTCGATACGGCTTGGGGCGTGGACAACGCCACCGGCCCGCGCCTGCCGCTGGCGCTGGTGCCCACCACCGCCGGGACCGGGTCCGAGGTCACGCCCGTCGCGATCATCACCGTCGGCGCGGAAAAGCGCGGCGTCTCCAGCGCGCTGCTTTTGCCAGATGTGGCGGTGCTGGATGCGAAGTTGACGCTGGGCCTTCCGGCGCAGATCACGGCGGCGACGGGCGTGGATGCCATGGTCCACGCGATCGAGGCCTATGCCTCGGCCAGCCCGCGCAACAACCCGATTTCGCGCCTTCTTGCGCGCGAGGCGCTGCGCCTGCTGGGGGCGAATATCGAAACGGCGGTGCATGACGGCGCGAACCTTGCCGCGCGCGAGGCGATGCTGCTGGGTTCGATGCTGGCCGGGCAGGCCTTCGCCAATTCGCCCGTCGCGGCGGTCCATGCGCTTGCCTATCCGCTGGGCGGGATGTTCCATATCCCGCACGGGCTGTCGAATGCGCTGGTGCTGCCTTCGGTGCTGAAATTCAACGCCCCCGTCGCGGCGGAAACCTATGCCGAAATCGCCGCCGACGCATTTCCGGGCATTTCCGGCTGCGATGCCTTCATCGCCGCCATCGAGGCGCTGACCCGCCGCCTGAACATGCCCACCCGCCTGCGCGATCTGGACATTCCCGAAACCGCGCTGGACACCATGGCGGCCGAAGCGATGAAGCAGCAACGTCTGCTGGTCAACAACCCCCGCCCCGTGACACAGGCGGATGCGCTGGCCATCTATCGCGCGGCATGGTGAAAACTTTGCAGCGCACCGCATTTGCGATTGATTTGTAGATACCTATTTCGCAAGATACCTTCAAATAAAATATACATATCCTTCCAGCAGGGGGTAACGCGCATGGATCGCGTCATAATCGTGGGGGCCGGTCCCGTCGGCCTCGTGGCCGCGCTGTGCCTGGCCGAGGCAGATATCCCCGTCACCGTCATCGAAGCGCATGACGAGGTGCCCAAAGACCTGCGCGCCTCGACCTTCCATCCGCCGACGCTGGACATGCTGGACCGTTTCGGCATCTCGGACGAGCTGGTGGCGCGCGGGCTGATCTGCCCCACATGGCAATTCCGCGACCGCAACGAAGGCGTCGTGGCAGAGTTCGACCTTGGCCACCTGAAGGGCGAGACGCGCCACCCCTACCGGCTGCAATGCGAACAGTGGAAGCTGGCGGAATCGCTGCGGGACCGTTTCGCCAAGACCAACAAGGTGGACATCCATTACCACACCCGCGTCACCGTGGTCGAACAGGACGATGACGGCGTCACCGTTCACGCAACGCATGAGGGCGGGCCACTAACCTTCCGCGGCCGTTATCTTATCGGCTGCGACGGTGCCCACAGCGCCACCCGCAAATCGCTGGGGATCGAGTTCGAGGGGCTGACCATCCCAGAGATTTTCCTGTCCATGTCCACCGAACACGACTTCAACCGGTCGATCGACGATCTGGCCCCCATCGCCTATATCACCGACCCCAGCGAATGGGCGGTGCTGCTGCGCACGCCGACGCTGTGGCGCGTGCTGCTGCCGACCGACCCGAACCTGACCGATGCCGAAATCAAGGACCCCGCCGCGATGGAGGCGCGGCTGCAAAAGCTGTGCCCCAAGGACGGCGCTTACGGCATCGTCCACGCCACCGCCTATCGCGTGCATCAGCGGGTGGCCAAGGAATACGTCAAGGGCCGCGCCTTCCTTGCCGGGGACGCGGCGCATCTGAACAACCCGCTGGGCGGGATGGGCATGAACGGCGGCATCCATGACGCGGTGAACCTGACCGAGAAGCTGGTCCGCATCTGGCACGGCGCCGACCTGTCCGAAATGGGCCGGTATGAGCGCCAGCGCCGCAAGGTCTGCATCGACACGGTTCAGCAGCAGTCGATCCGCAACCGCAAGATCATGCAGGAAAACGACCCTGCCGCCCGCGCCAGCCACCATGACGAACTGCGCGCCATCGCCGCCGATCCGGCGCGGCACAAGGCCTATCTGATGGGCTCGTCGATGCTGCAATCGCTTAAAGACCTTGAAGACGTCGCCTGAAGGAAACCCCATGACCGACAGCCTTGGCTACCGCATGAAATTCGGCGTGATCGCGCCGTCCACCAACACCTCGGTCCAGCCCGAGTTCGACGACATGCGCCCCGTGGGCGTGACCAACCACTTTTCCCGCATCGTGATCCCCGACGATCCGGTGAACTCGGACGAGGATTTCAACGAGCTGGTCATGCGCATCCGGGCCGAGACGATGAACGCCATCGACGCGGTCAAGACCTGCTCGCCCGGTGCGCTGATCATGGGGATGTCGGCGGAAACCTTCTGGGATGGCAAGGAACGCGCCGACACGTTGAAGGCGCAGGTCGAGGAACGCGCTGGAATGCCCGTCGCCATGGGGTCCGACGCCTGCCGCGAGGCGCTGGCCCAGTTCGGCAGCGTCAAGCGCATCGCCGTCGTCACCCCCTATATGCCCATCGGCGACGAACAGGTGCGCAAGTTCTTCACCGATTGCGGATACGAGGTCGTGGCGGTCAAGGGCCTGAAATGCAAAAGCCCGATGCTGATCGCGCATGAGACGGAACAGACCCTGCGCGACGCGATCATCGAGGTGAACGACCCTTCCGTCGAGGCGATCGTGCAGGCTGGCACCAACCTTGCCATGGCCCGCGTCGGCGCAATGGCCGAGTTCTGGCTGGACAAGCCGGTCATCGCCGTCAACACCGCAACCTATTGGCACGCGCTGCGCATGAACGGCATCATGGACAAGGTGCAGGGCTTCGGATCACTGCTGTCGCACCATTAATCCTGCGGGCCGCGCCCCCGCCTGATCTGCATCCGGTAGGTCATCTGATCCGCCGGATGCCAGTTGCACGACGCAATCAGGGTGCCACGGTCGGTGATATAGCGGCGCAGAAGCTGAAGCGACTGCGCCCCGTCCGGCAATCCCAACATGCGCGAGATCCGCACCGGCATCTGCACCGCGCGGATGTCCTGCTGCACCTCGCGCACCGCCTCGCCCGACCGGCGTTCAAGCAGGTCGAAGAACGATCCCTGCAGCCCGTGAAATTCCGGCACCACATGGGCCAGACGGCCTGGGACATAGCTTTCGATGAAACAGATCGGCCGTCCGCCCGGCGCGGTCCAGCGGATGCCGCTGACCTTGGCCCAGACCTCGTCCGTCTTGCCTCCGACGCGGGGGGCCAGCGCATCGTCCAGCGCGACCTGTTCGTCCGACAGGATCACCATATAGGTGTCCAGCGCGATCTGCTGCAACTCGTGGATCGAGTTCAGCGACTGGTGATACCCCGCGCTGATTTCGGACGCGATGACGCGGGTGCCCATGCCCTGCCGCCGTTCGACGTAACCGTCCTCGGTCAGGCTGCGCAGCGCCTCGCGGATGGTGGACCGGCTGGTGCCGAATTCGGCGGCCAGCTCCACCTCGGTCGGCATCAGCGCGCCGACGGGATAGGTGCCGCGCATGATCCGCTCGCCCAGTTCGCGGTGGATGCGGGAATAGAGCGGACCTTCCGCGCCATTTGTCTGAACCAGATCCTGCATGTCGTTCCCCTTCGGCACGACCCATCCTTATACGAGACGCATAAGAACGGCCATATGCAACCGAATATTGCCTTTTGGTATGGACAAGTCACGCTGTATTCTTAGCATTGAACCGAATGTTTATGGAGGGATGGATATGGCAGATGCCGCATTGAAGGCCGCGTTGATCAAGGGCGATTTCGTTCTGGCACCGGGAGTGTTCGAGCTGATCTCGGCCATGATCGCGGACCGGATGGATTTTCCGGCGCTGTATGTGACGGGCTATGGCACGGTCGCCTCGCATATGGGGCTGCCGGATGCGGGGATCGCCACCTACAGCGACATGATCGGGCGCATCGCGCGGATCGTCGAACGCACGAACACCCCCGTCATCGCCGATGCCGATACCGGCTACGGCGGACTTCTGAACGTGCGCCATACCGTGCAGGGGTATGAACAGGCGGGCGTGACCGCCATCCAGCTGGAGGATCAGGAGTTTCCCAAGAAATGCGGCCACACCCCGAACCGCCGCGTCGTCCCGCTGGAGGATATGGTCCGCAAGATCGAGGTCGCCGTCGATGCCCGCAGCAGCGACGATTTCCTGATCGTCGCGCGCACCGACGCCCGCACCGGTCTGGGCCTGGATGAGGCGATCCGCCGTGGCCGCGCCTTCGCCGCCGCCGGTGCCGACGTAGTCTTCGTGGAATCGCCGGAATCCGAGGCCGAGATGGCGCAGATCGCCGCCGAGATCGACGCCCCCCTGCTGGCCAACATGGTCAATGGCGGGCGCACGCCCCTGCTTTCGGCGGACCGGCTGAAGGAACTGGGCTATGCCATCGCCATCCACCCCGCCGTGGGCTTCCTGTCGATGGGTGCGGCGCTGCGGGCCGCCTATGCCGACCTGAAGGCGAATGGCGAGACGTCGCCCGGCATCGACCTGCACAACTTCTCGGAATTCAACGAACTTCTGGGCTTCAAGGACGTGTGGGAGTTCGAAAAGCGGTTCGCGCAGGTCTAGATCACCGGCGTTGCGGCACCGTCCAGCGCGATGACGGTGCCGTTGATCGCCCCCGCCGCCGGGCTGGCAAGAAAGGCCGCGACCTCGGCCACCTCGCGCGGCTCTGGCACGCGGCCTGCGGGGAAGGCGGCGGAAATGTGCGCCCGTGCCTCCGCCTCGGTGATGCCGTCATTCGCGGCGCGCGCGGTGACCAGCGCGCCGAAACGGTCCGTCGCCACGGGGCCGGGGTTCAGCCCGACCACGCGCACCCCCCGCCCGGCATAGGCATTGCCAAGCCCCACCGTCAGCAGCATCAGCGCCGCATTGGCCGATCCGCCCGGAAGATGGGTCGGGGACGCAACCTTGCCGCCCATTCCGATCACGTTCACGATCACGCCCCGCCCGCGTGCTGCCATGCCGGCAATCACCGGCATGATCGCGTGGACATAGGTGAAATACTTCGCCTCCATCCCCTCGCGCAGCGCGGCGGCGCTCAGATCGGCCAAGGGCGCCTGACGCGCTGCCCCCGCCGTGCAGATCAGCACATCCGCCGGACCATGCGCGTCCTCGGCCCGCCGGATGGCGGCTTCGGCGGCACCTGCATCGCGCAGATCGACGCCGCTGCTGCGCGACAGCACGCTGACCCGATCACCCCTTTCGCGCATCAGATCGGCACAGGCCGCGCCGATCCCTCTGCTGCCGCCTGCGATGATCACATGCCTCATTGCACCGCCACCTGTCCCTGACGCCGTGCGGCGACGATATGCTGCACCATAAGGCCGAACGCCACGGCCGACACCGCATATTCCACCCCGACCGGCATCAGCGTATCCAGCGGAAAGATCACCGCCGCACCGATGACGAGCCACAGCACACGCTCGGACGCCGACAGCGCCTTGTGCGCATAACCAAGGATCGCCGCCGTGATCAGCCCCAGCGACACGATGGTCGATCCGAACACATAGGCCGATTGCAGCAGCGAGGTGTCCATCAGCAGCCCCGGTTTGTAGATAAAGTAGAACGGCAGGATATAAGACGCCCAGCCGAAGCGGAACGCGGCCATGCCGGTCTTGTGCTGATCCGCCCCCGCAAGGCTGGCCGCGGCATAGGCGACGATGGCGATGGGCGGCGTGATCATCGACAGCATCCCGTAATACAGCAGGAACATATGCGCCGACATCGGCGGAATGCCCAGTTGCACCAGCGCCGGCGCGATCAGCGTCGCCAGCAGCAGATAGACCGCCGTCGTCGGCAGACCCAGCCCCAGCACCAGCCCGATGAAGGCCGACAGAAGCAGCAGGATGAACGTGCTCTCGGACCCGAAGCTCATCAGGTAATAGCTGAGCGTGAAGCCAAGCCCCGTCAGCGTCATCAGCCCGATGATCATGCCTGCGGCGGCGCAGATCAGCAGCACGTCGCAGGTGGATTTGCCCGCGTCGATCAGCGCGGCAAGGATCGCGCGCGGCCCCATCCCGCCATGTTTCACCCGCAGCGCCCAGGCCGCCAGCGCAACCGCCATGATCGACACCGTCGCCCAGACCACCGCGCGTTCCGCCGACATGCCAAGCGCAAAGATCGCCCCCATCAGCACCGTGATGCCAAGGATGCTGACCCAGCCCTTGGCCAGAACCTCCATCATCGGGCGGCGGTCGTTCGGATCGGACGCGCCCATATTGTCGCGGCGCGACATGAAATCGACCTGGATATAGATCGACACGAAGTAAAGGATCGCCGGAAGCGTCGCCGCCAGCATAACGGCGGAATAGGGCACCTGCATGAACTCGGCCATCAGGAAGGCGGCGGCGCCCATGATCGGCGGCATCAGCTGCCCGCCGGTGGATGCGACCGCCTCGATCGCGGCGGCGTTGGTGGCGGAAAACCCGGCGCGGCGCATGACGGGGATGGTGATGATCCCCGTCGTCATCACGTTCGACACCGCGCTGCCGGAAATCATCCCCGTCAGGCCCGAGGCCGTGACCGCCACCTTCGCCGGACCGCCCGGCCCCTTGCCGGAAAAGCGCGCGGCGGCGCTGGCAAAGAACTCGGACCCGCCGGTGCCCATCAGGAACGATCCGAACAGCACGAACAGCACCACGACGAAGGCCGCGATCTGAAGCGATTGCCCCCAAGTCGCGGATGAATCGGTCCCGACATAGCGGATCACGTCCTCCAGCGGTTGCGGGCGGCCCTGAAGCGCGCCGGGCACCAGATGCCCCGCCACCGCATACAGCACCAAAAGCGCGAAGATCACGATCAGCGTGTTGCCGATCACGCGGCGCAGCCCCTCCATCACCACGGCGGTGACGACAAGGCCCAGCGCCAGCGATTCCACCGGGTGCGACCACGCCCCTTCGGACAGGGTCTGGAACCGGATGAACACATGCACCCCAAGCGCCAGCGACACCGCCGCCAGCGCCATGTCCTGCACGCGAAACGTCTTCAGGAAACACACCGCAAGCGAGATGCCCAGCATCAACGCCGCCATCTGTTCGGGAAAGATCATGATCCCCATGCGCTGCGGGATGGACAGAACCCACCCCACGGCCAGCACGGGAACGGTAACGGCAAGGGCCGAACGAACCTGTTCCATCCTTGCGCCCTCAGTTCGCCGGCCAGATGCCCTTGTCCTTGAAGAAGGACTCGGCAGCGGGGTGGAAGGGCAGGACGGTGACGCGGGCCAGCTGCGCGGGATCGTATTCGTTCCACATCGCGCCGCCGGTCTTCATCGCCTCGGGGTTCGAATACAGCGCCTCCAGCACCTGCGTGACCATCTCGTCCGGCACGTCCTTATGCGCGAACAGGGTGTAGTCATAAAACAGCACCATCGTCTCCGGCGTGATACCCGCGGCGGCGGGCCGGTCGCCCCATGCCTTCAGGCTGGTACCGGGCAGGTATTTCGACAGGATCTCCTCGTCGCCCTCCTTGAAGGTCAGGTAACGCACCTCGCCCACGGTCGCCTCGACATCCATGATCGACTGTGCGCCGACAGAGCCGATCGTGACCTCGGTCATGCCTTCCTTCACGTTGTTGAACTGCTGGCCGAAGTTCGATGTCGGCACCCCCTGCACGTCGTCATAGGACACCCCCGCCGTCTCCATGGATGCGGTAAAGAAGAACTCGCCCAGCGAGTTCGGCGGGAATTGCGGCACCTTGCGGCCCGCCAGATCGGCCAGTGTCTCGATCCCGCTGTCCACCGGAACGACAAGGCCCGCGTTGAAGGGAAGCATCGTCGCCACCATGCGCAGATCGGGGTTCGCGCTGCCCTCGGACATGCCGATCCCGTCCATCGCATGCGAGACTTGCGGAAAGTTGGCGATGCCGAATTCGATCCGCCCCTGATTGACCAGCGGGATGTATTGCGAGGTGTTGGCCATGACCTGCGGGCGGATCACAAGGTCGGTTTCCTGCGACAGCACCTTGGCAAGATGCATGGCAAGCTGCTCGGTCGCCCCGCCCGTGGTGGTGGCAAGGCCGACCATCTGCGCGGATGCGGGGGCGGCCGCAAGGACCAAAGCGAAGGCTGCGCCTTTCATATACATCGTTACTCTCCGTGTTGGGTCTTTGTTTTTATTGTGAAAATTCGTTCGCGCCGTACCATCAGGCCAGAAGCCGACCCGCCTGCGGCACAGGATCGTCGATCCCGGCGCGGCGCAGGCTGGCCCAGAACGTCGCGGTGTTGGAACTCAGCACGGGAAGGCCCAGGCGATCCTCCAGCATGGGGATCACGGGCAATGTCGGAAAATCGGTGCATGTCAGCAAAAGCGCCTCGGCGCCGGGCCGGATGACCTGCATCGCCAGCGCCTCGATCCGTGCCAATGGCGTGCGGGCGATCCGCGGGTAATCGGCGGGACCGTTCGCGCCAAGGCCCAGCCCGGCGATGGCCAGAACCTCGACCCCGTGATCGGCCAGAAAGGCCACCTCATGCGCGTTTAGCGCGTCGTGATAGGGGGTGGCGACGGATATGCGCGCGGCGCCGACGTGGTGCAGCGCATCGACGATGGCGGCGGCGGTCGTGATCACCTGCGCCCCCGTCGCCTGCCCTGCCGCATCGGGCAGCGCATGTGCTGGCGTCACCATCGACCCCGCCGTGCAGGCATAGGCGACCACATCCACATCCGCCTGCCGAAGCAGGCCCACATTGGCGGCGATCATCTCCAGCAACCCCTCGCCGTGGTGCAGGGGCATGCGGTGGGAATGGACGGTGACACCCTCCGGCACCATGCGCGCCCATTCCGCCTCGTTCACAGTATTGGTCGGCGGGGTGATGAGGCCGAGCTTGGCGCGGTGGCTGTAGACGGATTCATGCGGCATCTTGCAGGCTCCTTGGGGGACAGGCTATGGGCCCATCCGCCAATTTGTCCATATCAATTTCCGCCCAGGCGGATAATTGTTCGACTCTGCCAAATCATTCATCGGCAGCAAGCAACCCGGGGCGTTTCCGCGTCACCGCGAAACAAAGTGCACCCACGCCAAGGATCAGCGCGATGATGGTCAGCGAGATCGGCCGCTCGAACATCGGCATCACGCTGCCGCCGCCCAGCTGCCATGTGCGGACAAGGTTGCCCTCCATCATCAGGCCCAGAAGCAGCCCGATCACCGTCGCCACCACCGAATAGCCATAGCGTTTCATCACCACCCCCAGCACCGAGAACGCCACAAGCGTCACCGGCCCGTTCAGGCTGGAGGAAAGCGCATAGGACCCGAGCACCGTGCAGATCACGATGGGCGGCAGAAGCCATGCCAGCGGCACCCGCACGATATAGACCGTGATGCGGATGAACATTAGGCCGACCAGCACCAGCAGGATCGATTGCACGATGCTGCCCGCGATGATGGCGTATACGATGTCCTTCTGGTCGGCGATGAAACGCGGCCCGCCCGTGATGTTGTGCATGGCGAAGGCCGACAACATGATCGCCGTCGCCGCGCTGGACGGGATGCCAAGCGCCAGAAGGCCGACCATCGAGCCGCCCTCGGACGATGAATTCGCCGCCTCGGCTGCGGCAAGCCCGTTCGGGTTGCCACGGCCATAGCTGTCGGGGTCCTTGGAGAACTGCTTGGTCAGGCTGTAGGACACAAGGTTGGCGATGGACGATCCGATGCCGGGAATGACGCCCAGGCCCGCGCCGATGGCCGATCCGGTCAGCACCGTCGTCGGCACCTTGCGGATGAACAGGATGCCCTCGACGATCTCGCGGATGGACACTTTGCGCTCGGCCTCGTCCTTGACGATGTAGTCGGACTTGACCATGCGGAACAGTTCCGACGCGGCGAAGATGCCGATGATCGCGGCGTTGGGGTCGATCCCGTCCAGCAGGTGGATGGACCCGAAGGTTCCCCGCTCGACCCCGGCCGAGCTCATCCCCACCAGCGACAGCAGAACGCCGATGCCCCCCGCCGCGATGGCGCGCCAGAAACGCCCCTCGGTCATCAGCCCGATCAGAAGGATGCCCGTCAGCGCGACGAGGAACAACTCGGGCGCGCCCATCCTCAGAACGAAGCCCGACAGCGGCTCCAGAATGGCGAACAGCATGATATAGCCGAAGGCCGTGCCAATGGTGGATGCGATCAGCGCCACGCCCAGCGCGCGGTTGTGCAGCCCCTGTTTCGCCATGGGATAGCCGTCGAAACAGGTCGCCACCGCCGCCGAGGTTCCCGGCACGTTCATCAGGATCGCCGGAATGGCACAGCCAAAGCCGCCGCCGGTGAAGATCGCAGTCAAGAACAGGATCGCCGGAAGGAAATCCATATACAGCGTCATCGGCAGGAACACCGCCATGGCGATCGGCACCGACAGCCCCGGTATCGCGCCGAAGACCAGCCCGATCACCAACCCCGCGACCGCCACGATCCACGCCGAAGGGGTCGAGAACAACAGCGCGAAACCATCCAAAATGGCCATGAAATCGAACATCTCAGCCCCCCAGGAACACGGTCTTGACCGGCACACCCATCAGGTCCACCAGCACCCAGACGGGCGCCAGCCCCATCACCGCCGAATAGACGGCGATCCCGACCCAATTCCGCTGTCCCATCATCGTCATGGTCAGCCCGCAAAAGATGATCCCCGCCAGATCGAAGCCGATCACCTCCAGCGACAGGACATAGGCGGCCAGCACGACGCAGGCGATGGCGATGCCGTAGCGGGCGCGCAGCGATCCGTCGTCATCCTCGTCCTTGGGGCTTTCGGCATCCACATCGGGGTTCATCGCCAGATGGGCCGCGACGGCGATCACGATGGCCAGCGTCAACACCGCCACGGGCGCGATCAGGATCATGTTGACCATGCCCGAATCGGCCCGCCACGCATCCAGCGCGAACCAGACGGTGAACGCGGCGAAAACGGCCAGCAGGCCGAAATGGCCCGCCCTATTGGCTGTCAGGTTCATAGCTCGTCCACATGTTCGGCAAAGATGTCATAGCTGGCCTGAAGCGAGGCCGCCGTCGCCTCCGGCCCCATCCATTCGCCGCCGATCTTGGCATCGGTGACGAACTTGATGAAATCCTCGCGCTCCAGCATCCGGCGATAGGCGGCGACCAGCATCTCATAGGTTTCGGGATGGTCTTCCATCATGGACTTGTGGACGGTGAAGGTGCGCAGATCGGCGGCGATGACCGGCACCTCGATGCCCAGATCGGCGATGGAGTCGTTGATGGTGGGCGCGCGCCACAACTCGTCCGCCTCGGTGCGATAGATGGCCAGCGGGCGCACCTGATCGGCGATCACATCGCTGCCAAGGGCCGAGATGAAGGTCATCGTCACTTGATCCCCCGCGATCGCGGTGCGCATCGGCCCGCCGCCGTCATAGGTGATCCAGTTGACATTCTCGCGCGGGATGCCCGCCGCATCCAGCAGGATCAGAGCCGACAGATGCCCCCCATCGCCGGGGATGACCGCACAGCTGACCTTGCCGGGGTTGGCCTTGATGTCGGCCAGAAGTTCGGCCATCGACTGATAGGGCTGCGCCTTGTTGGTCAGCACGACGTAATAGTCCTGCCACTGGCCGTTGACGTGGTGGAAATCACCCCATTCCAGCCCGCCCTGCCCCCGCAGCACGCTGGAAATCAGATACGGGTTCACGGGCGAGACGAGCGCATACGATCCGTCATTCGGCTGGCGGATGAACCAGCTGTGGCCCAGCACGCCCGATCCGCCGGGCCGGTTGACGACGGTGACGGGCGTGTCGCCCAGTTCCATCGGCAGGAACGTGGATATGGCGCGCGCCATGCGGTCGGCGGAACCGCCCGCATCGAAGGGCACGACGATGGTCAGCCTGCGCACCGGATAGGCAGTCTGTGCAAAGGCCATGCGCGGCGCAAGCCCCGCAGCCCCAAGGGCCGCCATGGCGAAACGACGAGTAAATTGCATGCTCTCCTCCCCAGTTGCATACAAATATCGCGCCCATGTGGGGCGTTGATCCAAAAAGTGGGTCGATTGCATACGATCCGTCAACCGGCTATCGTCGTGGTGAAATATTTTCAGGGGATGCAATGACCGCGACCGAACGCGTCTATGCCCATATCCGCGACCAGATCCTTGCCGGAACGCTGCGCCCGGGCGCAAGGCTGGGCGAGGCCGGGATCGCGGCCGACCTCGGCGTCAGCCGCACCCCCGTGCGCGAGGCGCTGCGCAAGCTGTCCGCCGACGGCTATACCGACTTGCGCCCCCATGCGGGGGCCGCCGTGCGCCTGTGGGACCCGGCCGAGGTCCGCTCCAGCTTTGCCATCCGCGCCGATATCGAGGGGCAGGCCGCCGCCCGCACGGCGCAGACGATCACGGCCGGCCAGCTTGCCGCGATGGAGCAGCTTTGCGCGCGCATGGAAGCCCCCGGTGCCGTCGCCCAACGCAGCGAGTTGAACCGCGAGTTGCACCAGACGATCCTGCGCATCTCGGGGCTGGTCCATGCCGAACGGATCGCGATGCAGCTTGCCGACATCGCGCTGCTGACGCTGACCTTCCACAGCTTCAGCAATGCGCAGGCCGAACGCAGCGATTCCGACCACCGGATGCTTCTGATGGCCTTCCGCATCCGCGACGCGGATTATGCGCAGGCGGTGATGCGCACGCATATCCTGACCGCCGCCGCCGTGCTGGACGATGTCAGCCGGTCGCGCGGATGACCAGATGGCCAGGAATGACCCGGATCGCGCCCTGTTCGGGGTCGGCGATCAACCGGTCGACCAGATCGAGCGTCGCCGTCACCATCCGCCGGATCGGTTGGCGCAGGGTCGTCAGACGATAGGATTCCCACCCCGCCTGCGCGATGTCGTCGAACCCGAGAATGGCGATATCCTCGCCCACGCGGCGGCCCGACGCCCGCGCCACATCCACCGCCGCCAATGCCATCACGTCGTTTTCGCAGAACAGCGCATCCAGATCGGGCCGGTCCCGCAGCAGCGCCACGATCGCCGCGTGGGCCGCGTTATAGGTGAACGCGCCGCAAACCGTGGCGGCAGGGGCCAGCCCCTCCTCGGCCAGACGATCGAGGAACCCGCGGTTCCGCTCGATATGGGTCGAGGTGTCGATCATCCCGGTGACATGCCCGATCCGCCGCCGTCCCGCCCCGGCAAGATGCGCCGCGACAAGCCGCGCGCCGTTGTAATTGTCGCAGGTGACCGCCGCCATGTCCGCATCCGGCTGAACCCGGTTCAGCAGCACCACCGGCATCCTTTCGCGTCGGCATGTCCGCGCGATTTCCGAAGACATCCGCGCCGATGTGACGATGGCGGCATCTGCGCGATAGGACAGCACCTGCTGCATCACCAGGTCGACCGATCCGCCCGGCGGGATGGTATGCAATATCAGCCGCTTGCCGCGTTCGTGCAGGCCAAGGGCCAGAAGTTCCAGCGCCGAGACATAGAACGGGTTGGTCAGATCCCCCGCCACGAGGCTGATCGACCCCATCGCCAGATTGCTAATGGACCGTTCCCTGGGCGAGACATAGCCAAGCTCCTTCGCCGCCCGCAGGATGCGCTGGCGCTTGTTGTCGGAAATCGCCCCGTCCAGCGCGAAGGCACGCGACACCGCGGCTAATGACGTTCCAGCGGCCTGCGCAACATGGCGGGCGGTGACCTTCATCGTACCCTCCCTTTTCACTTGGGAATAGAGGTCGCAACTAACCAAGCACCTGGACACGACGCAAGATACCAGACATTCTTATGCTCATATCTTGAACGCTTTAATCAATTCACCCCGCCGCCCAGAGCCTGTACCGCCCGCGCCCGGTGATCTCGCGCAGCAGCCCGCGGGCGTGGAGCTTCGGCAGCAGACGCTCGGCGGTGTCCCGGCTGACGCTGGCGGCATGGGCCAGATCTTCGGCAGTGGCATAGGGGCGGGCGGCGAGCGCCGCGATCAGCCGGGCGGGGTTTGAGCCGCCGAGATCGGCCATCCCGGCCAGCGCCCGTTGCTGCCAGAGTGCAATTTGATCGAGTTCGGCCAAAGCGCCCAGAGCCCCATCACGGATCTCGGAAAGCCAAAGCGGCAGAAGATACCGGGGGGCTCCACTCCGTCTCCAAGACAGCCCATGGGGCGCGAGGGGCATAAAGGGCAAGGCTCGGTTTTCCGCAGCCGCAGCGCGCCCCGCAGCAGTGGCCGCCTCGATCACGTCCTCGGGCGCCGACAGGCCAGCCAGGCGCTAGGCGCGCAGCCCGAAGAGCGCGGCAGTAAGGGGATGCACCGAGCCAAGCCCATCCAGCGCCCCCCGCCAATCGGCCACGGCAGCCTCGAATGCCGCACCGGTCGGGCGCACCTCGGGTAGCCCGGGCTCGATGTCCCGC
>JARWBI010000014.1 GCA_029846755.1 Falsirhodobacter flavus | reverse complement strand
GCGCGCCCCATGCGTTTCGCGCGCGAAACATTCAGACCTGGCGCTGGCCCACGACGCGGGCCGGAACGCCGACCGCGACCGACATGGCGGGGATGTCCTTCGTGACCACCGACCCTGCCCCCACGATGGCCCCATCGCCGATCGTGACCCCCGGCAGCACCATCACCCGCGTTCCCAGCCAGACATCGTTGCCGATGACCACATCGCCTTCGTCCATCGCCTGATCGTTCACGGGATGGCCATCGTTGTAACGGTAATTGGCGGCGGTGATCATCACCTCCGGCCCGAACAGCACATCGTCGCCCATCACGATCCGCCCCGTTCCTGGCCCGGCCCATATCTTGCAATGCGCGCCCAGCCGAAGGTTGCGCCCCGCCGTAATCCTTTCGGGGTTCGAGAAATAGACGTTCGGGCTGATTGCCGCGCCGGGGCCGATCTTCATCGCCCGAAGCGGCGCAACATGGCTGTAGTTGTAGTAGTTCACCAGCTTGAACAGATGCGCCCATGCACGGGGATCGAGGGTCGATCCCAGAAGGCGCAAGAGGCGCTGCGGCTTGGACATCCGTTTTTTGCGGGCGGGTTCGGACATATGCGGCTTCCTCTGCTGCGGCTGCGAGAGGCTAGGGCGTAGCATGAAGGCTGTAAATGTTTCGCGCGCGAAACATCAGATCCGGCTGCGGACATATCCAAGGAAAGCCTTTTCCACCGACCGCAGGCGAGGGCGCCCGGAAGCCGCCCAGAAGCTGCGCCAATCGGCCTCCAGCGCGTGGACGTCCCAGCCGGGGGCAAGGGCGCGGGCGGCGTCCAGCACCTCGGGGGTCAGCAGCGGGCCTTCTCCGGCATCGAGCACCAGCCGGCGGGGGAAGACGCGGATCAGATCGCCCGGCTCCTCCTCCATCTGGTAATCGGGCAGGGGGTCTGCGGCGATCATGTCGCGGATCATCTTGCGGAACACGCGGCGGGGCGAGGCGCTGCCGGATTTCTTCTGCAGGGTTTCGACCGAAACACGCCAGTCGGGCTGCCGTCCGCAATGCTTGCGCGCCAGTTCATAGACCCGGCGCTCCAGCGGTTTGCGCAGACGGAAATAGTCGCGCGACAGCGTCAGGACCGAACGCGAGGTGACCGCCCGGAACAGCCAGTCCGACAGCGTCACACGCACGCTGACCATCCGCCCGCCGCGGGTGTGGCGCACGATCTGCCAGCCCTCGATCATTCCGAAGCCGGTGGTGGTCTCGATATCGCCGGTCACGATATTGGTGGTGATACGGGTGCCGGCCAGCCGCTCGAACGCCTCGCGCAGGCGGGCATAGCCGTCGCCCGAGGCCTCGCGATGGGTGGCGGCCATCAGGTCCGCCGCCTTCAGATGCAGCTCGCGCGAAACGGGACGGCCCATGTTGATCGCCGCCATCAGCTGGCTGATGCAGAAGATCAGGATGTCCTTGTCATGGATCGTGGCGAGGCCCTTCACCGAAGGCGTGACCGTGATCTCGGCCCCGTTGTGCAGATAGGTCAGGATGCGCGTATCGGGCCGGGTGGACAGCGAGAACATCGGATGTTCCATGCTGCCCAGATCGTCCTTGGGCAGGGCATCGAAGATATCGCAGACGAAGAAGTCTGCATGGGCGACCGGCGGCGGAGGCTCTCCGCGCGCCCGGATCTGCCGGGAAAGTCCTGCCATGTCTGCCCTCGGACGGCCTGCCTTGGGGCAGGCTCTTATCGTGGTTTCGTTGACGCCCACCCTAAGGTTATCCACAGGCCGCTGTCCAGCACCGGAAACGTGGGATCGGATTCGCCCGGACGTGGTTCCGGAGTCGCACAAACGTGGTTCCGGAATCGCCTGAGGCTGTTAGGATCGTCTCAACCCCTTGTAGACACGGCATTTCCAAGGGTAGTGCAGGGGCGTAACTACTTAATAACCGGAATATAACAGAGATTTTTTCGGAAAAGCATCGGGCGCACCAAGGGAAATGCCGGAATTGCTTGGGAAAATCACTGTTGATGCCGATTTTCATTCCATATGCTGCGAATCATGTTACTTTGTCCAAAAGACGGCATATGGGGCAGTTTTATGGTCAGGAAGGTCAAGGAGGACGAAGCGCCGCTTCCTCCCTATTTCAACATCTCGCCTGATGCCGCGCTGGCCGAATTGGGCGAGGCGACGACGACAGAGGGCTTTGCCCGCATCGCCGAAGCCTGCGCCAAGGGGCGGGACGATCTGGTCGGGCGGGGGCTGAATGCCGAGGGGCGGAAGACCCTGCGTCTGTTCTCGACATGGGAAATCACCCGCTATCTGATCCCGGTCGCCGCCGCCCATTTCCGCCGCGTGCTGCGCGACAACCCCGCGCTGCCCCAAGGCGCGTCCGAGACCGAGGGCGGGGCCAAGTGGTTCACGCTGGACGAGGTCTTGCGCCTGCGCGCCCATTTCGCTGCCGAAGGGTCCAAGGCGAAGGAATACAAACCCTACCGTCCCAAGGATGTCCCGGCCAAGATCGTCGCTGTCGCCAACTTCAAGGGCGGGGTGGGCAAGACATCCACTGCGGCGCATCTGGCCATGTCGGCGGCGCTGGACGGGTATCGCGTGCTGGTGATCGATCTGGACAGCCAGGGGTCGATGACATCCATCTTCGGCGGCAAGGTCGCGGATGAATGGGAGACGTCCTTTCCGCTTCTGGCCCGCCATTACGCGCGGCATCTGCGGGCGACGAACCAGGGCCGGATCGAGCGGGGCGAGGCGCCGATCCCGATCGACGACACGCTTTCGGACGCGCTGAAGGTCCGGGCGCAGGATCTGGTCAAGAAGACCCACTGGCCGAATATCGACCTGATCGGTGCGCAGTTGAACCTCTACTGGGCGGAGTTCCAGATCCCCGTCTGGCGCATGGCTGCGCGCGGCTGGAAGCTGTGGGATGCGCTGACCGATGTGCTGGCCGAGGATGGGGTCTTGGACGAATACGACATCGTCTTCCTCGATACGCCCCCGGCGCTTGGCTATCTGACGATCAACGGGCTGGCGGCGGCGGATATCCTGCTGGTGCCGCTGGGCGCATCCTTTCTGGAGTTCGACAGCACGGGCCGGTTCTTCGATATGCTACATTCGACGTTCAGTTCCATCGAGGAGGGCGAGAACATCGCCGCCCGCGCCCTTGGCCGCGAGGAGCTGTCCTTCGAATGGGATGCGGTGCGGGCAGTCGTCACGCGGTTCGACGGCAGCCAGCAGGCGGAACTGGCGGGGCTGATGCAGGCCTATCTGGGGCGCACGCTGTCGCCCTCGCGCCAGGGCTTCACGGCGCTGATCGGGCAGGCGGGCGAGCAGGTGGCCGGCATCTACGAGGCCGATTACCGCGACTTCAACCGCGACACCTATATCCGCGGGCGCGAGACGTTCGACGCCACCTATGCCGCGTTCAAGCGCCTGCTGGTCGGGATCTGGCGGCGGGACGAGCTGGATGTTTCGCGCGCGAAACGGGAGGAGATGTGATGGCAAAACGCAGACGCCTTGCCGGGCCGTTCGAGGATGCGGCCCCCGATGCCCCGCTGGAGACGAAGGCCATGCCCTTCGGCCGGCCTGTTCAATCGAGGCCCGCACCCATCGCCTCGGTCGCGGCCGAATCCGCCGAGATTGCCGCGCTTCAGGAAATGGCGGCCGAAATTTCCCGCGCCCGCGCCGAGGGGCGCTTCGTGCAGGCCTTGCCGCTGGAGGCGGTGGAGGTCGACCATCTGGTCCGCGACCGGATCGCCGCCGACCCCGAGGAGATGTCGGGCCTGATCGAGAGCATCCGCGCGAATGGCCAGCGCATCCCGATCGAGGTGACGGATCTGGGGCAGGGGCGCTTCGGCCTCATCTCCGGCTGGCGGCGCCTGGCGGCGCTGAAGGCGTTGCAGCAGGAGACGGGCAGTTTTCCCCGCGTGCTGGCGATGCTGCGCAAACCTGCCGCCGCCGCCGATGCCTATGTCGCGATGGTCGAGGAGAACGAAATCCGCGCGGGCCTGTCCTATTACGAACGCGCCCGGATCGCGGCCAAGGCGGTGGAGGCGGGGGTCTTCGGATCGGAGCGCGAGGCGCTGCAACGGCTCTATGCCAATGCCAGCCGAGCGAAGCGGTCCAAGATTGGATCCTTCGTCACGCTGCATCGCGGGCTTGGCGAAGCGCTGCGGTTCCCGGCGGCGATTCCGGAACGGCTGGGCCTGTCGCTGGTCAAACGGCTGGAGGAGGAGCCGGGCTTTGCCGCCCGCGCTGCCGCCGCCTTGGGGCAGGACACGGCCGAGGCGGAGGCTGCCGTTCTGACCCGCCTGATCGCCCCGCCGAAAGCCGAAAAGCCTAAAGCAGCCGAGATCGCCCCCGGCATCCGTCTGACCGGCAAACCCGCCGCGCTGCGCTTGGACGGCCCTGGTGTTGATGCCGCCTTCCGCGCGCGACTGGAGGAGTGGTTACGCCGCTAGGCGTCGCCGCTCCAGCTTGGGCACGCGATAAAGCCAAGGTGCAACCGGATCGGTCAGGCGGCGCAAGCCGATGGGGATCAGGATCGCCGCCGCCGTCACGGTGGGCGGTAGAAGCCATGCCGCGCCGGGCAGATGCGCTGCCGCCAGCACCAGCGGCAGAAGCAGCGCATAATGGATCAGGAACACTTCCAGCGAATGGCGGCCCAGCCAGCGCAGCGCGTCGCAGGGCAGACGCATCCGCGCAATCAGCGAAGACGCCGCCCAGAGCATTCCGACCCCCGCGACCGAGACACCGAAGCGGAAGGTCAATTTCCACGAGATTGCCGTTGCCAGCGCGCCAAGGATGAAGGCGGTCCACTGGTTCCGCGTGATCCATGCGGCGATGGGGCGGCCATACCAGGCGGCGGCAAGGAAGAAGAACAGATAGGCCAGCACATTCCGGGCCAGCAGGTTCATCCCGGCGATCGGCTCCCACAGCATCCAGAAGGACAGGCCCGCAGCCCCGGCCAGCGCGGGCAGGCGCATCCGGTCAAGGCCCAGCCATGCCAGCCGAAACAGGATCAGCGCGCACAGGAACCACAGATGGCCATAGGGGGTGACCAACTCGTCAAAACCGAAATCGGCATCGCCGATGGCAGCATAGACGAGGTTCCAGACCGCAAGCACCCAAAGGCTGGGCAGGATCCATTTCGTCACGAAGGCCGGAAACGACATCCCCGACGCGGACCCAAGCAGCAGCGCCGAGACCGTGAAGAACAGCGGCATCCGGATATAACGCAGCGGCGCGTTCAGTTCGGCATAGAGGCCCGAGACGGGGATCCCCTGCAATTCGGCGAACATCAGCGCGTGATAGAAGACGACCAGAACGATCGAGACGCCCTTGGCGACATCTATCCATTCTATGCGGTCCATGCTGCGATCCTTTGCCCCGATGACGGGGAAAGATACATTTTTAAATATCACCGAAAGGTTAAAGATGCAGGCGCAGCATCGCATGCGCCGAAAGCCGCGCGGGGATGGCGCGATCTTGGGCCATTCCTTGCCCAAGGGTGAAGACGTTACTCGGCAGGGGCGTGGACAGGTTCGGACGCTCGCGCATGAAGGTGCCAAAGGCCGATGCAATAGGCGAGCGTCAGGGATCCGAACACCGCTTCGCCCGTATCCTCGATCAACCCAAGGCCGAGCTTGCCCCAATAGAAGATCGCCTGATTGTCGATGAACCAAAGCGGCTGCTGGGCCACATCCATGCCGATGGCAAAGAACAGGATGCCCGCGAAGCCCAGCATCGGCCAGCGGATGCGCGGCCACCAATCGCGCGGGGTCGAGAGGAAACCCCAGGCGAGTATCGGCACCACCACCGCGCCCAGAAGCGACCATGTCGTGACCTCTCCCGCCTCGGCCCGCGTCATGCCAAAGGTGGGCATGTTGGGCCAGAGGATCGCGAGCGCCTCGCTTCCGCGTTCATGCAGCCGCATCGAGTCGTCCGCAAGGATCAGCAGGAACAGCACCGACATCGCCAAAAGCGCCGGCACCCGCAGGCGATGAAAGGTCAGGAGCAGAAGGAACGCGATCCCGGCCCATTTGGCGTGGTTGAACCGTTCCGGCAGGCCGGTATCGCTGAAGATGTCCAGCCGGGGCGGTATCCGGGGGATCATGTCGAAGCCCTGCATCAGACGCAGCGCAAGGAACAGGGCGACCAGCGCGAGATCGATTAAAGCCAGCGTCCAGAACCAGCGAGAGACCAGCCGGGGGGCATCGGGAAAACGAAACAGATCGACGATGCGCCGCATGATGACACCCACCCAACAAAAACATGACAGAATCGTAACGCAAATATGGCAGCGGGGAAGATCGGAACGTCTTCCGAGGCGAACTGCCGCAGGGATGACGCGCAACACCTGCGTCTATTCCGCCCTTTCTTGCCGATTTTTGCCCAAAGCCGAGGATTCACTGGGCGAGTCATCGCGCAGGTGCAGAAATGACGCTGCGTCTGTCACATTCTTTGGGCGACACTGTCATCAAAGCAGGATTTATGGGGCTGCTCGCTGCCACCGAGGGAAATTGGCAGAAATCGGGCAAAAAAATGACGCTTCACTCTACCTTAGGTTGAGTGAAGCAACTATATACTACTCGGTAGTAGATCCTACCGTGGCGTCCAAGCGCGGAATGGGACAAGGCCGCCGGAATGAACTTCGGCAAGATGCGAATGGGATCTTCAATGAACGGAAAGAAAAGCGGGGCGGCAGCGCCCTCTGCCCGGCATGGCAATTCCTATCGCCAGGCGCTGCGTGCGCTGCGGGGACTGTTCCTGGGTGCGGGCGCGCTCAGCGCGATCATCAACGTGCTGATGCTGACAGGCTCGATCTATATGCTGCAGGTCTATGACCGGGTGCTGCCTTCGGGATCGGTGCCGACGCTTCAGGGCCTGTTCCTGATCGTCATCCTGCTTTACGCATTCCTTGGCTTTTATGACTTCCTGCGGGCGCGCATCCTTGCGCGGGCGGCGGTGCGGCTGGACAATGCGCTTGGCCCCGTCGCGTTTCGCCAATGGCTCCGGTCCGGGCAGAAGGGCGAGAATGCGCTGCCCCTGCGCGATCTGGAGATCATGCGCGGCTTCATGTCCGGCCCGGCCATTCACGGGCTGTTCGACCTGCCGTGGATCCCGATCTATCTGGCGGTGCTGTTCCTGATCCACCCGTGGCTTGGCTGGCTGACCGTCGGCGGCGCGGCGGTCGTGGCGATCGCGGCGTGGGTGAACCGGCTGATGACGCAGGGCGGGCTCGGGCGTTCGATGGCGATGGATGCCACCGCCCGCGCCTTTGCCGACCAGAGCCTGCGCAGTGCCGAAACGGTGCAGGCGCTGGGCATGGAAGGCCGCGTCGCCACCCGCTGGCAGGGCATGCACGAGGACGCGCTGGCCGCCGGACAACGCGGCAGCGACGTGAACGAGGTGACCTCGGCTTTCTCCAAATCCTTCCGGATGCTTCTGCAGTCGGCGATGCTGACGCTGGGCGCGTTTCTGGTGCTGCGGCACGAGATCACGGCAGGGATGATCATTGCGACCTCGATCCTTTCGGGTCGGGCATTGGCGCCGGTCGATCAGGTGATCGGCCAATGGCGCGCAATCGGCCGGGCAGGGGTGGCGCATCGCCGCCTGAGCGGGTTTTTCGACAGCGCGGCGACCCCCCGCGCCCCTGTCGATCTGCCCGCGCCCACCGGCCGGATTTCCGTGCGGGGGCTGACCAAGCTTTCGCCGAACGCGGCGCCGGGGTCGGACCGGGCCCGGATGCTGCATCAGGTCGGGTTCGAGCTGTCCCCCGGCGACGGTCTGGGCGTGATCGGCAACAGCGCGGCGGGAAAATCGACGCTGGCGCGGCTGCTGGTCGGCGCATGGGCCCCCGATGGCGGCGAGATCCGCCTGGACGGCGCGACCCCCGACCAATGGGCGCCCGAGGCGCTGGGCCGGTCGATCGGATATTTGCCGCAGGCGGTCGAGATGCTGCCCGGCACGATCCGCGACAACATCACCCGCTTCGATCCCGAAGCCTCGGATGCCAAGATGATCGAGGCGGCGAAGATCTCGGGCGTGCATGACATGATCCTTGGCCTGCCCATGGGATACGAGACCCGGATCGGCGCGGGCGAGCAGCCCTTGTCGGGCGGGCAGATACAGCGGCTGGGCCTTGTGCGCGCCGTCTATGGCGATCCCAAGATCATCGTGCTGGACGAGCCGAACTCGAACCTCGATGCCGGGGGCGAGCAGGCGCTGGCCCAGACCATCCGCGCCATGCGCGAACGCGGGTCCACCGTGATCGTCATGGCCCACCGGCCCAGCGCGCTGGCGGCGGTGAACAAGATCCTGGTGCTTCAGAACGGTATGGTCCTGAAATTTGGCGACAAGGAAGAAGTCCTGCGCGCCGCCATGCCGCCCCGGCCCGTTCCCACAGCCCCGGCCACGACGGCCCCCCCTGCAAACGAACCCGTGCGCCTGCGCGCCAGCAACGAGGACAAGGCATGACCGCGACCGTTCCCCAGCTTCGCACGGGGCTGAAGATGACCGGCCTTCTGGGCGGGGTCGGCAGTGCGGTGCTGCTGGCGCTGCTGGTGGCATGGGCACAGTTCACGCTGATCGGCGGGGCGGTGATCTCGCCCGGTCAGGCAGTGGTGCGCGGCAAGCCCAAGATGGTGCAGAGCCTCGACGGCGGCATCGTGGAACGGATCGACGTGGCGAACGGCGATTTCGTGACCGAAGGCGATCTGCTGATGCGGCTGGACCCGACGCTGCTTCAGGTGAACCTCGATATCGCCCGCACTCGTCTGGCCGAGTCGCTGGCCCTGAAGGCCCGCCTGACCGCCGAACAGCTGGACGAGCCGGTGCCGCAATTCGACAACGAAGGCTTCAGCTGGCCCGCGCTGCCGTTCGAAAAGCCCGATACGGCGGTTCCCGAAGCCGTGCAGCGCCAGATCTTTCAGGCCCGCCACGCGCTTCTGACCGGCCAGCGCGAACAGCTGGGCGAAAAGGTGCAGCAGTTCCGCCACCAGATCGCCGGCGTCGAAGGCATGATCGCCGCACAAGAGGAACAGCTTGGCCTGCTGGAGCGCGAGCTTGGCAATATCCAGAAGCTGTTCGCCGAAGGTCTGACCCGCGAAAGCCAGATGCTGGAGCTGCAACGCGCCCGCGCCGGCCTGATGGGCGAGATTGCCGAGAACCGCGCCGAGATCGCCCGCATCGAGAACGCCATCCGCGATGCCGAGTTGGAGGTCGTGCAGGCCGAACGCCAGTTCAAGGAAAAGGTCGTGACCGATCTGGGCACCGCCACCCGCGAGGCCGAGGAGCTGGTGCTGGAGATCGTGACCACCACCAAGCAGCTTGGCCGCATCGACATCCGCGCTCCTGCCTCCGGCATCGTGCACGAGATGCAGGTGACGACCGTGGGCGGCGTCGTGTCGCCCGGCGGGACGATCATGCAGGTGATCCCATCCGACGAGGGCGTGGAGTTCGAGCTGAAGCTGGAACCACGCTACATCGACCAGGTGCATGTGGGGCAGAAGGCGCAGGTGGTGTTCCCCTCCTTCGATCCGCGCACGACGCCGCGCGTGGACGGGCATGTGACCGCGATCTCGCCCACCTCGGTGGTGGATCAGGCAACGGGGCAGAGCTTCTATCGGCTGGAGCTGTCGATCACCCCCGAGGAGATCGCGCGTCTGGGCGAGGTGGAATTCCTGCCCGGCATGCCGGTGGAAGCCTTCCTTGAAACGGGCGATCGTTCCGCGCTCAGCTATCTGCTGCACCCGCTGACGGCCCAGCTGAACCGGGCCTTCCGCGAGAAGTGATAAATCATTACGATTTAGGTTTAAACAGCGTAGTCCTTTAACGACTGTATTTGTCAGGTTGGATGGTCCACCCATTTCTACGGTTTGTACAATGCATTTGCGATGGGAACTAGCTTTCTGACGACGGCGGTGATGATGACCGTGGCGGTTTACCTGCTTGCTTGGTCAGCTGAGCGGAGATATCGAAAAGCTGTCTGCGTGTCGCCACAAGCGTGCGCACGTGCATTGCATCGTAGGAGTTGACGCGCACGGCCTTATAGAAGCCGGCCTTGGCCAACCGGGCGAGACAATCGGCATCATTGGCATCGGTCTTGTTCGGCGTCTTGCCGAGGATCTTCTGGGCGTGCTAGATTTTGATGTAGCTTCCAGGCAGCCCCTCCCCCGTCAGTGCATGGAAAACCAGATGGCGAGCGGGCCGTTCTTGACACAACTTTCGTCGGTTCAGGCGCATGAAGGCGCAAGGATCCGCGCAATAGCCTGCAGATTGGACGGGCTTTTACAGCGTTAGATCCGGCAGCCGTCCTACCGGACCGAGACAAAGGTATCCTTGAAGGAGACATCGAGGCCGGCAACTATCTCATGGTCACTCTCCATGAGATAGGAGCACGGGCTCGTTCGGCCCGATGCGCAATCCTATCGAACAGCGGCCGTATCATCGCAGGACAGAACAACGCGCGGGGCCGGCGCGCTTGCGTCGCGTTTCAGGCCTCACCGCGGCCATTAAGCCGCAGATGCGATTAGCGCCACCATCCGCTTGATGTTGTAGGTAAGGAGTAAGACCGCATGTCTTTCTCCATCGCAAACGGACGGCACCTGCCGCCTCGCGATCAGAATACAGGCTGATCTGTCAGGCCCGTGCCGGTGAAAAGACATGCGGTCTTACGGTAAGGACGTTCAGCGCGATCTCAGCTCTCACGCTCCTCAGCCTGCGGATCAGTGGGTCGTGCCCATCTAGGCCTTGATAGTGCCGAAGGGGTGGTCGCCGGTGCCTCGGCGGATCGTCATCGGTTCTGTCGGTCCAATCAGATTGGCCCGCGCCGCCTTGATCCGATCGTGCGCCCACCGGCAAAGCTCCACGAAGCGGGACAGGTGCGGCGGATGCCGGGCAGCGGCGAGGGAAAAGGAGGCTTCGCCCCCGTCTGCGAGGGGACGAAGCCAAGCCCCTTGGGGGTCGGTCTGAAGGTGGACCTTCCTGATTTTCAAACACACCTGACGCAGCTCGCTGCAAACGCCTTCTAAAGCATTGTAAAAAATGCTTTTTCGGCCCTTGAAGGGGGTGTTTTATCTACCGGAGCGAAAACGTAGCGAAAACAGTGCATTGTAAGGGACGTGGCACGGCGTGCCACGCCGTGCCACGTCCTTCGGGGGCGCTATGAGGGTGTTTTCTGTCATCTGTCCCATGATCCTTACCTCGCTTTTTCGGTTTCGCGGTTGAGGGCCGGTTCGATTTTTCCTTCTCGGATCTTTCTCGGTGTGCCTCTGGCCGCTGTGGTTGTGGATGAGGCGTTCGAGCATTTCCGCCTCCTTGCTGTGGTCGTATTCAGGCACCTCGATCCCTTCCCTGGCCCGCCACGAAATGAGGGTGCCGCGAAGCTCCATGATGATCGGCAGGGCCTTGTCCATGAGCCGTTCCGCCTCTCCATTGCTGGCGGCCGACGCGACGATGAGGATCTGCCGGAAGACGTGCAACTCGCGCACGATCTGATCGAGCATCATCACCTCGTTGCGGGTGGCGAGACGAGATGAGGTATCGGCGGTATCACACCCCCGCAGAAACTGAAGATGGCTGCGTGAGCTCTACTTCTGCACCCCGTTAAAGCGGGAGGATTACCATGGCGCCAGAGTTCCGCGGTGTGGCCACCTTCGGAATAGACGAACTGGTAGATCGTTTCCTGGCTGACACGCAGCGGGGCTACTTCTGGCGCATCCGGCCTGCAATCTGCTTGGGGCTCCAGCCAGCGTGCAGGCAGCTTGTGATCCGGGCGCGCAAATCAGGGTGGCGCACGATCTTGCGGTGCTGGAACCGGCGGCCGAGGGCGATCCGCTGCGCCACCATGCACCAATAGCCATTCAGCTGCGGCAATTTGGCATCATGAAAATGGTTGCGGCATAGTTCGCGGAAGATCATCGAGCGGTGACATCCGAGCCGTCGGGCGATCTTGGTGTGGCACCATCCTCACCTGTCGCCAGCGTTCGATCAGGCAAGGGTAGGGTGAGAAAACCAAACCTTCATTCCATGATCCTTTCATGGCCCAAGTCGCATTCAGAAATAGCACGTCCCCCAAGTATCTCGCTTTGAAACGTAGTCATGATTATGTAACCTGTTCCTTTTGGTGAGTGGTGAAATTACTTGGGTTTAGACCTGAAGTTGATTTGAATGTTGTAAATGTCACTCAAATACCAGTGCGGGAATTATCAGCATCTTCAACCTGACAAAGTCCGGCACCTTGGTGCATCCTGCTTTCGTCACTTGACTTTTCACTTGTGGAATTGCGGGTTGGGCGTAGGGAAATGACTTGCTGCCATGCAGCAGGATTAACCATTGCCGTTGTGTATGTATTTTGGATGTTGAGATGACCAGTAACCTCAGGGCACCCCGCGCCCCTCGATCTGTGCGGGCGGCGCGTGCTGTTGATATTGAAGACGATCCGGCGGTTTCGAATGTTTTGGCGAGCAAACGGCGCGTCTTGATGGTCGATCTGAATAACTTCTCGACCTTTCCGACTTTGGCCATCGGCATCCTTGTTTCGGCGTTGCGGAATGATGGGCATCAGGTTCGGGTCATCTGCCCGCTGTCGCATGACGTGCCTGCTCGGGAACGAGAATGGGCAGAAACGACCCTGGATCACGTGAAGCGCCGCATCCATCTTTCCACTGCGCCGGGCTTTCGGGTTCTACGGGATTCGCTGCGCGATCTGCGGACCAACTGGAATGAAAAACCGCATCCGACCGTTCTGCGCGAGGTTGGCCGTGCGATTGCCGAGGGTGGGGATATCATCCTCCTTTCGGCTTATTTGCAGCATTTCGAATCTGTGCGCGAAATCGGCCTAATGGCGCAAGCGGCGGGCGTTCCAGTGCTTTTGGGCGGGCCGATGTTCAATGTCTCGGGGGTGGCGGAGGCGTGGAGGGCGATTCCGGGCATTGTCGCCGTGGTGGGGGCCGAGGCTGAACATGACATCAGCGCGATGGTCGATGCGGTTTGCGAGGGGCGCGACCTTTTGAACTTTGCGGGGGTCGTGCTGCCCGATGGCCGATCCTCGCGCAAGGCGCCCCCGCTGCGCCAGCTGGACCGCAGCCCGGTCCCCGATTTTACGGATTTCCCGTGGGACAGGTATCCGGTGCGGATCGTACCGATGATGACCGGCCGCGGCTGCCAATGGGACAAATGCCTTTTCTGCAGCGATGTCGTTTCGGTCAGCGGTCGGACCTTTCGCACGCGGTCCATCGACAGTGTGCTGCTGGAAATGCAGGAACAGTCGCGGCGGCACGATACGACCAGCTTCCTGTTTCTCGACCTCAAATTGAACTCCTATCCCGACATGATCCGCGGCATTGCGGAACGAGTGCAAAGCTATGTTCAGGGCGCGGAATGGATCGGCAGCGTCCATGTCGATACGCGCAAGGATAACGGCCTGTCGCGCGCCGATCTGCGGGCCGCCGTTGCGGGCGGGATGCGCCGGATCAGTTTCGGGTTGGAAACCGGCAGCCAGCGACTTTTGGACCTGATGCGCAAGGGATCGTCGGTCGAGCGCAATTCCGAGTTCATCCGCCATGCGCATGAGGCCGGTCTGAGCGTGCGCTGCACGATGTTCAAGGGCTTTCCGGGCGAGACGACGGAAGACATGGTGCAGACCGCCGAATTCCTGGAGGCGCATGCACCCTATCTGGACCGGGTGCGGTTCAACGAGTTCTCACTGCTGGAAGACACCCCCATCTATGACGAGATCGTGCAGCATTCCGGCGATGGGCCGTTTTCGATCCGCCAGCTTAGGCACCGCAAGGGGCGCGCCGAATACATCAACCGCGAGGGTGGAAACATCGCCTATCGCCGGGCCAAGGCCCGTGCGCTGCGGTCCGTCTATGAGATCAACCGCCGTCCGCTTCGGATGGGCGCGCGGCAGTTTGACGGACTGATGTGATGAATTTTCTGAAACGTCGGATTATCGGGGCCCGCATGAACTATACCGGCGGGGCCAGTCCCCTTGCCCGCCGGTTGCGCACGATCTCGGCTGCTGAAAGGCGCGAGGAAGCATATGCGTTTCTGGATACCTTTTATCGCGAGGCGCGGCTGCCGGAAAAATCTCTTCGGGCGCGAAAGGCCGAAGTGGGCCGCGATTTGCGCCGCCGGGGAACATATGTGCACACCCCCGAGGAGCTTGCCTTCGGGGCGCGTTTGGCGTGGCGCAATCACGGTCGCTGCATCGGGCGGCTGTTCTGGGAAAGCCTGGAGGTTTTCGACTGCCGCCACCTGACCGACCCCGAGGCGATGGCGGCGCAGGTGACGCGCCACATGCGCGGTGCCCTGGGGGATGGGCGTATCCGCTCGCTCATCTCGGTCTTTGCTCCGGTCGCGCCGGATGGGCTGCCGTCCTACATCGAAAGCGCGCAGACCACGCAATATGCCGGCCATCTGATGGAAGATGGCAGCGTGATTGGCGACCGGCAGAATGTCGAGGCGACGCGCATCGCCCGTTCGCTTGGCTGGCAGCCCGAGGGGGAGCCGGGCCGTTTCGACATCCTGCCCTATGTCATTCGCGACCGGAACGACCGCCGTTCGATCCATGCCGTTCCCAAGGATGCGCTGCGCGAGGTTGAAATCGTGCATCCGACCGCAGACGCGATCACCGCCATGGGGCTGCGCTGGTATTCGGTGCCTTGTGTCAGCGGGATGATCCTGACGATCGGCGGCATCGATTACCCCTGCGCGCCCTTTAATGGATTCTATATGTGCACAGAAATTGGATCGCGCAATTTCGCGGATCGCAAGCGGTATGACCTGCTGCCCGATGTGGCAAGGGCGCTGGCGCTGGACCCGCAGGCCTCGGGGACGCCGTTCTGGAAGGACACCGCCCTGACGGAGCTGAACCGCGCGGTCATGCATTCGTTCAAGGCTGCGGGGGTCACCATGGTCGACCACCACGCCGCCAGCGATCAGTTCATGGATTTCCATCAACGAGAGCAGGCCCAAGGCCGCCGCGTCGCTGCCGATTGGCGCTGGATCGTCCCGCCTCAGGCATCGGGGGTCTGCGACGTGTTCCACCTTCGGATGCGGAATTTCCACCCCGTTCCGAACTATTATACCGCGCGCGCGTCGGATGGGCGGCAGTTGATGCCCTTCTATGGCGACCAGCAGCAGAACAGGGTGCAATCGGGACTGGACCGCATCCAGCGCCGCTGGAAGCTGTGGAAACGCATGGCATGGTAGCGCCTTACAGCATCGTCGTGCCCGTGCATAACGAAGCCGGGGTTCTGCCGCAGACGCTGCCTTCGCTTCTGGATGCGGCGGATGGCGATGCGGAGCTTGTCTTCATATGCAATGGCTGCCGCGATGCGAGCGCGGAGATCCTGCGTACGGCATTGGCTGGCCGCGGCAGGGTCGCGCGGGTGGAGGAGGTGGCGGCGGCGTCCAAGACGGCGGCGCTCAATCTTGGCGATGGGCTTTGTTCGGTTTTTCCCCGGTTCTACCTCGATGCGGATGTGCGCGTGCCTGCCGGCTGTTTCGAGGTTCTGGCGGCGGCGCTGGGCGATGCGGATCTTGTGGCGCCGCGCATCCGTTTCGACATGGCGCGGGCCACGGGGTGTTCCCAAGCGATCGCGCGGGTCTGGCTTGCCCTTCCCCATGCGCAAGAGGCCGCCTTTCACCATCTTGTCGGGTTGAGCCGCACGGGGCGGTCACGCTGGCAATCGTTCCCCGATATCCTGGGTGACGATATCTTCATGGAGGCCAAGACCCCCGCCAATCGCCGCCGCATCGTTCACGAGACAAGCATCGAGACCGCGATACCCCGGACGTTCTTCGGATGGGTTCGCGTTCGGAGCCGCTGGCGTAGGGGGGAGCGCGAGCTTGCGAGGATGGGGTTAGCCGTTCCGCGTCAGGGCGGGCAAAAAGCGCGCCTTCTGGCGATGCTCGCCTCGCCCCGTTCGGTCTGGGGCGCGGCGGCTTTCGTGCTGGTGCGTCTCTTGGCCGAACCGCTGAGCCGGCGGGCACAGCAAGGCTGGTTTACGGACAGATCTTTCCGCTGATACCGCTTTACCGGACAGCCCGCGCCTTTCGATAAAGCTCCTCGACCGCACCTTTTCGCATCCGGTAGGTCCACAGGATGTCCCATGCCTTTCGGCTTTTGGGCAATATGGATGCGCCGGACGCGGCGATGAAAGATGCGGACAGGCGCAGGATGAGAGATGCCGGAATCCCGAGGATTTGCGGTTTCGACGCATATCGGCGGGGATAGAAATGGACCGCGCCTTTCCCGAAACGCTCTGCCCTTTTCAGGATCCAGCCTTTGTCGACATAGGCCTTGGGAATGATGTGCCTTACGGCAGGCGCGCGGGAATGGAGCGCCTTGTGTCCCTGCGTTTCAAGGTTCATCGCAAAAGCCGTATCGCCGCCCATCGCGTATTGACGGCGTTTTGCGTCCGGCCCGACATCCAGCGTTTCGACCGTATAGGTCGCGGGCAGGATGCGCGTGCGGAAGGCCGAATTCGGCCCGAAGATATGCCGCGCCGAGATGGGCCCGGGCGCCATGTTGCCGTTCAGCGCATAGATCGGGGCAAGATCGACCCAGTCCAGAATCCAGCTTTCGGGCTGCTTTTCCCATTCCGGCTCGATCAGGCCGCTGAACATGTCGTAATCGGGATTTTGCTCGGCCAGCTTCAGATATTGCTCCAGCCAGTCGGGTTCGGGGATGACATCGTCATCGGTGATGACGACCAGATCGCCCTCGATGTGGCGGAAGGCGGTGTTCAGGGCGTGGCCCTTGCCCGGGCGCGGCTCCGACAGGACCTCCAGCGGCAGGCGGGACTGGTATTCGCGCAGGATGGCGGGGGTGTCGTCGGTGCTGTTGTTGTCGACCGCGACGATTTTCCAAAACTTGCGGTTCAGGGTCGAGGCTGTCAACGCCTCCAGCATCCGGCGGAGTTTCCATCCCCCGTTATGCGTGGCGAAAACGACGGTCACGGAAATAGTGCGACTATCGCTTTGGTTGATTTTATTATTGAGGTGAAACTTTGGATTGTTTTCCGTTGCCGAATTGGCATCGACGGCGCCAGAAATATCAAGCGGAACATACATGGCTACAAGCGCACTCACTACAAAACTTCTGGTAGTGTCAGGCGAATCCTAAATCCTGTCCACGATTAACTTTGAAATGCGGATAATGCAGGATTTTCTTTTCATTCTGCAAAATTGAAACGCATCTCCTTTGCCCTGTAAAAAGGCGATGGAATTGTATCTTTCTGGATTATCAATTACATAGAACATTTCCGGCCACCGAGGCAGCCGGAATGCGCTTTTCGCCCTGTCGCCCCTGCTGAAACCGGATGGCAGGACCCCGCCCCGGAATCGCAGGGCGGTCAGGCTGCGGGCTGGACAAGGCGCAGGTGCGCCCCTTCCTTCGCGGTCCCGGTCTCCAGATCCTTCAGCAGCATTTCCGCCATCCGGTTGCCGTCGCGAATGGCATAGTTCGTGCCGCGGTCCATCGGATAGATCTGCGAGAAGTTGCACATCATCACACCCGGGCACGGGGTCTGGTGGGGGACCAACTTCTCCTCCTCGAAGCCGATATCGACGATGTGCTGGGCGTTCTTCATCCGCGTCAGCTCGTCATCCATTACCAGCGAGGGGTCGAAGTCGGGGAACATCTTCTTGAGTTCGGCATACCAGCGCGCCTTCAGATCGGCTTCGGGCATGTGCATGTATTCATGCTCCGCCGGGATGTAGTCGCCGATGTAGTAGATGTTCTTGCCGCCGAACCGTTCCGATCCCACAAGGTTCGTCAGGCTGAGGAACACCACGAAGGGCGCTTTGGGCGTGTTCACGTTGTGCCAGTAATAGGGCGTGAACTTCTGCGGCGTCGCAAAGGCCAGAACTGCGGCATCCAGATAGTCGATGCTTTCGATCTTGCGGAAATAGTCCGGTGCAGCGGCCCGGTAATCCGGGATCATCCTGGCCAGCACATGGCTGGGCACGGTGGCCAGCACGCGGTCGAACCGCTCCTCGCCCGCGTCGGTGGTCACGACCACGCGCGCGCCGTCATGGCGCAGCTTCGTCACGCGCGCGTTCAGGCGGATGTCGGTGCCCGCCGCGCGGACCGGCTCCACAAGGCTGTCGATCACGACACGGAAGCCGCCCTCGAAATAGCCCAAGGCTTCGCCGCCCAGTTCCTTGTCGCGGCTGTCCACGCGTTGCAGCACGCGGCCCCACAGCCAGGACATGGTGATCTTGTCATAGTAACGATCGAACTTGCCGCGCAGAAGCGGCTCCCAGATGACGTCCGTGACCTGCTTGCCTGCATTCTTGCGCAGCCAGTCCAGCGCGGTGGTGCGGCTCAGCGGGCGCCAGTCCTTGACCTTTTGCAGATACAGCACCGACAGCCCGGCGCGGATGCGGTTGACGAAGGACAGCGGCGTGAACCGGATCAGGTCCAGCGGCGTCTCCATCGGGTAAAGCTTGTCGCCGTAATAGGTCGAGACGGACGATTTGTGATAGGTCAGCTTGTCGCGGAACTTCAGCTCGTCCGCCAGCGCGAGGATGTATTCGTCGGTCTTGTAAAGGAAGTGGTAGGCCTGTTCGACATGGTGGCCCGCCAGATCGCAGCCCGCGGCCAGGCCCCCCAGACGGTCCGACCCTTCGAAGATCGTGACCTTCACCCCAGCTTGAACCAGACGATAGGCGGTGGTCAGCCCGGTCAGGCCGCCCCCGATGATGGCAACATGGGTCATGCGGCGGCCTTCCGGAACGTGATGCGGGAATTGAGGACGAACTGCACGACGAAGACGGCGGGCAGCGACAGGATCTTGCCGACATTCGCACCAAGGCCCATCTGCGTTGC
The DNA here is from genome assembly GCA_029846755.1 of Falsirhodobacter flavus. GTDB lineage: Bacteria > Pseudomonadota > Alphaproteobacteria > Rhodobacterales > Rhodobacteraceae > Falsirhodobacter > Falsirhodobacter flavus. The sequence goes on along the minus strand of JARWBI010000014.1, from coordinate 38,749 downwards.
GGCATTGATGACGCCGAAGCCCACCAGATAGCCCAGCGCGCAGACCGTGACGAAGGACAGCAGCCGCAGCGCCATGTGGTCGTCGGTGCGGAAGTTGTGCCGCGCGTTCACAAAGAAGCTGACCAGAACGGACACCGGGACCGAGACCGAATGCGCCAGCAGGGTCGATGTGCCGAAGACGTTGAACAGCAGCATGAACAGCAGCACGTCGATCGCGCTCGCCATGCCCCCGATCAGCAGATAGCGCAGCAGGTGGTGATAGCGCGGCGGAAGACCCGCAGCGGGGGTGTCGATATTGCTCATACTGAATCCCTCATGAAAAATCAGACATGCCCGCCTTGCGATGCCCCTTCCGGGACCGGCTGCGGCACGGGGCGGCGACGCTTGCCCCAGACGAAAAGTTTGGTGGCGGCGTAATTCCACACCGCGGTAATCATGGCCCCGGCCAGCGCCGGCAATTCATGTGCGATATCGGCATATTGCACATGCAGCACAGTTGCGATTCCGACATTGGCGACCACCCCGACGGAACAAAGAAGCGCGAAGATGACGAAGCCTGTGTAAAAATCCGCGCCCTTCAGCTGTCGGTCGTTATAGGTAACAAGATTATTCACGGAGTAGTTGAAAGCCATGGCCAGCATCGTAGCCAAAAGTTGCGCGACGGCAAAGCTGAGCCCGAACCATGCCAATCCCGCTTCCAATATCAGCAGGTGCAGAAGGATGCCGATGGTATTGATGATCCCGAATGACAGGAATCTTGCAGGCAGCCGCAAGAAATGACCGATCTTCTTCTCAAGGAAAAAGAGGAAGAAGTCATACATCACCTTGTTGTCGAGCTTGGATTCCCCATGCTCGCGTTCGCGAAACCGAAAAGGAAGTTCGGCAACGCGCGGTCGCGGCTTGGCCGAGGTGATGAGATCAAGCAGGATTTTGAAGCCTTGCTCGGAAAGATCAGGCAACGCGCGAACAAGAACGTCGCGGCGGATCACGAAAAACCCAGTCAGCGGATCGGTCAAATCCAGCCCGAAGGCGGCATTGGCCAGCCTGATCCCGCCATTGGACATCTTCAGCCGTGTGGCCGAAGACAGGCCCGCCGCCCCATCCTCTTGCAGGAAGCGGCTGGCCGAGGCGATTTCGGCCTTTCCGCTTGCCACGGTGCGATACATTTCGGGCAGGACGCCTTCGTCATGTTGCAGATCGCCATCCATGACGGCGACGATATCGGCGGATGCAGCCAGCGCCCCTTCGACCACGGCCGAGGAAAGCCCCCGGCGGTTATGCCGTGAAATGAGGCGAACCCTTTGATCCTGACGGGCCAGCGCCCGCACGATATCTGCCGTGCCATCGGGCGAGGCGTCATCGACGAAAATGATTTCCCAATTCATTCCGACCAAAGCATCGGACACACGCTTAAGTAGAATTGCGATATTATTCCGCTCGTTATAGGTAGGAACGACAACGGATACTTGCATATATTCGGTCGGAATCGGGCGCGAATCGTTCATCAGGCCTCCGGTTCAAAGGATTCACGCGACGAATCACGCGAAAACGACACTTAAATAGCACGCAATCCGTGTATCCATGCCGCATCGCAGCTAAATTTCCGGATCAGGTAACTTGTTACGGTATGAAAACGTCTTACGGGGCCGATGATGTTGAAAGCTAGGCGGAGTTGTCAACATAAACACTTTTGCGCGTTAGGATTTATCGACTCCAATGGCGGCATGCCAAAACCCTTTGCATCGCAAAAAAGTCGGTGGCAGGATCGCCGGCATGTAGTTTCACGCATCAGGGCTGCACGGGCAGAAAATTTATCTCTGCGGTTGCACAAAAATGCCGCCCCAAGGATGCAGATTATAGGTCAAATCCGTTTCCTGTCGGAGTCATCCCGTTGACGCCTTATTCCATTCTGCCGACGTCCTCCCCTGCCGCCTCGAAAGGCCGCGCGTTGTTTCCCGGTATCTGGGGTCTGGCCTTGGCGGGGGTATTGGCGGCGGGGGCATTGTTCCGGCTGGTCACCATCGGGCAGGATCCGATCTGGCTGGACGAGGCTTATACCCTCTGGTTCACGGAACAGAGCTGGGAATTCCTGTGGCGCAGCATGGCCGGGGTCGAGACGTTCCCCCCGCTCTATTATTCGCTGATGAAGGTCTGGACGCAGGTTGCCGGCACGAGCGAGGTGGCGCTGCGCCTGCCCTCGGCGCTGGTGGGGATCGCGTCCATCCTGCTGCTGGCCATTGCGGGGCGCCTGGCACGCAGCCCTGCCCTTGGCGTCATGGCGGGGGGCATCTGCGCGCTGTGGCAGTTCCAGATCCATTACGCGATGGAAGCGCGGCCCTATAGCTTCGCCGCACTTGCCGTTGCGCTGATGCTGGCGGGGGCCGTGCAGGTGCTGCGCAATCCGGATGCGCTGCGCCGCCCATGGCGAGATTTCGCGACCGGCGAACGCCCCACGCTGCTGGGCCTTGTCGCAATCGCCTTCGGAATGGCGCTTGCCCCGTGGATGCATGTGACCGGGGCGATCCCGACGCTGATCGCGGGTCTTTATCTTCTGGGCTGGTGGGCCATCCGCGACCGCAGCGGCGCGGCCTTTGCCAAGCTGATGGCGACGGCGGCGCTGGCGCTTCTGCTTTACCTTCCGAACTTCCGTTTCGTGCTTGGCCTTGGCGGGCGGGACATGGCGGATTTTTGGCTTCAGGCCCCAAAGGCGTGGCAGCTTTTGCAGATCACCGTGCAGGTCTATTCCCAGAAGGTGATGGCCCTGCCCCTGAAGGCCGAGGCGGTCCTCATGGTGCTGCTGGTCATCGGCGGTGCGGTCGGTTTCTGGCGGGCGACGCGGTCGGGGGCGATCCTTGGGCTGATCGTCGCGCTTATGGCGGGGCATTGGCTGGCAATGGTCGCGCTGACCTATCTGGTGCAGCCGGTGCTGCTGCCGCGCACGCTGATCTTTGCGCAGCCGCCGCTGCTGCTGCTGCTGGCGGGGTTGCCGTGGTGCCTGCCCCGGCGGATGCACGCCGTGGCGGGGCTGGCCTTCCTCGGCTATCTGGGTGCAGGATTCCTGCTGCATACGGTGCGGCTGAACAATTATGCCGATTACCGGCAGATGGCGGCGGCCATTGCCGAAAGCCCGGATGCGGATGCGCCGGTTCTGGTCATGCCCGGCCATTTCATCCTGCCCGTTACCTATTATTCCGGCAAGGCGGACGTGCGTGCCTTTCCGCGCGGAGCGCCCGATTTCACCCGCGTTCCCGCCACCACCACGCATGACCCGACCGAGGCGGAAATGGCCGATCTGCTTGCATCGCTGTCAGGGACGCCGTCCTTCTGGGTGATGCTGGGCAACGGGATGAAGAACCACGCCCAGGTGATGGCCATGATAGAGGCTGCGGGCTACGATCGTCATATTGCTGTCGGAACGGCGGATTATCACCCAAATCTTAATTATTTCACACGGTTGGACAAGGAGACGCTGGCCTTTGCCCCCCGACCGTGAATTATTCGACAGACCGAGTTCAAGGCGCAGGATATCATGACCATCACTCCCGTTCTTCTGTGTGGCGGATCGGGGACTCGGCTCTGGCCGCTGTCCCGCCGCAGCTTTCCCAAGCAGTTCGCCCAGATCGTCGGCGATGAAAGCCTGTTCCAGGCCTCGGCGCGGCGGCTGTGCGGGACCGGATATGCCGCCCCTGTCATCGTCACCGGATCGGATTTCCGCTTCATCGTGACCGAACAGCTGGCCGCCGTGGGGATCGACCCGGGCGCCATCCTGATCGAACCCGCGCCCCGCAACACCGCGCCCGCCGTTCTGGCCGCCGCCCTGCACCTTGCCGCCACCGATCCGGCGGCGCTGATCCTGGTTGCGCCTTCTGACCACGCGGTGCCCGATGCCGCCGCCTTCCGCACCGCCGTCGCGCGCGGCATCCCCGCGGCCGAGGCGGGGCAGATCGTTACCTTCGGCATCACGCCCGATCGCGCGGAAACCGGCTATGGCTGGCTGGAACTCGGCGCCGGCGTTACGCCCGAGGGCGACCCGGTGCCGCTGCAACGCTTCGTCGAAAAGCCGGACGAGGAAAAGGCCAAGGCCATGCTGGCGGCGGGCGACTTCCTCTGGAACGCCGGGATTTTCCTGTTCCGCGCCGACATCATCATCGAGGCTTTCCGCGCCTATTCCCCCGAACTGATCGAGCCGGTGACCCAATCGCTGACGCAGGCCAAGGCCGACCTCGGCTTCCTGCGTCTGGACCCCGCCGCATGGGGCCGCGCGCGCGAGGTGTCGGTCGATTACGCCGTGATGGAACGCGCACCGAACCTGTCGGTCGTGCCTTTCTCGGAAGGTTGGTCGGATCTTGGGGGCTGGAACGCGGTCTGGCTGGAAATGGGACCGGATGCGACCGGGGTCGCGACCTCGGGGCCCGTCACCAGCATCGATTGCGAGGATACGCTGCTGCGGTCGGAAAACGACGGGCTGGAACTGGTAGGCATCGGCCTGCGCGACATCATCGCCGTGGCGACGCCCGACGCGGTTCTGATCGCCGACCGTTCGCGCGCGCAGGATGCCAAGCTGGCGGTTGCCGCGCTGAAGACGAAAGGCGCGAAACAGGCCGAGGAGTTCCCGCGCGACCACCGCCCCTGGGGCTGGTTCGAAACGCTGGCGCTGGACAGCCGCTTTCAGGTCAAACGCATCGTCGTCCACCCCGGCGCGGCACTCAGCCTGCAAAGCCATGTCCACCGGGCCGAGCACTGGATCGTCGTGTCGGGCACCGCCAAGGTCACAGTGGATGAAACGGTGAAGCTGGTGACGGAAAACCAGTCGATCTATGTCCCGCTCGGCTCGATCCACCGGATGGAGAACCCCGGCAAGGTGCCGATGGTCCTGATCGAAGTGCAGACCGGCAGCTACTTGGGCGAAGACGACATCATCCGTTACGAGGACGTCTATTCCCGCGGCGAAGGCGCCAAGGGCTAGTCCCGCTCGCGCAGAACGAAGGCAAGGGCGGCACCGACAAGGAAGCCGCCCAGATGCGTCTCCCACGCAAGCTGGCCGGACATGGCCCACCACATCACCACGTTCAGCCCGATCAGCAGCAGCACCGCGCGCGCCACGGGCCACAGCCCGGCGTGAACCTCGCGCCGGATGCGGTAAGCCAGCGCCACATGCGCCCCTGCCAACCCGAACAGCGCGCCCGAAGCCCCGACCATCGGCTGCGGCGACGAAGATAGCAGCGCGAAACAGGCCGCCCCTCCGAACATCGACGCGATATAGATCAGCAGGAACCGCCCTGCTCCGAACCGTTCCGACAAGGGCGTTCCAAGCGAGAACAGCGTCAGCATGTTCACCGCGAAATGCATGATCCCGCCATGCAGGAATCCATAGGTCAGAAACATGAGCCAGGGTTGCGCCGGATAGTTCGCGCGCCAGTTGCCCAGCAGCCCGATCCAGAAGCCACCATCCTGCCACGCGATCTGCCGCCAGTGGGCATTGCCCCAAAGCCCCAGATCGGCCCCGAACAGCACAACCTCGGGCAAGAGGCACAGCAGGAAAAGAAGCAACACCGGCCGTGAAGGCACGCGGTCGGCGGAAAGGGAAAAGGGCACGAGGCTCATTCACATGAGGTGCGACAGCCTTGGCCCGGATGCAAGGAAAACCGGATGAAAAAAAGCCTGCGACGCGGGCAGGCGTCGCAGGCGAAAACACACTAGAAATTCAACTCGTACCTTAAAAACCGATACTCGCTCACTCGTCACACGGAAGGAAAGACGGCCCCAAACACCGGAGCCGTCCGTAGGATCAGGCTTTCTTGCGACGCAGCGCCAGACCGCCCATACCGGCCAGACCACCGAGCAGCATCAGGCCAGCGGCCGGAAGCGGAACGGGAGCCGGGACGTATTCTTCGAAGCCGACGGATTCCAGGTCGAAGCCGTCACGGCCTTTGACCACGGGGCTGACGTCGGTGATCTTGATGTACTTGAACGGGTTCGGGCCGAAGTCGAGCGGCTCGCCGTTCTGTGCTTCTGCGTTGAACGCCTGGATCTCGGTCGACCAGGTGATGCCGTCGAGGCTGGTCGAGACCTTGGCATATTCAAGGTAGTTGGTGGTGTTGTAGGTCACTTCGGTGATGGAACCCAGACCGGCAACCAGCTTGTCGAAGGCCAGAACGATCGATCCACCGAAACCGAGCGAGTAGAATTTCCCGTCCGGCGCGCCCAGCGCGTTTGCGGGGATGGCGCGATCGGGTGCCACGTTCGTTTGCGGTGCGTTCACCGAAACGACTTGCGAGGCGTAGACGGTCGCGGCGTTTGCAGCTGCAGCGCTACCTGCTGCCAGCACGGCGGCGAGTGCGATCTTCTTGATCATGAGTCTCTCCTGATAAAGGTTCGCCAGCTCGTCGGGGAGGGCGGCTTTCGAATAATTGAAAACTAGCCAATCACCGTGAACCGGCCAAGTCCGTTGAACCTAATTAAGCAAAAAATCGACGAAAATTTTGCACCTGCACACACAATTAACCCTAATGGATCGGCTATTGAGGTTAACGGGATACAACGACATATCCTTTGCGGAGCATGGCCAGAACACGCTCGCCATAAGCGTGTAAAACGACATGGATTCAACAAGATAGCCATGGCACGTGATTCGGGGCCGGGTTTAAACCCTGAGATGTATCCAGCGCCGATAAACAATTAAAAATGGCATTTCATTAACCATTTTTCTGCACCTGAATTAAACCTTAACGAATAATTAATGAACTACTTCTCGCTATGGTTGTTTTATTGGGCAGAAATAAAAACCCCTGAATTGACAAGCAATTCAGGGGATAAACCCTAGATTGTTCTGTAGATCAGAGCGGGACGAACCGCGGCAACGACTTCAGGCTCTCGGTCATGAAGCGCTGGATGCGAGCATCGGCTTCCGCCTCGCTTTCGTTCTGCCCGATGGGCGTGACATAGCGCACCAGCGCTCCGTCCGTGCGCCCCATCGTCAGGCTGTCCATGACCACGCTGGCCTTGGCCAGATAGTCGTTGGTCATCCGCTTGCCGCGCTGCTCGAACCAGTAATAAACCAGCTGCTTGGACAGCCCTTTCTGGATCACCGCCCGGTTCACCTCGAACGTGCCATAGGGCGTGCCCGGCAGCGATACGCTGTGCTGCTCCATCGAGAAGATCTCCCACCCGCCGACGGGCAGGCAGACCTCGGGCGAGTGGATCCCCGTCCCTTCGGTCTGCTTGTCATAGAAGGCCGAGAAGAAGTGCACATACTGCCCCTCACCCGGTGCGACGAAGCCTGCGTTCATATAGTCGGACGCGCCCAGAACCCGCTCGATCTCCGGCTCCAGCATCGAGGCCGAGCCGGACCATTCGCCGAACTGGCGCGGGAACAGCGCAAAGGGCTCGCGCGCGACGGGGACCGCCTCGCCGCCGCCCTTGACCGCCCAGCCGGCCGAAACAGCCAGCGTCAGCAGCGCCCCCGCCGCCATTGCCTTTGACGGGCGGATCGCGGTGATGCGGCCCAGAATGCCGCCAAGGCCGCGCGTGTCTAGGTCGATCGCCTCGGCCAGCGGCAGCGGGTTGCGCGTCAGCCGTTGCAGGCCCATCGCCATCAGGAACAGGATGCCGATGCAGGAAATGAAGATCACCCAGCCTTCGAAGAAGTGCAGGAAGCCTTCCGCCTGCTCGATCCCGTAGGAGTTGACGAGGATCCCGATCACCCCGATGCGGAACGAGTTCATCAGCACCGTCAGCGGCACCGCCGACAGCATCAGCGCCGCCTTGTGCCAGAACGGCCCGCGATACAGGATCGCGAACAGATAGGTGAAGCTCAGGATCGGGAACAGGTAACGCAGCCCCGAACAGGCCTCGGCCACCTGCAGCTTATAAACGCCAAGGTCGATGATGTTCCCTTCGAGGAATACCGGCACCCCGGCCAGCGACACGAACCACACGCCCAGTTCCGACGAGATCCCCTGAAGGAAGATCGTCAGCTGCCAATAGATGAACTGCGGCAGCGGCAGCATGAACACCAGATGCAGCACCGGAAGCTGGTGCTGCTTGCCCCGGTTCCAGCCGAAGACGGTCAGAACGACGCCCCCGGTCCAGATGATCATCGCATAGGTCACGATGTCCGGAATCCGCGTCAGGTTGCCGAACACCGCCACCAGCAGCGCAAACCCGATGACCAGCACCCCCGGCCAGCGATCCGTCACCTGTTCCGGAAAGGGCGGCGCCTGGCGCAGTTCGCGCAGGAACAGATACAGCGAGATCACCGGGATCAGCGGCCCGTGGCTGTATTCCGGCGTGGACCATGCCGCACCAAGCGCGACGATCCCGATCCAGAAGATCGGCAGGGACCCTGCAAGCAGCAGGGCGAACCAGCCAAGGCCGATCGGGTTGGCGGTCAGGGTTTTCGCTCCGGCGTCGCTTGTCGGCATGAAATATCCATTACTCAAAATAGCTGGGGCCGCCATGCGGCAGCGCGGCGGAGAATAAGGCTCAAATGGCCTTCCGCGAAACGGAATCCGCAGGTTTTACAGGATTGTCTGAAAGCTGACGCGGTTGTGAGCGGGACTTTCGCGCATGGGTTGCGTCGCGCGAAAGTCCTTCACTTCAAGGGCGGGTCCGGAACTGCCGCTGCATGGTCAGGAAGACGGCATTCTCGGTCGCCGCATCCTCGCCTTCTTTCTTGCTGCGGGTATAGGTATATCCGCCCGAAAGCTCCCAAGCCGAGGTCAGGTCATAGCTGTAGGCTGCACGGAACCGTCCGCGCTGGCGGTCGGCCTCGTCGTTGTCATGGGTGATGTCGATGTAATCGACGCTGAAATCCACCGCCGACAGGGCCGAAAGGTCATGCGTCAGACCCAGCGAAGCGCGCGTGCGGATATCCTCGCTCTCGTCGTCGCTGGTCACGGATTGACCCAACTCTGCCCAGAAGCTGCCGGTCGGCAGGTCTTGGCGATAGCTCAGATCGCCGATGAAGTTCGTGCCGCCGTAATCGCCCTTGGTCGCCCCGACGGAAAAGCCAAGCTCGCCCGTCTTCAGCTCCATCTGACGGTTCACGCTCAGCGTGGAACGGTCGCCATCCTCGGTCACGTCATGGCCGAAGGACACGCCCACCGACCCGTTCGGCAAAAGCCGCGTCAGCCCGACCGATCCGACGATGCCGTCGGTCGTTTCGGTGTCGCGGATGCCCAGCAGGTTGGTTTCCTCGTTGTCGATCTTGCGAACGCCGAGGCTCGTATCCAGGGTCAGGATGGGCGAGATCTGATAGCCGAGCCCGACATTCGCGGTGCGCGAGACGCGGTCCTGCTCCTCGGTATCCTCGTTGGTATAGTTTTCCTGGCTGAGCGAGAATGTCGCCTGCGCAACCGGCGACAGGGTGAACCGCGTGCCCGCCGTATAGGTGGTGCTGCGGCTGTCATAGTAATCGGGATCGGTCGTGTCGGTGAACTTGCGGTCGCGATGCTCGATCCCGAAGTTGAAGCCTAGCGGCCCGGCCAGCCCCGTCTCGAAACCGATGCTTGCGCCCAGCGTCTCGCGTGTGCCCGAATTGTCCTCGATCAGGTCTTCGTCCTCGATCGGGTCCAGCGGATCGTCGAGGTTGCTGAGCGGGTCGAAGAAGGCAACGTCCGAACGGTTGTAGCTCGCCTCGGTATCGATGCGCGAATTCACGCCCTTGCGGCCATAGCCGAAGCGCAGGTCGATATCGTCGAAATCCGGGTCGTAGTCGCGGTCGGGCAGGTCGGCAAAGCGCAGGATCGTGCTGCCGCCGAAGAAAAGGGACTGGACCTCCGTTTCGTTGCGGTAGCCGAAGCCGAAACGGTTATCGAGGAAATAGCTGTCGCCCGGCGAATCCTCGTCCAGCCCGTAATTGTCCGAAGCACGGAGCGTGGAGGAGAAATCGAAGGTCAGAGACGGGTTCGGCTCCTCTTGCGCGGCAAGGGGGCCGGCAAGGAACACGAAGGCGGTGCCAGCCAGAAGGCCAGCCCGCCCCGCCCGCATCTTACGGAAGGTCCGCGTCATGAAGTCCCCTTATTCGAACAGGCGGCGCTGCGGCACGACGACGACGTCGCCTTCGACAAGCTGGGTCATGCCGCTGATCCGGTTCGCACCGCCGCCGACCTTGTTCAGATCGAAGACATAGATGCGGCCGGTGCCGGTGGCGGCATCCATGCGGTGAAGCTCGATCCGCTTGCGGGCGGCGAAGTTGCCGACATTGCCCGCCTGCGCCATGAATTGCAGCAGGTTGGTTCCGGCCTCGACCTCTTTCAGGCCGGGCTCGGACACTTCGCCCATGACATAGACCTTGATGCCGTTGACGATTTCTTCCGATGCCGCGGCACCGCCCATCGAAGGCAGCGGCGGCGGCGCAAGGCTGGCGACCGAGGCATAGACCGTCGGCGGCGTGGCGAAGTTGGCCGACAGCGCGTTGGACAAGGCCGATTGCACCTGTTCGACCGACAGGCCCGCCGCGCGGATCGCGCCGGCTTGCGGGAAGTTGATGCTGCCATCGGGCAGGACCAGCGTGGAACGGTTCAGCGCGGGATCTTCCAGCACTTCCACGCGGACGACGTCGCCCGGCTGAAGCTGATAGCCCGATTGCGCAAGCGCGGGCGATGCCAGCAGGGCGGCGGCAAGGCCCGCCGAAAGGAATTTGGCCGGGGAGAGGGTGCTGGCCAGGAACGCGAATGTTTTGAACATTTTTGGGGCCTGTCTGAACGCTACGGTTTCAATCATTAGGTGGGTTTGACGAATCGGCAAAGCCGGTTCGGGTGCAAAATCAGCGATGTGCGGCAGAATGGTCGCAAATCCGACAAGGATGACAGCCCCGCCCGCCCCTTTCCGGCATTATTTCGCCAGAAAAAGGCAAGGCGGGACGGCATCAGTTGCTGCCGGTCGCGTCCGCAGGTGCGGGGGCGGCGGTCAGGCGCGCGATCTCGGCCCGCACCGGCTCCAGCCAGCGGGGCGCTTCGTTTGCTGCTGCGCCTTCGGTTTCCAGCGGGCGCAGAAGGTTCAGCGCATCCTCGGTCCGGCCCACCGCGCCATAGGTCATGGCAAGGTGATAACGGACGGCCGGGTCCTGCGGCAGTGCCTGCGCCGCCGGTTCCAGATGGGCCAGCGCCTCGTCATAGTTGCCGCGGCGGAAGGCGATCCAGCCATAGGTGTCCTTGAAGGCCGGAAGCTGCGCGCCGCGCAGACGACGGGCCACGGTGAAGGCCCGTTCAAGGCTTTCGGGATCGTCGCGATAGCTGGACAGAAGGCTGGCGAGGTTGTTCGCGATCACGGCCGCATTGCTGTCGCGGGCGTAAAGCTCCTCATAGACCGCGATGGCGCCGTCGATGTCGCCCGCCTGTTCCAGCGCACCGGCACGGGTCCAGGGCAGGGTCACGCTTTCTGGCAGTGCCTTGATGCCAGCATCCAGCACCGCCATCGCCTCGTCGCCGCGATCCTGTTGGCGCAGAAGGCCGTAAAGCCCCGTCCATGCCGGTTCGAACTGCGGCGCATCCTCGGTCAGCTTGCGAAGCGAGGCTTCCGCCTCGGCCGGCTGCCCCGCTGACAGCAGAACCGAAGCGTTCAGGAATCGCGCGGTCGGATCTTCCGGGTTGCGCTCCAGCAGCGCGGTGGACTGGGTCAGCGCCCCGTTCACGTCACCGCGCAGAAGGCTGGTGCGGATCAGCGCAAGTTCCGCCCCCATGTTGCCCTGCCCTTCGGCGGCCAGCCCCTGAAGGAAGCCCACAAGCTCCTGATCCTGGTTCTGGGCGGCAAGGCGGCTGGCGGTCAACTCGTTCGCCGCCGTATTGGTGGCGTCGCTTCCGACCTCGCGCAGGGTGTTCACCACCTGCTCGGTCCGGGCCCAGTCGCGCATCCCGACATAGACGCGGCCAAGCGCGGCCAGCAGGTCCGGGTTCTGCGGCTGCTTGCGCAGCGCGTTGATCAGCGCGTCCTCGGCCGGAAGATACTTGCCATCCGATTCCAGCCACGCGGCATAGCGCAGCGATTCCGCCGGCGCCTGTTCCGACGCGGCCACGGCCAGCGACAGCATCTCGCCCATCAGGTCACGCGAGCCGTCGCGCTCATGCGCGCGGGCCATCAGGGTCATGATCTCGGGGTCGCGCGGGTTGCGGTCCAGCGCGGCGCGCAGCGCGATCAGCGCATCGCCCGTCTTGTCGTCGTCGATCAGCCAGCCTGCGCGCAGCTTCATCGCCTCGGGCTGGGACGCGTTGCGGGCCAGCACCTCCTCGACCAGTTGGCGGGCGCCGACCTGATTGCCGGTGCTGGCCATCATCCGGGCCAGCGTCACGCGGATCGGGTCCGAGGTCTCTCCCTCGGGGGCGGCGTCGATGACGGCGCGCAATTCGGCCATCGCCTCGTCGGCGCGGCCCGCGTCGAAGTCCAGCCCTGCCCGCATGGCGCGGAAGGGCGCGGCATCGGCAGGGGCAGCGTCGATGATCGCATCAAGCTCGGCCCGCGCGGCCTCGTTCCCGCGGGTCTGGGCGATGAAGGCGACAAGGCGCGTCTGCGCCCCGGCGCGATCCGGCGCATCCGCAATGCGCTGGCGCAGGAATTCCTCCGCCGCGTCGTTGCGGTTCTGCGAGACATACCAAGAGATCAGCGAGTTCTGCACATCCTGATCGGCCGGGTTCATCTTCACCAGATCCAGCAGCTGCGCCTCAAGCGCCTCGCCATCGCCAAGCTGGTAAAGGATCGCGGCGCGCATCTGATAGAAGTCGCGCGTGTCGGGGGTGGCTGCGATGCCGGCATCCAGCACTTCCAGCGCCGAGGACAGCTCCTGCCGCCGCATCAGATCGTCCAGCACCACGCGGCGCGCGGTGACCAGCGACGGGTCGGATTCGACCAGACGGCGCGCATTGGCGATGGCCTCGCCCTTGGCGACATCGTTCCGGTCCTGAAGCGCCTTGCGATAGGCGATCATCGTCGCGATCGCCTGAAGCGGCACATCGTCCGGGGCAAGCTGGGCCGCCTTGGTGCCGTAGCGTTCGACCGATTCCCAGTTCCCGGTCTCCATCGAGATCTCGGTCAGGGCGCGGTTGCCCTCCAGGTCTTCGGGATACTGTTCCACCAAGCGCAGATACTGGCTGTAGGCCTCGCGCAGATCGCCGCGCTCGCGCACGGCCTGAGCATAGGCGATGCGCGCATCGCGATGTGTGCTGTCCAGCTGGAAAACGTTGCGGAATTCGACCAGTGCCCGGTCCACGTCCCCGGACTGGAGAAGCTCGACCCCCGACTGGTAATGTTCCTGTGCCTTCTCCTCGTCCGACTTGCAGGCCGAGAGGGCACCGACACCGAGGGCCAAAATCAGCCCCAGGGCAACCTTGTTAATCGTCACAATCAAAACCCTTGCTTCTGACTTCCGGCGCGCCGTGACGCGAACGGGCTGTCAGTAGCCCGTTCCGCGCACCACGACTGCGACCGTACGCAGCATAATGGTCAAGTCTGTGACAAGAGAGATTTCGTTGCAATAGTCCGCATCGAATTTGGCACGCCCCGCGAAGGTGCCATGGTTGCGGTCCGACACCTGCCACGCGCCGGTGATTCCGGGGCGCATCAGGTAATAGGCCGAGCCGGGATACAGGTGTCGCTGTTCGGTCATCATCGGACGCGGGCCGACCAGCGACATGTCGCCCTTCAGCACGTTCAGAAGCTGCGGCAGCTCGTCCAGCGAGGTCTTGCGCAGCACGGCCCCGACGCGCGTGATGCGCGGGTCGCTCTTGAGTTTCTGCGTCGCGTCCCATTCGGCCTTGGCCGCCGGGTTCGTCGCCAGATAATCGTCCAGCTTCTTCTTGGCGTCCGGCACCATGGTGCGGATCTTCAGCAGGCTGAAGATGCGGCCATCCTTGCCGATGCGTTCCTGACGATAAAAGGGCGATCCCCCGTCCAGCATCACGGCAAGGCCCATCAGCACCAGAACGGGCAGGGTAAAGGGCAGCGAGGCCAGAACGACCAGAACGTCGAAGACCCGCTTGAAGAATTGACGGTAGACGCCGCCCTGCCGGGCAACGGGCACATCGCCGACGTCGTCGGCATGTGCAAGCGAGTTGAAATGCGTGGTCATGGTGTCGTCCCTGCTTTGCCGGACCGAATGACTGCCGGCGTTGACCATGGTTGGACGGGCATGTTCCAGATGTTGAAATTCACCCACGTAGTCGGCTCTCTGCACGGAAGTAGATAGCATTTTAGGGATGCACCCGCAAACAAACTCACACCCGCCCCGGCAATTCTTTGCCATCAAGTAAATGAAAACGCGCTTTTTTCAGATGCTGCATAAGCATTGTGCGCTTGCAGCATTGCTTAACGGAAAATGATGACGCATTGTTCCGCGGACCGGGCGGTTGAACGCGCGGGTTGCCCTTGGGCCGAAGGGTTGCATGAATCGGGCGGCGCCATTCGCCCGACCTTGTTCAGAGGGAGCCTGAAATTATCTGCTATCCGCTCAGATCGCCTTTATATTAAGCAGTGCATGGCAGGGCCGATGGAAGTGGCGGGCGCAGGGCACATGGGGTGCGGGATGCGTTTCCATATCCGGGCAGGATCGCCACGGGTGGCCGGACCCCGGCCGGGGCCGCAATCGCATTGAGACCGAAAGCATTACGGAAAGACGCAGGAATGGCCCCAAAGGAATTGTACGCAGGCTTCTTCGGAATGACGGAGCGCCCGTTCACGCTGCTTCCCGATCCGAGCTTCCTGTTCTGGTCGCCGCAGCACAAGCGGGCCTTCTCGGTGCTCGACTACGGTATTCTGTCGCACGCCCCCATCACGCTCATCACCGGAGAAATCGGGTCCGGCAAGACGACGCTGCTGCGCGAGCTTCTGAACCGCATCGACGAGGATGTGACGGTCGGCCTCGTGTCGAACGCGCAGGGCGGGCGGGGCGAGTTGCTGCAATGGGTGCTGAACGCGCTGTCCGTCCCGATGGGTCCGGGCGACACCTATGTGCAGCTGTTCCAGAAGCTGCAGGAATTTCTCGTCACCGAATACGCCGCGGGCCGCCGCGTGATCCTGATCTTCGACGAGGCGCAGAACCTGTCGATCGAGGGGCTGGAGGAGCTGCGGCTGCTGACCAACATCAACTCGGGCCAGGACGAGCTGATCCAGCTGATTCTCGTCGGTCAGCCCGAATTGCGGGACATGGTCCTGCACCCCAACATGCGCCAGCTTGCCCAGCGTGTGGCGGCCAGTTTCCACCTGAATGCCATGGATGAGGAAGCGATCGCCGGCTACATCAGCCACAGGTTGCGCAAAGCCGGCGGGAATGGCGAAGAATTTACCCCCGAGGCCGTAAGGATGGTTCACAAGGCCACCCGAGGCGTGCCACGTCTGGTCAATCAGCTCTGCGACTTCTGCATGCTCTATGCCTGGAGCAGCGAAAGCCCCGTGGTGACCGACAAGATTGTAACAAGTGTACTGGATGATAACGTGTTCTTCGGCGCCAATGCCCTGACAGAGGAAACCACGGCATGAAAGCCAACCTGAAATACTATTTTTCCGTTTTCCTGCGCCGCCTGCACTGGTTTCTGGCGGTTGCCATCGTGATTGCCGCGCTGGCGATCGGCGTCGCCGCGACGCTGCCGCCGGCCTATGTATCTCAGGCACGCTTCGTGGTCGAAGCCTCGCAGATCCCGAACGAGCTTGCACCGCCCACGGCGGCGGGCGGCGGGCTCGAACAGCTCCAGATCATCCAGCAGCGCCTTCTGGCGCGCGGCAACCTTCTGGACATCGCCCGCCGGCACGAGCCGTTCCCCGAACAGGCCGGCATGTCGCCCGACCAGATCGTCGCGGCCATGAACTCGGCCACCGACATCAAGATGCAGGGTGGCGGCCGCACCGGCGGCGCGCTTCAGATGACCATCGCCTTTCAGGCGGCCAATGCCGACAAGGCCGCAGCCGTCGTCAACGAATACCTGACGCAGGTGCAGCGCGCCGACGTGGATTCCCGCGTCGGTCAGGCCGGTCAGACGATGGACTTCTTCCAGCAGGAAGTCGAAAGCCTCGGTTCGGCCATGAGCGAGCAGAGCGCCCGCGTGCTGGCTTTCAAGAACGAGAATGCCGACGCCCTGCCCGAAGGCCAGACCTTCCGTCTGAACCAGCAGACCATGCTTCAGGAACGCCTTGCCCAGACCGACCGCGACATCGCGACCCTGGGCCAGCAGCGCCAGCGCATGGTCGACATCTATAACGCCACTGGCCAGATCAGCACGATGGGCGGCGACAACCGCAGCGCCGAACAGCGCGAACTGGACGAACTGCGGTCCGAACTGAACCGCGCGCTGGTGGTCTATGCCCCCGGCAACCCGCGCATCCGCGTGCTTCAGGCCCGTATCGCGCAAATGGAAGGCGTGGTGAGCGCGCAGGCCGCCAACGATCCGTCGGCCCGCCCCGGCGCATCGCCGCTGGACCTGCAACTGGCCGAGATGGACACCCGCGCCGAACTGCTTCAGGAACAGCGCACCCAGACCGAAGCACAGCTTGCTCAGGTGACGGATGCGATCGACCGCACCGCCGCCAACGGCATCGCCCTTTCCGCGCTGGAGCGTGACTTCCAGAACCTGCAGACCCAATACAACACCGCGACGCAGCGCCTTGCCGCCGCGTCCACCGGCGAGCGGGTCGAACTGCTGTCGCGCGGACGCCGCATCTCGGTGATCGAACAGCCGGTCGCGCCATCCTCGCCCAGCAAGCCGAACCGCGTGCTGATCGCAGGCGGCGGCACCGGCTTCGGTATCCTGCTGGGCCTTGCCGTCGTCGTGCTGATGGAACTGCTGAACCGCTCGCCGCGCAAGCCCGAGGATCTGGTGAAGAAGCTGGGCATCATGCCGCTGGCCACCATCCCCTACATGAAGCCGGTGAAGTCCGAACGCGCCCGCACCCCGCAGGCGCTGAAGACCGCGATGATCCTTGCGCTGATGATCGGCCTTTCGGGCACCGCAGCGGCAATCTACACCCAGACCGGCCATGAGCGGCTGGCGCAGGAGGCATTCTGATGGAACGTCTGCAGGCAGCGATCGAAAAGGCCCGCGCCCAGCGGAACGAAGGCGGGCGGACCGAAGGTGGGCGCCCCGCCCCCGCCCCCCGCACGAACGGCGCGGCAGCTCTGGTCACCGACACCTATGCCGACACGGTTTCGCTGGATGCCAACTGGCAGTCCTTCCGCCAGATCGACACCACCGTTCCTGCTTTCCGCGACAAGAAGATCGCGGCCTTTGCCGGGGGTGCCGAAGCCGCCGCCTTCGACATGCTGCGCACCCGCGTCATCCAGCAGGCACGCAGCAACAACTGGCGCCGCATCGCGGTAGTGTCGCCGCATTCCAGCTGCGGCAAGACGACGACGGTGACGAACCTCGCCTTCTCGCTGGGTCGCAACAGCGACATGCGCACGCTGGCGATCGACTTCGACCTGCGCCGCGCCACGCTGGCCCGGATGCTGAACCAGAAACCCGCCCACACCATGGCCGACGTGATCGAGGGGCGCGTGCCCTTCGCCGATCACGGGCTGCGCTATGGCAATTCGGTCGCCTTCGGCCTGAACGCGGGCCCGGTGCAGAATTCGTCGGAACTGCTGCAATCGAACCGCACCGCCGCCATGCTGGACGAGATCGACGCGACCTATCAGCCGGACATCGTGCTGTTCGACATGCCGCCGCTGATGGCGACCGATGACAGCCTCGCCTTCCTCAAGAACGTGGATTGCGCGCTGCTGATCGTCGCGGCCGAGGAAACGCCGATGAGCCAGATCGACGTGGCCGAACGGCAGATCGCGGAATTGACGCAGGTGATGGGCGTGGTGCTGAACAAGTGCCGGCTGATGGGCAGCGCCTATGGCTACGAATACAACTACTGATCTTGCCATCATCATCCCGCACTACAACGACGTGGTGCGGCTGGAACGCTGTCTTGCGGCGCTGACGGCGCAGGACCTGTCGGGGGCCGAGGTCGTGGTCGTGGACAACGGATCGACCCAACCGATGGAGGCGGTGCGCGCCGCCTTTCCCGGCGTGCGTTTCGTGCATGAACCCGGCAAGGGCGCGGCGCTGGCCCGCAACCGCGGGGTCGAGGAGACGGCGGCCCCGATCCTCGCCTTCCTCGATGCCGACTGCCTGCCCGAACCTGATTGGGTGGCGCAGGCGCGGCACGCGGCGACGCTTCCGGGCGATCTGTTCGGCGGGCGCATCGACGTCTTCGACGAAACCCCCCGTCCCCGTTCGGGGGCCGAGGCATTCGAGACCGTCTTCGCCTTCGACTGGCGCGATTACATCGAACGCAAGGGTTTCACCGTCACTGCCAATCTGGTGACGCGGCGCGACGTGTTCATGGCGGTCGGCCCGCTGATAAACGGCGTGTCCGAGGATCTGGAATGGTGCCACCGCGCCCGCTCCAAGGGGTTCGTGCTGGCCCCCGCGCCGGATCTGCGGGTCGGCCACCCCTCGCGGTCCGACTGGGCGGCGCTGCGCAAGAAATGGCACCGCATGACCCGCGAAGGGTTCGAACTGGCGGGCGCGAAGGCGCGGCTGAAATGGGCGATCCGCGCGCTAGCCATGCCTGCAAGCGCCGTGGCGCATCTGCCGAAGGTGCTGATGAACAACCGTCTGGACGGGCAGGAGAAGCTGCGAGGCATCGCCACGCTGTTCCGCCTGCGCTGCCTGAGGATGGCCTGGATGCTGCGCCAGGCGGCGGGCGGCACGATCTGAAAAGGGGCGCGGCTTCCCGCGCCCCTTTCGTTTTGCTTGCGACGCGCCTTACTTGCGGCGACGCACGGCGGCGGCACCGCCAAGACCGGCCAGAGCCAGCATCAGCATTCCGCCCGCAGCCGGAACCGGGATCGGCGCCGGGATTGCTTCGTCGGTGGAATAGGCAACCGTCACGACCGGCGCAGCCAGCGTGCCGTTGGCAAAGAAATACAGCGTGAAGGGCGCGTCGGCAGTCAGCCCTTCCAGCATGCTGACGCCGAAGCTCAGGCCCGGCGCGATCGGCAGGATCTGATCGAACGTGTATTCACCCGCGGTGGAGGAGTAGCCGAACGAAACCTTGGACAGGTCCGAGGTAAGCCCGCTGGCGGTGATGGTGAACGAGAAGTTCGTCTCGGCGGTCGGGGTGAATTCGAACGCGGTGACGCCCGGCAGCAGCAGTTTGGTTTCGCTGCCCACATCGCCAGGGTTGACGGTAGCAGCGGATACAGCAAGCGGCGCGGCAGCGAGAGCCGCAGCACAAGCAAGAGCTCTAATCATTTCGTGTCCTCACTTCTGAATGAGTGCCCGCGACTGGGCATCGTGTTTGTCGCAAAAACTTCAGAAAAGCGCCTACTTACGTACCACGTAGTAGGACAGGCAGAGGCTACAACCTATGCTGGTAAGCCGCAAACATTTTCATCTTCTGGAAACCATAATGTAGCCTATGGGACCGCGGGCGCGAGCATCTAAGGGTGGGCAGAACGGTATGAACAAGGTATAAATGACCAAACCTGTTCAAGGCATCGCCTGAGCGATAGCTTCCAAAGGTAGGATTATCAGAGTTGACAATTTCTCTATCTAGTTCAGGCGTAAATTCCAGTCACAGATGCCCGATAGCTATTAAGCTTTTGTTGGTTTTGGTCATCTTGGTTCCGATCGAGCTCAGCTTCAATGTCGGACCGCTGTTCATAACTTTATCAAAGCTATCCCTAATTGTCACAACATTCATGGTTTTGCCCCGCGCCTTGGTGATGCGCTGGCAGGCTTATGACTGGCTATTTCTTATGCATGTGGTCTGGTCATGTATAGCATTTTCCCTGATCTACGATCCAGCACGATCAATCGAGCAAAGTGGAACTTATATACTTGAGTTTTTGATAGTCTATCTGATGGCGCGCGTATATCTGGTTAATATTTCACAGATAAAGGCGACCATACTGTTTCTTTTCGCAATGGCCTTTATCTCTGGGATGGTTGCAATTCCAGAAGCTTTTCTTAAAGAGAGATTTATTCATGATTTCGCGAAGTCTCTTACTGGGATAAGCTATTTTTTTAGTAATGAAACTCGGATGGGAATTCTGCGAGCTGCATCATTCTTTGAGCACCCTATTCTTTACGGCGCGTTCTGCGCTTCATTGCTAAGTCTGATATGGTTCATATCCTCTCCTCTTCAGTTGCTATGGAAAATTCCGGTTATAGGATTTGCTACATTCTTATCAGCATCTTCAGCGCCGTTAATGATGCTAATCATGCAGATATGGTTACTCCTTATTGAAAGAGTTTCCCGTCCTCTGAAGAATAGACTTCAGATTATTGGGTTTATGGTCTTAGCTCTCGCATTGTTTATGAACTTCGCAAGCAACCGTGGCATCGTTGGCCTGATAGCGACTATTACGCTTAAGCCGAGTACCGCTTATGCGCGACGCAACATTTGGAATTTTGCAATAGATGACGTGATGGCAAACCCAATATTCGGGTTTGATCCGTCTCAATGGACTCGCCCTTATTGGCTTGGCGCAAGCGTCGATAACTATTGGCTTCTGATTTCAATGAGATCTGGCATTCCGTCTCTCATCTTTATTTTTGCTTCTATTTTACTTATCTGGGTAGCTCTATCGCGCCGCAGTAACGGTGAAGTCTTATACGAGAACTTAAAGACTGGTTGGGGACTGACGATGCTCGCTCTTTTGATTGGCGGTGCAACAGTAGCCTATTTTGGGAAGCTTCAGCCCCTCTTCTCATTCTATATGGGACTTGGTGCAGCGCTTGCAAATTGTGCCATGTCATCTACGACGTCATCTGTGAAGCCCGATAGAAGCAGGGTTGCTTATAACTATTCTCGCTTCGATCATGGACGGTCACCTTCTCCAGAACGCCAAACGAAATTTGTAGTGACGGTTGAATCGAAGATTAATCGTGGGACAGATTTCGTATCAAAAGACATAAAACAACCTACTTACCGCCGTTCTCTATCCAAGGTGCCTAAATGACGATTGCCAGCATGAACTTTGGCGGTGCTGTCAAACTTGGTAATGTGGCAGTAGGTCGGGATAACAACTTCAACTTGATCAGGGCCTTAGCAGCAACCGCCGTGTTGGTCTCACACGCTTGGCCGATTGCAATAGGATCCAGCGCCCAAGAGCCCATGGTTTCCATAACGGGCTATTCTCTTGGCTCTCTCGCAGTATTCTTATTCTTCTCGGTTTCAGGGTATTTCATTTCATCGAGCTTTGATCGAACAAACTCAGCTTGGCAGTTTATAGTATCTCGGAGTTACAGGCTTTTCCCCGGACTTATCATATCTATGTTCATCGTTGCGTTTCTTCTGGGGCCGGCTGTGACGACGCTCCCCGTGCAAGATTACCTATCGCACCGTGATGTGTATTTTTTTGTTTTTCGAAATATAGCTCTTTTCGACGTTCAATACACTTTGCCTGGTGTATTCGGCACGAACCCGTACCCTACGGTAGAGGGCTCGATATGGACACTGCTCTACGAGGTGTTGTGTTATTGCCTAGTTCTTTTGCTTGGCGTTCTGGGTATAATTAAACGACATCGATTGATGTTGATATTTTTCATACTCTTTTTTGCTTTTTGGATAACGACGAGTTTCTTCGTTCCGAACCTAGATACCAAGTTTCAAAATTTACACAAACTCTCCTTTCCTTTTGTTGTTGGCATGGTCATGTACACATTCAGATTTGCCATTAAAATAAGCCTTGTCTTTGCATTACTTCTTGTAACGCTTGCATATGTATCTGTTGGTACATCTATTGGATTTCCCGCGTTAGTCATTGCAATTGCATACGGCACCTTTTTCCTTGCTTATGTCCCAAGAAGCAGAACTTTGCTCAAATTTAACGGCATCGGCGATTACTCATATGGAATTTATATTTATGCCTTTCCGGTGCAAGGTTTGGTCGTATATTGGTTCGGAGATGGATCGCCCATGTTAAATATAGCATGGTCACTTCCGATAACTATCCTAATTTCTGCCGCTTCTTGGTATATTGTTGAAGCCCCCGCCATCCGCAAAGCAAACTCCTATTCAAAAAGGAAAACGCAATGAGCCTGGCCAGGCCAAACGAAGCAGGATAAAAATGGTTAAATATAAGCTTCTCGTTACTACTATAATCTTCTCGCCAACATTGCTGACTGCAGAAGAAATAATCGTTTCAGATCGTGATGCGTTAATGGATGCGCTGCAGAATACATCTGGTGGAGATGTAATTATTGTCGATGACGGAAACTACGGATCAGTGAACTTTACGGAGTCATACTCGGAAGTCGTAACCCTTCGCTCAAAGAATGATGGCGGCGCGCGATTCGAAAGGCTGGAATTTTCTAAGAACGCTTCCAACGTCAACCTAGAAAATCTCTCAGTTGATGATGATATTCGAGCGGTCAACGCAAGTAATTTATCGATATCCCACACGATTATAAGCGGTATGATCTATGCACGAGATGTCGAGACATTTTCGGTCGTTGATAGCGAAGTCAAAGCTGGAACCTTTGCTTTAGTTCTTAACAACGTAGCTCAATTTCAAGTCCTAAGGAATCTATTTGGTGGCGCATCAGAAGATCTAATTCGCATCACCGGTAAAAGTCATAGTGGACTACTTGAGTACAATGTTCTACATGACGTCGTATCGGAGCCGCCGAAGCATCCGGATTTTCTTCAAATATTTGCAGCTGAGGGTGTTACGCCACACGACATAATAATTCGGCGGAACGTATTTTACGATGACCCTAAGACTGGTCCCAATAGATCGCCCCAAGGTATTTACATCTCTGATGCAGGTGATGATGGCTATAGAAACATTCGTGTCGAAGAGAACCTGATCTCAGTCTCATCTCCGAACTCTATTTTCATCACGGGTGGGGTTGAGAGCGTATTGATAAGGAACAATACTCTTATCCCATCCTCTAACGACAGCGGCGCGGTTATTCGTCTATCAGATAAATCACCTTTGGGGAATTCTGGGGTGGTGGTTGAAGGCAATGTGGCCAAGACGATTATGGATGAGACTCGCGACTCATCCATAGGAAGTAACTATCTCTATGGCAGAAACGCGCGGCTTGGTGCGCTTTTCTCCGGAACAGGCGCCCGTTGGCAGGACTATGTTCCAGTAATTGGCTCAGATATCGATCTCGACTCTGGTTATGGCGCTCATTCTTTTTTAAGCGACCTATTAAAACTAAAGCATCCAGTCGAGCGATGATCCTTAGCTTTTAACTTTTTCATACGCCGCCAGCAGCGGCGGGATCGACGTGCCCCAGTGCAGGTCGTTCGACACCCGCGCCTTGCCGAAGGCGCCCATGCGCGCGCGCATTTCGGGGTCGTTCAGCAACAGCTCGATCTTGTCGGCGAAATCCACCGTGTCGTTCGGGGCGGCGTAAAGCGATGCCTCGGCGGCGGATACGCGGCCCTCGGTCACCTCGAACTGCACGATTGGCTTTTCCAGCGCCATGTATTCGAGGATCTTGTTCATGGTGGACTTGTCGTTCATCGGGTTCACCCGGTCCGGGTTCACGCAGACATCGGCGGTCGACAGCGCCTCCAGCAGAAGCTGGTCCGGTGCGCGTCCCGTGAAGGTCACGTGATCCGACAGGCCCAGCCGCGCTGACATCGCCTTCAGATCCTCCAGCGCGGGACCGCCGCCGACCAGCACGAACTGGATGTCGTTGCGGCCCCGGTCCACCAGATGGCGGACGGATTCCAGCAGCAGGTCGATCCCTTCCTGCTCGCCCATCACGCCGACATAGCCGACCAGATATTGGCGTCCGTTCTTCAGCGCCTCGTTATGCGGCACGGCGCGGATGCGGCTCAGGTCCGGCCCCGACCGCACGACGAACACATCCTCGGGCCGCTTGCCGCCCCGTTCGATCGCGATCTTGCGATAGCTTTCGTTGGTCGAGATCACGACCTTGGCAGTCTTGAAGTTCAGCCATTCCGCCCAGAGCAGCATCTTCCAGAAGAAGCCGCGCTTGTTGAACTTGGCTTCCCACAGCTCGGGGTTGATGTCGTGATGGTCGAACAGATACCGCTTGCCCAAAAGCTTGAAGGGCGCGGCGACAAGGAAGATCAGATCGGGCGGGTTGCAGCCGTGGATCGTGTCGAAGCCGTGCTTGAACAGGATCTTCCACGCCAACCGCGTCTCGTGCCACAGGGCGACCGAATATTCCTTCAGATACCCCGCCGCGCCCTGCCCTTCGGCCAGCGGATGGCGATAGATGTGGATGCCGTTCAGCTCCTCGTAGGGGGCCTCGTATCCCTTGCCGGTGGGGCAGATGATCGACACCACGGCGCCTGCGGCCTTCAGCGTCTGCGCTTCCTGCCAAACGCGGCGGTCGAAGGGCAGCGGCAGGTTTTCGACGATAATAAGCACCTTGCGCCCCGCCATCGCCTTGGGGTCGATGCCGAAACGGGTGCCGTAACCTTCCGTCGCCGCGGGGGTGAATGCGTTCATCTCCGCCTCCTCAGGCCAGGGAGCCAAGGTTTACGACGTCCTGCCCCTTGGGCAGCGTGATCTTCTTGCCGGTGGCATTGGTCACGATGACGCGGTCAAACTGCATCGACTCCGCCTTCTCGCGCGAGACGAAGATCTTCGACAGCTCCGGCAGGGTGGTGAAGGCATAACCAAGGTTCGCGCCGACCAGATTGCGCGGCTCCACCGCCGGATCGAAGACCGACAGCTCGTATCCTTCGCGCAGCAGGTTGCGGGCCAGGTCGATATTCGGGCTTTCGCGCAGATCGTCCGTGTCGGCCTTGAAGGCCAGACCCGCCAGCAGCACCTTCGCGCCCGGCTTCAGCCCCTTCACCGCGTGCTGGAACAGCCGATACTTATGCGCCTCGTTCGAATTCAGCAGCGAGTTGATGAGCTGCGTGTTCGCGCCGCTGTCATTGGCGATGAACTGCAGTGCGCGCACGTCCTTCGGCAGGCACGACCCCCCAAACGCCCCACCCGGACGCAGGTAATAGGGCGAGATGTTCAGCTTGGTGTCCGAGATGAAGATCTCGTGCACCGTCTGCGCCGACAGGCCCAGTTGCAGACAGATGCGGCCCACCTCGTTGGCGAAGGCGACCTTCACCGCGTGCCAGGTGTTGTCCACGAACTTGGTCAACTGCGATTCCGCGAAGGGGATGTTGAAGATCGGCGCGTCCAGCCCTTCGTTCAGCGCGTTCATCCGTGCCGACGGGCTGCCGTCCTTGGTGCCGACCACGATCTTGGGCGGCTGGAAGTAATCCTTGATGGCGGACCCTTCGCGCAGGAATTCGGGGTTATAGACCAGCTCGACCTCGGCATCGAACCGCGCGCCCATCACGCCCTCGAAGATGGGCGAGATCAGATGCTCCATCGAGCCGGGGCGGATGGTCGAGCGGTAGACGACGGTGATCGACCCACCTTCCGGCAGGGCCTGCGCGATCTGGCGCGACACTTCGGCGATATAGGTCATGTTGTGCGACCCGTCCGGCGCCGAGGGCGTCCCGACGCAGACGATAGCCATGTCGCAGCCCGCCAGCCGATCCCCGATCGAGGTATGGGCCGAGATCAGCCCCTTCGCCAGCCCTTCGGTCAGAAGCTCGTCTACGCCCGGTTCGGTGATGGGCGAGCGGCCCGCGTTGATCGCCTCGACCTTGGGGGCGCTGACGTCGAAGCCGATCACCTCATGCCCCTGCTTCGCCATGCAGCACATGCCGGTAAAGCCAACATAGCCAAGGCCAAAAACCGCGATCTTCATCTCAAGCTCCTTTTGCCGCCATCCGGCCGGGCAATTCGTTGTAGCCGGGCTGGTCGGGCCCGGCGAAATCCGCTCTCACAATATGGAAGGTTCCGCATCCGGCCGGGGCCGGGGAAGGTCGTGAAATCCGCTCTCGCCGTCAGCACTCCGTTCCCATTGCCGCGCTGCGGCGAGGATTGCACACATCCCCGCGAAGAAGAAACCTCAAATCCGACGGGATCGTGGCGCGCGACCCTCCAAAGGCAAGATATCAGCCCGAAATCCGGCGATTTTCTGCCGGGATTGCGCGTCTTTTCATCACTGGATCGGAGCTTTCGACAGCACGCGCCGCCTTGCGGTTGCAATGGCCACGGCAAGCATCACCGCAAGCGGAAACTGCGCCAGGAACAGCAGCGGATAGGCTGCATCTTCCACTTCTATTCCTGCCTTGCCCGCAAGCACCGCGACGGCGGAAACCATGATCATATGGGTGCAGAAGATGGTGAAGACATAAGGCTCCAGCCGACGGATCGTCCGATGTGCAGGACCGCCCGCCCGGACGATGGCAATCGCCACGCGCCACATCAGAAGCATCATCGCGATCCGGTTCAGATAGGCGTGCAAGAACTCTCCGGCCACGCCCGTGACCGGAAATATCTGAAGCGTCACGTCCAGCACCAGCATCCCCAGCACAAGCCACCAGCGCGGCACGAAATTCGCAGCCCCCGCCCAGCTGAGCAGGATGCCAAGGGCGAAGAAGGTCAGGATCTGCGGGCGCAGCAGCAGGATGCCGCCCGTGCCCCCCTCCATCGCCGCCGCCGTCAGCAAAAGCAGCACCCCTGCCACCGGCAGGCGGCGGTGGACGCCGATCGCCAGAAGCCCGATCGCCGCCGCCACGAAGACATCGCGCAGAAAGGCCAGCGGCAGGTTCGCGGGCGGTGCCGTCAGCGCAAAGAAGGCGTTGACCCAGCCCATCGCGCCCAACGGCAATTCGGTCCGGTCATGCAGCAACACGGCATTCAGCACCGCCAGGGCCACCATCACCGCCGACCACGTCAACATCGGCACAA
Organism: Falsirhodobacter flavus; assembly: GCA_029846755.1. GTDB lineage: Bacteria > Pseudomonadota > Alphaproteobacteria > Rhodobacterales > Rhodobacteraceae > Falsirhodobacter > Falsirhodobacter flavus. The sequence continues at coordinate 12,006 of JARWBI010000014.1, read as the reverse complement.
GCAGGCTGCGCGCCTTGCCCGGCAGCAGGCGCAACGGCACCGGATGCCGTGCGGCCGAGATCGTCAGCAATATCCCTGACACCGTGCTGAGCAGCGGCACCGACCCGCGCCCCAGATAATCGATCACGATGTCATAGAAGACATGCAGCACCGCTGGCACATCGGCATGAAGCACTTGCTTTGCCCCCGGCCAGAAATGGACCGAGATCATGAATATGATGCACAACACACGCGCGATTTGGATCGCCTCCGAAGTCTCACGACTTAGAAGTTCTTCTAGGGGATATGGGACTACTTGGGTTTTGTGGCGAATAAGCAATCCCTACCATAAAATACTGCAGCGCAGAGATGGTAGGCCGATAAGGTAATATCGGCAATGAAGGCCGTCGCTAGGCAGCGGGAGAGCGCCTAGGCAGCAGGCTTTGCGCCCATGAAATCGCGGGCTTCAATCCCGGCTGCGCAGCAAGGGCGGCGCGCAGGTGGGGGCGGGCCTTTTCGCGCTCGCCCAGTTTTTGCCAGATCCGCCCAGTAATGTAATGGTTGCGGGCGCGGTGTTCCGGCGCGCGGGCGAAAAGAGCCTCGTATTTCGACAGGATCGCCGCGCGGCAGATCGCATCGTTCGCCACGAAGGACGAGATGTTGCCGGGCGTGGCATAGATCACCGCCATCGGCTCGGGCAGGAACACGAAGGGTGCTTCCTGCGCGACGCGGATCATCAGGTCCCAATCCTGGAACCGTTTCAGCGTGGCGTCGAAATGCCCCGCGCGGTCCAGCACCTCGCGCCGGACGACCAGAACCTGCGTGCTGGTGGTGTTGCGGCGCAGGATCTCGCGGCTCATGTCGCCGTCATAGCGATCGAACACCTGTTCGGGGATGTAATAGCTGCGCGCCCCTTCGGAAAACAGCGATCCGCAATAGCACAGCCCCGCCTCGGGGTTCGCATCCAGCGCCGCGACCTGCGCGGCCAGCTTCCCCGGCAGCCAGACATCGTCGCTGTCCTGAAAGGCGATCAGCTCGCCCGCCGCTGCCTCAATGCCAAGATTGCGCGCGCCCGATCCGCCCCGGTTCACATCCGACAGGATCAGCTTCACCCGCGGCACGTCGCGATAGCGTTCCAGCACGGCGCGGGTGCCGTCCTTGGACGCATCATCCACCACGATCAATTCGAAATCGGTGAAGGTCTGGGCCAGAACGCTGTCGATGGCGCGGGCCACCAGCGTTTCGCGGTTATAGGCGGGCAGGATGATGGAAACGCGCGGGCTCATGCGCGGCTCTCCTGCAACTTGGGCAGCGGGGCGTAACCCTCCTGCCATTCGCCGCGGCGCTTCCAGATTTGCCCCCAATCCCCGGCTGAAGCACGACGCTTGCCCTGCCCCGGCAGAGACGCCAGCAGTGACAACGCAGCATACCGGCTTAACGGCCACATCCTGAACAGCCACAGAGCAAGAGGCCGCTGCCATTCGGGGAAATGCCGCCGAATCAACAAGGCCTTAGCCTTTAGCAGCATGATCTCTTTGTTGACCCGCAAGGCGTTCGACGCGCCAACATAGTGGATGATCTCGGCCTCGGGCGTCACGCGCGGATCGGCCCCGAAGGCACGGGCGCGCAGGCACAGGTCGGCCTCCTCGCCATACATAACAAATTGCAGGTCGAACCCGCCCAACTTGTGCCACAAGGACAGCGGCATCAGCATGAACGCACCCACGACCACATCGACCGCGCGTTCCGTGTCGCGCTGCCATCCGCCATAGGCTTCTGAATTGAATATCTCGGACTTTGGGAACATCCCGGTCAAACCCGTGCTACGGCAGAACACGTTCCACAGCGTCATGCGCCGCCAGCAGGACGCGATGTTCAGGCTGCCATCGCCGAACACCGTGCGCCCGCCCCAGATCAGCGCCTTGGGCGTGCGTTCGGCAAAGGCCATCAGCTTGTCGATCGCGCCGTCCAGAACCACCGTGTCGGGGTTCAGCAGCAGCACATATTCCCCGCGCGCATGTTCGGCAGCGATGTTGTTGGCCTTGGCAAAGCCATGGTTCGCGGTTTCCGCCATCAGGTGGATATCGGGAAACTCCGCCGCGATCGCCTCGGCCGATCCGTCCGCCGAGGCGTTGTCCACCACGATCAGCTCGTAGGACGTCTTCGTCTGCGCCTTGACCGAACGCAGCGCCTCCAGCGTCATCTCGCGGGTGTTATAGCTGACGACGATGATCGACAGGCGGGGATCGGTGGAAGCCATGCCTTGAAACTCGAATAAATGAACGAACCTTCGCGACTATTCCCCGGATCGCTGCGCGACGCAATTGCCAAGCGCCGATCTTTTCGCAGTTGCAGCATAAGCCTGCCGATAGGTGGAAAGATGCCGCAGGCGGGCTATGCGGGGTTTCCACTTTCCCGGTTCATGCTAGTTTGCAACTGCAGCATGCCCCGACGACCCGGAAGATTTGGAATGCAAAGCCAGCCCTTGCGGCCTTTTACGGACAACACGCCGGAACCCGCGCTGGCACGGGCGTCCATCGTGATCCCCGTCTATAACCGCGAAAGGATGCTGGCGGACTGTCTGAACAGCCTGCAGCCTGCTTTGATGGCGGGGGCCGAGGTGATCGTGGTCGATGACGGATCCACCGATGGCAGCCGCGAGGCCGCTGCCCGTTTCCGCGATGGGCTGGCCCCGAACCTTGCTGCGCGCATGCAGCTTGTCGCGCAGGAAAACGGCGGACCGGGGGCGGCGCGCAACACGGGCGTTGCATCCTCCACCCGCGACTGGATCGTCTTCGTCGACAGTGACGATCTGTGGCTGCCGTGGAGCGCGGAGACATTGGGCGATACGCTGGCCGCCGCAGGCGATGCGGTTGCGGTCTTCTTTTCGACCCGCGGCTTTTCCGGCACCGTTCCGGGCTGGATCCGCACCGCCCCCCGCACCAGCAGCCATCCCGGCTTCTTTCCGATGCGGGACCAGATGAACGGACTGATCGGCTCGGGCTATTTCGCGATCCGCCGCGCCACCTTCGACCGGCTGGGGGGCTTTCTTCCCAAGATCCTGGGGGGCGAGGATACGGACCTGTTCTATCGCCTCGACGGTCAGGGCAAGGTCGTTGCGATCCACGAACCCGTCATGGTCGCCGCGCGCGAGGACAATGCCGACAGCCTGACGAAATCCATGAAGGCGGTGGCCCAAGGGCTGGCCCTTCTGCTGAAGCGTCAGCGCGCGGGCAGCTATCCCAGCCCCGCCGCCCGCCCCGCCCTGGCTGATGCGCTGCAATTCTGGCTGCGCAGCCTGTGCAACGAAGGATACGGGCGCACCGCCTTCACGCTTCTGGCGCAGGGCGGGCTTGGCGTCCTTCTGGCCGAGGGGCGGTATTCGGCGGTGGCAAAGCTGCTGCTTCACCCCGCGCTCAGCCTGATCCGGCCTGCGAATTACAAATTCGGCTGGGGCCCGCGCCTTGTCTCCTGATTTCCTTTGCGGCGGCGCAGAATGATGCGACAACACGCGCAGACCTCGTAGCGGATTTTTTCAATGAGTGGTTTCAGATCGGCAACTATCAAGGGGGCCTGGTGGGTCACCGGTGCGCGCCTCATACGGATTGTAGCAAGCCTCTTCACTCTCTCGATACTGTCCAGATTTCTGACTGCGGAAGAGTTTGGCCTTGCAGGGTTGGTCATTTTCATCACAGGACTTGCTCAGGTCATAGGCGATTTCGGCACAAGACTGTCACTTGTCCAGAAACAAGACATCACCCCGATAGAGATCGACAGCATATTCTGGTTCAATCTTTTGATCGGGACCGGGCTTGCGGCCGTCACAGTAATCTTCTCGACCGAGATTTCAGCATTGTTCAATGCGCCAGGAATGGAAGACCCCCTTTTCTGGGCTGCCTCCATCTTCATCATGACCAGTCTTCAAGGGGTTCCAGCATCGCTGCTGGAAAGGCGTCTGAAATTTGACAAGCTTGCAATAGCAGAAACGATCGGAACCTTATCCGGCGCTGTGGCGGCTGTTGTTCTGGCCCTTCTGGGTTATCGCTTGGGCGCGCTTATCAGCCAGTTGATCGTCATCTGCATCGTTACAACGATCGCGATCAATATCATGGCGGGGTGGCGCCCCAGATTCAGGTTCAGTCTGCAAGCAATAAAACCCATGCTGAATTTCGGTGTATGGGCCTCGCTTGCCGGGCTGGTCGGCTTCATCGGCATCAATGCCGAACGCCCGATCCTTGCGACCACGCTGTCCACCGCCGCACTTGGCTATTTCACGCTGGCCCAGCAGATCGTGCAGACGCCGATCCGCACCATCGTGCAGGTTGTCCGCAAGCTGACCATGCCCGTCTTCGCCCGGATGCAGGATGACGACGAACGCGCGCGCCGCGCCTATCTGAACGTTTGCCACGCGCTGATGGTGGTGATGTCGCCCATCTGCTTCGGCCTGATCGCGGTCGCGAACGATTTCACCCGCCTGTTCCTCGGCGCCGGGAAAGAGGCCGTGGCCCCGCTGATCGTGATCCTGTCGGCTCGCGCCCTCATCACCACGCTGTCGGACATCAACGGCTCGATCCTGACCAGCTGGGGAAAGATGCGGTTCCAGTTCTGGTGGGTCATGTTCTCGACCACCATGGCCTTCACCGTGATCTGGCTGGCCGCCCCTTACGGGCTGGAGGTGGCGATCTGGGCCCGCCTTGGCCTGACGATGGTGATGTCGCCGCTTTATGCCTTCCCGGTGCTGAAACGGCTGGGCCTTCTGAACGGGGCGCTGATCCGCACGGTGGCGCCGCCGATCCTGTCGGGCGCGGTGATGTGCGTCGTCGTCTATATGTTCGAACAATGGCACCCCCTGCCCGGCCTGCCGGGTCTGCTGCTGGCCATTCTTCTGGGGGCGGTGGTCTATATGGCGATGCAGTTCCTGCTGGACCGGGGCCGCAGCATGGATCTTGCCCATGCGGCAATCAACCGCAGAGCGAAAACCGCAGGGTGACGCATCGCCTTGCGGATGTTAGCCTGACCAAAGCAAAGGACGCGCAATGGACCTTTTTCATTACGAAATCCAGTCGGGCAACTTCGGCGACGACCTGAACCTCTGGCTCTGGGACGAGATCCTGCCCGGCTGGCGCGAGATGCGGCCCGGCACGGTGCTTGTCGGGGTCGGAACGCTGCTGAACAATAAGCTGCCGCGCGGGCGGCGCAAGCTGGTTCTGGGGTCCGGCGTCGGCTATGGCGACCTACCCGACCCGGCGCTGATGGCGGAATGCGAGTTTCTGTCGGTGCGCGGCCCCCGGTCGGCCAAGGCGCTGGGCCTGCCCGAAAGCCGCGGCATCATCGATCCGGCCATGCTGATCGCGGACATCCCCGCCTTTCGCGGCATTGCGAAATCCGGCCCCGCCATCTTCATCCCGCATCATGACAGCACTCATCGCGCCGATTGGGCTCGGCTTTGCGCCAAGGCCGGCATCGCCTATGTCTCGCCCGAGGGCGAGGCGCGCGAGGTCATCCGTCGCATCGCCGCCGCTCCGCTGGTCATCACCGAATCCATGCATGGCGCGATCCTGGCCGATGCTTTCGGAACGCCTTGGCTACCCGTCATCATATCACATCGTTTCAACGACTGGAAATGGCAGGACTGGGCGGGAAGCCTCGGGATGACGCTCGACATTCCCAGCCTGTTCCCGCTGACGCAACGCCTTGCCCGGCTGCTGCCGCGCCAGCAGAGGAAGCCCGCCCTGCCGACGGCGGCGCGGTCCTCTGCCCCGGCGAAACCGCATACGCCCTCCACCCGGCACAAGCTGCGTCTGGCGCTGGAATCCATGCAGGCCGAAGGGCGGCTGCGCAGCCTTGCGACCCAGCCCGGCCTGCTCAGCGACCGCAAGGCGCTGAACGAGGCCAAGACCCGCTACCGCGCCATGCTGGCCGAACTTCGGGAAAAGGCCGTCGCCTAATCCGGCAGACCGCGATGCCCGCGCAGCTTGGCCATGACCATGGCCAGCATGTCGCGGCGGTTGGCCGGATCGCGCTTCAGCCATGCAAACAGCCGCGCCTTGTCGCGCTTGCGCAGCGCGGTCCAGCCGTAACGGCGGTTGGCGCGCAGGGCGTTCGCCTCGCGCACCGCCAGCAATTCGCGCATCCCCGCATCCAGATCGGCCCGAGCCGCCAGACGGCGCGACTGGGCCGCAATGCCGCGATAATCCACATCCGTGACGCTGCCGGGGGAAAAGCTGCCGCTGATCTCTCCGATCCGGGTCGAAAAGACGTAAAGCGCCTCGTGCAGCAGCAGGAACCGTTCCCCCTGCCCTGTCAGGTCGAAATACAGCTCGAAATCCTCGCCGTGGCGCACGCCTTCGGCATAGTGCCAACGGTCCCGAAGATCAGCCCGGAACATCGGTTTGAGCAGGCCGAAATCCAGCCCCGTCGCGCTGTCGGGTTCAAGGAAGTCGGCCTGACGCACCTCCTGCACCGCGCCGGATGCGGGAAGCTGCGTCCGCGCCGCCTGCCCTGCCGCCATGTCATAGAAGACCGGAAGGTCGGCCACGATGCCCGCCCCCTGCCCTTCGGCTACCGAAACCAGCCGTGCCAGCCGCCCCGGCGCAAAGGCGTCGTCGGCATCCAGGATCGCGATCCAGCGCCCCTGCGCCGCCGCGATCCCGGCATTGCGCGTCCCGCCCGGCCCAAGGTTCGCGGCATTGTCCAGCACCCGCAGACCGGGCCGCGTCTGCGCCAGTTCCCGCAGCACCGCCAGTGTGTCGTCCTTGGACGCGTCGTTGACCGCGATCACCTCGACGCTGACGCCGTCCTGCGCCAAGGCGCTGTCCACGGCCCGGCGGATGAACCGCGCAGCGTTGTATGCGGGCAGGATCACCGAGACGTCGATCATCCGCGCACCTGTGCCAGCAGCAGGTCTTCCAGCTTGGCCACCTGATCCTTCATGTCGAACATCGCTTCCGCCCTTTGCCGCGCCGCGCGGCCCATGCGGTCCGCCAACCCCGGCTCGCCCGCCAGTTTCCGCATCGCATCGGCCATGGCGCGGTGGTCGCGCTGCGGCACCAGGAACCCCGTCTCACCATCCAAGACCTGATCCAGCAAGCCGCCGCAACGCGAAGCAATCGTCGGCACTTCCATGGCCGAGGCTTCGGCCACCGTCACCCCGAACCCTTCGAACCAGCCGTCGGGCGTATCCAACGAATGTTGCAACAGCGCCGTTGCCCCCGACAATGCCGCGCGCACACCCGAAGGCGGCTGCGCGCCATGGAAGGTCACGTCGTCCGAAAGGCCCAGCGAAGACACCAACCCCTCCAGCCCCGGCCGTTCCGGCCCGTCGCCGATCACGTCCAGATGCGCCATCCCGCGCGGCAATTCGGCCAGCGCGCGCAGACAGTGATCCACCCCTTTCTGCGGCACGAGGCGCGAGACGGTCACAAAGCGCACCCCCTCCCCCTTGGCGGTGTCGCGGGTGAACTCGGCCACCGGCACACCGCAGGGGATCAGCGCCGTGCGTTCGGGCGGATAGAAGGGTGCCAGCATCTCGCGCTGGCGGGTGCCGACGGTGATGGCGGCGGCGAAATGGGGGGCGTGGCGCGCAAGGCTCCAGCGATACCATTTGTTGTTCAGCGACGAAGACAGGTCCAGTCCGTGGAAATGGCACACCATCGGCACGTCCAGCGCGCGGGCCAGCGGCAGCACGCGCAGCGCGGTATGGCCGAAATGGCCAAGGATCACATCGGGCGGATCGCGCCGCGCCAGATCCTTGAGCGCCCGAAGCTCCGCCCCGCCACTGGCGAAGTAATTGCCCGCCGCCATCCGCGCCAGCCGGTTGGTCCAACGCGCAGGCCCGACCCCCAGATCCGGGCCGAAGGGCAGCACATGGACGGGGGTGTCGTCCTTTTCCTTGCGATGGTCAGCCCAGGTGATCACCACCGGGCGCAACCGCCGCAGGTTCAGGATCTGACGCAAAAGCCAGACTTCGGAAAACTTGCCCAGATCGCGGGTCACGATCCAGACGGTCGGGCGAGGGTCCGTCCTTTTGTCCGCCATGATCCCCTGCTGGTTACCGATCGTTCACAAAGGGCTATCCGATGCCGCCCCGTCAGGCCAGCGCAATTTGCCGCGTCGCAGCAATGGCTTGCAGTGGCAACCACAGGTTGAGCGTGGAAAAATGCGGATCAGCCGCAGTTCTGGATCACGCGACCAAGCTCGGCCCGGATCACCGGCAGGGCCACTTCGACCATCGCGGCATCGGTCGGGTGCAGCCCGTCGGGCATCAAATGGCGGCGATTGCCTTCCAGGGCCTTGCGCCAAACCGGGGCGATGTCGATCAGGCCGATCTTCCGCTCATCGGCCATGGCGCGATACTGCGCCTCGTAATCGGGAAGGTTCGGGCGGATCCAGCCGCGCGGGCCGAAGGCCGGGCTCATGGTGACCAGCACCGGCACCGCCTGTTTCAGCGCGCCAAGGATCGCCTCGTGGTTCTTGCGCGCGGTGCCCAGCGTGACCCCGTCCAGCATGTCGGCATCGTTGATCGCGAATTCGATCAGCACCAGCGAAGGCTGAAGCGCGATCACCCGGTCCATCTGCGCCGCGCCCCAGTCGGAATCCTCGCCCGCTTCGGCCACCGGCACTACTTCGACCGGGCGCGCCGCACAGGCTGACAGGTCCGCCGCAAGCCGCTCGCGCCAGTCGCCGCCAAGCGTCAGACTGGTGCCAAGCGTCACGATCCGCAAAGGCCCGTTCGCAGGCAGCGTCGCCGCGGGCATCCGGTGCGCGGGATCCGCCGGCCCCGGCGCAGAAGGCCATAGCACGAATGCGCCCAGGGCCAGAACGCCCAGGGCCAGCGCACCGAGGGCGCCCTTCACCCGGAGAGGTCCGGAAGTTCCTCGGCCCCCACCTTGGTCCGTTCGTGCATCTTGGCCGGGTCCATGCGCCCGTAATGGTTCAGATGCACGTCGCGATAGATGATTTTGGCGGGATTGCCCGCCACGATACAGTTGGGCGGCACGTCCTTGGTCACGACCGACCCCGCCCCGACGATGCAGCTGTCCCCGATCGTCACGCCGGGAAGAATCAGTGACCGCCCCCCGATGAAGCAATTCTGGCCGATTCTCGTATGCGCCTTCAGCCGCCGTGTCGTGTCATGGCTCAGCAAACGGGCCTCGAACGCGATATAGGAATAGGCGCCGACGTGGATTCCCTGCGGATGGGTGACATCGAACTTGGCCGAAAGCGACAGTTGCGCGGTCGGGTGGATGTCCAATCCCCAGACCTTTCGCGGCGAGATACGGCGGACCCGCACAACGGATTCCCTGATGCGTCGCAGACGGTTGAGGCTCATTCCGGTCGAGATCCGCTTGTCGGTCAAAGGGTTTTCAAATTGCTAGCGCCACCGGGCGGGCATGGCAAGCCGTCAGACCACATGCCCCGGTCAATGGGGTGAAAAACCACATGGCGCTTTTTTGCCACAGAGCGGGCGTATTTCTGCCGCACCCTCTTCCAATTTCAACTTCTGGTTGTATATCCCCGTTTGCAAACCCGAGGGCCAAAAGGTTACGACCTTTCAGGCCGGGTCATGCTCGTCCGACCTGTACCGCATTGCGGCGTAACTTTTGTATGACGAGCCTGATCCGCTTTGGCTCAGGGTTTTTCCACTTCGAGTCTCCCCCCAACCTGAAGGCAAGGAAATCACATGCCAACGATCAAGGTCACCAACGCGGGCGAATTCCAGACCGCGCTGAAGAACGTCAAATCCGGCGATACGATCCTGCTGGGCGACGGAAATTATGGCGCGACCACACTTCGCGACATGCCGACGAATGTTTCGATCAAGGCTGAAAACGAAGGCAAAGCCGTCTTCGGCAAAATCTCGGTCAACGGCGACCACGTCTCGCTCGATGGCCTGAAGGTCAACGGCGGCTTGTTCGGCGGCTGGATCGAAGACCTGAAAATTACCAACTCCGAAATCAAGGGAACCGTGAACTTCCGCGACGTTGACGGCCTGGTCCTGGAAGGCAATGACATCAGCAGCAACGGCGAAAATATGGCGCTATTGCTGAATAGTGTCCGCAACTTCACGGTCGAGAGCAATGTCATTCATGATGCTGTGGAGGACATGGTTCGCATTACCGGCAACAGCCACAATGGCGTTTTCGGAAACAACGTCGTGCGCGACATTCAAGGCCGCGGAGATCTGCACTGCGACCTTTTGCAAATGCTTCCGGTAAACGGAATCATGCCGCGCGACATCACCATCCGCGGGAACCTTTTCTACGATGATCCGTCGACCGGAACCCGGACGCCGCAAGGCATCTTCTTGAACAACCCTGCCGGCGAGGGATACAAGAACATTCTGATCGAAGACAACATGATCGCCACGGGTCATGTGAACTCCATCTTCATCGCCGGCGGCGAAGAGAATGTGGTCATCAGAAACAACACCCTGCTGCCAAACAAGAACGATGAAGGCGGAATCATCCGTCTTGCATCGCGTAACGGCTACGACAACTCGGGCGTGGTCGTTGAGGCAAACGTGTTCAAGCAACTGGTCAACGAGACACGCTCGACGATCGGTGACAACCACATCTATGGCGCCGGTAACGTCGACAACCTGTTTGCATTCGGCAACAAAGCCGGTTCTCTCTGGCAGGACTTTCTGCCATTGAAAGGCACGGCTGTCGATTTCGGCAGCAACATGGGTGCGCTCGATCGACTAAGTCAACTGCTGGGCGGCGACAAAGACGATGGCACAGTGGTCACGCCAGTCAAGCCGTCGCCAGTTCCGGAACCGACCCCAGCACCGCAGCCGACCCCCCAGCCGATTGAAAATGACAATGGTGCCGCAGATGTTGTCTTCGAATTGGCCGGCCGTCGGGAAGTGACGGGCCAAGCGCATCGCATGATCACCGTCGAGCACAAGGCAGCGATGGAAATCGATTCGGGAACCGTTGAACTGACGTTCAACGCTGACACCGTAGGCTGGCGTCGGGGTATCATCTCTAAGGACTCGAAAGAGGATGGTTTCTCGGCTTGGATCGATAACGGCAAACTGATCGTCACCTTTGACAACGACAAGGGTAAAGTCGATTTCGGCATTTCGGGCATCAAGACAAAAACCGACTATGACCTGAAGCTGACCTTTGGCGACGGCAAGGTCGGAGTCTGGCTCGATGGGGAACTCAAGGGTGAAAAAGCACTTGATTTCACGCTTGAAGGAAACACCGAAAAACTGCTTTTGGGTGGATACAACGGACGATCCACTTCCGGGACGACCGATGCCCAACACTACTTCTTCGATGGCCGCATCACCGATGTGAAAATTTCGAGCACGGGAGGCAAACAGGCCGAACAACCTGTGAATGATGACGACGCCAATGCCGTCATCCGCAAGCTGTTCGATCTGGACAATGCCGACCTGAACGGCACCAAGGGCGATGTGGTGTTCAAGGACCACAAAGGCACGATGCAGACCGACGAAGGTTCGATCGCGTTCAGCTTCGATGCCGACACGGTATCCTATAACCACGGCCTCGTCTCCAAGGCCTCGATCGAGCAGAAGGACGACTTCTCGTCCTGGATCTCGAACGGGAAGCTGATCGTCCAGTTCCAGAACGAGAAGGACACGATCCAGCTCACCAAGTCCGGCATCAAGGCAGGCGAGGATCACGACGTTCTGGCCACCTTCGATGGCGATCAGGTTCAGGTCTGGCTGGACGGAAAGAAGATCGGCGAGCGGGACTTCGACTTCGATCTGGCGCAGAACAAGGAAGACATCGCTATCGGTGCGGTGAACTTCTCGGCCTCGGGCGGGACGGAAAAACCGCAGTACTTCTTCAACGGGACCATCAGCGATGTCGAATTCTATGACAGCGTCCTGACCCCGGAGCAGCTGCAGGACATCCATGACGGGGCGATCCAGGCCTCGCTGGTGTAAGAACGAACGGGGCGCGCAGGGATACCTGCGCGCCCCATGCGTTTCGCGCGCGAAACATTCAGACCTGGCGCTGGCCCACGACGCGGGCCGGAACGCCGACCGCG
>JARWBI010000013.1 GCA_029846755.1 Falsirhodobacter flavus | reverse complement strand
CGGCTTAGCGCTTCGGGCTGTAGATGCGCAGGTTTCGCTGACCCCAAAAGCCCGGCAGGCCAGCGCGATGCTGAACCGCCATGATCTGCGGCTCGGTAAATCGCGTCTTCCTCATTCGAATCTCCTCAGCTCACGCTACGAGAAAATTCTACGAACACATCCCCTTAACCATGGGGAGGATTAACCCATGATCCCGCAATTCGGCTGTAGCATCTGTCCGGGCGGTTGTTGCAGAGCCTCAGCGCTGACAACGCCCACGGCGGCGTCGCTGTATTTGCGAGTAAATCGACACTCGATTCGGCGCTCCGCCGCGCTTGTAGGTGGCCGAAGAGGTGTACCGATCTAAAGATCGAGCCACGGCCAGTATCATGGGGACGCGCCAATTCACCGCAATGACGTGGTGATGAACGTACCACTCAAAACGCGGGTCTGCGGCGACGGCAAGCGACACCATCCCCGCTGCAGACCACACTGATAGGGTGGTCCGACGATGTGCCCAATTCCTTGGGGGTGGGTAGGTTGGTTGCCCCTGATCAACTCAAGATCGGATTGTTCAGACCGGACAATGCGACTAAGAACCGACCCAATAGGCGCGCGAAAGCTGCGGGACAAAAGAAAACGCCCCGGAAAAACCGGGGCGTCCTTTGGGGTGAGGAGTTCGGATCAGCCGCGCTCTTCGATGATCTGCACAAGATGCGAGATCTTGTTGACCATGCCGCGCACCGAGGGAGTGTCCTCCAGCTCGCGCGTCCGGTTCATCTTGTTCAGGCCGAGACCCTTCAGAGTCGCGGTCTGGATCGCGGGGCGGCGGGCGGCCGAGGCCACCTGCTTCACGACGATGGTTTTCTTTGCCATGGTCCTGCTCCTTACGCTTCCGCGACTTCGGCTTCAGGCTTCTTCAGGATGTCCGCCACCTTCTTGCCGCGACGGTTCGCGACCATGCGGGGGGAGGATTCCTGCTTCAGACCGTCGATCGTCGCACGGATCATGTTGTAGGGGTTCTGCGAGCCCATCGATTTTGCAACGACGTCCTGGACGCCCAGCATTTCGAAGACGGCCCGCATCGGGCCACCTGCGATGATCCCGGTCCCCGGAACCGCTGCGCGCATGATGACCTTGCCCGCACCGTGGCGGCCGTTGGTGTCATGATGCAGGGTCCGACCGTCGCGCAGGGCGACCCGGATCATCTGGCGTTTCGCCTGCTCGGTCGCCTTGCGGATCGCCTCGGGCACTTCTTTCGCCTTGCCCTTGCCGAAGCCGACGCGGCCGCGCTGGTCGCCGACCACCACGAGTGCGGCAAAGCCGAAGCGCTTACCACCCTTCACGGTTTTCGACACACGGTTGATCGCCACGAGACGATCGGCGAATTCCGGGGTCTCCTCGCGACGGTCGTCGCGACGTTCCCGGCGGTTCTCACGTTCTGCCATAATCGTCTCCTTAGAACTTCAGACCGCCTTCACGGGCAGCCTCGGCCAAAGCCTTGATCTTGCCGTGAAAGAGGAAACCACCGCGGTCGAAGTAGCACTCTTCGACACCGGCCGCCTTGGCACGCTCGGCGATCGCCTTGCCCACCGCGGTCGACGCTTCGATGTTGTTCTTGCCGAAGAAGCCCAGATCCTTTTCCAGGGTCGAGGCAGCGGCAAGCGTCACGCCGGTCACGTCGTCGATCAGCTGCACGCTGATGTTCTTGCTGGAGCGGTGGACGGACAGACGCGCACGCCCGTTCGCCATCGCCTTCAATTTGTTCCGCACGCGCAGGCGGCGCTTCTGGAACAGCTCTCGTTTGTTCAAAGCCATTTTCGCGCCCCTTACTTCTTCTTGCCTTCCTTGCGGAAGATGAACTCGTCCTTGTACCGGATGCCTTTGCCTTTATAGGGCTCGGGGCGTTTCCAGTCGCGGATGTTCGCTGCAACCTGACCAACGAGCTGTTGGTCGATGCCTTCCACAACGATTTCAGTCTGTTTCGGGGCCGTCACGGTGACGCCCGCCGGAACGGCGAAGTTGACTTCATGCGAGTAGCCGAGCGAGAGCTTCAGGACGTTGCCGGCCATCGCGGCGCGGTAACCCACGCCCTGAATTTCCAGCTCTTTCTTGAAGCCCGTGGTGACGCCCGTCACCAGGTTCTCGACCTGGCTGCGGACCATGCCCCACTGCTGACGCGCCCGTTTGGACGTGCCGCGCGGCGTGACGGTCACAACGTTCTCTTCCAGCTTCAGGGTCACATCATCGGTCGCGGTGAAGCTGCGGGTCCCTTTCGGGCCCTTCACTTCGACGGTCTGACCGCTGAGCGACGCCGAAACGCCCTTGGGCAGTTCAACGGGTTTCTTGCCGATACGAGACATTTCTACCCTCCTTAGAACACGGTGCAGAGCACTTCGCCGCCAACGTTGGCGGACCGTGCAGCTGCATCGGACATGACGCCTTTCGGCGTGGAGATGATGGAAACGCCAAGGCCGTTGCGGACCGAGGGCAGATCTTTCGTCGCCATGTAAACGCGGCGGCCGGGTTTCGACACGCGTTTCACTTCGCGGATCACCGGGGTGCCCTCGAAGTATTTCAGGCTGATGACCAGCTCGCCCTGACCGTTTTCGGTCTCGTTCTTCTCGTAGCCGCGGATGTAACCTTCATCCAGCAGCACATCCAGCACCCAGGCGCGGAGCTTGGAAGCCGGGGTCGAAACCGTCGACTTCCCACGCAGCTGCGCGTTGCGGATGCGGGTCAGCATATCGCCGAGAGGATCGTTCACAGACATATACGGTCCTCCTTACCAGCTGGACTTGACCATGCCCGGGATCTGGCCGAACGAGGCCAGTTCGCGCAGCATGATCCGCGAGAGTTTGAGCTTACGGTAGTAAGCGTGCGGACGGCCCGTGAGCTGGCAGCGGTTGTGCAGCCGGGTCGCGGACGAGTTGCGGGGCAGTTCAGCCAGTTTAAGCTGCGCCTTGAAGCGCTCTTCCATCGGCAGGTCTGCGTTCTTGGTGATTTCCTTGAGGGCGGCGCGTTTCGCAGCGTGCTGTTTCACCAGCTTGGCGCGCTTGACCTCACGTTCAACCATGGATTTCTTGGCCATTTGGGTCTCTCCGCTCAGCCGATGAAGGGCATGTTGAAGTGCTTCAGCAGCGCTTTCGCTTCCGCATCCGTCTTCGCCGTCGTGCAGATGATGATGTCCATGCCGAGGATCTCGTCGACTTTGTCGAAGTTGATCTCGGGGAACACGATCTGCTCTTTCAGGCCCATGGCGTAGTTGCCACGGCCGTCGAACGAGTTGCCTTTCACGCCGCGGAAGTCGCGGACGCGGGGCAGCGCGATGGTGATCAGACGGTCCAGGAATTCATACATGCGGTCGCCGCGCAGCGTGACCTTGCAGCCCAGCGGCATTTCTTCACGAACGCGGAAGCCGGCGATCGACTTTTTCGCGTGGGTGATGACAGCCTTCTGACCGGCGATCAGCGACAGCTCTTCGGCTGCGGCCTTCACCTTCTTGGTGTCCTTGACGGCTTCGCCGACGCCCATGTTCAGAACGATCTTGTCCAGACGCGGAAGCTGCATGTCGTTCTTGTAGCCGAATTCCGACTTCAGAGCGGCACGGATCGTGTCCTTGTAGAGCGTCTTGTAGCGCGGTGCGTAGTTGGCTTGATCCAGCATCAGATCGCCTCCCCGGTCGTCTTGGCGAAGCGGACCTTCTTGCCTTCCTCGATACGGAAGCCGACGCGGGTTGCCTTGCCGTTCTTGTCCAGCAGCGACAGGTTCGACAGGTCGATCGGCATCGCTTTCGGGATGCGGCCGCCCTGCGAGCCCTGGGACTGCTTGGTGTGACGGATCGCGATGTTGATGCCTTCGACGACGGCTTTGTTGGCCGAGGGTGCGACGGACGAGATCGTCCCTTTCTTGCCCTTGTCCTTGCCGGTCAGAACGACGACTTCATCGCCTTTTTTGAGTTTCGCAGCCATCAGAGCACCTCCGGCGCCAGCGAAATGATTTTCATGAAGTTCTTTGCACGCAGCTCGCGCACGACCGGCCCGAAGATACGGGTGCCGACCGGTTCACCCTGGTTGTTCAGGATGACGGCGGCGTTGCGGTCAAAACGGATCGACGTGCCGTCTTCACGGCGGACTTCCTTGGCGGTGCGAACGACGACGGCCTTGCGGACGTCACCTTTCTTCACGCGGCCGCGCGGAATGGCTTCCTTGACCGACACCACGATGATGTCGCCCACGGAGGCATACCGACGGTGCGAACCACCCAGGACCTTGATGCACTGCACCCGGCGAGCGCCGGAGTTGTCAGCGACATCCAAATTGGTCTGCATCTGGATCATTTAGATTCTCCCGACCTTTGGGGACCGGCCTGACCGGCCCCAGGGTTTCGTAAAGTCTGGACCGATCAAGCCGAAGCTTCGATCACGACAGTCCAGCGTTTCGTCTTCGAGATCGGCGCACATTCCTCGATGCGGACCTGGTCGCCGACCTTGAACTTGTTCTCCGCGTCATGGGCGCGGTATTTCTTCGAAAGACGCACGGTCTTCTTCAGAAGCGGGTGCTTGAAGCGACGCTCGACCAGAACCGTGATGGTCTGTTCGTTTTTGTCCGAGGTCACGGTGCCTTGCAGGATACGTTTGGGCATTCGTCAGATCCTCAGTTCGCCGCCGCTTCAGCGGCTTTCTGGTTCAGAACCGTCTTGATGCGCGCGACGTCGCGACGGACGGCGCGCATACGTGCGGTGTTCTCAAGCTGGCCGGTGGCCTGTTGGAAGCGCAGGTTGAAGGCTTCCTTTTTCAGCGCCACGAGCTGGTCGCGCAGCTGATCCGGCGTTTTCGCCGTGAATTCCTTGGCGGACATGCGTCCTATCCTTTCCATCTCACCAGAAGGCCCCTTGTCGGGTGACCCCACGCCTGGTGGGTTAATAAAATCCGGACCCCCGGCGGAAAGCGCCGGGGGTCCGGGAATTCTTACCAGTCTTCGCGGGCGACGACGCGGGTGGTAACCGGCAGCTTCATCGCGCCAAGACGCAGCGCTTCTCTTGCCACAGATTCGGCCACGCCGTCAATCTCGAACATGATCCGGCCCGGTTTTACCTTGGCCGCCCAGTAATCGACGGAGCCTTTGCCCTTACCCATCCGGACTTCGGTCGGTTTCGAGGAAACCGGCACATCCGGGAAGATGCGGATCCAGACACGACCCTGACGTTTCATGTGACGGGTGATCGCGCGGCGGGCCGCTTCGATCTGACGTGCCGTCACACGCTCCGGCTCGGTGGCTTTCAGAGCGAAGGTGCCGAAGTTCAGCAGGAAGCCGCCTTTGGCTTCACCGTGAATGCGGCCCTTGTGCTGTTTGCGGAACTTGGTCCGTTTCGGTTGCAGCATCTCTCGTGCTCCTTACGCGCGCTCGCGGCGGGGACGCGGTGCGGCACCCTCCTGGGCTTCTGCGTGACGACGGTCGTGGGCCTGCGGATCGTGCTCGAGGATCTCGCCTTTGAAGATCCAGACTTTCACGCCGATGATCCCATAGGGGGTCGTCGCTTCTTCGGTCGCATAGTCGATATCCGCGCGCAGCGTGTGCAGCGGAACCCGGCCTTCGCGATACCACTCGGTCCGTGCGATCTCGGCACCGCCAAGACGGCCCGCGACGTTCACACGGATGCCCAGGGCACCGATGCGCATCGCGTTCTGCACGCCACGCTTCATGGCGCGGCGGAAGGACACCCGACGCTCCATCTGCTGCGCGATCGACTCGGCCACCAGCTGAGCGTCAAGCTCGGGCTTGCGGACTTCGACGATGTTCAGGTGCAGTTCCGACGCCGTGAACTGGGTCAGCTTCTTGCGAAGCGTCTCGATGTCGGCGCCTTTCTTCCCGATGATGACACCAGGGCGGGCAGCGTGGATCGTGACGCGGCACTTCTTGTGCGGACGCTCGATGATGACCTTCGAGATACCGGCTTGCTTGACCTCTTTGTGGACAAACTCGCGGATCTTCAGGTCTTCCAGCAGCAGATTGCCGTAGTCTTTCGAATCAGCATACCAGCGGCTGTCCCAGGTGCGGTTGACCTGGAGACGCATCCCGATGGGGTTTACCTTCTGACCCATTACGCAGTCTCCCCTTTCTGACGCACCGTGATGGTCAGTTCGCTGAAGGGCTTCATGATCTTGCCGAACCGGCCACGCGCACGCGGGCGGCCACGCTTCAGCGTCAGGTTCTTGCCGCAATAGGCTTCTGCGACGACCAGCTGGTCAACGTCCAGGCCGTGGTTGTTCTCGGCGTTGGCGATGGCCGACTGAAGGCATTTCAGCACGTCCTGGCTGATACGCTTCTTCGAGAAGGTCAGATCGGCGATCGCCTTGTCGACTTTCTTGCCACGGATCAGGGCAGCGACCAGGTTCAGCTTCTGCGGCGAGGTGCGCAGCATCTTCAGCTTGGCCATTGCCTCGTTGTCGGCCACGCGGCGCGGATTCTTTTCCTTGCTCATGGCTTACTTCCTTTTGGCTTTCTTGTCGGCGGCGTGACCGTAATAGGTCCGCGTCGGCGAATACTCACCGAACTTCTGGCCGATCATTTCCTCGGTGATGGCCACCGGGACGTGTTTCTTGCCGTTGTAGACGCCGAACGTGAGGCCCACGAACTGCGGCAGGATGGTGGAGCGACGCGACCAGATCTTGATCACTTCGTTCTTGCCCGACTCGCGCGACTTCTCGGCCTTCTTCAGGACGTAGGCGTCGACAAACGGGCCTTTCCAGACGGAACGCGACATGGATTAACGCCCTTTCTTCAAGTGACGCGAGCGGACGATATACTTGTCCGTGGTCTTGTTCTTGCGGGTGCGGTTGCCCTTGGTGCCCTTGCCCCACGGCGTTACCGGGTGACGGCCGCCCGAGGTCCGACCCTCACCACCGCCGTGCGGGTGGTCGATCGGGTTCATTGCAACACCGCGGACGGTCGGACGCACGCCCTTGTGGCGCATACGACCGGCTTTACCGAAGTTCTGGTTCGAGTGGTCGGCGTTCGACACGGCACCGACGGTCGCGATGCATTCCTGACGGACCATGCGCAGCTCGCCCGACGACAGGCGGATCTGTGCGTAGCCACCGTCACGGCCCACGAACTGGGCATAGGTGCCCGCGGCGCGTGCGATCTGGCCGCCCTTGCCGGGCTTCATCTCGACATTGTGGACGATCGTCCCGATCGGCATGCCCGAGAAGGGCATCGCGTTGCCGGGTTTCACGTCCGTTTTGTTGCCGGCGATGACGGTGTCACCGACTGCCAGACGCTGCGGGGCCAGGATATAGGCCAGCTCGCCATCTTCATATTTGATCAGGGCGATGAACGCGGTGCGGTTCGGGTCATATTCGATCCGTTCCACGACTGCCGCGATATCGAATTTGCGACGCTTGAAATCGACGATGCGATAGAGGCGCTTCGCCCCACCGCCGTGATGCCACATCGTAACGCGTCCGGTGTTGTTCCGGCCACCCGTTTTCGTCAGACCCTCGGTGAGGGCTTTGACGGGGCGTCCTTTCCACAGCTCCGAACGGTCGATCAGAACCAGCCCACGCTGGCCAGGCGTCGTCGGCTTATACGACTTGAGTGCCATGCTTTCTGTCTTCCGTACAGCTAGGGACCCGATGGTACGGGTCCGGTGAAGGGCTCCGAAGATCCCCGGTTCGTAAAATTCCGCGGCCCCGGACGAATCCGGGGCCGCGAGAATTCGGCGCTTCTATCAGAGTCCGGTGGAGACGTCGATAGTGTTTCCCTCTTCGAGGGTCACATAGGCTTTTTTCTTGTCGCTGCGCACGCCGGGACGGCCTTTGAAGCGTTTGACCTTGCCTTTGGTGATCGTCGTGTTGACGGCTTTCACCTTCACGCCAAAGACAGCCTCGACGGCCTCCTTGATCTGCGGCTTGGTCGAATCCATCGCCACCTGGAAGACGACTGCGTTGGCTTCCGAAGCCAGGGTCGCTTTTTCAGTGATGATCGGTTTCTTGATGATGTCGTAGTGTTCCGGTTTCACGCTCATTTCAGGCGAGCCTCCAGCGCTTCGATACCCGCTTTCGTGATCACCAGGGTGTCACGCTTCAGGATATCATAGACGTTTGCACCGATGGTCGGCAGGATGTCGACGCCTTCGATGTTGCGGGCAGCCTTCACGAAGTTGTCGTTCAGCTCGGTCCCGTCGATGATCAGGACGCGTTTCCAGCCCAGTTCTTTGACGGTCTTGGCCAGCGCACCCGTTTTGGCTTCCGTGAGGTTCACGTCTTCCAGAACGATCAGGTTGCCGGTCGCCGCTTTCGACGACAGTGCGTGCTTCAGACCCAGAGCGCGGAATTTCTTCGGCAGATCATGGGCGTGGCTGCGCGGGGTCGGACCCTTGTAGACACCGCCGTGGCGGAAGGTCGGAGCCTTGCGCGAGCCGTGACGTGCGCCGCCCGTGCCCTTCTGCTTGTAGATCTTCTTGGTCGAGTAGGACACGTCCGACTTGCCGAGAACCGAGTGAGTGCCAGCCTGGGCCTTGGCACGCTGCCAGCGCACGACGCGGTGCAGGATGTCCGCGCGCGGCTCCAGCCCGAAGATGTCGTCGGACAGCTCTACCGAGCCAGCCTTGCCGGCATCAAGCTTGATGACGTCGAGTTTCATTTCGCTTCTCCTTCATCGGAGGCATCGGTGGCCGGAGTTTCGGCAGCAGCGGCGGCCAGTGCGGCCTCCTCGGCAGCAGCCTGCTCGGCAGCAGCAGCGGCGCGTGCGGCTTCTTCTTCGGCGGCAGCGGCAGCAGCGGCTTCCTCGGCAGCTTTATGGGCAGCAGCGGCAGCGGACTTCAGCGCGGCGGGGATGATTGCGTTCTCGGGGAACGGTTTCTTCACCGCGTCTTTGACCGTGACCCAGCCACCTTTCGATCCGGGGACGGCGCCCTTGATCATGATGAGGCCGCGGTCGCTGTCGGTCTTGACGACCTGAAGGTTCTGCGTGGTCACGCGAACGGCACCAAGATGGCCAGCCATCTTCTTGCCCTTGAACACCTTGCCGGGGTCCTGGCACTGGCCAGTCGAACCGTGCGAACGGTGCGAGATCGACACACCGTGCGAGGCGCGAAGACCGCCGAAGTTGTGACGCTTCATCGCACCGGCAAAGCCTTTACCGATCGAGGTGCCTGCGACGTCGACGAACTGACCCGCGAAGTAGTGGTCGGCGATGATTTCTTCGCCCACTTCGATCAGGTTGCCTTCGGTCACGCGGAATTCGGCGATCTTGCGCTTCGGCTCCACATTCGCTTTCGCGAAATGGCCGCGCTGTGCTGCCGAGGTGCTTTTCGCCTTTGCAGTGCCCGCGCCGAGCTGAACGGCGGTGTAGCCGTCTTTCTCGACCGTGCGCTGTGCGACGACCTGAAGAGTGTCCAGTTGCAGGACGGTGACCGGAACCTGACGACCGTCCTCAAGGAACAGACGGGTCATGCCCAGTTTCTTAGCGATAATTCCAGAGCGCATCTTTTTGCCCCCTTACACTTTGATTTCGACGTCAACGCCGGCCGCGAGGTCGAGCTTCATCAGCGCGTCCACGGTCTGCGGAGTCGGATCAACGATGTCGAGGAGACGCTTGTGCGTGCGGATTTCCCACTGGTCGCGCGACTTCTTGTCGATGTGCGGACCACGGAGAACCGTGAATTTCTCGATCTTGTTCGGCAGCGGGATCGGGCCGCGCACTTGCGCGCCAGTCCGCTTCGCCGTGTTGACGATTTCCTGAGTGCTGGCATCCAGCACGCGGTAATCGAAGGCCTTCAGCCTGATCCGGATGGTCTGTGTCATGTAGTGCCCCTTGGGCTCGGCGGGAAGGAGGGGGCCCGTGGGCCCCCGCCCCCTCTTCCGGGTTACGGTTGATTAAGCGATGATTTTCGAGACGACGCCTGCGCCGACGGTGCGGCCGCCTTCACGGATGGCGAAGCGCAGCTTCTCTTCCATGGCGATCGGCGCGATCAGTTCGACGTTGAACTTCAGGTTGTCGCCCGGCATCACCATCTCGGTGCCTTCCGGCAGCTGGACGGTGCCCGTCACGTCCGTCGTGCGGAAGTAGAACTGCGGGCGGTAGTTCGCGAAGAACGGCGTGTGGCGCCCGCCTTCCTCTTTCGTGAGGATGTAGGCTTCAGCCTCGAACTTCGTGTGCGGCTTTACCGAGCCGGGCTTGCACAGCACCTGGCCGCGCTCGATCCCGTCACGGTCCACGCCGCGCAGCAGCAGGCCGACGTTGTCGCCAGCTTCGCCCGAATCGAGCAGCTTGCGGAACATCTCGACGCCCGTGCAGACGGTCTTCTTCGACGCGCGGATGCCGACGATTTCCAGTTCCTCGCCGACTTTCACGACGCCGCGCTCGATCCGGCCGGTGGCAACCGTGCCGCGGCCCGAGATCGAGAACACGTCTTCGACCGGCATCAGGAAGGGCTGGTCGACAGCGCGAGCCGGCGTCGGGATGTATTCGTCCACAGCCGCCAGCAGCGCGCGGATCGAGTCTTCGCCGATTTCCTTATCCGAGCCGTTCATCGCGGCCAGAGCCGAACCCTTGATGATCGGAATGTCGTCGCCCGGGTAGTCGTAGGACGACAGCAGCTCGCGCACTTCCATCTCGACCAGTTCCAGCAGTTCCGGATCGTCGACCTGGTCGACCTTGTTCAGGTAGACGACCATGTACGGGATGCCAACCTGACGGCCCAGCAGGATGTGCTCGCGCGTCTGCGGCATCGGGCCGTCAGCAGCGTTCACGACCAGGATCGCGCCGTCCATCTGCGCAGCACCCGTGATCATGTTCTTCACGTAGTCGGCGTGGCCGGGGCAGTCGACGTGGGCGTAGTGACGCGCTTCGGTCTCATACTCCACATGCGCCGTCGAGATCGTGATCCCGCGTGCACGCTCTTCCGGCGCACCGTCGATCTGGTCATACGCGCGGAATTCGCCGAAGTATTTCGTGATCGCTGCCGTCAGAGTCGTCTTCCCGTGGTCAACGTGGCCGATCGTGCCGATGTTGACGTGCGGTTTCGTCCGTTCAAACTTTGCCTTTGCCATCGTGGCTTCCTCTCGATTCGGGTTCCGCAGCAGCGGGAAGGCCCCGCCCTACAGGATTGACCGGGCGTATGCAACACCCGGCCGGAAAATGGAAGGGCGGGGATGATCCCCGCCACAGCCTTATGCGTATTTCTTCTGGATCTCGTCCGAAATGTTCTGCGGAACGGCCTCGTAATGGTCGAACGACATCGAGAACACGGCGCGGCCCGAAGACATGGAACGCAGGTTGTTGATGTAGCCGAACATGTTCGCCAGCGGCACCATCGCGTTGATGACGTTGGCGTTGCCGCGGGTGTCCTGACCCTGAACCATGCCCCGACGCGAGGTCAGGTCGCCGATGATGGAACCGGTGTATTCTTCCGGCGTCACCACTTCGACTTTCATGATCGGCTCGAGCAGTTTCGCGCCCGCCTTCTTCATGCCTTCACGCATGCCTGCGCGAGCGGCGATTTCGAAGGCCAGAACCGATGAGTCGACGTCGTGGAACGCACCGTCGATCAGCGCGACCTTGAAGTCGATCACCGGGAAGCCTGCCAGCGGACCGGAGTCCATGACCGACTTGATGCCTTTTTCGACACCCGGAATGTATTCCTTCGGAACCGTACCGCCGACGATCTTCGACTCGAACGAATAACCTTCGCCCGGCTCGGTCGGGGTAATGACCAGCTTGACGCGCGCGAACTGGCCGGTACCACCGGTCTGCTTCTTGTGCGTGTAGTCGATCTCGGCTTCGCGCGAGATGGTCTCGCGGTAGGCCACCTGCGGCGCACCGATGTTCGCCTCGACCTTGAACTCGCGACGCATGCGGTCGACGAGGATGTCGAGGTGAAGTTCGCCCATGCCCTTCATGATCGTCTGGCCCGATTCGAAATCGGTTTCCACACGGAAGGACGGGTCTTCGGCGGACAGGCGAGCGAGGGCGAGGCCCATCTTCTCCTGGTCGGCTTTCGACTTCGGCTCGACCGCGATCTCGATCACCGGCTCGGGGAAGGTCATCGTTTCCAGAACGACCGCGTTGTTCGGGTCGCACAGGGTGTCGCCGGTGGTCGTGTCCTTCAGACCGGCCAGCGCGATGATGTCGCCCGCGAAAGCCTCTTCGATCTCTTCCCGGTTGATGGCGTGCATCATCATCATCCGGCCGACGCGTTCCTTGCGGTTCTTCGTCGAGTTGAGCATCGAGTCGCCCTTCTTCAGCGAGCCCGAGTAGAGGCGCGTGAAGGTCAGCGAACCGACGAAGGGGTCGTTCATGATCTTGAACGCCAGGCCCGAGAAGGGCTGCGCGTCATCGGCCGAACGCTCGATGTTGCGGGTTTCCGTCTCGTCGCCCGGGGCGAAGCCGACATAGGCCGGAACGTCCAGCGGCGACGGCAGGAAGTCGATGACCGAGTTCAGCAGCGGCTGGACGCCCTTGTTCTTGAACGCCGAACCCGCGGTGACGGGAACGAAGGTCAGCGACAGGGTGCCTTTGCGGATCAGCGCACGCAGGGTCGCCTCGTCGGGCTCGTTGCCCTCCAGATAGGCTTCCATCGCGGCGTCATCCTGTTCGACGGCCAGCTCGATCATGTTCGCGCGCCATTCGGCGGCGACCTCTTGCAGGTCGGCGCGGATCGGTTTGCGTACCCAGGATGCGCCGAGGTCTTCGCCCTCGTACACCCATTCTTCCATCTTTATCAGGTCGACGATGCCTTCCAACTTGTCCTCGGCACCGATCGGCAGGGCGATCGGGCACGGGGTCGCGCCGGTGCGGTCCTTGATCATCTTCACGCAGTTGAAGAAGTCGGCGCCGATCTTGTCCATCTTGTTGACGAACACGATCCGCGGAACCTTGTAGCGGTCGGCCTGACGCCAGACGGTTTCGGTCTGCGGCTCGACACCGGCGTTGGCGTCCAGCAGGCAGATCGCGCCGTCAAGCACCGCCAGCGAACGTTCGACTTCGATGGTGAAGTCGACGTGGCCGGGGGTGTCGATGATGTTGAAGCGGTACTTCGTGTCCGAAGTCCCTTCCTTGGTCGGATCTTCCTGACGTTGCCAGAAAGTGGTCGTAGCAGCCGAGGTGATCGTGATGCCACGCTCCTGCTCCTGCTCCATCCAGTCCATCGTCGCGGCGCCTTCATGCACCTCGCCGATCTTGTGGGACTTGCCGGTGTAGTACAGGATCCGCTCAGTCGTCGTCGTTTTACCGGCGTCGATGTGAGCCATGATCCCGAAGTTGCGGTAGCGTTGCAGCGGGTAGTCGCGTGCCATTGGTTCGGTCCTCAGGCTGATGGGTTACCAGCGGTAATGGCTGAACGCTTTGTTCGCGTCGGCCATCTTGTGGGTGTCTTCGCGCTTCTTGACCGCGGTGCCGCGGTTGTTGACGGCGTCGGAGAGTTCGGCGGCCAGACGCTCTTCCATGGTGTTCTCGTTACGCTTGCGCGCAGCGGTGATCAGCCAACGGATCGCAAGCGCTTCGCGGCGCTCGGTGCGGACTTCGACCGGAACCTGGTACGTGGCACCACCGACGCGGCGCGAACGCACTTCGACGGACGGTTTCACGTTGTCCAGAGCCTCGTGGAAGGCTTCGATCGGCTCGCGCTTCAGACGGGACTGAACGCGGTCGAGCGCGTTGTAGACGATCGATTCGGCGACGGATTTCTTGCCGTCGATCATCAGGTTGTTCATGAACTTGGTCAGAACCCGATCGCCGAACTTGGCATCGGGCAGAATTTCGCGCTTCTCGGCGGCGTGACGACGGGACATCTCTCAGAACCTCACTTCGGACGTTTCGCGCCGTATTTCGAACGGCGTTGGCGACGGTCTTTAACGCCTTGCGTATCGAGCACACCGCGCAGGATGTGGTAACGAACGCCCGGAAGGTCTTTCACCCGGCCGCCGCGGATCAGGACAACGGAGTGTTCCTGAAGGTTGTGCTTTTCGCCCGGAATGTACGAAATCACCTCGAACCCGTTGGTGAGGCGAACCTTCGCAACTTTCCGCATAGCGGAGTTCGGTTTCTTCGGCGTCGTGGTGTACACGCGGGTGCACACGCCACGCTTCTGCGGGCAGGACTCCAGGTGCTGCGACTTGGAGCGGGTCTTCTTCGGCTCCCGCGGTTTGCGGATAAGCTGTTGGATCGTCGGCATTCGGTTCCCCGTTGCTTCCTGTTACGTTCACGCCTGCCCGGATCCTGTCGGGGGGCGCCAGCTAAGGGCGGTTTGTGTGGCAACAAAACGCCAAAACCGCATCCGCCCCTACGCGGGACGACGCGGTGGAGATTCAGAGGATCGGGGCATTTCGGCCCGGATCGTGACCACTAGATACCTTGATGTGAAACGCGCGGACTGGTCCCGCGCATCTCGGTAGCGGGCGTATAGGGGGAGTCGCCGCCGATGTCAACAGGACCCCCCTGCCCCTTACAGGGCCATGTCGGGCACGCGGGGCACCTCGCCTGCTTCGGGCGCGGCGGGCAGCGTGCCTTCCGGTGCGACCGGCGCCGGCAGGTCCAGCGCGGCGGCTGTCGCCGTCATGATGCGAAGCGCCAGTTCAGGATCGTCGTTCAACTTCAGATCGAAGCTCGGGACGATCTGGCGGACCTTCTCTTGCCATTCGGGCGTCGCCAGCTTGTCCGCGAAGACCTTGCGCAGCACGTCCAGCATGATCGGCGCGGCCGTCGATGCCCCCGGCGATGCGCCCAGAAGAGCCGCGATCGTGCCATCTTCCGAGGAGACGATCTCGGTCCCCAGTTTCAGCACGCCGCCCTTTTCCTCGTCGCGCTTGATGATCTGCACGCGCTGCCCGGCCTGCCACAGGCGCCACTGGTCGGCGTTCGCCTCGGGGAAGTATTCGCGCAGCGCGGCGAAGCGGTCCTCGTCCGACTGGATGAGCTGGCCGGCAAGGTATTGCACCAGGCCGAACTCGTCCCAGCCGACTTTCAGCATTGGCCAGATGTTTTCGAGCGTAACCGAGGCGGGAAGGTCGAAATACGACCCTTCCTTGAGGAACTTGGTCGAGAAGGTCGCAAACGGCCCGAACAGCAGCACCTGCTTGCCGTCAAGGAAGCGCGTGTCCAGATGCGGGACCGACATGGGCGGAGAGCCGACCGATGCCTTGCCATAAGCCTTCGCCAGATGGCGCGTGACGACCTCCGGATCCTCGGTCACGAGGAACTGGCCACCCACCGGGAAACCGGCATAGTCGTCGCCTTCCGGGATGCCCGACATCTGCAGAAGCGGCAGCGCACCGCCGCCCGCGCCAAGGAACACGAACCCGGCATCGACGACCTCCTCGGCCCCCGATTCCGTATTGGCCCAGGTGACGCGCCACGAGCCGTCTTCGTTCTTCTCGATCCCGCGCACCTCGGACGAGGTGTGCAGCGCGAAGCCCGGAAGCGTGGTCAGGTGCGCGACATACTGGCGGGTGATCTCGCCGAAGTTCACGTCCGTTCCCTGCGGCGCGCGGGTTGCAGCGATGGCCTGCGCCGGATCCCGCCCTTCCATCATCAGCGGAACCCATTCGGCGATCTGCGCCTGATCGGTCGAATATTCCATCCCGGCAAACAGCGGGCTCGCCTTCAGCGCCTCGGCCCGCTTGCGCAGATATTCGATGTTCTCATCGCCCCAGACGAAGCTCATATGCGTCGTCGAGTTGATGAAGCTGCGCGGGTTCTTCAGAACGCCCGCGTTCAGCTGGTGCGCAAAGAACTGGCGGGTGATCTGGAACATCTCGTTGATGCGGACGGCGGCCGCGATCTGGATGTTCCCGTCGGTATCCTCGGGGGTGTAGTTGAGCTCGCACAGGGCCGAGTGGCCCGTCCCGGCATTGTTCCACCCGTTCGAGCTTTCCTCGGCCACAGCGTCCAGACGTTCGACCATCTCGATCGTCCAGCCCGGCTCCAACTCGTGCAGCAGCACGCCGAGGGTCGAGCTCATCATGCCGCCGCCCACCAGCAGCACGTCGATCTTGCGCGGCGCACCTTGCGCCGACACCGCCGAAGGAAGCGCAGAGACAGCGACCCCCGCAGCCGCCGAGCCAAGAAGCTGGCGGCGGTTCATTTCAAGAATTCCGCCGGTCGCGTCACGCGAAGTATCTTCAGTCATATCAAATCCGGTTCGTTGTTCTTTTTGCCTTTCCCTCGTCCGAGGGGGTGCCCGCGTCCTAGGTCGGCATGCCACCGTGTGCAAGCAACGCAAGTCCCGCACAGCATGTCGGACAGATGCAAAACATGGTATGACGGGAAGGAGTTCAATTGGATTAACACATCAAAAGCAATGGGTTAAGAAGTACACCCCGTTTCGTTGCCTCGCATCCGCCGGACGCGTCCCCCTGCTGCCGTAGGATCACCCATGCGGGTGGTGCATGGCGGCGGCGTCTGGAACTTTCTTCTCGAACACATCCAGTTCGATGGCGAACCGTTCCCGGAGAATGTCCGGAATGCTCAATTCGCCCTCCAGAAGCGCGCCGTCATGGCGAAAGCGTCCAGCCGTGCTGTCGTTCATTCCGTGTTTGCCACGGACATACATGAAGCTGTCCTGAAAGACGACGCCGTTCATCGTCTGGTTCAGCTTGTGATGGGCGAAGTCCATCACGCATTCATGGTCCGACGGAGGTTTGTAAAGCGTCAAGGCAGCCGTCATGCGGTCCGCCGCCTGCGGCAGAACGGTCAGCCCCTCGGGCGGCGTCATCAGGGTGAAGCCACGGCAGTAATCCGACCAGATCCGCCCTTCGGCACGATACATGGGCACCAGTTTCTGCAGGAAATCCTCGCGCACGCGCTGGACGTAATCGATGGCCACGGCATCGTCGTCATCCATGCGGAACTGCGCGACGACATCCGCGCCGTCATCCGTATGACGGCGCAGGATCTTGCGGCAGAGCGGGCGGTGCCTTTCGGGTGTAGCCTGATGCAGGACGATCTGCGGGATATCGGCGATCAACGCGCGAAGACGGTCCAGCCAGGGGGCGGGAAAATCCTGCCCCGTCGCGACGATCAGCTTGAAATCGGGATCGGTCTGCCGCCGCCACGCCGGAAGGCAGACATGCTCGAACCAATGGAAACGAAGGGCGAGGCTCGCCGGATCGTAAAGCGCGCGGCGCCGGTCTTCCAGCGTTTCGTGCAGAACCTGAAAACCCCCGGTCGCCAGAAGCGAGAAACGGCAAAGGCCGAGAACCTGAACCTTCATGCATCCCCCCGGAAAGAAAAAAGGCCCCCGGTGAAGGGGGCCTTTCCTGTTACTCCGCAGCGCCTTCCTGCGGCGCGGCAAGGGCCGCCGCGCCTTCGGCTGCGTCGCGCCGTGCGTCGATCACCTTCTGGTCGCGATCCAGAGCGATCTTTTTCACGCGGCTCGTCGCACCGCCCGTCCCTGCCGGGATCAGGCGACCGACGATGACGTTCTCCTTCAGGCCGACGAGCTTGTCGCGCTTGCCCTGAACCGAAGCTTCGGTCAGCACGCGGGTCGTTTCCTGGAAGGACGCCGCCGAGATGAAGCTGCGGGTCTGCAGCGACGCCTTGGTGATGCCCAGCAGGATCGGTTCCGCATTGGCGCGGCGCATGCCGTGGTGGTCCGCCTTGGCGTTGACCTCGTCAAGCTCGGCCTTGTCGACGTGCTCGCCTTTCAGCAGCGTCGTCTCGCCCGAATCCAGGATCTCGTATTTCTGCAGCATCTGCCGCACGATCACCTCGATATGCTTGTCGTTGATCTTCACGCCTTGCAGACGATACACGTCCTGCACTTCGTCGATCATGTAGTTCGCCAGCGCCTCGACACCCATGATGCGCAGGATGTCATGCGGCGCGGGGTTGCCGTCCATGATGTAGTCGCCCTTCTGCACGAAGTCGCCTTCCTGCACCGGGATGTGCTTGCCCTTCGGCACCATGTATTCGACGGGCTGCAGGCTTTCGTCCACCGGTTCGATCGCGATGCGGCGCTTGTTCTTGTAGTCCTTGCCAAAGCGCACGTAACCATCGTTTTCGGCGATGATCGCGTGATCCTTCGGACGGCGGGCTTCGAACAGTTCGGCCACGCGCGGCAGACCCCCGGTGATGTCCTTGGTCCGCGCGCCCTCGCGCGGGATACGGGCCACCACGTCGCCGGCCTTCACGTCCTGCCCGTCTTCGACCGACAGAATTGCGTCCACCGACATCGGATAGGAGATCGGGTTGCCCTGCTCGTTGCGCAGCGGCTCGCCGGTCTCCGGGTCCATCAGGATCACTTCCGGCTTGAGGTCCGAACCCTTGGGGGCCGAACGCCAGTCGGTCACGATCTTCTGCGTCATGCCCGTCGCGTCATCCGTGTCCTCGCGAACCGAGATACCCGAGACGAGGTCCACGAACCGCGCCACACCCGTCTTCTCGGCGATGATCGGCAGGGTATAGGGGTCCCATTCGAACAGCTTGGCGCCACGTTTGACGGTCTGGCCGTCCTTGACGTGGATCTTGGAGCCATAGCTGATCTTGTGCGACGCCCGTTCCTGACCGGCCTCGTCGATGATCGCGATCTGCATGTTCCGGCCCATGACGATCTGGTCGCCCGCGGCGTTTTCCAGAAGGTTGGCGTTCCGGAACTCGATCTTGCCCTCTTGGCTGGCTTCGAGGAACGACTGCTGACCGCCCTGCGCGATGCCGCCGATGTGGAAGGTCCGCATCGTCAGCTGCGTGCCCGGCTCGCCGATGGACTGCGCGGCGATGATGCCGACAGCCTCGCCGATGTTGACCAGCGTGCCGCGGGCAAGGTCGCGACCATAGCACATGGCGCAGACGCCTTCCTCGGCCTCGCAGGTCAGCGGGCTGCGGATGCGGACATTGGCAACGCCCGCCTGCTCGATCGCGTCGGCCTTGCGCTCGTCGATCAGCTCGCCCTTCGCCACAACCACCTCGTCGGTGCCCGGAACCAGAACGTCGTCGGCTGCCACGCGGCCCAGCACACGCTCGGCCAGCGACAGGACAACTTCACCGTCATTGACCGCCGCCGAAGCGTTGATCGCATTTTCGGTGCCGCAATCCGTGACGCGCACGATGCAGTCCTGCGCCACGTCCACCAGACGGCGGGTCAGATAGCCCGAGTTCGCCGTCTTCAGTGCCGTATCCGCCAGACCCTTCCGGGCGCCGTGGGTCGAGTTGAAGTATTCAAGAACGGTCAGACCTTCCTTGAAGTTCGAGATGATCGGCGTCTCGATGATCTCGCCGTTCGGCTTGGCCATCAGGCCGCGCATCCCCCCCAGCTGCTTCATCTGCGCAGGCGAGCCCCGCGCACCCGAGTGCGACATCATGTAGACCGAGTTCGGCTCTTTCTCGGCGCCCTCGTCGGTGTAACGCACCGCCGAGATTTCGGCCATCATCTCGCCCGCGACCTTGTCGGAGCATTTCGACCAGGCATCGACGACCTTGTTGTACTTTTCGCCTTGAGTGATCAGGCCGTCCATATACTGCTGCTCAAATTCCTTCACCTGATCCTGAACGTCGTTCACGATCGACCATTTGGTGTCGGGGATCAGCATGTCGTCCTTGCCGAACGAGATGCCGGCCTTGAACGCCTCACGGAAGCCCATGCCCATGATCTGGTCGCAGAAGATGACCGACTCTTTCTGACCGCAATAGCGGTAGACGGTGTCGATAACGTTCTGCACGTCTTTCTTCCGCAAAAGACGGTTCACCAGCTCGAAAGGTGCCTTGGCGTTCTTCGGCAGCAGGTTGCCCAGACGCAGGCGGCCCGGAGTCGTCTCGTAACGCTTGACGACCTCGTTGCCTTCTTCGTCGATCTGGGTGATCCGCGCCTGGATGCGGGCGTGCAGATGCACCGCGCCGGAAGCCAGCGCGTGCTCCACTTCCTCGACATCGGCGAAAGCCATGCCTTCACCGACCATGCCCTTGCGTTCCATGGTGGTGTAGTAGAGGCCCAGAACCATGTCCTGCGACGGAACGATGATCGGCGCGCCGTTGGCGGGCGACAGCACGTTGTTCGTCGACATCATCAGAACGCGCGCTTCAAGCTGCGCTTCCAGCGACAGCGGGACGTGCACGGCCATCTGGTCGCCGTCGAAGTCCGCGTTGAAGGCCGAGCAGACCAGCGGGTGAAGCTGGATCGCCTTGCCTTCGATCAGCGTCGGCTCGAACGCCTGGATGCCCAGACGGTGCAGCGTCGGCGCACGGTTCAGCAGGACGGGGTGTTCGCGGATGACCTCATCAAGGATGTCCCAGACCTCGGGGCGCTCTTTCTCGACCAGCTTCTTCGCCTGTTTCACGGTGCTGGACAGGCCCTTGGCCTCCAGACGCGAATAGATGAAGGGCTTGAACAGCTCCAGCGCCATCTTCTTGGGCAGGCCGCACTGGTGCAGCTTCAGCTCCGGCCCCGTCACGATGACGGACCGGCCCGAGAAGTCGACGCGTTTGCCCAGAAGGTTCTGACGGAAGCGGCCCTGTTTGCCCTTCAGCATGTCCGACAGCGATTTCAGCGGGCGCTTGTTGGTGCCCGTGATGACGCGGCCGCGGCGGCCGTTGTCGAACAGCGCATCGACGGCTTCCTGAAGCATCCTCTTTTCGTTCCGCACGATGATGTCCGGCGCACGAAGCTCGATCAGGCGCTTCAGGCGGTTGTTCCGGTTGATCACGCGGCGGTAAAGGTCGTTCAGGTCGGACGTCGCGAACCGGCCGCCGTCCAGCGGGACCAGCGGGCGCAGTTCCGGCGGGATCACCGGCAGGACGGTCAGGATCATCCACTCGGGGCGGTTGCCCGATTCAAGGAACGACTCGACGATCTTCAGACGCTTGATGATCTTCTTCGGCTTCAGCTCGCCCGTCGCTTCCTTCAGGTCTTCGCGCAGCTGCTGGGCAGTCGCGTCCAGATCGATGGCGGCCAGCATTTCGCGGATCGCTTCCGCACCGATGTTCGCGGTGAAGGCGTCGGCACCATACTGGTCCTGCGCGTCGAGGAATTCTTCCTCGGTCAGCATCTGGGCATAGGTCAGATCGGTCAGACCCGGCTCGATGACGACGTAGTTTTCGAAATAGAGGATGCGCTCAAGATCCCGCAGCGTCATGTCCAGCATCAGACCGATGCGGGACGGCAGCGATTTCAGGAACCAGATATGCGCGACCGGAGCGGCCAGCTCGATATGGCCCATCCGCTCGCGGCGCACCTTTTGCAGGGTGACCTCGACGCCGCATTTTTCGCAGACGACGCCGCGATATTTCATGCGTTTGTATTTGCCGCACAGGCATTCGTAGTCCTTGATCGGTCCGAAGATGCGTGCGCAGAACAGGCCGTCACGTTCGGGTTTGAACGTGCGGTAGTTGATGGTTTCCGGCTTCTTGATCTCGCCATAGGACCACGACAGGATCCGCTCGGGCGATGCCAGAGAGATCTTGATCTCGTCGAAGGTGCGAACAGGCGCAACCGGATTGAACGGGTTGGTGCTGAGTTCCTGGTTCATTTCATGTCCTTACAGAAGGGATGCGGGTGAATGGGGGCGCGAACGCCCTCACTCTTCCTCCGAATCCAGGAGTTCCATGTTGAGGCCGAGACCGCGGACCTCTTTGACAAGGACGTTGAACGATTCCGGCACGCCGGCTTCGAAGTTGTCCTCGCCCTTGACGATCGACTCGTACATCTTCGTCCGCCCCGCGACGTCATCCGACTTCACGGTCAGCATCTCTTGCAGAGTGTAGGCGGCGCCATAGGCTTCCAGAGCCCAGACCTCCATCTCACCCAGACGCTGGCCACCGAACTGCGCCTTACCACCCAGCGGCTGCTGCGTGACAAGCGAGTACGGCCCGGTCGAACGTGCGTGCAGCTTGTCGTCCACAAGGTGGTGCAGCTTCAGCATGTACTTGACGCCGACGGTGACCGGACGAGCGAACTGCTCGCCCGTGCGGCCGTCGAAGACGATCGACTGACCGGATTCATTGAAGCCCGCGCGGCGAAGCGCGTCGTTCACGTCCGGCTCTTTCGCGCCGTCGAAGACCGGGGTCGCGATCGGAACGCCCTTGGTGACGGTGCCCGCCATTTCAAGGATGTCATCGTCGTCACGGGTCCCGAAGGCGGCCTCGTAGGTGTCGTCGCCATAGGCCAGACGCATCGCTTCCTTGACCGGGGTCAGATCGCCTTTGCGACGGTATTCCTGCAGCGCCTCGTCGATCTTGATGCCCAGACCGCGTGCGGCCCAGCCCATGTGGGTTTCAAGAATCTGACCGACGTTCATCCGCGACGGCACGCCCAGCGGGTTCAGCACCAGATCGACCGCAGTGCCATCCGCAAGGAACGGCATGTCCTCGACCGGAACGACTTTGGAGATGACGCCCTTGTTGCCGTGACGACCGGCCATCTTGTCGCCCGGTTGCAGCTTGCGCTTCACCGCGACGAACACCTTGACCATCTTCATCACGCCGGGGGGCAGATCGTCGCCGCGGCGGACCTTCTCGACCTTGTCCTCGAAACGGTGGTCCAGCTGACGCTTTTGGGCCTCATACTGCTCGTGCAGTGCTTCGACCTCCTTCGCGTCGGCTTCCTCGCCCAGGGCAAGCTGCCACCACTGGCCCTTCGACAGGGTGCCCAGCAGTTCCTCGTCCACGGTCGAACCGGCCTTGATGCCTTTCGGGCCTTTGACGGCCGTCTTGCCCAGAACCAGCGTGCGCAGACGCGAGTAGATGTTGCGGTCGAGGATCGCCAGCTCGTCGTCCCGGTCGCGGGCCAGACGTTCGACTTCCTCGCGCTCGATCTGCAGCGCGCGCTCGTCCTTGTCGACGCCGTGACGGTTGAACACCCGCACTTCGACGATCGTGCCGTAAGCACCTGGCGGCAGACGCAGCGAGGTGTCGCGCACGTCCGAAGCCTTTTCGCCGAAGATGGCGCGGAGCAGTTTCTCCTCCGGCGTCATCGGGCTCTCGCCCTTCGGGGTGATCTTGCCGACCAGGATGTCGCCCGGCTGAACCTCGGCCCCGATATAGACGATGCCGGCTTCGTCCAGATTGCGCAGGGCTTCTTCACCCACGTTCGGGATGTCGCGCGTGATCTCTTCCGGCCCCAGCTTCGTATCGCGGGCCGCGACCTCGTATTCCTCGATGTGGATCGAGGTGAAGACGTCATCCTTCAGGATACGCTCCGAGATCAGGATCGAGTCTTCGTAGTTGTAGCCGTTCCACGGCATGAACGCGACGATGACGTTCCGGCCCAAGGCCAGTTCGCCCATGTCGGTGCAAGGACCGTCGGCAACCACTTCGCCGCGCGCGACCTTGTCGCCCACTTTCACCAGCGGACGCTGGTTGATGCAGGACGACTGGTTCGAGCGTTTGAACTTGCGCAGACGATAGATGTCGACACCCGGCTCGCCCGGCTCCAGCATCTCGGTCGCGCGAACAACGATACGGGTCGCGTCCACCTGGTCGATGATGCCTGCCCGGCGCGCCATGATCGCAGCGCCCGAGTCCCGCGCAACCACAGCCTCGATCCCCGTGCCCACGAAAGGCGCGTCGGATTGCAGCAGCGGAACCGCCTGACGTTGCATGTTCGAGCCCATCAGGGCGCGGTTGGCGTCGTCATTCTCAAGGAACGGAATCAGCGAGGCGGCGACCGAAACGAGCTGTTTCGGCGACACGTCGATCAGGTCCACGGCTTCCGGCGGGTTCAGCATGAACTCGCCCGCCTTGCGGGTGGAGATCAGGTCGGACGTGAAGCGCCCTTCCCCGTCCAAGGTTGCGTTGGCCTGTGCGACCGTGTGGCGCATTTCCTCGGTCGCCGACATATAGACGACGTCGTCGGTGACCTGCGCGTCCACGACCTTGCGATACGGCGTTTCGATGAAGCCGTATTTGTTCACGCGGGCGAAAGTGGCCAGCGAGTTGATCAGACCGATGTTCTGACCTTCAGGCGTCTCAATCGGGCACATCCGGCCATAGTGGGTCGGGTGAACGTCGCGAACCTCGAAACCAGCGCGTTCGCGCGTCAGACCGCCCGGCCCGAGAGCCGAGAGGCGACGCTTGTGCGTCACTTCCGAAAGCGGGTTCGTCTGGTCCATGAACTGCGACAGCTGCGACGAGCCGAAGAATTCGCGGACGGCAGCCGCCGCCGGTTTCGCGTTGATCAGGTCCTGCGGCATGATCGTGTCGATCTCGACCGAGGACATGCGTTCCTTGATCGCGCGCTCCATCCGCAGCAGGCCGACGCGATACTGGTTCTCCATCAGCTCGCCCACCGAACGCACGCGGCGGTTGCCAAGGTGGTCGATGTCGTCGATCTCGCCCTTGCCGTCGCGCAGTTCGGTCAGCGCCTTGATGCAGGCGATGATGTCTTCGCGGTCCAGCGTGCGCTGCGTGTCCGGCTTGCCCAGATCGAGGCGCATGTTCATCTTCACGCGCCCCACAGCGGACAGGTCATACCGTTCGGCGTCGAAGAACAGCGTTTCGAACAGCTGCGCGGCCGCTTCGACGGTCGGCGGCTCGCCCGGACGCATGACGCGGTAGATGTCCATGAGCGCGGTGTCGCGGCCCATGTTCTTGTCGGCGGCCATCGTGTTGCGGATGTAGGGACCAACGGTGACGTTGTCGATATCCAGAACCGGAATCTCGGTGATGCCCTGATCGAGCAGCAGCTTCAGGGTCCCGCCCTTCACCTCGCCGTCGCGATCGTATTCCATCGTCAGCTCGTCGCCGGCTTCGACCCAGATCTCGCCGGTTTCCTCGTTGATGATGTCTTTCGCGACATAGCGGCCGACAATCTGATCGAAGGGCAGCAGCAGTTCGGTGACCTGCGCCTCGTCGATCAGCTTCTTGACCATCCGCGGGGTCATCTTGTCGCCGGCCTTGCAGATCACTTCGCCGGTGGCGGCGTCGATCAGATCGAAGGCCGGACGGGTGCCGCGCACGCGCTCGGGGAAGAACTTGGTCACCCAGCCCTTGTTCTTCTGATAGGCGTATTGGACGGTGTTGTAATAGGCGTCCATGATCGCTTCCTGATCCATGCCAAGGGCATAGAGCAGCGTCGTCACCGGCAGTTTCCGGCGGCGGTCGATACGGGCGAAGACGATATCCTTGGCGTCGAACTCGAAGTCCAGCCACGAGCCGCGATAGGGAATGATGCGGCAGGCGAACAGCAGTTTGCCCGAGGAATGGGTCTTGCCCTTGTCATGGTCGAAGAACACGCCCGGCGAGCGGTGCATCTGGGACACGATCACCCGTTCGGTCCCGTTCACCACGAAGGTGCCGTTGGCGGTCATCAGGGGGATGTCCCCCATATACACGTCCTGTTCCTTGATGTCCTTGACCGAACGGTTGCCCGTCGTCTCGTCGACATCGAACACGATCAGGCGCAGCGTCACCTTCAGCGGCGCGGCATAGGTCATGTCGCGCTGCTGGCATTCGTCCACGTCGTATTTCGGCTTTTCCAATTCGTATTTCACGAATTCGAGGACCGCGACCTCGTTGAAATCCTTGATCGGGAAGACCGACTGGAAGACGCCCTGAATCCCTTCGCCATCCGTCGCCTTCGGGGCTTCGCCCGATTTCAGGAACAGATCGTAGGAGGATTTCTGAACCTCGATGAGGTTCGGCATTTCCAGCACTTCACGGATTTTGCCGAAGTAGCGGCGGATGCGCTTCTGGCCAACGTAGCTCTGAGCCATGCTCAAGGTCACCTTTCGTGTCTCGCAGGCGCGTGTCCGTCGGGGACCGGGCGCGCGCCGCTTGCGAAGCAGGGGGTAAGGCTCCATTCATGCCCGCCGTCCCACCGGCAAGCTCCCGAGCCCTGAACCGCGCCTTGGGCGGAACTTTCGCGAAAGTCCCCTCCAAGACAGGTTCGGCTGGGCCCGAATTTCTCGGACCCAGCCCAGTCAAGCAATGATGCCGGACGGCATCAAGCCGGATTACTTCAGCTCGGCTTTCGCGCCAGCTGCTTCCAGCTTTTTCTTCATTTCTTCGGCTTCGGCTTTGGCAACGCCTTCTTTGACCTTGCCGCCTGCTTCGACCAGATCTTTCGCCTCTTTCAGGCCCAGGCCGGTGATGGCGCGGACTTCTTTGATGACGTTGATCTTGTTCGCGCCAGCGTCCGTCAGGACGACGTCGAACTCGGTCTTTTCTTCTTCGGCAGCGGCAGCAGCGCCACCAGCAGCCGGGCCTGCGACCATGACGGCGCCGCCAGCGGCGGGCTCGATGCCGTATTCGTCTTTCAGGATGGTTTTCAGTTCTTGAGCTTGCAGCAGCGTGAGGTTCACGATTTGCTCGGCAAGTGCTTTCAGATCAGCCATGTTCTGTTCCGTTCAAAAAAGATGGGTTCCAACGCGGTTGTTTTCAACCACGCAGGCCAAGGTTGCTCAGGCGGCTTCCCGCTCCTCCAGGGTGGAGAGGATGCCGGCGATGTTCGAAGCAGGCGCGCCAATGGCACCGGCGATGTTCGAGGCGGGGGCGCCGATGCAGCCGACGATGGAAGCAATAAGCTCCTCGCGCGACGGCATGGCGGCCACGGCTTTCACACCGGCCTGGTCCAGGATCGTGCCACCCATCGCACCGCCAAGGATGACGAACTTGTCCGTCGTCTTGGCATATGCCTCGGTGACCTTCGCAGCAGCGACAGGGTCTTCCGAGAAGGCGAGCACGGTCATGCCCGTGAGCAGGTCACCCATCGCTTGCGCGGGTTTCCCATCAAGGGCGATCTTGGCGAGCTTGTTCTTGGCAACGCGTACGGACCCGCCAACTTCGCGCATTTTCGCGCGCAGGTCCTGCATCTGTGCAACCGTCAGACCTGCGTAGTGTGCAACGACAACCACGCCAGAGCTTTCGAAGATCTGGCCGAGTTCCTCGACCACTTTCTCTTTCTGGGCTCTATCCACAGGTTCACTCCAAGTATGGGGGTTTCCCCCCGGCTCTGTTCAGCCCCACCGGAATGGGGCATTCGGGTCCCAACAGGGTCCCGAGGCCATGATCGCCCGAGGAAATCCCCGGAAATCCGTCTCGATAACCCATCTCAGGCAGGAAATTAAGCGAAGCGAGGCCCCGCACCCACCGTCTAGGACGAAATGCACGGACCTTGCGACGAATCGCCCAGCCAGTGCAAGCATCCCCTATAAGGCGTCAAATCCACCTTGCCAAGGGTGCCACATGAAAAGGGCCGCCCGAAGGCGGCCCTTTCGCATCTCAGTTGCCGGTGGCCGATGTCAGGTCGACCGACACGCCCGGACCCATGGTCGAAGAGAGCGAGACCTTCTTCAGGTAGGCACCCTTCGCACCCGTCGGCTTGGCGCGCGACACGGCTTCAACGAAGGCGCGGACGTTCTCGGCCAGCTTGCCCTCGTCGAACGAGACCTTGCCGATGCCTGCGTGGATCACGCCGGCCTTTTCGACCTTGAACTGGACTTCACCGCCCTTGGCGTTGCCGACGGCGCCGGCGACATCCATCGTCACGGTGCCGACCTTGGGGTTCGGCATCAGGTTGCGCGGGCCCAGGATCTTGCCCAGACGACCGACCAGCGGCATCATGTCCGGCGTCGCGATGCAACGGTCGAACTCGATCTTGCCGGACTGGATCGTCTCCATCAGGTCTTCGGCACCGACGATGTCCGCGCCTGCGGCCTTGGCCTCATCCGCTTTGGCGCCGCGTGCGAACACTGCGACGCGGACGGTCTTGCCCGTGCCGTTCGGCAGGGTGACCACGCCGCGGACCATCTGGTCTGCGTGACGCGGATCGACGCCCAGGTTCATCGCGATTTCCAGCGTCTCGTCGAACTTGGCGGTTGCCGAGGTCTTGATCAGCTTCACCGCATCTTCGACCGAGATCAGGTCTTTGCCGTCGAATGCGGCGCGGGCCGCTTTAGTGCGTTTACCAAGTGCCATGATTAACCTTTGACCTCGATGCCGCAGGACTTGGCCGAGCCGAGGATGATCTGCATCGCAGCTTCCACGGAGTTGGCGTTCAGGTCCTTCATCTTCGCTTCGGCGATCTGCTTGATCTGCGCGACGGTGACGGTGCCCGCGACTTCGCGGCCCGGTTTCACCGAACCCTTGGCGCGGTTGCGCTTGCCGACCGGCGGCAGGCCAGCGGCCTTCTTCAGCAGGAACGAGGCCGGAGCCGTCTTCAGCTCGAGGCTGAACGACTTGTCCTGATAGTAGGTGATGATGACGGGCGTCGGCGTACCGGGCTCGATATCAGCGGTCTTCGCGTTGAATTCCTTCACGAAGGCCATGATGTTCAGGCCGCGCTGACCCAGTGCCGGGCCGACGGGCGGGGACGGGTTGGCTTGCCCCGCTTTGACTTGCAGCTTCAGCTGCCCGATGATCTTCTTGGCCATGTGGCCTCTCCTTTGTCACAACGCCCGGAGGCGCGGTTTAGTGGTCCGGCCTTTCGGCCTCCCACGCGGTCGCTCAGGCGGTTTTCGACACCTGAGTGAATTCCAGTTCGACCGGGGTGGCCCGGCCGAAGATCGACACGGTCACCTTCAGGCGGCTGTGCTCTGCGTCCACATCCTCGACCATGCCGGCGAAGCCTTCGAAGGGGCCGTCGGTCACGTTCACCGTCTCACCGATCTCGAAGCGGATCAGGTTGCGCGGCTGGGCGGCCTCGCCCGTCGTCTCGTCGACGCGGTTCAGGATCGCGTTCACTTCGCCGTCGCGCATCGGCATCGGCTT
This sequence comes from Falsirhodobacter flavus, assembly GCA_029846755.1. GTDB lineage: Bacteria > Pseudomonadota > Alphaproteobacteria > Rhodobacterales > Rhodobacteraceae > Falsirhodobacter > Falsirhodobacter flavus. Next base: position 69,819 of record JARWBI010000013.1, on the reverse strand, counting down.
GCCCTGCGGGCCAAGGAACCCGGTCACGCGGTTGATCGACGAGATCAGGTGATAGCCGCGGTTCGACATCTCCATCTTCACCAGCACATAGCCGGGCATGAAACGCCGCTCGCTCGTCACCTTCTTGCCACGGCGCACCTCGATGACCTCTTCGGTCGGCACCATGACTTCCTCGATCTCGTCCTCGAGGCCCGCGTCGATCACGGCTTGCTTGATCTGCTCGGCAATCTTCTTCTCGAAGTTCGAGAGAACGCTTACCGAATACCAACGCTTCGCCATGCTTCAACCTTCCTCGTTTCGCGGAACAAAAAACAGCGCGCAACCGAATCGCTGCGCGCCCTTGTCCGCTGATTGCGGGCGGGGATATCGCCCCGCCCCCCGGATTACAAGAAAAAAGCGCCTCAGTTGAAGGCGTGCAGGATCTCGCTCAGCCCAAAGCGAATGCCCATGTCCACCAGCGAAAAGAAGGTCGCGGTCAGGGCGGCAAGCACGAAGACCATTACGGTGGTCAGCGCGACCTCGCGCTTGGTCGGCCATACGACCTTGCCCACCTCGGTGCGCACCTGCTGGATGAACTGGATCGGATTCGCCATTGCCTTGGTCCTTCTTCGGTCCGGGCGCAGATACGCGCTTCGCGGAAAGGTTTCAAGAAGGAATGGCAGGAGTTGGGGGACTCGAACCCACGACCCTCGGTTTTGGAGACCGATGCTCTACCAACTGAGCTAAACTCCTACACGGGGGGTCTGCTACGTCAGCCGGGAGCGGAACGCAAGCGGAAAACCGAAGAGCCCTCCGCAAATGTGAAACGGGCCGCCAAAGGGCGGCCCGCATCGATCAGTTCGCCGGTTCCATCTTGCCGATGATGGTGTTCAGCTCCGACTCGTCCAGACCGTCCTGCGAGGCGACCGCCTCGTTGATTTCCTGGATCTGGATCGGGGTCAGCGTGGTCACGTCCAGCGTGGGTGCCAGCGTCTGGATCTGCTCCACCGCGCCGGTGGAAAGCGTCTCCTGCGCATAACCAGCGCCGGCAACGGCGAGGAAGGTGGCAGCGGCAAGGGTCAAGGCTTTCATGGTCTTTCCTTTCTTGTCGGTGACGTTCTTCAGTGCACCGGGACAAGAGCGGAAGCCGCGACGCGGTTCCCTGCCGCCTGCTGCTTTAGTGCGCGACGATGGTCTTGATCTGCGCGGTGGTCAGGCCGTTGTCCGAATTGACGGCGTCGTTCAGCTGACGAACTTGGATCGGGCTGAGCGAGCTGGTGTCGAGATTCGGCGCCAGCGTCGAAAGCGTCACCTGCGTGGCCGAGGTCAGCGCGCTAGCGGATTGGGCGGACGCCATGCCGGTCAGAGCAACAAGGGCGGCAGCCGAAGCAAGAGCGATGCGTTTCATCTGTGCATTCCTTCGTATCATGTTCGACGTTTCTTCGTCGGTGAAGCATATATGCACATGAATGACGAGATATGGAAGCTCATATACACTCACGCACAGAACTCAAAGAAGTGAAGTGCGCCGTGTCTGATATAAAATTCGCGTAGAATCAGGAGGCTAACGCAAGAAAATCATGCCCATCAGATTTTGCATACCGAATGTGCGTTTGTGACGGTTGAATGACAAGGACTCCCGACGCTGTGCATAAAAGCAAAAAGGCCGCGCTGATGCGCGGCCTTTTCCGTCCGATCCGAGACGTGGATCAGGCGATGATTTTCGAGACGACGCCTGCGCCGACGGTGCGGCCGCCTTCACGGATGGCGAAGCGCAGCTTCTCTTCCATGGCGATCGGCGCGATCAGTTCGACGTTGAACTTCAGGTTGTCGCCCGGCATCACCATCTCGGTGCCTTCCGGCAGCTGGACGGTGCCCGTCACGTCCGTCGTGCGGAAGTAGAACTGCGGGCGGTAGTTCGCGAAGAACGGCGTGTGGCGCCCGCCTTCCTCTTTCGTGAGGATGTAGGCTTCGGCCTCGAACTTCGTGTGCGGCTTTACCGAGCCGGGCTTGCACAGCACCTGGCCGCGCTCGATCCCGTCACGGTCCACGCCGCGCAGCAGCAGGCCGACGTTGTCGCCAGCTTCGCCCGAATCGAGCAGCTTGCGGAACATCTCGACGCCCGTGCAGACGGTCTTCTTCGACGCGCGGATGCCGACGATTTCCAGTTCCTCGCCGACCTTCACGACGCCGCGCTCGATCCGGCCGGTGGCAACCGTGCCGCGGCCCGAGATCGAGAACACGTCTTCGACCGGCATCAGGAAGGGCTGGTCGACAGCGCGAGCCGGCGTCGGGATGTATTCGTCCACAGCCGCCAGCAGCGCGCGGATCGAGTCTTCGCCGATTTCCTTATCCGAGCCGTTCATCGCGGCCAGAGCCGAACCCTTGATGATCGGAATGTCGTCGCCCGGGTAGTCGTAGGACGACAGCAGCTCGCGCACTTCCATCTCGACCAGTTCCAGCAGTTCCGGATCGTCGACCTGGTCGACCTTGTTCAGGTAGACGACCATGTACGGGATGCCGACCTGACGGCCCAGCAGGATGTGCTCGCGCGTCTGCGGCATCGGGCCGTCAGCAGCGTTCACGACCAGGATCGCGCCGTCCATCTGCGCAGCACCCGTGATCATGTTCTTCACGTAGTCGGCGTGGCCGGGGCAGTCGACGTGCGCATAGTGACGCGCTTCGGTCTCATACTCCACATGCGCCGTCGAGATCGTGATCCCGCGTGCACGCTCTTCCGGAGCGCCGTCGATCTGGTCATACGCACGGAATTCGCCGAAGTATTTCGTGATCGCTGCCGTCAGAGTCGTCTTCCCGTGGTCAACGTGGCCGATCGTGCCGATGTTGACGTGCGGTTTCGTCCGTTCAAACTTTGCCTTTGCCATGGCGAGTGGGCCTCGGGATTGGGGGGCCCACGCTCGGACCCAGTTTTACACCGCGCGGGATGTATCCAGCGGGGCGGAGAAAATCAAGCCTAGTTGGCCGCCGGACGCGGCGGGGGCGACGCCTGCGCCACAGGTCCGGTGGGCGCGGCGCTGGTGATGCCGAACCATTCGGGATTTTCTTGGAACCACTCCTCGATCTTCTTGACCGCGTAGTAGGACAGGACCTCCATCTGATCCTCGGCGGAACGGGTATATCCGGTCCCGATGAATCCCGCGCCGCCATCCTCCCAGACCGTGATCTGTTTGCCTTCCGCGTTCAGCTTCTTCTGCGCGGCATCGTCCCAGACGTTCGCCGTGACGACCAGAACCGAGCGCGGCGCGGCAACGATCGGAATGCCGGGCGGGGCCAGCGCATAGCCGTCGACGCTGACGCCGATATTGTACATCTTTGGGCCGGAATAGCGCCCGAAGCGGTCCTTGACCGCCTTGTTCATCGCCGCCTCCCACTGTTCGGGCGTGGCCGTGCGCGAGAGCGGAACCTTCTCGGCATTGTCGGCGACGGCGATGTTCAGGCCAAGGCGAAAATTGCCCATATCCACCGGCGGGTCTTCCAGATCGCGTGTGCCGCAGGCGGCAAGCGCAAGGCCGAGACAGAGGGCAATCGTCTTCTTCATCGGAGGGTCCTTTTCATCGGTCCCCCCCGACATAGCCCGCGAACGGCGACGCGGCAACGCGCGTCAGGCGAAGCGATTGTCGCGGGGGAAGCCACGCGGCGCCATCCGGCCCACGCCCGCCCGCGCGCCCTGCCATTCGGTCAGGTCCGTCTCGCGCCGGTTGCGCCCGCCCTCAAGCTGCCACGCGATGCCGTCGGCCAGTGCGAAGGTAATCGCATCAGACAGCCCGCCATCCTTGTATTTCTGTAGCCTGACGCCCTTGCCCTTGCCCATTTCGGGCAGTTCGGACAGCGCGAAGACCAGCATCTTGCGGTTATCGCCCACGACCGCGACGTGATCGCCCGTCGCCTTGCGGACCAGCGCCGTGCGAACGCCTTCCTTGACCGTCAGCACCGCCTTGCCCGCGCGGGTCTGCGCCACGGCTTCTTCCGACGGCAGCAGGAATCCGTCCCCGGCGGTCGAGGCGACCAGCCACTTCTCGTTCGGCCGCCAGATGACCAGATCGGTGATCTCCGCCTCGTTCGGCAGGTCGACCATCAGGCGCACCGGCTCGCCCATTCCGCGCCCGCCGGGAAGGTTCGCACCGATCAGGGTATAGAAACGACCGTTCGACCCCACCAGAACGATCCTGTCCGTCGTCTCGGCATGGAAGATGAATCGCGGCCCGTCGCCATCCTTGAACTTCACATCCGAATCCAGCGCGACATGACCCTTCATCGCGCGGATCCAGCCCATTTTCGAGCAGATGACGGTGATCGGCTCGCGTTCGATCATCGCCTCGAAGGGCACATCCTCGACTTCGCCCGCCTCGGCGAACTGGCTGCGGCGCGCGCCAAGGGCAGTGGCCTTGCCGAAGGACTTCTGGATCGCCGTCAGTTCCTTGCCGATGGTCTTCCACTGCTTTGCCGGGGTCGCCAGCAGGCCGACCAACTCCTCGCGCTCCAGCCGCAGGGCGTCGCGTTCTGAAATCAGCTCCAGCTCCTCCAGCCGCCGCAAGGACCGCAGCCGCAGGTTCAGAATCGCTTCGGCCTGCACCTCGGTCAGCGAACCTGTGCCATCCGGCGGCGAGATGTAATCGGCCTCCGACGTAGCCTTGGGGCGCTTGATGTCCCAATCCTCGGCCATCAGTGCCCGTTTCGGAGCCTCGTCGTACCGGATGATGTCAATGACCCGGTCGAGGTTCAGGAAGGCCGTGATAAGCCCGTCCAGCACTTCAAGCTGGTGGTCGATCTTTTCCATCCGGTGCTGGCTGCGCCGGACCAAAACGTCGCGCCGATGGTCCAGAAACGCCCGCAGAACCTCGCGCAGCGAACACACCTTAGGCGTGCGCCCGTCGATCAGCACGTTCATGTTCAGACTGAACCGCGTTTCCAGGTCCGAGTTCTTGAACAGCATCCCCATCAGCATGTCCGGCTCGACCGTCCGGGCGCGCGGCTCCAGCACGATGCGGATGTCATCGGCGGATTCGTCGCGCACATCGGCCAGAAGCGGGATCTTGCGGGTCTGGATCAGTTCCGCCAGCCGTTCGATCAGCTTGGACTTCTGGACCTGATACGGAATCTCGGTGACGACGATCTGCCAGTTGCCCCGGCCAAGGTCTTCCTTTTCCCACTTCGCGCGGACTCGGAACGCCCCGCGCCCCGTGCGATAGGCGTCGAGGATCGCGCCCTTCGGTTCGACGATGATGCCGCCGGTCGGGAAATCCGGGCCGGGGATCAGTTCGACGATCTGCTCATCCGTCGCCTCCGGCTCGCGGATCATCAGCTGGCAGGCGTCGATCAGCTCGTGCAGGTTATGGGGCGGGATGTTGGTCGCCATCCCCACCGCGATCCCACTGGACCCGTTGGCCAGCAGGTTCGGAAAGGCCGCAGGCATGACCACCGGCTCTTCCAGAGTGCCGTCATAGTTGGGGCGATAGTCGACCGCGTTCTCGGCCAGCCCTTCCATCAGCGTCTCGGCAATCGCGGTCAGCCGCGCCTCGGTGTATCGACTGGCAGCCGGGTTGTCGCCGTCGATGTTGCCGAAGTTGCCCTGCCCGTCCACCAGCGGATAGCGGACGTTGAATTCCTGCGCCAGCCGCGCCATCGCGTCATAGATCGCGCTGTCGCCATGCGGGTGATAGTTGCCCATCACGTCGCCCGAGATCTTGGCGGATTTGCGGAAGCCCCCGGTGGGCGACAGCCGAAGCTCCCGCATCGCGTAAAGGATGCGCCGGTGCACCGGCTTCAGCCCGTCCCGCGCATCGGGCAGCGCCCGGTGCATGATCGTGGAAAGGGCATAGGTAAGGTAACGCTCGCCAATGGCGCGCGACAGCGGCTCGAAGGTCAGGGCGGGTTCGTCATCGGCATCGGTCATCCGCGCTGAATAAGCCGTGCCGCGCGGACGGTCCAGCCCCGCATGCGGCAGGGAACCTTTTCACGCAGATGTCATTGCAGATGTGATATGATGCAGGGGTCGTATTTTCCCTGCGAGGGGGTTGTAATGATTCGACTAACTCTGATCCTTTGTTCGGCGATCTTCCTTGTCTTCGTGATCGGCGGGCGCGATCACGGTCAGACCCGCGCCGGCCTGATCCCGCGCGAGGCGCCGATGGCCGTCGCCGCCATGCCCGCGGCGGACCCCGAACCGCAACGCACGCTCATCACGAACGAGCCACGCCTGCTTCAGGTCAGGGCGGAACGCGAGATCGCCCCCGAACCCGTCGCCGCCGCCAAGACCCCCGATCTGTCGCAGATGATGCCTGTGGTCTATGTCAACGCCACCTCGGTCAATGTCCGCCAGGGGCCGTCCACGCAGGATGCCGTCGTCGGCAAGCTGGACCGGGGCGACGCCGCGCTGGTCGTCTGGACGGACGATACCGGCTGGTCGCGCATCCGCATCGAAGGGGACGGCATCGAAGGCTATGTCGCCAGCCGCTTCCTGACAGGGATGCCGTCCTATTGAAACCCGCGCCCCGGCCCGCTAGCCAATGCGGGCGGAGGTGGTGATGAAATCTGTCCTGATGACCGGCTGTTCCTCGGGGATCGGCCATGACGCGGCGCATGGAATGAAGGCACGCGGCTGGCGCGTCTTCGCCACCTGCCGATCCGAGGCCGACTGCGAACGTCTGCGGGCCGAGGGGCTGGAAAGCTTCGTGCTGGACTACGACAGCCCCGAAAGCATCGCCGCCGCCTTGGCCGAGACATTGTCGCGCACCGGCGGCATGCTGGACGCGCTTTACAACAACGGCGCCTTCGCCTGCCCCGGGGCGGTGGAGGATATCCCCCGTGATGCCCTGCGCGCCATCTTCGAGACGAACCTGTTCGGCTATCACGACCTGACGCGCCGGGTGATTCCCGTGATGCGGGCGCAGGGCCACGGGCGGATCGTGAACTGCTCGTCCGTGCTGGGGCTGGTCGGGGTCAAATGGCGCGGGGCCTACTCGGCCACCAAATTCGCGATGGAAGGGCTGACGGACGTGCTGCGGCTGGAGATGCAGGGCAGCGGAATCGAGGTCATCCTGATCGAACCCGGCCCCATCGCGTCGGACCTGCGCCGGAAGGCCATCCCCCATTTCGAACGCTGGATCGACTGGAAGAATTCTGCCCGCGCCGAGGAATACAAGGGCCTGCTGCACCGCCTGTATGAGGCCCGCGACAAGGACCGCTGGGAGCTGCCCGCCGCCGCCGTGACCGAAAAGCTGGCCCATGCGCTGGAAAGCCCGCGCCCCAAGGCCCGCTACTATGTTACCAAGCCGACATGGGCGATGGTCATTGCCCGCCGTCTGCTGACGACGCGCGCGCTGGACCGGGTGCTGAAGGGGGCCTGACATGGACACGCTTTTCATCATCGGCTGCATCGCGGTGCTGGTCGTGCTGGTCATCCTGATGGTCGGCATCGGCAGCTTCGCCAAGGGCGGCGAGTTCCACCGCAAGCATGCCAACCGCATCATGCGATACCGCGTGGCGGCGCAGGCGGTGGCGGTCATAATCATCGTGCTGTTCGCATGGCTGGCGCGCGGCTGATGGTGGTCCTGTCGAAAATCTATACCCGCACCGGCGATGACGGCACGACCGCGCTGGGCGACGGCACCCGCGTGGCCAAGACCGACCCGCGCGTCGAAGCCTATGGCACGGTGGACGAAACCAACGCGGCGGTCGGGATGGCACGGCTGCATGCGTTGGGCGATATGGATGCGGCACTGGCCCGCATCCAGAACGACCTGTTCGATCTTGGCGCCGACCTCTGCCGCCCCGGAATGGAGCGCGATGCCGAAGCGCCCTACCCGCCGCTGCGCATCATCCCGGTCCAGACCGATCGGCTGGAGACCGAGATCGACGCGATGAACGCGAACCTGTCGCCGCTGCGCAGCTTCGTGCTTCCCGGCGGCTCGGCTCTGGCGGCGAACCTGCATCTGTGCCGCACCGTGTGCCGGCGGGCCGAACGTCTTACCACGCTGGTCGAAGACGCCAATCCCGAGGCCGTCCGCTACCTCAACCGGCTGTCGGACTGGTTTTTCGTCGCCAGCCGCGCCGCGAATGACCGCGACGTTCTATGGGTGCCGGGCCTGACGCGGGGTGACTGACGCCACGTTTGCAGATAGCGTCGCATTTGGTCTGTTTCGCCAGTTTGCCGCCCGCTATCTACAATAACGGATCGCCGAATGAGCCCGCAGGAACGGGGCACGACAAGGAGAGTTTTGATGAAGATCTTGGTCCCGATCAAGCGTGTGATCGACTACAACGTGAAGGTGCGGGTTAAGGCGGACGGGTCTGGCGTCGATCTTGCGAACGTGAAGATGTCGATGAACCCGTTCGACGAGATCGCAGTCGAGGAAGCGATCCGGCTGAAGGAGAAGGGTGTCGCTTCTGAAGTCGTCGTGGTCAGCATCGGCGTGAAGCAGGCGTCCGAGACGCTGCGCACGGCCATGGCAATGGGCGCGGACCGCGCGATCCTGATCGAGGCGGCGGCCGACACGTCCACCGACATCGAGCCGCTGGCCGTGGCGAAGCTGCTGGCGGCGGTGGTCAAGGACGAACAGCCGGGGCTGGTGATCGCGGGCAAGCAGGCGATCGACAATGACATGAACGCGACGGGGCAGATGCTGTCGGCCCTTCTGGGCTGGAGCCAGGCGACCTTCGCCTCGAAGCTGGAGATCGAGGGTGAGGCCGCGCTGGTCACGCGCGAGGTCGATGGCGGCATGCAGACCATCCGCGTCAAGATGCCGACCATCGTGACGGTGGATCTGCGCCTGAACGAGCCGCGCTATGCCTCGCTGCCCAACATCATGAAGGCCAAGAAGAAGCCGCTGGAGGAAAAGACCCCCGCCGATTACGGCGTGGACGTGACCCCGCGCCTCACCGTGGTCAAGACGGTCGAACCTGCGGCGCGCGGTGCCGGGATCAAGGTCGGCTCGGTTGACGAGCTGGTGTCGAAACTGAAAGAGGCGGGGGTGCTCTGATGGCTGTTCTGGTTCTGGGAGAGGTCACGGGCGGCGAGCTGATGCTGGACGCCACGGCCAAGGCGGTGACGGCGGCGGCGCGTCTGGGCGATGTGACGGTGCTGTGCGCCGGGGCGCATGCGTCGGCGGCGGGAGCCGAGGCGGCGAAGATCGCGGGCGTCGCGCGCGTGCTGGTGGCCGAGGATGCGACGCTGGGCCACCGTCTGGCCGAGCCCACGGCGGCGCTGATCGTGGGGCTGGCGGGGGAGTATTCGCATATCGTCGCCCCCGCGACTACGGACGCAAAGAATGTGATGCCGCGCGTGGCTGCACTGCTGGACGTGATGGTGATCTCGGACGTGTCGGGGATCGTCGATGCGGACACATTCGAACGCCCGGTCTATGCTGGCAACGCGATCCAGACGGTGCGGTCGGCGGATGCGAAGAAAGTGCTGACGGTGCGGACCACCGCCTTCGAGGCGGCAGGCACCGGCGGCAGCGCCCCGGTGGAAACCGTGGCGGCGGTGGCCGATCCGGGCCTGTCGTCCTGGGTCGAGGACAAGGTCGCGGCCTCGGACCGGCCCGAGCTGACCTCGGCCGGGATCGTGGTCTCGGGCGGGCGCGGCATCGGGTCGGAGGAGAACTTCGCCATCGTCGAGGCGCTGGCCGACAAGCTGGGCGCAGCCGTGGGCGCGTCCCGCGCAGCGGTCGACGCAGGCTATGCCCCCAACGACTGGCAGGTCGGGCAGACCGGCAAGGTCGTCGCGCCGAAGCTTTATGTCGCGGTCGGCATCTCGGGCGCGATCCAGCACCTCGCCGGCATGAAGGACAGCCGCGTCATCGTCGCCATCAACAAGGACGAAGACGCCCCCATCTTCCAGGTCGCAGATTACGGGCTGGTCGGGGACCTGTTCACATTGGTGCCGGAACTGACCGGCAAGGTATGAGATAAGGCAGCAGCGCCCGTGCGATATCGGCATGGGCGCTGTCCGAGTCTGGGGGCGGCAGCCTGACCAGCGGTCGGCCAAACCCGGCCAGATCCATATCTGCCCCCTCGTCCAGATCCAGCAAGACCGCGCGGGGCAATTGGTCGATCCCTTCCTGCATTCGCTCGCGCCACATGCGACGAAGGGCGGATGCGACTTCGCCGAAACGCTCCTCACATGTGGCGGCGAGGGTTTGGACCAGATGGCGTGTGAAGTGGATGTCGGTGAAATCCACCTCGGGAAAGAGCGCGGTAAGCAGCGGCGTCGGCGCGACGAAACGGTCGTTGCGCCGCGGATGCACCAGATAGAACGCATTCGACATGTTGCGAAGCGGCGGCAGTTCCAGAATGACCGTCTCCGCCTCTGCGGCAAAGCGCAGGACCGCGTCGTCCAGCAGCGCATCCACCCCCGCCTGGGCGCTACCGAGATTGAGCACCGGACTGCCCGACATCTGCGCAAGCAGATCGGGAAAGGGCAAGGCGACATCGCGGCCCAGGGTATGCGTTCCGCCAAGCACTGCATGAAAGCGCCCCGACGGGCGGGACGGCCCTTCACTGAGGCCTAGGCTGTCGAAGGGTGCAAGCTGGTTCATCGACGTTCCATGGCCGTTTTCCCGAATCTTGGGCGCAAGGGCATTGAAGAAAGGCTAAGGTTGCAATTCGCGGCAAATGCCGCGCAATTCCTTGGCGGTTGCACCCTTCTGCGCTACCTTCGCACCCGCAGCATGAGAGGGCGCGCGATGAAGATAAGCACTGTCGGGATCGTCGGCGCCGGGCAGATGGGCAGCGGCATTGCCCATGTTTTCGCGCTGGCGGGCTATGAGGTGACGATCACCGATATCAGCGGCGATGCGCTGGATGCGGCACTGGCCGGGATCGAACGCAACCTCGACCGTCAGGTGGCCAAAGAGAAGATCGCACCCGAGGACAAGGCGGCGGCGCTGGCACGCATTCGCACGACCACGACGCTTGCCGATCTGGGCAGCGTCGATCTGGTGATCGAGGCCGCGACCGAGCGCGAGGACGTGAAGGCCGCGATCTTTGAACAGCTGGTCCCGCATCTGGCGCCGCAGACCATCCTGACCTCCAACACCTCGTCCATTTCCATCACGCGTTTGGCGGCACGCACCGACCGGCCCGAGAAGTTCATGGGCTTCCACTTCATGAACCCGGTTCCGGTGATGCAACTGGTTGAACTGATCCGGGGCATCGCGACGGATGACGACACGTTCGACACGCTGCGCCACGTCGTCGAATCGCTGGGCAAGACCGCGGCCAGCGCGGCGGATTACCCGGCCTTCATCGTGAACCGCATCCTGATCCCGATGATAAACGAAGCTGTGTATGCGCTGTACGAGGGTGTGGGCACGGTCGCGGCCATTGACGAATCGATGCGTCTGGGCGCGAACCATCCGATGGGACCGCTGGAGCTGGCCGATTTCATCGGACTCGATACCTGTCTTGCGATCATGAACGTGTTGAACGATGGCCTTGGCGACACGAAATACCGCCCCTGCCCGCTTCTGGTCAAATATGTCGAGGCGGGCTGGCTGGGCCGCAAGACCAAGCGCGGCTTCTACGATTATCGCGGCGAGGCGCCGGTGCCCTCGCGCTAGAAGTCCTCGCCGAAGCGGTCCGCGACCAGTGCTTCCAGCGCGTCGGCCAGCGCGGCGGCCTGCTGGCCGCTGGTCTCGATCTCGATGCTGGTGCCGCGCGATCCGGCCAGCATCAGAAGGCCCATGATCGAATCGCCCGACACTTCCATCCCGTCCTTGCGGACGTTCACATCGGCGTCGAAGCCCTCGACCACCTCGACGAACTTGGCCGAGGCGCGCGCATGCAGCCCCTTTTCGTTCACGATCCGCAGCGTACGCTTCAATTCCCGCCCCCGAGGTCGAGGCTGTTGATGTATTTGCGCCCCGCGTCCAGCGCCAGCGCCACCGCGTCGGGCACCGGAAGGTCGCGCGATTTCGCCAGCTTGATGAGCATGGGCAGATTCGCGCCATAGACGATGCGCCGATCGCGGCCGATACAGGCTGGCAGCGAGAGGTTGGAGGGCGATCCGCCGAACATGTCGGTCACGACAACCACGCCCTGCCCGCGATCGACGGCATGGGCGGCGGCGCTGATCTCGGCCTGTTTGGCGATACGGTCATGATCGTCCTCGATCGCGATGGCGGCCATCGCCTCCTGCTTGCCGACGACATGTTCGACCGCGGAGAGATACTCCCGCGCCAGCCCGCCATGCGCCACGATCACGATCCCGATCAAGCCTTCATCCCGATTGCGTTGGGGGCTGGGGGGCCGCCCTGCGTTCAAGTTCACGATGTCGTTTTGACACTGGCCAGCCTTGCTGCGCAAGCACATTGCCCAACATTTCTGCAAGTGCGACCGATCTGTGCTGTCCACCCGTGCATCCGAAGCCTATGGTCAGATGGGCTTTTCCCTCATCCAACTGGGCCGGAAGCAGGAACAGGACAAGGTCGCGCACCTTGGCGAAAAAGGGCGCAAACCTTTCATCCGCTGCAATATATTCCGCAACCGCAGCATCGCGACCATCCTGTTCGCGCAGCGCCGGAATCCAGTGCGGATTGTTCAGAAAGCGGCAGTCGAAGATCATGTCCACCCCGCGCGGAACGCCGCGCTTATAGGAAAAGGACTGGATCGAAACCGACATCCGGGCATGGCTGCCCCGGTCATACCAGCGTCCAATCTCGGCCTTCAGGTCGTGGGGCGACATTTCCGTCGTGTCGATCAGGTTGTCGGCCCGCACGCGGACGGGGGCCAGCAGGTCGATCTCGCGCGCGATTCCCTCGGTCGGGGTGGCGGCAAGCGGGTGGCGGCGGCGGGTCTGATTATAGCGGCGCGACAGCTCCTCCACCCCGCAGTCGACGTAAAGCACCTCCAGCGACACGGCCGGATTGCGCGTCAGCCGGTCGATCAGTTCGATCAGCGCGGTCGCGTTGAAATCGCGGTTGCGGATATCCAGGCCCAGCGCGATCGGCCCCACGGGCGGGCCGTCGATCAGACGCGGCACGAGGCTGAGCGGCAGGTTGTCGATCACCTCGTATCCCAAATCCTCCAGCGCGTTGATCGCAGTAGATCGACCTGCCCCCGAAGGCCCGGTGACAAGCACAAGCTCGTGCCCTTCGGTTGGCATTTGATCGTTCAACTGTGTCGTCCGGCTTTCAGGTATTGCAGGATCGCGGCGGGAAGGTGTGGTGCATCCTGCCCCAGCACAAGGGGCAAGGGCAAGCCATGCACGAAGCTGTGACGCATCGGCGGCAGACGACTGTCTTCGGTTTGCGACAGGTCCACGGCCAGAACCAGCCTTGCGGTGCAGGGGTCCGCGTTCAGGATGCCGACGCCGCGCGCCTCGATCAGCCCCCGGATCGCATCCGGCGCGCTGGCGATCAGCGTCTCGCCCTCACGCAGGATCATCACCCTGTCATCGGCGACAAGTTGCGCGCCGAACGCCATAAGTTGCAAGGCCAGCGCGGATTTTCCCGAACCGGATGGCCCGGTCATCAGCACGCCGCGCCCCGAGAGGGCGACCGCCGTGCCGTGGACGATCATACCGGCAGGCCCACGACGAAGCGCGCGCCCATCGGATCCGATCCGGGGTCGGCCTCGGTCGGTCGGATATTCTCGGCCCAGATGACGCCGCCATGCGCCTCGACGATCTGCTTGGAAATCGCGAGGCCAAGCCCGGAATGGTTGCCGAACTGCCCCGCTGGACGTTCGGAATAGAAGCGTTTGAAGATGCGGGCCAGCGCCGTGTCGGGAATGCCCGGCCCGGTATCTTCGACCACGACCAGCACGCGGTTGTCGCGCTTGCGTGCCCAGAGACGGACCGAATCCCCCGGTTCGGAAAATGAGATGGCGTTCGAGATGAGGTTGACGAAGACCTGCGCAAGCCGCGCCTCCAGCCCGCTGATGACGATGGGCGCCGATGGCAGGTCGGACACGAATCGCACGCCCGACCCTTCGGCCTGACGCCCCATGTGGTCGGCAAGACGGCGAAGCGTCTTCACGAGGTCGAACTCTTCCTCCTCCTCCTTCACCAGTTCCGAATCGAGCCGGGATGCGTTGGAAATGTCGGTAACCAGCCGGTCCAGCCGCTGCACGTCGTGGTCGATGATCTCCAGCAGCGTCTCGCGCTGATCCTCGCGCACGATCCGTAGCGTGTCGATGGCCGACCGCAGCGAGGCGAGCGGGTTCTTGATCTCATGCGCGACATCGGCGGCGAATTGTTCGTTCGCGTCGATCCGGTCGTAAAGCGCCGAGACCATCCCCCGCATGGCCGACGAAAGCCGCCCGATCTCGTCAGGGCGGGCGGCAAGGTCGGGGATGGAGAACCGCGCGGCCATCCGCGGCGGCGCCGTTTCGCGCCCCGATTCCGCGGCATCGGCCAGATCCGTCAGCGGCCGCGCAATCATCGAGGCGAGCGTCAGGCTCAGCCCGACCGACAGAAGGAACGCGGCGAGGAATATCTGCAACAGCCGCTCGCGATCCTGCGCCACCAACGCGTCGATCTCGGCCAGCGGCAGGCGCAGTTCCACCAGGCCGCCCCCCGGAACCTCCGCGACCTGCCTGATCCAGCCCGGATCTCCGCCCGGACGCCAGCCCAGCCACGACCGCGCCGGCGCCTCGCTTTCGCGCCGCGCCAGCAGCTTGCCCTCGCGCGAGGTGATGGTCACGGCCAGCCCCGGCTCCACCAGATCCAGCGCATCCGCCACCGTTCCGGTTTGCAGATAGGCCGACAGGATCCGCGCCTCGGTCGCAAGCGAGCGGCTGCGCTGTTCGACCAGCGCGCCGCGCACCGGCGACAGCAGCAGTGCCGCAATCAGCATGACACCAAGCGACGCAAGGTTGAAGAAGATGATCCGCCGTGCCAGCGGCGATCGGCCCAGCACCAGCCAGCGGTGCCTTCTTGCTTCCTCGCGACGTCCGGGCAAAGGCCCGCGCAGGGCTGCATCGTGAAGCGAGGGAGCCATGGGCTATTCTTCGTTGTATCGGTAACCGATGCCGTAAAGCGTCTCGATCGCCGAGAATTCCGGGTCCGCCGTCCGCATCTTCTTGCGCAGGCGCTTGATGTGGCTGTCGATCGTGCGGTCGTCGACATAGACCTGATCGTCATAGGCCACATCCATCAGCTGATCGCGGCTTTTGACGAATCCGGGGCGCTGGGCCAGCGCCTGAAGCAGCAGGAATTCGGTCACCGTCAGCGACACGTCCTGCCCCTTCCAGTTGACCGCATGGCGCAGGCTATCCATGCGCAGATGCCCCCGTTCGATCAGTTGCCCGTCTTCCGCCGGGGTGCTTTCGCCCGCCGTGACTGCTTCGCGCCGCAGGATCACGCGGATGCGTTCGACCAGCAGCCGCTGCGAGAACGGCTTCTTGACGTAATCGTCGGCGCCCATACGAAGACCGAGGATCTCGTCGATCTCGTCATCCTTCGACGTCAGGAAGATCACGGGCATCGAGGTGCGCATCCGCAACCGCTGAAGCAGGTCCATCCCGTCCATCCGGGGCATCTTGATGTCCAGGACGGCCAGGTCCGGCAGGCGCTTGGCAAAGGCTTCAAGCGCGGACTGGCCATCGGCGTAGGTTTCCACCTCGAACCCTTCCGCTTCTAATGTCATGGCGACGGAGGTGAGGATGTTTCGGTCATCGTCCACAAGGGCGATCCGTGACATGAAATGCTTTCTGCTGCTTCCCGGCCGTGCCGGAGTGTCGAACATCATCCTGTATCCACTCTTCAAATCAACTGCAAACTGCGAATCACGCTGACGGCTCAATCTCCATCACGCTTGGAAAAGACAAAGATTCGCCTAATTCAGGCAGCGTTCTGCCATGGTTGCGCTAAAGCTGAAATGGTTGCGCTAACGTCCTGATTGCACTCTGTTCCCAAGCCAAATCCACATGTTATAGGAAAGATGTCACAAGCCTTAACGGGGTGTGACCGGTGTCCCATCGGCCCGGATACCGAACTTCGGTTGGAAATGTCGCGATCGGCGGCATCGGGAGCTTGCAGATGACCATTGGACGCGTGAATCCGGCGCAGAAGCTGGAGGATCAGGGCATTACAGGACTGGGAACGGTCCATTACAACCTTATCGAACCAGCATTGATGACCGCAGCGGTCGCCCGCGGCGAAGGACAGGTCGGCAAAGGCGGTGCCTTTCTGACAACGACCGGCGTCTATACCGGCCGTTCGCCGAAGGACAAACATGTTGTCCGCACCCCCGGCGTCGAAGACAATATCTGGTGGGAAAACAACACCGCCATGGAGTCGGCAGCGTTCGACCGCCTCTATGACGACATGCTGGAGCATATGAAGGGTCGGGAATATTTCGTCCAGGACCTCTATGCAGGCGCCGATGCGACACACCGTCTGGACGTGCGCGTCGTCACGGAAATGGCATGGCACGGGCTGTTCATCCGGCACCTGCTGCGCCGTCCCCAGCGTGCGGAACTTGATTCGTTTGTCCCCGATTTCACGATCATCAACTGCCCCTCGTTCAAGGCGGACCCCGCCAAGCACGGCTGCCGGTCTGAAACCGTCATCGCGCTGAACTTCGATCGTAAGCTGATCCTGATCGCCAACACCGAATACGCGGGCGAGAACAAGAAGTCCGTGTTCACGCTGCTGAACTACATTCTGCCCGGAAAAGGCGTGATGCCGATGCACTGCTCGGCCAATCACGCGGTCGGCAACCCGGTCGACACCGCCGTGTTCTTCGGCCTGTCGGGCACCGGCAAGACCACGCTTTCGGCGGACCCGTCGCGCGTCCTGATCGGCGACGACGAACATGGCTGGTCGGATCGCGGCACCTTCAACTTCGAAGGTGGCTGCTATGCCAAGACGATCAACCTGTCGGCGGAAGCCGAGCCGGCGATCTTCGCGACCACCCACCGTTTCGCCACCGTGATCGAAAACATGGTCTTCGATCCCGAAACGCTCGAACTGGACTTCGAGGATGACAGCCTGACGGCCAACACCCGTTGCGCCTATCCGCTGGAGGCGATCTCCAACGCGTCGGACACCGGGCTTGGCGGTTTCCCCAAGAACATCATCATGCTGACCTGCGACGCGTTCGGGGTTCTGCCCCCGATCGCCAAGCTGACACCGGCACAGGCGATGTATCACTTCCTGTCGGGCTTCACCTCCAAGGTCGCAGGGACCGAGCGTGGGGTCACCGAACCGCAGCCGACCTTCTCGACCTGCTTCGGCGCACCCTTCATGCCGCGCCGCCCCGAGGTCTATGGCAAACTGCTGCAACAGAAGATCGCCAAGCATGGCGCGTCCTGCTGGCTGGTGAACACCGGCTGGACCGGCGGCGCATACGGGACGGGCAAGCGCATGCCGATCAAGGCGACGCGCGCGCTGCTGGCCGCTGCGCTGGATGGCACGCTGGACGCCGCTCAGTTCCGCAAGGACCCGAATTTCGGCTTCGAGGTTCCCGTCGCGGTTCCGGGCGTAGAGCCCTCGCTGCTCGACCCGCGTTCGACCTGGGCGGATGCGGCGGCCTATGACGCGCAGGCGGCGAAGCTTGTGGGGATGTTCGCCGACAACTTCGCCCAATACGTCCCGCATATCGACGCGGACGTCAAAGCGGCGGCAATCGGCTAAGCAAGCGGGCGGCTTCCGGACTGGGAGCCGCCCTTTTTCACATCACGGCCTGCCGGATCAGGTTCAGGCCCGTGATGATGAGCAGAACCTGCGTCCACCAGCGGAAACGGTTCTGATCCAGGCTGTCCTGCAACCTGTATCCTGCGAACATCCCGATCGCCGCCGGCAGGATCAACGCGCCGGAAAACTTCAGCGTGTCGCCCTGAAGGATTCCGGTCTGAAGATGCGCGATGAACAGCACGGCCGATCCGATGAAGAAGATCACCCCCTGCACGCGCACGTTTTCGGTTTTGGGCGTGCCGATGGACAGAAGATAGACCAGCAGCGGCGGCCCCCAGATGCCCGACACGCCTCCGTAAAGCCCGCCGACGATCCCCAGAAACCATTCCGCGCGGCCCTGATGTTCCAGCCGCAGCGCCAG
Source organism: Falsirhodobacter flavus (assembly GCA_029846755.1). Lineage (GTDB taxonomy): Bacteria > Pseudomonadota > Alphaproteobacteria > Rhodobacterales > Rhodobacteraceae > Falsirhodobacter > Falsirhodobacter flavus. Next base: position 51,820 of record JARWBI010000013.1, on the reverse strand, counting down.
CTTGCGCCCCGCCAGTTGCAGCCCGGCAAAGATCGTGATCGGCAGGCCGAGCAACAGCAGAAACGCCGCCTGCGGGATCCGTTCGGCGAATTGCGCCGACACGCCGATGAACAGCACCGTGCCGATGATGAAGCGCCGGAACTTCCATGCCGAATTCCACGCCTCGCCCAGTCCGTCGCGCAGCATCTGGTGGATATTGGTGACCAGCACCGGCAGGATCAGCCCAGCCAGCGCGTATTGCGGCGGCAGGAACGATGAAAACGCCGACATCATCACCAGTGGCATCGCGAAGCCGATGGCGCCCTTCACGAAGCCCGCAGCCAGCGTCACGGCAAAGGCGGCGAGGAAGGATGCGATCGGCAAGCCCAGGATTTCGACCATTTCATTCTCCGTCTTCGTGCAGCCTTCCTTCACCCGTGGCGGGCATGGATGCAACCTCGCGCGTCAGAAGATCGACCAGCCGCGCCCGTGCCTCGGGCAGGGGATGGTGGATGTCCATGCCCGCCAACGCACGGTTCAGGAAATGGGCGCACAGGGTCAGGCCGGCCGCCATCTCGGCCGGGCTGGCACCGCCCTGCCCAAGCAGGATCGGCGGCAGGGGAAGCAGCCGCGGCGCCCAGTCGCCGGCCGCATTCCGGCCGACCGCCCTGCCCGTGCGCGGGCTGACGAAGGCCAGATCCTCGCGCGACCCGGTCAGCGCACAGCGCGTCAGGTCCAGCGCGAAGCCCATCTCCTCCAGCAGCAGCATCTCCCACCGCAGATAGGCTTCGCCCCAGCCGTTGCTGCCCAGATCGTCCAGAAGCGCCATCGTCCGCAGCCACAGCGCCGGATGCGCCTCCCGGTCGGGCAGGCACAGATGCAGCATTGCGCAGACGGCGTTCAGGCCGGTCAGGCCAAGGCGGCTGTCCAGAACCGCACGCGCGCGCAACGGCTCCACCGCGAAGGTGCCCAGCTGGTCGCCCAGCCGTGCGCGCCATGTCACGTCCAGCTGCGTGCCGGGTTGCAGGGTGGCGGCCATCTTGCGAGATGCACCGCCATGCACGACGCCGGAATGGCGGCCGTGATCCTTGGTGAACACTTCGATGATCGCGGCGCTTTCGCCATGCCGACGCATGGACAGAAGCGCACCCTCGTCCCGCCACTCCATCAGGGCAGCCTAGTCGGAAAGTCCCGGCTCATCCAGCAGCGTGCGGCCCTGCCGGTCCTCGATCTCGATCACCCAGAGGTCGGGATCGAACCCGCGCTGGCGCGCGACGGCGGCATCGACCTCCGGCTCGGCACCTTCGGCCAGCACGACCCAAGCGCGGTCCCCGGTCATCAGATCGAAACTGCGCTGGAAGGCCTGCGCCTTCCCGTCCAGCGTCGCAAGTTTCACAAGCACCGCCCCCGCCGTCGCATCGCCCTTCGACGTAATGAACGCCGGAATATCCGCCAACCGCAGCCGCGCCAGATAGGCGCGGACCCAGAAATCGGCGGTCAGCCGTGTCAAGAATTGCCGTCCTTGAAGTCCAGACCCATCTCGGAATAGCGCTCGGGCTCTTCCAGCCAGTTCGGACGGACCTTGACCTGAAGGAACAGATGGACCGTTCGGCCAAGGAATTCGGAAATCTCGGCCCGAGCGGCCTGGCCGATGGACTTGATCGTCTCGCCCTTGTTGCCCAGAACGATACCCTTGTGCCCGTCGCGGGCGACATAGACGACCTGATCGATGCGGGTGGACCCGTCGGGGCGATCCTCCCATTTCTCGGTCTCGACCGTCAGCTGATAGGGCAGTTCTTCGTGCAGACGCAGGGTCAGCTTTTCGCGCGTCATCTCGGCGGCGATCATGCGCATGGGCAGGTCGGCGATCTGATCCTCGGGATAGAACCACTCGCCGTCGGGCAGTTGCCCCGCCAGCCATTCGCGCAGCTTGTCGACGCCGTATCCCCGCTCGGCCGAGATCATGAAGGTTTCCACGAAGGGAAACGCTTCGTTCATCTTCTGGGTCAGTGCCAGCAGCGTTTCCGCCTTCACCCGGTCGATCTTGTTGATCGCCAGCGCCACCTTCACCTTGCCGGGAACGCGGTCCTTCAGCGCGTCAATGATCGCCTCGGTCCCTTCGGTCAGGCCACGGTGCGCCTCGATCAGCAGAACGATCACATCGGCATCCGCGGCCCCGCCCCAGGCGGCGGCGACCATCGCGCGGTCAAGACGGCGGCGCGGGCGGAACAGGCCCGGCGTGTCCACGAAGACGATCTGCGCATCCCCCTCCATCGCGACGCCGCGGATGCGGGCGCGGGTGGTCTGCACCTTGTGGGTGACGATCGACACCTTGGCCCCGACCATGCGGTTCAGCAGGGTGGATTTGCCGGCGTTCGGCTCTCCGATCAGGGCGACGAAACCTGCGCGTGTCATGCGTTCTTCTCCATCCGCGCCAGAAGCGCCCTTGCCGCGGCCTGTTCGGCGGCGCGTTTGGTATTGGCCTGCGCCGTTTCGGCCTCGCCCGTCTCCAGTCGCACCTCCACGTCGAAGGTGGGTTGGTGATCCGGCCCGGACCGTCCCAATTCGACATAGCGCGGCGGCGGCAAGGCGCGAGCCTGCGCCCATTCCTGAAGCGCGGTCTTGGGATCGCGCGCGTCCTTCTCGACCCGCCCGACCCGGTCGCCCCACAGGCGCAGCACCACGGCCCGCGCCACCTCGAAGCCCGCATCGACATAGACGGCAGCGATCAGGGCCTCCATCGCGTCGCCCAGCAGCGCCTCTTTGCGGCGACCGCCAGACATCATTTCTGACCGGCCCAGCTTCAGCGCGTTGCCCAGCCCGATCTCCCGCGCGATCTCGGCGCAGGTCTCCTTGCGAACCAGCGCGTTGAACCGGGGGGCAAGCAGGCCTTCGCTGGCCTTTTCATCCGCCGACAGAAGCGCTTCGGACATGACGAGGCCAAGCACCCGGTCGCCCAGAAATTCAAGCCGCTGGTTGTCCGGCCGCTGCGGCCCCGAGATCGAGGCATGCGTCACCGCCCGGACCAGCAATTCGGGATTGTTGAAGCGGTGCCCGAGCGTGCCGGACAGCGCGATGAGATCGGCAGAGAGTTTCAATCGACAGCCTTGAAGAAGCGGTCCGCCCGCCATGTCCAGAAATACAGCATCGAGCGCCCCGCCGACGAGAACATGATCCGGTCCGCGCGCCCGATCAGGTATTCGGCAGGCACCATGCCTACGCCGCCCGAGGCCTGGCTGAACCGGCTGTCCTGCGAATTGTCGCGGTTGTCGCCCATGAAGAAGTAATGCCCCGGCGGAACGGTGAATACGTCGGTGTTGTCGGCATAACCGTTCTGGTCGATGTTCAGCACGTCATGCGCGACGCCATTCGGCAGCATTTCGGTGAACCGCGACGAGGTGCAAAGCCCGCCCTCGCCCACCGGGCCATTCTCGCAGCGCGGATACTGGCCCATCGGCCCCTGCCGTTCGTAGGTTTCCTCGAAGGTGCCACTCGCTTCCTGCGGCACTTCCTGCCCGTTCAGGATCACCCGGCCGTTTCGCATCTGCACCGTATCGCCCGGAAGGCCGATCAGACGCTTGATGAAATCCGCGCCGGACACCGGATGGCGGAACACCACAACGTCGCCGCGCTCCGGCTCGGACGCCAGAAGACGGCCCGAGAAGGGGCACATCGAGAAGGGGCAGGAATACTGCGAATAGCCGTAGGCCATCTTGTTCACGAACAGGAAATCGCCGATCAGCAGCGTGTCCTTCATCGACCCCGACGGGATCCAGAACGGCTGGAAGAACAGTGTGCGGAAGACGCCCGCAATCAGCAGGGCATAGACGACCGTCTTGATCGTCTCCAGAATGCCGCCCTCGGCCTTTGCTTTCTTGCGTGTGAACATGTCGTCCCGCCCGTTGATGATCGCCGCTTCATGCGCGGCGCGGGCGTCCGAGTCAAGTTTCGCTGCCGTGATCGCGGATGGGCCGTGCCTCGATCACAACGAAAGCCTGCGCCCAGGGGTGATCGTCGGTCAGGGTGACATGCACGATCGCCTCGTGTCCGGGCGGGGTCATGGATGCCAGCCGCTGCGCCGCCCAACCCGTCAGCGCCATCACCGGCTGCCCGGTCGGCAGGTTCGATACCGCCATGTCCTTCCACGCGATGCCCATCCGCAGCCCGGTGCCCAGCGCCTTGGAACAGGCCTCCTTGGCCGCCCAGCGTTTTGCATAGGTGCCCGCGACATCGGCGCGATTTTCCGCCCGGCGCTGTTCCAGATTGGTGAAGACGCGGTTGCGGAAACGGTCGCCGAACCGTTCCAGCGTGCGTTCGATCCGTTCGATATTCGCAAGATCGGTCCCGATGCCAAGGATCATCTGCGCGCCATCCCCACCGCGATCAGCACTGCGCCGATCAGGATCAATTCGAACGCGAGGATGAAGCCCAGCGTCACCAGCACCGTCTCCTCCAGCCCCAGAAGCACCACAAGCCCGAACAGAAGCGACAGCCCGCCCGAGGCGACCACCAGCCAGCGCAGCCGATGGCCCAGCCGGATGCCCATCGCCAGCCGGAACAGCCCCGACACGGCGCAGACCACCCCCACCACGACCGTCAGCGCGACCATCCCGTCCAGCGGGCGCGCGATCAGCAGGATCCCCAGCACCAGCGGGAACAGCCCCCACAGCCCTTCGGACATCAATAGGCCCGCGCGAAAGGCATGGAACATCTGAAGCGCGCCGATGGCCAGAAAGGCCCAGCCCGTGAACAGCACCACGCTGAGCGAAGCCGGAAGCGGAAAGGCCAGCGCCACGATCCCGAGGATCAGCGAGGCCGAGCCGAGCGCGACGAGCGAAAGCTGCATGCGTGTCTCCTCAGGCGCGTGCGGCATCCATGCGGCGGCGCATTTCCTCGATGGCGGGACCAAGCCCGCGGAAGATGGATTCGGCAATCAGGAAATGGCCGATATTCAACTCCATCACCTGCGGAAAGGCGGCGATCTCGGCGACGGTGTCATAGCTGATGCCGTGGCCCGCATGAACCTCCAGTCCCAGCGAATGGGCAAAGGCCGCGCCCTGGCGCAGCGCGGCCAGTTCGGCCTCCGCTTCGGCGGTGCGGCGGTCGGCGATCAGTTCGCAGTAGTGCCCGGTATGCAGTTCGACCACCGCCGCGCCGATCCGGTGCGATGCCTCGATCTGTGCGGGATCGTGGCCGATGAACATCGACACGCGCGACCCCGCCTCGCGCAGCGGCGCGATGAAATCGGCCAGCCGGGCCTCGTCGCTGGCAACGTCCAGCCCGCCCTCGGTCGTGCGCTCCTCGCGCTTTTCCGGCACGAGGCAGACGGCGTGGGGCTTGTGGCGCAGCGCGATCGTCTGCATTTCGGCGGTGGCCGCCATCTCGAAGTTCAGCGGCAGGCCGATCCCGGCCATCAGCGCCTCAATATCCTCGTCGCGGATATGGCGGCGATCCTCGCGCAGATGGGCGGTGATCCCGTCGGCGCCCGCAGCCTCGGCCAGTATCGCGGCACGCAGCGGGTCCGGCCAATTCGATCCACGCGCATTCCGCACCGTGGCCACATGGTCGATATTCACGCCAAGCCGCATTCTTCCACCCCCTGCTCGTTCCCTGCCATGATGTTAGGCCCTTCCGCCGCCAGCGTCATCCCCACCGCGCAATTCGCGGGCGCGACGCAATGCCTCGCTTCTGTCGCGAAGGCGCGCGGTCCGCAAGCCGCGATAGGCACGGACCAGCGACAAAACAACGATGTAGCTGGCCAGCCCCGCAACAATCCCAATGACCGTGCCCCCGACCAGATAGGGCAGATAGATGCGGTGAAAGAACCGCGAAAGGCTGACCCATCGCATCTCGTGCTCGCCGAAGATGGCGTTGCAGTTGTGCAGGATTTCGGACGCCGCCGCGCCGAAGGCCGAAAGGATCTGCCACGCGGGCAGCCCTTCGCCGATGCCCAGAAGATGCTGACCCAGCGACACACCGGCGACCGCAAAGAACGGGATCGTCACCGGGTTCGCGATCAGCGATCCGACCAGCGCCGCAAAGATGTTGCCCCGGATCAGCCAGGCCAGCGCAATAGCGATGACGTAGTCGTGGAAGATATACGGGCCGAAACAGGCAAAGACCCCGGCAAAGGCGCCGCGCGCCACGCGCCGCGGATCGTCGGGAATGCGCATGACCCGATGGGTCAGGTATTGCAGCGCCCGCCGCCAGCCGCCGCGCGGCCAGAGCATCTCGGCGATCCTGCGCCGCCGGGTCTGTTTCTCGCGCCGTTTGAAAACCAAGCCACCTGCTCCTTGATCCAAGCAGTAGGGGGCGGCGGGCCGGGGATCAACCCTTGCGCCGCAACGCCTCGGCCTGACGGCGCAGCTTCTGCCGCTTCTCGAACCGTTCCTTCGCCTTGGACGCACGCAGTTTCTGATAGGCGCGCACCAGCGGGATGGTCAGGTAATAGAGAATGCCGCTGATGACGATCCCGGGAAGGATGCCGCCGATCATATAAGGGAAATAGATGGTGCGGAAGAACGCGGCCAGACTTTCCCAATGCATCGCCTGCCCGGTGAAAGGCGCGATGGCATTGTCCCAAAGTTCGGTCCCGGCATTGGCGAAAGCAGCGGCGATCGACCCCAGATCCATCGGATCGGTGATGCCGAGGATGCGGTGCCCCAGTTCCACCGAGGTGATGGCGATGATCGGCGTCGTCAGAGGGTTGCCGACGAAGGTGCCCAGCAGCGCAGCAAGGATGTTGCCCCGCATCGCCCAGGCGATCAGCGCGGCGCCGATGAAATGGAAGCCGAAGAACGGGGTGAAGCTGATGAAAGATCCGGCGAAGAAGCCGCGCGCGATGCGGTGCGGCTCGTCCGGCAAGCGGCGCATCCGGTGCATGACATATTGCGTCGCGCGGCGGAAACCGCCGGTCGGATAGACCATCTCGCGCGCCCAGCCCGCAAGGCTTCGGCGCTCGCGCCGCTTGAACACCATTTACTCACCCGTCATGGCTTGCGGCCAAGGTCGCGATGCCGCGCGATCTGGGCCACCTGGCTTTCCGCCTCCAGCGCCGTCATGGCAAGATGCAGATGTTCCACATCCCGCACGTCGATATCGACCAGCAAGCGATAGAAGTCCGGCTTGCGGTCGGTGAATTGCATGTCCGAGATATTGGCCTTCTGCTCGCCGATCAAGGTGCAGACGCGGCCGAGGACTCCGGCATCGTTGGCGATTGTCAGATCGAGGCTGACGGTGTTGACCGGCGCATGCCGCCCCGGCTGCCAGTGCAGGTCCACCCAGCGGGAGGGCTGGTCCTCCACCTCCTCCAGCGCGGGGCAGTCGATGGCGTGGATGACCACGCCCTGCCCGCGATAGGTGATACCGACGATCCGCTCGCCCGGGACCGGCTGGCAGCATTGGGCGCGGCGGAAGGTCTGATCGGGCGGCAGGCCAAGGACCGGGCGCTGGATCACCTCGTCCGCCGGGCCCTGCGCGAATTCGGGATAGAGCGTCTCGACCACCTTGCGGGCGGTTACTTCGGCGCTGCCGACACGGGCCAGCAATTCCTCGCCTTCGGTCAGGCCAAGCATCTTGGCGGCGGTGCGCAGCGCCTTGTCGGAATATTTGCGCCCGACCTGATCGAAGGCCGACCGGACCAATTCTTGCCCCAGCCGGACGAAACGGCTGCGATCTTCCTCCCGCAGGGACCGCCGGATCGCGGCCTTGGCGCGGCCCGTGGTCACGATGTCGATCCAGCTCGCCTGCGGGCGCTGGCCCTCGGCGGTGATGATCTCGATTGACTGGCCGTTGCGCAATCGAGTCCAGAGCGGCACGCGGATGCCGTCGATCTTGGCCGAAACGCAACTGTTCCCGATCCGGGTGTGGATGGCAAAGGCGAAGTCCAGCGGCGTCGCGCCCTTGGGCAGTTGGATCACGTCGCCCTTGGGGGTGAAGCAGAAGACCTGATCGGTATACATCTCCAGCTTCACGTTCTCCATGAACGCGTCGTGGTCGTCCTCGTCCAACCGTTCGGTCAGCGATGCGATCCATTTGGCCGGATCGACGGCGAAGGGGTTCTTGGTCCGAACGCCCTCGCGGTAAGCCCAATGGGCGGCGACCCCGGCCTCGTTCACCTCGTGCATCTGGCGGGTGCGGATCTGCACCTCCACCCTCTTGCCGTCGCGGCCGGAGACCGTGGTGTGGATGGAACGATAGCCGTTGGATTTCGGCTGGCTGATGTAATCCTTGAACCGCCCAGGAACCGCCCGCCAGCGGTGATGGATCACGCCGAGGATGCGGTAGCAGTCGGTTTCATGCTCGCAGATGACGCGGAAGCCATAGATGTCGGACAGGCGCGAAAACGCCAGATCCTTTTCCTGCATCTTGCGCCAGATGCTGTAGGGCTTCTTGGCGCGGCCATAGACGTCGGCGTCGATATCGGCCTTGTCCAGCTCGGCCCGGATGTCGTTGGTGATGCGGTGGACCACATCGCCCGTCTCGCGCTGAAGCGTGATGAAACGGCGGATGATGGAATTGCGCGCCTCGGGGTTCAGGACGCGGAAGGCCAGATCCTCCAGCTCCTCGCGCATCCACTGCATACCCATGCGGCCTGCCAGCGGGGCGAAGATCTCCATCGTCTCGCGGGCCTTCTGGGCCTGTTTTTCCGGGCGCATCGACTTGATCGTGCGCATGTTGTGCAGACGGTCCGCCAGCTTGACCAGAATCACCCGCAGGTCCTTGGACATCGCCATGAACAGCTTGCGGAAGTTGTCGGCCTGTTTCGACTGGGCGGATGAGAGTTCCAGATTGGTCAGCTTGGTGACGCCATCCACCAGTTCGGCGATGTTCACGCCGAAAAGGCGCTCGATCTCGGCATAGGTGGATTTGGTGTCTTCGATCGTGTCGTGCAGCAGCGCGGTCACGATGGTCGCATCATCCAGCCGCTGTTCTGTCAGAATGGCGGCAACGGCGACGGGATGGGTGAAATAGGGCTCGCCCGATTGGCGGAACTGCCCGTCATGCATCTTCATGCCGTAGGCATAAGCCCGGCGGATCAGATCGGCATTCGTCTTGGGATTGTAATTGCGGACGAGGGCGATCAGGTCTTCGAGATCGATCATTCCCCCGCCGCTTTCCTGAACAGGATCAGTTCTGGCCTTGCGCTTCCATCAGGGCGCGCAGCAGTTTTTCTTCCGACATGTCGTCCTGCATCGGGCGGTCGACTTCGCCGTTGCCCATCAGAAGCGCCATTTCGTCTTCTTCCGGCTCGTCCACCTCGATCTGGGTCTGGTGGCTTTCGATCATCCGCTCGCGCAGGTGATCGGCGCTCTGGGTTTCCTCGGCGATCTCGCGCAGGGACACGACAGGGTTCTTGTCGTTGTCGCGGTCGATGGTCAGTGCGGCACCCGACTGGATCTCGCGCGCACGGTGGGCGGCAAGCATCACCAGTTCGAACCGGTTCGGAACCTTGTCGACGCAATCTTCGACCGTTACGCGGGCCATCGGTCTCTCCATCTGTAATCGGGCGGGGGCGTGGAACGGCCTATTTAAGCCTTGCGGCGGGTGTTGACAAGGGAGGAATCCCGGCGCCTACAGCCGCCGCACAGCGTCGCGATCCGCCGCCGGCAGATCGGCAAGCATCGCGGAAACGCTTTTCTTCAGAACCGGATGCACCCAGCCCGGCGCGATGTCGGCCAAGGGCACGAGCACGAAGGCGCGGTCCTGAATCCGGGGATGCGGCAGGATCAGCTGATTCGGCGCTTCGACCGCCTGGCGGGTCGGCGAAAGGCCGCGCCAATGATCCCAGGTTGCGCCATCCGGCAACACCATATCGCCAAAAGCGAGAAGATCGAGATCGACGGACCTTGCCCCCCATCGGGCCTGCCGCTGCCTGCCGAAATCTGCCTCAATGCTGTGCAGCAGATTCAGCAGCGTCGCCGCGCCCATCGCCCCGCCCAGCCGCAACGAAACCGCCGCGTTGACATAATCCGGCCCCGCCCCCATGGGAAAGCAAGGCGTTGAATATAAAAAACTTTCGTTAACCATCTCGATGCTAGTGCGCGGGATCGCCGCAAGCGCCGCGCGGATCGTGTCCGGCAAACTCATCCCCCCAAACGGCTGATTCCCGCCGACGGCAACCAAAGCCTCGTTTCTTTCTTCCATGGCGACCCCTCGTCATGTTGTGTAGCAGGGCGCTACGGTTATTTAACGACGTGGTTCCCATCCCATTGTTGTCGCAAGACGGATTACGAGTGGACGGGTTTTTTCGGAACAGTGCATAGGGGACGCGAACTATGTTCTACAAGGACGAACGGCTTGCGCTGTTCATAGACGGATCGAACCTCTACGCCGCCGCCAAGGCGCTGGGCTTCGACATCGACTACAAGCTGCTACGGCAGGAATTCATGAGGCGGGGCAAGCTGCTGCGCGCCTTCTACTATACCGCCCTGTTGGAGAACGAGGAATATTCCCCGATCCGCCCGCTGGTGGACTGGCTGCATTACAACGGCTTCACCATGGTCACCAAACCGGCCAAGGAATACACCGACAGCCAGGGCCGCCGTAAGGTCAAGGGCAACATGGACATCGAACTGACGGTGGACGCGATGGAGCTTGCGCCGCGGGTCGATCACATCGTCATCTTCTCGGGCGACGGGGATTTCCGGCCGCTGGTCGAAAGCCTTCAGCGGCAGGGGGTGCGCGTGTCCATCGTGTCCACCATCCGCAGCCAGCCGCCGATGATCGCGGACGAGCTGCGCCGGCAGGCCGACAACTTCATCGAACTGGACGAATTGCGCGACGTGATCGGCCGCCCCCCGCGCGAGCCGAGGGTGGACCGCGAAGAACCCGTCGAGGACGTTCGTTGACCTGAGCGGGCGCAGACCTTACCTCTGGGGCGCAACATTGAAGGCCGCACCGATGTCCCTGCCCCCGCTGACCCTTTATCTTGCCGCCCCGCGCGGATTCTGCGCGGGCGTGGACCGGGCCATCAAGATCGTGGAAATGGCGATCCGCAAATGGGGTGCCCCGGTCTATGTCCGGCACGAGATCGTCCACAACAAATACGTCGTGGACGGTCTGCGCGATCAGGGCGCGATCTTCGTCGAGGAACTTGACGAAGTTCCCGGCGACCGCCCGGTAATCTTCTCCGCCCATGGCGTGCCAAAGGCCGTCCCGGCCGAAGCTGCGCGGCGCGAGATGGTCTTCGTCGACGCCACCTGCCCGCTGGTGTCCAAGGTCCATATCGAGGCCGAACGCCACCACGAGGACGGGCTGCAGATGGTGATGATCGGCCATGCCGGGCACCCGGAAACCATCGGCACCATGGGACAATTGCCCGAAGGCGAGGTCCTGTTGGTCGAAACCGCCGATGACGTGGCCGGGCTGGATGTGCGCGACCCCGAACGGCTGGCCTATATCACCCAGACCACCCTGTCGGTCGATGACACCATCGGCATCGTCGAGGCGTTGCGCGCGCGTTTCCCGGCCATTGTCGGCCCGCACAAGGAAGACATCTGCTATGCCACCACCAACCGGCAGATGTCGGTGAAGGCCATCGCGGACAGGATCGACGCGCTTCTGGTCATCGGCGCACCGAATTCCTCGAACTCCAAACGGCTGGTCGAGGTTGGCCGTTCTGCCGGCTGCGCCTATGCCCAGCTCGTCCAGCGCGCCACCGATATCGACTGGCGCGCGCTGGAGGGGATTCGCAGCATTGGCATCACGGCAGGCGCCTCGGCCCCCGAAGTATTGGTGAACGAGGTGATCGACGCTTTCCGCGCCCGCTGGGACACCACGGTAGAGCTGGTCGAGACCGCGAAAGAGCGCGTGGAGTTCAAAGTTCCGCGAGTGCTGCGCGAGGCACCGCAAGACAGGGTTTGACATCGCCGCGACTCGGTGAAACGCTGATGTTTCTACGGAGGTGCCGACTATGCTGCTGCTGACTGCCACGATCACCGTTCTTGCCGTTCTGGCGCTGTCTTTCCGTCCGGAACCTGCCAAGGTCCGCGTGGCCGCACGTCGCCGCTGACGTCTTGCACGGGCGACCCGCATGGGATAGCCCGCTGCCATGCCAGAGCTTTACGCCTATACCGACGGTGCCTGCAGTGGAAATCCCGGCCCCGGAGGCTGGGGGGTCCTGATGCTGGCGAAAGAGGGTGACATCATCCTCAAGGAACGCACGCTGAACGGCGGCGAAGCGCTGACCACCAACAACCGCATGGAGTTGATGGCGGCCATTTCGGCACTGGAGGCATTGACGCGCGAAAGCACGATCATCGTCGTGACCGACAGCGCCTATGTGAAAAACGGCGTCACCGGCTGGATCCACGGATGGAAACGCAACGGCTGGAAGACAGCCGACCGCAAGCCGGTCAAGAACGCTGACCTTTGGGAACGTCTGGACGCAGCGCAGCAGCGCCACAAGGTCGAATGGCGCTGGATCAAGGGACATGCCGGACATGCCGAGAACGAACGTGCGGACGAGCTGGCTCGCGAGGGTATGGCCCCGTTCAAGAAAGCCCGCGCGTGAGCTTTCGCCGACCGAAGCGTTCTTGCAGGTCATGAGGCTCTACGATCACGTGAACCATTCGAACCCCGGGAAGTTGAAGATCGCAGCCTTGCATCCCTGCGAATGGTCCGAACGTTTCCGTCGGAACTTCGAGCATGTCCTCGAAAACCGAACCGGTGACCGCCGAGGACTACGATAAAAATACGGAAATTGAACTGAAGGATGACGAGGCGATTTACCGCTACCTCTGCGCCGTTCACACGTTCATCTGGGCGGACGGCCCCTTTCCCGCCATCGACCGGGACAATTACGCCTGAGGTCAGCCGAGCCGTTCGGGAAGCACGATGCCGCGCAGCAGCTCCTCGGGGCGCATCGGGCGTTTTCCTTCGCGCTGGGCCAGCGTGACCTCGACCGCACCTGTGCCGCAGGCGATGGTCAGCCCGTCCAGCACCTGACCCGGCGCACCAGAGCCATCGACCACACGGCTGCCCAGCAGCTTCAGCCGCTCGCCCCCCGCCATGCACCACGCGCCGGGGAACGGCGAGAGGCCGCGGATCTGGCGGTCCACCACCTCGGCGGGTTGCGACCAATCGATCCGTGCCTCGGCCTTGTCGATCTTGGCGGCGTAGGTCACGCCGTTTTCCGGCTGGGTCACAGCCGTAGGCATCGTCGCCAGCGCCTCGAGGATCATCTCAGCCCCCATCGCAGAAAGACGGTCGTGCAATTCGCCGGTGGTCTCCTCGGCCCCGATCGGCACAGCGCGGGCCAGCCGCACCGGGCCGGTGTCCAGCCCCGCCTCCATCTGCATGATGCAGATGCCGGTCTGCGCATCCCCCGACAGGATCGCGCGATGGATCGGTGCCGCCCCCCGCCAGCGCGGCAGAAGCGAGGCGTGGATGTTCAGGCAGCCCAGACGCGGCGCATCCAGCACGGCTTGCGGCAGGATCAGCCCATAAGCGACCACGACCGCCACATCGGCATCCAGCGCGACGAACTCCTCCTCCATCCCTCTCAGCCTGACCGGATGGCGCACCGGAATCCCCAACGCCTCGGCCCGTGCTTGAACGGGCGAAGGTCGATCCTTCTTGCCACGCCCCGCCGGACGCGGCGGCTGGGAATAGACGCAGACGACCTCATGCTTCGCCGCCAATGCTTCCAGAACTGGCACGGAAAACTCTGGCGTGCCCATGAACACCACCCGCATCAGCGCCGCTTTCCCGCCTTGGCGATCAGCATCTTTCGCTTCAGCGGCGAAAGGCGGTCGAAATACATCTTTCCCGCCAGATGGTCGATCTGATGCTGCACCGATGTCGCCCAGAGGCCGACGAAATCGCGATCCTCCATCACGCCATCCGCGTTCAGGAACCGCACGGTCACAGCGCGAGGGCGCGAGATCACCGCCGAAACGCCGGGCAGGTTCGGGCTCGCCTCCTCATGCTCGCGGAACTGGACCGAGGCGTGAAGCACCTCGGGGTTCGCAAGCAGGATCGCGCGTCCGCGTTCGTCCGAACAGTCCACCACGGCCAGCCGTCGCATCACGCCGATCTGCGGCCCCGCAAGACCATATCCCGGCATTGCATCCATCGTCTCGACCATGTCGGCCCAGATGGCGCGAACCTCGTCGTCGATCGCAGCCACGTCGGCGGTCCTGGACCGCAACCGTTGGTCGGGAAAGGGAACGAAAGGACGGATCATGCCTTCTCGCGCGCGCGTTCGCGTTTCAGCTTTTCCATCTTGCGGGTGATCATCTGCCGTTTCAGCGGGCCCAGATAGTCGATGAACAGCTTGCCATCCAGATGGTCGATCTCGTGCTGCACGCAGGTCGCCCAGAGGCCGGTCATCTCCTCCTCCTGCGCCTTGCCGTCCAGATCGGTCCAACGCACGCGCACGGCGGCGGGGCGCTGCACCTCGGCATATTGGTCGGGGATGGACAGGCAGCCTTCCTCGTAAACGCTCAGATCATCCGATTTCCAAACGATCTCGGGGTTTACCAGCACCATGGGGCGCGGATCGGCCTCGGGGTCCTTGGTGCAATCCATGGTGATGATCCGCAGCATGACGCCGATCTGCGGCCCGGCGAGGCCGACGCCGGGCGCGTCATACATCGTCTCCAGCATGTCGCGGCCAAGCTCGCGGATCTCGTCCGTGATCTGATCGACGGGGGCGCAGGGCTTCTTCAGCCGCGGATCGGGATGGATCAGGATGGAGCGTATCATGGCTCCGATTTAAGCCAAGCCCTTGCGCCGTGCAATCGCCTTCCGGTCCCCGCGCGAAGCGGCTAGGCTGCCACGCGACATACCGGAGACCGCCATGAATTTCGACGAACGGATCGACCGCACCGGCACCCATTGTGACAAATGGGACATGATGGAAACCCTGTTTGACGTGCCCAAGGGCAAAGGGCTTGCCATGTGGGTCGCGGATATGGAGTTCCGGCCCCCCGCATCCGTCCAGCGCGCGCTGGAGAAGATGGTCGCGCATGGCATCTATGGCTATTTCGGCGACGATGCCGATTATCTGGCCGCGATCTGCTGGTGGATGAAGAACCGTCATGGCTGGGAGGTGGACCCGAAGGCGATCTTCACCACCCACGGCCTCGTCAACGGCACCGCGCTTTGCATCGAGGCGTTCAGCGAACCCGGCGACGGGGTGGTGCTGACAACGCCCGTCTATCACGCCTTCGCCCGCATCGTCAAAGCTGCTGGGCGCAAGGTGCTGGAATGCCCGCTTGCCCTGACGGATGGTCGTTACGAGATGGATTTCGACGCCTGGGACGCGCAGATGACCGGGCAAGAGCGGATCTTCATCCTCTGCTCGCCCCACAATCCGGGCGGGCGGGTCTGGACGCAGCAGGAACTGCGCGGCGTCGCGGATTTCTGCAAGCGGCACGACCTGATCCTCGTCTCGGACGAGATTCATCACGACCTCGTCTTTCCGGGACAGGAACATATCGCGATGCCGCTGGCCGCGCCGGATATCGTGAACCGGCTGGTGGTGATGACGGCGACGACCAAGACCTTCAACCTTGCCGGCGGGCATATCGGGAACGTCATCGTCCCTGACCCTGACCTACGCCACAAGTTCCGCGCGCGCATGTCGGCGCAGGGCATCTCTCCCAACAGTTTCGGCGTTGCGATGGCGACCGCCGCCTATACGCCCGAAGGGGCGGAATGGGTGGATGCGCTGATGGTCTATCTGGACGAAAACCGCCGCCTGCTGGACGAAACCATCGCGTCGATCCCCGGTCTTGCGTCGATGCCGCTGGAGGCGACCTATCTGGCTTGGGTCGATTTTTCCGGCACGGGTCTGACGCTGGATCAGATGCTGGACCGGGTCGAACGGCAGGCGGGCATCGCCACCAGCTATGGCAATATCTTCGGCAAGGGGGGCGAGTCGTATCTGCGGTTCAACATCGGCGCACCCCGCGCGCAGATCGAGGATGCCTGCGCACGGCTGCGCGATGTCTTTGCCGACCTTCAGTAACGCGGAAGCAGCACGGAGGGCGCATCGCCCTCCCTTTCGAAATCCACGGGCGCATGATCCAGAACCACGGTGAATGTCTTGAATTCGCAGATCAGCTCGTCGCCCTCGATCACCGAGGCGACGATCAGGCAATGCCCAAGATGCCGCGCACCGTCATACAGATCGACCAGCCCGCGCATGTGCATCGTGCGCGAGGCATCCAGCGCCACCCCGCCCGACCAGAGCCGCAGCACCGGAAGCACCATTTCGCCCTGTTGCAGATGCAGGCGCGAGTTGCGCCGACGCCCGCGCGTCATCGCCGCATGAAGCCCGTCGCGCACCTCTCGGGGCAGGAATTCCAGCATCGAAGCCTCCTCTCGGTCCTTACAAGTGTCGTTCTCCAAACGGAAAAAGCAAGCCGAGTCGATGACGCAGCCGCGTTTTTCAGCCATGGGTTGCAGGATGGATGATGTCGCAATCCGGTGGGGCGCCTGCATGACCGTCCGCGCCCCTGCCGATCAGGTCTTGGCTTTCGTCGCGCATCACCTGTCCATCGGCGCGGCGCATGTCTGGGTGCATTTCGACGACCCCGAAGACCCCGCATTCGAGCGTCTGGAGCGCATCCCCGATGTTACCGCGATCCGCTGCGATGCGCGCTGGTGGGGGCCCACCCGCCCCGAGCGTCACCAGAACCGCCAATCGCGCAATATCCTGCGTCTCTATCGGCAAGCGCCCCTGCCGTGGATCGCGCATCTGGACGTGGACGAATTCATCACCGGCGACGTGGCGCGCGTCCTTGCCACCGATGCCGACATGATCCGCATCCGCCCGTGGGAGGCGCTGCACGACCCCGCGCTGCCGGATGACATCTTCACCGCCCGCCATTTCCGCGCCGCGGCTGCCAGCGCTCGCCGTCTGGCCTTCGGCCGGCATGCCGATCTGTTCCCCTCGGGCATGGTCAGCCATCCGCAAGGCAAGGCGATCTTCCGCACCGGGCGCGGGCTGGAGCCGCGCATCCATGGCGCGTTCAGGGATGGCCAGCGGGTCGAGGGGATCGGCTTCACCGAAACCCTCGCCTTGCTGCATTTCCACGCCGAAGACCCCGCGCGCTGGGCGGACCGTCTGCACTTCCGCCTGACGCGCGGCGCCTATGCGGGAAACGCCGCCCTGCGCGATCATCTGCTGGCGCTGGACGAGGACGGCATCCTTGCCTTCCATGCCGAAACCCATATGCCGCCCCCGGACCGGATGGCCGAACTCGCCCGCCTCGGGCTGCTGCGGCAGGCGGACCTGACCCTGCGACGAAAGATCGAAAACCTATGCGAACGACCGACCAGCTGAACGCCGCCCTGCCCCATATCCTTGCCGCGCCCAAGGATGCCGCCCCGGTCACCTGTCTGTGCTTTCGCCCCGGCTATGGGCTGCGGACATTCCCCGACCACCTGACCCTGACCAAGGAGGGCGGCATACCGGGCGAGCGCTGGACGAAGGCCCCATGGCTGAAGTTGGCGGACGGATCGCCCGATCCGCGCATTCAGGTATCGATCCTGCCCAAACGGGTGATGGATCTGGTCTGCGAAGGCGCGTTGCACCCCGGCGATCCCGTCATTGCCGATCTGGACATGACCGAGGCGAACCTGCCTGTCGGAACGCTGCTTGGCTTGGGCAGCGCAGTGGTGCGGGTGTCGGATGCGTTCAACGACGGCTGCGTGAAATGGAAGGTCCGCTACGGCGCCGATGCCAAGGACTGGATCGTGCAGGACCCGTCCTTGCGTCTGCGCGGCATCCTCTGCTCCATCGAACGGGACGGCGTCGTGGCCTTGGGCGATCCGATCCGCAAGCTCTAGGCGACCAGCGCCTCGGCCTTCTTGAGATCGACGCTGACCAGCTGGCTGACGCCCTGTTCGACCATGGTGACCCCGAACAGCCGGTCCATCCGCGCCATCGTCACCGCATGATGGGTGATAATCAGGAACCGCGTTTCCGTCCGCCGCGTCATCTCGTCCAAGAGGTCGCAGAACCGCGTGACGTTGGCATCGTCCAGCGGCGCGTCCACCTCGTCCAGCACACAGATCGGGGCGGGGTTGGCAAGGAAGACGGCAAAGATCAGCGCCATCGCCGTCAGCGTCTGCTCGCCCCCCGACAGAAGCGACAGGGTGGACAATTTCTTGCCCGGCGGCTGGCAGAGTATCTCCAGTCCCGCATCCAGCGGATCGTCGGATTCCACCAGCGTCAGCCGCGCCTCGCCCCCGCCGAACAGATGCGTGAACAGGGTCGCAAAGCTTGCATTCACCTGCTCGAACGCCGCCAGAAGACGTTCGCGCCCCTCGCGGTTCAGGCCTTGGATCCCGGCCCGCAGCTTCTTCACCGCCTCCTCCAGATCGGCCTTTTCGGTGGCAAGCGTTCCGTGCTCCTCGGCCACCGCCTTCGCATCTTCCTCGGCACGCAGGTTGACGGCGCCAAGTTGGTCGCGGGCGCGGCGCAGGCGGTGGACCTCGGCCTCCAGCGCCTCGGCATCATGGGTCGGCTCGCCGCCCAGCGATTTCAAGAGCGCGTCGGGCGCAAGGTCCATCTCCTCGCGGATGCGGACCTCGGCAGCGGCGGCGGCCTCGCGCGTGGCCTCCAGCCGGGTTTCGGCGCGGGCGCGGGACTCGCGCGCCTCGCCAGCCAGACGTTCGGTGTCACGCTCGGCCATCTGCGCATCCCGCGCAGCGGTTTCGGCACCGGTTAAAGCAGCTGTGGCGGCATCGCGGCGGACTTCTGCGGCCTCGATCCCCTCGGCCAGTTCCTCGCGGCTGGCGGCGATCTCCTCGGGCTGGGCCAACGCGTCTTCCAACTCCTCCTCGCTGGCGGCACGGCGTTCGGCAAGCTCGGCGCTGCGGCGTTCGGCATTGTCGAGCCGTCCTTGCCAGTTGGACAGATCCTTCGCGACCTCCTGCCGCCGCCGCGCCCGCGCCTCGCCCTCGCGGCGCAACTCGTCATGGGCCGACCGGCGGGACATCATGGTGATCCGAGCGGCCTCGACGGCGAAACGCAGGGTTTCGATCCCGGCCCGTGCCTCGTCCAGATCAGGTAGGTCCGCAGCTGTGCGTTCGGCCTCGGCCAGCCGGGCGCGGGCCTCCATCGCCTCGTCACCGTGACGGCGGGTGGCAAGGCGGGCTGTCTCCAACCGGCCCGCAGCGATCGAACGATCGGCCTCGGCGCGCGACGCGGCGCGGCTGGCATCGGCGACGCGGGCATCGGCATGGCGGCGCGCCTCGCGCGCGGCCTGATCGGCCTGCGTCAATCCGGCAAGCCGCGATTGCACCGCCTCATGCGCGGTGCGGGCGTTTGCGGCTTTTTCCGCCGCATCGTCATGATCGCGGCGAAGCTGGGCCAGCCGGTTCATCTGCTTCAGCCGCAGCGCCGCCGCCGAGGGCGCATCCTCCGCCCCCGCACGGAACCCGTCCCACCGCCACAGATCGCCCTCGGTGCTGACCAGGCGCTGGCCGGGGCGCAGACCCGGCTGCAATGCCGCGCCACGATCCCGTGCGACGATCCCAATCCGCCCGATGCGCCGCGCCAGAACCTCGGGCACCGTCACGCGGCCCGCCAGCGGCTCCGCCCCGTCCGGCACGTCATCGGCCATCCCCGGCAGCAGCGCCCAACCGGAAGGCTCGTCGCCGACTTCGGGGGCGCGCAGATCGTCGGCCAGGGCCGCGCCCAGCGCCGCCTCGTATCCCGGCTGGACCTGCACCCGGTCCAGCACCTGCGCTCCGCCCGAGGCGTCGCGGTCCACCAGTCGTTGCAGCGCGGCGAGTTCCGCCCCAAGCGCGCTCGCCTCGCCATCGGCGGCAGCGCGGGCGGCACGGGCTTCGGCCTCGGCCGTCTGGGCGGCGGCGCGGGCATCTTCCGCCAGCGCCAGCGTTTCCTCGGCAGCCTCCGCCGTCTCGCGCGCGTCCATCAGCGCCTCCTCGGCGGCCTCGTGGGCGGCGGCGGCTGTTTCCTGAGCGTCGGTCGCGGCCTCGACGGCGTCGGCGGCGCGCATCGCCTCGCCCTCGGCGCGGGTCAGGGTGGCGCGAGTGTCCGACAGAAGCCGTTGCGCCGATTGGTGGCGGGCGGCAAGGCGGGCGACGTCCTCGGTCCGTTCGGCTTGGCTTTGTTCGCGCTCCGTCAGGATCGCGGCGGCCTCGCGTGCAGTCTCGGCGGCCTCCATCACTGCCTCGTCATGGCCGTCATGGGCGGCGGCAAGGTCTTCGGTTTCCTCCCGCAGCCGCGCGATGGTATCGGCGGCGTCGCGGTTCAGGCCGGATTCGCGGTCCATGTCGCGCGACAACTGCTCGATCCGCTGGCGCAGGGTCTGGATCGCGGCCAGCGCACGCGCCTCCTGATCCGCCAGCGCGCCGTGTTGGACCATCAGCCTTTGCAGGATCGCGGCGGCGATGGCCTCCTCTTCTCGCAGCGTCGGCAGTGCAGCGTCGGCGGCAGCCCGTGCATCCGCTGCGACAAGGGCGGCGGCTTCGGCCTGCGCGGCAGATGTTCCGGCAGCCCGCAGCGCCCGGTCCGCCGCATCGCGCGACAGGTCCGCCTCGCGCCAGCGACGCCACAGAAGCGAGCCTTCGGCCCGGCGCAGTTCCTCGCCGATCTCGCGGTAACGCGCGGCCTGTCGGGCCTGCCGCGTCAGGGCGGCAAGCTGCACGGCAAGCGATTCGACCACATCATCCACGCGGGCAAGGTTCGTCTCGGTTGCGGCCAGCCGCAGTTCCGCCTCGTGCCGCCGCTGGTAAAGGCCGGAGATGCCCGCAGCTTCTTCCAGGATCCGCCGCCGCGCCTTGGGCTTGGCGTTGATAAGCTCCGATATCTGCCCCTGCCGCACCAGCGCGGGCGAATGCGCCCCGGTCGAAGCGTCCGCGAACAGCATCTGCACATCGCGCGCCCTGACGTCCTTTGTGTTCGCCTTGTAGGCCGAACCGGCATCGCGGGTGATGCGGCGAACGATCTCGATCTGGTCCTGATCGTTGAAGCCGGCGGGGGCCACGCGGTCGGCATTGTCGATGACCAGCGCCACCTCGGCAAAGTTCCTTGCCCCGCGCGTGGCGGTTCCGGCAAAGATCACATCCTCCATCCCGCCGCCGCGCATCGCCGTGGGACGGTTCTCGCCCATGACCCAGCGCAGCGCTTCCAGCAGGTTCGACTTGCCGCAGCCGTTCGGGCCGACCACGCCCGTCAGCCCCTCGTGGATCACAAGGTCCGTGGGGTCGACGAAACTCTTGAAGCCGTTGAGGCGCAGCCTGTTGAAACGCAAATGGATGATTCCGCCTTTTCGCGCCATTGTCCGGCACCCTGCCGCCCACGTCAACCAGCCGCCCCACCATGTTGAGGAGCTGCATCGGACCCACCCAACATATGCCCAGTTCCGCCGGGGTTCGGTTGGCGATACGATCTCGCCACAAACGGAGCCAGGTATGATCCACGCCCTTCTTCTGCTGCTTGCCTGCCAGCTTGCCGGCGAAACCGTGTCCCGCGCGCTGAACCTTCCGCTGCCGGGGCCGGTGCTGGGCATGCTGCTGATGCTGGGAATACTGGTCACGGTCCCGAAGGCGGCAGACCTGATGCGACCCGTCGCGGGGTTCATCCTTGCCAACCTGTCGCTGCTGTTCGTGCCAGCGGGCGTGGGTGTCGTGGCCTATCTTGGCGTCTTGCATCAGGACGGGTTGGCGATCCTGCTGGCGGTGGCGCTGTCAACCGTCACGGCCATCATCGTCGGCGCGCTGGCCTTCACCGCGGTTGCGCGGATGACCGGGAACCGCGAATGACCGAGATTTGGAGCTATCTCACCCAAGGGCCGCTTCTGTGGCTGACGCTGACGCTGGCGGCCTTCGCCGTGGCGGATGCGATCTCTCGCGCAGCGGGGCGCAGCCCGCTGGCCAATCCGGTGATGCTGTCCGTGGTAATCCTCGGTTCGCTTCTATGGGCCAGCGGAACGCCCTATCCCATCTATTTCGAAGGTGCGCAGTTCGTCCATTTCCTGCTGGGCCCGGCAACGGTCGCGCTGGCACTGCCGATTCGCGACAACCTGCACCATGTGGGCCGCGCGGCATTGCCGCTGGCGGCGGCGCTGATTGCAGGATCGGCCACCGCAGCGGGGACGGCGGTGGGCATCGGCTGGGCGTTGGGGCTGGACGGGCAGATCCTCGCCTCGCTGGCGCCGAAGTCGGCCACGGCCCCGGTCGCAATTGGGATTTCCGAAACAATCGGGGGCCTTCCGACGTTGACCGCCGTGCTTGTGCTGTTGACGGGGATGATCGGAGCGATCACGGTCACGCCCATGATGAACCGGCTGGGCACTACCGACTGGCGCGCACGCGGCTTTGCCGTGGGCGTTGCCGCGCATGGAATCGGCACCGCCCGCGCGTTTCAGGTCAATCCGGTGGCCGGTGCCTTCGCGGGGCTCGGGATGGGTCTGAATGCCATCGCCACCGCCTTTATCGCCCCTTGGGCATTGGGACTTTTTGAATGAAGCAAGGACCGCTGAACCTGATCACCGACGTTGCGGGGCTGCGTGTGGGCAATGCGCATGACCCCGCCCTGAGATCGGGCAGCACGGTCCTGCTGGGCGAGCGCCCTCTTACCGCCGCCGTCAGTGTCATGGGCGGCGCGCCAGGCACGCGCGAGACGGATCTGCTGTCTCCCGACCGGCTGGTGCAGCAGGTGGATGCGCTGGTGCTGTCGGGCGGATCGGCTTTCGGGCTGGACGCCTGTTCAGGCGTGGCGGACGGTCTGCGTGCGATGGGACGCGGCTTTGCCGTCGGCGACGCGCGGGTGCCGATCGTGCCGGGGGCGATCCTGTTCGATCTGCTCAATGGCGGCGACAAGGCATGGACGAAGAACCCCTATCCCGCGCTGGGCACCCAGGCGTTGAAGGCAGCGGGGCGCGAATTCGACCTCGGCACCGTCGGCGCGGGTTACGGCGCGATGACGGGGACATGGAAGGGCGGGCTGGGCTCGGCCTCGGTCGTGCTGAAAAACGGCGTCACGGTTGGCGCGCTGGTGGCGGTGAACGCGCTCGGGTCCGTCACGGCGGGGGAGTCGCGGCGGTTCTGGGCCGCCCCGTGGGAGATCGACGCCGAATTCGGATCGGTCGGGCTGCCGAACGTGCTGGTGGCCGAGGATGAGCCGCGCCCCACCAAACGGCTGGGCGAGGCGACGACCATCGCCATCGTTGCGACCGATGCCGCATTGTCGCAGGCGCAGGCGCAGCGCATGGCGGTCGCGGCCCATGACGGGATGGCACGCGCCATCGTGCCATCGCACACCCAGTTCGACGGCGATCTCGTCTTCGCCGCTGCGACCGGCGTGCATCAGATCGAGGATACGTTCCTGCTGGGCCATGCCGCCGCCTGCTGCCTTGCCCGCGCCATCGCCCGCGCGGTCTATGAGGCGCGCCCCATGCCCGGCGATCTGCAAGCGTCGTGGCGGGACGTGCTGGCTACCAGCGATTAAGCGCGTCTTCGTCCGCATCGCGGGCGGCGACCCAGGCCGCGCCATCCGCGCCGATTTCCTTCTTCCAGAACGGCGCGCGGGATTTGAGGTAGTCCATCAGGAACTCCGCCGCCTGAAACGCCTCGGCCCGGTGACGGGCGGCGGTGGCGACCATCATGATCGGCTCGCCCGGTGCAAGCCGCCCGTGGCGGTGGATTACCAGCGCACCGTCCAGCGACCAGCGGGTTGTCGCATCGGCCACCATCCCCGCGATCGCGCGTTCGGTCATGCCGGGGTAATGTTCGATCTCCATCGCGACCAGCCCGCCCGGATCGCGCACCAGACCCGTAAACGTGACGATGGCACCAGAGGGCAGGCCCGCTGCGAAAGCGGTCCCTTCCACCCCGAAATCGAAGGGCGCGGATTGGACGCGGACGGTCATCCGCCGGTCATCGGGGGGAAGAACGCGACCTCGCGCACGCCTGCCAGCGGGGCATCGAAATCGGACAGGTCCTGATCCAGCGCCACGCGCAACGCCGACAGGTCGGCGAAAGCCATCGCATAGCGTTCCTCGCGCGCGGACAGTTCGGCCACGAGATCGCGCGGGGTCGCGGCATTTGTCTCGACCTTTTCGCGGGGAAGGCCGATGCGTTCGCGCACCCATGCAAAATACAGAACTTCGATCATCTGTCGTCCCGCAGGAAGGGCAGCGACTTGCGGAAATAGTCGAGCCCGGTGATCGCCGTCAGCACCGCCGCGATCCAGATCAGCACCAGCCCGATATGCGTGGCGGTCGTGGCGCAGCCGCGCGTGCCGCAACTGCGGATCGGATCGGCCTCGCCTATGGCGACCAGCGCGGCATATTGCTCGGTCGTCATGCCGCGGCGGGCGATTCCCTCCAGATGCTCCAGCCCGGTGCCGAGGAACAGGACCGCGATGGCGACCATCTGCATCGTCGTTTTGTATTTCGCCAGCTTCGTCACATGCAGCAGGCCCGCCTTGCTACCAAGGAATTCACGTAGGCCCGAGACGAACACTTCGCGGAACAGGATCACGGTGACGGGAAGGATCAGCCACGGGTTCATCCCGGAATATCCGGTGATGATGACCAGCGCGATAATGACCATGGCCTTGTCGGCAATCGGGTCCATCATCCGGCCGAAATTCGATTCCTGCTTCCAAGCGCGGGCAAGGTAGCCGTCGAACCAGTCGGTGATCGCCGCGCCGACGAACAGCGCCAGCGCCGCCCAATCGGCCCAGGGACGATGGAAATACAGGAACATCAGCGCCACGCCCGGTGCGGCCAGCAGACGAAGGACGGTCAGGACGTTTGGCAGGTTCCATGTCATGGGCAAGGCATACTCCCTGTGCCAGCGGGTGGGAAGGGCTCAGCGCTGGTCATGGAAGAAATCGTGGATGTTCTGTGCCATCGCGTCGGAAATCCCGTCCACCGCCGAAAGGTCCGACAGCCCAGCCCGCGCCACCGCCTTGGCCGATCCGAAATGCGCCAGAAGCGCACGTTTGCGCGTGGCGCCGACGCCGGGGATGTCGTCCAGCGGGGTTGCGGAAACCGCTTTGGCCCGTTTCGCGCGGTGGGCACCAATGGCCCAGCGGTGCGCCTCGTCCCGAAGGCGCTGGACGAAATACAGCACCGGATCGTTGTGGCGCAGCGCGAAGGGGCGGCTGCCGGGGCGGTGGAACTCCTCCTTGCCGGCGTCGCGGTCGATGCCCTTGGCGACGCCGATCATCGCGATGTCGTCCACGCCCATCTCGGTCATGATCTGATGCACCGCGCTGACCTGCCCTGCGCCGCCGTCGATCAGCAGAAGGTCCGGCCATGCTTCGGACTCGCGGTTCGGGTCTTCCTTCAGCAGCCGCTCGAACCGGCGGGTCAGGACTTCCTTCATCATGCCGAAGTCGTCGCTGTTCGCGCCCGCATCGCTGCGGATGTTGAATTTTCGATACTGGCTTTTCAGGAACCCCTCGGCCCCCGCCACGATCATCCCGCCCACCGCGTTGGTGCCCTGGATATGCGAGTTGTCATAGACCTCGATCCGGCGCGGGGCGGCGTCCAGCTCGAACGCTTCGGCCAGACCTTCGAGCAGCTTCGTCTGGGTCGCGCTTTCGGACATGCGGCGGGCAAGGCTCTCGCGGGCGTTGCGGGCGGCGTTTTCGACCAACCCGGCCTTTTCGCCTCGCTGCGGGATGCCGACCACGACCTTGCGCCCCGCCCGCTGCGACAGCGCTTGCTGCACCAGATCGGGGTTGTCCACCGGGGTGTTCAGCAGAACCATGCGCGGCGGTTCCTTGTCGTCATAGAACTGGGTCAGGAACGCCTCCATCACCTCGGGCGCGTCGGCCCCGGCGATCTTGGGATAGAAGTCGCGGTTCCCCCAGCTCTGGTTCGCGCGGATGAAGAAGACCTGAACGCAGGCCTGCCCCCCTTCCATGTGCAGCGCGATGACGTCGGCCTCGGCCACGCCCTTGGGGTTGATCGACTGGCCCGACTGCACCTGCGTCAGCGCCTTGATCCGGTCCCGCAGGGCGGCGGCGCGTTCGAACTCCATCTCCTCGGAGGCCGCCGCCATCTCGCGCGCCAGATCGGCCTGCACACGGGTGGTGCGGCCTTTCAGGAACTGCACCGCATCGTCGACGAGGCCCGCATATTCCGCCTCGTCCACCTTGCCGACGCAGGGGGCCGAACAGCGCTTGATCTGGTAAAGCAGGCAAGGGCGCGTCCGGCTTTCGAACATCGGATCGGAACAGGTGCGCAACAGGAACACGCGCTGCAACTGGTTCAGCGTGCGGTTCACCGCCCCCGCGCTGGCGAAGGGACCGAAATAGCTTCCGGGGTCCGACCGCTTGCCGCGATGCTTGCGGATCATCGGGAACGGATGGTCCCCCGCGATCAGGATGTTCGGAAACGATTTGTCGTCGCGCAGCAGCACGTTGTAGCGCGGCTTCAGCTGCTTGATGAGGTTCTGCTCCAGCAACAGCGCCTCGGTTTCGGTGCGCGTGGTCAGGAACATCATGCTGGCGGTTTCGCGGATCATCCGCGCGATCCGCCCCGAATGGCCCGACGGACGGGCATAGTTCGACACCCGCATCTTCAGGTTGCGGGCCTTGCCGACATACAAAACCTGCGATTGCGCATCCAACATCCGATAGACGCCGGGCGAGCCGTCCAGCGTCCGCAGATATCCCTGGATCACCTGATGTCCGGTGGCGGTTTCAGTCACGTCGTCGATTCCCGGCATGGGCTGCAATGATAAGCGCAAAGGGGCAAGAGGAAAGGCATCCACCGTTTCTGGGGATAACTCTGGGCAAAAATCCGGGCGAACCGGGATTCCTCCTTGTTTTCGGCTTGCTTCGTCGATCTGCCCATTTTTTGGGCGAAACCATAAAGGCTTGTAAACCGCGGAATTTTTTCTTCGGTGGGCCGATACTCCCTTGTTTTGCAGGGATTTCCGACGGAATGATGACGGCAATACGACAAAGGGGAAAACCTCAGCCGCGACCGGGCGCACCGGGAGTTTTCCACCCCTGATGCCGCCCGTCGAAGACGCAAGAAAGCTGCCCGGACGGCGGCACTATCGCTACCTCCGGCATCCGCAGGTGCCACCGATGATGTGGCGCCCGCATTTGCGGCATATGCCCTGCTTCGGACGTTTGCGCAGCACGCCGAACATCGCCAGCGCCACCATCACGGCAAGAAAGATGATCGCGATCTTCACCAGCATCCTACAGACCCAGCCTCGACCACAATGCGCGTTCCTCGACCTGCGCCAGTGCCTCCATCCCGAAGCGGGACAGAAGGCCGCGCTTCGGACCATGGGGAACCAGCCGCACGTCCTTGCCGTAAAGCTCCTTCATGCGGGGGACCAGATGGCCGACCCCGTCCGCCAGCCCCACATCCACCGCCTGCCGCCCCACCCAGATGTCGGCGTTGAACAGGTCGGCATCTGCCAGGCGCGCACCGCGGCGGGCTTTCACATGGTCGATGAAGGCGCGGTGGATCGGGGCCTGGATCGCCTTCAGCCGCTCCACATCCTCGTCCTTTTCGGGAAGGAAAGGATCGGCGAGGCTTTTGGATTTGCCCGCCGTATGCACCCGCCGCTCGATCCCCAGCTTCTCCATGAAGCCAGGAAATCCGAAGCTGGCGAAGATCACGCCGATGGACCCGACGATGGAACTTTCGTCGACATAGATCTCGTCCCCCGCGCAGGCCAGCCAATAGCCGCCCGAAGCCGCAGCGTCCTCGACGAAGACGTGGACGCGCAGGGATTTCTCGTCCGCAAGACGCCGGATTCGGGCGGCGATCAGGCTGGACTGCACCGGCGATCCGCCGGGCGAGTTCACCACCACGGCGACGGCGGCGGGCTTGCCGCGCCCGAACGCCTTTTCGATCACCGGGGCCATGCCCGCATCGGACAGCCCGCGCCGCCCGCTGCCGATGGCACCCTGCAACCGGATCACCGGGACCAGCGGTTTCTTCTTCGTGAACGGAATATGCATCATGGGAACGAATGTAGAATGCCGCCCCATCCCCCACAAGAAGCATTGCCCGGCGATCACGGCTCTGCGACGAAGTGGCATGATAGATCGGCTGGAAATGTTCATTGCCCTTGCGCGCGAGCGTCACTTCGGCCGCGCCGCCGAAGCGGTGGGCGTGACGCAGCCCAGCCTCTCGTCGGCCATCCGCCAGCTGGAGGATCAGCTTGGCGTGCAGCTGGTGTTTCGCGGATCGCGGTTTCAGGGCCTGACGCCGGAGGGCGAGCGCGTGCTGGACTGGGCCCGCCGCATCGTCGGCGACGCCCGCGCCATGCGCGAGGAGATGCGAGCGGCGAAGTCGGGCCTGTCCGGCACCTTGCGCATCGGGGTCATCCCCACCGCCCTGCCGATGGTGGCCGATCTGACCGTGCCGTTCACCGCTCGCCATCCCAATGTGCGCGTGTCGGTCCTGTCGCGCACGGCCACCGACATCCTTGCGGGGGTGGAATCGCTCGAACTCGATGCCGGGATCACCTATCTGGACGAGGCGGCGGGCCGCCTGACGCGGCTGCCGCTTTATACCGAGACCTATCGCGTGCTGTGCCGGGCCGATGCGCCGCTGGCGCGGCATGACGCGATCCGCTGGTCCGAGTTGCGCGACCAACCGCTGTGCCTTCTGACCGGCGACATGCAGAACCGCCGCATCGTGGATCGTCATCTGGCCGAAGCCGGGGGCGCGCCCCTTCCGGCGGTGGAGGCGAATTCGACCATCGTGCTGACCAGCCATGTGAAGACGGGCCGATGGATCAGCATCGTTCCCGCGCGGCTGGCCGACTTCTTCCTGCCTGATGCCGATCTGGTGTCGATCCCGATCCTGCCGGAAGTCGGCCATCCCGTCGGCCTGATCGCTTTGCACCGCAAACCGCATACGCCCTTGCTGGCGGCTCTGCTGGACGTCGCCGGTCGATAGACTGCTTCTATCGCGTGACGGGTCATCCCCATTGAATCCCCTATTGCCCCGGCGCAAACTTGCCGCAGCGAAACCGGGGAGGGGTTAGCCAGATGCAGGACGTCGCCGTGCGGGTCGGAGAGATCCTTGCCGAACATGACGGCATGGAGGGGCCATTGCTGCCGATCTTCCATGCCGTGCAGGAGGCATTCGGCCATGTCCCGCAGGAAGCGTTGCCGATCATCGCCAAGGGGCTGAACCTGTCCCGCGCCGAGGTGCATGGCGTCATGAGCTTCTATCACGATTTCCGCGAGGAACGCGCGGGCCGTCATGTCGTGAAGCTGTGCCGGGCCGAGGCCTGCCAGGCGCGCGGGGCCGATGCGCTGGCGGATCATGCGCGCGAACGGCTCGGCTGCGACTGGAACGAAACGACCGCCGATGGGAACGTGACGCTGGAGCCGGTCTTCTGCCTCGGCCTTTGCGCCTGCGGTCCTGCCGCGCTGGTGGACGGGCGCGTGATCGGGCGGCTGGACGAAGCGCGTTTCGATGCCCTGGTCGAGGAGATGCGGGCATGAGGATCTATGTCCCTCTCGATGCTGCCGCCAAGGCGCTTGGTGCCGACGAGGTCGCCCGCGCCATCGCCTATGAGGCGACGCGGCGCGGTATCGACGTGCAGATCACGCGCAACGGCTCGCGCGGTATGGTCTGGCTGGAGCCGCTGGTCGAGGTGGAGACGCCCGAGGGCCGCGTCGCCTATGGTCCGTTCGACGCGGCGGATGCGGGGGCGCTTCTGGACGGCACGCTGCCATCGCTGGGCCGGACCGACGACTTGGAATGGATGCGCCGCCAGACCCGTCTAACCTTTGCCCGCTGCGGGGTGATCGATCCGTTGTCGATGGCCGAATACGAGACGCATGGCGGTCTTTCGGGCCTGCAACGGGCATTGTCGATGACGGGGGCAGAGATCGTGGCCGAGGTCGCGGACTCCGGCCTGCGGGGGCGCGGCGGTGCGGGTTTTCCGACCGGCATCAAGTGGAAGACCGTCCATGACGCCCCGGGCCCACAGAAATACATCGTCTGCAATGCCGACGAGGGCGACAGCGGCACCTTTGCCGACCGGATGATCTTCGAAGGCGACCCCTTCACGGTGATCGAGGGCATGGTCATCGCGGGCATCGCGGTGGGGGCGACGAAGGGCTACATCTACTCGCGATCCGAATATCCCGATGCGAACGAGGTGATGGGCAAGGCGATCCGCATCGCAAAGGCCGAAGGGCTGCTGGGCGACGTTCTGGGCAGCGGTCGCCGTTTCGATCTGGAACTGCGGATCGGCGCGGGGGCCTATGTCTGCGGCGAGGAAACCGCGCTTCTGAACTCGCTGGAGGGGAAGCGCGGCGTGGTGCGGGCGAAGCCGCCGCTGCCTGCGCTTCAGGGGTTCATGGGGCGGCCAACGGTCGTGAACAACGTGATCTCGCTCGCGACTATTCCGGTCATCATGGAAAAGGGCGCGGCGTTCTACAAGGAGTTCGGGCTTGGCCGGTCGCGCGGGACGATCCCGCTTCAGATCGCGGGCAACGTCGCGCGCGGGGGGCTGTTCGAGACGGCCTTCGGCATGTCGCTGGGCGAAATCGTGGACGATCTGGCGGGCGGGACCGCCTCGGGGCGTCCGGTGAAGGCGGTGCAGGTAGGCGGACCCTTGGGCGCCTATTTCCCGCGCGCGCTGTTCGACACGCCCTTCGGATACGAGGATTTCGCGGGCAAGGAGGGCCTGATCGGCCATGCGGGGATCGTGGTGTTCGACGACCGCTCCGACATGCTGAAGATGGCCCGTTTCGCAATGGAATTCTGCGCGATCGAAAGCTGCGGCAAATGCACCCCCTGCCGGATCGGCGCGGTGCGGGGCGCGGAAACCATCGACCGCATCGGGCGCGGCGACGCATCGGCCATCCCGCTGCTGACCGACCTGTGCAACACCATGAAGGCCGGATCGCTTTGCGCCCTGGGCGGCTTCACACCCTACCCCGTCATGTCGGCGCTGACCCATTTCCCGGGCGACTTTACCGCCACCCACAAGGAGGCAGCGGAATGAAGGACTTCATCATCCCCGACCGCGACTACGGCACCCCGGCGTCCAAGTCGAAGACCATGGTCACGCTGACCATCGACGGGTTCGAGGTCACGGTTCCCGAAGGCACGTCCATCATGCGCGCCGCGGCGGAAATCGGGATCACGGTGCCGAAGCTCTGCGCGTCCGACAACATGGAGGCGTGGGGGTCGTGCCGGCTGTGCCTGGTCGAGATCGAGGGCCGGAACGGCACCCCGGCTTCCTGCACCACCCCAGTCGCGGCGGGTATCAGCGTCACTACCCAGAACGCGAAACTGAAGCAGCTTCGGCGCGGGGTGATGGAGCTTTACATCTCTGACCATCCGCTCGATTGCCTGACCTGTTCGGCCAATGGCGATTGCGAGTTGCAGGACATGGCAGGCGCGGTCGGCCTGCGCGATGTGCGATACGAGGCGGTCGAGACGCATTTCCGCCCGCGCGAAAATGGCGAGGCCAACCCCGCCTATATCCCCAAGGACGACAGCAACCCCTATTTCACCTATGACCCGGCGAAATGCATCGTCTGCAACCGCTGCGTCCGCGCCTGCGAGGAAGTGCAGGGCACCTTCGCGCTGACCATCGAAGGGCGGGGCTTCGACAGCCGCGTGTCGGCGGGGATGGCGGGCGACGATTTCCTGTCGTCGGATTGTGTGTCCTGCGGCGCCTGTGTGCAGGCCTGTCCGACCGCGACGCTTCAGGAAAAGTCGATCATCGAGATCGGCACGCCCGAGCGGTCGGTCATCACCACCTGCGCCTATTGCGGCGTCGGCTGTTCCTTCAAGGCCGAGATGCGCGGCGACGAGCTGGTCCGCATGGTTCCTTACAAGCACGGCAAGGCGAACCGGGGGCATTCTTGCGTCAAGGGCCGCTTCGCCTATGGCTATGCCGCGCACAAGGACCGCATCCTGAACCCGATGATCCGCGATTCCATCAACGATCCATGGAAGGAAGTGTCGTGGGAGGAAGCCATGAACTTCGCCGCGAACCGGATGAAGGCCATCCAGGCAGAACATGGGCGGCATAGCATCGGCGTCATCACGTCCAGCCGCTGCACGAACGAGGAAACCTATCTGGTCCAGAAGCTGACCCGTCAGGTGTTCCGCAACAACAACACCGACACCTGCGCGCGGGTCTGCCATTCGCCGACCGGATACGGGCTGGGGCAGACCTTCGGGACATCGGCGGGGACGCAGGACTTCGACTCGGTCGAGGAAACCGATGTCGTGATGATCATCGGCGCGAACCCGACCGATGGCCATCCGGTCTTTGCCAGCCGTCTGAAGAAACGTCTGCGGGCGGGGGCCAAGCTGATCGTCATCGACCCGCGCCGCACAGACATCGTGGAAAGCCCCCATATCAAGGCCCAGCACCACCTGCCGCTGAAGCCCGGCACCAACGTCGCGATGGTTACCGCGCTCGCCCATGTGATCGTGACCGAGGGGCTGATGGACGAGGAGTTCATCCGCACCCGCTGCGACTGGGATGAATTTCAGGACTATGCCGAATTCGTCGCCCGCCCGAACCATTCGCCCGAGGCTGTGGAACTGCTGACCGGCGTTCCCGCAGCCGAGGTGCGTGCGGCGGCCCGGCTGTTCGCCAAAGGCGGCAACGGCGCGATCTATTACGGGCTGGGGGTGACCGAACATTCGCAGGGGTCCACCACCGTCATCGGCATCGCCAACCTTGCGATGCTGACAGGCAACATCGGGCGCCCCGGCGTTGGCGTGAACCCGTTGCGCGGGCAGAACAACGTGCAAGGATCCTGCGACATGGGCAGTTTCCCGCACGAGCTGCCGGGCTACCGCCATGTGAAGAACGCGGATGCACGGGCGACCTACGAACATATCTGGGGCGTGCAGATCGACGACGAGCCGGGCCTGCGTATCCCCAACATGCTTGACGCGGCGGTCGAAGGCACGTTCCGCGGCCTTTACTGCCAGGGCGAGGACATCCTGCAATCCGACCCCGACACCAAACACGTCGCGGCGGGGCTGGCGGCGATGGATTGCGTGATCGTCCACGACCTGTTCCTGAACGAGACGGCGAACTATGCCCATGTCTTCTTTCCCGGTTCGTCTTTCTTGGAGAAGGACGGCACCTTCACCAATGCCGAACGCCGCATCAACCGTGTGCGCAAGGTCATGGCCCCTCGCAACGGCTATGCCGATTGGGAGGTGACGCAGCGGTTCGCGCAGGCGATGGGGGCGGACTGGCACTATACCCACCCCAGCCAGATCATGGACGAGATCGCGCTGACCACTCCCTCCTTCGCGGGTGTGACATACGAGAGGCTGGAGGAACTCGGCTCGGTTCAGTGGCCCTGCAACGAGGCCGCGCCGGAAGGCACGCCGATGATGCATGTGGACGGTTTCGTGCGGGGAAAGGGCAAGTTCATCAACACCGAATACGTGGCGACGGACGAACGGACGGGTCCGCGTTTCCCCCTGCTGCTGACCACGGGGCGCATTCTGTCGCATTACAACGTCGGCGCGCAGACGCGGCGGACCGCGAACACCGCCTGGCACCCCGAGGACCGGCTGGAAATCCACCCCCACGATGCCGAGGTGCGGGGCGTCAAGGATGGCGACTGGGTGCGTCTGGCCTCTCGGTCCGGCGATACGACGCTGCGCGCGCTGATTACGGATCGCGTGTCGCCGGGTGTGGTCTATACTACCTTCCATCACCCGACGACGCAGGCCAATGTCATCACCACCGATTTTTCCGACTGGGCGACGAACTGCCCCGAATACAAGGTGACCGCCGTGCAGATCACCCCGTCCAACGGCCCGACGGACTGGCAGGAGGGATACGAGGCGCAGAGCGTCATGTCCCGCCGCATCCTGCCCGCCGCAGAATGAAGCCCTACCGCCCCCTGCCCCGCACCGCCCATCCCGGCGGGGCGGGAACGCGAGAGCTGGCCGAGGAGGTCGCCATCGCCATCAGCTATAACGGCTCGACGCAGGCGGTGATGATGGCCTCGCCCGCGGACCTCGAGGATTTCGCCTATGGGTTCTCTCTGACGGAAGCCATCGCGCGGCCCGAGGAGATCGAGAGCGTGACCCCGGTGGAAACGCCGCGCGGGATCGACCTGCAGATCTGGCTGACGGCAGAGGCGGCGGCACGGCAGACCTCGCGGCGGCGCTCGATGATGGGTCCGGTGGGTTGCGGGCTGTGCGGCATCGACTCGCTGGAGGAGGCGCTGCGCGATGCGCCTGCGGTGCGGGCAGACCTGCGCCTGACGCCGTCGCAGGTGATGGAAGCCATCGCCGCCCTGCCCGCGCATCAGCCGTTCCACGATGCGACGCGGGCGGTGCATGCGGCGGGTTTCTGGACGCCCGTCAACCTCATCGTGCGCGAGGATGTGGGCCGCCACAACGCGCTGGACAAGCTGGCGGGCGCGATGCGGGGACAGGATGCGACGGGCGCATTGGTCCTGACCAGCCGCGTGTCGATCGATCTGGTGCAGAAGGCCGCCCGCATCGGCGCGCCGGTGCTGATCGCGGTGTCCGCGCCGACAGCCCATGCGGTGCGGATGGCGGTCGATGCTGGAATCACCCTGATCGCACTTGCCCGCCCCGACCGTTTCGAAATCTTCACCCATCCCCACCGTATCGAAAAGGCCCGCGATGTCGCCTGAAAAGCTGATCCACATGGCCAACCAGATCGCGCTGTTCATGGAATCCAAGCCCCATGCCGAAGGCGTGGCGGGCGTGGCGGGCCACATCAACGACTATTGGGAGCCGCGGATGCGCCGCCAGTTCTTTTCGATGATCGCGGCGGGCGGCGAGGGCTTTCGCCCGCTCGTGATCGAGGCGGCGGCACTTATCCGCCCCGCTCCTTGACCGTTCGTTGCTGAAAAGCTAGGCCAGACGCAATCTTTTGCAAAAGGAGCGTCCCCTTGGCCAACCCGTCCATCCTCATCCTGCCGGGCGACGGCATCGGTCCCGAAGTCATGGCCGAGGTGCGCAAGATCATCGACTGGCTGGGCACGCGGGGCATCGCCTTCGACGTGCAGGAAGGGCTCATCGGCGGCGCATCCTATGACGCATTCGGCGTGCCGCTGTCGGACGAGACGCTGGCGCGCGCGCAGGCTGTGGACGCGGTGCTGCTGGGCGCTGTCGGCAGCCCGAAATACGACGGCGTGGAATATGCCAAGCGCCCCGAGGCGGGCCTGCTGCGCATCCGCAAGGAGATGGACCTTTACGCCAACCTGCGTCCCGCGCAATGTTTCGAGGCGCTGGCCGATTTCTCGTCGCTGAAACGCGATGTGGTGTCGGGCCTCGACATCGTCATCGTGCGGGAGCTGACATCGGGCGTGTATTTCGGCGAGCCGCGCGGGATCATCGACGACAACGAAGGCGGGCGCATCGGCATCAACACGCAGCGTTACACCACGAACGAGATCCGCCGCATCGCGCGCTCCGCCTTCGAGATGGCCCGTCGCCGCAATGGCCGCGTCTGCTCGATGGAAAAGGCCAATGTGATGGAATCGGGCGTGCTGTGGCGCGAGGAAGTGACCAAGATCGGTGCCGAGGAATACCCGGACGTCGCACTGTCGCACATGTATGCCGATAACGGGCTGATGCAGCTGGTCCGCAACCCGAAACAGTTCGACGTGATCGTGACCGACAACCTGTTCGGCGATCTTCTGTCGGATGCGGCGGCGATGCTGACCGGCTCGCTCGGGATGCTGCCCTCGGCATCTCTGGGGGCGCCGATGGCCAATGGCCGCCCGAAGGCACTGTACGAGCCGGTCCACGGCTCGGCCCCGGATATCGCGGGGCAAGGCAAGGCAAACCCGATCGCGACGATCCTGAGCTTTGCGATGGCGCTGCGTTATTCCTTCGATCTGGGCGAGGAAGCAACCCGCCTCGAAAGCGCCGTCGAGCGGGTTCTGGCAGACGGGCTTCGCACCGCCGACCTGATGGGCCCCGAGGGCGGCAACCCCATATCGACGGCGCAGATGGGCGATGCGATCGTCGCAGCCCTCAGCGCATCCGCCTGACACGCCTCCGGCGAGAGGCAGGTATCCCAAGAACAGGGGCCGCAGCAATGCAGCCCCTCGGCCCCGAAAGATACGAAGCTAACCGCAAAATGCCCCTTGCCAACCAACATGCTTCAGTTTAACCCCCGCTAACGGTCGGAGCGTAGCGCAGCCTGGTAGCGCACCTGCTTCGGGAGCAGGGGGTCGGAGGTTCGAATCCTCTCGCTCCGACCAGTTAGAAAATTGTGGATTGCCACACAAGTCGTCCTTTTTGGACACTATCGTTCCTTTCCGCCACGCAACTCTCCCCCCTCCCGAGCGTTAGGGCGGTGAGTAAGGGTTCGCATCGCGGATGAGATAGCTGAGCAGAGCTTCGGTGCGGTGCGCCATATCGCAGGACAATGGTCTGAAGGTTTCTCAGCCCGAAGGCTCACTGGCCAAGGCTTGGCGATGCGAACGCCCAAAACCTCCGCAAACTCGCAAAGCTGATCCCGCTCGCGCAACAGATGGCGTGACAGGAACACGCAGGCAGGATCAGCGCGACGTCATCGCAGGATCTGGGCCAAGCTTTTCAAACGATCAAGTTCTCAGAGGGCTGAGCATTGTCAAAGTCTCAAACGCCGGGCTGCCTAGGTCCGGCATCAGATCGTTCAGTGCTGCGTAGTCGCGACCATGACATGCGCTCAGAATATCGATCCCGCTCTGGGTAAGCGGCGCGGATACTCCGGAAATTGCGGCCAGCCTGGCCAAAGGCACGAGTCCAAAGGGAACGTCTTCGGTGATATAACGCGTCTCGGAATCGGTGGGGCCGAGCGGATCGGTCCCCGCCTCGACCCGCGCGCGGAACATCGTTGCCATGTCCTCTACGCCCGCAAGCTGCGACCGCACTTCGCGGCCAAACCCGCGTGCAATCGCCATCCTTTCTGCATCCAGCGCCGTCAATAGCCGAGCGACCGAAGGCGTCATGAGCGAATTCTGATGCCAAGTCTCGCCAGTCTCGATCCGGGTTAAGTTGCACAGCGCCATCGCCAAATGAGTCTGCGGGTTGAAATTACTTAGCGCGTTATCCAGCAGGTCGCCCCCGTCGCGGAACCGCAGACCGAACAGCGCTTCACAAAGTGCCAGAGCGCCCGCCACGTCGCCACTCGGTAGAGTGCAGACATCGACGGCCTTGCGTAATCCCCCGATGCGGATGTGGGTGGGCGCAGCACTCTTGCAGGTCATGGCAGTGGTGTTCCAGCAGATCACTGGCAGGGTTAGACCCCGCGCGGCAAGTTTCTGCCCAAGGGTCAGCGCGGCGAAGGATAGATGCGCGCTGAAAATGACACTCTGCCCGGCGCGAAGATGCGGCAGCAGCGCGTCTATAACGAAGCGGTGGCCGGTCGCGGGAAGGGCAAGGACTATTACTTCGGCCTGCGCAAGTGTGGCGATATCTGGTGCAAATTTGGGGCGAAGGCGTCCCTCGATGGCGCCAGTTACTACCATATCCTGCGTGACCCCCAAACGTGCCACTGCACCCCCGCGCGGCGACCACATCCGCGCGTGATGCCCTGCTTGGGTGAGATAGGCAAAATAGGCACGGGCGATGTTGCCCGCCCCGATGATCCCGACGTCCATGTGTATGTAGTCCAGTCCAATGGTGATGCCATGTCGGCCCCTCTTGCGCCTGATTGGCATGGGGGCCGACAGCTGTCAGGCGATGGCCTGTCGCTGTTCGATGAAATTACTTGAGGGTGACGTGTAACTGCCTTCGCTATCCATGACGAAGTGATCCGCCCCAACTTGACGATACCGGCGCACCGGCGGCTGGTAGTCGCGGGCCCGGATCGGGCTCTTCAGTTCCGCGTTCGAAATCTTGGGCGACGGCCTGCGGTGTCCGGGATCTGCGACCGGGACGGCAGACAGTAGCCGCTTGGTATAGTCATGCTGCGGCCTATCGAAGATCGCGGCGCGGGGCCCGATTTCGACGATCTCTCCCAAATACATAACCGCAACGCGGTGACTGACCCGCTCCACTACGGCCATGTCATGGCTAATAAATAGATACGACAATCCCATGCTGGCCTGAAGGTCTAGCATCAGGTTCACGACCTGCGCCTTGACCGACACATCCAGCGCCGACACGGATTCATCGGCCACGATCAGCTGCGGTTCCAGCGCCAGCGCCCGTGCGATGCAGATCCGCTGCCGCTGCCCGCCTGAGAATTCGTGGGGGAAACGGTCGGCCATCTCAGGCGATAGGCCCACACGCTCCAGAAGGGTGCCGACGCGTTTGCGCGCCTCGTCATAGTCGCAGATGCCGTGGATCAGAAGCGGTTCCGCAATCGCGTTGCCGACACGCCGGGTCGGGTCGAGGCTGGCAAAGGGATCCTGAAAGATCATCTGCATGTGCCGACGCTGATCGCGCAGAGCCGCCCGACTGAGTGCCATAACGTCCTTGCCGTCCTGAAGTACCGATCCGGCTTCGGACTCGATCAGGCGGGTTACCGCGCGGCCGGTCGTTGACTTGCCGCAACCTGATTCTCCAACCAGCGACAGCGTCTCGCCCGCGCGTATATCGAACGAAACCTTTTCGACCGCGTGGACCCTTCCCCGGACCGGCGCCAGCAGGCCTGACCGCAAGTCATACCGTTTCACTAGGCCGCGCACCTGGAGCACCGGCCCCCGGTCGTTACGCACCGTGTCTGGCGCCTCGCACGGGACATTGACCTCTCCGGTCGTGCGATCGACGACGGGGAAACGAAGGGGTCTGTCCCGCCCGGTCATCGCGCCAAGCCGGGGGACCGAGGCAAGCAGCGCCTTGGTATAGGGATGCCGGGGCCGCGCGAAGATCTGCGCCGTCTCGCCGGTCTCGACAATCGCGCCGTGGTACATCACTACCGTCTCGTCCGCCATTTCAGCCACGACGCCCATGTCGTGCGTGATGAACAGGACCGACATCCCCTCTTCTTCCTGCAACTGTTTAAGCAACGAAAGAATTTCGGCTTGGATAGTCACATCGAGCGCTGTTGTTGGCTCATCCGCAATCAGCAATTTGGGTTTCGAGGCAAGGGCCATGGCGATCACCACACGCTGCCGCATCCCGCCCGAGAAGTTGTGCGGATATTGCTTCACCCGCATTTCTGCATCAGGAATATTGACCCGCGTTAGCAGGCGGATCGCTTCGGTGCGTGCTTCGGCTTGGGTGTAGGTGCCATGGGCATGCAGCGCCTCGGTCAGCTGGGTGCCGATGGACAGGACGGGGTTGAGCGAGGTCATCGGCTCTTGGAAGATCATCGCGATTTCACCGCCGCGGACTTGGCGGAACGCCTTGTCCGACAGCTCTGTCAATTCGCGGCCCGACAAGCAGATGGAGCCTCGGCAGCGACTGGTGCCGCGCGGTGTCAGCCGCATAATTGCCAGCGAGGTGACGCTTTTGCCCGACCCGGATTCCCCAACAAGCGCTACCGTCTTGCCGCGTGGCACGCGAAACGAGACGTTGTTGACTGCATCCACCGGGCCGTTCGGCGTCATGAACTGCACCTGAAGGTTCCGCACGTCCAAAATGGCATCGCTATCTGTTGCCGGCACCGGGGTCGGGCGCGGTCGCGTGTCGACCTCATCCTTCCACTGGCTCGGGGCTTTGCTGGCGTCGCTGCGCGGATCAAATCGGGCCTGAAGAGCGTCGCACAAGCGGTTGATCGCAAAAACGGTCACAACAAGGCATAGGCAGGGCCAGAGCAAGCCAAGTGGATTGACCTCCAACTGTGCCCGCGCGGCTCGGATCATCAAACCCCAAGAGGGAGTCGGAGGCACGATGCCGAGGCCTAGGAAGCTAAGCCCTGCCTCGACGATAATGGCATGTGAGGCGGTCAGCGAGAATTGAACCAACACCGGTCCCAGAATGTTCGGAAATATGGTGCGAGACAAGATGCGTGTGTCAGTGGCCCCGATGGCACGCTGCGCGTCGACATATTCCATTCTCTTAACTGACAGGGTCGCGCCATACGCGATCCGCGCGAAGTTGGGCGCATAGAGAATTGCGAGGCATACCACCAGCGTCGTCGCCGACGCTCCGAACAGCGCCACAGCCATAAGCGCCATTAGGATTGGCGGAAAGGCAAGCATCACGTCCGATACGCGCAAGGTTACGAATTCCCACAGACGGCCGAAGTATGCCCCGACGATCCCGGCCAGTGTGCCGACGATCCCGGCAAGGATGCCGGTGAGGAAGGCGATGATCAGCGAGGTCCGCGCCCCGTGAAGAATCCGCGACAGCACATCGCGCCCAAATTCGTCTTGCCCGAGGGGATGCGCCGCGGACGGGCCGGCGAACCTGTGAATGATATCCATTTTTACCGGATCGACATTCCAAATTATCGGACCGAAGATGGCGGCGAGGATCAGCAGGGCGACTGCACCGATACCGAAGGTAAGCGGTCCGAAGGACAGGCGCTTGATGGGGGTCAGGAGGCTCATTGGTTGCGTACCCGCGGGTCGAGGATCATGTACAACAGATCGACGGCCAGATTGATGAAGATGAAGAGCGTGGCGACGACTAGGACGGTGCCGCGGATGCTGGGGTAGTCGCGGTTCTCGATAGCGGTCACGAGATAGCCGCTGAGACCAGGCCAGTTGAAGACGAACTCAACGAGCACAGACCCGCCCAGAAGGCTGCCCATCTCAAGCCCGACGACCGTGGCAATGGGTCCGAGCGCGTTGCGCAGAATGTGCCAGACTACCACGCGGCGTTCGTGCAGCCCCTTGGCCCGTGCGGTGCGAACCCAGTCTTGGTGCAGGACCGACGACACCGTGGCCCGCGACATGCGGAACACCGTTGCGGAAAACCCAATGCTGATCGCCAGCGCCGGCATCAGCAGCAAAAGCAAATGCTGACCAGGGTTTTCGTGGAAGGGGACGAACCCTCCGGCGGGTACCAGACGCAGGGTCTGGGCCAAAATGAAGATCATTGCCGTACCGACGACGAAGACGGGAAAGGCCATGCCGGCACTGGCCGCAAAGGAAAACCCGCGGTCAATACGCGATCCGGGGTTGAGCGCCGCGCAGAGACCCGCCGGAACCCCGATCAGCAACGAGATCGTCGTGGCTGCGGCGATTAGTTCCAGTGTCCGAGGCAGACGGATCATGATCGTGCTGAGAACGGAACTGCCATTGGAGAAGGACTGGCCCAGATCGGCATGAACAAGATCGCTGAGAAAGGCGAAATATTGCAGCCAGACAGGACGGTCCAGTCCCAGCTCAATTCTTAGCGCTTCGACTGCCGAGGCGGGGGGTTCCACCCCGCCGGTCGAGAGCAGCACCGTCGCGGGATCGCCCGGCACGAGGTATAGGGCGATGAAGACTATCGACGCCACGGCCAGAGCAAGCAGGATTGCCGTGACAGATCTTCTGATGATGTAGGTCAACATGACAGCTCCTGTGAGGATATGCCCGGTCTCCGCATGGGGACCATTTACGTAGGATCAGCCGAGGACAACGTTCTCAATGCAATAGCCGGAATAGCTGCTGTAGCTTCCGGCTAGCGGCGCGAACCCTTCAACGTTTTTGCGCAGCGCATAGCCCTGCGTTCGCCGTGTCAGCGGGCAAAGCGGCACATCCTCTTTCACGATGGTGGCGACCTTATTATAAATCGCCTGCCTTCTCGCTAAATCGGTTT
This sequence comes from Falsirhodobacter flavus, assembly GCA_029846755.1. Taxonomy (GTDB): domain Bacteria; phylum Pseudomonadota; class Alphaproteobacteria; order Rhodobacterales; family Rhodobacteraceae; genus Falsirhodobacter; species Falsirhodobacter flavus. The sequence goes on along the minus strand of JARWBI010000013.1, from coordinate 10,241 downwards.
CGTGACGGCCCTCAGCCAGAAGTGCGTCGAGGTCCGCGTTGGAATACCCTTCGGACCGCTTGTAGGACGGCCCGCCAGTCCCGATCATCGCGGTCAGACCGTCAGGATCGTTCACCGTGGTCGATGAGCCGTTGACGGCAAACTGGTACCTTCCCTCGTTCCCCTGAGTGACACGCGCACCCCATTCCGGGAGGTCCAGTTCGACCTTCAGCCCGACGGCATCGAGGTACTGCTGGATCACGATGGCGGTGTATTCGTGCATCGCATAGGTCGAGGAGGAGAGAAGTCTGACTGCCTGCCCGACGACGCCTGCCTCTTCGAGAAGCGTCTTCGCCTTTTCGGGATCGTAGGAAAAAAGGTTCTGCGTCGCGTCGCTCGCGATCTCGGAGTCCTTGTCGATCGGCAGACCCAAAAGCGGCTCTCCCCGACCGTAGAACGCAGCCGCCACGATGTCCTCGCGGTTAATCGCATAGGCCACCGCCTGACGCACGCGCGGATCATCGAACGGCGCCTGAGTGACGTTGAAGTTCAGGATCATGTTGGGACCGGTATCCTCCATTAGCACCATGGAGTCATTTTCCTCGATCTTGCCCATGCTCTGCCACGGCACGTATTCGATGATATCAACGTCCCCGGACTCAAGCGCGGCGACGCGCAAGCTTTCGTCGCGATAGGCGATCATCTTCAGACGCGGTGTTCGCGGCAGACCTTCCTTGTAGAAGCCTTCGAATGCTTCCAGGTCGATGGATACGCCTTCTTCCATTCTCGCGATCTTGTAGGGACCGGCGCCGACCGGGGACTCGAGGCCGGCGGCCTGCGAAAGAACCGGGACATAGGGCGTCGCGATGAACTTGGGAAAGGCCAGTGACGGCGCTTCGAGGGTCACGACAAGAGTGTGATCGTCGGGTGTTTCCATGCCAGTGATCACGCGCAGGTCTTCGACGAAATAAGCGGTGGAGTCCTCGGCAATCACCTGTTCTAATGACCATTTTGCATCAGCTGCTGTCACCGGAGAGCCGTCGTGGAACGTGGCGTTGGGACGAAGTTTGAAGGTGAGCACGGCACCATCCATGCTCCAGCTTTCTGCGAGTTCCGGCACGACCTCGCCCTCGCCGTTAAGGCTAAGGAGACCGCGATATATTTGTGCGTTAACGACATTCGCGGCAGCGCCCTGATGGCGGAAAGGGTCTAGACCCGGCGGGTAGGCGGACAGAGCATAGCGTAGGACAGAGGTATCTTGGGCCCGCAAGCCGCGCGGTAGCATCAGGGCAGCAGAGGCCGCGCCAGTCGCCGCGAGAAAGGTCCGGCGGCTCAGGATTGTGGGGGAGCGGAGTTTATCAGTCATCTTTGTTTCCTTCCTGTTGTGGGTGTCCGGCTTTCCGCCGGATCGTTATGGATTGGTCTCAGTCTACGCTTGCGCCCGGTTGCGTCGTCAGGAGGGCCATTGCAGCCTTCGTCAGGTCTTCACCGTATTCTGCGGTGGCCCGTGCTTTAGACAGGATGCCGTCGCGTAGATCAGAAGCTAGGCGGTCAGTGGGACGGTCTTCTGGGTGGCCAAATCCGCCGCCGCCGGGGGTAGAGATCTGGATGACATCCCCGGCGGCGAGATACAGGTTGTTGACCTTGGAGGGCAGCGCCGTCTCCCCTTCCCCGGTGATATGAAGGATGCGCCCGACCCCGCCGTCATGGCCGCCCTCGGCCCCCGGCGCGCCGCGCAGGTGATGGTCGGACCGCACTTCGAGCGTGGTGTTGTCCAGCAGCACGCGTACCCGCCGTAATATCCCCATGCCGCCGCGCCACATGCCCGCCCCGCCGCTGTCTTCGACAAGCCCGTAGGCTTCGACGCGTATGGGAAACTCGTTCTCAAGCGCCTCGGACGGCAGGTTGAGCGAATTGGTGACGTGGACGTGAATCCCGTCCATCCCGTCGGTATCCGACCGTGCCCCGCCGCCGCCGCCCATGGTCTCGCCGCAGATGTAATATCCGCCGCTCGCGAAGGGCCCTGCCAGCTTGAACGCGGGCAGCACGTCAAAGGACGAGGCCATGCGGTTCACTGGGTCGATCAGCGGCTGGAAGGCCCCGAATATCGCACCCGCCAGCGCCTGGCAGGCAATCGTGCGGGCCGCGACCGGCGCGGGGGCGCGCGGATTGACGATAGTGCCTTTGGGCGCGCGCAGGTCGATCGCTTCCATCATGCCGGAGTTCGCCATCAACTCAGGATCAAGCAGTGCCTTGACGCAATAGTAAGCCGTGGCCCGCAGGGCGTTCTGCGCGATGTTCAGCGCGCCGCGCGTCTCGGGACCACTGCCCGCGAAATCCAGAACCAAACGGCCGTCCTTGACACTCACCGCGACCTTGAGCGGCACGGGATTGCCATCAGCAAAACCGTCGTCATCCAGCCATGCGGTGAACTCCGACGTTTCCTGCTTCAGTCCGGCAATCCGCAACTCCAGTCTGCGGCGCGTATAGGCCAGAAGATCGGCCACGCGCTTCTCAAACCCGTCCGCGCCCATCCGCGTGACCAGTTCCAATGTCGCATAGCCGCCGCGCAGATTAGTTGCCACCTGCACTTGAAGATCCAGTGCACGTTCTTCCGGCAGGCGGGAGTTCAACGCCACGAGATCGAGGATGTCACGATCGACAACACCGTTGCGGCAAAACCGCATAACTGGCAGGCGCAGACCTTCCTCGAAAATCGAGCGCGACTGGCTCGAGGTCGAGCCGGGCACGCTGCCACCGACATCGGTGTGGTGCCCGATGTTCACCGCAAAGGCGATCAGGCGGTCTTCGGCAAAGAGCGGCGTCGCGACCGAGATGTCGGGCAGATGCGTGCCGCCCGCCGCATAGGGATCGTTGCAGATGAATGCATCGCCGGGACGGATCTCGTCCAGCGGATAACGCGCCAGTACCGCATCGACCGCCCCCATGAGCGACCCAAGATGCACCGGGATATGCGTCCCCTGTGCGATAAGTCGGCCGCGAGCGTCAAAGAGGCCGACAGAGAAGTCGCGCCGTTCCTTAATCTGGGCCGAAAAAGACGACCGCATCATATTGATTGCCATCTGTTCGGTGATCGACAGCAGCCGGTTAGAGAAAATCTCCATCGCTACCGGATCAAAGGCGACGGTCAGGTCCTGCGGATGCGAATGCATGGTCATCGGGTGGTCCTCAGGCTTGCAGGGTCAGGTGGATGTTGCCGTCGGGGTCGAGCGTCACGCTCTGCCCCGGCAGAACGACGGTCGTTCCGCTCATCTCCTCAATGATCGCGGGGCCTGCGAAGGCCAAGCCGACCGGAAGGAGTGCCCGGCGATAGACCGGCGTGTCCTGCCAGCCGTCGTCGAAACGCACCGGCCTGTGGTTGATCAGGGCGTTTTCTAGCGTGGCGTCGCTGCAGAATTTTGCGCCTTTGTCCCCGCTTACCCGGCTGACGGCCTGTAGACGCAGGTTGACGATCTCGACCTTGCGGCCCTCCAGACGATACCCGAACTGATCGGCATGGGCTGCGTGGAAAGCATCGCAGAAGGCGTCGGCCCCGGCCCCTGCGGGCATCGGGACGGTAATTGCGTGGCTCTGCCCGGCATAGCGGGCGTCGAGGCTGACGTTCAGCTCTTGCTCGGCCGCCTCCGGCGTTTCCTCGCGCAGCCAAGTACGGCCGGTTTCGGCCAGCGTGTCAGCGAGGCGCAGCGCCTCCTGCCAGCCCTCGGCATCGGCGGTGACCAGAAGCGTGCGGACATAGTCGCGGCTCAGGTCCGAGGTCAGGACCCCGCGGGCGCAGAGTGTGCCGGGTTCCTGCGGGATGACGATCCGATGGAGACCGCATTCGACGGCGACCTCGGCCGCATGTAGCGCGCCTGCCCCGCCGAAGGCATAAAGCGCAAAATTTGCCACGTCGTGCCCGTGTTCGGTCGACACCGACCGGATCGCCCGCGCCATGTTAGCGGTGGCGATCTTGATCACGCCAAGCGCAGCCTCCTCAACGCTCAAGTTCAGGGGTCCGGCCAGATGCATTGCAATCGCCTCCTCCGCTAGGGCGCGGTCGACGGGCATCCGGCCCTCCAGCAGGGCGACGGGATTGAGACGACCCAGCACGATGTTCGCGTCGGTCAGCGTGACCTCGGTCCCGCCGCGCAGGTAGGACACCGGCCCCGGTACGGCCCCGGCGCTTTGCGGCCCGACCTTCAGCGCACCCGCGTCGTCAACTCGAGCGATGCTGCCGCCGCCCGCACCGATGACATGGATGTCGATCATCGGCATGCGCACCGGATGCCCGGCGACAAGCCGGCTTGAGGTGAACTGTGGCGCCCCACCAGAGATCAGCGAGACATCGGTACTGGTGCCGCCGACATCGAAGGTGATGATCTCGGTATCGCCGATCTCTCCACCGATCCGCGCCGCGCCGATCACGCCGGCCGCCGGCCCAGACAGGCATGTCAGCACAGGCAGGTTTTCAACCGTCGAGACCGGCAGCAGCCCGCCATTGGAATGGAAGGTCAGCGGTTCGACCGAGATGCCCGCGTCGCGAATGCGTCCGCGTAGGCGGTGCAGGTATTTTTGCGTCCGGGGGCCGACGTAGGCGTTCAGAGCGGTGGTCGAAATCCGTTCGTATTCGCGGAATTCCGACACGACCTCGGACGAAATGCTAACATAGAGATCGGGGGCGACGCGCCGGATCACCTTACGCACGGCTTCTTCGTGCGCGGGGTTTCTATAGGCATGCAGAAACCCCACGGCCACTGCTTCGGCCCCGCTGCGCTGAAGGTCGCGAACTTTGTCCTCGACCTCCGCTAGGTCGAGGGCGGTCAGCGTCTCGCCGTCCTTGTCCAGCCGTTCGTTCACCTCGACCCGGCGGTAGCGATCGACGATTGGCTCAGGTTTGGCGACGGACCAGTCAAAGAGCGACGGCCGGGTCTGGCGTCCGATGGCCAGCACGTCGCGGAACCCCTTGGTGGTCAGCAGACCCGTTGGAACTCCCCGGCGTTCGATCACCATGTTGGTCGCGACCGTCGTCCCGTGCCCGACATAGGATACGTCGGCAGGATCGATACCATGCAGCGCCAGCAGCTCGACGATGCCGGTCTCAATCGCCTGTGAGGGATCGTCGGGCGTAGACGGGACCTTATAGAAGAAGGTCGTGCCGTCTTGGGCATTGCGCATCACGAAGTCGGTGAAGGTGCCGCCGACGTCTATTCCTATTCTGTACATGGGTCGCACATCCCTGTGTCTATCGTTCTATCTTCGTCCGTGCCGTTCAGTCCGCGGAACCGGATCACGCGGCAGACCGCACCCCAAGCCGATCGGGCGCGAACGACGCGATCTGGCGTGAGGTCTTGGTGTCTATGATAAGGTCGCGGAGGATAAGTCCCGTGACCGGTACCAACTGGAACCCATGCCCGGAAAATCCGAAGACGTGGAAAACGCCGGGCGACCGAGTTGAGGCGCCAATCACCGGCTGATGGTCCGAAGTCGTCGCTTCAATCCCTGCCCAGGTCCGGACGATGCGGATATTCCGCACGGCAGGAAATAGCTCTGTTGCGGCGCGAGCACCCCGTGCTAGACGCTCGAAATCGACAAAGCTACGCTGAGCCTCGACATCCGCTCTGCCCTGCAATCCGCCGCCAATCACCAGCGTACCTTGCTCGGACTGCTTGAAGGACAGCGTCCGGCCCACGGCGCTAACCACCGGATCGAGGAACGGCGCGACCCGTTCCGTCACCATCATCATCGACGCCTTTACCCCAAGTGGAATGTCGTCGCCCAGCATCGCGGCGATCTTACCGGCCCAGGCTCCGGCCGCGTTTACCACCACCGGCGCGCGAAATATCCGGTCCCCGCACAGCAGTTTCCAGCCCGTGTCATTGTGGTCTGCGCCCGTGACCGAGGTGCCCTCGCAAATTAGTCCGCCCGCAGCCAGAACTGCGACCCTGAATGCCCGCAGCGTCCGGTGCGGATCTGCGGCCCCGTCGGTGCAGACATAAAGCGCACCCACGCAGTGCGGAGCAATCGCGGGGGCCAGACGGCGCAGGGTCTGGCGGTCGATCATCTCTTCATGTTTGAACCCTGCGCTGCGCGTCTCGCGTACCCGGTTCTCAAGAGAGATCAGGTCTGTGTCGCGTTCGGCCACGCGCAACTGTCCGTTAGCATGAAAGCCGCAGGTATCGCCGACTAGGTCCTCGATCCGGTGCCACATCCCTGCCGCCTCGACTGAAACCGGCAATTCGGATACAGGGCGGAACATGGTCCGCACACCAGCAGCAGAAGCACCGGAGGCATGGCGCCCTACCCAGCTTTCCTCAAGTATGGTTACGCTGCGCCCGGCCCGTAAAAGCTGTAGCGCCACAGACAGACCGTGTAGCCCGCCGCCGATCACTAAAATGTCCGACTCCGTGCGCGTCATGCCTCGGTCCTTTGCTTATCCAGCACGGCCAGCTCGCCCAAGGTAATCGGTTTGAGCGGCGGTCTGGCGCGATAGAGCCCGACCGTTGCCGCATGTGTCCCTGTAATCTCTGCTGTCAGCCGTGCCACGCCATAGCCGCACTGGCGGCCCTGACAGGGGCCCATGCCGGCACGCGTGAACGCCTTGACCATGTTTGGGTCGCCAAGGCCGTTTGTCGTAAGGGCACGGATCTGCGCCGCCGTCACGCCTTCGCACCGACAGATGACCGTGTCGTCCGGCGGAAGACATGCGGCCTCGCGCGGGCGAAAATAGCGGTCGAGAAAGGCGCGCCCGGCTATGATCCTCGACAAACGGGACCGCAAACGCTTGACTGCATCCCGCTCGGCTACGGCACTTGGTTTCAGGCGACGCATGATGGCCACAGCCGCCAGTTCGCCACGCAGGCGCGCCGCCTGCGCCCCGGCAATACCACCGGCATCGCCCGCGACGAAGATACCCGGAAGAGAAGTTTCGCCCCATTCGTCGAGCTTTGGCGCGAAACAGTCCTGCGCGTCGCTCCAAGCCTGCTCGCAGCCTAGCATCAGCGTCGGATGGGTGCCCGGGACGATCCCTTCATGCACCAGCAGATGCGCGGCCTCGACCGTCACTGGCTTGCCGCCTGTCGTCGTGTAGGTCAGCGTCTTCAGGCGGTCACCGCCATCCGCCGTTAAAGCCGCAACATGCGGCACCCAAGGCACGGTGCAACGCAGGGCGAGCTGCCATGCCACGCCCTTCAGCATAGGGGCCGGCTGGAACAGCATCGCTTGCAGGAACGCGAAGAAGTTCGGAAGCAAACGTCCCGGGGGAGTCGTGTCGAGGAAACCAGCAATGGTACCGCCCGCCCGCCGCAGCTGCATGGCATAGAGATAGGCCAGCGGCCCGCATCCCGCGATCCAGACCGGACCATCTGGGATTTGTCCCCCGCTTTTCAGCGTAACCTGAGCCGCACCGATCCCCATCACCCCCGGCAGGGTCCAGCCAGGGAACGCGGGGGGTCTTTCCTGAGCGCCGGTGGCCAAAAGGATACAGCGCCCTTCCAGCACGCGGGCCTGATGGTCCTTTAGATAAAAGACCTTGCCGCCCCCTGTGCCCTGCCCCTCGTCGATGTGCCAAACACTTGCCTCGGCGCGGTAATCGGCGGGACAGGCGCGGAACCTGTCCACGAGTTCGGCCCCGGCAGCGTAGTCGCGGCCAAGGACTGTGGAGAGCGCCCCGTCTCGCCTCTGTTCAACATTGCGCCAGATCTGACCGCCGGGGCGCGCCTGTTCGTCCAGCACAACAATGCTCAGCCCCTGCCTCGACGCAGCGATGGCCGCTGACATACCGGCCGGTCCCGCCCCGATAATGATAAGATCGACGTGATCGCTCATGCTGCGACCTCAGGCCGACCCATGCGGCGCGTAATTCGCATACCCTCTCGAACCGGCATCAGACAGGCCTGCGAGTCTCGCCCGTCGATCTCAACTAAACATTCGAAGCAGACGCCCATCATGCAGTAGGGCGCACGAACCCGCCCGCTCGCAGCATTCACGCCAAAACCCACTTCGGTTTGCCGAAGCAGAAGATCCGCTACGGTCTCACCTAATGATGCGCGCACCGGTGTGCCATCCACCTCAACAGTGACACCTTGCGCGGGCTGGGCGATCTTACGGAACATCTGTTTCTCCGGTTCTTTCAGTCACTGTTGAGTGATACGCGGCGGAAGGATCTTCGCAGCGATCCCCGTCTCCGCCCAAACCAACTTGCTTCTGTGGGTTCGGCAGTCCTCTTCATTGACAAGCTTAAAGGAACAGATACGAATAACACCAATACAGAAATTTGGCTGTGCTATTCCGAAAGTTATGACATGCCCCGTGCCCTAAACCTGCGTCAGATTGAAATTTTCAAAGCGGTTGTTGAGCATGGCACTGTCAGCCGGGCTGCCGAACTACTCTGGATTTCGCAGCCGGCGGCGACCAAGCTGTTGCAGAACCTCGAAGCTGATACCGGCTTGACGCTTTTTGACCGGAAAAAGGGTAAACTTATCCCCACGGATATCGGCTTGCGCATCTACGAAGAGGTCGAGCGTATCTTTACGGGCGTGCGGCAGGTTGAGACAGTGATCGATACGGTACGGCGCGAGAACCAGGAGCAGTTGTCGATTGGCGTTATCCCGGCCCTCGCCGACACGTTCATTCAAAGCACGACGATGCGGTTCCTAGCGGTGCATCCGACGGTGCAGTGTTCAGTCACACCAATGGCCTCACAATGGGTCGCGGAAAAGGTCCGGCAGGGTCAGATTGATGTTGGCCTGCTGAGCGAGCGGGCGAATGACCCCTCCCTCGCTACCCAGTCGATCCTAGAACATTCGCTGGTCTGCATCATGCCAGTCGGTCATCCCCTTGCCCGGCACAAGCAGATCGAGCCCGAGATGCTGGATAACCTGCCTTTCGTATCGTTCAAGCCTGACTCCTATGTCGGCCAGAAGGTACAGACGATGTTTGCACAACACGGCATCCGCCAGAACACTGTACTTAAGACCGCAGGCAACCCGGCGCTGCGTGAATTCGTGGCTGCGGGTCTTGGTGTCTCTCTCGTGCATCCGCTTTTCGTGGCCGGAGTTGCGGAACGGCTGGTAATCCGTCCTTTTGTGCCCGACATTCCAAGCGACCTAGTACTGTGCCACCTGAGGGAGGGCCGGAACGTCAAATATGCGGAAAGTTTTATTGCTGAGACAAAGCTTGAGGCGCAGCTAATCCTGCGTTCGCTCACCAGTCTTCAGTGAACTGATAGCGTGTAGCTTTCATGAAAAGTGAGCGTGAAGATGTCGCCGTCTTTTGCGCGACGAGGCATTTCCTGAAGCCCAAAGCGCATCTTCACCATCCAAAAACCACCTCTGCAAACAGATGCCGTCGGTGGGCGGCTACGTCATCCGAGCCCTGCCCTGTTGGCCAATAAAACAGAAGCGGTGATCGCGGTAATGTCCGCGATTTCTGATCCGAAGGACAGCCGCACCGCTCTGGCGCGCCTGACGCCTTTCACCAGTCGCGCCATCCTGAAGTGGGCAGACCAGAACAACGTCGCCTGGCACTACATCGATCCCGGCAAGCCCCAGCAGAACGCGTTCATCGAAAGCTTCAATGGCAGCCTGCGCGATGAGCTGCTGAACGAGGAGATCTTCGACACCCTGGGCGACGCGCGCCGCAAGATCGCCCTCTGGCGCTACGACTACAACGCCGTCAGGCCGCACTCCTCGCTCGGCAACCTGACGCCCCTCGAAGCGCGCCGGACGCTTGAGCTACTTGAGGACACCGCCCCCGCCGCGCTTGCCATGACACCACCCGCCAACTACCAATCTCAAACCGGCAGACTCTCGTTATGAACGAGGGACCCACGGGGGGCAGGTCACGATCCGAGTCCTTTTTCCCCTGCAGCCCTGCCCTGCTGCCTAGTAGGCTGATGCGGAGAAGCTCTGCGAACAGCTCCGAGTTTCCCCTGTCGTGTGAAGTTGATGTGGGAGACAGAAATCCGTCCTAGGCCTGCCTGCCTCTCAGGTTGCAAGGCATCCCGATATAGTCGAGCACGGCCTACCTTGCATTCTCTAGTATCGACGGGAATAGTGCCCATGAGATCAATGAGGCGTTCCGCGTCTTTTAGATTTAAGCACAATTTATAATGGTTTAGCTGCTAATGGGCGATATTCAAAACTCCTTTATTTCAAGGTCGTTTCTTCGGTCCGTTTGGGCGCATGATGTTGATTTCCACCGAGACGTGACCCGGTTTTTCCACCGAGAACTGACCCACCTTGAGGTTATGTGAAGGGGGTCAT
>JARWBI010000012.1 GCA_029846755.1 Falsirhodobacter flavus | reverse complement strand
TCCGCCTTGAACCGATGAAGGCTCAGCTTGTCCTCCTCGGCATAAACCGCAACCGTCCGCTTCCCCAACTCGTTCGCAGCACGCAAAACGCGGATCGCAATCTCACCGCGGTTCGCAACAAGAATCTTTCGGAAAACGGTCATCGTGGCCTCCTCGTCGGCTGACATATTTCTGACATTAGCGACGCCGCATTGCAGCGCAAATCTTTTCGCGACATCGCCATTGTGTGATTGCGACAGAACAATAAGCGAACGCTTTTCAAAGCTGTCGAAGGCGACTAGATTGGCGGAATGAACCGTTTCGATGAAGATGATGCCTTCGAGGCCGCAGTTCCGCTCAGCCAGCGTGCGATGGCCGCGCGGCCGCAACCCTATCTGGACGATCTGAATCCGGCTCAGCGTGCTGCGGTGGAAACGCTCGATGGGCCGGTGCTGATGCTGGCCGGGGCGGGAACCGGCAAGACCAAGGCGCTGACGGCGCGAATCGTGCATCTTCTGCAGACCGGCAAGGCCCGCCCGAACGAGATTCTGGCCGTGACCTTCACCAACAAAGCCGCGCGGGAGATGAAGGACCGCGTGGGCCGCATGCTTGGCAGCGTCGAAGGTCTGCCGTGGATGGGAACCTTCCATTCGATCAGCGTGAAGATCCTGCGCCGTCACGCGGAACTGGTGGGGCTGAAGTCGAACTTCACGATCTTGGACACGGACGACCAGATCCGGCTTTTAAAGCAGCTGATCGTTGCTGCGAATATCGACGAAAAACGCTGGCCTGCGCGGATGATGGCGGGAATCATCGACGGCTGGAAGAACCGGGCATGGACCCCGCGCCATGTGCCGTCATCCGAAGCGGCGGCCTTCAACCACCGCGGGACTGAGATATACGAGCAGTATCAAGACCGTCTGAAGGAGTTGAACGCCGTCGATTTCGGCGATCTGCTGCTGCATGTGCTGACGATCTTCCAGACATGGCCGGACGTGCTGGACCAGTATCAACGCTGGCTGCCCTATATCCTCGTGGACGAATATCAGGACACCAACGCGGCGCAGTATCTGTGGCTGCGGCTGCTGGCGCAGGCGCGCAAGAACATCTGCTGCGTGGGCGACGACGATCAGTCGATCTATGGCTGGCGCGGGGCCGAGGTGGGCAACATCCTGCGGTTCGAGAAGGACTTTCCGGGCGCAAAGGTGATCCGGCTGGAGCAGAATTATCGCTCGACCGAGCATATCCTTGCCGCCGCGTCGGGCGTGATTGCGACCAATGCGGGACGGCTGGGAAAGACGTTGTGGACAGACGCATCGGGCGGCGAAAAGGTGCGCCTGATCGGCCATTGGGACGGCGAGGAAGAAGCGCGCTGGATCGGCGACGAGATCGAATCGCTGTCGCGGGGCGCGCGGGGGATGGATCCGATCGGATTGGACCGGATGGCGATTCTGGTCCGTGCCTCGCACCAGATGCGGGCGTTCGAGGATCGTTTTCTGACCATCGGGCTGCCTTACCGCGTGATCGGCGGGCCGCGTTTCTATGAGCGGCTCGAGATCCGGGACGCGATGGCCTATTTTCGGCTGGCCGTGTCGCCCGATGACGACCTGGCGTTCGAGCGGGTGGTGAACACGCCGAAGCGGGGCCTTGGCGATAAGGCGCAGCAGTCGATCCAGCGTGCCGCGCGGGATGCGGGCGTGGGGCTGTTGCAGGGCGCGCAGGCGCTTCTGGCGCAGGGCGGGATCGGCGGCAAGGGCGCGGGTCAGCTTCGGCAATTCGTCGAAGGGGTCGGGCGCTGGCATGGTGCGGTGCTGTCCGGCGACGACCATGTGCGGCTGGCCGAAACGATCCTGGACGAATCCGGCTATACCGCCATGTGGCAGAACGACAAGACGCCCGAAGCGCCGGGTCGGCTGGAGAACCTAAAGGAATTGATCAAAGCGCTGGAGCAGTTCGAGAACCTGCAAGGATTCCTCGAACATGTCGCGCTGATCATGGAGAACGAGAGCGGCGATGCGGGCGAGAAGGTCAGCATCATGACACTGCATGCGGCCAAGGGGCTGGAATTTCCGGCGGTGTTCCTGCCGGGATGGGAAGACGGGCTGTTCCCCTCGCAACGGTCGATGGACGAATCCGGGCTGAAGGGTTTGGAGGAGGAGCGGCGGCTGGCCTATGTCGGCATCACCCGCGCCGAGGAGCTTTGCACCATTTCATTCGCGGCGAATCGGCGAGTCTATGGCCAGTGGCAATCGGCGCTGCCGTCGCGGTTCATCGACGAACTGCCCGAGGCGCATGTGGATGTGCTGACCCCGCCGGGGCTTTACGGCGGAGGTTACGGTGCGGCTTCGGGCGCCATGGAGCAACGGGTCGCCAGTGCGGACGTTTATAATTCGCCGGGTTGGCGGCGGATGCAGGAACGCGCGGTGACGCGTTCGGTGAACCAGCCGCGTGAAGGCAAGGGCGTGGTCATCGACCTGAAGGCGGTGTCGCCCTTCAGCGAGGGCGACCGGGTTTTCAGCCAGAAGTTCGGCTATGGCACCGTGCAAGATGTCGAAGGCGACAAGCTGGACGTGGCTTTCGACAAGGCGGGGACCAAGAAGATCGTAGCCAGCTTCGTCGTATCTGCTGCCGCGGCGGACGACGTTCCGTTCTAGGCATCGCTTCGACCGCGATCCGCGCGCGCCTTTTTTTATGCTGCCAAACGGAAAAACGCCCCATGGGGCGTTTTGCTGCATGCATTGGCGCTGAAATGGAAAACGGCGGCACCCAGGGAGGAGGAGGGGTGCCGCCGTTCCGAACGTCCGGCCCAGGGAGGAGGAGGGGCCGTCGTTGCTGCGAAACACCGCCCAGGGAGGAGGAGGGGCGATGCTTCAGTCCGCGGTCCCCCGGGAGGAGGTAGGAGACCGAAGGGGGTTGCGGCAGGCCCAGGGAGGAGGATGGGCCACCGCATCGACGGTTCCCAGGGAGGAGGAAGGGAACCGCAGGTCGTTCAGGAACCGGGGTTCCCGTATTTTCGGCGACGCTCCAGGGAGGAGGAGGGAGCGTCGCCTGGACTATGATGGCCAGGGAGTAGGAGGGCCATCGTAGCGTTCTATCTGTTGCGGCGACCCCAGGGAGGAGGAGGGGGTCGCCGCGGGTCCGATCGGCCCAGGGAGGAGGAGGGGCCGTCCAAACATCGGTCGAGGCTTTTGCCTCATATAGGGTGCGACGACGTCAGGGAGGAGGAGGACATCGTCGCTTTTTCCGAAGGCCCAGGGAGGAGGAGGGGCCTTGCGGGAAATCAGTTGCCGTAGGCCGCTTCGCGTGCCACGGTGCGGATCGTGCTGCGGCTGATCCCGAGGTCGCTGAGTTCGCGTGCGGTCAGCAGGTTCAGCTCGGCAACCGTCTGGTTGAACACCCGGCGGCGTTCGATTGCGGCCTTGATCGAGCGCACGATGGCTGCGAAGCCATCGAGCTGGAGTTCGTTGCCGCGAGTAATTGCCTGTGCCATCTGGGCGCCTCTTTCATCCGTATCGCGGTCCGTCCATCCGGTCCCGCTCTGTTGAAGCCAAGATGCGTGTTTTGCTGCGCCTGCACAATCCCGCGGTTGGTCAATTCCGCCATGCAGCATCCGCATGGCTGTCTATGCCGGTTGGTCTCAGGGCAGCAGCCTTGCTGCAAACTTGGGCAGTATGGGAACGCTTCGCCCCTCTCCCCTTGCGTCCGGCGCAGTTCTGCACAAGTTGAGCGCAAGACAATAAGGGAGCCAGCCATGTCCGTGACGCGCGAATCCGTTCTTGCCGCCCTGTCGGGGATCGCGGTGCCCGGTGGCACTTTGACATCGCGCGACCTTGTGCGGGCGCTGGTGATAGACGGGGGCCAGGTCCGCTTCGTGGTCGAGACGTCTTCGGCCGAGGAGGCGCGGGCGATGGAGCCGGTGGTCAAGGCGGCCGAGGCGGCCTTGCGCGCGGTGCCGGGCGTCACCGACGTTTCTGTCGTGCTGACGGCGCATGGCCCGGCAAAGAAGGCGCCCAGTCTGAAGATCGGTGGGCACCCGACCCCTCAGCAGGGACCACAGAAGGTGTCGGGCGTGGACCGCATCATCGCCGTGGGGTCGGGCAAGGGCGGGGTGGGCAAGTCCACCGTCGCCTCGAACCTTGCCGTGGCGCTGGCGCGGCAGGGTCGGCGCGTGGGGCTGCTGGATGCCGATATCTACGGGCCATCGCAGCCGCGCATGATGGGGGTGTCCAAGCGTCCGGCCTCGCCCGATGGCAAGACGATCATTCCGCTGCAGGCGCATGGCGTGACCATCATGTCCATCGGGCTGATGGTGAAGGAGGAGGAGGCCATCGTCTGGCGCGGCCCGATGCTGATGGGCGCCTTGCAGCAGATGTTGGGGCAGGTGGCCTGGGGCGAGCTGGACGTGCTGATCGTCGATCTGCCGCCGGGAACGGGCGACGTGGCGATGACGCTGTGCCAGCGCACGCATCTGACCGGGGCCATCGTGGTGTCCACGCCGCAGGATGTCGCGCTTCTGGATGCGCGTAAGGCGCTGGACATGTTCAATCGCCTGAAGACGCCGGTGCTGGGTCTGATCGAGAACATGTCCTCCTATGTCTGTCCCAACTGCGGGCACGAGGCGCATATCTTCGGCCATGGCGGCGTCGCGGCCGAGGCGCAGGCGCATGGCATCCCGTTCCTGGGCGAGTTGCCGCTGGATCTGTCGGTGCGGATCGCGGGGGATTCGGGTGCGCCCATCGCCGCGGGCGAGGGGCCGATCGCAGAGGCCTATGCCCGACTGGCCGACCGCCTGGTCAAGGGCGGCATGGCCTGACACGGGATCGGCTGGGACGGGTGGGAAAGTCTGGGAAAGCCCGGACTCACCCTCGAATCACGAAAGCGGGAGCGCGACCTGACAGGGCGCTTCGCCGGGTGCATACAATTTTAGCGATAGTTGCCCGTCGCGGGCCTGAGGAAATTGGGCGAAAGTGGGAAACTTGCCACAGCACCATAAATTGCGACTTGGCGACGAAAATACAACCACATCTTGTTTCCACGCTTCACGCATGACCGGGGATTCTTGCCGATAGACCGGCTTGGTCCCGGAATGTTCCAAAGCCATCCCAACTTTTTCCTTTGCGTCCCACCCAATCCCATGTCATTCCTACCTCACGACGACGAGGGCGGCAGTTGAACAGGGGCGACAAAGACCCCGAAACGGCAAAAAACCTTTAGGTTTCATACAGGCAACCGCTTTCGTCCACACAAGAGATCCGGCGCGCAGGCGAGCAGACATCCCCCAGATGGCTTTGCGCAGCAGGACGCACCCAGCGATGGGACAGACCGGCGGATCGAGCAGTGGCAGCCGCTCGATCCGCCGTTTTCCGTTCAGGGACCCCTGAGCGGCGGGCAGTCGGGAAGCGGAACGGTGGCAGAGGCGTTCAGAGGCGAATTCAACCAGAGGGTTGATGCAAAGGCGCGGGTGCTGATCCCCGTGACTTTCCGCCGCGTGCTGGAAGCTGGCGATCCCGGCGCGCAACGTCCCCGCATCGTGATGGTCTATGGCGATCCGCGCCGCCAATTCGTCGAATGCTATACGGTCGAGGAGATGACGGCGCTTGAGGCCCGCATCCTCCAACTTCCCGCAGGCACGCCGCAAAGGCGTCTGCTGGAGCGCAACTACATCACGCTTTCGACCACCATCGAGGTGGACGAGGACGGCCGCATCGTCCTGCCGCCCAAGGTCCGGGAAAAGCTGGGACTGGCGCAAGGCGACATCGGCGCGGTGGAATCGATCTTTGCCGGAACGCTGAACACCTTCCAGATATGGAAACGCGACGCGTTCGAGGCGGACCTCGCCGCGAAGGAGGCCGAGGAGGCCGCGTTGCTGGAGGGCGGCATCGACATGCTGACCCTGCTGCCGCCGCAGGTGTGACCATGACCGACGCTCCCCACATCCCCGTCCTGCTGCGCCCGCTGCTGAAGGCCGTCGCCCCCGTGCGCGGCGTCTGGCTGGACGGCACCTTCGGGGCAGGCGGCTATACCCGTGGGCTGCTGGAGGCCGGGGCCGACCGCGTGATCGGCATCGACCGCGACCCGCTGGCGCTGGAGATGGCGTCGAAGCAGGAATGGGGCGGGCGCGTCGATCTGGTGCAGGGGACGTTTTCGGAACTCGACCGCCATGCCGACGTGCCGCTCGACGGCGTGGTGCTGGACCTTGGCGTGTCGTCGATGCAGTTGGATCTGGCCGAACGCGGCTTTTCCTTCATGAAGGACGGCCCGCTGGACATGCGGATGAGCCAGGACGGCCCCTCGGCCGCCGATCTGGTGAACACCGCGCCGGAAGAGCAGCTGGCGAACATCCTCTATCATTACGGCGAAGAACGCGCCTCGCGACGCATCGCCGGGGCCATCGTCCGCGCCCGTACGACCCCGATCACGACGACGCTGCAACTGGCCGAGATCGTCGCGAAATGCCTGCCGCGTCCCAAACCGGGGCAGAGCCATCCCGCCACCCGCAGCTTTCAGGCGCTGCGCATCGCGGTGAATGCCGAATTCGACCAGCTGATCGAAGGGCTGTCGGCTGCGGAGCGCGCCCTGCAGCCGGGCGGCAAGCTGGCCGTCGTTACCTTCCATTCGCTGGAGGACCGGATCGTGAAACGGTTCTTCCAGAACCGCGCCGGGCAGGAGGCGCAGGCCAACCGCTATGCCCCCGCCGTGGCCGAACGCGAGCCGCCGCAGTTCACCCTTGCGACCAAACGCGCCATCGGCCCGGATGACGAGGAGATGGAGGCCAACCCCCGCGCCCGTTCGGCCAAGCTGCGCGTCGCGGTCCGCACCAATGCGCCCGCGGGCTCCGTTGATGCGGCGGCGATGGCCGTCCCGCAGCTTCCCGTGCGGAGGAAATAGATGCGCGCGGTCCTCTACGTCACCAGCTTCCTCGCCGTGATGGCGCTGGCCTTTTGGGCCTACCGCGAGAATTACGCCACGCAGCAGCTTCTGAAGGATGTGTCGGCCCTGAACCGCCAGATCGGCGGCCTTCGGGAATCGCTGGCGATCCAGCGGGCGGAATGGGCCTATCTGAACCGCCCCGACCGGCTGCGCGAACTCGTGAACACCAATTTCGACCGGCTGGGGCTGCTGCCCATGACGCCGGAACAGTTCGGCACGCCCGAACAGGTGACCTACCCGCCGGACCCGCTGTTCGGCATGATGATCGACCCCAACGCCGCGCAGGACGAGTTGATTCCATGATCCGCACGCCGCTTCGCCCCCTTGCCCGCATCCTCGAAGCCCGCCGCCGGGGCGAGAACCCGGACAGCATCGAGCGAGAGAACCTGCGTCTGCGCCACGAGGCCATGCGCGACAAATCGCGCGCTCGGGCGGAAACGCGGCTGCTGTGCCTTGGCCTTGCGTTCTTCACCGCTTTCACGGTGATCGGGGCGCGGATGGGCACGCTCGCCTCCGGCCAGCCGATGGAGCCGCGTTCTGCGCTGGCCGGGTCCGAGATTTCGGCCAACCGCGCCGACATCGTGGACCGCAACGGGCGCATCCTTGCGACCAACCTGCGAACCTATGCGCTTTACGCACATCCAAAGGACATGATCGATCCCGAACGTGTCGCGGTAGAGCTGGAAAAGCTGTTCCCCGAACTGGATGCCGAGACGCTGGAGCGCCGATTCACCGACGGGCGCAGCTTCATGTGGATCCGGCGGAAGCTGTCGCCGGAGCAGATGCAGGCCGTGCATGACATCGGCGATCCCGGCCTGCTGTTCGGCCCGCGCGAGATGCGTCTCTATCCCAACGGCAATCTGGCGGCACATATCCTCGGCGGGTCCACCTTCGGGGCCGAGGGTGTGCATTCGGCCGAGGTGATCGGCATGGCCGGCATCGAAAAGGCGCTGGATGACCGGCTGCGCGATCCGGGCCACCCGGAGCCGCTGGCCTTGTCCATCGACATGACGCTGCAATCCACCGTGACCGAGGTTCTGGGCACGGGCATGCAGATGATGAATGCCAAGGGTGCGGCGGCGGTCCTGATGGACATCAAGACGGGCGAGGTGCTGTCGATGGCCTCGCTTCCCGATTTCGACCCGAACGACCGCCCGCAGCCGCTTTTGAAGGGCGATCCGGGCGACAGCCCTTTGTTCAACCGCGCGGTGCAGGGCGTCTATGAACTGGGGTCCACGTTCAAGATATTCACCGTTGCGGCGGCGATGGATCTGGGGCTTGTGACGCCAGACACGATCATCGACGGCAAGACGCCGCTGGTCTGGGGGCGTTTCCGCATCAAGGAATTCCAGAACAAGAACTACGGCATGCAGACCGTGGCCGAGGTGATCGAGCATTCGTCGAACGTCGGCACGGCCCGGATCGCGCTGCAGATCGGGGCGCTGCGGCAGCAGGCATTCCTGCGATCCCTGGGCCTGTTCGACCCGACGCCGGTGGAACTGGTCGAAGCGCCCGGCGCGCGCCCGCTGGTGCCGACGAAATGGCCGGAAATCGTGACGATCACCACGTCCTATGGCCACGGCATGTCGGCCAGCCCGATGCACCTTGCCGCCGCCTATGCCACCATCGCCAATGGCGGGGTAAAGGTCGAACCGACGCTGCTGCGCCGCGACGTGCCGGTGAACGGCCCGCGCGTCATGTCCGAGGAAACCGCCCGCCATTCGGTGGACATGCTGCGCTCGGTCGTGACCAAGGGCACCGCATCTCTGGCCGAGGTTCCGGGTTACGAGGTTGCGGGCAAGACCGGCACCGCCGACAAGCCGAACCCGCAGGGTGGCTATTACCCCGACAAGGTGGTCAACACCTTCGCGTCGGTCTTTCCCGCATCGGACCCGCAATATGTGCTGATCGTTACGCTGGACGAGCCGGTGGAGACGACGCTGCCCACCCCGCGCCGCACGGCGGGCTGGACGGCGGTTCCCGTCTCGGCGGAGATCATCCGCCGAACCGCCCCGCTTCTGGGCCTGCGCCCCATTGCGCCCGAACCGGAACCGGATCATCTGCTGGCCGTCAGGAACTGATGGAGGCCGCATGGAACGGACAAGGACACTCGCGGCGCTTGGGCTGACGGCCCGCGGCGGGCGAGAGGCGACGGTCACCGGGCTGGCGGTGGACAGCCGGCAGGTGAAGGACGGATACCTGTTCGCCGCGCTGCCCGGATCGACGGCCCATGGCGCGGAATTCATCCCCTATGCCCTGCGGATGGGGGCGGGCGCGATCCTGACCGATGCGGCGGGGGCGGTGCATGTGCCCAAGGACGTGCCCCTGGTCGTGTCCGAAGACCCGCGCGCCGCGCTGGCCGGGGCGGCGGCGCTGTGGTTCGGCGCGCAGCCCCGCGTGATGGCGGCGGTCACCGGCACGAACGGCAAGACTTCGGTTTCGACATTCCTGCGCCAGATCTGGCAGCTTCTGGGCCATGCCGCGATCAATATCGGCACCACGGGGGTCGAGGGCGCATGGACCGCGCCTTCCCCCCACACGACGCCCGAGCCGATCACGCTGCACCGTCTGCTGGCAGCGGCGACCGAGGCGGGCGTGACCCATGCCGCGATGGAGGCCTCCAGCCACGGGCTTGACCAGCGCCGTCTGGACGGCGTGCATCTCAAGGCAGCGGGCTTCACCAATTTCACGCAGGACCATCTGGATTATCACGGCACGTTCGACGCCTATTTCGACGCCAAAGCGGGCCTGTTCACCCGGCTTCTGCCCGAGGACGGCGTGGCCGTCGTCAACATGAACGACCCGCGCGGGGCGGACATCGCCCGGCTGACGGCGGAACGCGGGATCGCGACGATGGGCGTCGGACGCGCGGGCGATCTGCGCATCGTCGGCCAGCGGTTCGATGCGACGGGGCAGGACCTGAGGTTGGAATGGAAGGGCATCGCGCATCAGGTGCGTCTGAACTTGATCGGCGGTTTCCAGGCAGAAAACGTCGCGCTGGCGGCGGGGCTGGCCATCGGCTGCGGCGCGAATGCGCGCGATGTGTTCGACGTGCTGCCGGACCTGTCGGGCGTGCGCGGGCGGATGCAGCTTGCGGCGACGCGGCGGAACGGGGCGGCGGTCTATGTCGATTACGCCCATACGCCCGATGCCATAGAAACGGCGCTGAAGGCGCTGCGCCCGCATGTGATGGGCCGCATCGTGATCGTGTTCGGCGCGGGCGGCGACCGGGATACGGGCAAACGTCCGCTGATGGGGGCTGCGGCGGCGGCGAATGCCGATGTGCTGTATGTGACCGACGACAACCCGCGGTCGGAAGACCCAGCCAGCATCCGCGCGGCGATCATGGCATCCTGCCCGGACGCGAACGAGGTGGGCGACCGGGCCGAGGCGATCTTGCGCGGGGTCGATGCGCTTCACGCCGGGGATGCGCTGCTGATCGCGGGCAAGGGGCATGAAAGCGGGCAGGTCATCAAGGGCGATGTCTTTCCCTTCGACGATGTGGAACAGGCCTCGGTCGCGGTGGCGGCTTTGGATGGGATGATACGATGACGGATACGCCGCTCTGGACCTCGGCCGAGGCTGCCGCCGCTACGGGGGGCGTCACCGGCGCTTGGGACGCGACGGGCGTGTCCATCGACACGCGCACTCTGCGGCCGGGCGATCTGTTCGTCGCGCTGACGGCGGAGCGCGACGGGCATGATTTCGTGGTGCAGGCGCTGGAAAAGGGCGCGGCTGCCGCGCTGGTCTCGCGCAAGGTCGAAGGCGTGCCCGAAGGCGCGCTGCTGCTGGTGCCGGACGTGCTGAAGGCGCTGGAGGCTTTGGGTGCCGCCGCGCGTGCGCGGACGCGGGCCAAGGTGGTGGCGATCACCGGATCGGTGGGCAAGACCTCGACCAAGGAGATGCTGCGCGCCACGCTGGGCGGGCAGGGCCGCGTTCATGCTGCCGAGGCCAGCTACAACAACCACTGGGGCGTGCCGCTGACCTTGGCGCGGATGCCCGCCGACACCGACTTCGCCGTGATCGAGATCGGGATGAACCATCCGGGCGAAATCGCGCCGCTGGCCAAACTGGCCGCGCCGGACGTGGCGATGATCACCACCGTCGCCCCGGCGCATCTGGAGGCGTTCGAGAATATCGAGGGCATCGCGCATGAGAAGGCCAGCATCCTCGACGGTCTGCGGCCCGGCGGCGTCGCCGTGCTGCCCGCCGATCTGGAGGTGACGCCGATCCTGCTGGAAAAGGCCGGTGCGCGCCATGTGCTGACCTTCGGCACCGCGCCGAGTGCCGATTACCGGATCGAGGATATCCAGCCGACCCCCGACGCCACCGTGGTCCGCGCGCTGCGGTCGGGCAAGCGGCTGCTTTACAAGGTGCTGACGCCGGGCCGCCATTTCGCGATGAACGCCCTTGGCGCGCTGGCCGTGGCCGAGGCGCTGGAGCTGGACCCTGCGATTTCCGCCGCCGATCTGGGCCGCTGGACTCCGCCCGCGGGACGCGGAACGCGGGAGAAGATCATGCTGGACCCGGTCGAGGATGTGTCCTTCGACTTGATCGACGATGCGTTCAATGCCAACCCGGCCTCGGTTGCCGCCAGCCTTGATCTCGTAGCCTGCATGAAGCCGGTGGACGGGATGGGCCGCGTCGGCGCGGGCCGCCGCATTGCGGTGCTGGGCGATATGCTGGAACTCGGGCCGCAGGAACATGCGCTTCACCTCGCCATCGCCAGCCACCCCGCCATCGCGGCCTTCGACGTGATCCATTGCGTCGGCCCCCGGATGCGCGCATTGCACGAGGCGCTGCCGCGCCGCCAGCGCGGCGATTGGGTGGAGACAGCACAGGAACTGGCGGACCGCGCCCGCACGCTGGCCGACGCAGGCGACATCGTGCTGGTCAAGGGGTCCAAGGGAATCAAGGTCAGCCTCGTGGTTGACGCGCTGCGCAGACTTGGTAAAGCGGGCGGCTTCAATCAGGGGACGGTGTGAATGTTTCAGTTGCTCTCGCATTTTTCGGACGGCGGCGACGCGTTCAACCTGCTGCGCTACATCACGGTCCGGGCGGGGGCTGCGTTCTTCACCGCGCTGATCTTCGGGTTCATCTTCGGACGCCCGCTCATCAACTTCCTTCGCCTGAAGCAGAAGAAGGGCCAGCCAATCCGCACCGACGGCCCGCAGACCCATTTCGCCAAGGCCGGCACGCCGACGATGGGGGGGCTTCTGATCCTGACCTCGATGCTGTTCTCGACCCTGATGTGGGCGCAGCTGTCGAACCCCTATGTCTGGATCGTGCTGCTGGTCACGCTGGCCTTCGGGCTGATCGGGTTCGCGGACGATTACGCCAAGGTGACGAAGCAGACCACTGCGGGCGTGTCGGGCCGGGTGCGGATGGGGCTGGGGCTGGTGACGGCGCTGGTCGCGACGGGCGCGGCGTCGGCCATGCACCCAGACGCGCTGACGCACCAGCTGGCGCTGCCGTTCTTCAAGGATGCGCTGGTGAACCTTGGCTGGTTCTTCCTGCCCTTCGGGATGCTGACCATCGTGGGTGCGGCCAATGCCGTGAACCTGACCGACGGGCTGGACGGGCTGGCGATCATGCCGGTAATGATCGCCGCCGCGACGCTGGGCGCCATCGCTTATGCCGTGGGGCGGGTGGACTTCACCAACTACCTCGGCATCCATTACGTGCCGGGCACGGGGGAGCTGCTGATCCTCGTCGCCGCGCTGGTGGGCGGGGGTCTGGGGTTCCTGTGGTATAACGCGCCCCCGGCAGCGGTGTTCATGGGCGATACCGGATCGCTGGCGTTGGGCGGCGCGCTGGGCGCCATCGCCGTCTGCACCAAGCACGAGATCGTGCTGGCCATCGTCGGCGGGCTGTTCGTGGTCGAGGCGCTGTCGGTCATCATCCAGGTGCTGTATTTCAAGCGCACCGGCAAGCGTGTCTTCCTGATGGCCCCGATCCACCACCATTTCGAAAAGAAGGGCTGGGCCGAGCCGCAGATCGTGATCCGCTTCTGGATCATCTCATTGATCCTCGCGCTGATCGGTCTGGCGACGCTGAAGGTCAGATAAGCAAAAACCCCCGGCACTGCCGGGGGTTTTCGTTCGTTCCGGGGGGATCAGACCTCGGCAGCCTTGCGGCGGCGTTTCGCGGCAACGCCGCCCATGCCCAGCAGGGCAGCGCCCAGCAGCAGACCGGCAGCCGGCAGCGGAACCGGAGCGGGCGACTCGGTCGTCCAGCTGACGGTGAAGCCGATCGGGTTCTTGGTCTCGCCGGTGGTGACGAAGAACGAGAACATGTCTTCGACCGAAGCGAAGTCGATCTCGCCTGCGCCGTATGCCAGCTTCGGCGTGGACCAGGTCCACAGATCTTTCTCGGCCGAATAGGTCGTGCCGAACTTCACGGTGCCCAGATCGCCAGCGGTCTTGCCGGTAGCGGCGATCACGAATTCGACCGAAAGCGGAGCCGTCGGGGTGAATTCCAGCGTCTTCGTGGCATTGGCGCCAAGGGTGAAGGTTTCGACGCCATAGCTGTCGGGTTCAAGGGTGATGGCCGAAGCTGCAAGGGGGGCAAGCGCGAATGCGCCGGCGGCAACGATTGCCTTCATCATGGACATGGGTGGTACCTCCTACTAAAAAAACAATCCCCGGTCGCGACGCGCTGGCGTCCCAACCGATAATGCAGGCGCGATAGCGGGGACGAGACAATGGTTAGTGCGGTATTAACGGGCGGCCAAAGATAATCACGCATCCGCAGCAAGATCGCTATCGCGTGACGCGAGCGGTTTTTGGGTTCGCATCCGATGGGAGAATCCTGCAACGGTGGGTGGAGTAAGGGTGTCGGTGGCGATGAACTATTGTGCAGCGTCATCGCGCGGGATCGCAGCGGCGCACGCGGTGGTGACTCGGGCGTGTTCGCCTTGCACCGCGCGGGGCGGCGTCGCATCTTCCGCGCAAAGAAGATCGGGGGACGGGCAATGATTCCGGTTCAGGGGTATGAAGGGCGCCGCGTCGCGGTGCTGGGTCTGGGGCGGTCGGGGCTGGCCACCGCCGCCGCGCTGCGCGAGGGCGGGGCAGAGCCGCTCGTCTGGGACGACAGCCCCGAGGCGCGCGACAAGGCCGAGGCCGCAGGCTTCGTGCTGCACGACCTGACGCGCCAGAACGCTTTCGAGGATGTCGCGCTTCTGGTCGTCAGCCCGGGCATCCCGCATCTCTATCCCCAGCCGAATCCGGTGATTGCGCGGGCGATGGAACTGGGCGTTCCGGTCGACAACGACATCGGCCTGTTCTTCCGGTCCTTTGCGACGAAGGACTGGGATGCGTTCGACCAGATGCCGCGTGTGATCTGCGTGACCGGTTCGAACGGCAAATCGACGACGACCGCGCTGATCCATCACATCATCGAGGATGCGGGCCGTCCGGTGCAGATGGCGGGAAACATCGGCCGCGGCGTTCTGGACATCGATCCCGCGCAGGATGGCGAGGTGGTGGTGCTGGAGCTGTCCAGCTATCAGACCGACCTTGCGCGGGCGCTGACGCCGGATGTGGCGGTGTTCACAAACCTTTCGCCCGACCATCTGGACCGGCATGGCGGCATGGGCGGCTATTTCGCGGCCAAGCGGCGGCTGTTCACCGAAGGCGGCCCCGACCGGGCGGTGATCGGGGTGGACGAGGGCGAGGGGCGCTATCTGGCGAACCAGCTTGGCATGGGCGCGGCGGATGATCGGGTGATCCGCATCTCGTCCGGGCAGAAGCTGGAGGGGTTCGGCTGGGCGGTCTTTGCACGCAAGGGGTTCCTGTCGGAATGGCGGCGCGGCAAGCAGGTGGCGTCGATCGACCTGCGCCAGATCGCGGGGCTGCCGGGGGCGCATAACCACCAGAACGCCTGCGCGGCCTATGCCGCCTGCCGCACGTTGGGCCTGTCGCCGAAGCAGATCGAGGGGGCGCTGGCCTCGTTCGGCGGTCTTCCGCATCGCAGCCAGCTGGTGGGCGAGCGCGGCGGGGTGCGGTTCGTGAACGATTCCAAGGCGACGAACGTGGACAGCGCGGCCAAGGCGCTTCAGGCATTTCCCCGTATCCGTTGGATCGCGGGGGGGCTTGGCAAGGATGGCGGCATCGCCGCGCTGGCCCCGCATCTGGGTTCGGTCGTGAAGGCCTATTTCATCGGCCATTCCGCCCGCGATTTCGCGCTTCAGGTGGGCCAAACGGCACATGAGATATGCGAGACGATGGAGCAAGCCGTCGCCCGCGCAGCCGCCGAGGCCGAGCCGGGCGATGTCGTGCTTCTGGCCCCCGCCGCCGCCAGTTTCGACCAGTATCCCAACTTCGAAAAACGAGGCGAAGATTTCGCCGCAAATGTCGCCGCGATTCTGGCAGGGTGATGCCGAAACAAGCATTTGCGCTGGTCAGATGGGGGGGCTTGCGCTAGGCTTTGCGCCAGACCCGGATAACCGGGCATGAGCAGCACACAGGCATATTCCCATGACTGAAATGGTCCATGGCGCGATTCCCGTTCGCGCGTCCGATCCGGTTCTGCCCCGCTGGTGGCGCACGATCGACAAATGGTCGATGACCTCGATCCTCGTGCTGTTCGGGATTGGCCTGCTGCTGGGGCTGGCGGCCTCGGTTCCGCTGGCGACGCGCAACGGGTTGGACCCGTTCTATTACGTCCAGCGGCAGGCGTTCTTCGGCGTCATGGCGATGCTTGCAATGGTCGGCTGTTCGATGCTGACCCCGAACGGGGTGCGGCGTCTGGGCGTTCTGGGCTTTCTTGCCGCCTTCGCCGCGCTGGCCGTGCTGCCCTTTGCAGGGACCGACTTCGGCAAGGGCGCGGTGCGCTGGTTCTCGCTGGGCTTTGCGTCCTTTCAGCCGTCGGAGTTTCTGAAGCCCGGCTTCATCATCCTGACCGGCTGGCTGATGGCGGCAAGTCAAGAGCTGAACGGACCGCCCGGCAAGCGCATCTCATTCGCCGTGACGATGGTGATCGTGGCCTTCCTGTCGATGCAGCCCGACTTCGGACAGGCCGCGCTGATCCTGTTCGGGTGGAGCGTGATCTATTTCGTCGCAGGTGCGCCGATGGTGCTGATCGGCGGCTTCATGGGCTGCGTCGTCTTCGCGGGCACGCTGTTCTATGAATCCTCGGAACACTTTGCGCGGCGGATCGACGGGTTTCTGAACCCCGACCTCGATCCCCGGACGCAGCTTGGATACGCCACCAACGCCATCATGGAGGGCGGGTTCTTCGGCGTCGGCGTGGGCGAGGGGCAGGTGAAATGGTCGCTGCCGGACGCGCATACCGACTTCATCATCGCGGTGGCGGCGGAAGAATACGGGCTGATCCTCGTGCTGTGCATCATCGCGCTTTACGGCGTGGTGGTGGTGCGCAGCCTGTTCCGCCTGATGCGGGAACGTGATCCCTTCATCCGGCTGGCCGGGACGGGGCTGGCCTGCATCTTCGGCGTTCAGGCCATGATCAACATGGGCGTCGCGGTGCGGCTGCTGCCCGCCAAGGGGATGACGCTGCCCTTCGTCAGCTATGGCGGATCGTCGGTCATCGCGGCGGGGATCACGGTCGGGATGCTTCTGGCGCTGACCCGCACAAGGCCGCAAGGCCAGATCGGGGACATCCTGTTCAAGCGGGGCCGCTGATGGCGCCCTTGCTGCTGATCGCCGCCGGTGGGACCGGGGGCCACATGTTCCCCGCACAGGCCTTGGCCGAGGCGATGGTGGCGCGCGGCTGGCGGGTGAAGCTGTCGACCGATGCGCGGGGCGCGCGATACGCCGGGGGGTTCCCGGATGCCGTGAAGATAGAGGAGGTGGCTTCGGCCACCTTTGCCCGTGGCGGATTGGCCGCGAAGGCGCTGGTGCCGCTGCGGATCGGCGGGGGTGTGGCTTCGGCCATCGCGGCGATGATGCGTGACCGGCCTGCGGTGGTGGTGGGCTTCGGCGGCTATCCGTCGATCCCGGCGCTGGCGGCGGCGACGATCCTTCGGCTGCCGCGCGCGATCCATGAACAGAACGGCGTGCTGGGCAAGGTGAACAGGATCTTCTCCCCGCGTGTCGATGTCGTCGCCTGCGGCGTGCCGCTGGACGGGGCGCTGCATACCGGCAACCCGGTCCGCGCCTCGGTGCTGGAACGGGCGGGGGCGCCGTATATCCCGCCGGGGGATCATCCGATGAACGTGCTGGTGATCGGCGGATCGCAGGGTGCGCGCATCCTGTCGGATGTGGTGCCCGCGGCCATTGCGGCACTGCCGGAGGGTCTGCGCCGGAACGTCCGTGTCGCGCATCAGGCGCGGGCCGAAGACGGCGCGCGCGTGACCGAAGCCTATGCCAATGCGGGGATCGTGGCCAAGGTGCAGCCCTTCTTTGCCGACGTGCCCGCGCGACTGGCGGAGGCGCAGCTCGTCATCTCGCGGTCGGGCGCGTCTTCGGTTGCCGACATTTCGATCATCGGACGTCCGTCGATTCTGATCCCCTTTGCCGCAGCCGCCGGCGATCACCAGACGGCCAATGCGCGCGGGCTGGTCGAAGGTGGCGGTGCCGTCATGATCCCAGAGGGCCAGCTTGACGTTGCCGCCCTGACCCGTCAGATCACCGCCATCCTGACGCAGCCGGACGCCGCCACGCAGATGGCACGCAATGCGCTGGCCCTTGGCCGGCCAGATGCCACCGACCGTCTGGTCGCCGTGGTCGAAGAATTGAGGAAGACATGAACGCCGCAACCAAACTGCCGGGGGAACTCGGCCCGATCCATTTCGTCGGCATCGGCGGCATCGGCATGTCCGGCATTGCCGAGGTGCTGATGACTCTGGGTTACAGCGTGCAGGGATCGGACGCCAAGGCGTCGAAGATCACCGAACGGCTGGTCGGCCTTGGCGCGACCTTCTTCGAGGGGCAGCGGGCCGAGAATATCGGCGAGGCGGCGGTGGTCGTCATCTCCAGCGCGATCAAAAAGGGCAACCCGGAACTGGAGGAGGCGCGCCGCCGCCAGCTTCCCGTCGTGCGGCGGGCCGAGATGCTGGCAGAGCTGATGCGCCTGCGGTCGAACATCGCGGTTGCCGGAACGCATGGCAAGACGACGACGACCACGATGGTCGCGACGCTGCTGGACAAGGGCGGCTTCGATCCGACCGTCATCAACGGCGGGGTGATCCACGCCTACGGCTCGAACGCGCGGGCCGGGGCGGGGGAGTGGATGGTGGTCGAGGCGGACGAGAGCGACGGCAGCTTCAACCGTCTGCCCGCGACCATCGCCATCGTGACCAACATCGACCCCGAGCATATGGAGCACTGGGGCAGCTTCGATGCGCTGCGCAAGGGGTTCCAGGATTTCGTCACCAACATCCCCTTCTATGGCCTCGCCGTCTGCTGCACCGACCATGCCGAGGTTCAGGCGCTGGTCGGCCGCGTGACCGACCGCCGCATCGCGACCTTCGGCTTCAACGCGCAGGCAGATGTGCGGGCCGTGAACCTGCGCTATGAAAACGGCATCGCGCATTTCGACGTGGCGCTTCAGGCCGAAGGCACGGTGATCGAGGGTTGCACCCTGCCGATGCCTGGCGATCACAACGTGTCGAACGCGCTGGCGGCGGTGGCGGTGGCGCGGCATCTTGGCATGAAACGCGCCCAGATCCGCGAGGCGCTGGCGGCGTTCGGCGGCGTCAACCGCCGCTTCACCAAGGTGGGCGAGGTTCTGGGCGGCGTCACCATCATCGACGATTACGGCCACCACCCGGTGGAGATCGCGGCGGTGCTGAAGGCCGCGCGTCAGGCGACCAAGGGACGCGTCATCGCCGTCCATCAGCCGCACCGCTTCACCCGCCTTGCCAGCCTGTTCGAGGATTTCTGCACCTGCTTCAACGAGGCGGACGTGGTTGCCATTTCCGACATCTATGCGGCGGGCGAGGAGCCGATTCCCGGCGCGGGGCGCGACGATCTGGTGGCGGGGCTGATCGCCCACGGTCACCGCCACGCCCGCGCCATCCTGTCCGAGGAGGATCTGGAGCGGCTGGTGCGCGAACAGGCGCGTCCGGGCGACATGGTGGTCTGCCTTGGTGCGGGCACGATCTCGGCTTGGGCGAACGCGCTTCCGGGGCGGCTGGGATGAGCGCGGGGCTGATCCTCGGCCTCGGCTGGCTGGCAGCGGCGCTGCTGGTTCTGCGGCGGCGCGGCCATACGGCGGCGGGCTGGGCACTGGCGGCGGCAGGCATCCCGATCCTTGGGCTGGTCACGTTGCATCATGGGCCGTATTGGGGGCTTTTGGCGCTGGCGGTCGGCGTTCTGCCGCTGCGCACGGTGCTGCGGCGCGGGCGCGGGGTGATGCCATGACGCTGCCCCCGGTGCGCGGCACCCTGAGCCAAGACCGGGCGCTGGCCGATCTGACATGGCTGCGCGTGGGTGGGCCCGCGGATTGGTTCTTCCAGCCCGCGGACGAGGATGATCTGGCTGGGTTCCTGGCCGCTCTGGACCCGTCGGTGCCGGTGTTTCCGATGGGCGTCGGGTCGAACCTGATCGTGCGCGATGGCGGCATCCGCGCCGTGGTGGTTCGTCTGGGGCGCGGTTTCAACAGCATCCGCGTGGACGGTGATCGCGTGATCGCCGGGGCGGCGGCGCTGGACGCGCATGTGGCGCGCAAGGCGGCGGAGGCGGGGCGCGATCTGACCTTTCTGCGGACGATTCCGGGCAGCATCGGCGGCGCGGTGCGGATGAATGCGGGCTGCTATGGCAGCTATGTCGCCGATCATCTGGAGGAGGTGCGGGTCGTTACGCGGCGCGGGGTGCAGGTGATCCCGGCGGCAGATCTGAACCTTTCCTATCGCCATTCCGACCTGCCCGAGGGGGCGATCATCACCGAGGCGGTGTTCCGCGCCGAGGGCGGCGTTCCGCAGGACCTTGCCCTACGGATGGAGGCGCAACTGGCCAAGCGCGACGCGACGCAGCCGGTCAAGGATCGCAGCGCCGGGTCGACCTTCCGCAATCCCATCGGGCGGTCCTCGACGGGCCGCGACGACGACACGCACGAGATGAAGGCGTGGAAGGTCATCGACGATGCCGGAATGCGCGGCGCGACCCTTGGCGGTGCGCAGATGAGCGAGAAACATTCGAATTTTATGATCAATGCCGGGGGTGCGACCGCCGCCGACCTGGAAAATCTGGGCGAGGCCGTCAGAAAGAGGGTTTTCGAGACGGCGGGAATAAGGCTAGAATGGGAAATCATGCGGGTCGGAGAACCTGCTGAGAAATAACAAAATGTGACCCGGGAAAACGGGCGCTTTGAGGCAGTAGATGGCGGGATTGTCTGGCAGGACGTTCCGCAAGGTTGCAGTTCTGATGGGCGGCCCCTCGGCAGAGCGCGAGGTTTCGCTGTCCAGTGGGCGCGAATGCGCGGCAGCCCTGCGGATGGCAGGATATGATGTGGTCGAGGTCGATGCCGGCCCCGATCTTGCATTCCGTCTGGCCGAGATTGCACCCGATGCCTGTTTCAACGCCCTGCATGGCCGGTGGGGCGAGGATGGCTGCGTTCAGGGCATCCTTGAATGGCTGCGGATTCCCTATACCCATTCCGGGGTTCTGGCCTCGGCGTTGGCGATGGACAAGGCGCGGGCGAAGGATGCTTTCGCCGCCGCTGGCTTGCCGGTCGCGCAAAGCGTGATCGCTGCGCGGGAGGCGGTCGAGGCGGGGCACGTCCTGCCGCCCCCCTATGTGGTCAAGCCGAACAACGAAGGCTCGTCTGTCGGCGTCTATATCGTGCACGAGGCTGCGAATGCGCCGCCGAAGCTGTCGGCGCAGATGCCCGCGACGGTGCTGGTCGAAACCTATGCGCCGGGGCGGGAGCTGACCGTGACGGTGATGGGCGACCGTGCGCTGTGCGTCACCGATATCGTGACCGAGGGCTGGTATGATTACGACGCGAAATACCGCCCGGGCGGGTCGCGCCATGTCGTGCCTGCCGATCTTCCGCAAGTCATCACGCGGACCCTGATGGATTATGCGATCCGCGCCCATGCCGCGCTGGGCTGCCGGGGCGTCAGTCGCAGCGATTTCCGCTGGGACGAGGCGCGGGGGGCGGACGGGATCATCCTGCTGGAGGTGAACACCCAGCCTGGCATGACGCCGACTTCGCTTTCGCCGGAGCAGGCGGGCCATTGCGGCATCGCCTTTCCCGACCTGTGCGATTGGATCATAAGGGATGCGTCATGCGACAGGTAGCGCCGCGCCGCGATCCCGCGCCGACGCGCGCGCAATACCGGCTGCAACGTCTGCTGCTGACGCCGATCTATCGCAAGCTGATCCGCGTTGGTCTGCCGGTCTTCTTGATGACGATGGCGGTCGGGCTTTACCTGTCGTCCGAGGATCGGCGCAACGCGCTGACCGGCGGCTTCGCGGCGATGCGCGAAAAGCTGGAGCAGCGCCCGGAATTCATGGTCGGCACGCTGGACGTGAAGGGCGCCTCGCCGCAACTGACCGAAACGATCAAGCGGTATCTTGCGCTGCCTTTACCGCAAAGTTCGTTCAGCATTGATCTGGAGGCCGTGCGCCAGAAGATCGAAACGCTGGATGCAGTCGCCCGCGTCGATGTGCGCGTGCAGCCGGGCGGGGTGCTTCAGGCCGTGGTGACCGAGCGGGTGCCCGCGCTGGTCTGGCGGTCGGCGGCGAATGTCGAACTGCTGGATGCGACCGGCCACCGCGTGACGCTGGTGCATGACCGGGCCGACCGGAACGATCTGCCTCTGGTGGCAGGGCGGGGCGCGAATGTCGCCGCCCCCGAGGCGCTGGCGATCATCGCCGCAGCCGAGCCGATCATGCCCCGCGTGCGCGGTCTGATCCGCATGGGCGAGCGGCGGTGGGACATCGTTCTGGATCGCAACCAGCGCATCCTTTTGCCGGTGGAAAACCCCGTCGCCGCGCTGGAACGGATCATCGCGCTGGATCAGGCGCAGGATCTGCTGGCCCGCGACGTGATCGCCATCGATCTGAGACTGAAGGACCGACCCGTGCTGCGTCTTGCGCCATATGCGCAGGCAGAACTTCGCCGTGCACGCGGGATGAAATTGAGCGGGAGCGCATTATGACCGACCTCTACCAGTCGCAGCGGGCGATGCGGAACATGCGCCGCGCGGCGATCCAGCGCGGCGTCGTCGCGGTTCTGGACGTGGGCACGTCCAAGATCGCCTGCCTCGTGCTGCGCTTCGACGGGCCGGAGCGGCTGGAGGACGAGGGCATCGGCTCGATGGCCGGGCAAAGCCAGTTCCGCATCATCGGCGCGGCGCTGACCCGCTCGCGCGGGGTCCGCTTCGGCGAAATCAGCGTGATGAACGAGACCGAGCGCGCGATCCGCACCGCGGTGCAGGCCGCGCAGAAGGAAGCGAACGTGCGGGTCGATCACGTCATCGCCACCTTCTCGGGCGGAGAGCCGCGCAGCTATGGTCTTGCCGGGTCGTGGGAGCTTCAGGATTCGGTCGTGACCGAACAGGACGTGGCGCGGGTGCTGTCGGCCTGCGACGTGCCGGACATCGGATTCGGGCGCGAGGTGATGCACGCCCAGCCCGTGAACTTCGCGCTGGACCACCGCTCGGGTCTGGGCGATCCGCGCGGGCAGATCGGCAACCGCCTGGCCTGCGACATGCACATGCTCTCGGTCGATGCCTCGACCATCCAGAACCTGCTTTACTGCATCAAGCGCTGCGATCTGGAACTGGCGGGGATCGCGTCCTCCTCCTACGTCTCGGGCATCTCGTCACTGGTCGAGGATGAGCAGGAGCTGGGCGCGGCCTGCATCGACATGGGCGGCGGATCGACGGGGCTGTCGATCTTCATCAAGAAGCACATGATCTATGCCGACACCGTGCGGATGGGCGGGGATCACGTCACCTCCGACATCTCCAAGGGGCTTCAGGTGCCGCTGGCGACCGCCGAGAAGATCAAGACCAAGTTCGGCGGCGTTCATGCAACGGGCATGGATGACCGCGAGATGATTCAGATCGGCGGCGATTCCGGCGACTGGGACAAGGACACCCGCACTGTCAGCCGGGCCGAGCTGATCGGCATCATGCGCCCACGCGTCGAGGAGATTCTGGAGGAGGCCCGCGCGCGTCTGGATGCGGCGGGATTCGACCATCTGCCCAGCCGTCAGATCGTGCTGACGGGCGGTGCAAGCCAGATCCCCGGCCTTGACGGTCTGGCTGCGCGCATCCTTGGCCAGCGCGTGCGTCTGGGCCGTCCGCTGCGGGTGCAGGGGCTGCCGAAACAGACGACGGGGCCGGCATTTTCCTCGGCTGTGGGGCTGTGCCTTTTCGCCGCGCATCCGCAGGACGAATGGTGGGATTTCGAGATTCCCGCCGAACGCTATCCGGCCCGATCGCTCAAGAAAGCCTTCCGCTGGTTCAAGGACAACTGGTGACAACCATATCCGGTAAGGCCAAGCGAAATGCCGCCGAAATCATCGGCGGTCCAACCATATTTTGTGGGCGCTTTCGCTTTTGCGCGTGACCTGTGGCGCGCTTGCGTCTAAAATCGGAAATCAAAGCGGGAAAAAGGTGCCCTTGAACGGTGCCGCGGACACGAACACAGGCGGATAGCTGATGGCCCTAAATCTGATGAATGCGAACCGTGAGGAATTGAAGCCCCGGATCACGGTCTTCGGTGTCGGCGGTGCTGGCGGCAATGCCGTCAACAACATGATCGAGCAGCAGCTTGAGGGTGTGGAGTTCGTCGTCGCGAACACCGACGCGCAGGCGCTTCAGCAAAGCAACGCCGTCGCCAAGATCCAGATGGGCCTGAAGGTCACCGAAGGTCTGGGCGCAGGCGCGCGCCCGTCCGTCGGCGCAGCCGCTGCCGAGGAGACGATCGAGGAGATCGTCGATCACCTGGCCGGCGCCCACATGTGCTTCATCACCGCCGGCATGGGCGGCGGCACCGGCACCGGCGCGGCCCCGATCATCGCGCAAGCAGCGCGCGAGCTGGGTGTGCTGACCGTCGGCGTCGTGACCAAGCCCTTCCAGTTCGAGGGCAACAAGCGCATGAAACAGGCCGAGGATGGGATCGAAGCCCTCCAGAAGGTCGTCGATACGCTTATCATCATCCCGAACCAGAACCTGTTCCGCCTGGCCAACGAACGCACGACCTTCACCGAGGCGTTCTCGATGGCCGACGACGTGCTGTATCAGGGCGTCAAGGGTGTGACCGACCTGATGGTGCGTCCGGGCCTCATCAACCTCGACTTCGCCGACGTTCGCGCCGTGATGGACGAGATGGGCAAGGCCATGATGGGCACGGGCGAGGCCGAGGGCGAAGACCGCGCCGTCCAAGCCGCGGAAAAAGCCATCGCCAACCCGCTGCTGGACGAGATCAGCCTGAACGGCGCCAAGGGTGTTCTGATCAACATCACCGGCGGCTACGATCTGACCCTGTTCGAACTGGACGAGGCCGCGAACATCATCCGCGACAAGGTCGATCCGGACGCGAACATCATCGTCGGATCGACGCTGGACACCACGATGGAAGGGCGGATCCGCGTGTCGGTCGTCGCCACCGGGATCGATGCGTCGAAATCCGCGGTGGAGGCACCGGTTCAGCGCCGTCCGATGTCGGCCCCGCTGCCGACCCCGGCCCCCGCGCCGGAGCCGCGCCCGGTTGCCGCTGCGCCCGTCGCGCCGCGCCCGCAGCCCGCACCGCAACCCAGCTTCGAGCCGCAGCGCGAAGCGTTCGAGGAGGAAGCGTCGGACATCCCGCCGCCCGCCTATCGTCCGCAGCCCGCAGCGCAGCCGGCCCCCGCGCCGCGCCCGACGATGCAGGCCCGCCCAAGCGCACCGATGAACCAGGACGCCGGCGCCTTCGTCGCCCCGCGTCCGCGCCAGCCCGGCACCCCGTCGCCCGAGGCGATGGCTCGTCTGGCCGCCGCCGTCAGCAAGGCCCCGCCGCGCCCGTCGCCCGCACAGGCCCCGGCGCAGCAGCGCCCGCAGCCCCAGGCGGAAAAGCCGCGCTTCGGCATCGGTTCGCTGATCAACCGAATGGCTGGCCATGCCGAACCCGCGCCCGAACGTCCGCAGCCGATGCGTTCGCAGCAACAGCCCCAAACCTCGGCCTATGACGACGAACAGGATCAGAACCCGGATCAGGAACGGATCGAGATCCCTGCCTTCCTTCGCCGCCAGGCAAACTGAGCGGAATTCCCCGATCTTTGAAAAGCCCGGCCTCGTGCCGGGCTTTTTATTTGCGTCCAATGGGTTGTAGGAATGTGTCACCTCTGTCACATGGCGACATAAAGAGTGAATTGAGATGTTTCCCACCCTTTCCTAATTAATCCTTGCGCCCATCCGACTGCGGCGCAGGAAACGAATTCAAGGTCGATACAAGTGCAAAGCACTCTGAAATCCGCTGTCAGCTTTACCGGACTGGGTCTCCATTCCGGGCAGCCCGTGCGTATGATCGTGCGTCCCGCTTCGGCCGATTACGGCATCTGGTTCCGCCGCACCGATCTGACTTCGGGCGACGTGATGATCCCCGCCCGCTGGGACGCGGTCGTCCCGTCCAAACTTTGCACGCTGCTGGCAAACCCGTCGGGCGTGACGGTATCGACGGTGGAACACATCATGGCCGCGCTGGCCGGATGCGGCATCCACAACGCGTTGGTCGAGATCGACGGCCCCGAGGTTCCGATCCTCGACGGATCCGCCGCACCTTTCGTTGCGCGCTTCGTCGCGGTGGGGCAGCGCCAGCAAGCGGCCCCGGTGCGCGCCATCCGCGTTCTTGAAACGGTCGAAGTGCGGGACGGAGAGGCGATCGCGCGGCTGGAGCCGTCCGAGATGCTGGAGATCGATTTCCGAATCGACTTTGCCGAAGGGGCCATCGGGCGTCAGGAAAAATGCCTGAACATGTCCAACGGCGCCTTCGTGCGCGAGCTGAGCGACAGCCGCACCTTCTGCCGCCAGTCGGATGTTGACGCGATGCGCGCGAACGGTCTGGCGCTGGGCGGCACTGTGGAAAATGCGGTGGTCTTCGACGGCGACCGCGTGCTGACCCCCGGCGGTCTGCGTCACCGGGACGAGCCGGTGCGCCACAAGATGCTGGACGCGCTGGGCGACCTTTCGCTGGCGGGCGGGCCGATCCTTGGCCGTTATACGGGCATTCGCGCGGGTCATGCGATGACCAACCGGCTGCTGCGTGCGCTGTTCGCGCGCCGCGATGCCTGGCGGATGGTGGAATGCGGCCTGTCGCAGGGGCTGAAGCTGCCCGGCGTCGGCGTGGTGCGCGCCGACCTTCCTGCGGTGGCATAAGGCGTTTTGCGCGTCGGATTTTTCTGTGCTACGACAGCCCGAACACCCCGCGCGCGGCCCCCGTGCGCAGGGGCAAAGCACGAAGGTAGGCGGAATATGACAGGCGGTAAGTCGGGGCGGATTCTCTGTGCTGCTCTGCTGGCGGCGCTGCTCGCAGGTTGCGGTGCCAGAGAGAGCAAGGTCGAGAATCTGGAGGGCATGACCGCCGAACAGATCTACCGCAAGGGCGAGTTCGCGCTGGAGACCGACAACAAGCCCGACGCCGCGATTCGCTACTTTTCGGAGGTCGAGCGGCTTTACCCCTATACGGAATACGCCAAGCGCTCGCTCATCATGCAGGCGTTCTCGTATCATAAGGCGCGGGAGTATGAGAGTGCGCGCGGCGCAGCGCAGCGTTTCCTCGACTTCTATCCCGGCGACAAGGATGCGGCTTACGCCCAGTATCTGCTGGCGCTGTCCTATTACGACCAGATCGACGAAGTCGGTCGCGATCAGGGTCTGACCTTTCAGGCGCTGCAATCGCTGCGCACGGTGATCGAGCAATATCCCGACAGCGAATATGCGCGTCCGGCGATGCTGGAATTCGATCTGGCCTTCGACCATCTTGCCGCGAAGGAGATGGAGATCGGGCGCTATTACCTGAAACGCGGCAATTACGCAGCGGCGGCGAACCGTTTCCGCGTGGTGGTCGAGCAATTCCAGACCACGTCGCACACGCCCGAAGCGCTGCACCGTCTGGTCGAATCTTATCTTGCGCTGGGCCTGAATGCCGAAGCGCAGACGGCTGCGGCGATCCTCGGCTACAACTACCAGTCTTCGCCCTTCTATGACGACAGCTTCCGCCTGCTGAAAGGCAAGGGGCTGGCCCCCGAAGCGCAGGAGACCGGCTGGCTGGGTCAGGTTTATCGCCAGATGATCCGGGGTGAGTGGCTGTAAGTGCTTCGCACGCTCGACATCCGCGACATGCTTATCATCGACCGGCTGTCGCTGTCGTTTCAGCCCGGTCTGAACGTGCTGACAGGGGAAACCGGGGCGGGGAAGTCGATCCTGCTGGATTCGCTCGGGTTCGTTCTGGGCTGGCGGGGGCGGGCGGAACTGGTCCGTGCTGGCGCTGAAAAGGGCGAGGTGACGGCGGTCTTCGATCTGACGCCTGCCGCCCGCGCCGTGCTGGACGAGGCGGGGATCGAGGCCGAGGACGACCTGATCCTGCGCCGCGTGAACCATGCCGACGGCCGCAAGACCGCTTGGGTCAACGACCGGCGTGTGTCGGGCGAGGTGCTGCGCTCGCTGTCCGATCTGCTGGTAGAACTGCACGGCCAGCACGACGACCGCGGCCTTCTGAACCCGCGCGGGCATCGGCAGATGCTGGACAGCTTTGCGGGCGCCGATCTTGGTCCGGTGCGCCGGGCGTGGTCGGGCGTGTCGTCGGCGCGCCGCGCTTTGGCCGAGGCTGAAGCCGCGCTGGCCGCGATCCGCGCCGAAGAAGAATTCCTG
This sequence comes from Falsirhodobacter flavus, assembly GCA_029846755.1. Taxonomy (GTDB): domain Bacteria; phylum Pseudomonadota; class Alphaproteobacteria; order Rhodobacterales; family Rhodobacteraceae; genus Falsirhodobacter; species Falsirhodobacter flavus. The sequence goes on along the minus strand of JARWBI010000012.1, from coordinate 72,012 downwards.
CGCCACGCGGTTGCCGAGCTTGACAAGCTGGACCCTTTGCCGGGCGAGGAAGCCACGCTCGACACCCGCCGCCGCGCGATGCAGGGGGCGGAGCGTATTCGCACCGACATCGTCCGCGCGCATCAGGCCCTGTCCGAAGGGGCCGAGGGGATGCTGATCGACGCGAACCGCTGGCTGGAAGGCGCATCCGACAAGGCCGAAGGGCGGCTGGAAGGCGCGCTGGCAGCGCTGGGCCGCGCAATGGCGGAACTCTCGGACGCGCAGGCCGGGGTCGAGGAATGTCTGAACGCGCTGGACTTCAACCCGGCAGAGCTTGAAGCGCTGGAGGAGCGGCTGTTTGCGATCCGCGCGCTGGCCCGCAAACATGGCGTGCTGCCCGACGAGTTGGGCGGCTTTGCCGAGGATCTGCGCGGCCGGCTGGCGGCCTTGGATGGCGGCGCAAAGAACGTGGCCGATCTGCACCGCGCGGTGACCGAGGCGGAAGGCGCCTATGACGCCGCCGCCAAGGCATTGACGACGCAGCGGTCCGAGGCGGCGGGGCGGCTGGATGCGGCGATGGCGGCGGAACTCGCGCCGCTGAAGATGGAACGCGCGGTGTTTCGCACCGTGATGGAAGCCGCAGATCCGGGGCCGGAGGGGCGCGATGCTGTCGCCTTCACCGTCGCAACCAACCCCGGCGCACCTGCGGGGCCGCTGAACAAGATCGCCTCGGGCGGGGAGCTTTCGCGGTTCCTGCTGGCGCTGAAGGTCTGCCTGACCGGCGACAACCCCGAAGCGACGATGATCTTTGACGAGATCGACCGCGGCGTGGGCGGATCGACCGCGAACGCGGTCGGGCGGCGTCTGCGCGCGCTGGCGGATGGCGGGCAGGTGCTGGTCGTGACGCACTCGCCGCAGGTGGCGGCGCTTGGGGCGCATCACTGGCGGGTGCAAAAGCAGGTGAAGGACGGGATGACCACATCGACGGTCGTGCCGCTGAACGCCGATCAACGGGTCGAGGAAGTGGGCCGAATGCTGGCCGGCGACACCATAACGGAGGCCGCGCGCGAGGCTGCGCGCGACCTGCTGTCGGGTTAGGCGACTTCCGCGAAGACCTTTTTCAGCGCTTCTTCCAGCTTGCCAAACATCTCGTCCAGATGCGCCTCGGTGCAGATGAAGGGCGGGCAGAGGACGATGCTTTGCCCCAGCGGGCGGCAGATCAGCCCGTGATCGGTGCAGCTGTTGGCGATGCGTTCGGACACTGACAGATGGCCGGGGAAGGGGGTCTTCGTGGCCTTGTCCTGCACGGCCTCCAGCGCGCCCATCAGACCCTTGCCGCGCCATTCGCCGATATTCGGGTTCTGCGACAGGTATTCCAGCCCCGCCTCGAATTTCGGGGTCAGGCGGCGGACGTTCTCCAGCAGCCCCTCGTTGACCACCAGATCAATGGCCTTCAGCGCGATGGCGCAGCCGACCGGATGGCCAGAGGCGGTGAAGCCGTGCGGAAACTCCTCGATCGCTTCGGCGGCGGCTTGCAGACGGCCGGTCAGATCGGGGCCGAGGATGACCGCGCCCATCGGGAAATATCCCGCCGTAAGCGCCTTGGACGAGATGATCGCATCCGGCACGAACTCATAGGTCTGGCAGCCCCAGAGGTTCCCGGTGCGCCCGAAACCGGTGATGACCTCGTCCGCGACCAGCGGGATGCCATAGCGTTGCAGCACGGCCTGCACGGCTTGGAAGTAACCCTTGGGGGCCGGAATCACGCCGCCCGCGCCGATGACGGGTTCTGCAAAGAAGGCGGCGATGGTGTCCGGGCCTTCCTTGATGATCGTCGCTTCCAACTCGCGCGCAAGGCGCTGGACGAACTGTTCCTCGGATTCGCCCTCGTGGCCCATGCGCCAGTAATGCGGGCTGCCGACATGGATGAATCCCGGCAGCGGCAGACCGAACACGGAATTATAGGGCTTGCCCGTCATCGACGCCGAAACGGCGGTGACGCCGTGATAGCTGTTCCAGCGGGTGATGATCTTGCGCCGCTGCGGCTGGCCTTCGGATCCTGCAAGGAACCACAGCATCTTGACCAGCGTGTCGTTCGCCTCGGACCCCGAATTGGTGTAGAAGACCTTGCCGCGTGTGAAGGGGGATACTTCTATCAGCTTTTCCGACAGCATCACCGTCTGGTCGGACATGCGGCCAAAGAAGGCGTGATAGCCGGGAAAGCGGTCGTATTGGGCCTTCGCCGCTTCGGTCAGGCCGGGGTGATCGAAACCCGCGACCATGTTCCAAAGGCCGGAATTGCCGTCCAGATACTGCCGCCCGTGGGTGTCGAAGATATACGGACCCTCGCCATGGGTCAGCACGACCGCCCCGCGCTGCGCGACGGAAGGCAGGTCGGTGAAGCCATAGAACGAATATTCGTCAGCCCGCGATTCCCAGGAATTCATGGCATATCCTCTGCTGTTTCCAACAGGCTATCCGGGCGGCCCTGCGGGGGCAATCACAGACCCAGACGGTCCCGCATCGAATACCAGGTCATCGCCAGCACCAGAAGCGGCCAGCGCAGGGCAGCGCCGCCGGGGAATCGGTGCTGCGGCAGGCGGGCCATCAGGTCGAACCGTTCGGCATTGCCCGCGACAGCCTCGGCAATCACGCGGCCCGCCATCGTCGCCATCGCCACCCCATGCCCGGAATAGCCCGAGGCGGAGAAGACATTGGCGTCGGGCCGGGTGAAACAGGGCATCCGGTTCATCGTGATCCCCAGCGTGCCACCCCAGGCATAGTCGATCCGCGCGTCCTTCAGCTGTGGATAAACCTCCAGCATCGGCTTGCGGACGGTCTTGGCGATGTCGGGGAAACGGTAGCCATAGCTTTCGCCGCCGCCAAACAGCAGCCGCCCATCGTCCGACATGCGCCAGTAATTCACCACGAACTTGGTATCGGCCACGGCGACGGGCTGCATCAGCCCCGGCAGCGGTTCGGTCGCGATGATGAAATTGTTGATCGGCATGACCTTGGCCGCAACCTGCGGCTCCAGATCGCCGAGATAGGCGTTGCAGGAAAGGATGACGTGATCGGCGCGAATGGTGGCGTGGTCGGTGGTGACGGTCGTGCCCGTCCGCGCGGTGACCGTGCTGCGCTCGAAGATCCGCGCGCCAGCATCCGCCGCCGCCCGCGCGAGGCCCAGCGCGAAGTTCAGCGGGTGGATATGCCCTGCGCCCCGGTCGATATCGCCGCCCTTGTAGATATCGGTGCCGATCATCGCCGCCAGCTCTGTCCCATCCAGCGGCTGCACCTGATCGTAGCCATAGTCGCGCGACAGCTTTTCGGCATAGGCGCGGGCATGGGCGACCTCGCCGTCGTGTCGGCAGGCATGGGCGATGCCGGGGCGGAAGGTCACGGGCATCGCGTGATCGGCGATCAGGCTGCGGACCAGCGCCTTGGCATCCTCGCCCAAGGCCCACAGCTTGCGGGCATCGTCGAGGCCGACCATCCTCTCCAGCGCGTCCTGTTCCAGCCGTTGCCCCGACCCGACCTGACCGCCATTGCGCCCCGAAGCGCCGAAACCGACGCGATGCGCTTCCAGCAAAACGACATCGTATCCGCGCTGCGCCAGATGCAGGGCTGCCGAGAGCCCCGTGTAGCCGCCGCCGATCACGCAGACATCGGCACGGATCTCGCCCTCGGCCCGGTCGAACGGGGCAAGGGGCGTTGCAGTCGCCGCGTAATAGGACGGCGGGTATTGCCCCGGACGGTCGTTTGCGGTCAGCAGGTTCATACGTTCAGCAGCAGATGTTCGCGTTCCCACGGGCTGATGACCTGCAGAAACTCTTTGTATTCGTTGCGTTTCACGCTGTCGTAATAGGCGCAGAACTCGGTCCCCAGCACTTCGCGCAGGGCCTCGTTCTCCTCCAGCAGGTCCAGCGCATCGCCAAGATTGTAGGGCAGGTCGGTTTCGACGTTATACGCATCGCCGATGCATTCGGGGCGCGGCAGCAGCCCGTTCTTCAGCCCCAGATAGCCGCAGGCCAGCGAGGCCGCGATCCCGAGGTAAGGGTTGCAATCCATCCCCGCCAGACGGTTCTCCAGCCGCCTCGCCTCGGGGCCCGAGATCGGGATGCGCAGCCCCGTGGTCCGGTTGTCGCGCCCCCATTCCAGGTTGATTGGCGCCGCGAAGTCAGGAACGTAGCGGCGGTAGCTGTTGACATAAGGCGCCAGCAGCGCGACGGCGGCGGGAAGATGGGTCTGCATCCCGGCGATGAAATGCAGGAAGGCCTCCGTCTCGGTCCCCTTGGCGTCCGAGAAGATGTTCTGCCCGGTGGCGCTGTCCACGACCGAATGGTGGATATGCATGGCCGATCCCGGCTCGCCCTCGATCGGTTTGGCCATGAAAGTGGCGAAACAGTCGTGACGCAGCGCAGCCTCGCGGATCAGGCGCTTGAAGAAGAAGATCTCGTCCGCCAGCTTCACCGGGTCGCCATGGGCAAGGTTGATCTCGATCTGGCCTGCGCCGCCTTCCTGCAGGATGCCGTCGATCTCGAACCCCTGAAGTTCGGCAAAGTCGTAGATGTCGTCGATCACTTTGCCGTATTCGTCCACCGCCGACATGGAATAGGCCTGCTTGCCCGCCGCGCGGCGGCCCGAGCGACCCATCGGTGGAATGATCGGCATGTTCGGATCGATGTTGCGCGCAACAAGGAAGAACTCCATCTCGGGCGCGACGATGGGGGTCCAGCCTTCGGCGTTGTAAAGTTCGACCACCCGTTTCAACACGTTGCGCGGTGCGGTCGGCACGGGCTTGCCCGACTGGTCATGCGCGTCGTGGATCACCTGGATCGTCACGTCAGCGGTCCACGGTGCAGCGGTCGCGGTGGAAAAATCGGGCGTCAGGATCATGTCGGGTTCAGTGAACAGGCCCGACGGATTGTCCGCCCATTCCCCCGTGATCGTTTGCAGAAAGATCGAGTTCGGCAGGAAGAAGCTGGCCTGCTTGGCGAATTTCGACGCGGGCATCGCCTTGCCGCGCGCGACCCCGGCGATGTCGGATACGATGCATTCGACCTCGTCCAGACGGCGGCCCGAGATGAAGTTGCGCGCCGCTTGCGGAAGCTGTTCGGTCCAGTCGGCCATGGCTCACCTCGGCTGTTTGAAGAATTGGGCGATGCGGGCGGCGATGGTGCCGGCGCCGCTGGGCTGGCCCAGCCGCGCTTCGGCGCGGTCGATCAGCGCATCCGGCACCGCGCCGCGCCCGCGTTTTTCGATCAGCCCGTGCAGGAAACGGTCGTCGAATTCGGGATGGGCCTGAACGGTCAGGGCGCGGGTGTCATAGACCAGCGCGGCATTCTCGCAGAAGCCGGACGATGCCAGAACCTCGGCCCCTTCGGGGCGCTGGACCACCTGATCCTGGTGCCATGCGTTCAGGGTGACCTTCTCGCCTCCGAAATCGTATTCGTTCGGCCCGACCGACCAGCCGCCCGCGAATTTCTCGACCCGCCCGCCCAGCGCCTGCGCGATGATCTGGTGGCCAAAGCAGATGCCGACCAGCGGCACGCGCGCAGCATAGATGTCGCGGATGAAGGTTTCCAATGGCGGTATGAAGGCGTGATCCTCGTATGCGCCATGGCGCGATCCGGTGATGAGCCAGCCATCCGCATCCTGAACCGAGGCCGGGAATTCCATGTCCACCACCTTCCACGTGCGAAAGGTGAAGCCTTGCCCCGACAGCATCCGTTCGAACATGTCGGGATAATCGCCATTTGCGGCCTGAAGGTCTTCGGGGGCGTAGCCGGTCTGGAGGATGCCGATAAGCATGTGATTGTCCAAAGGTTGTTCCCCGCCAACCTATTGGCAGACTCAGACCGTGTCGAGGTAAAGCTCCACCCGCTCCTCGGGGGAAAGTTCTGCGATGTAGTGAAGCTCCTGCCGCTTGGTCAGAGAGTAGTTGCGGATCAGCTCGCGCGGCAGGATGCGGGGCATGACGGCGCTGGTCTCGAACGCCTGCATCGCGCCTTCCCATGTGGTCGGGATCTGCGCCAGATCCTCCAGCGCATAGGCGTTGCCGGTGATGGGGGCGGGCGGCTCGTCCGCATCTTCGATCCCCGCCAGCGCGGCCCCGAGGATCACGGCCAGCAGCAGATAGGGGTTCACGTCGCCGCCCGCGACGCGGTGTTCGATCCGCCGCGCTGCCGGACTGCCGGACGGGATGCGGATGGCGACGGTCCGGTTCTCGTATCCCCAGGCGATGGCCGTCGGCGCATGGGCGCCCGGCACCAGCCGGTCATAGCTGTTGGAATGGGGCGCGAAGATCAGCGCGGAGTCGTGCATCGCATTCAGACAGCCCGCGACGGCGTGGTGCAGGGTGGCCGTGCCCTTCGGTCCGCCATCGTCGAAGATGTTGCGCCCCTGCGCGTCCAGCACCGAAAAATGCACATGCAGCCCCGAGCCGGAGTATTCGGGGTAGGGTTTCGCCATGAAGCTGGCGGCAAAGCCGTGGCGGCGGGCCAGACCCTTGACCAGTTGCTTGAACAGCCACGCATCGTCGGCGGCGCGCAGGGCGTCGTCGGAATGCATCAGGTTCACCTCGAACTGGCCCAGACCCGTTTCGGACGTGGCGGTGTCGGCGGGAATGTCCATCGCCTCGCACGCGTCGTAAAGGTCGGTGAAGAAGGTGTCGAACGCGTCCAGCGCGCGGATCGACAGGGTTTCCGCCGCCTTCCTGCGCTTGCCCGAACGGGGAGAGGGCGGGACCTGAAGCGTCTTGCCGCTATCGTCGATCAGAAAGAATTCCAGCTCCACCGCACAAACCGGGGTCAGCCCACGCGCCTTGTAGCGGTCCAGAACCGCGCGCAGGGCGTGGCGCGGATCGCCGTCATAGGGGCGGCCATCCTCGCGGAACATCCAGATTGGCAGAAGGGCGGTCGGCGCCTCCAGCCACGGCATCGGCATGAAGCCGCGTTCGGTGGGGCGCAGGATGCCGTCGGCATCGCCCTGCTCGAACACCAGCGGGCTGTCGTCGATATCCTCGCCCCAGATGTCGAGGTTCAGCGTGGAATAAGGAAAGCGTGTGCCGTCCTTCACCACCTTGTCGGCAAACCGGGCCGGGACACGTTTGCCCCGCGCCTGCCCGTTCAGATCGACTGCTGCCACACGGATGGTCCGAACCTCGGGGTGTTTGCGCAGCCAGTCTTTCATCATTCACCTGACGATCTGGGGCAGGAGCCTTGCGCGGCGCACCCGCGCGTTCGACGGCACATGCCGGTTCAGCCGCGCATTCACCCGCCCGAACAGCCAGATGAGGATCAGCGTCAGGCAAATGAAATAGAAGGCGACGATGGGATAGGAGACGAAGGGGTTGAACGTCTTGCCCGCGAAATAGCTGGCGTAATAGAGCGCATCGCCCCGCTGCTGAAACGCCGGAAAGCCCGAGAAGAACACCAGCGTCGTGGCGTGGAACAGAAAGATCGCCTCGTTTGTATAGGCGGGCCAGGCAAGGCGCAGCATGGTCGGCCACTGGATGCGGCGGAACTTCTTCCAGCCGGTCAGGCCGTAAGCATCCGCAGCCTCCAGATCGCCCTTGGGGATCGACCGCAGCGCACCAAGGAAGATTTCCGCGCTATAGGCGGCGGTGTTCAGGAACAGCACCAGAAGCGCCCCGGCCCATGCCTTCGTCACCCAGTCCGTGCCGATGGTCAGTGTGAACAGCCCTAGCGGAAGCTGGATGCCGTCCTTGGGCAAAAGCACCAGAAGCTGGTAGGCAAGGAAGAACTGGATGAACAAGGGCGAGCCGCGGAAGACGAAGACGAACCAGTCCGCCGGTTTGCGCAGCCATATCCGAGAAGAGCCCTTGGCCAGCGCCAGTCCCACGGCAAGGAAGAACCCCGCCGCCAGCGCCAGCACCCCGAAATAGATGTTCCAGATCAGCCCAGACCCGATCAGCGTGAACTGCTGGCACAGATCATACCCTTCGCGCGGCAGAAGCCTTTCGCCGATCCCGAGCGAGCGCAGACCGTAGGCCTGAACGGTTTCCCAGCAGCTCATGCCACCGCCCCCTTGCGCTGCGCTTCGCCTGCTGCGGTGGCCTGCCCATGGGACAGGCGGCGCGTGATGCGGTCCAGCACAATTTCCGAGATGCGGGTCATCAGCAGGTAAAAGATCAGCAGCCCAAGGAAATACCACAGCCGCCAGTCGGGGTGGGGATAGCTGTAGGTCTGCGATTTGAACCCGCCCAGCTCCCGCGCCCAATAAACGGCGTCTTGGATGCCAAGGATGAACAGCAGCGGCGTCGCCTTGATGAGGATCAGCCACAGGTTCGACAGGCCCGGCAGCGCATAGATCCACATCTGCGGCACCATGATGCGGCGGAAGACCTGCCGCTGGGTCATGCCGTAAGCCTCGCCGGTCTCTAACTGCGCGCGGGGGACGGCGGACATCGCGCCCGCCAGCACGTTCGCGGCGAAAGCGCCGAAGACGATGGCGAAAGTCACCACCGCCAGCCCGAAGTTGTAGATCTGGTGGACCATCTGCGGCGCGGTGTTGGGCGGGATCTTGGCCTGCGGGCAGACGCGGAATTCCAGCCCCTGCCGGATCGGGTCGATCCAGTCGGGGCAGCGCACTTGGTGCGTCAGCCACTCGAACCCCTGATCCAGCGCGATGATGAAGAAAAGAAAGAACACGATGTCCGGCACGCCCCGGACCATGGCCATATAGCCTTTGCCCAGCCAGCGCAGCGGGGCGGCGGGCGAACGCGCCGCCATCGCCCCGCCGAACCCGAAGGCCAGCGCCACGGGTGCCGTCACGAACAGCAGCACCAGCACGATCAGGAACGATCCATAGAACGAGAAATGCGTTCCCGTCGTCAGATAGCAGGACAGCCACTGAAGCCCTTCGAGGGACTTTGGATCGGCGCAATAGGCGAACATCGTGGTCCTTGGATCAGAAGGTCACGCTGTCTTGGCCGAACCACTTTTTCAGCAGCTCGTTCAGGGTGCCGTCATCCTTGACCGTCTGGATCGCGGCATCGAACTTCGCCTTCAGTTCGCTGTCGGATTTACGGATGCCAAGGCCGATGCCCTCGCCAAGCTGGATCTGTTCGCCCGCCCAGACGAATTCGCCGTTCGATTCGTCCACCACCGGCTTCAGGAAGTCGTTGTCGGCGAAGACGGCATCGGCTTCGCCGTTGCGGACGGCGGCGACGGCCTCGTCCGGGGTTGCGAATTCCAAGAGCGTTGCGTCGGTTTCGGCGACATGGGCGGCCTGGATGGTGTTCACCTGCGCGGCGACGACGCCCGACAGGTCCGCATCCGCCGACGGTGCGGCATAGGCCGAGAAGGTCGCCGGGTAATAGGCCTGCGTGAAGTCGATGACGGCCTTGCGTTCTTCGGTGATGCTCATCCCCGCCGCGATGGCGTCATAGTTCCCCGATTGCAGGTTGGGGATGATGCTGTCCCAGTCGGTCGTGACCCATTCGCAGGTCAGCTCGGCCGCCTCGCACAGCTGGTTGAACAGCTCCACCTCGAACCCGTCGGGCTTGCCCGCGTCGTTGACGAAGTTGAAGGGAGGGTAGGCCCCCTCGGTCGCGATGCGGATGGTGTCCTGTGCAAGGGCACCGCCAGCGGCAAGGGCTGCGAAGGCGGCGGAAAGGATCAGTTTTTTCATTGTTAGCTCCCTGTAGAGATTTTAGTGGCCGCCGGCGGAGAGGAAACCGCGCAGGCGGGCGGATTGCGGGTTGCCGAAGACGGCATCGGGGGCGCCCTCCTCCTCGATCCGGCCTTGGTGAAGGAAGATCGTATGGTCGGACACGTCCGCGGCAAGTTTCATGTCATGGGTGACGATGACCATCGTGCGGCCTTCGTCGGCCAGCGCCTTGATGACGCGGATCACCTCCTGCTCCAGTTCCGGGTCGAGCGCCGAGGTCGGCTCGTCGAACAGAAGCGCGCGGGGTTCCATGCACAGGGCGCGGGCGATGGCGGCGCGCTGCTGCTGACCGCCCGAAAGCTGGGCCGGCCATGCATCGGCCTTGTCGCCGATGCCGACCTTGGCCAGATACATGCGCGCCTTCTCCTCCACCTCTGCCTTCGGGCGGCCGAGGACGGTGACGGGCGCTTCCATCACGTTCTGCAGGATGGTCATGTGGGACCACAGGTTGAACTGCTGGAACACCATCGACAGGTTGGTGCGGATGCGCATGACCTGCGCGCGGTCGGCGGGCTGGCGCATCGCGCCGGCGCCGTGCCAGCGCACGGGCTCGCCCTCGAACCGGATTTCGCCGTCCTGGCTGTCTTCCAGCAGATTGCAGCAGCGCAGCAGCGTCGATTTCCCTGACCCGGACGAGCCGATCAGCGTGACGACATGCCCGCGCGGGGCCGTCAGATCGACGCCCTTCAGCACCTCCAGATTGCCGTAGGATTTGTGCAGGTTCCGGATTTCGATAACCGGGGCAGGGGCGTTGGTCACGTTCACTCGCTCGTCGCGCTGGGCTTTGGGGGAAATTAGGGCGCAGAATTGGCCGCAATGCAACGCGTAAGGCATTGCCGTAGGGTCAATTCGGCATCAGGCGGCGGTTATTGCCCTTCGGCGCGGCGGCGGGCAAGGGCGCTGTCCTGATCGGTGATCCCCAGAAGCGAGCAGACGAGGCGCAGGAGCTGATCCTCGTTGTCGTCCCGGCCATCGGCCAGCGCGACCGCCCACAGGGCCTCCATCAGGCTGTCGCGATCCTCGACCGCGACGGCATCCTTCAGCGCGCGGGTGAAACGGACGGTGTCGGGGGCCTCGGCCTCCAACGCCTCGGCCTGAAGGCGCAGGGCCTGCGCGTCGGCGGGCGTCAGCCCGTGGCGATGGGCCAGCACCCGGTCGATCCGCGCAACCTCGGCCTGAGAGTAGGTGCCGTCGGCGCGGGCGATGCGCACCAGAAGGGCAGCCAGCGCAAGGCGGCTGTCAGGCTCCGGCAGGCGGCGCGGCGAAGGGGCGGTGAGGCTGCGGATCAGGGCTTCGAACATGGCAGCGTATCTGACGCAAACCGCCCCGGAAATCTAGGCAAAAAGGCGTGAGAGGCGTTTTGCCTCATCCGCCGTGCCGTAGGGCGGATTGATGACGAACATGCCCGATCCGATCATCTTGTGGCCGTCACGGACGGGGGGGAAGCGCACCTCGTGCCGCAGCGCGTCGGGAAAGCGTTCCGACAGCTCCGCCAGCATCCCGATATGGGCGGCATTGCTCAGCAGCGGATACCAAAGCGCGATGGTGCCGACGTTCCATTTCTTCGCCACGGCGGCGATGTGTTTCGGGATCGCGTCGTAATCGGCCTTCACCTCATAGGACGGGTCGATCAGCATGAAGCCCCGGCGCGGGGTGGGGGGCGTTGCGGCGATGGCGAATTCGTATCCGTCGCGCTTGTGGATGTTCGCGCCCCAACGTCCCATTACATCGGTCAGCGCGGCATGTTCCTGCGGATGCAGTTCCGCCAGATGCAGCACGTCGCCATCGCGCAGGCACGAGGCGGCCAGCAGCGGCGATCCGGGATAGGCGGCCTTGCCGTGCAACTCGCGCACCGTGGCAAGGTGACGGATATAGGGGTGATCCTTGGGAAAAGCCTTGGCCAGCGCGGCGATTCCCTTTTCCGCCTCGCCGGTCTTCACCGCTTCGGCCGCGTCGAGATGATAGAGCGCGCGGCCCGAATGCGTCTCGATATAGCTGATGGGCTTGTCCTTCTGCGCCATGTAATCCAGCATGAAGCAGAGCAGCGCATGTTTCTGCACGTCTGCAAGATTTCCGGCGTGATAGATGTGTTGATAGGACAGCATGACCTCTGCCTAATGGCTGGCGCGGGGGAAGGAAAGTAACAATCGTAATGCGATTGGGGTTGGAATTGGCGCAAGATTGCGCTAACGCGGCCTGTCAAACAACACCGGATCAATCCCATGACCGATATCACCTCGCCGGGGCCGACGGCCACGCAGCCGCTGAACAAGCCTTCGCGCGTGCTGGCGGCAAGCCTGATCGGCACGACCATCGAATTCTACGACTTCTACATCTATGCCATCGCCGCCGTGCTGGTTTTCCCGCCGCTGTTCTTCCCGAACAGCGACCCGATGACGGCACTGCTGGCCTCCTTCGCCACCTTCTCCATCGCGTTCTTTGCGCGTCCCTTCGGCGCGATCGTGTTCGGCCATTTCGGTGACCGGATCGGGCGCAAGGCGACGCTGGTTGCCGCGCTGCTGACGATGGGTATCTCCACCGTCATCATCGGTCTGCTGCCGACCTATGCCACCATCGGCGTGTTCGCGCCGCTGGGCCTGGCGCTGTGCCGGTTCGGTCAGGGCTTCGGCCTTGGCGGCGAATGGGGCGGGGCCGTGCTGATGGCGACGGAAAACGCCCCTCCGGGCAAGAAAAGCTGGTATGGCATGTTCCCGCAACTGGGCGCGCCGGTCGGGCTGTTCCTTGCGTCGGTCGTGTTCCTGTTCATCCTTTATTTCGCGCCGACCGAAGGTGCGAACGAGTGGATCGCCCAAAGCGGCGTGTGGCGTGCGCCCTTCCTCGCATCGTCGCTGCTGATCTTCATCGGGCTGTGGGTGCGTCTGTCCATCACCGAGACGCCGGACTTCCAGAAGGCCATCGACCGTGACGAGCGCGTTGCCGTTCCCGTGGCCGAGGTGTTCCGCAGCCACAAGCGCAGCCTGTTCCTTGGCACTTTCGTGGCGCTGGCGACATTCGTGCTGTTCTATATCGGGTCGGCCTATCTTCTGTCCTACAACACCAAGATCGTCGGAATGCCGCTGGTCCGCGCGCTCGAGATCCAGGTGCTGGGTTCGGTCGTATTCGGTCTGACGATCCCGGTTTCGGCGCTGCTGGCGGACCGTTTCGGGCGGCGCGAGGTTCTGACGGTGACGACGGTGCTGATCGCGCTGTTCTCGTTCGCGCTGGCACCTTTGCTGCAATCGGGTCTGGGCGGGACGATCGTGTTCGTCGTCGTCGGTCTGGGGCTGATGGGGATGACCTATGGCGTGATCGGCGCCGCACTTGCGGCTCCGTTCCCGACGCGGGTGCGCTATACCGGATCGTCGCTGACCTTCAACTTCGCGGGTATCTTCGGTGCGTCGCTGGCCCCCTATGCCGCGACCTATCTGAACGCGAATTTCGGTCTGCACGCGGTGGGCTATTACCTTTGTGCGGCGGCGGTCATCACGCTGCTGTGCATCTGGGGATCACGCGGCGGCGAGGTCTGAAAACTGAAAAGGCCGCCCCTTGGGGCGGCCTTCTTCATTCACGCCAGGCATCCGCGACCCATGGCGTCGGCTTCATCCAGTGCCGCAGGTATCGCCACTTCGACCCGTCGGGATGAGGGCTGTTGAAGGTGTTCTTCAGGTGGCGTCCAAGGCTCCACCCCTCGCGGTTCAGCCAGCCGCCCTTGATCGCCTGTTCAGGGAACACGCCGCCCGGAAAGATCACGATCCGCGTATCGTTCGGCAGACGCGGGGCCTTGACGAAGTTCAGCGGGAAGGGCGGGATGCATTGGTATCGGAAATGCCGCACCCATGCTTTCGGGAACAGGTCCACCCCGCCCGGCGCGTTGCGGGTCACGAAGCGCTGCTCCCAGACATATTCCTCGGCGATGGCTTGGGCATTGGCGGCGAATTTCGCCTGCATCGGAGCCAGCTTGCCCACCGGAAAGCGGAAGACCGAGGTCTGGCCCAGCCGCTCGAACGGTTTGGCGGGGTTGCGCGACAGGATCACCTGATCGGGATCGCCATAGGTGAAGAAATCGTCGAGGCTGCCAGTGATGACCAGATCCAGGTCCATGAACAGGACGGGACCTTCCAGCGTTCCGAGGCGTTCGCCCCAAAGCCGCGACTTCGGCCAGATGCCCTTCTTGGTGACCGGCAGTTTGTAGTCGATCTCGGGCAGCGGTTGGCAATCGACTTCGGGGCGGATGCCGTCGGGGTTGTCGCAGAAACAGGTGAAGCTGAAGGGTGGCGTGATGTTGCGCGCCACCATCGCGTAAAGGCGGTTGATGAAGCGCGGGCCGTATTTTGTGCCCCAATTGATGCAGATGATCTGTTTCTTCATCGGTGTCTCCTTGCCATCACCGGAAATGACGGCAAGGAGCGCGGAAGTCAAACGAGGCGGCTTGCGTCCATCGCGGCACGCACGAAGCCCGAGAACAGCGGGTGCGGCGCGAAGGGCTTGGATTTCAGCTCCGGATGGAACTGCACGCCGATGAACCACGGGTGGTCCCTCAGCTCCACGATCTCGGGCAGGCGGCCATCGGGCGACATGCCGGAAAACGACAGCCCGCACGCCTCAAGCTGGTCGCGATAGGCGATGTCGACCTCGTAGCGGTGGCGGTGACGTTCCTCGATCTCGGTCGCGCCATAGACTTTGGACACCAGCGAGCCTTCCTTCAGCGCGGCGGTATAGGCGCCCAGACGCATCGTGCCCCCCTTGTCGTCGCCGACCTTGCGCGCAACGACGTGGTTGCCCTGCACCCATTCCTTCAGGTGATAGACGACCGGCGTGAAGCGTTTCTTGCCGTGTTCGTGATCGAACTCCTCGGACCCGGCATCCTTGACCTTGGCCATGTTGCGGGCCGCTTCGATCACGGCCATTTGCATGCCAAGGCAGATGCCCAGATAGGGGATATTCTTTTCGCGGGCGAATTGCGCGGCCTTGATCTTGCCCTCGGTCCCACGCTCGCCGAAGCCGCCGGGCACGAGGATGGCGTTGAAGTTCGACAGGAACGGGGTCGGGTCGTCATTCTCGAACAGTTCGGCGTCGATCCATTCGGCCTTCACGCGGGTGCGATTCGCCATGCCGCCATGGGTCAGTGCCTCGGCGATGGATTTGTAGGCGTCTTCCAGCTGCGTGTATTTGCCGACGATGGCGACGCGAACCTCGCCCTCGGCATTTTCCAGCCGGTCCATCACGTCGGTCCAGCGGTCGAGGTTCGGCTTCGGCGCCGGGGAAATGCCGAACGCGTCCAGCACCGCCTGATCGAACCCTTCGCGGTGATAGGCGAGGGGGGCCTCGTAGATCGTCTTCAGATCCGGCGCGGCGATCACGGCTTCCTTGCGGACGTTGCAGAACAGCGCGATCTTCTCGCGTTCCTTCTCCGGGATCGGGTGTTCGGAACGCAGCAGCAGCACGTCCGGCGCAATGCCGATGGACCGAAGTTCCTTGACCGAGTGCTGGGTGGGTTTCGTCTTCAGCTCGCCCGAGGCCGTGACATAGGGCAGCAGCGTCAGATGCGCAAAGATGCACTGGCCGCGCGGTTTGTCCTGCGCGAATTGGCGGATCGCTTCGAAGAAGGGCAGACCTTCGATGTCGCCGACCGTTCCGCCGATCTCGCACAGCATGAAATCGACCTCATCCTCGCCCACGGCAAGGAAATCCTTGATCTCGTTCGTGACGTGGGGAATCACCTGAATGGTTTTCCCGAGGTAGTCGCCGCGACGTTCCTTTTCCAGCACGGTCGAATAGATGCGGCCCGAGGAAACGCTGTCGGTCTTGCGCGCGGCGACCCCGGTGAAGCGTTCGTAGTGGCCGAGGTCGAGGTCGGTTTCCGCGCCGTCGTCGGTCACGAAAACCTCGCCATGTTCGAACGGGCTCATCGTGCCCGGATCGACGTTGAGGTAGGGGTCCAGCTTGCGCAGGCGGACGGTGTAGCCGCGAGCCTGCAGAAGTGCGCCCAAGGCGGCCGAGGCGAGGCCCTTGCCCAGAGAGGACACCACGCCGCCAGTGATGAATACGTATCGCGCCATGCGTGGTTGCTCCCGTGAGAATGCATTTCAAGGTTGCGATTCGGAGGGCCGGAAACGCAACATCACGGGAGTCGGGATATAGCCGAGGGTGAACCCCTTCGCAACCCGACACCCGCAAGATGGTGTCTGGCGGGCATGGTGCCCGCCGATGTGTCGTGGATCAGTTGGCCGGGGTCTGCGGAACCGCAGGGGCCGCGTCATCCGCGCGGGGCGGGGTCAGCGGCTGCGCGTTCGGCGTCGGGGGCAGAAGGTCGCTGCCCGCAGGCGCATCCGGGGTCACCGGCGCGGTTTGGCCGCCGATCTGGTCGATCACCGAACCACCGCCCGAACCCGCCGCCGCCAGAACCGTCAGCGCGATCGAGGTGCAGATGAAGGCTGCCGCCAGAACCCACGTCGCGCGGGTCAGCGCGTTTGCCGCCTGCCGCCCGGTCATGGCACCGCCGCCGCCGCCACCCATGCCAAGCCCGCCGCCTTCCGACCGTTGCAGCAGCACGACCCCCACGAGCAGGAGCGCGAGGATCAGGTGAACGGTAAGGATGACGTTTTCCATACGGAGCCGGGCCTTCGGATGATGACGCGCCTATCTAGAATCAAGAGGCCGCGCCCGCAACCCTTAATGCCCTATCCCCGGCGCAGGGCGGCTGCGATCAGTCGGGCAAGCCGCGCGCGGGCGGCATCGCCTTCGCAAGCGGCACGGTCCAGCCCATCGGCGATCTGGAGCCTGCCCGCTGGGCTTTGCGCCTCGGTCAGGCCTGCGACGATGGACACGGCGGCACGCCGGGTTTCGATCAATTCACGTTCGAGTTCTATGATGCGCTGATCTTCCGGCACGGCAGGCTTTCCGCTGGCAGTCGTTGGATTGAAACAGAAATACGACGCGCCGAAGCGGCAGACCACTAGGCTTTTCCGGCATGTCCGGAAAGCTGCCGACGCGCCTTGCGAATTTCCTGCCTTGCCGGACGAATCCATGATAGACGGGCGGTATTTGAACCCGTGCCTATTTTTAAGAGTATCGAAATGTCGTTTGCGTTCCTGCGGCGCTTTTTTCAGCGCACCACTTTCCCCGCTCAGAATGGCCCCGCACAGGCCGAACCGGAACAGAATAACGAAGCCTGGCCGATCTAGGGCCGACGCTTCTCGAACACCCGTTCGCGAGAGCCGACCAGATGCTCGCGCATCAGGCGGCGCGCGGTGTCCGAATCCCGGTCGCGGATCGCGGCATGGATCTGCGCATGTTCGGCAAAGACGGTGGACAGCCCGCTTTCGTCGCGTTTGACCGACACGCCGTGGAACCGCATCCCGGCCGCGATATGGTCCTTCAGCGCCTCCATCGACGTCGCGAAATACGGGTTCTCGGACCCGAGCGCGATGGCGAGGTGGAACTGGAAGTCGGCATCCTCGCGGTGGGATTGCCGGTTGGTCGCATCGCGCATCAGGTCCAGCGCGGCGGATATGGGGGCAAGCGTCGCCGCATCGTGGCGTTCGGCGGCAAGGGCCGCGGCCTCCGGCTCCATCGTGACGCGGAACTCGTAACAGTTCATCAGGTCGGCCACGTTTTCCAGCGCGCCGAAGCCCAGCGGCTGCTTGACCCCGATGGCGCGCACGAAACTGCCCGCGCCGCGGCGGGAATAGATCAGCCCCTGATCGCGCAGCTTCTGCAACGCCTCGCGCACGATGGGGCGCGACACCTCGAACTCTGCCGCGAGGTCATGTTCGGTCGGCAGGCGTTCATCGGGGGCATAGGAGCCGGACTTGATCGCGCGCTGCATCCGGTCGAACACGATTTCGCCAAGGTTTCTGCGCCCCGCCGTCTGCATCATTCGCCCCTTATCATTCCCATGACCTTGGCCAGCGTCTCCCTGTCGCCGAAACCGCCGGATTTGGCAACGATGGTCATGCCGCCCGCCCGCGCCACCGGAAGGCCGGGAAGGCATTCGCCGAGCAGGTGAAGCGTGCGTATGCCGAGGCCGGACAGCACCGCCTCGGCCGTCGCGCCCCCCGTCAGGAACAACGTGTCGGGGCGGGGAAGCGCCATGATCCCGCGTGCGAGGTTCTGCGCCACCGTGGCCGGATCCTCGGCCGTCGCGCCGGGGGTCGCCTGAACCAGCGCGCCCGCCGTGTCGGGGATCATCCCGTTCGGCGCGGGCGTCGGCGCGATTCCCGTGGCCGCGATCTGCGCCATGGTGATCGGATCGCGAGAGCCAATCACCAACAGCCCGTTCGGTCCCGCCAGCTTCGGCGCCGTGGCCGCGCGGCCCGTCATGCGTCTGGCCAGAACCTCGGCCAGCCCGCGCGCGCCGACCAGCAGCGCGTTATCCGTATCCAGCGCGGCCATGTCGGCTTCGGTCGCGGTATCGGGAATCTCGGCTGCGCGGCCAAGCAGGGGCGCGATGGCGATGGGCGTGTCCACACCGAAGCCCTGCACATGGCGGTCCCGCACCACGCGCCCGAAATCCGGGATGGCCGGGGCCACCAGCATCCGTTCTGCCGGGATCGCGGCCAGTTCGGCGGCGATGTTGCCTTTCATGCGGCTGTCGATCTTCTTGAAGATGCGGGTGCCGGGGGGCAGGGCCGACAGCGCCAGTTCCACTGCCGCCCGCGCCGCTTCCGGAGAAATCTCGCGCGAGCGGGTGCTGACGGCCACCACCTCCGCCTCCAACGCCTCGGGCAAGGCTTCGGGCGACAGGGCGACGCAGGTGCGCAGCCCGCGCCCGGCGAAGGGGGCGGCTGCGTCCAGCGCGCCCGTCAGGTCGTCGGCGATGATAGCAAGGCGGATCATCCCTCGGCCAGCAGCGCGTCGTAGATGCCGGGGTAGAGATCGACCCCCTGTTCCAGCGCGCGGCGTTTACGGGCCAGCGCGTATTGCCCCGGCAGGCGCACCGGACGCGCCGGATCGCGCGGCGGCGAGGCGAGGCAAGCATCGGCAAGCCACCCAGTCTGACGCAGGAACGCCTCGCGCCCGCCGAACGCCTCGGGGTCGTGGACGGTGATGGTGACTGCGGCGTTGGTGCCCTTGGGCGCGTCGGCACGGCCATAGCCCGCAAGGCCTTGGGTCAGCGCCTCGACCGACAGCGCCATGCCATAGCCTTTCTGCCCGTGATCGAGCCCGCCCGTCGGCAGCAGCGATCCGCCATCCATGATCGCCTTTGGATCGCGGGTCAGATCGCCGTTGCGGTCCATCGCCCAGTCGTGGTCATACATCCGCCCCTCGCGGATCATGCGCTGGGCCATATTCGCCGTGGTGATCGAGGCCGAGATGTCGGTCAGGATCGGATCGCCCGGCGTCGGGATGCCGTAGGCGACCGGGTCCGGCGTGAAGACCCCGCGCGTGCCGCCGAACGGCGCGACCTGCGCCCCCGAGGGCGAGGAGGACGCGATCGACACCATCAGCCCCCGATCCGTCGCCAGCGTCAGATAGGCCGCCAGCGCGCCGATGTGATGGCTGTCGCCGATGACCAACGTGCAGGTGCCATGATCCACCGCCCGGTCGCAGGCGAGCGTCAGTCCCTGTTCCACCAGCCACGCCCCCGGCAGGCGCTTGCCGTTCCAGCAGATCGCCGCACCCCGGTCCGAGATCACCTCGGGCGCGCCGTCCTTGGTCATCACCCCGTCGCGGATGGATTGCAGATACCACGGGGCCAGCGCCAGCCCGTGGGTCGTGTGGCCCATCAGGTCAGCCTCGACCAAATAATATGCGACGGCGGCGGCTTTTTCGGGGGCCAGCCCCGCGCGGGTGAACAGGCCTTCGGCCAGATCGCGCAGATGATCGGCGGTATGGGTCATGCGAACACCTCGGGGTTCAGCGTGCGGGTGGGGCGACCCCCGGCGAGGATGGTTTCGATGTCGGCGATGTTCATCAGGCCGACATTCTCGAACGCCTCCAGCGTGTCGGCGCCGGAATGGGGCATGAAGACCGCCCTGGGGTTGGCGAAGATCGGATGGCTGCGGTCCGGCGGCTCGGACGCATAGGCGTCGATGGCCGCGCCGCCCAGATGGCCGGTGGTCAGCGCAAGGTTCACGGCGTCCAGATCCACCACCTCGCCCCGCGCAAGGTTCAAGAGCCGCGCCCCGGGTTTCATCCGCACGATCTGCGGCATCCCGATCAGCGCGGCGTTGTCCTTGCCGCCGAAGATATGCAGCGACAGGTAATCCGAGGCGACCAGCACCCCGTCCAGATCGGTCAGCACGATGCCATGCGCCGCGGCGAAGTCCCGGTCGGCATGGGGATCGGTCGCGATCACCGTCATGCCAAGGCCGCGCGCCTTGATCGCCAGGCTGCGCCCGATGTTCCCCAGACCGACGATGCCCAGGACCTTGCCGCCCACCTCGGAGCCGACGCGACGGTCCCAGCCGCCCGACGCGACCGAGGCGTGGCCTTCGGGAATGCTGCGGGCCATGGCGAAGATCAGCCCGACGGCCAGCTCTGCCACCGCATCGGCATTGGCGCCCGGCGCGTTCGTCACCGGAAGGCCGCGCGCGGTGCAGGCGAGGATGTCGATATTGTCCACCCCCACGCCATGTTTCAGCACCGCCTTCAGCTTCGCCCCGGCATCCAGCAGGGCAGGGGTTGCGCCGACCAGCCCGACGACAAGGAAATCGGCATCGGCGATCTGCTCCAGCGCTTCCGCCTCGGATCCTGCGCGCACGAACCCCCAGCCGGTGGCGGCAAGGCGCTCTGGCACGCGGCCATGCTTGCCGAATCCCGGCGAGGTGGTCAGCACCTTCACCATCAAAGCAGCGCGTATTTCTTCAGGATATCGGCGATCTTGGCGTCCTGTGCGGGGTCCGGCAGCAAGGCAGGCTGGCGGCTGGCGCCTACCGAATTGTCCATCAGGTAAAGCGCCCGCTTCACCAGCGCCGGCGGATAGCCGAGGCCGTAGAGGTCCTTGCGGAAGTTGCCGAAGATTTCCTGCTGTTTTGCGGCCTCTGCCTCGTCGCCCGCATTGAAGGCACGGATGATGCCAGCCAGAACTTCGGGCAGCACGTTGCCAAGGCCCGAGATGCAGCCCTTGGCGCCGTTCTGCAAAGACCAGTGCACGAGATTGTCCGGCCCGGAATAGACGGCGAAGTCGTCGCTGGCGAGCGAGAGATATTCCTCCAGAGTGTCCTGCGCGCCGCCCGAATCCTTGATGCCCACGATGTTGCCATGCGCGGCCAGCGCCTTGGCGGTGGCAGGCTCGATATGGTTCTGGGTGCGGGCAGGAATGTCGTAAAGGTAGACGGGAGTATTCACTGCATCGGCGACGGCGGTGAAATGGCGCACCATCCCATCCTGCGTGCAGGCGATGAAGAAGGGTGTGATGACCGCGATGCCGTCAACGCCGATCCGGTCGAACTCCTTCGCCAGCATGACCGTCTCATAGGTCGCGGGCATCCCGGCGTTGACGATGATCTTCGCGCGGCCCGCGACCTCGTCCGCGACGGCTTCGGTCAGGGCGACCTTCTCGTCAAAGGTCAGGGCGGTGAAATCGCCGTTGGTCCCGGCGCACATGATGTTGTTTCCGGCGGAAACCTGGCGGCGGACCTGTGCGCGGGTGGCGTCGAAATTGATCGTCTCGTCATCGTTGAAACAGGTGACGAGGGCGACATAGGCTTCTTTGGTCATCGGATGCTCCTGATGGGATTCCGGGCGGGGGAGGCGTCCGCCCGGAAAGCGGGCTTACTTGATGCCGATCTGCTGCAGTTGCAGCTGCGAGTTCGTCGCGATCGTCGGCTTGAAGTCCAGCCGTGTGCCGACGCGGGTGAAGCCGACCGTGTGGAACAGCGGCGCGTCGGCGGCGATGTCGTCATGCAGATAGGCGATCAGGTCGGACCACAGCTTGGCACGCTCGTCCCCCGTCGCAGCCTGCGCGGCGGCGATCATCTCGTCGGCCTTCGGATCGGCGGTGCCCGATTGGCGGCCTTCGGTGTCATACTTGAAGAACATGGTGAAGACAGGGTCGCCCTTGTCGTTGTCATGCATCGCCATGAGGATGTAAGGGCCGGCATCGGTCGGGAAGGGCTTCGAGTAGTATTGCTCGTGCTGGGCGACATCGACCTGCTGGATCTGGATGTTGAATCCCGCCTCGTTCAGCATCTGCCCGATGGCCTCGGCCACCTCGGTCACGCCGGGGAAGTTGCCGGTGCGCACGATCATCTTCACGGGCGTATCGACGGGAACGCCGTCGGCCTTCGCCTCCTCCAGCAGCGCCTGCGCGCCTTCGAGGTCATAGGCGGTCGGCACGACGTCCGGGTTCCAGCCCGCGGTGGTCGGCGGGACGAGGGCCGTCGCGATCTCGGTCCCCGGTGCCATGACGGTGCCGACGAAAGCCTCACGGTCGATGGCCATCTTCAGCGCGCGGCGCACGCGCACGTCGTTCATCGGCGCGACCGAATGGTCCAGCCGCAGATAGACGGTTTCGGAGTTGAGATAGCTGAAATCCGTCTCGGGGTTGGTCGCATCGACATCCGAGATCGAGGGGGCAAGGTCCGCTTCGCCGGTTTCCACCATCGCGGCGCGCACCGACGCATCGCTGCGGAACAGATAAGTGGCCGAAGTGACGGCGGGCTGGTCGCCCCAATACCCGTCGCGGCGGCTCAGCACGATCTGCTGGCCGGGGGTCCACTCGGTCAGCTCGTAAGGGCCGGTTCCGATGGGGGTGCGGGTGAATTCGACCGGCGTTTCCTCGGGCACGATAGTGACCAGCGACAGAAGCAGCGGCAGGATCGGCTGCACCGGATCGGCGGCGAAGTCGATCGTGTGATCGTCCACCACCGTCGCCTCGACCGTCATGCCGCCGAAATAGCGGGGGGTCTCGCAGCTGATCTGGGTGCTCATGGCGCGGTCGAAGGAATGCTTCACATCGCGCGCATCGAAGGTGCTGCCG
The DNA here is from genome assembly GCA_029846755.1 of Falsirhodobacter flavus. Classification (GTDB taxonomy): domain Bacteria; phylum Pseudomonadota; class Alphaproteobacteria; order Rhodobacterales; family Rhodobacteraceae; genus Falsirhodobacter; species Falsirhodobacter flavus. Next base: position 49,415 of record JARWBI010000012.1, on the reverse strand, counting down.
TCCGAGAAGGTGACCCCTTCGCGCAGGTGGAAGCGCCAGCCGGTCTCCGTCTGCTCCCAGCTGGTGGCAAGGCGCGGCAGGATGCCCTTGCCTTCGCGGGTGTCGTATTCGGTCAGCGTCTCGTTGACGTTCTGCAGGATGACGCGGCCGATGTTGGACCGGGTGGCCATGCAGGGCTCGATCAGGTCGAGATCCTCGCTCAGCACGATGCGGATATCGGTGTCGGCGGCGAAGGCGGGCGTCAGGCTGGTTGCCAGCATGAGCGCACCGAGGGCGAGCTTGGTCTTCATCATCTACCTCCCAGAAGATGTTTGCAGCGGCCTCCTCTTGCCGCACGTGAAGCTGCCACGAGTCATGGAAGGATTGGATGATGTTGTCAACAAGTATGGAATAACTTCACCAATCAAATAAATTATCCAATTATAATCAAGCATATGATATACAGAGTGCCGTTAGGTGCCCGCACTGGTAACTTGACAACTTCATGTTTGTCTCCGACTCTCTCCCCGTTGCCGAGAGGGAGGAATCGATGACGCCAGCGCAGATCGAACAGGCGATGACGGGGATCGTGATGCCCGTGGCCGAGGGGCGGGCCGAGGCATTCCTGCCCTCGCCGATGATCCAGAACCACGCGTCCTTTTTGTCGCTGCTGGCGGATGGCGCGCTGCTTTGCGTCTGGTTCGGCGGCACGCTGGAGGGGAAATCCGACATCTCGATCCATGCCAGCGTTCTTGACGCGGGTGCAGAGCGCTGGGGGCCGGTGCGAAAGCTGTCGAACGATCCCGACCACTCGGAACAGAACCCGGTCGTCTTCCATGCACCGGATGGGCAGATGTGGTTGTTGCACACCTCGCAACCTTCGGGGAATCAGGACGAATGCCGCATCCGCATGGCGCCGCTGACCCGCGATGCAGAGGGCGTCGTGGCAGGCGAGGGGCGGTTTCTGGACCTGCCGCGCGGCTGTTTCGTGCGCGGCAACGTCACGGTGCGCGATGACGGGGCGTGGCTCTTGCCGATCTTTCGCTGCGTCTCGCGTCCGGGGCAGAAGTGGAACGGCAGCCATGACGATGCGGCAATGGGCGTATCGACGGACAACGGCGCGACATGGACGCTGGAGCCTGTGCCGAACAGCATCGGCTGCGTGCATATGAGCCCGGCTGGCGATGCCGCCTTCTATCGCCGCCGTCAGGCCGATCATGTGTTCCGCAGCGATCTGGTGGGCGGTGTCTGGCAGGCCCCGGTTCCGACGGATCTGCCGAACAACAATTCGTCGATTGCGGCCATTCAGGTCGGGGATAGGGTCGCGGTGATCTGCAACCTCGCTTCGGCTGCGGATAGCGCGGACCGCCGCGCCTCGCTTTACGATGAGCTGGGCGAGGATGACGACCGCCCCGATGCCGACCCTACGGGCGGCTGCGTGCCGGTCTGGGGCGTGCCGCGCGCGCCGGTGGCGGTGTGCCTGTCGGATGACGGTGGCCGCACCTTCCCGCAGCGTATCGTGATCGAGGATGGCCCCGGCACCTGCCTGTCGAACGATTCCACCGACGGCCGCAACAAGGAGATGTCCTATCCCTGGCTGCTTCAGGCGCCGGACGGGACGCTTCACATCACCTACACCTATCATCGGCGCGCGATCAAATACGTCCGGCTGGCGCCGGGCTGGGAGGCAAAGGCATGAGCGACATCATCGGCATCACCATGGGCGACCCCGCGGGCGTCGGCCCCGAGATCAGCGTGAAGGCCTTGCGCGACATGCCCGACGCCGACCGCGCCCGCACCCGCATCTATGGCAACCGCGCCACGCTGGAGGCGGCGAAGCAGGCGGTGGGCTGCGACGTGGACCTTGAAGGCCATGTGGTCGATCTGCCGATCGAGAATGCGCCGCTGCCGTGGGGGCAACTGTCCCCCGTTGCGGGCGATGCGGCGTTCCGCTTCATCGAAAAGGCCGTCCGCGATGCCGAGGCCGGGACCATTGGCTGCATCGTCACCGCCCCGATCAACAAGGAGGCGCTGAACCTTGCCGGCCATCATTACGACGGCCACACGGGGATGCTGCGTTCGCTGACTGGATCGGCGGCGGCCTATATGCTGCTGGCGTCGGAGCGACTCAAGGTCATCCACGTCTCGACCCACGTTTCGCTGAAGGACGCAATAAAGCGCGCCACGACCGAGCGGGTGCTGGCGACGATCCGTGCGGGGAATGCGCATCTCAAGCGTATCGGCATTGCCGCCCCCCGCATCGCGGTGGCGGGCATCAACCCGCATTGCGGCGAGAACGGGCTGTTCGGGACCGAGGATGACGACCAGATCGGCCCCGCCGTCGCCGCTGCCCGCGCCGAGGGGATCGACGCCTCCGGCCCGATTTCCGCCGACACGGTCTTTCACCGCGCCTATTCCGGCGGTTTCGATCTGGTGGTCGCACAATATCACGATCAGGGGCATATCCCGATCAAGCTGGTGGCTTTCGATACGGCGGTCAACGTTTCGGTCGAGCTGCCGATCGACCGCACCTCGGTCGATCACGGCACGGCCTTCGACATCGCGGGGAAGGGCATCGCCAACCACGGCAACATGAATGAAGCCATCGCCTATGCGCGCAAGCTGGTCGCGGGGAAAGCATGAGGAACATCACCATCCACCTGCCGAAACGGCTGGAAATCGGCGCGGGCGCGGTCGCCAGGGTCGGCGCGATGCAGGGGCGGGCCTTCGTGCTGGCGACCCCGCATACCGCGTCTTTTGTGGACCGGCTTGGCTTGTCGGACGTGACCGTGTTCAGCGACATTCCGGGCGAGCCGGACATCGCCTGTCTTGATGCCGCGCTGGCTGCGGCACGCGAGGTCCGGCCCGATATCGTCGTGGGCCTTGGCGGCGGTTCGGTCATGGACGTGGCCAAGCTGGTCGCGGCGATGTGGGACGGCGTGCAGTCGCTGGCCGATGTGGCGGGACCGAACAAGGTCGCGGGTCGGCGGTCCGCTCTGGTGCAGGTCGCGACCACGGCGGGGACGGGGTCCGAGGCAGGCATCCGCGCGCTGATCACCGATCCGGTCGCGGGGTCCAAGATCGCGGTCGAAAGCCCGCACCTGATCGCGGATCTGGCCGTGCTGGACCCGGAGCTGACCTTCAGCGTGCCGCCCGCAGTTACTGCGGCCACTGGCGTTGACGCGATGGCCCATTGCGTCGAGGCGTTCACCAACCGCAACGCCCATCCGGTGATCGACGGCTTCGCCCGCATGGGGATCGACCTCGTGGGCCGTTTCCTTGCCCGCGCGGTGCAGGACGGCACCGATACCGAGGCGCGCGAGGGGATGATGCTGGCCTCGTTCTATGGCGGCATCTGCCTTGGCCCGGTGAATACTGCGGCGGGTCATGCGCTGGCCTATCCGCTGGGCACGCTTCTGCATCTGCCGCACGGGCTGGCGAATGCGATCATCTTTCCGCATGTGCTGGCGTTCAACGAACCTGTCGCCGAAGCAAAGACGGCCGAAGTCGCCCGCGCGCTGGGCCTGTCCGGCGATCTGGCCGTCTCCGCGCATCGGTTCTGCAAGGAACTGGGGATCGAGATGCGCCTGTCCGCCCATGGCGCGACCGAGGATCAACTCCCCCGTTTCGCCGCCGACGCCCATGCCATCCGCCGCCTGATGGACAACAACCCGCGCGACATGAGCGTGGAGGAGGTTCTGGCGATCTATCGCGCGGCTTTCTAGGGAATAAACCTTCGGCTGGCGCGTCATACCCCTGCAACGGATCGACCGTTGATCCATGACAGGGGAATGACCATGAAACGCCTGATTTCCGTACTTGCACTTGCCGTCGCGGGCGGCGCGGCGCCCGCCGCCGCCGATACGCGCGATCCCATCTCCAGCTTCGTCGAGAACGTTCTGGGGGGCGGTCATCGCGAGATGCGGCGCGATGACGATGGCCGGATGGTGGCGCGGTCCTATTCGCGCAGCCATTCGCGCGACGATGACGACAACGACGACCGCGGATCGCGCGGCAATTCGAACTCGTCCAGCAATTCGAGCTCCAACTCCAGTTCGAACTCCAGCAGCAATTCAAGCTCGAACAGCAGCTCGAACAGCAGCAGCAACTCCAGCTCCAACTCGAGCACCAATTCAAGTTCGAATTCGTCGGACGATGATGGCGACGACGACTGAGACGGGGGCTGCAAGACCGAGAAAGGCCGCCGATCGGCGGCCTTTCATTTTGCCCGCATGGGCCGCCGCAAAGGGCGGCCCTTTTTCATTTGCGGTCGTCTCTCGCGAACAGGCGATACCAGCCGGTGCGGGACAGGGTGCTGCGGAAGATGCGGGTGCGGGTGTCGCGTTCGTCCGTCGTCTCTGCCCGGATGTCGGCTTGCAGGTCGGTGCTTTGGCGGCGGAAGGGGATGACCTGCACCATGGGCGATCCTTTTTCGATCACATGCAGCCCGTCCGGGGCGGTGGCGAAGAAAGGGAAGTGGATCGGCGCGCGGTAGGTGTCGGTATCGACCACGCCGGCCACCACCTCGAACAGCCCGTTCGGGCGGTTCAACGGGTTCACGAACAGACAGCTCCAGCCGGGCGGGGTGGCGATGGTCCAGTGGTTGTGGAACTTCATCGGCGGGCGCTGGCCCCACGGGTTGCCGCGCGCCTGGTGCATGCCGTGGGTGCTTATCATCGTGCGGTCGAAATCCCAGCCGGTATCGACACGCTGGCCGCCTTCGGACACCTCCATGCGGACGGTGGCGGCAAGGGGGATGATCCAGCCGGTGGTCATCGCGTCGATGAAGGGCATGCAGCGCTTGACCGTCAGGCCGGTGTCGTTCGTTGCGATCTTGCGTTCGTCCACGGCGGGCAGCTTGCGGAACCAGTCGGGCATGTAGCCCTTGGCGGGGAAGGGTTCGGCGATGACGCCCTTGTCGGCGGGCGTGCAGGTGAAGGTGATGCGGGGTGTCTTGCGGAAGATCATGGCTTTGCCCTTTGCGGAAGGTTCCGCAGGCATACGCGTCAGCCGCCGCGATATTCCGCGTCCACGAGGATCACGGTGCGCCCGCGCCCGCAGGTTTCCACCCGCGCATCGACGCGGTAAACGCTGGCCAGCATCTCGCGCGTCAGAACCTCGGCCGGGGTGCCGGTGCTGTGCAGGCGGCCATCCGCGATCACCGCGATCCGGTCGGCCCATTGCGCCGCCAGCGACAGATCATGCAGCACGGCGATGACGATGCGCCCCTCGTCGGCCTGCCGCCGCAGTTCCGTCAGCAGCCGGGTCTGATAGGCAAGGTCCAGCGCGCTTGTCGGCTCGTCCAGCAGCAGCACCTGCGGGCCGCGGACCAGCGCTTGGGCAAGGCCGACCATCTGCCGTTGCCCGCCCGAAAGCTGGTCCAGCCGGCGGAAGGCCAGCGCCTCGATTCCCAGCCGTTCCAGCACCGCCAGCGCCGCCTCGTCCGCTCGCGGCGCCTCGCCCGAGGCGCGCAGGGCGGCGATCACGCTTTCCAGCACGATCAGCGACGATCCCGAGGGCAGCGCCTGCGGCATGAAACCAAGCGTCGCCGCCCGCTTGGCCGGGGGCTGGCGCCCAAGGTCCACCCCGTCCAGCATGACGCGGCCCGAATGGGCGGCAAGGTTGGCGATGGCGCGCAGCAGCGTCGATTTCCCCGCCGCGTTCGGCCCGGCCAGCACCGTCAGACCGGGGCCGAGGTCTGGCAGCGACAGCGCATCCAGGACCAGCCGCTTGCCGTAACGCACCGTGATGCCCTGGACCGAAAGGATCATCTGGTGCGCCCGCCAAGGATCAGCGCAAAGAAGATCGGCAGGCCGATCAGCGATGTCACCAGCCCGATCGGCAAGAGCACTCCCGGCACCACCAGCTTCGACGCGGTAGAGGCGAGCGACAGCACGACCGCCCCGGTCAGCAGGCTCGCGGGCAGGAAGAATCGGTGATCCTCGCCCACCAGCATCCGGGCGATATGCGGCCCGGCCAGCCCGACGAAGCCGATCACGCCGACCATCGACACCGCGCCCGCCGCCAGCAGGCTGACGCGGACCAGCGCCCAGCGGCGCAAGGCGCGGGTATCGACGCCGAAGCTGCGGGCCTGCTCTTCGCCCATGCGCAGGGCGGTCAGACGCCACGCGGCACGGATGGCGAAGGGGATGCAGGCGGCAAGGATCATCGCAATCAGCGCCACGCCCTCCCACCGGCTCGCGGCAAGACTGCCCATCGTCCAGAACACCAGCTGTTGCAGCGCATCGGCGGAGGCCACGAATTGCAGCAGCGACAGCAGGGCCGCAGCGGTGAAGTTCAGCGCGATGCCGAACAGGATCAGCATCTCGGGCCCGCCGCCGCGCAGCCGCCCCAGCATCTGCAAAAGCGCCAGCGCGGCAAGGGCCAGCAGGAAGGCATTGGCCGACACGCCCCAAGCCGGGGGCAGGAACGGCACCGTCACGCCCAGCACGATGGCCAGCGCAGCCCCGAGCGCCGCCGCCGAGGAAACGCCCAGCGTAAACGGCTCGGCCAGCGGGTTTTCCAGCACGGTCTGCATTTCCGCCCCCGCCAGCGCAAGCGCGGCCCCGACCAGCAGCGCCATGACCGCGACCGGAAGGCGGACCTGCCAGACGATCACTTGCGTGCCTCGCGGAACCTCCTGCCCCAGAAGGGCGGCGACGGTATCGGCCAAAGGCAGGCTTGCAGGGCCGGTCAGGATGTCCAGCAGCAGTGCCGCCACCGCCGCCACGGCAAGGGCGGCGACCAGAGCCGCGCGGCGGCGTCCTAGGCTGCGGTAACGGGCAAGCGCGGTCATTTCGCGGGCGTCACCCACCATGTGCCGGGCACCTGCACGGGGGCGAAACGCGTCTCCATCTCGGCCAGCGTTCCTGCGGGGTCGAGCTCTGCGAACAGGTCCGGGTGGAAGGTCTTGGCCAGATATTCGATCAGTGCGACATGGACGGGGGAGTCGTTGAACAGATGCCAGACGCCCGCCGCATGGCCTTCCTCGACCGCGCGAAGCGAGGAAAAGCCGGGGGCGGCGATCAGCGTCTCGAAGCTGGCCTGCGCGTCGTCCGTATTGACGCCGCTTCCCAGCACCAGACCGCCGCGCGCGGCCATATGTGCGCCGCCGGTCGCGACATAGAAGTCCGGATCCGCGCCGATCAGGTATTCAAGGCTGACATTGCCCAGCACGCCCTGAACCGCGTCCTGCGCGATATTGCGGCCCCCGGCCAGCGTGATGAAATCGTCGAAGACCCCCGTGCCGACGGTGGAACAGCAGCCCGCGGGCGCGGCATGGACGTGGAAGAACACCGAAGGGCGCTCCACCCCCTCCAGCCGTTCGCGGATGGTGGCCAGATGCGCGTCGTAAAATGCGGCGAACTCCTCGGCCCGCGCATCCGCTCCGGTCAGCCTGCCCAGAAGCCGCAGCGAGGGGATCGAGTTTTCCAGCGGCTGCGCAAAGAAATCGACATAGGCGACGGGGATGCCAGCCGCCTCGATCTGCGTGCGGGCGTTTTCCATTCCCGGATCGCCCACGTCCATCTGCGACAGCACCACCAGATCGGGGTCCAGCGCGATGATGCTTTCGACCGAGATGTCGCGGTTGCCCGACCCAACCGGGGTGATCGCGTCGATGGCGGGGAATTTGGCGCGATAGGCCGCCAGCGTCGGCGGGTCCAGCGCCTTGTCCAGCCGCCAGCCCGTGACCAGAGCCACCGGATCGTCATGCAGCAGGCCAAGCACCGACATGTGCCGCCCTTCGCCCAGCACGATATGTTTCGCGGGGGCGTCCAGCACCACCTCGCGCCCGATGATGTCGGTGGCGCGGATTTCGGCCCAGGCGGGCAGGGCGGCGAAGGCGAAGGCGATGGCAAGGCGGATCACGGGCGTCTCCTGCGAAAAGCGGCGGGGTTTCCCCCGCCGCGTCCGATCATTGTGCGGCAGGCGTGATGCGCCAGACGCGGTCGCCGTCCGGGTCATCCTCGCCGCGCGACTTGTTCACGACGAAGACGTTGCCCTTGCCATCGGCGCGAAGCTGGTTCGGCATGGTGCCGCCGTCGATATTGGCGACGATGGTGCCTTCGGGATCGACCACGGTGATGGTGCCCGCGCCACGGTTCGCGACATAGGCAAGCCGATTCACCGGATCGAAGGTCACGTTCAGCGCGCCGGCGCCGACCTCGATGTCGTGCATCGTCTCGCCCGTTTCGGCATCCACGATCAGCAGGTTGTCGCTTTGCTGCGAGGCGACCAAGAACAGGTTGTCCGCAGCATCGAAGGCCACCCCCGACGCGCCGCGCGCGCCCGGCAGATCGAACACCTTGACCTCGTTCGTGGCCAGATCGATCAGCGCCCCTTCGTTGGACGACATGGACACCGTGACCAGCTTGTTATGTTCGGTATCGATGTCGAGGCTCATGACCCCGAAATCCTCGCCGCGCTTGGACGACTGGATCACGATCGGGTCCAGCTTTTCCAGCGTCTTGGTGTCGAACACTTCGATATTGCCGGTGAAGGCCGCGGTGACATAGGCGCGGCCTGCCGCCTCGTCGATCACCACGTCGCGCGAATGGTCGGCATCGCCGGGGGCGAATTGCTTGACCAGCGACAGGTCGGACTGGCTGTAGACGGCGACGGTGTCCTGACGGGTATTGGTGACCCAGACATTGCCGTTCGCATCGTCAACCGCCACGCCATAGACGGCCAGAACGCCGCTGTCGCTGCCATCGGCGCGGGCCGGGGCGGCTTCGGGGGTGATGCTCGCCAGCACCTCAAGCGTGTCGGGATCGACCTTGGACAGCACCGATTCCTTCACCGGCGGGCGGCCCACGGCGGCGGTCACGAACAGTGCATCCGACGCTGCGGAATAGGCGACCTGATAGAGGCCGCGCGTGACCTTCTGGCTTGCGATCTCGAACCGATCCTCGCCCTGCACGGGGATGACGGGGGACACCTTCAGGTCCACCACGGTCGCAGCGGCGGGGTTTTCGGCGATCACGACCACGGGCTGCAGGCCGGTGGCGGCGTCTTCGTCCACGGTCACCTCGAAGCTGAACTTGCCTTCGGCATCCACGGTGATCGGGTCCGCGTTCAGAACCGCCGTGCCGCGTTGAAGCGTGATGGTCTGGCCGGGGGTCAGACCTTGGCCCGCGATGACGGCGGTGCTGCCGGCAGAGATGGCCGCGCCCTGCTGGGCGGCGCTGGCCCGCACATTGCCCGCGAACCCGTCGGCGCTGGGCGTGAAGATCGTGTCGGCAAAGGCCGGCGCTGCGAAAAGCGCAAATGCGGCCGCGGTGGAGCGGAAATGTCGTGCCATGAAAGGCCCCCTACAAGAAATGTTGCCCGGCAATGGCTTGGCGAGGAAACCCCGGTCTGGCTTGTCCGGGGGCATCAGTATAATCATGACAATTCTTGTCAACCAAAACCGACAGGGCAAAGATGCAAAAGGGTAAGGTCGGGCCGGACCATGCGACGCATGCGGCCCGGATGCAGATTTTCGACGCGGCGCAGGACAGTCACGATCTGTCCGAGCGGCAGGTGCCGGGCCATCGGCTTTTCATCGCCGTCCCGCGCGGGCGCGCGCCGCAGGCGGGCTGGCCGGTGCTCTACATGCTGGACGGCAACGCGGCGTTCGACTTCCTGACGCCGGAACATCTGGCCATGGCGGCGGGGCTGGTGCTGGTCGGCGTCGGATACGACACCGACCGCCAATTCGCGCGCGAGCGGCGGACCTTCGATTTCACGCCGCCGGACGGGCCGGACGGGGTGCGCCCGGATCACGTCCACGAAGGGCGGATGGCGGGCGGGGCGGGGCGGTTCCTTGATCAGTTGACCGGACCCTTGCGGGCCGAGGCGGAGCGGGGGCTTCCTGTCGATCCGGCGCGCCGCGCGCTTTGGGGGCATTCCTTCGGAGGGCTGTTCACGCTGTTTGCGTATCTGACCCAGCCCAAGGCATTCGCGCGTTTCGCCGCGATCAGCCCATCTGTCTGGTGGGACGAGGGGCTGATGCAGAGCATTGCCCGTAGTGCCCGCGCCGATGCCCCGCTTCTGCTGGCGCTGAGCGATGCCGAAAAGCGGTCGGGCGCGGATGGCCCGCCGCCGGATGGGCCAGCGCCCGCGACGATGGCGCTGGCGGCCCTGCTGCGGCCCGATCTGCATATCCTGCCGGGCCTGCGCCATATCGATACGCTGGCCGCGTCCTTCCCGCTGGCGCTACGCTTCGCGCAGGGCTGAGGCGAGGGCGGGACCGATCAGGGCCGTCGCGCTGGCCGAGGTCATCTGCGAATGCAGATGCGGCAGGTCCACCACCGTGACCTGCGCCCAAGGCTGCCACATCTGGGGCCGCAAATCGCGGTCCTTGTGGTCCAGCGCCGCGCGGAAATGCAGCAGGGGCGCGGCCATCGGGCGGTGCCAATGCGTGCGGACAAGGCGGTTCGTATCGGTCACGGTGCGGATCACCCCGTCCAGTACCTTGTCCGGCAGTTGGCCCAGCGCGGTTTCGCCCTGGCGCAGGAAATCCACCACCGCGTCGCGGCTCGTCAGGTCTTTGTGCGCGTCCGGGTCGTGCCCCGCGATGGCCAGCAACGCGCGCAGGGCGGCGATGGGGTCCGGTTCCGGCTCGTCTCGCCAGCAATCGGTGGGATAGCTGTCCAGCATCGCGACCAGCGCAACCTTTCGCCCCATCTCCTCCAGCCGGACGGCCATGGCCTGCGCAATGATCCCGCCGACCGACCACCCCGCCAGCAGCACCGGCCCATCGGTCATCGCCGCGACTCGGTCCGCATATTCCGCCGCCAGCGCATCAAGGCTTTCAGGCAGCGCGATGTCGGGGTTGAGGCCGGGGTTCTGGAGGCCCCAGACCTGCCGTTCCGGTGCGATCTGCCGCGCGAGGCCGCGATAGCCCCAGCAGAGGCCGCCCGCCGGATGGATCAGGAACAGCGGCGCGCGGGACGCGTCCCCCTGCGCCAGCAGGATTACCGGGCCGAGCCCGTCATCCGCAGGCCGCCCTGCATCCAGCACGGCGGCAAGCTGCGACAGGATGGGGTGCTCGAACACGGTGCCGAGGCCGGGATCGCGCCCTGTCTCCTGTTCGATCCCCAGAACGAGGTGGACGGCGGCAAGGGAATCGCCGCCCAAGGTGAAGAAGTCTGCATCGGCGGGGGGCGGCTCGCGCAGGCGCAGCGCCTCGGCGAACAGGCGCGACAGCAGGCGTTCGGTCGGCGTTTCCGGCGCGCGGCCTGTGGCGGCGAAGTTGGGGTCAGGCAGCGCCTTGCGGTCCAGCTTGCCGTTGGCGGTGACGGGAAGCGCGTCCAGCACGACCTCGGCGGCGGGGATCATGTAGGCGGGAAGGGCGGTCAGCCGCGCGGCGAGCGGACCGTCGTAATCCGCAGCCTTCACGACATAGGCCACCAGCCGATCCTGCCGCGCCAGCACGACGCATTCGCGGGCAAGGCCGGTCGCCATGATCGCGGCCTCGACCTCGCCCAGTTCGATCCGAAGGCCCCGGATCTTCACCTGATGATCGGACCGGCCAAGGAACACCACCGCCCCGTCGGGCCGCAGCCGCGCCAGATCGCCGGTGACGTAAAGCCCGTCCCTGAATCGTTCCGCCGTCAGGTCGGGCCGCCCCAGATAGCCGCGTGCAAGCTGCACGCCCCCCAGATAGAGGTGCCCCGCCAGACCCGGCGGCACCGGGCGCATCCGGTCGTCCAGCACGTGCAGGGTGGTGTTCCAGACCGGGAAACCGATGGGCAGCGGGTTCGACGTATCCTCTGGTGTTGCGGGCCAGTAGCTGACATCCACCGCAGCCTCGGTCGGGCCATAGAGGTTGTGAAGCTCCGCCCGCATCTGGCGGTGGAAGCGGGTGCGCTGGTCGGCGGTCAACTCCTCGCCCGAGCAGAAGACGCGGCGCGGGGACAGTCCGATCGAGGCGGGGGAGGCGAGGAAGGCCGACAGCATCGACGGCACGAAATGCAACGTGGTGATCTGGTGGTCCCGGATCAGTGCGGCGATGGCGGCGGGGTCGCGATGCGCGCCGGGCGGCGCGATGACCAGTTCCGCGCCGCAGATCAGCGGCAGGAAGAACTCCCACACCGACACGTCGAAGGTCGCCGGGGTTTTCTGCAGGATGCGGTCGGTGGCATCGATGCCGTGATGGTCCCGCATCCAGAGCAGACGGTTCACGATGGCGCGGTGTTCGATCACCACGCCCTTCGGATCGCCGGTCGATCCCGAGGTGAAGATGACATAGGCCATGTCCTCTTGCACGGGGGCGGTCACGGGCGCGCACCTGTCCAGATCGCAGGGCAGCACGGCCACCGGGTTCGCCTGCGCCATGATGCGGGCGATGCGTTCGGGCGGATGTTCGGGGTCCAGCGGAAGATAGGCCGCTCCGCTGCGCAGGATCGCGACCAAGGCGACGGGCAGGTCCAGCGAGCGGTCCATGTTCACCGCGACGATCCTGTCCGGCCCCGCGCCCTTCGCCGCCAGTTTCGCGGCCAGCGCGGCGGTTTCGCGGTCCAGTTCGGCATAGGTCATCGCGCGGCCCCCAAAGCGGATCGCGACGGCATCCGGGGTCGCGCGCATCTGTGCCTCGATCAGCGCGGTGAGCGTGGTGTCGGGGATGGGGCGCGCCGTATCCTGCGCGGGAACCTCGCCCGGCATGGCGGTGGCCGGGGCGAGGCTTTCGGCCTCCAGCACCGCGCCGAGGAAATATTCGATCCGCCGCGAATGGGCGCGGATATCCTCGGCGGTATAAAGCGCGGGGTTCGCGTCCACCTCGAACAGCAGGCCCGTCTTCGCATCGCCCCGGAAGGTCAGCGTCAGATCGTCCACCGCCCCCGCGCCGAGGATATGCAGCCGCACGTCGAGCCCCGCGAATTTGGGCGGCAGATCGAAGGGCTGCACGTTGATGAGCGGACCGTAAAGCCGCTTCGCCCCGCCGATCAGGCCCAGATCGCGCCGCATCTGTTCGCTGCGGTAACGCCCGTGGCGGCGACCCTGCGCCAGATCCTGCGCGACGGTGCGCAACCAGTCGGGCAGGGGCGCATCCTCCTCCGGGGTCACGCGCAAAGGCAGCACGTTCATCAGCATGCAGGGCACGCGGGCGGCGCGGCTGCCCATGCGGGCCATGAAGGGCACGCCGGCGACGGCCTCGCCCCCGGTCCAGCGCGCCAGATAGGCGGCGGTGATCGCAGTCAGAACGTCGGGCCATGTCAGGCGCTGTGCGGCGGCGAAGGCGGTCAGGCGGTCCAGCAGCGGCTGCGGCAGCCAGCGGCTTTCGCGCAGGAAGTCGTGGCCCGACACGGCGCGGCCCGGCGTGGGGCCGGAGACTTCGGGCAGGTCCGCCAAGGTCCGGTGCCAATAGGCGGCATCGAGGCTGCGTTTCCCCGACAGGCGGTAGTCCTGATCCTCCTCGATCGCGCGGGACAGTGGGGGGAAGGGGGTGGGGGCGCCCGAATAATGCTCGCCGATGCGGTTGGTCACGAGGACCATGCCGAAACCGTCCACCGCAAGATGATGGATGCGCTGATACAGCAGGTGCCGGTTGGGGCCGACCGCGAATAGGGTGAAGGCGGTGGCGGGCTCCTCCTCCAGCGCGACGGGGCGCATGGTGTCGGCGCGCATGGCGGCATGGGCCTCGGCCTCGGTGCAATGCGTCACCGTCAGCGTGGGCACCTCGCCCAGCCATTGCAGCGGCTGCGTGGTGCTGAACCGCAGGCGCAGCGCCTCGGATTCGGCCAGCGTCAGGTCCACGGCGCGGCGGAACGCGTCCATGTCCAGCGGGCCGATGATCTCCAGATATTGCCCGGTGTTCAGGATTGGATTGGCAGGGTCCAGTGCCTGCGCATACCAAAGCCCCTCCTGCGCCTCGGTCAGGGGGAAGCGATGTCCAGGCATGTCGCGCATCAGGCGGGCAGGCGGGGCTGGATCACGGACCACCAGCCCGCCAGTGTCGGCTGCTCGGCCAGCATTCCGAAATCGGCATCCATTCCGGCTTCCTCCCATGCCAGCATCAGGTCCATCAGCCGCATGGAATCAAGGCCCAGATCGGCCAGGACTGCATCGTCGGGAATTTCGGACGGATCGACGAACAGCGCCTCGGCGATGTCGCGGCGCATCCGGTCAAGGGTCAGGGTCATGTGTTCTCCAGCATCTTGGCGCGCAGGGCGGCGCGAAGGGCCTTGCGGCTGATCTTCAGCGCGGCGGTGTTCTCGAATTCCGGCACGAAGACGACCTGATCGGGGACCTTGAAATCGGCCACGCCGCGTGTGCGCATGAAGGCGCGGACCTCGGTAGCGGTGGGGGTGCCCCCCGAACCTGTCGCGGGGATGACGAAGGCGCAGGTCCGCTCGCCCAGATGCTTGTCTGGGATCGACACCACGGCGGCGTCGAAGATCTGGGGATGGGCCAACAGGTGGTCCTCGATTTCCTCGGCCGAGATTTTCTCGCCCGCGCGGTTGATGTGATCCCCGGCGCGGCCCTGCACGGTCAGATATCCGCTCCGGCGGATGACGATGTCGCCGGTGCGATAGAAGCCATCCGGGGTGAAGCTGCGCGCATTCGCCGCCGGGTCGTCGTGATAGGCGCGGATGGTATAGGGGCCGCGCGTCAGCAGGTTTCCGGGCTGGCCGTCGGGAACCGGGGTGCCGTCGTCGTCCAGCACCAGAATCTCGTCATCGGGGCTGATGGGGCGGCCTTGCGTCTGGATGATTGTGTCTTCGGTATCGCCCGGGCGGGTGTAGTTCACCAGCCCCTCGGCCATGCCGAAAACCTGTTGAAGCTGGCAGCCAAGGGTTTCGCGCACACGGGCGGCGGCTTCGGGCAGGAACTTCGCGCCGCCGACGCCTAGGAGTTGCAGGCTGGACAGTTCGTGCGGGGTCCTCGGCGCGGCCTGCATCCAAAGCAGTGCCAGCGGCGGGACAAGGCCGGTGATCGTCACGCCATGCGCCGCGATCAGGGGAAAGGCGGTGCCGGGCGATGGGTCCGGGGCCATGACCACCGTGCCGCCGGCATAGAGGGTGCCGAAAACGCCGGGGCTGCTCATGGGGAAGTTGTGGGCGACGGGCAGGGCGGCCAGGTAAACGCTGTCGGGGGTCAGGCCGCAAATCTCGGCGCTGGCGCGGAAGCTGTAGATGTAATCGTCATGCGTGCGGGGGATCAGCTTGGACAATCCCGTGCTGCCGCCCGAGATTTGCAGAAACGCGACCTTGGCCGGATCGACCTGCGGCAGCGGCACGGCGGGGCCGGTGGGGTCTTGGATGATGTGGCGCAGGGTCGGCACCTCGGCCTGCACCTTTCGGGCAAGGGCGGCGTAGTCGAAGACGGCATCAGTCACGACGATGCCCTTCGCGCCGGATTTGCGGGCGAAATGCGCCAGTTCGGTTTCGCGATGTGGGGGCAGCGCATAGACCGGCAGCAGCCCGGCAAGGAACAGACCGAAGACGGCGGGGAAGAAGGCAGCGACGTTTGGGATCTGCACGATCACCCGGTCGCCGGGCGCGAGGCCCAGAGAGAGGTAACCGTAAGCGGCAGCCTCGGCGCGGGCCAGCAGGCCGGCATAGGTCCAGCGGATGTCGCCATCGACCACGGCCACGGCATCAGGCGATTCGGCGGCGCGGGCGCGCAGGATGCCGCCCATCGTCTCGCCCCGCCAATAGCCCTTTTCGCGATAGCGGGCCGCGAAATCCTCGGGCCATGTCTGGATGGGGTCTGTCACGCCAAGGTCCTTGCCTTTTGCCGATGCGTCAGGCCATAGCGTTCCGAAGAAAAACAGTCAACTTTACCCCTGTTCGCCAACCCGATGAATTGCGAAGGAATCAGCCGTGACCGCACTTCCCCTGCGCGACAGCCCTGACCTCTATGGCCGCGTGACGCGCCTGCTGCACTGGACCATCGCCGCGCTGATCCTGTGGCAGTTCCTTGGAATGGGGCTGCGGCTGATCTTCGGGCGGCGGGATTTCGTGTCGTTCTTCGTCGGCACCCATGCGCTGGTCGGCACGATCCTGTTCGTGCTGATCGTGCTGCGGGTGGTCTGGATGCTGGCGAACTGCAGGAACCGGCCGGACCACGGGCGCGGGCTGCTGGGGATCGGGGCGCGGCTGGGTCATCTGGCGCTCTATGCGGCGATGGCGGTGGTGCCTTCGGTCGCGCTGCTGCGCGCGTGGGGTGGGGATCGGGGGCTGACCCTGCTGGGGATCGAGGTGTTCGCGCCCAAACCCGTGCCGGTGGAATGGACGCAGACGCTGGCAGGCGCGCTGCATGGCGAAGTGGCATGGGCCATGCTGGCGCTGATCGCGGGCCATGTCGTCATGGTCGGCCTGCACGAAGGCATGTGGCGCGACGGAACGCTGGCCCGCATGATCGGGCGGCGCTAGCGCGCCTCGACCTCCAGTTCCGCCAGAAGGGGGGTCTTCTGGCGCCATTCGGCATACCAGTCCTGGACCGCCGTGCCGAATATTTCCGGCCCGGCTTCGACGATCGGCGCGCCCGCCTCGTGCAGTTTCGCGCGGTAATCGGCGTCGATGGCCGGATAGGCTGCGCGGATGCGGGCGGTCTCGGTCGTCATCAGCTCCTCGATCAACGCGCGATCCTCGGGCGGGAGGGTTTGCCATTTTCGGGCCGAGGCAACGGCGAACATTGGAAAGATCGCGTGCCGCGTGTCCAGCACCACCGCCGAGTAATCCTGGAAACGGTTGTTCCACGTTCCTTCAAGGTCAAGCTGCATCCCGTCGATCTGGCCGTTGGCATAGGCGTCGAACAGTTCCGGCAGCGGCAGGGGCGTCGGGGCGGCCCCGGCCCTGGTCCAGAAGTCCATCTCTTGCGTCAAGGGCACCGTGCGGATCTTGCGCCCGGCGACCGTGCCGTCCAGCGGTTTCGACAGCAGCACGATCCGCATTCCCGCCATGCCATATCCCAGCCCCTTCAGGCCCAGCGCGCCCAGACGGTCCTGAAGCGCGGCGGCGGTCGGGCCTTCCAGCAGTTTGGCCGCATCCTCGGCCGTGTCCACCAGATAGGGGGCGACGAGGATGCCGAAATCGGGGTTGCGGTTGGCAAGCTCGCCCACCGTCAGAAAGGCGAAGTCCAACGCCCCGGCCTGAAGCTGTTGCAGCATCTGCGCCTCGCTGCCAAGCTGGCCGGAAGGGAAGACGGCCAGCTTCATCCGGCCCTCGCTGCGGGTGGCCAGTTCTTCGGCCAGCGCATTGGCGGAGCGGGTCCATTGATGCGGCGGGGGCGTGACCATGCCGATGCGCAGGTCCTGCGCGGCGGCGGGGGCGGCAAGCATGGCGATCATCGCCACAAGGTTCAGCAGGCGCATTTGCGTTTCCTATCGTGCGTTCATGGCGGCAAGGACGGTCATGCCCGCCAGCACCGCGATCACCGCTGCAAAGAACGGGACCAGCAGGCGGGACAGGCGTTCGGCGCTGACCCCGGTCAGCAGCGAGGCGGTGTAGAGCCCCGCGCCGACCGGCGGCGTCAGCAGCCCGAGCGTGAGGTTGACGGAAAGGATCGTGCCGAAGGTCACCGCGTCGATCCCATAGGTCTGCGTCGCGACGGGCAGCAGCACCGGCGCGATCAGGATGATTGCCGGGATCGGCTCCAGCACCGTGCCCATCAGCAAGAGCAGGATGTTCAGCAGGATCAGGAAGGCCAGCGGCGAATCCGCCAGTTCCTGCATCAGCGCGGCGGTCTGGGCAGGAATGCCAAGATAGGTGATCGCCCAGCCGATGATCTGCGCCGCCGCCACCAGATACAGCACCGCGCCCGAAGTGATGGCGGTGCGCACCAGCGCGCCGGGGATGTCGGACAGGCGAAGCTCGCGATAGACCCCACCGCCGATCAGGATGGCCGCCAGCGACGACACGGCGGCGGATTCGGTCGGCGTCGCGACGCCGCCAAGGATCGAGCCGACGGCCACGACCGGGACCAGCAGCGCGGGCAGGGCGTGCCAGATCGCGCGGGCGCGGTCCGGCAGAGCTTGGGCGGGTACGCGGGGCAGGTCCATCTTGCGGCCCAGCCACCAGATGACCGCCGCGAAACAGGCCGCCATCGCCAGCCCCGGACCGATGCCCGCGATGAACAGGTCCGCCACCGGCACCTGCGCCACGGCGGCATAGACGATCAGGTTCATCGACGGCGGCAGGATCGGGGCCAGCAGCCCGCCCGCCGCCGTGATCGTGGTGGCCAGATCGCGGGGATAGCCTGCACGCTCCATCTCTGGCACCGACAGGCGGGCCATCACCGTTAGCTGCGCCACGGTGGACCCAAGAACCGAGGCCATCATCAGGTTCGCCAGCAGGTTCACATGCGCCAACCCCGCCCGCAGCGGCGGCATCACCGCTTGCGCCAGCGCCAGAAGGCGTCGGCCGATGCCGCCCGCGCCCATCAGTTCCCCCAGCAGGATGAACAGCGGCAGCGACAGCAGGCCATAGCTTTCGATTCCGGCGAAAAACTGCTGCGGAAAGGATTGCAGCAGGATGCCATTGCCGCTGGCAAGGATCAGGATGACCGCCACCGCCACCAGCACGAAGGAGATCGGCGCCCCGAGCGCCATCAGCCCGACGAAGGAAAGCCCCGCAATCATTTCAGCGCCTCGATGCTTTGCGCCAGCGTTGCGGCGGCATGGATCATTCCGGTCACGCAGGTGATGGGCAGGATCAGCCAGAACCAGATCTTGCGGATGCCCAGTGTCAGGGTCGGGTCCAGATAGACGAAGTTGAAGCTGCGTTCGGCCAGCGCCGCGCCGGACCCGGCGGCGATCAGCCCCGGCAGGTCCAGCCAATTCCAGACCAGCACCGCCATCATCGCCGTGAAACCCAGCACCAGCGCGTCGATCAGCACGACCAGCCGTCCGCGCGCATGATCGCTCAGCCGCTCGGGCAGGATGCCGATGGCCATGTGGTTGCGCGACGCGATGCCCAGCGATGCGCCCAGAAAGGCGATCCAGACCATCAGATGGACCGCAAGCTCATCCGTCCAGACCAGTGGGTGGCCCAGCCCGCGCGAGACGACGTTTGCCAGAAGCGCCGCGAAGATGGCGGCGACCAGCACGGCTGCCAGCGCGGTTTCAATCACGCGAAGACCGCGGCTGATCCTGTGGATACCGAACGTCGATTTGGGCATGTCATCCTCGCGATGGCAGCAGAAAATAACGGCTAACCAATTGGTAAACCGCAGAAAAAATATGTGTCAATATTGCAACGATGCCGGTCCGGGGCGTGATTTCGTCTTGTCCCGGATGGCCGTCGGCAATTACCTGACAAAAAAAATCACCTAAAGACGAGGGACAGATGATGCAACCCCATAAACTGCGGCGCGGCTGCGTTGCGGCACTTCTTGGAACGACGCTGATCGTTCCGGCCACCGTGCTGGCACAACAGACGACGGACGAGGCGATCGAACTGGCCCCCATCGTCATCACCGCCGAAGAACAGGCGCGGCAGGCTCTTGGTGCGTCGACCATCACCGCCGAGGATCTGGAAAAGTTGCCCGTCGCGAACGATCTGTCCGAGATCGTGCGCAAGATGCCGGGCGTGAACCTGACCGGCAACTCCACTTCGGGGCAGCGCGGCAACAACCGCCAGATCGACATTCGCGGCATGGGGCCGGAAAACACGCTGATCCTGATCGACGGCAAGCCGGTCCTGTCGCGCAATTCGGTCAAGATGGGCCGCGCGGGCGAACGCGACACCCGCGGCGATTCCAACTGGGTGCCGCCGGAATTGGTCGAACGGATCGAAGTGCTGCGCGGCCCGGCGGCGGCGCGCTATGGCTCGGGTGCGTCGGGCGGGGTCGTCAACATCATCACCAAGCGCCCCGACGTCTTCACCGGGCAGGTCGGGCTGAGCTTCCATCTTCCCGAAAGCTCGGACGAAGGGGATGGCAAGCGCACGAACTTCATGCTGGCCGGACCCATTTCCGAACGGCTGAGTTTCCGGCTGACGGGCAACTACAACAAGACCGACGGCGATGCGCCCGAGATCAACAAGGATGCCGCCGAAAGCGATACCGCCCCCTCTGGCCGCGAAGGCGTGGTCAACAAGGACCTGACCGGGCTTCTAACCTTCGCCCCGCGCGACGGGCACGAGATCGACTTCGAGGCGGGCTTCTCGCGTCAGGGCAACATCTATGCGGGCGACCGGGGGACGGGTGCGTCGGGCGGTGTCGGATCGCCCACGGACGATCTGGCGCAGGACGGGGCCGAGACGAACACGCTGTATCGCCGGACGCTGGGCATCACCCATCGCGGCGAATACGGCTTCGGCGATTCGTTCAGCTATCTCCAGTGGGAGCGCACCCGCAACCACCGTCTGGGCGAAGGCCCCGGGGGCCGGAACGAAGGCGCGATCGACCCCGACCTGCCCGCCACCACCACCGATCTGGACAATATCACCGCCAAGACCGAATGGACGTTGCCCCTGACGCTTGGCGGGCGCGACCAGGCGCTGACCCTCGGCGCCGAAGTCCGGCACGAGCGGATGGAGGACCAGTCCACCCTGACGCTGGACGGCGGCACACCCAGCAAGCTGGACCAGACCAACATCGGCATCTATGCCGAGAACAACATCCAGTGGGACGACCGGCTGACCCTGACGCCTGCCCTGCGGATGGACTGGGCCGACACCTTCGGCTTCAATGCCAGCCCCAGCCTGAACGCGACCTATGCCTTCACCGATGAATGGTCGATGAAGGTCGGCGTCGCACGCGCCTTCAAGGCCCCGAACCTTTATCAGCTGAACCCGAATTATCGCTACAGCTCGATGGGGAATGGCTGCCAGCGGCTGGATGACGGTCTGGGGACCAACCAGTGCTATATCTATGGCAACCCCGACCTGAAGCCGGAAACCAGCCTGAACACCGAAGTCGGGATCGCCTATGAGGGCGCGGGCGGCATCGACGGCTCGCTGACCTATTTCCACAACGACTACAAGGATCGCATCACGGCGGGCGATACCTTCCTTGGATACGAGAACGGCTATCGCGTCTTCAGCTGGGACAACACGCCCGAGGCGAAGGTCTCCGGTCTTGAAGGCAGCTTCGCAACGCCGCTGGGCGAGAGTTTCGCGCTGAGCGTCAATGCGACATACATGATAAAGTCGGAGGATCACCTTGGCCGCCCGCTGAGCCTAGTGCCGAACTATACGATCAACAGTGCGCTGGACTGGTATGCGCGCGACGATCTGACGGTCACGCTTTCGATGACCAATTATGGCCGCACCGAAGCCCGCCAGATCAACAACAACACCGGCGAGCCGGCGGATTCGGTCGAGGATCGTCCCTCCTACACGCTTGTGAATCTTGGCGCGAAATGGGACGTGACCGAGACGGCGCATCTGTCGACCGGCGTCACCAACCTGTTCGACGAACAGCTGTTCCGCACCGGCAATGGGGCCAATACCTATAACGAGCCGGGCCGCGCATTCTATCTGTCGATCAGCAAGACGTTCTGATCCTGCGCGCCGCGCTCCTTCCGGGGGTGCGGCGCGCCATCGCTTTGCTAAAGGCCGCCATGTATCTGACCGACCGTCCTTATCCCGCGCGGTTCCACCGCGAATATGCGCCGACATGGCTGGCCTCGGTGCTGGCATCTCTGGGCCGCAGGCCGCCTGCGCTGTCAGGAACCCGGTTTCTGGAGATCGGCTGCGGCACGGGGCTGACCCTGTTGCAACTGGCGGCGGCGAATCCTGCCATGCAGTTCCATGGGATCGACCTGAACCCGGCCCATATCCGTGCAGCGCAGGCGACGGCGGCAGAGGCGCGGATCGGGAACGCGCGTTTCACCTGCGGCGATATCGCCAACCTGCCCCCCGAGCGCGCCGATTTCATCGTCAGCCACGGCATGTATTCCTGGGTCTCGACAGAAGTGCGGGCAATGATGCGGCGATTCGTCGGCGCGTCTCTGGCACCGGGGGGTATCGCCTGCATCCATTACATGACAGCGCCGGGCGGACTGCCGTTCCGGGCGTTCCATGCGGCGTTCCGCGCGTGCAGGCAGGCCCCCGATCCGGTGGGCGCGGGGCTGTCGCGGCTGGTCGCCTTGCGCGATGCGGGGGCGGGGTTCTTCCAGCTTCATCCCCATGCCTCGGATGCGCTGGACGGGCTTCTGGCGGACGATCCCGACTATATCGCCCATGATTACCTGAACGCGCATTTCGACCCGCTGGACGTGGCCGAGGTGATGGCGGACATGGCGGAGGAGGGGCTGGGGCGGGTCGGCAGCGCCGCGGGGATCGAAAATATCGACGCGGTATCGCTGCCTGCCGGATGTGCTGCGGCCATCACCTCCGAACGCGACCCAGCCTTGCGCGAAGCGATGAAGGACATCGCCCGCAATCAGTCGCTCCGCTACGATCTGTTCATGCGGCCCGCCCCTGCGCTGGGCGCGGCGGAACATATGGACCTTCTGCGCGAGCAGCGGTTCGGGGTGCTGGCGGCTGCGCCGAAGCCGGGGCGGGTCGCGTTTTCGACGCGGATCGGCCCGGTCGAGGGGGAAGCCGCGATCTTCGGCCCGCTGCTGTCTCGGCTTCACGCCGGCGCCGCCGCCTTTGCCGAGCTGGAGCGTCTTCAGCCATTTGCCGGTCGCCCGGGCCTGCTGAACCAGGCGCTCCAGATGCTGCAATGGGCGGGCGCGGTGCATCCGCTGCGCAGCGGGGCGGCATCGGTTCGGGTGGCCGGCCTGCCGCTACCCGTCAGCGTCGCCTTCGGCACGGCGGTATGATCGTAAGGCACCTGCAGAAATGACAAAGCCCCGGACCGAACGTCCGGGGCTTTGTCATTCGGGAAAAGGGGGCAGATCTTACTTGATCTTGCCTTCCTTGTATTCCACATGCTCACGCTTCACGGGGTCGTATTTGCGAACCGTCATCTTCTCGGTCATGGTGCGGGCGTTCTTCTTGGTCACATAGAAGTGCCCGGTGCCCGCCGTCGAGTTCAGACGGATCTTGATCGTCGTCGGCTTCGCCATTGTCGTCTCCACAGCGTCGGAGGAAACGGCTCCCCCGTGGTAAATCCTTGAAGCCCGCCTTTTAACCGCGCGCGCCCCGGAGTCAACCGCAATTCGGGTTTCCGCCGAGGTAAAATTCAGACGGTTGGACCCTTGCGCCACAGGCCATACATTGGACCGGGGAAAAGGAGTAGAGCCATGAACGCAGATCCGAATTTCCGCGCCGTCCCGCTGCGCCGCGCCACGATTTACCGCATGGTCATGGGGGATCACGTCTGCCCCTTCGGGCTGAAGGCGAAGGCGCAGCTGGAAAAGCACGGCTATCAGGTCGATGACCGCTGGCTGCGCACGCGCGAGGAGGTGGATGCCTTCAAGGCCCAGCACGGCGTAAAGACCACGCCGCAGGTCTGGATCGGCGAGGATCGGATTGGCGGGCACGATGCGCTGCGGGCGTTCCTGGGTGATCCCGTGGCGGGCAAGAACGACACGACCTATGCCCCGGTGGTCGCGGTCTTTGCCGTGGCGGCGCTGTCGGCGCTGGCGGCGCGCTGGGCGACGGACACGCTGACCTTCGCAAGCTGGCTGCAATGGGCGATCGCCTTCGCGATGGTGCTGCTGGGACTTCAGAAACTTCAGGACGTGGAAAGTTTCACCACCGGTTTTTTGGGCTATGACCTGCTGGCGCGCAAATGGGTGGGCTATGCCTATATCTATCCGTTCGCGGAAACGGCGGCGGGGCTTTTGATGATAACGGGCGTGCTGCTTTGGGTGTCGGTGCCCGTTGCGCTGTTCATCGGGGTCGTGGGCGTCGTATCGGTGGTGCAGGCGGTCTATGTCGAGAAGCGAGAGCTGCGCTGCGCCTGCGTGGGCGGAAACAGCCGCGTGCCACTGGGGTTCGTGTCGCTGCTGGAAAATGCCATGATGGTGTTCATGGCGCTTTGGATGCTTGCGATGGTGTGATTGCGCGGATGGCCTGTAAGCCGGATTTTGTTCCGGGAATCGCTTCCCTTCGATGACCATTCCTCTGGTCCCGCCGTTGCCGGTGGGATCTAGCTGCCAACCCGGACCCCTGGGCTGAAGCATCCTGCCTGTGGTCTCCGCTAAGGCGCGGACCTTACAGGCGCGGGGTCCCTATTCGGCATTGCTCCGGGTGGGGCTTGCCTTGCCGTCCCTGTTGCCAGGTCCGCGGTGGGCTCTTACCCCACCGTTTCACCATCGCCCGAACGTGCCGGGCAGACTCTTCTCTGTGGCGCTTTCCCTCGGGTTGCCCCGGCCGGGCGTTACCCGGCACCCTTGCCTCATGGAGTCCGGACTTTCCTCGCGGGTTGCCCCACGCGGTCATCCGGCCATCCGCGCATCGCGGGGGTTATGCGGTGCGGGCCGCCGCGTCAAGGCCCGCCGCAAGGGCGCGGTCGGTGTCGTCCAGGGGGCCGCGCGCCCAAGGGCGGAAGCGTAGCCGGAATGCGTCCAGCGCAGCGGAGGGGTAGCCGAAGGCGCGAAGGTCCGCGTCGAAGTCGCCCAGCGCAGCGGGGGAGGGCCAGACCGCCAGCCCCTGACGTGCGAGCCGCCGCCAGTCGAAGCGCGGACCGGGGTCGGATTTGCGATCCGGTGCCATGTCGGAATGGCCTATCACACCGGCGGGCGGGATGGACCAGCGGTCCATGATTCCGCGCAGCAATGCCTCCAGCGCGCGCATCTGTGGCTCGGGGAAGGGGGAGGTGCCGTCATTGGCAAGTTCGATCCCGATGGAGCGGGAATTGACGTCGCCACGCCCCGCCCATTCGCCAGCGCCCGCGTGCCATGCGCGCAGGGCTTCGTCCACCAGTTGCAGCACCCGCCCATCCTCGGCGATCAGCCAGTGGCAGGACACTTCGGCCACCGGATCGCACAGGCGGTCGCGGGCC
Source organism: Falsirhodobacter flavus (assembly GCA_029846755.1). GTDB lineage: Bacteria > Pseudomonadota > Alphaproteobacteria > Rhodobacterales > Rhodobacteraceae > Falsirhodobacter > Falsirhodobacter flavus. The sequence continues at coordinate 24,605 of JARWBI010000012.1, read as the reverse complement.
GATTCGAAACTGGCCATGGCGGTGTAATGCAGGACGACCAGTTCCGGCACCGCGCCATCCCGGCGCGGGCCGTGATTGGGTGAGAGGTTCAGCGCAGGGCCGCGCGGAACGGGGACGGATCCCAGCCGCAGGCATAACCGTCGCCATCCGGGTCGAGCCCGCGGCGATCGCGATCCGGACCGCCCGCTTCGAGGAAGGCGATCTGCGCCTGATCCGCCGAGGGGTATTTCGCACAGGCATTGGCCGTGTTTGTCAGCCGGATGGCCGAGCGGCCATACATCTGCGTGCCGACCGGGTGGCTGGTCTGAAGCGCGAACTGGACAATGGCCGACCCACCCGACGAATCGGGGCGCTGCGGGATCGCTGTCGGCTGGATCTGCTGATACTGCGCACGGTTCTGCGCGATGGCGGCGGCATCCTCGGCGATGGAGCGTTCGGCGGACACCGCGTCGAAGTTGTTCTCGTTCGAAATGGCGGTGTGACCGGCGATGGCCGCCATCTCGCCATTCTCGACCCGGATGTTGGACGGGGCATCGCCGCGCGGACGCAGCGCATTCGCATCGTTATACCCGGTTCCGGAGACGGGAACCGCGTTCCCGCCCTCTGCCGCGTTGATCGCCGCAAGCGCGCCTTCGGTCGAGAAACCCTGCGCCGGTGCCTGACCGTAGGTCTGGGCAGGCTGGGTCATCGGGGCCGACCCGTTCAGCTGCGCATTGCGCATGTAATCCTGATAGCTTGCGCCGCTGTTGGGCACCTGCGGCGCGCAGGCCGCAAGCCCGAGGGCGACGATCACGAAAGAAACGCGTGCAGACATCTGTGCTTCCGACTCAAATCCCGATTTGGGCGCTTACCACCATTTGGCGGGTTTTGCCACAAACCCCGCCGATTTCTCCAGCACATAGGCGTGATTGAGAAGCTCCGCCTCCTGCCACGGCTGGCCGATCAGTTGCAGGCCAAGCGGCAGGCCCGAAGCCGACAGACCCACCGGCACCGAAACGCCGGGAAGCCCCGCAAGGTTCAGCGTGACGGTGAAGACGTCGTTCAGATAGGCCTCGACCGGGTTGCCCGATTTCTTGCCGATCTCGAACGCCGGGGTGGGGGTGGCGGGGGCGAGGATCGCATCCACGCCATCCGCGAACGCATTCTCGAAGTCCCGCTTGATAAGGGCGCGGACCTTGCGGGCGCGGTTGTAATAGGCGTCGTAGAAGCCCGCCGACAGCACATAGGCCCCGACCATGACGCGGCGCTGGACTTCCTTGCCGAAGCCCTTGGCGCGGGTCTTTTCATACATGTCGGTGATGCCGTCGCCCGCGTCCAGCGTCGCCCGCATCCCATATCGCACGCCGTCATAGCGGGCGAGGTTCGAGGATGCCTCGGCCGGGGCAATGACATAATAGGCGGGCAGGGCGTATTTCGTGTGGGGAAGCGAGATGTCGACGATCGTCGCCCCGGCATCACGCAGCATCTCGGCCCCGCGGCGCCACAACACGTCGATCTCGTCCGACATGCCGTCCATGCGGTATTCGCGCGGAATGCCGATCTTCTTGCCGCGGATGTCGCCGGTCAGCGCGGCTTCGAAATCCGGCACGGCGATATCGGCGGATGTCGAATCCTTGGCGTCATGCCCGGCCATCGCGCCCAGCATGATCGCCGCATCGCGCACCGATTTGGTCATCGGGCCAGCCTGATCCAACGACGAGGCATAGGCGACGACGCCCCAACGCGACACACGGCCATAGGTCGGCTTGATCCCGACCGTGCCGGTGAAGGCGGCGGGCTGGCGGATGGATCCGCCCGTGTCGGTGCCGGTCGCCGCGATGCACAGGTCCGCTGCAACCGCAGCCGCCGATCCGCCCGACGATCCGCCGGGGGTCAGCCCGTCGCGCCAGGGGTTGATCGCGGGGCCATAGGCCGAATTTTCGTTGGACGAGCCCATGGCGAATTCGTCCATGTTCAGCTTGCCCAGCATCACCGCGCCATCGGCGAACAGCTTGGTCGTCACGGTGGATTCGTATTCCGGCGTAAAGCCCGACAGGATGTTCGACGCCGCCTGCGAGGGAACGCCGCGCGTGCAGAACAGATCCTTGATCCCGAGCGGGATGCCGCACATCGACGGCGCATCGCCGGATGCCAGCCGCGCATCGGCGGCCTTCGCCATCTCCAGCGCCAGATCGGGCGTGTGGTGGACGAAGGCGTTCAGCTTGGCCGAAGCCCCCGCAGCCGCAAGGCAGGCCTCGGTCAGTTCGACCGCCGTGATCTCGCGTTTGCGCAGGGCGTTGCGGGCGGCTTCGATGGTTAGGGTATTGCTGGTCATTCCACCACCTTCGGCACGGCAAAGAAACCTTCGCGCGCATCGGGCGCGTTCGACAGGACCTTGTCCTGCATGTCCCCGTCGGTCACGACATCCGCGCGGCGTTTCAACCGCATGGGCGTCACCGAGGTCATGGGTTCGACCTCCGAGACGTCCACCTCGTTCAGCTGTTCCATGAAGGTCAGGATGTTGCTGAGTTCGCCTGCCAGCGCGGGCAGATCGGCCTCCTCGACTCGGATACGCGCCAGATGCGCGACCTTGCGGGCGGTCTCGGTGTCGATCGACATGGAAAGCTCCGGGGTATTGGTCCGGGGCGGGGTTTAACGCGCGCGCAGCCGCAGGGCAAGCGCGCGCAGCCCAAGCACCACGGCAAGGATGATCGCATTCGACGCCAGGCCGACGGCGATGCGGATGGGATCGGCCCCACCCTCCATCGTGACGGGGATGATGACGGCCACGAAGACGATCCCCGCCAGCAGCGGCACGATCACGCCGGAAATGGCGGCATTGCGCAGCGTGGTCAGCACCAGCGCCACCAGAAGGCCGATGCGGAACGGGTCGGTCAGTTGCGAGATCAGCAGGTCCATCCCGCCATCCTTGCCGCCTTGCGCTTTGGGATCAAGTGGTGTCATCGCTGGACGCAAGACGGAGGAACGGATGGACCGGACGATCGGAATGCGCGGGGCGATGGCCCTTGTCGGGGCGTTGGCGGGGCTGAGCCTGTATGGGCTTTACGAGGCGCTGGAGGTGCTGCCCCCGCTGGCGGCGCTGGCATTGGCGGCGTTCGCATCCAGCCTTGCCACGGCGCTTCTGGGCATGTGGGGGCCGCTGCCGTTCCGGCGCGCGGGGGCGGGGGCGGTTCTGATCGCAGCCGTGTCCGCCGGGCTTCTGGTGCTGGCGGGGATGCGGTTCACCGATCTGGAGGGGCTGTTCGACAGCAGCCACGCCTCGCTTGCGTTCTTCGTGACGGTGCTGATCCCGCTGCCCTTCTGGATCGCGGGGTCGGTGCGCGACTATCCGGCGCTGTTCGCGGCCGCTTGGGGAATCGTCATGCGCTATGTCGGGGCGTGGCTGTTCGTCGGGCTGGTCTGGGGGCTGATCTATCTGTCGGATGCGCTTTTGAACATCGTCGGGATCGGCTGGGTGGAACGGGTGATCGACACCGATGCCGCCCCCTGGATCATCACCGGGCTGGCGCTGGGCCTTGCCATCGCGGTCGCGAACGAGCTGTCCGAGGTCGTCTCGCCCTTCATCGTGCTTCGCCTTTTGCGTGTCTTGCTGCCGGTAGTGCTGGCGGTGATGGCGGTGTTTCTGATCGCGCTGCCGTTCCGGGGGGCGGCGGATGTGTTCGGATCGCTGTCTGTCGCGGGAACGCTGCTGTGGATGTGCGTGGCGGCGGCGACGCTGGTGACGGCGGCGGTGGAACGGCGGGACGAGGATTCGGTGCAGGGCGCGATGGCCTGGGCCGCGCGGGCGCTGGCGGGGATCCTGCCGGTTCCGGCAGCACTGGCGGCGTGGTCGGTCTGGTTGCGGGTGTCGGAATATGGCTGGACCCCGCCGCGCCTGTTCGCGGCGGTGGGGGCGGGGATGGCGCTGGCCTATGGCGCGGCATATCTGCTGGCGGTGGTTCGTCCCGGCTGGCGGGCGCATCTGCGGCAGGCGAACATTGCGCTGGCGCTGCTGCTGATCGCGGTGGCGGCGATCTGGCAGACGCCGGTGCTGGATGCGCAGCGCATCTCCTCGGCCAGCCAGTTCGACCGGATCGTCGCGGGACGGGGCGAGGCGGATCCCGCGGCGATGGTGGATTGGGGGCGCGCGGGGGATCGTGCGCTGGACCGTCTGAACGAGCTGGCCGCAGCGCCGGGGCAGGAGGAGCTTGCCCGCCGCCTGCGCGCCGCACGCGAGGTGCCGCGCCGGGCGACAGCGGCGGATGTGGCGGCGGTGCTCCCCGTGCGCCCGGAAACCGAGGCGGCACTGCGCGACCGTTTCCTTGTCGGGCTGGACCAGTGGCAGCTGGACAGCCTGCGTAGTGGTTGCGCCACGGCCTGCGTCATGGTGATCGGTCCCTTCTGGCCGGACGAAGACGCCCCACAGGCGCTGATCGCCTATGATCCCGGCCACGGGCAATTCGCCGCATTCGAGGGATTCGCGTTGGTGGATGGCAAGGTGCAGTCGCGCATCGCATCGCCCGTCGGGACGCAGGATCGAGGGGCCGCCGAAGTGGTCGGTGCGATCCTGCGCGACGGTCTGCGCTTCGTTCCGGTGGCGCAGAACAGGCTGGAACTGCCGGGGGGAAGCGTGTCGATCCAGCGTTGAAACTATTTTAACCGGCGCAGACCTAACCTTTGGCCAGTTGGTGCGAGGGGTGAAGGTGATGCACGGTCTGTTCAACAGGGCAATCCAATGTTTCCTGCGCGATACATACGGTGCGGATTTGTGGCGGCAGGTGGCGCAGGATGCAGGCCTCGGGTTCGAGGATTTCGAGGCGATGCTGCGCTATGACCCTTCGGTCACCGATGCGGTGCTGCGTGCGGCCTCGGTCCGGCTGTCCCGCCCGCGCGAGGCTGTGCTGGAGGATCTGGGGACCCACCTCATCGCCAATCCCGCGCTGGAGCCGGTGAGGCGTCTGTTGCGGTTCGGCGGCGTGACCTTCCGCGATTTCCTGAACTCGCTGGAGGATTTTCCGGACCGCTGCCGCCTTGCGCTGCCCGGGGCGGATGTGCCGATGCTGACACTGCGCGAGGGGGAGGATGGGTATCTGCTGTCCTGCCGCTGGTCGCTGGACGGGGTGGGGCATCTGGTCGTGGGTCTTCTGCGCGCGATGGCGGACGATTACGGCACGCTGGCTTTCCTTGAACATATGGGGACGGCGCCGGAGGGCGAGACGGTTTCCGTCCGGCTGGTCGAGGTGCAGCTTTTCGCCGGTCGCCCGTTCGAACTGGCGGCGAGGGTGTGATGCGGTTCGATTTTCCGGGCGAGGCGCTGGATCTGCTGATGCCGATGCACCTGGCGGTGTCGCATGACGGGCAGGTGCTGCATGCAGGGCCGACATTGGCGAAATTGTTTCCCGAACACCCCGAGGGGCGGCGGTTCTTCGATCTGTTCGCGGTGCGACGCCCGGGCGGGATCGGGACGATGGCCGCGCTTCCGCACGGGCAAAGGCTGCACCTTGGCGTCGCCGGATCGCCCGTGACCCTGCGCGGGGCGGCGATGCCGATGTGCGGCGGGCTGATCCTGAATCTGTCCTTCGGGATAGGGCTGTTGGAAGCGATCCGCCATTACGGGCTGACCGATTCCGATTTCGCCGCGACCGACCTGACGATGGAGATGCTTTACGTCGTCGAGGCGAAAAGCGCGGTCATGGAAGAGCTGGGCCAGCTGAACCTGCGGCTTCAGGGCGCCAAGTCCGAGGCAGAGGAGCAGGCGCTGACCGATACGCTGACGGGGCTGCGGAACCGGCGCGGGCTGGATGCGGCGCTGTCGGGGCTGATCGCAGCGGACCAGCCGTTCAGCCTGCTGCATATGGACCTCGATTTCTTCAAACAGGTCAACGACATGTATGGCCATGCGACGGGCGATGAGGTCTTGCGCCGTGTGGCCCGCATCCTGAGCGAGGAAACCCGCCGCGGCGATACCGTCACGCGGATCGGGGGGGACGAATTCGTCGTGGTCCTGCCGGGGCTGGGCGAATGCGACCTGCCCGAAGGCATCGCGCGGCGCATCGTCGCCCGCATGAACGAGCCGATCGACGTGGACGGGCGGATCTGCCGCATCTCCATCAGCATCGGCGTCACGAGTTCGGCGCTCTATGACCGGCCCGATCCGGAAATCATGCTGAACGACGCCGATCAGGCGCTTTATGCCAGCAAGCATGGCGGGCGCAGTCAGGTCCGCCGCGTGCGCTGACCTTGTCGCATCGGCGGCGGGGTCCTACCTTCAATGGGAACGGAGGCCGATGATGACCCACACGCTTGTTCCCACACCGCTTTCCGCCCAGACCGAGGCAGAGATCGCCGCGTTGGCAAAACGCGCGCGGAAGGCGGGCGGGCCGCTGATGAAGGCGGTCAACATGGCCGGCGGGCGGGCCGAGGGACTTTTGGAGAAGCTGCCGCAGGGCATGCGCGACCGGATCGAGGATGTGACCGGGTCGGCGTTGGAGCAATGCTACAAGGCCGCGTCGGGCGTGCGCAGCAGCGGCGTCCTGCCAGACGCGGGCAAGCATGGGCACAAGATCGCGGTGGCGATGTCCGGCGGGGCGGGGGGCTTCGGCGGGCTGGGATCGGCGGTGTTGGAACTTCCGGCGACCGTGTCGATCTTTTTCGCCGCCATCCAGAAGATTGCGGCAGAACACGGGTTCGATCCCGATGACGAAGCGGTTCGGCTGGAATGCCTGCGCGTCTTCGGCAGCGGTTCGCCGCTGGAGGAGGATGATGGCGTCAACACCGGCTTTCTGGCCGCGCGCTTCATGCTGAACGGGGCGGGCGCACATGCAATGATCGCGCGGATCGCGCCGAAATTCGCGCTGGTCATGGGGCAGAAGCTGGCCGCGCAGACGGTGCCGGTCATCGGCGCGGTGACGGGGGCGGCGGTGAACCTCGCCTTCCTCGGCTATTACCAAGAACTGGCGCATGTGCGCTTTTCGCTGATGAAGCTGGCGCAGAACCACGCCGAGGGCGAGGTTCTGGATGCCTTCCGTGCCGCCAATGCGAGGCCGGTGCGTCCCTAGAACTCGGACCCCTGCTGCCACGGTTTGACGAGGTTGCCGAAGCGCGTGAAGCGGCCCTCGAAGGAAAGTTCCACCGTGCCGATCGGGCCGTGGCGCTGTTTGCCGATGATGCATTCTGCCTTGCCATGGACCTGCTCCATGATCTGTTGCCATTTGGCCATGGCCTCCAGATCGTGGTCGCCCGGTTTCTCCCGTTCTTTGTAATATTCGTCGCGGTACACGAACATCACCACGTCGGCATCCTGTTCGATCGAACCGGATTCGCGAAGGTCGGACAGCTGCGGGCGTTTATCCTCGCGCGATTCGACCTGACGCGACAACTGCGACAGGGCGATGACGGGGATGTTCAGCTCTTTCGCGATGGCCTTGAGGCCTTGGGTGATCTCGGACACCTCCTGCACGCGGGATTCCTTGGACGACCCCTTGAGCAGTTGCAGGTAGTCCACCATTAGCACATCCAGCCCATGCGTTCGTTTCAGGCGGCGGCAGCGGGCGGCGACCTGCGAAATCGGCAGGGCGGGCGTGTCGTCGATATAAAGCGGGCAGGCCTCCAGCGCCTTCGCAGCCTCGACGAAGCGGCGGAACTCGCTTTCGGTCATGTCGCCGCGGCGAATCTGCTCGGACGGCACTTCCGACGCTTCGGACAGGATCCGCGCGGCAAGCTGTTCGGCCGACATCTCCAGCGAAAAGAATCCGACGATGCCGCCTTCGACAGCGCCTTCGGTGCCGTCATGGGTGATGCCGCGCTTATAGGCCTTGGCCACGTTGAACGCGATGTTGGTCGCCAGCGAGGTTTTCCCCATCGACGGACGGCCCGCGAGGATCAGAAGATCGGAAGGATGCAGCCCGCCCAGCTTCTTGTCCAGATCCACCAGTCCGGTCGAAATCCCGGCGAGGCCCCCGTCGCGCTGATAGGCGGCGTTCGCGACGTTCACCGCCTCTGTCACGGCTTTCAGGAAGGACTGGAAGCCGCGTTCGGCAACGCCTTGTTCGCCCAGCTTGTAAAGGCGCTGTTCGGCCTCGACGATCTGTTCCTTCGGCTCGGACGCGACATCGACTTTGGCTGCCTTGGCCGAAATGTCGCGGCCCAGCGCGATCAACTCGCGCCGCACGGCAAGGTCATAGATCATCTGTGCATAATCGCGCGCCGCGAAGGCCGAGATCGCCGCGCCCGCCAAGCGGGCAAGGTAGGCGGGGCCGCCGAGCTCGCGCAACCCAGGGTCGTCCTCCAGAAACGCCTTAAGCGTCACGGGCGAAGCAAGGGCGTTCTTCTGGATGCGGGCCGAAGCCACCTCGAAGATGCGGGCATGGACCGGATCGTAGAAATGGTCGGCCTTGCACAGCGACGAGACGCGGTCATAGACGTCGTTATTGGTCAGGATCGCGCCCAGAAGCTGCTGTTCCGCTTCGATATTGTGCGGCAGCGCATCGGTATCGCCCTCGGGCGCGGGGCCGGAGTTGGGGCGGAAGCTCGTGATCTCGTTCATGCTCTTCCTCTCTGGTCGGCGGTCCCGACTCTGTTCCGGTGGTCCGCCGTTCATACCCTTCTTTGCGCCTTGGGTGCAAAGGGGAAAACTCTGTGGAAAACCTACGGGAAAGCCCACAGATGTGGCGGCTTTCCTGTGGATAACCCTGCGCGTAACTGGCAAATGCAGCGAAGAAACAAGGCGCCGCGCGGGTTGCGCGGCGCCTTGCATCATCATGAGCCGGAATTGGCTCAGCCCTTGCGGGCCTCTTGCCATTCGCGCGGAGATTGCAGGAAAGCCTCGACTTCGCTGAGCGTCTTTTCGTCGAAAGCGCCCGAAGCGCGAGCCTCGGCCAGAACGTCCCACCAGGTGCAAAGGTGGTGCAGCGTGACGCCATGATCGGCCAGCCGCTGCGTCGTTTCGGGAAAGATGCCGTAATAGAAGATCACCGCCGTATGGGCGCAGCTTGCCCCGGTTTCGCGGATCGCATCGACGAAGGACAGTTTCGATCCGCCATCGGTGGTCAGATCCTCGACCAGCAGCACGCGCTGGCCTTCGCTCATCGCGCCTTCGATGCGGGCGTTGCGGCCATAGCCTTTGGGCTTCTTGCGCACATAGGTCATCGGTAGCGCCATTCGCTCGGCCACCCATGCGCCGAAGGGGATGCCAGCCGTCTCGCCGCCCGCGACGTTGTCGAACGCCTCGAACCCCGCGTCGCGCATGACAGTCACGGTCAGGAAATCCATCAGCGTCGTGCGGATGCGCGGGAAGGAGATCAGCTTGCGACAGTCGATATAGGTGGGCGAGGGCAGGCCGGATGCCAGCGTGAAGGGCGTTTCCGCGTTGAAATGGACGGCCTTGATCTCCAGCAGCATGCGGGCGGTCAGGCGCGCGATCTCCTCGCGCGGGGGGAAGCTGGTGGGGATCATGATACGGTCCAGTGCAGGGGGAAGCCGGGGTCGAACACGGTCACGGGACCCGCGCCGGTTTCGATTTTCGATGGGTAGTCTACGGGTGCGCCTTTGGTCAGCGTGATCGTCGCCTCGTTCACCGGCAGGCGATAGAACGCGGGGCCGTGCAGGGACGCAAAACCCTCCAGCCGGTCCAGCTTGCCGTCCTGCTCGAACACCTCGGCCAGAACGGACATGGTGTTGGTGGCGGTGAAACAGCCCGCGCAGCCGCAGGCATGTTCCTTCAGCGCGTCCACATGCGGGGCCGAATCGGTGCCGAGGAAGAAGGTTGCATCGCCCGACATCGCCGCCTCGCGCAGCGCCAGACGATGCTGTTCGCGCTTTGCCACGGGCAGGCAGTAGTAATGCGGCTTGATCCCGCCCACGAGGATGTGGTTGCGGTTGATGACCAGATGGTGCGTCGTGATCGTCGCGGCCAGATCGGTGCCGGAACGCGCATAGGCGACGCCCTGTTCGGTCGTGATATGCTCCATCACCACGCGCAGGCCCGGATTGGCGCGGCGCAGCGGGTCCAGCACGGTGTCGATGAACACGGCCTCGCGGTCGAAGATGTCCACCTCGGGCGTCGTCACCTCGCCATGGATGCAGAGGGGCAGGCCGATCTCGGCCATAGTCTCCAGCACGCCGCGGACCTTGTCGAAATCCCTGACCCCGCCGTGGGAATTGGTGGTGGCCCCCGCAGGATAGAGTTTCACCGCCTTGACCAGACCGCTTGCCGCCGCCGCACGCACATCTGCGGCATCGGTGCCCTCGGTCAGATACAGCGTCATCAGCGGCTCGAACGCCATTCCTTCGGGCAGAGCGGCGAGGATGCGGTCGCGATACGCGCGGGCGTGGTCGCCGGTCACGACCGGCGGCACGAGGTTCGGCATGATGATCGCCCGTGCGAAATGGCGGGCGGTTTCCGGCAGGACACCTTCCAGCATCGCGCCGTCGCGCAGGTGCAGGTGCCAGTCATCCGGGCGGCGGAGGGTCAGGGTCTGTTGCATGCCCTCGCGCCTAGCGCATCGTCGTGTCATTTTCCAGCACTAGCTTGCGCCGAAACGAAGGAGACCCCGATGTATCGCATTCTTGCCCTGACGCTTCTGTTGCCGCTGCCCCTTGCCGCGCAGGAGGCGGACTGCGCCAATGCCGTGACGCAGGCGCAGATGACCCAATGTGCGGCGCAGGAACTGGGGGCGGCCGACGATGCGCTGAACGCCGCCTTCGGCAAGGCGATGACCCGGATGGGCGGCGTCGACGGCGGCGAGGATGCGCTGCGCCGTGCCCAGCGGGCATGGATTTCCTTCCGCGACACCGCCTGCGCCGCCGAAGGGCTGCGCTATGCCGGGGGATCGATGCAGGGGATGGTCGTCGTCAACTGCAAGACCCGGCTGACCGACGTTCGCACCGCCGATCTGAGGGCGCTGGCCGAAGGGTCATGAATCGCGGATGACGCGCAGCGCCTCCAGCACCGGGCGCGTGCGTCGCGGCTTGTCGCGGTTCAGTGTCAGAAGCCGCCGCAGATAGGGTTCGTGCTGGTGCCGTCTGCGCCAGAGCCGGGCGAAGATCGCGGCGGAGATCCGCCCCTCGCCCGCGCTTTCCAGAAGGCGCGGCACGATGGCCATCTGCTCCAGCATTGTTCCAAGCTCGCCCCCTCCGCCCCGGCATTGCAGGCGTGTGACGTTGGCGCGGTCGAACAGCGCGGCATGGGCGGCGTCCGGGGCAAACAGAGGATCGTAGATCAGGAACACCCCGCCCGCGCCCTCGATCATGTCCGGCGCGAACCCGTAGCGCGAGGTGAAATCGAGCCGCCGCTGTTTGCGGTCGCGCGGGTCCCAGCCCGTCCGCGCCGGGTCCAGCGTTGCGCGGGCCTGCACAGCAATCACGGTCGCCTCGGGGGCAGTGACGGAGAAGGCGCAGGCGGCATAGGCGCCCATGCCGCTGCCGTGAAAGACGACGCGGTCGAAATCCTCGAAGAAGGCATCCTCGACCAGCCGATCGAAGAAGGAATAGACGGCGGGGTCGCGGAACCATGTCGGCCCGTCCGCGATCAGACACAGATGCGACCAGCCCTTCGATTCGGCCACGATCCGCCCCATCGGCATCTGGTCGGCGCGAGCAAGGCTGGCATCGACCGTTTCGAAGCTGACCAGGAGTGTCGTGCTGTCATCGGCGAACATCGCCCAGTGACGCGCACCCAGGGGTTGAAAATAACCCTCGGTCTCGCCAATACTCTCCATTGCGGCAAGCCACGCGGCCTTGTCGGTCGCGGCGAAGGCATCGCGGGGCAGGGTATCGTCGGTCATGATGCGGCTGTCTGGAATGGCAGGAAAGTTTGTCGCCTTGCCGCGAAGCGGTCAATCCGGCGCACGCTGCGTGACGCGATGTTGCAGGATCAGCGCGACCTGATCGGGCGGCAGGGCGCGGGTCGGAGCGGTCATCAGCAGCCTTCCGAACAGCGCCTGCCACGGCTCCTCCTGCATCAGGGTTCGAAAGCGGCTGCGCCGCCAGTCCACCGCAGCGGCGTGCAGACGCGACAGTTCCGCATCCTCGACCGGGTCGGGCGAAAGATCGAGGATGGAGCGGTCCTCCTCGTCGCGGAAGTTGCGTTCGACCCAATAGGACATGTCGAAGGCTGACGCATCGCGATTGGCGCGGCCCCGGTCGCATTTCACGATATAGCTTTCCATCGCACCAAGGGCATAATGATTGAGCTGCACCAGCGCATGGTTGTCGCGCAGGAACGGCACGAACATCCCGCGACTGCGGAAATGGTCGGGCAGTTCGCGCCCCGATCCGTCGAACCAGCGTTGGCGATCCACATCCTCGGGGGATTTGGGCCGGTGGACCCCCAGCTTGCGATAGCTGCCGTCGTTGCGGAACAGCGTCTTGATGAGCATCGCGCGCCACGGCCATTGCAGCACCGAAGGCGCGGCGCGGGTGAAGGTCTGCGTGACGGGCGCGTCGGTGTAATGCACGATGCCGTCATTGCCGAACATCCGCCAGCTGAGCGTGATGGCCGTGGCATCCGGGATCGCCGCATGCAGGTCCGCCAGCCGATGCCCGCCCGTGCGGATGTTGACGAATTCGTCGATGTCCTGCACCAACACCCAATCCGCCCCGGCCAGCAGCGGATGCTTTTCGGCCTGTTTCAGCGCCGCCCATTGCGGCCCCTGCGGAAACGGGCCTTCGTTGCGGATATGGGTCACGATCCCCAGCTGTTGCAGCCGGTCCAGCATAAGGTCCGTGCCATCCTGGCAGTCGTTGGAAAAGATCAGGAAATCGTCGAATCCCACGGCCCGGTGATGGGCGAGCCATTCCAGCAGGAACGCGCCTTCATTTCGGACGGTAAGGATGGAAAGATGACGGGCCACGGTTCTGCCTAGCACGCGCCGGGCGTGCCGCATAGGTCCGCCTGCGGGAACCGCGCCACCCCTGTCGCGTTCGGGGGGCGAGGAAGGAGAATTTTCATGACCAAGCGGATTTTGCACAGCAGGTTGCTGACGACGACGGCGGCGCTGACCGTTGCGCTGGCGGGATTGCCGCCTTTGCCACTGGTCGCGCAGGAGGCACCGCTTCCCCCGGTGGAGGATGCGGCCCCGGTGGATCCCTCGGGGACCGAGGCTGAACGCCCCGCCGAAGAACCCGGCGCCGAGCCGGTGAGCCCCGAGCCGGAAGCCGCCGCTCCAAGCGCGGAAGACCCTGCGGAACCCGAGCCTGACCAGCCCCCGGCGCCCGCACAGGAAGCTCCGCCCCCGGCGGCCGAGACCGCACCGGAGGCCGCTCCCGCCACCGAAGCGCCCCCGGCGTCCGAAGCCCCGACCGATGAGGCCCCCGAGGCTCCGCCATCAGCGACCGAAGCGCCCCCGGCCACCGAAACGCCGGCCGAGCGGGCTCCCGCAGCGGGCGGTGTCGAGACGCCTCCGGCCAGCGAAACAGCGCCAGCGGAGGCGGAGGTGCCGCCCGAGCAGGCTTCCGAGGCCCCTCCGGCTGCACCGCAGGAGGCTGCTCCGGTTCCCGAAGCCGCCGCGCAGGAAGATGCCGCACCCGCCGAGGAGACGACGACCGAGATCACCGCCGATGATGCGAGGTCCAGCGACGAGGATTTCGCGACCACCGCTTCGGGTGAGCGCCGGGGTAATGACGATGGCGGGCTGAGCAATCTGGAGAAGGTCGGGCTTCTGGCGCTTGGCGGTCTGGCGATCGGCGCGCTCATGAACAACGGCGATGAGGTCGTGTCGAACACCGGCGACCGGGTCGTGGTCCGGCAGAACGACGGCAGCTTTGCAGTGCTGAAGGATGACGACGCGCTTCTGCGCCAGCCGGGCAGCACGGTGCGGACGGAACGGTTCGACGACGGCTCGACCCGTTCGACGGTGGAGCAGGGGGACGGCACGCGCGTCGTGACGATCCGTGACGCCTCGGGCCGGGTGCTGCGGCGCAGCCGCGTCGATGCTGCCGGAAACGAGGTGCGGCTGATCGACGATACGGTGCAGGCGGCGCCGGTGGATGTCTCGGTCCTGCCGCCCGCGCGCGAGGAGGCGCGGGTTTCAGCCACCGACCGCGGCTCGCTGCGCGATGCGCTTGCACGGATCGAGGCGCGGGAGAATGCGCGGACCTATTCGCTGGCGCAGATTCGCGATTATCGGCAGGTGCGCGCCCTGGCGCCGGTGCTGGATGTGGACAACATCACCTTCCGCACCGGATCGGCTGCCGTGGATGCGGGGCAGGCGGAGCAGCTTGCCGATCTGGGGCGCCTGGTGCGCGACATGGTTGCGGACAACCCGCGCGAAGTGTTCCTTGTCGAAGGTCATACCGACGCGGTCGGCTCTGCGGCGTCGAATCTTGCCCTTTCGGACCGCCGTGCGGAATCGGTCGCACTGGCGCTGACCGAGTATTTCGATGTGCCGCCGGAAAATCTGGTGGTGCAGGGGTATGGGGAAAGCGATCTGCGGGTCGAGACCGAGACGGACGAGCCGCGTAACCGCCGCGTTGCCGTCCGGATCATCACGCCGATCCTGCAAACGGCGGCGCGATGAAAAAAAGGCGCGGGGGAAACCCCGCGCCGCATTCTTATTTCGCCGGGCCGATCATCATGACCATCTGGCGACCTTCCAGCTTGGGCATCGATTCGACCTTGCCGGCTTCGGCTTCGGTCACGTCGGCTGCCACGCGCTGCAGCAGTTCAAGCCCCAGATCCTGGTGCGCCATCTCGCGGCCACGGAAGCGCAGGGTGACCTTCACCTTGTCGCCTTCGCCCAGGAACTTCAGCACCGAGCGCATCTTCACGTCATAATCATGCGTGTCGGTGCCGGGACGGAACTTGATCTCCTTGATCTCGATCACGTGCTGCTTCTTGCGGGCTTCGGCCTCGCGTTTCTGCTGCTCGTACTTGAACTTGCCGAAATCCATGATCTTGCAGACCGGCGGCTCCGCATTCGGCGAAATCTCGACCAGATCCAGTCCGGCTTCCTCGGCCATCGCCATGGCGCGGGCAGGGGTCACCACGCCGACGTTTTCGCCATCGGCACCGATCAGGCGGATTTCAGGGGCGCGGATACGGTCGTTCACGCGGGGGCCCGTGTCGCGTTGCGGCGGGGCGTTGTGGGGTCTGCGGGCTATGGTATGCGTCCTTCAGCGGTTCTGCGATGTCGCGCAAGCTAATGCGAGTGGCGGCGGCTTTCAACCTCAAACCCCTTGCAAGGCTGGTTGCGGAACGCTTTTCAGCCGGGTTTCGTTGTGCCACACAGCATCCGGTGCCGCAGCTTTGCGGCAAGAGGAGAGACCATGAACAAGACCGTCATCACCGCCGCCATCCTCGTGCTGCTTGCGGCGGGGGGCTATTATCAGTTCAGCTACCGTCCTGCCCAGCAGGAAGCGGTCCGCGCGCAGGCCGAGGCGGAAGCCGCCCGCGCCGCGCAGGCCGAGGCCGATGCCGCCGCCGAAGCCGCAGCGAAAGCAGCCGCCGAGGCCGAGGCGACGGATGAGGCCGCCCGCGCGCAGGCGGCCGCCGATGCCGCCGCCGCTGCCGATGCCGCGACCGAAGCGGCAAGCAATGCTGCCGCCGATGCCGCAGCCGCGCTGGAAAATGCGGGCGAAGCTGCGAACGATGCGGCCGTCGATGCGGCGGATGCCGCCGCCGCCGCCGCGAACGAAGCCGCGAACGCGGCGACCGTCGCGGGCCGTTCGGCCGCCGATGCGGTTGCGAACCTGAACCCGGCGCAGCTTTTCACCGTCGAGCATTTCAATGCCGAGCGCGCCAATGCCTTCATCGACAACTCCTCGCTGTCGGACGAAGTGAAGACGACGCTGAAGAACTCCCTCGCCGCGGCGGCACGCACGCCCGAGGCGCTTGAAGCGGCGCTCGCGAACGTGCGGCGCGAACTGGGGCTTTGACATGACGCACCTCCGGCGGTCAGACCGCCGGGGGTGCTGTATGCAGCGGCAGGGCCGCCCCTGCGACGGCTTCAGACGCCTTCGCCGACGAAGGCCTTTTCCACCACATATTCGCGCGGTTCGGAATTCGCGCCTTCGTGCAGGCCGAAGCCTTCCAGCACCTTCATCACATCCTGGTTGAAGGCCAGCGACCCGCAGACCATCGCGCGGTCGGTGGCGGGGTTCATCGGATCGAGCCCCAGATCGTTGAAGACTTTGCCCGAGGCGAGGTTGTCCGTGATGCGGCCCATCAGCGGCGACGGCTCGCGCGTGGTGGTGGGATAGTATTTCAGCTTGCCAGCCACCATCTCGCCAATCAGCTCGTCCGCCTCCAGTGCTTCGACCAGCTCGCGGCCATAGGTCAGTTCCTCGGCGGTGCGGCAGGTGTGCATCATCACCACCTCGTCGAACTTCTCGTATGTCTCCGGGTCGCGCATCAGGCTGGCGAAAGGAGCGATGCCGGTGCCGGTGGCAAGGAACCAGACGCGTTTGCCGGGAAGCAGCGCGTCATGGACCAGCGTTCCGACCGGCTTCGGGCGCAGGATGATCTGGTCGCCAGCTTTGATGTTCTGAAGCCGCGAGGTCAGCGGGCCATCCGGCACCTTGATCGAATAGAACTCCAATTCCTCGTCCCAGTTGGGCGAGGCGATGGAATAGGCGCGCATGATCGGTTTGCCGTTGTCGCCCTGAAGGCCGATCATCACGAATTCGCCCGACCGGAATCGCAGCGATTGCGGACGCGTCACGCGGAACGAAAACAGCGTGTCCGACCAGTGCCGCACCGAAGTCACGGTCTGCGCGTTGGGATCGACTTTGGCGGTTGCGGGGGCGATGGCGACGGTCTCGTTCATGGTCGTTCCTTGCATGGGCCGGGGGCGAAAGGGGAAGTCCCCTGGCTGCGGCATGGGTCAGGCGCGCAGGCGGGCCTGATAGTTGTGGGCTTGCCAGTCGGCGCGGAAACGCCACTGATCCTCGGGCTGACGTATGGCAAGATCGTCGGAAATTTCAACCTCGTCGAAGCCCGAACGTCGCGCCATCGCGTATTGATCCGCGATCACATGACCGTGCGCGCGCAGACGGCCCGTGTAACCCATGCGCCGCAGGCGCGCGGCCTGCGTGAAGCCGCGCCCATCCGAAAAGGACGCGAAGGCGACACGGATCAGCGCCAGATCGTTCAGCCGGCCTTGCAGCGCGGCAGGATCGTCGGTGGCGGCAAGGTCCACGGCGGAATGGTTGCCAAGATCGGCCAGCGGCGCGATCTCGGCGGTGAAGTCGTCGGGGGCGAAGCCCGCGTCGGTGACGATCACGCTCATGCGGCGTTCTCCTTGGTGGTGCGGACGGGCTTGCCATTGATGAAATGAATGCCGCATTCGGTCTTGTTGCTGCCGCGCCAACGGCCCGCGCGGGGGTCTTCGCCGGGTTTGACCGGGCTGGTGCAGGGGGCGCAGCCGATCGAAGGATAGCCCTTGGCGACCAGCGGATGGCGGGGCAGACGGTTGTTCACCATATACTCCTCCAGATCCTCGCGTCCCCACATGGCGAGCGGGTTGATCTTCAGCCGCGTGTCGCCGTCCAGTTCGAAGAATTCCAGCGCGGCGCGGGTTCCGGCCTGAAAGCGTTTGCGGCCCGTGATCCACGCGTCATAGGGGCGCAGCGCGTTTTCCAGCGGGACCGTCTTGCGCAGGTTGCAGCAGGCGTCGGTGTTGAACTGGTGCAGCGTGCCGTCGGGGTCTTCGTAATCCAGTGCGGCGGGATCGGCCACGATGGTCTGGATGTTGGTCAGCTCCAGCTTTTCCGCAACGTCGCGCTGGTATTGCAGCGTTTCGGGGAACAGCATCTGCGTGTCGATGAACAGCACCGGCGTATCCGGCGCCATCACCGACAGCATATGCAATAGCACCACCGATTCCGCGCCGAAGGAGGACACAAGCGTGGTCGCCCCCACATCGGGGTCGCCCAGCGCATGTTCCATCACCGAAACGGCGGCGTGGTATTTATAGCGGCTGTTCAGCTCTGCCGCCTTGTCGGCCAGCGAGGCCCAACCGGGATCAAGCGGCATCCTTCTCCCCTTCCGCCGGATAAAGCGCAGCCTTGAAGGGAGCGAGGCCAAGCCGTCGGTAGGTTTGCAGGAAGGTCTCGGAAGGCTCGGTGCGGATTTCGAGATAGGCGTGGACGAGGCGTTCGATAGCCGGAACGATCTCGTCATAGGCAAAGCCCGGGCCCGCGCGTTCGCCGATGACGGCGGTTTCGGTGCCGTCGCCGCCCAGCGTGATCTGATAGTTTTCGACGCCAGCACGGTCGAGACCCAGAATCCCGATATGCCCAACGTGGTGGTGACCGCAGGCATTGATGCAGCCGGAAATCTTGATCTTCAGCGGGCCGACGTCATGCTCCAGCTTCAGCTCGTCGAAGCGGAGGGCGATCTGCTGGGCGACGGGGATCGAGCGGGCGGTTGCCAGTGCGCAGTAATCCATGCCGGGGCAGGCGATGATGTCGGAGATCAGGCCGACGTTCGCCGTGCCGAGGCCCGCTTGTTGAAGCGCCGCGTGGACGGCGGGCAGGTCCGATTTGTGGACATGCGGCAGGATCACGTTCTGTTCGTGGCTGATGCGCAGTTCGGAATGGCCATAGCGCTCGGCAAGGTCAGCCATTACGCGCATCTGGTCGGCGGTTGCGTCGCCGGGGGTGTCGCCATGCTTCTTGATGCTGATGGTGACGATGGAATACTGCGCGTTGCGATGCTCCGACAGGTTTGTGTCGGCCCATGCGCGATAGACGGGATCGGCCAGCGCGATGTTATGCGCGGAGGTTTCCGCATTGCGGAAAGCGGGCGGGGCGAAGGCGGCGCGGATGTCCTCCAGCAAGGCTTGGTCGTGCCCGTGGAACTGGGGGCGGATCTCGGCGAAGCGTTGCTCGACCTGTTCGCGGATATTGTCGAGGCCGTTCTCGTGCACCGTGATCTTGATGCGCGCCTTGTATTTGTTGTCGCGGCGTCCCAGCAGGTTGTAGACCGAGACGATCGCCTCGCAGTAGGGCAGCAGGTCTTCCTTGGGCAGGAAGTCCCGCACCACCTGGCCGATCATGGGCGTGCGGCCCAGACCGCCGCCGATCAGCACCTCGAAGCCGACCTCGTCGCCGCGGCGGATCATGCGCAGGCCGATGTCATGCGATTTCACCACGGCGCGGTCGTTCGGGCTGCCGGTGACGGCGATCTTGAACTTGCGCGGCAGGAACTGGAACTCCGGATGGTCGGTGGACCATTGGCGCAGAAGCTCGGCATAGGGGCGGGGGTCTTCGATCTCGTCCGCCGCAGCCGCCGCGAAATGGTCCGAAGTGACGTTGCGGATCGTGTTGCCCGAAGTCTGGATGGCGTGCATCCCCACATCGGCCAGCGCGGTCAGCATCGCAGGCACGTCTTTCAGAAGCGGCCAGTTGTACTGGATGTTCTGGCGTGTGGTGAAATGGCCATAGCCCTTGTCCCACGTTTCCGCGATATGGGCCAACTGGCGCATCTGGTTCGGGTTCAACGTGCCGTAAGGGATCGCGACCCGCAGCATATAGGCGTGCAGTTGCAGATAGAGCCCGTTCATCAGGCGCAGCGGACGGAATTCTTCCTCGGTCAGCGAGCCGTCGATGCGGCGTTCGACCTGGCTGGTGAACTGGGCGACGCGTTCGCGCACGAAGGCTTCGTCGAAATCGTTGTAGCTGTACATGGCTTCCTCGATCTCAGTGGTGGCGCGGGCCGGGCAGTTCGCCCACCTGCTTGCCATGGGCATAGTTGGAGGGGCCACGGGTGCGGAACACCTCGCGGAAGTGGATCGGCTCGGGGCCGTTCGAACCCTCGCGCGCATCGGCCAGATAGGCGCCGACGACGGTGCCCTTTTGCGAAGCCGCGTGCAGCAGGCGCAGCTGGGCGTGCGCCTCGTCCTCGATTAGCTCGGCTTCGGCATGGTCGCGGGTCCAGCGGTCGTCTGCGGTCAGATAGATGACGTCGCCTTCCAGCAGCGCGTTGGCGGTCACGACCTTGGGGATGTATTTGCGGCTCATGCGAGGGCCTCGTGCAGTTCTGGAAGGGCTTGGGCGGCGGCGCGGGGGGCGAGGCCGTAAAGCATCACGGCGGGGCCGGAAAGACAGGTGGCCGTCTCGGCCAATGTGCCGAGCGTGGCGGCGACGATGCGCTGGTCAGGGCGGCTGGCGTTTTCGACCAGCGTGACCGGGGTGCTCGCGTCGGCCCCGTGCATCATCAGGCGGCCCTGAATGAAGCGCGAGGCTTTCTTGCCCATATAGATCGCGGCGACTTCGCCCGTGCGGGCAAGGCCTTTCCAGTCCTGATCGGCGAAGCCGTCCATGTCATGGCCCGTGACAATGCGCAGACCGCGATTGCGGCCGCGTTTCGTCAGGCTTTGCCCGATGGCGGCGGCAGCAGCGGAGGCGGAGGTCAGGCCCGGCAGGATCGACCATTCGATTCCCGCAGCGTCCAGCGCCTCGATCTCCTCGTCCAGACGACCGAAGATGCCGCAATCGCCGCCCTTGAGACGGACGACGCGGGCGCCGGTTCCAGCATGGCCGACGATCAGCGCGTTGATCGCCGATTGCGGGGTCGAAGGCCCGAAGCCTTCCTTCCCTGCATCGACCAAAACGCCCTTTGCCAGCGCCAGCACATCCGGCCCGACAAGGCGGTCGTGGATGACCACGTCAGCCTCTTGCAGCGCGCGGAAGGCACCCATGGTCAGCATGTCGACGCAGCCCGGTCCTGCACCGACGAAGGTGACGGCACCGTTATGGGTCAGGGGCTGATGCGACATGGCTGCACTCCGGGTGGCTTGGTCCCTCCCATATAGGACATTTTTCCCCTATTTTGCCATAAGCCCCTTGCGGATAAGGACAGTTGTTCGGATAGACTTCCGTCATGGAACAGGTTTCCGATGCAGGGGGAGTTTTGCGAATGGCGGTCCGGCTGGACGATATGGACAGGAAAATCCTTGCCGAGTTGCAGCAGGACGCGGCGCAATCGCTGGACGAGATTGCCAAGAAGGTCGGCAGTTCCAAGACCCCGGTTTGGAATCGCATCCGCCGCATGAAGGAGGCGGGCGTGATCCTGCGCCAGACCGCGCTGCTGGATGCCGAGGCTTTGGGGCTTGAGGCGTGCTTCTTCGTTCTGATCCGCACGTCCGAGCATGAGGCCGACTGGCAGCGCAAGTTCCTGACCGCTCTGCGCGAGCGTCCCGAGGTTCTGGAGGCGCATCGGCTGGCGGGCGACATCGACTATATATTGAAGGTGCGGGTCGAGAATGCGCGCGCCTATGACCGCTTCTATCAGGCGCTGATCTCGGAAGTGCGGATTCACAACGTGACCGCGCTTCTGTCGATGGAGGAGATCAAGGCGACGACGGTGCTTCCCGTCTAGGACAACGCGTCCCTTGAAGGGGGTGGCGGCGGCGGCTAGCTTCGCCCCCGCAACGAAAGGGCCCGTCCAATGGCGAAACGCAGCATATTCGAGGAAGTCGGCGATCAGGCGAAGGCCGGTCCGGTGACGGGCGGCATCGACCGCAAGACCGGCGGGGCGCGGGGCGCGATCCGGCTGTGGCTGGTGCTGCTGTTCCTGCTGGTGGCGGCGATGATCGTCGTGGGCGGGATGACCCGGCTTTCGGATGCGGGCCTGTCGATCACAGAATGGAAGCCCGTGACGGGGGCGCTGCCGCCGCTGGATCAGGCGGCTTGGGAAGCGGCGTTCCGGCTTTACCAGGACAGCCCGCAATATAGGCTGATGAATCAGGGCATGACGCTGGATGCGTTCAAGACCATCTATTGGTGGGAATGGGGGCATCGCCAGCTGGGCCGCGTGGTGGGGCTGATCTGGGCGCTGGGCTTCGTTGGGTTCTGGATCGCGGGGAAGATTCCGGCGGGCTGGAAGGGGCGGCTCTTGCTGGTCGGCGCGCTTGGTGGTTTGCAGGGTGGGATCGGCTGGTGGATGGTGGCGTCGGGGCTGGTGGGAGACATGACCTCGGTCGCGTCCTATCGTCTGGCGACGCATCTGGGGCTGGCCTTCGTGATCCTCGGGTTTCTGGCTTGGTATATCCTGCTGCTGGGGCGGACCGAGGGCGCGCTGCTGCAAGCGCGGCGGGTGCGCGAGGCGAAGCTGTTCTCGATGTCCACGGGCCTGCTGCATTTCTGCTTCCTACAGATCCTGCTGGGTGCGCTGGTGGCCGGGATCGACGCGGGGCGCGGATTTCCGACATGGCCGCTGATGAACGGGCAGTTCTTCCCGGCCGATGCGTTTTATGTGCCGGATGGGGCAGGGGGCAGTTTGCCGGTCTGGCATGCGTTCTTTGAAAATCCGGGGCTGGTGCAGTTCATCCACCGCATGTCGGGATACCTGCTGTTCGTCTTCGCCATCGTCGTCTGGAGCCGCGGGCGCACGTCGCCGAACCGGGTGACGCGCGGGGCGTTCCATGTCGTGATGGCGATGACGGTGGCGCAGATGCTGCTGGGCATCTTCGCCGCGCTGACCGGGGCGCATCTGCATGTTGCGATCACCCACCAGATCGGGGCGATTTTGCTCTGGGTGTTTATTCTGCGCGCGCGCTATCTTGCCCAATATCCGCTTGTCGGCTCCATCCGGAAGGGAACGATATGACCGCTTACGAGGATCTGATGGCGTTCCAGCGCCAGACCGAAGCGCTGGCGCAGGTTGCGGGACGGCTGGGCTGGGATCAGGAAACGATGATGCCGCGCGGCGCCGCCGAACAGCGCGGCGAGGAGACGGCGGCGTTGGAAGGCGTTTTGCATGCCCGCCGCACCGATCCGCGCATCGCCGGGTGGCTGGCGCAGGCGAAGGCCGAGGATGACGAATCCGAGGCCCAGCTTCGCCTGATCCGGCGCAGCTATGAACGCAGCACCAAGGTCCCCGGCAAGCTGGCCGAGGAGTTGGCGCGTGTGACGTCCATCGCGCAGGGCGTCTGGGCCGAAGCGCGGGCGAATGACGATGTGGCGGCCTTCCTGCCGACGCTGGCCGAGGTGGTGCGGCTTCGGCGCGAGGAAGCGGCGCATCTGGCGGGTGGCGGCGACCTTTATGATGCGCTGATCGACGATTACGAACCGGGGGTGACGGCGGACACCATCGGCGCTGTCTTTGGGCGGATGCGCCCGCGTCTGGTCGCGCTGCGCGAGGCGGTGCTGGGGGCGGAATACCAGCCGCCCGCGCTGTCGGGCAAGTTCGGCACCGACGCGCAGCTGCGCCTGTCGCGCGATCTGGCGAAACGCTTCGGTTATGACTTCACGCGCGGGCGGCTGGATACGGCGGTGCATCCGTTCAGCTCGGGCTCTGGCAGCGATGTTCGGATCACGACGCGGGTGGTCGAGGCGGACCCGTTCAACTGCATCTACTCCACCATCCACGAGGTCGGCCACGCCTGTTACGAACTTGGCATCGACGCGGATTACCTGCTGACCCCGGTTGGGGCAGGGGTGTCGATGGGCGTGCATGAAAGCCAGAGCCGGATTTATGAGAACCAGCTTGGCCGCTCGCGTGCCTTCACCGGCTGGCTGCATGGGCAGATGGTGGAGCGGTTCGGCGATTTCGGGATTGCAGAGGCCGAGACGTTCCACGGCACGGTCAACCGCGTGCAGGCCGGGTATATCCGCACCGAGGCGGACGAGGTGCATTACAACCTGCACATCATGATGCGCTTCGATCTGGAACGGGACCTGATCCGCGGCAAGCTGGAGGTTGCGGATATGGAGGAGGCGTGGAACGCTCGCTTCCTGTCCGATTTCGGGGTGGCGGTGGATCGGCCTTCGCACGGGATGCTTCAGGACGTGCATTGGTCGGTCGGCCTGTTCGGGTATTTTCCCACCTATGCGCTGGGCAACGTCTATGCCGGCTGTCTGGAAAAGGCGCTGCGCCAAGCGGTGCCCGATCTGGACGAGGCGCTGGCGCAGGGGGATACGGCAGCGGCGACCGGCTGGCTGCGCGAAGCGTTGCAGCGTCACGGCGGGCTGCGGCTTCCGGCTGATACGATCCGCACCGCCTGCGGGTTCGATCCGGACGAAGGGCCGTTGCTGGACTATCTGGAAGCGAAGTTCCGCGACATCTATCGGATATGAGGAAAGGGGCCTTCGGGCCCCCTATTTTTCGTCCAGCGTGAAGCGGCCCTGAATCTGCGCGCCGCTTTCGATCACCACGCGCTTGTAGGTGACGTCCGCCGTGACCTTTGCCGTCCCGCGCAAGGTCAGTTCCGAACAGCTGACGCGGCCATCGAGATGGCCCTTCACCTCCACCTGCTCGGCCGAGACGGTCGCCGTGACGGAACCTTCGGGGCCAACCGTCACGCCGCGCGCCGTGACGGTGCCGTCGACGGTGCCCAGAATCTCGACCGTGCCTTCGGATGTGATGTCGCCGCTGATGCGCAGATCCGACGACAGGACGGATTTCGCGGCATTCCCCAGGGGGCGGTCGGCGGGCGTGTTCATGTGCATATCCTTAGAACGGCGTTTTCGGGATAGAAGGCGCAAGCGCGCGTAGGGGTCAAGGCCGTTCGCATGGGCGGGCGGGTTCCAGCCTGATGCATGTTTGCTGAGCAGGGGCGCTTTGACACCAATATTTATTGGGCATGACAAAAAATCTTCATGTCGGATGCATTTTTCCTCTTGCTGTTGGTTTGTTGTATCCGTAGATACCGCTTCACCGAAACGGAGACGTTGCGGAGCGGGGA
>JARWBI010000011.1 GCA_029846755.1 Falsirhodobacter flavus | reverse complement strand
GAACCGGCCAGTCCAATCCTGCCATCTCGATCAGGCTGGCAACCAGACCGACCGTTTGCCGCAGCGGCAGGCCGAACCGTCCCGGGGCTTCGCCCGTTCAGGGCTGAAAACAGTCCACCGGACTGTTTTCCGGGCGCCCCTCACCCTTCAGCGTCAGGCAGGTCTGAATCGCGCTCTCGGAGAAGGTCTCCGGATGACCGCGCTTGCCGGTGTTCACAGCATGCCACGCCATCGTCGGATCGAACCAGATCGAGAGTGAACCCCGGCGGCGCAGGGCAGCATTGTAGATGGGCCAGTTCGTCGTGCGATAGCGGGGAGAGGAAGGCTTCGGCATGGCCCGAAGCTAACAGTCAGGATTCATAACGTGAATCCACATCACCGATAAGTGCAACAACGCCGGTAGGGATAGAAGTTGAGGTCAAGCCGCGGCGGACAATGCTCTACCCGGCACAGCAGCAGATGCTTCACCGCGTCGAAGCTGAGCGCCCCCATCCGAAGAGCCTGGATCACTGCCGCCCGCACGTCTGCCAGATCGAAGGCCTCCAACAGCCGCAGGACCTGAACATATTCGCGCCGACCCTGTCGGTCCATCCGCACCTCCATCAGGCGGCGCAAGGTGGCGAACTCCTCCGGCAGGTCCCAGCCCTGCAACGGGGCCGCCTGATCCAACGCGTTGATCTTCTGTTCGATCAGCGGAAGGTAGTGGATCGGGTCGAAGACGAGCTCATCGCGATCCCAGCATCGGGGATGGCGGGCGATCACCTCTCCCCGGCAGCCGATCACCACCTCATGGATGTAACCCCGGATCCAGACATCCTGGTGACCGTATGCAACCGGCACCGAGTAGTCGTTGGTCTTGTAGCGCACGAGCGATTGCGACGAGACACGGCCGTTGTCCTGATCGCAGGCATCGAACGATGCCGCCGGGAGGGCGCGCATCGCGGCAAGGTCACGCAGCAATCTCTCACCGATCGTCTCGCTTTCGCCGCGCAGGATAGCGCGCTGACGCTTGCGACATTGTTCCTCCAGCCACAGGTTGAACGCCTCCCAAGTGGCGAACGCCGGCATCGGCACCATGAAGTTGCGCCGCGAATAGCCCACCAAGCCTTCGACATTCCCGTTCGGCATTGGGCTCGGACCAATGGCGCCTCAATGCCTCACTCGTTGCCCTTGCCCGGACGGCCGTAACGGTCCCGGATCAGGTAGTGAGACAGGAACCCGCTGAACAGCGAGGCGCGCTTTCTGGTTCCGTCCGGCAGTATCTTCGCCACAAGGCAACGGTCGTTGTCGTAGAGCACAGACTGGGGAACCGCACCGAAGAACGCGAAGGCATGGATGTGGCCATCCACCCAGGCCTCGGCCACTGCTGCAGGATAAGCCCGGACGTAACAGCCATCGCTGTGCGGGAGGTCCAGCACGAAGAAGTGCGCCTTCTGCTCGACACCGCCGATCCGGACCAAGGCCTCGCCGAAGTCGGCCTGAGCATGGCCCGGCGGATGCGACAGCGGCACGAATACTTCCTGGCCACATCGCTCACGTTCCCGGATGTAATCCTTGATGATCGTATAGCCGCCGGTGAAGCCACACTCATCGCGAAGCCGGTCAAACACCCGCTTCGCCGTATGCCGCTGCTTGCGCGGCATGGTCCGGTCCGCCTCCAGCCACCCCTCGATAATCGGAATGAAAGGATCGAGTTTGGGGCGCCGGACTTCGACCGTCCGTCGATAGCCAGGCGGAACCGAAAACGACATCATTTTCCGAACCGTGTCCCGCGACACATTGAATACACGCGCCGCTTCCCGCTGGCTCATGCCCTCCGCACAAGCCTGACGAACTCTCAGATATAGCTCCACGCTGTAAATCCCCACGCCCTCCCTGCTGTCGCAGAAAGGGAAATGTGGACGACTTTTACGCCGCCCGCAGCCGCTCCATGCCGCCGCTACCGTGGACCAATTTCGCACCGCCGTTCTCACCAAGTATGAAACCGTTATCTCGCGGACGAAGGCGCTTACGCAAGACTGCTTGACTGCGACGGTATCGTTACCGAAGTCTTGAACCTAAAAGACGATCTATGTCGTCAGCTGTGGGGGCGGACTCACTACCACCAAACTTGGTCGTGGCAAGAGCACCCGCAGCCGCGCCGTACCGCACGCATTGGTCCAAGGGACGGCCTTGCACAATAGCCGCAGATAAACCCGCATTGAAACAGTCGCCTGCAGCGACTGTGTCAACCGTGGGAACTTCAAACGGCGGGATATGCATCCGTTGAGTGTCGCTCAGCAGATAGGCACCGCGGCTTCCCAGCTTGATTACTACCGCCCGAGCGCCGCGCTCTTTCAACGCGGAGGCAGCGGCGTGCGCATTGTCTAGGTTGGTCGGGTCGATTCTCGTAAGCTCCAAGGCTTCGGACTCGTTCGGTGTCACAATGTCGCTAAGCTGCAACAGTTCGTTGACATCGGCCTTGTTCCCAACAGGGGCCGGATCATAGCATACGAAAACGCCATTTTGTCTCGCTTGCCGCGCCGCACGCAAATTGACAGCGTGATCGACTTCCATTTGCAGCATCATGACCTTGGAGCGAACGATGTCCGGCAACCAGCGATCAACGTCAACCTCACGCATTGCGTAGTTTGCGCCGCGCAAGAGCACGATCGTGTTCTGGCTGTTGGCGTCGAGAACGATCGCGGCGATGCCCGTCAGATGCTGTTCGGCTATGGAGATGCCGTCTGTCGACAGGCCCAAACGCTTGATAGAAGAGA
This sequence comes from Falsirhodobacter flavus, assembly GCA_029846755.1. Classification (GTDB taxonomy): domain Bacteria; phylum Pseudomonadota; class Alphaproteobacteria; order Rhodobacterales; family Rhodobacteraceae; genus Falsirhodobacter; species Falsirhodobacter flavus. The sequence goes on along the minus strand of JARWBI010000011.1, from coordinate 100,458 downwards.
GGGCCATTTCACCCAAAGCGTCGCTGCCCACGCTGCCTACGAACCGTGTGTTTAAGCCCATGCGATGGGCTGCCACGGCTTGGTTGAGGCCCTTGCCGCCAACCATCAACCCGCCGGATTCGGCTGTGATAGTCTGACCGGGAGACGGCAACGATGCGGTCTTCAGGCTGATGTCGACGTTGATGCTGCCGAGCACGATGCAGTTCAAACCAGTATCCCCCTAACCATCATCGTTCATGGCCACGCAACTTCTAGGAGGCGTTTTGCGAACGGATGACGGCGCTTCCGAAGGCAGGACATTATCGCCTGCTTGCCGGCGAACCTAGCCCAACACCGGCAGGACGATCAATGTAAAATCGACCGATAATGATACGGTTCATTCTCTGTAAAAACGATAATTTATACAATCATTACGAAGAAGTTTGGAGTGTTTATTGATAGAAAACTGGAAGATAAGTGCGCCTCGTCGATCCGATACGCCGAGAGTTGAACCCGCTTATGCGGTGTTACGGCGAATCCGGTTGACGAGTGAAAGCTCCCGGATATGATGCGTTTCATCTGCAACCGTTCCGGCTGAGAGCGTGGTCTGGAGGCTGGCTGGGAGGTGCCCCCGACACATCATTCTGCAGGAGGCGGGGAGATCCGAGGGAGGAATTCATGGACAAGCTCGTTCCGAGCCTGCTGGCCGTAGCGGCGCTGCTCGGCGGCACTGCGATGGCGCAGGACGCATCGTATTCTTATAGCTACGACGTCGTAACGTCGGCCGAGAAGACTAAGGTCATTCTCGACACCGACATTCGATACAATACCGATGATATGTATACATTGATGTTCTTGCTGCAGGCCGACGCCGCCGGGTACATCGATCTTCTCGGTATCACGACCGCGCCTCCAGGTGTTCGCACCGAAGTGGAGGGTCAGATGGCCCTTAGTATGCTTGAGAAGGTTGGTCGCGGCGACATTCCAGTATACATAGGCCAGAACCAGCCCGTGGATGGTCAGTGGTACGCCGACGAGGAGCTTGTCGCACAGTGGAAGCTGCGCCTCTACGATAACATGAAGGCCGATCTCGACCCGAATTCCGAGGTCGATTATAGCAGCATGCAACTTGGTGGAGAGTACGATCCGGCAACGCATGCGGGCACCACGCTCGGGCCTGCGGAGGGCCCAGCTTGGGAGTTCATGATCGATCAGGTCAAACAGTACCCTGGTGAAGTCGTAATCATGAGCATCGGTGGCGTCACGAACACTGCACTCGCCATTCAGAACGATCCGACCTTTGCGGCCAACACCTCCGGAATTTACTACATGGGTGGTGTGACCCCACGCAACGGCGCGAACGGTGCGGGCTCGTTCAACTGGGCGACGGATGCGAAGGCCGTGAACATCGCCCTTAATGCCGACTTTCCGAGGCAGGTGCTGATCCCGAGCGAAATTTCCAATACGGTCATTCTTATCAAGGATGTGATGGACCAGATCGTGGCTGCCGATACTCCGGTCGCCAAGCTAATCAAGGACGTTGCATATGGTGTTTGGGAAGAAGAACCCGAGCGCGAGCAGTCCTTTTGGGATGTTGTCACGCCGGCAGTCCTGATGATCCCAAGCATCATCGACGATACCGAAGTCCGCTACATGCAGCTCGACGAGCAGGTCGGGCCCTTTCTTGGCGTGCTTCGCCAGTGGAAAGAAGGGCGCCAACCGGACCAGCTGAACCCCGTCGAGGTCGTATGGACCGTACATAACGAAGTCTACTGGGACTTTCTCGTCGGTCTTTACACAACGGATTTTCGCAAGACCGCCAACTGATCCTGTTTCATGATCGCGGGGGCTTCATTAGAGGCATTTGCCCGCGATCGTCCTGCCGGTTCCCCTTTGTCGGCTCGAGGCCGGCAGACTGCCAGTGGGCCAGCGTTCTGCTCACGCCCAGACCTCCTTCCACCGCGACGGTGGTGGTCGGGATACAAACCGGCATCCTCGCAGGCGCGACGGATGCTCAAACGCTCAACGACAAATCTCCGGAGAATATTCTCGATGAGACTTTCGAAACTACTTACCGTATCCGCCCTCGCGGTCTCCCTTGCCGTTCCCGCCATGACCGGCGCAGCCTTCGCACAGGACAAGCCTGTCGTCGGCTTGGTCATGAAATCGCTTGCCAATGAGTTCTTCAAGAACATGCTGGAAGGTGCCGAGGCCCACGCTGCCGAGAAGGGCACCTATGAACTGCGCGCTGTCGGCATGCAGTCGGAGACGGACATCGAGACGCAGATCAATGCCGTCGAGAACTTCATCACCCAACAGGTCGACGTGATCGTCATCGCTCCGGCCGACTCCCGTGCCCTGATCGCGCCGCTCAAACGCGCTGCCGACGCTGGTATCGAAGTCGTCAACATCGATGTCGAGCTCGACCCGCAGGCCAAGACCGACGCCGGTGTCGAACTGGCGTTCGTCGGCCCCGACAATCGCGAAGGTGCCAGGATGTCCGGCGACACCCTTGCGGCTGAGCTCGGCCAGGGCGGCAAAGTCGTCATCTTGGAGGGCAACCCCGGTGCCGACAATGCCATTCAGCGCAAGCTCGGCTTCGACGACAGCATCGCAGCCAACGGGTTGGAGCTTGTCGATTCTCGCACCGCCCATTGGGAGACCGAGGAAGCCAACTCTGTGTTCACGAACATGCTGACGGCCAATCCCGACATCCAGGGCGTGATGGCAGCCAACGATTCGATGGCACTCGGGGTGGTCAAGGCTCTTGAGGCTGCCAACCGCACCGACATCAAGGTTGTCGGCTTCGACAACATCTCGGCGATCCGGCCGATGATCCAGGAAGGCAAGGTTCTTGCCACCGTCGATCAATTCGGTTCGCAAATGGCCGCCCAAGCGATCGACAAGGCACTTGAGGTTCTGGCCGGTGCGCCGCCCCTCGAAGGCTGGATTAAGACCGACTTGGCCTTGATCACCGCCGACACCCAAAACTAACGTCTCGTCCGTAAGGCGGCGGTCGGGCTATGTCCGACCGCCATTTAGTGAAAGAAAGTGAGGCAGGAATGCCTGAGACGATCGCATCAGTCCCGTCGCCGAGCGGCAGCGCCCTGAAGCTCACGCAGATCAAGAAACGGTTTGGCGGGATCATTGCTCTGGACGGAGTGGACCTTGCCTTGGAACGCGGCGAGATCCACGGACTGGTGGGCGAAAACGGCGCGGGCAAGTCGACACTCATCAAGACCCTCTGTGGAATCGTCCATCGTGATAGCGGTACAATGACCCTCGGTGGGCAGCCTTATGAGCCGAGCGGACCGCGGGAGGCAAAACGCGCCGGAGTCCAGGTGGTTCATCAGGAATTCAATCTGATGCCTCACCTTACCGTTGCCGAGAACGTATGCTTCGAACACCTTCCGAGGCAGTGGGGCGTGTTTCTTGATCGCGACGAGATGAACGCGCGCGCCAGAAAGGCGCTGGACGCGGTCGGGCTGTCGGAAGTTCCGGTGACAGCGAATGTGCAGTCCCTCGGCATCGCACTTCGCCAATTGGTGGAGATTGCGCGCGCTTTGATGTCGGACAGCTCTATCCTGGTCCTCGACGAACCCACCGCAACGCTGACCTCGCACGAAGCACAGCGCCTGTTCCAACTCGTGCACGAACTGGCCGACAAAGGCGTGGCCGTGCTGCTCGTGACGCATCACCTTAACGAGATCATGGATCATTGCGATCGCATCACCGTCATGCGGAATGGTGTGAGCGTCGAGACGATGCCGATCGCAGAAGCCAGCACCGAGCGGCTTATCCAGTCGATGGTCGGGCGACGCCTGGCAGGTGAGCTCGCAAGCGATCATCCGTCCTTTGCAACCGATAAAGTAATGCTGAGCGTTCGTGGTCTGGTCCATACCTCGTCCAAAAACTCCAAGGGCGTCAGTCTGGATCTGCACAAAGGTGAGATACTGGGTATCGGCGGATTGGTAGGCGCCGGCCGCACCGAATTCCTGCGTGCCCTTTTCGGCATCGAAAGTGCGTCTTCCGGTTCCATTCTCCGCAACGGCCGGACCACGCCCTACAGCAAACCAAGCGAGGCCATCAAGGACGGTATCGCATTCGTCACCGAGGATCGGAAGGATGAGGGTCTGATCCTGCGCATGCCGATCGCGGCCAATATATGTCTCGCGGATATGCGCAAGGTCTCAAGCAGGGGCCTTCTTTCGCGTAGTCGAGAGACCTCCCTTGCCAAGAAGCTTGGCGCAAAGCTCGCCCTGAAATACGGTGGTCCGCAGGACGCCGTCTCGACCCTGTCGGGCGGCAACCAGCAGAAGGTGGTTCTCGCCAAATGGCTGTCGCGCGATCCCAAAATCCTTATCCTCGACGAACCCACGCGCGGCGTGGACGTCGGAGCGAAGGCAGAAATCTACGCGCTGCTTCGTGACTTTGCAGCCGAAGGACGGGGCTTGATTGTCGTGTCCTCCGAGATCAACGAGCTCATGGCACTGTGCGATCGAATTCTGGTAATGGCCAATCACCGGATCACGGGAGAGCTAAAGCGCCCGGAATTCTCAGAAGAAAACATACTGCGTCTTGCCTACCAGTTCGGCGACGACAGTCAGACCGGAGTCCATTGAAATGATTGAAACCCCGACAACCCCGCCTCCGGCAAGTCGGTCGCCGATGGTCAAGAACATCATTCGCGAATCCGGCATCGCCATCGCATTGCTACTTCTGGTCCTGGTTTTCTCTTTGACCACGGAACATTTCCTGACCACAGCTAATGTGACCAATATCCTCACCCAGGTCACGATCAATCTCATTCTCGGTGTCGGCATCACCTTCGTTATCCTTATCGGCGGCATCGACCTTTCCGTCGGATCCGTGCTTGCGCTATGCGCCGTTGTCGGCGGGACTGTGATGAACCTTCCGGGGTTAGGCGTAATCGAGGCCGTCACGTTTGCAACGCTCGCTTCGGTCGCAGTTGGCATCGCATGCGGTATGTTGAACGGGTTGATCTCTGCATACTGGGGTCTTCCGTCTTTCATCGTCACCCTTGGCATGCTCAACATTGCACGCGGCGCCGCGCTGACCGTCACGGACGCACGCACGATTTACTCGTTCCCGCCTGCATTCAACGCTTTTGGCTCGCAAACCTTTTTCGGCGTCCCTTTGGTTTTCCTCGTGGCACTGCTGCTGGTTCTGGTATCGTGGTTCGTTTTGACCCGCACAGTCTTTGGCCGCATTCTTTACGGCATAGGTAACAACGAGGAAGCTGTGCGCCTCGCCGGCCACCCTGTATTCTGGTACAAGGTCGCAGCGTTTACCATCGCCGGTGCCGCGGTGGGCGTGGGTGCGATGATCTACGTAGCACGTCTTAACATCGCTAGCCCGATCATCGGCGTTGGCTTCGAACTCAACGCGATTGCCGCGGTCATCATCGGCGGCACCAGCCTTAACGGCGGACGTGGTTCGGTGCTCGGTACTCTTCTGGGCGCCTTCATCATTGGCGTTTTGGCCAATGGCTTGGTTCTGCTTGGCCTAAGCGACTTCATGCGCCAAATGATCACGGGCGGCGTGATCATTCTTGCCGTCATCGTCGACAAGTATCGCGAGAGGCTTTCGACCTGACGGGCCGGCTCGTAAGGCGACGGCAACGCTGTCGCCTTACGATCAACTGGAGAATGCGACGGTACTAACCGACGAGGGCGGGGTCAAAAATGGTTACCATAAGGGACGTTGCCAAGCATGCGGGGGTGTCAGTCGGCACCGTCTCGCGCGTAGTTTCCAAAAATCTTACCGTTTCCTCAAAAATGCGCGCTGCCGTGGAAGCCGCGATCCTGGAATTGGGCTACAAACCTAATCTGATCGCTCGCAGCCTCCGAAATGCCAAAAGCAATATCATCGCGCTAATCGTCCCAGACATTGCCAATCCACATTTCTCGCAGCTCGCTCTGCATATCGAGACTGTGGCTTCGCGTTTCGGTTTGATGGTGGTGGTCGCCAATACGCATGGCGACGTCGAGGTCGAACGCAAGCAGATCGCTACGCTGTCCACATTGACGCCAACCGGCTTCCTAATCATCCCAGCGGGCTCCAATCCCACAGGCAATCAGACAGGAAACATCCGCACGGTGGCGGTGGATCGCCCCTATGGCGATCATCCTCTTGTCTCTGCAGACCACTATGCCGGAGGTCGGTTGGCAGCCGCCCATCTTATCGGCCTTGGCCACCGACGCATCGCCTATCTCAGCGGACCAGAGGAGTTATCGGTCGCCCATAATCGCAAGGAGGGGTTCCTGAGCGTCTTCGACGAGGCGCGCCAGAATGGCAAGCCGGACCTTTCTGTGCCAGAGCTCATTGCAGGTGGTTTCGACTATGCATTGGATGCCGAGACCTTAACGAAACTGCTTCTGAAGCCTATTTGCCAAAGACCCACCGCAATCGCGACCTCTAATGACCAGCAGGCGATCGGCCTTATGCGATTGGCGCGCGACCATGGCGTTTCAGTGCCTCGCGATCTTACTGTTATCGGGTTCGACGACGTCCCGCTTGCCTCGCTGACTATTCCGCGGCTGACGACGATCGCGCAGCCGGTTCAAGCCATTGCCGAGCGGGCTGTGATTACATTGCTCGATACCGAATCGACTAACTCGAGCATCCTCCAACCCGTCCTCAAGCAACGGGAAACTTCCTTAACCGTGAGTGGTTGGCTGGTTTAAAGAATTGGCGGTGCGTCACGATGCAAGGTGCACTTGCCAGAATACGAGGCGAATTTAGTTCCGACGATTTAAAAAGTGGGGCTCCAGTGCGGGGTTATTTTGGCATTGATGATGTAACCACCCCCGAATGTATCGATGTGCCAAGTTGGGCGGTTACATCATCAACGCCGTGTGGAGCTCAACCCGATCTGATTGCTCGTACCGGGTGCCCCCCTGTTGGTGTACGCCTTGGCGGGGCGACCCGCTCCAAACATCATGCCCGCGACCGGCAATCACGGGACTTTCCCATCAACCAAACAGGTTCACCGTTGCCCGATCCGATGAATCGTGGCAAACTTCGCTTTTTGGTGGTACTCGTGTGCAGAGTTCCAAGGCCCTTGTGTCGGCCAAACGTAAACAGATATTGATTCTTTTCAGGAATGAAGGGCAAGATCTGAGAGGGCCCTGAAGGACGGCCTTGGAAGGAATCGCGATGAGTGGCAAGCCTGGACTGCGTGATGTCGCTCGGGTGGCGAAGGTCTCTCTATCCACAGCGTCACGCGCACTGGCGCAGCCCGGTCTGGTCTCGCCCGAGGTCAGGGCGCGGATCGAGCAGGTCTGTGTCGAGTTACGGTATATCCCAAACCGGACCGCCAAGCGCCTGAGCGTTGATCGAAGCGACACTATCGGGGTTATTGTTCCAAGCATCGCGAACCCGCTTTTTGCGCCAGCCATAGACGGGGTGCGGACCGTTCTGGACGCAAGGAACTTCGGCATGCTAATCAATTCGGCAGAGCTGGATCCGCTTCGCGAACTGAAGCAGGTCCGGACGTTTCTCGAACACGGCGTGGATGCCATCCTGACGCTGATGCCGGTTCACGACGAGCAGTTGTTCGAGCTGTTGGAGTATTCCAAAATTCCGGCGGTTTTTATCAACTCTGCACGATCCGAGACAACGCATCCTTTTGTCGAACATGATAATTTCGGCGCGATGCGGGCGATGGCGCAAAAGGTCATTGACGCGGGGCATCGCGAGATTGCGATCATTTCCGGCCCCAGAAGCAGCACGCCGATCATTTTTGAACGGACAACCGCTGCCTTGGAAACGCTTGCAGGGTCCGGTGTACAGCCCTCCTTGGACTGGATGATCGAATGTGACTATGATCCTGTGCCCGCCCGGGCCGCGGTCCGCGCGCTGCTTACATCCGGCCGGGTTCCGACCGCGCTGGTATGCACGGGGGATCAGCACGCGGCGGCTGCGGTAATTGAAGCCCAGGCCTTGGGTCTGCGCGTGCCCGAGGACATCTCTGTCACCGGATGCAACGATGTGCCGCTTGCGCTTTTGTGTGAACCGCAATTGACGACGGTCAGGCTACCTTATCGCGAATTGGGGGAAACCGCATGCCGCCTTGCCTTGGAAATGCTTGAAGGCAACACCCCCCAGAGAAGGACGCTCTTGCCTTACGAGGTGATCGAGCGCGGAAGTCTTGGAAGGCCGCGCACCGCATAGGACGGTCCTCGGCCTCTGCTCGGTTGCTTTTATTCTGCGGCGTTTGCGATGGTCTCGCTATAGATGTCCAGGACGCGGGCGGCATCCACGGATGTGGCGACTTGGACTGACGGATACGGCTCGTAGGTGGAGTTCGACGATGTCGGCTTGCCCATCATGGTTTGACCGGCGGCTATGCCATCGGGGACAACACGGACCTTTGCTTCGGTCATGGTATAAGCGCCGGGATCAAGCAGGTAGAAGATGGCGCTTGAATCATGCACCGGCGTTGCGCCCTGATCGTTCACATAGGTGCGATGGGTGATTTCGCGGATGAATTGGCCATCGGTCCCGGGCAGCGCGTCCAAATACTCCTTGCTCATGATCGTCTGGAGCGTCACGTCAAGCGGCAGGATCGCCACTGGCCAGCCGGCGTTGATGACCTCGTCGGCGGCGCGGGCATCGCCTCCGATATTGGCTTCGGCGATCGAAAAGAGGTTGGCGTTCTCTCGCTTGCCACCATAATTGTAGCCGAAGGTGCCGCCCATGATGATCACCTGCTTAACCATCTCGGGCAGCTTGGGTTCGATTGCCAAGGCCAGCGCCACGTTCGTGGATCGGCCGACCATCAGCAAAGTGACCTCGCCCGGATTTTCCCTGACCAGATCGACAATCATCTGTGCGGCCGGACGCGGGTCCGCCTCGGATTGAATGGCCGGAATTTCGGTTTCGCCCAAGGCATTGGCGCCATGAATGCGGGCGGGCTCGGGGGCCGAGGAATAGGCGGGCTTGGCCGCTCCGCGCGCAACGGGCGCGGTGAAGCCGAGCACGTCCTGCAAGTAAAGCGTGTTGCGCGTGGTATTATCGATTGTGCCATTCCCGAACATGGTGGTCACGCCCAGCAGATCGATTTCGGGATGGCGCGCAAGCAGGATAAGGCCCATGGCATCGTCAACGCCCACATCCGCGTCATAGATGACCTTGTGCGACTGCGCGCTTGCGGTCGTTGCCGCAAAGCTCAGGGATGCCGCAAGGACGAGCATCGGTATCTTCAACGATTTCATGGGGAGGCACCTTCCGTGTGCTGGGATGACTGAACTGGAGGAAATATCGGTCACAGCGGGCGAAAGCTTTCCGCCCGTTTTATTGCGTTCGATCTTCGGATCAGCGTGCCGAGGGGTTATTCGGCGGCGATGCGCTCGCGCAGGACGGCAAGCTCTTTGGCAAAGTCCTGCTCGATGGCCTGCACCTTGGGATAGCCGGTCAGATCGAGGAAGCTGAAAATCCCGAACGAGCTTTCCTTATGCTCTTCAAGGAATTCGTTATAGGCGTCGAAGCCGCGCACCCTGAAATCGCGCAGGAATTCGAACATCCAGATCTGCGCGATCTTCGAGATGGTCATCGACACCATCGTCACGCCCAGCTCTTTGAAATCGTCCGAGGTGAGGGGCGGGTTCATGGTCCCGACGTTCAGTTCCAGACGGGCTTCGGGGAACGTCTCGCGCACGCGGCGGATTTCCTCGCGCGATTGCAGCTTGGTGACAAGCAGCATATCGACCCCGATGTCCAAGTAGGCCTCGCAGCGGCGCAGAACATCGTCAACCGAGCCACCAGCGGCGCGAATGTCCGTTCGTGCGGTAAAGACGACATCCGGATCAAGCTCGTCACGAACCGCCATGACCGCTTTGAATTTCGCGGCTGCCTCTGCCGTTGGGATGACTTCGACGCCCTCGGTGAAGCCGCAGCGTTTCGGGAAGACCTGATCTTCCATGAAGAAGCCGGCAACGCCCGCGTTGATGAGGTCCGCAGCCGTGCGCGTGGCGTTGACTACGTTTCCGAAACCGGTCTCGCCATCGGCGTAGACCGGAACCGAGACGGCCTGACAGATCCGGCGCGCGTTATCGGTCACTTCGGACAGCGTCATCAGACCGGCATCGGGCATACCCATAAGGTGGGCCGAGGCCTGAGAGCCGGAAAGGCCGAAATATTTGAAGCCGGTCGCCTCGCCCAGCTGGGCATGGTGGGCGGTGCCGCCGCAAATCCCGACCAGCGGCAGATCGCTGTCGTTCAGAAGCCGTCTGAATTCGGTGCTGGTCCGGCCAGTGACGAGTTTTTCCCGCAAGCGCATGGTAAGTTTTCCTTTTTCTGCTTCGGATCGCCTTAGGAGGCGATGGAATGTGAGGATTGGTTTTGTTGAGCGGCAAGTTCGCCAAGCGCCTGCACAAGCGCATCATTGTCTTCGGTGGCGCCGATGGTGATACGAAGCGATTTATTCGCGCCGCCCCAATCAAGGACGTTGATAAGCACGCCATTGCGTTCGCAATGCGCGGCAATTTCCGCCGCAGGCAGCGGAGGCAGGACCGTGACGAAGTTCGCAGCACCAGCCAGACAGCGATAGCCCATAGCCGAAAGCTTGGCGGCAATCCGGTCCCTCTCGTCCAGTATGAACCTGACAAGGTCTTCGGCATGTTCGCGCGCGCCCATCGCGGCGCACGCGCCCGCAAGCGCCATGATGTTCAGGCTGAAGTTCGGGCGGACCTTGCGGATCGCGGTCGCAATCTCGGGCGTCGAGGCGACGCCATAGCCGACCCTTGCGCCCGCAAGGCCGAATGCCTTGGAGAAGGTGCGTGTGGACAGCCACGCGCCTTCGCGGTGCTGCAAAATCGGCAGGGTTTCCGGCCCACCCGCCGCGCGACCGAACTCGTAATATGCTTCGTCGAAATGCAGCAGGATATCGGCGGGCAGGTGGGTTGCCAGCTTCATGATCTCGTCCGGTCTCATGACTGTGCCGGTCGGGTTGTGCGGCGACGACACGAACATCAGCCGCGTGGACGGCGTAACTGCCGACAGCATGGCATCGACATCGATGCTGCCGTCCTCGCGCACAGGAACACCGATGAAATCCGCGCCGCGGATGGACGCCAGTTTCTTGTAGGTGGGAAATGCGGGCGAAGGCGCAACCATCGCCGTGCCCGGATCCAGCGTTATCTCGGCGCTGGCCGCCAGCAATTCGTTGGAACCCGCGCCGACGAACACGCGCGCGGCTTCGACCTTCATATCGGCCGACAGCAGGGAAATCAGCCGGCTGGCCTCGCCGTCAGGGTAACGGTTCGAGACGCGCGCCGCCGCATTCATCGCCACGACGACCTCTTCGGCGGGGCCAAACGGGCTTTCGTTCAGGTTGAGGCGCCGGATGACTTTTCCGCTTCCGGACACTTCTGGTGGCTCGATCAGCGGATGGAATGCGACGGTTCTGACCCGTGGTGCAATTACGGACATATGGGCTCCTTACAGCCGCACAGAAGCCGCAGAGGGCTCTGATGGTTTTTGTTGGAAGTCACCTTTGGACATGCCGGCGATACGCGCGGCGCGTCCGATCAGGCTGCGCGCGCGCTCGACGACCGGTCGATCAATCATCTTGCCGTCAAGCGAAACCGCGCCCAGACCTTGTTCTGCCGCCCTGTCTGCCGCCTCGGCCACGGCGATGGCACGGGCAAGCGCGGTTGCGGTCGGGCTGAAGGCCGCGTTCAGGATGGGAACCTGAGAGGGGTGGACCGCAAAACTGCCGACAAAGCCGAATGTCGCGGAAAGCTCGGCTGCGGTGCGGAAACCTTCCGTATCCGAAAGGTGTGTCGTCGGGCCGACGATGCCCAGAGGCGCAAGCCCCCCCGCGCGGGCCGCGATCGCCATGTTCTGCTTGGGCTGGGTCAAGGTCGCCAGCGTCGGCTCCATACCCATTTCGGACGCAAAATCTTCGGTCCCGAGCGACATCGCGACAAGGCGGTCCGAACTGCGGGAAATGTCGTGCATGTGCCGATAGCCGATGGGATCTTCGATCATCGCGATAAGCTTGGTGGTGCCGTGCTGCATCCCGCGCTCGCTTTCGACCGCGTCGATCACCTCGCAAAGAAGCAACAGATGACTTGCATCCGCGACTTTGGGTATCGCAAGGAAGGTTACGCCGGGGCGAACGGCGGCTTCGATGTCGCGAACCGCGTCACGCAGCGGGCGGTTGATCCGCACGCCGACCTCGGGGCCTTGCCCCGAAAGTGCAGCCGCAGCGGCCGGAATCGCATCGCGCGCCGCATTCTTTTGCGACAGGGCGATGGAATCCTCCAGGTCGAGGATGATTGCATCGGCACCGCAATCCGCCGCCTTGGCCACAAAGCGCGGGACATTCACCGGCACGAAAAGAAGCGATCGCCAGACGGGTTGTTCACGCATTGGCGCCTCCGGCCTGACACACCACCCCATCCGTCAAAAGACGCTCGATACGGTCCGCCGCAATTCCCAGACCCTCCAGAATTTCGACGCTGTGTTCCCCCAGTCTGGGGGCGGGGCGTCGAAGGGTTCCGGGTGTGGCGGAAAGTCTCGGGACGATATTGGTCATCGGAAACTCGCCCATGTCGTCATCCGGCACATCGACGATGACCCCCCGCTCTTGCAGGTGGGGGTCGTCTGCGAGTTGCGAGGAATCGTAGATCGGTGCCACGGTGACGCCGCATCCGACGAAAAGGTCGAGGGTTTCTTGCTGCGAACGCGTCGCCACGTAGCCGGCGATGATTGCGTCCAGCACCTGCCAGTTTTCAAGACGTTTGCTGTTGTCCGAAAAACGCGGGTCCGAGATCAGGTCGGGACGCCCGATTGCGGCAAACAGCCGTTCGGTCATGCCTTGCGTCGATCCGGTCAGCACGATCCATCTTTTATCGGCGGTCTCGTAGACGTTGCGCGGAGAGATCGTCGTGCTGCGGCTGCCGGTTCTGGCCTTCGGCTTGCCGGTCAGGCGGTGCTGCGCAACTTGAGGGCCAAGCGCGCTGAACAGCGGATCGAACAGCGGCAGGTCGATCACCTGACCAAGCGAGCGTTTCGCCTCGACCGAGCGGAGCGCCACCAGAACCGCCATCGCGCCGGACAACCCTGCGAACGCATCCGCAAGCGGGGCCGCCGGAAGGCTGGGCGGGCGATCCTGCGAACCGGTGATCGCGGCAAAGCCGGACATCCCTTCGACCAAGGAACCGAAGCCGGGGCGTTCACGGTAGGGGCCGTCCTGCCCCCAGCCGGAAATCCTGACGATAATCAGACGAGGATTGACGGAGAGCAGTTCGGCAGGGGACAGCCCCATCTCCTCAAGGACGCCGGGGCGGAAGCTTTCGATGAATACATCGGCATCCCGCAGCATGTCGCGAAACAGATCGACCGCGCCCTCTGCCCGAAAATCGACGGACAGGCTGCGTTTGTTCCGCGCGAACGCTTTCCAGTGAATCTCGACGCCCGCGACCCGCCAGGCGCGCAGGGTGTCGCCATTTTTCGGCTCCACCTTGATCACATCGGCGCCGAAATCCGCCAGTTGCATGCTGAGCACATTCCCGCAAACCAGTCGGGACATGTCGACAACGCGCAAACCGGCGAGCGGGCCCGTGACGTCTTTCTCGAAAGAGCTTTTGGTGAGCATTCAGGTCTCCGGCGAGCAGGGGGTGCGGGCGTCCGTCATTTGACGCTTATGCCGCCGCATCATTGCTGGTGCCTTTGTCGGGAAACATGAAGCAGTGCTCCTCCGGCAGCCAGGCCGAGAAGTTGCCGCGATCGGTCGCATCCTTGGCATCGACGCGGAAGTCGATACCCTCGCTGCGCAGGGTAAGGACGGAATGCGACCCGACATAGCTGCGATCGGCCAGTTTGGCATGGATGACGTTCGTGTCGATCTGGTCGGCCGCATCCAGCAGGACGATACGTTCCGGCCGGCAGGTGACCTGAACCCGATCACCGACTTCGGCACCCGGGCGCCGCTGCACGCGAAGCACGGCGCCATTGTCGAGCATCACTTCGGCGCGCTGGTCGGCAACGCGCTGCAGAACGCCGGGCAAGAAGTTGCTGGAGCCGACAAAGTCTGCAACATACGGGTTCGTCGGGCCGTCATAGATTTCGGAGGGCGAGCCGAGCTGGACGATCTTGCCGCCCTGCATCACCGCGATACGGTCGCTGAGCGACAGAGCCTCTTCCTGATCGTGCGTGACGAGGATGGTCGTGATGCCCAGCTGTCCCTGAAGAACCTTCAGCCAGGTCCGCGCCTTGTCCCGCAGCTTGGCATCGAGGTTCGACAGGGGTTCGTCCAGAAGCAGGATGCGCGGACGGTAGGCCAAGGTGCGCGCAAGCGCGACACGCTGCTGCTGGCCACCCGAAAGCTGGTTCGGATACCGGTCCGCAAATGCACCCATCTCGACCAGATCAAGCGCCTCGCCAATCCGCTTGCGGCGTTCGGAAGCGCCCATCCGGCGCAGTTTCAGCGGATAGCCGACGTTCTGGGCCACCGTCATGTGCGGCCAAAGCGCATAGGTCTGGAAAACCATGCCAAGATTGCGGCGTTCGGCCTCGATGGAAACTCCGGTCGCGCTGTCGAACACGACCTCGCCGCCGACCGAGATCTTTCCGCTGGTGGGGGTATCCAGCCCCGCGATCATCGCAAGGGTGGTGGATTTCCCGCAGCCGCTGGGCCCCAGAAGGGTCAGCAGCTGGCCTTCCTGAACATCGAGATCGATGCCGTCGACGACGGTCAGCTTGCCGTAGGCGCGGGTAAGGTTGCGAAGATTGAGCTCAGCCATAGATGCGGACCTTGAATATGCGCCGCGCAGCGACGACGAAAATTGCGATGATTGCCAGTTGGACGACCGCGAGTGCCGCCACCGGCCCCACCGATCCCTGTGCCCAGAAGATCAGCATCGTGGTGCCGATGACTTCGGTGCCCGGAGAGTAGAGGAAGACTGCGGCCGCATATTCGCTCAGCAGCCGGATGAAGAGGATGCAGAAGCAGGTAACCATCGCCGGACGCAGCAGCGGAAGCGTGATAGAGACGGTCGTTTGCCACCAATCCGCGCCGGAGGAGCGCGATGCACGATCCATTTCAGGACCGATCTGCATCAATGCAGGCGCAATGCTGCCGTATGCGGTGGGGATATACCGCATGACGAACAGGATGATCAGGATTGCGATGGACCCGCGCAGCGGCGCAAGGAACGGCAGATAGGACGCCGCGTAGAATGCACCGATCCCGACCAGCAGGCCCGGAACCGACCGCGGCAGCATCGCGATCTGTTCAAGCAGACCGGTCGCTGGGAAGCTCGATCGTTTTGCCACGATCACGATCAGGGAGACGAATATCGTTCCGACAGCACCGCCAATCAGTGCGATCAGGAATGAGTTCGTAATCGACCGGATATAGACTTCTTGGCTGAAGACCTGCCGGAAGTTGTCCAGGGTCAGCACATCAAGCAGCGGCGCGTAGGGAGAAAGCACGACCGTGAAGGCGCGCAGGGTGACGCCGTAGGCGACCGGACCGATGGTCAGCACCACATACAGCAGCACCACCACGAAAAGGGGCCAGCGCGCCGCGCCAAGCCGCAGAAGGCGGGGTTGCGTCGCCTTGCCGGTCACGGTGACAAACTTGCCCGATCCGCGCAGAAAACGGTTCTGGATCGCCAGCAACAGTGTGACGGTTACAAGCAGGATCACCGCGCCGGACGCCACCAGCCCGTAGTCGGGGTTCGTCTGCTCGAAGCCCTCGGTGTAAAGGATGGTCGTGAAGAACTTGAGGCCGACCGGACTTCCAAGGACCAGCGGTATCGCCAGTGACTCGATCGAGATGATGAAAACATAAAAGCCGCTGAACAGGATGGCGGGACGCATCATCGGCAAGCTGACCTGCAACATCGCGCGAAGGGGGCCGGCACCACAAACTTTTGCGGCATCCTCCAGCGATGTGTCCTGCATCTTTGCCGATGCCAGACAGTATAGAAAGACGAGCGGTGCAAGAGAGACGCCGTTAACCAGCGACAGCCCCGTCATCGTGTAGAGATCCCACGGCGCAAAGCCGAGCAGCCTTTGGGTCCAGAGCGTGGCGATGCCGGAAGGGCCGTAGACGGTGATCCAGCCAAAGGACAGGATTATGCCGGAGATGTAGAAGGGCCACAAAAGCAGCTCGCCCAGCAGGGCGCGGCCGGGCAGATCCGTGCGAACCATTAGAATGGCGGTAGTCAGACCGACGATCATGGCAACCACGGTAGAGAGTATGCCGAAAACGAAGGTGTTGGTGAGGGCCGCGCTCATATCCGGATGGCCGAGCAGCGCACCGAAGTTGGTTGCGGTGTAATTCGCGGCCGCATCATAAAGCGGATTGTCGAGGAAAGCCTGATAGAACAGCGGCAACAAAGGGGCCATGACGGCAACCAGAGTCACTGCGGCGACAGACCACTGGATCGACCGATCGCGGCTTCTTGTCACCCGATCAAGGATTCCCCCAGAGGGCGTGGAATTGGAAGGGAGATGCAAGCGGAGCTCCTTGGTGCGTCTGGAGCGGCTGACCGCAAGGGCCGCCGCGTCTGGATCAATTGGAGTTGGGGTAGATGTCCCGGAGCGTCTGTTTGAATGCATCGAAATCCTGCATGCTTTCAAACCCGAGAATGGCAAGGTTCTGTTCGCCGCCAGCGCCTTCAGCCATCTTGGCATAGGTGTGCAATGTGCCGTCGGGGTTCGGGACGTCTTCGCGCACCGGTGTCAGGCCGCCAACCGCAAGTGCGGTCTGTCCCGCTTGCGAGACAAGGAAGTCGAGCATCAGCTTGGCAGCATTCGGCGACGTGGCGTTTGCGGGAATGCCGACGCCGCGGGGGATGACCGGCGTTCCGTCCTGAATGTAAGACCAGCCGACGATGCTTGCCAATGCGGGGTCTTTCATTCGCGTGAACACGGTTGTCGAAGACACGAAATACCCGAGCGCATATTCACCGGTGGCAACTTTTTCGAACATCGGGCCGGCGGAACGCTCGAGCTTTGCCGTTGGACCGATGGCGCGCAAAGCTTCGATGTTTTCCGGTGCGTGGCGGATGAAGGTATAGTTCAACGACATCGCATACGGACCCGACACGTTGTAGGTGGTCACGCGTCCTTGCAGCTCCGGCTGCTCTGTCTCCAGCGCGACAATGTCCTTGATCGAGGTCGGCGGCTCCTGCACGAGGAACTTGTTATAGACGATCAGCATCGGGTCGGATGTGACGGCATAGAGCCCGTCAGTCTCCGCCGCCCATTCGGGAAGGTGGTCGGCCTCGACGGATTTGTAAGGCATGAGCTGCCCGGTTTGGACGAACTGTTCCCAGTTGTCGCCGCCCGCAGTTACGATCAGGTCCGCGGACCGGACACCAGAGGCGCTTTCCGCGCGATAGCGTTCGTAAAGCTCGTTCCCGAGTTCGACGGTCTGAACCGAAATCCCGGGGTAGAGCTGGTTGAAGCCTTCGATTACGGGGGCCCAGTTGTTGGGTGCCATCGACGAGTAGATGACAAGATCGTTTTCGGCGGCGTCCGTGATCGAGGTGTAGTCCGCCGGATAGTATTCGGGCAGGCTCTGCGCGGCAGAAATGGAAGGCATGCAGAGGAGAGATGCGCCGCTCAGCAAGAGCGCGCAGGCAAGCTTGTTCATGATGTCTTTCCCTGTTTACGTGTCTTGTTTTATTTATTTACCGGCATGGGATTGGTCTTTGATCCGCCTTGGCGGGTTCCCCATGCAGGATGTCGTCAGGTCACCCGCTCCAGCTCGGGCGACTTTGATTGGAAAATGGCAAAAGCGCGTTGAAGATCGCTGATGAGGTCTTCGGGATCCTCCAGGCCGACATGAAGGCGAAGAAGGGTGCCTTCGGGTTGACCAAGAATTTTCCGCGACGTGCCAAGTGAGATCGGAAGAACGAGGCTCTCGAACCCGCCCCAGCTGAACCCGAGCTGGAAAAGATCGAGCTTGCCGAGGAAGGCCGAAATCTGGTTCCTGTCCATCGGGTCCAGAAGCACGCCGAACAGTCCGCTGGCCCCGTAGAAGTCACGTTTCCAGTTGTCGTGTCCGGGAACGTCCGCAAATGCGGGGTGAAGCACCTGCCGCACCTGCGGGAATTGGCGAAGTGCCTCGGCGACGATCCTTGCGGATGCATCGTGCTGCCGCATCCGCAGGGGCAGGGTGCGCAGCCCCCTTGCCAGCAGCCACGCATCGTCAGGACCGGGGGTGTCGCCCATCTGGCGAAGTGTCGTGCGCAGCTTGGCGGCCAGCTCTGGACGCGCGGCGACGGTTCCAAGGATCGTGTCCGAATGACCCGCCAGATATTTTGTCGCGGCGCAAACCGAAATATCGACACCGAAAGCAAGCGGCCGGAAAAGTATCGGTGTGGCCCACGAGTTGTCGATCGCAACCAGCGCGCCTGCGGCATGCGACGCTCCGACGATCATCGGGATGTCCTGAATTTCGAATGTATTCGATCCGGGGCTTTCCGTCAGAACGAGTTTCGTGTTCGGGCGCAGCCCCGTTCTGAACGATTCTTCGCTGGCCAGTGGATGGTAGTAGCTGCTTTCGATTCCCAGTCGCGCCAGAAGGCCGGATGCCACATCGCGTGTGGGGCCGAAAACGCTGTCGGGCAGCAGAAGATGGTCTCCCGCGCTCAGTGTCGCAAGAAACGTTGCGGTCAGCGCGCTCATACCCGAGCTGGTGATGATCGCCTCGCAGTCCGAACCTTCCAGAAGCGCGATCGCATCCGCGGTCTGATCCGGCGTTCGCGAGCCCAGAAACGCGCTGAGCTTGCCCGAGGCGTGTGCTTCCTCGATTGCATCCAGGTCCGCGAAAATGCGGGTAGCGGCGCGATCTACAGGAGGGCTTACCGCCCCTCCTTGACGAAGCGCATCTCGACCCGCGGTGACTGCCAGAGTATTCCAGTTCATCTTTTCTCCGCCTCGAAGCCAGAAGCGTTCTTAAACGGGCCACGGCTTCGATTTCGAATCAATCGTCGATTTCTTAAGCATGAAACCGGTGTCATTTTCAGTCTAGTCCTTAATACAACCGGAGTCATTTTTTTGTTGCTGGTGCTCGAACGGGGGCATTATGCTCAGGAGTAAGGCAACTTTGAAATGGTGCGTCGTAGCGTCCGGTGAAAGTGAAGGCATAGGGGCGTTGTTGCATTAGTTAGTTGAAGGCCGATCTGCCCCTTTCCCGTTCTGCGTTCAGCGAACGGCTGTGATCTCGGCGGTGCCGAGAGCGTTGTATGGCGATGCGGATCTGGACCTCTGCGGTCTGTCGATCCGGGTGGCGAGGGGAGGCGATGCGTTCGCCGAATGCCCTGAGGCGCTTCGACGCGACTTCGGACGTGGTAGCCGACCGAACGCTTCCAGTTGGCCCGTCTCAGGCGTCGTGTCTCGTGCAGGATCTCGTTGCGGACGCGGGCGGCTGGGCGATCCTCTTTCCAGGTGCGACCGTTCCGGCGGATGGGTATGCGGGCTTCGGCTCCTCGATCAACGATCGCAGCATGGCATCGTCTGGTATCATAGGCACCGTCGGCCGTGACCGAGCCGATCTTTTCATCCTCGGGGATCTGCGCCAGCAGGTCCGGCAGCAGCGGGCTGTCGCCTTGCCGGCTGGAGGTGAATTCGATGGCCCGGACATCGCCGGTCCGGCCATCCATGCCGATATGGACCTTGCGTCATTGCCTTCGGCGCGAAGTCCCATGCTTGCGCACCTGCCACTCGCCGTCGCTGCGGAACTTGATGCCTGTGCTGCCCTCCAGCAGCGTCACGGACCCGTCTGGTCGGCGGTAGGGTATCTGCACCGCAAGCCGCGCGCCTGACGCCGGCAGAGCGTGGCGTAATCCGGAACCGGCCAGTCCAGCCCCGCCATCTCGATCAGGCTGGCGATCAGCCCCACCGTTTGCCGGAGCGGCAGGCCGAACCGTCCCGGGGCTTCGCCCGTTCAGGGCTGAAAACAGTCCACCGGACTGTTTTCCGGGCGCCCCTCACCCTTCAGCGTCAGGCAGGTCTGGATCGCGCTCTCGGAGAAGGTCTCCGGATGACCGCGCTTGCCCGTCTTCGCAGCATGCCAGGCCATCGTCGGGTCGAACCAGATGGAGAGCGAACCCCGGCGGCGCAGGGCGCCATTGTAGTTGGGCCAATTTGTAGTGCGATAGCGGAGAGAGGAGGGCCGCGGCATGGCTCGAAGCTAATACTCAGGATTCACGACGTTAATCCGCATCACCGATAAGTGCAACAACGTCGGTCGAACATCCCTTTGGCACCATCTAGGCCTAGACGGGCACAACCCAATTCCTGACCCGCAGACTGTGGAATGTGGAATGTGGAATGTGAGGAGCAAGATCGCGCTGAACGTTCTTGTCTACAACGTCAAGCGAATGGTGGCGCTGATAGGAATCCGCGGGTTGATGGCCGCGGTGAGGACCTGAAGGCGGCGGGCTGACTAAAACCTATCGCCCTCCGGAGAATTGCCCCCGTTCAAAGGCACGGTGGGCCATCACGCTCGAAAGTTTTCACGCGGCCTAAGCCCCTACCGGACATTCGCCACAATGGCTTGCGGCTGACCTGCCGCGAGAAGCTTGGCTGCAATCGGGGACGTTATCATTTGGATCACAGCAAAAAACGCTGCGGGCACAGCGATTTCTGAGGGCAAGCCGTAAGCCGCTACAAACGCAGCCGCGATGCTGAACTCTTTTTTGCTGGTAGTGAACAGGTAGGCGATCAGTTCCGCGCGATCATCCGCGAAGATCTTGGCGGTCATTCCCACCGCATAGCCGATCAGGTTCAGGACGAGGGCCGCCAGTGCAATCACCAGAGCATACCAGCCATAGCCAAGGATTGTGCTTGCGTTGGGGCCAACCACTGCTAGCAGCAGGATCAGGTAGAGGGCACAGCCGAGCGCAGGCCAAGCATGATCGTATCGCGAAACAGCAACTAGAAAGCGCGTCCGAAGCCATACGCCAACAATCGTCGGCACCACCACAATCAGGACCAGCTCCGTCACCACGGATGCAAGAGGCACATTCAACTCGATCCCTGTCATCCAGAGAAACAGGAATGGAATGATGAAGGGCGACAGCGCTGTGTTAACGGCATTCACCACGGCCGCAAGGGCAACGTTGCCACGGGCAAGAAGGACAAGAAGGGGGGCCGAGACATCTGTGGGCAGCATCCCGACCAGAGTCTGACCTGCAGCCAATGGCCCGTTGCCGAAAAATGCCCGTCCGGTCAGCCAACCCGCGATGGACATAGGGCCATAGACCAGAACGAGCGCCCAAATCTGCCGTCCTAGCTTACGGAATACGATCCGCACCGCCTTGGCGTCGAAGGTCAGGCTGATAACGAGCATAAGAAGTGCCAGAAGCGGGCTGATCCCTGTCTCTAAAGTGAGTCCAACCGAAGGAACCGCCAAGCCAACTTGAACTGGCCCCTGTTTCGACCGGACACCCAGGCCAGAACATGAAGGCTTAGGCTTATGCCTGAGGACATGCTTATGGCTAACGTAGAGATCATCACCGATGGCGGCCGTCGGCGGCGCTGGAGTGCGGCTGAGAAGCTGCGGATTGTCGAGGAGACGCTGGAAGATCACGCCAGCATCTCGATCGTAGCGCGGCGCAATGGCGTTGCGCCGAACCTGCTGTATCGTTGGCGGCGTCTGATGCTCGAAGGGGGAAGCGTCGCTGTGACCGAGGATGACGATGTCACCAGCAATCGTGTTGTGCGCGAGATGGAAACGCGGATCCGCGAGCTGGAACGCCAGCTCGGGCGCAAGACCATGGAAGCGGAGATTCTGCGCGAGGCGCTGGACAGGTCACGGGTAAAAAAACCGACCTTGCTCGTGCGGTCGCCGCTGAAGAGCGATTTCCAGTGAAGGCCGTGGCAGAGACGCTGGGCGTGGCGCGGTCGAACCTGATCGACCGCCTGCATGGCCGTAGCAAACCGCGGCGGGGGTATCGCAAGGCCGAGGACGCCGACCTGGTGCCCCAGATCATGGCCATGGTCGCCGCGCGGCCGACCTATGGCTACCGCCGGATCACCGCAATCCTGAACCGACAACGGCGGTCCGAGGGTGCCATGCCAGCAAACCACAAGCGCGTCTACCGGATCATGAAGACCCATAACCTGTTGCTGGCGCGTAAGTATTCAGAACGGCCAGAGCATGTCCACGACGGCAAGGTGATCGTGATGCGCTCGAACCTGCGTTGGTGCTCGGACGGGTTCGAGTTCACTTGCTGGAACGGCGACGTCATCCGTGGGGCCTTCCTCATCGACGCCCATGACCGAGAGATCATTGCTTGGCGGGCCGTGGTGAATGCCGGGATCAGCGGCTCCGACATCCGCGATCTGTTGCTCGAAGCCGTCGAACGGCGGTTCTCGGCCCTGCGCGCACCATCGGTCATCGAAGTTCTCACCGACAACGGCTCACCTTACATTGCCAAGGACACCCAGATCTTCGCCCGCCAACTTGGCCTGAAGCCCTGCTTCACGCCCGTGCGCAGCCCGCAGAGCAACGGCATGTCCGAGGCTTTCGTCAAAACCCTGAAGCGTGACTACGTGCAGGTTACGCCGCTGCCAGACGCCGAGACGGTCCTTGGATTGATCGGGTCATGGATCGGGGATTACAATGATAACCACCCGCACTCAGGGCTGAAGATGCGCTCGCCCCGCGAATTCATCGCAGATCAAACTGCAACCGCCTGAGTGTCCGGTCAAACGGGGGCAAGACCACAACTGCGGTCGTGACAACGGCCAAAAGCAGTAGATTGTTCTCGATGAAGTCCAGCATCTTCCACATGTCAGCCCTCTTGGTCGAGGTTGGTAGGACGCCCGCTGCACTTGGCGATAAGCGCAATGGCTTGATCGCACCAAGCGCAATGGCCTTCACAACAGTCATGCATCAGAAGGCGACAAGATCGGACAAAGCCGGAAAACGGGCGCTATAGAGGATAGACTTTCCCTCCCGCCGGTTCTCGACCAGTCCCGCATGTTCAAGTTCCTTTAAGTGGAACTACACCAGTGAGGGGCTTGAAGCCCCAAGTCCCTCGGCAATCGCGCCAGACGCCATGCCCTTCGCTCCTGCAACAACCAGCATTCTGATGATCCGCAAGCGTATCTCGTGCGACAGGGCGCTGAAGCCTGCCAAGGCTGCTTTCTCATCCATCAATAGAACCCTACAAGAATCGTTTGATTATAAGTTCCACGACTGTCCGGCAGCATCAAGAAAGCTCACATCCAATGAGTCGAGTGGCAGGTTTACCCCAGTATATACCCCGCGCCACTTATAAGGCGCGGCGGGAGCGGTTCGTCACCCGAGCTCTTCGTTGCCCGTGCGCCCACTATGGGGCGCAGCGGGGCTAGTTCGATGCTCGGAGCCCTGAGCCGTCATTCGCGCTATGATCCATAGCTGTGCATGCGACACGGGCTGTAAATACCAAGTTCATGCAGGAGGCGCAGAAGCGCATCCGACGTCGTCATGTGAGCATCGCGTTGAGATATGATCGCGCATCACGCGATTAACCTCGGACGACACGGTTTCGATCGAGGCGAGGCCATCGACACGATGGAGGTTGCCGTCGCGCCAGAAGTATCCGATCAGCGGCGAAGTTTTCTTGTAATACTCCAGAAGGCGCACCTTCAGGCTTTCGGCATTATCGTCGGCGCGGCGCAGGAGGCGGTCGGACCCGCATACATCGCAAGTGCCTACAGTTTGCGTCGGGCGGGTCCTGTCATGATAGACTTCGCCGCAACCGCCGCAGGTGAAACGCCCGGAAATCCGGGCGACCAGTTGGGTATCATCGACTTTTATTTCGATGACTGCCGCGATGGCTTGTCCCTGCTCCTCCAGCAGACTGCCCAAGGCATCTGCTTGAGCGAGCGTTCGCGGAAACCCATCGAAGATGAAGCCTGGGCCCCCAACCGTGAGCCTTTCACGAATGAGGTTGATCACGATTTCATCAGTGACCAGCTCGCCCCGATCCATCATCTCGGCCACGCGCTGACCCGTCTTGGTGCCGGAAGCGCGGGCCTCCCTCAGCATGTCACCAGTTGAAAGCTGCACCATGCCGTGATCTTCGATCAACTTGCGTGCCTGGGTTCCCTTGCCGGCTCCCGGTGGTCCCAGCAGAATGATGTTCGTTGGCATAGCTTCCCTCTCCCCGCCGCTCGTGCGGCCTCTTAATTCCCCGAAATCAAATCCGCATCGTTGCGCCCGAAGCTTTCCAACAGCGCGACCAAATCGCGAAAGCGCTCCCCCTGGACAAGAACGTGCTCTGTCGTTGCGGCCGATGCGGCATCCGCATCGCCGTCGCGGATCGCCTGTGCGATGATGCGATGTTCACGCAGCGATGTCGCCAGCCGCCCCCGCGCCTGAAGCTGGCAGCGGCGGTAGGGTTGCAGGACCGCCTGAAGGCGCAGCGTCTCTTCCTCCAGAAACGGATTGTGGGCAGCGTGATAGATCGCCTGATGGAACAGAGTGTTTTCGGCATAGTAGCGGTCGCTGTCCTCGGCCTTGGCGGCGATCTCGCACGCGGTCAGGCTTTGCGCGATACGGGCATGGTCGGCTGAACCCGCGCGACGGCAGGCAAGGCGGGCACAGAGCGCCTCCATCTCCGCCATCAACTCGAACCGGTGCATCAGATCGGTGATGCCGAGGGTCGTCACGAAAGTGCCGCGCTTGGGCTGCACCTGCACCAGGCCCGACGCCTCCAGCGCTTGCAACGCCTCGCGCACAGGGGTGCGGGAACACGCGTAGTCCGCCGCGATGCGGTTGGGATCAATGCGGTCGCCCGGCTGATGCGCGCCGTCGACGATCGCGTTCTCAAGGGCGAGGCGAATGCGGTGCGCTGTCGGAACGGCCATTGTCCACCTTTTCAGACCTTTGCACGATTCCAGCAGAAATCGGTTGTAATGTCTATCAGTCGTGCTGTTATATACATCAACACTGCCGAGGAATACAACTCTTTCAAAGGAGAAATCATGGGCAAGCAGCGGCTGAGCTTTCTGACGGATTTCGTGGAGGCGATCACCCGTCGCAAGCGCGGCAGTGAGGCCGAGGCGCTGCGCGCGCTGGCTCGCCCTGCGCTGGAACGGGTAACGGCGGCATCTTCGGTGCTGATGGGGCGGATCGGCGACGCCTCACGTGTGGCGGTGGCCGAGCAAGCGCTGACCGCCTATGCCGAGCTGGACGAGGATGATCGGCAACGGTTTTTCGAACTGCTGCGTGACGGATACGGAGTGGATGGGGATGCGATCCGTGCTGCCTACGCCGCGTGGGATGTAAAGCCCGGGGCCGCGCAGGTGGCCGATCTGTTCCGCGTGGTCGAACCGGCACGTCAGACGCTTCTACGGCGGCTGAACCTTGCCCCCGGTGCCACGCGGCGGCTGGTGCAGATGCGCGAGGATCTGCTGGCAGCAATCCGAAAGGACCCTTCGCTTGCCCCCATTGATCAGGATTTCGCGCACCTTCTGGCTTCGTGGTTCAACCGCGGTTTCCTGACGCTGCGGCGGATCGACTGGGGCACGTCGGCGTCGATCCTCGAAAAGATCATGGCGTATGAAAGCGTGCACCGAATGGACGGTTGGGGCGACATGAAGCGCCGCCTGTCGGAAAACGACCGCCGCCTTTACGCTTTCTTCCACCCCGCGACGGGCGACGAGCCGCTGATCTTCGTTGAGGTCGCGCTGGTGCGCGGAATGCCCGAGGCCATCGCCCCGATCCTGACCGAGCCGGAGCGGCGTGAGCCGGTCCTGGCCGACACGGCGGTGTTCTATTCCATCAACAACAGCCTTCCGGGGCTGAAGGGCGTGTCCTTCGGCAACTTCCTGATCAAGCAGGTCGCTGCTGTCCTGGCTGCCGAACTGCCGGAAATCTCCACCTATGTCACCTTGTCGCCTGTGCCCGGATTCGCCCGTTGGCTCGCAGGGCAGACGGATGCGCGGTCGGTTGCGCTGGCATCGGCGCTGCAATCGGGCGAATGGCTGAACGATGCGGGCGCGGCCGAACGCCTGCGCCCCGAGGTGGAGGCCGTCGCTGCCCGCTACATCGTCAAGGAGCGGCACAAGAACGGTCCTGCCGATCCTGTTGCGCGGTTCCACCTTGGCAATGGGGCCAGCGCGCATCGGCTGAACTGGCCCGCCGACCTGTCCCCGTCCGCGCAGAAGAACGCGCACGGGCTGATGATCAACTATCTTTACGAGCTTGGCGAGATCGAGACCCGCCACGAGGCTTTCGTCCGCGACGGTCTGGTCGCGCATGGCGAACAACTCGCCCAGGCTCTGCAACGCAAGGGAGGAAATGATGCAAACGATACATGAACTGTTCGCGCAGACCGCCGAACTGATGCAGGGCAAACCCCTGTTCGAGCGCCCTGGCAAACCCGCGATCAGCTTTGCCGAAGCGCTGGTTCTGGTGGAGCGCATGGCGACGGTGCTGGGCGAACTGGGCGTCGCACCCGGCGACCGCGTCGCGGTGCAGGTCGAAAAGTCGCCTGAGGCGATCGCACTGTATCTGGCCACCCTTCAGGTCGGCGGGATCTATCTGCCGCTGAACACCGCCTATACCGGGGCGGAACTGGACTATTTCATCGGCGATGCCACCCCGCGGCTGCTCGTCTGCGATCCGGCGCAACTTGGCGCCCATGCCGCCCGTGCTTCGGCCACGCTGGCGGTGGAAACCTTGGGCGCGAACGGCGACGGCTCGCTTGCAGACCGTGCTGCAAAGGCGATGCCGCGCGAAGACAGCGTGCCGCGCGACAAGGATGATCCGGCGGCGATTCTATATACCTCTGGAACTACGGGCCGGTCCAAAGGCGCGGTGTTGACGCATGGCAACCTCGCCTCGAACGCCGAGGCACTGCTGGATTGCTGGCGCTTCGATGCGAATGACCGGCTGATCCACGCGCTGCCGATCTTCCACATCCACGGGCTGTTCGTGGCGGTGAACATGGCGGTCGTGTCAGGTGCGACGATGGTGTTCCTGACGAAGTTCGACGCCGAGGAGATCATCGGCCTGATGGACCGCGGATCGGTGCTGATGGGGGTGCCGACCTTCTACACCCGCCTGATCAAATCCCCGAATCTGACGCGCGAAGCTACCGGGAATATGCGTCTGTTCGTCTCCGGCTCTGCACCCTTGCTGGCCGAGGATCATCGCGCCTTTGAGGAGCGGACGGGTCATATCATCCTCGAACGCTACGGCATGACGGAAACGGGGATGATTGCGTCGAACCCCTATGACGATGCGCGCATCCCCGGTGCGGTCGGCATGGGCCTGCCGGGCGTCTCGGTTCGCATCACCGACCGCAAAACCGGAGAAGCGGTGCCGGAAGGCGAGATCGGGCTGATCGAGGTCAAGGGCCCCAATGTCTTCCAAGGCTACTGGAACATGCCCGAAAAGACCGCCGCCGAGTTCCGCACGGACGGCTACTTCATCACCGGCGATCTGGGCACCATCGCGGCAGACGGCTATCTGCGGATCGTGGGGCGCGACAAGGATCTGGTGATCTCGGGCGGGTATAACGTCTATCCCAAGGAGATCGAGGAGGTTCTGGACGCGCTTCCGGGCGTGTTGGAAAGCGCCGTGATCGGCCTGCCGCATCCCGATCTGGGCGAGGGTGTCACAGCCGTTATCGTCCCGAAGCCGGGTGCGAACCTCGACATCGAGACCCTGCGTGCCGCCCTGTCCGGCCAGCTTGCGCGGTTCAAACAGCCCAAGCAGATGATTTTGGCTGACGCGCTGCCGCGCAACGTCATGGGTAAGGTTCAGAAGGCCGAACTGCGCAAGACCCATGCCGCGCTCTACCAGGGAGCCGCCGCCTGAAACAAAAGACGCGGGCGAAACCGGTTGGGAGGCCGGTCCGCGCATAACGGGAGGAAAACACGATTATATTTGGAGTAGCGGCCCTTGCCGCCTGCCATCTGGCGGGCGTGCTGCTGGGCGATCTTCTGGGGGCCGCGCTTGGCGTGCGCTCCAATGTCGGCGGGGTGGGTTTTGCCATGCTGCTGCTGATCCTTGCCACCAACTGGATGCGCAGCACGGGCCGTCTGCCCCAGCGGACCGAACAGGGCGTTCTGTTCTGGAGCGCGATGTATATCCCCATCGTCGTCGCCATGGCCGCGCAGCAGAACGTCGTCGCGGCGCTGGCAGGCGGACCTATCGCGGTCATCGCGGGCGTTGCCGCTACGGTGGTCTGCGCCGCGCTGGTTCCCGTCATCGCCAGCATCGGCGGCGCGGACGAGCCGCTGCCCCAAGCCGTGGAGGCGTAAATGGAGCTCATCACCGACGTTCTTACCAAGAACCGCCTCGTGCTGGCCTTCGCGCTGATCGCCGCGGTCATGTGGGTGTCCTACAAACTGTCGGACCGGCTGACGGCAGGGCGGCTGCACGGGTCTGCGGTCGCGATCATCATCGGCCTCGTGCTGGCGTAGGTCGGCGGCACGATGAGTGGCGGGTCAAAGGGGCTGGCTGACCTTCCGCTGTTCACCGGCATCGGACTAATGGGCGGCGCGATGCTGCGTGATCTGGCAATCGTCTCGACCGCCTATGGCGTCGACACGCACGAGATCAAACGCGCCGGCGCGGCCGGCGTCATCGCGCTTTTTCTCGGCATCGTCATGTCATTCGTGATCGGCGCAACGGTCGCCGCCGCCTTCGGCTATACCGACGCGGTCAGCATGGCGACGATCGGCGGCGGGGCGGCTACCTATATCTTCGGACCGGTTACCGGAACCGCACTTGGGGCAAGTTCCGAGGTGATCGCGCTGTCAGTCGCCGCGGGGCTCTTGAAGGCAGTTCTGGTGATGATCGGTACGCCCTTTGTCGCGCCGATGATCCGGCTTAACAACCCCAAGGCGGCAATGGCCTTCGGCGGTTTGATGGCCACAACCAGCGGTGTCGCGGGTGGACTGGCGGCCACCGACAAGCGGCTGGTCCCCTATGGCGCGATGACGGCGACCTTCTACACAGGGCTTGCCTGCCTGATGGGGCCATCCTTCATCTATCTGACGCTGCTGGCGATTACTGGCGGTTGAAACGGTGGTGGCCCGCGCTGCCACCTAACCCCGCGGGTCGTATTCGCCCTCGGATAATTCGTATTTCTTCAGCTCGGCCTCGGTCAGAAACTCGTGCTCGATCTCCAGCACCGAGGGGAAGCCTGTCTTGTCGAGATAGGACAGCGCCCCGTGTTTCCATGCCTTCTGCTTCTTCATGGAGTCGTTGAAGGCATCGGCGCCAGTCTCGTGGCACTGACGCAGGAACCCCTCCATCATCAACTTTGACACCTTGGAGATGGAGACATTGTAGGTGGCCGCGTTGAATTCGGCGTATTCGGAGTGGCTCAGCGCAGGCTTCACAGCGCTTGCGTTGAAGTAGACCGGGACTCCGGGAAAGGCTTCGGACACGCGCGCCATGTCACCGCCCTCGATGGCATCAATGTGCCAAGGTGGGATCGCAACAATCCATTTTGGTAAGTCGGAGATTACCACTGTCGGACTCGATCTGGCGAAGAATGTGTTCCAAGCTCACGGCGCTGATGCTCGCGGTCAGGCCCTGCTCCGAAAGAAGCTGCGGCGGGCCCAGGTGTCGGATTTCTTTGCGACGCTGTCGCGTTCTCTGGTGGCGATGGAGGCCTGCGGAGGTGCGCACTTCTGGGGCCGGGAGTGGTACGGCTCGGCCATGATGTCCGGCTCATTCCGCCTGCTTAGGTGAAGCCGTTCGTCAAGCGTTAGAAGAATGATGCGGCGGCATGCCGAAGCGATCTGCGAAGCGGTGCAACGAGTGAATATGCGCTTATTTCCGGTCAAGAGCGAGGAAATGCAGGGCGCAGCCAGCGTCTTCCGCGTTCGGGAACTGCTGATCGGGCAGTGGATTCAGGCGATCAATGCCCTTCGTGTACATCTGGGCAAATATGGCCATGTCGTGCCTCAAGGCCTGAGGAACGTGGGCCGCCTGATAGCGCTGATCCAAAGTGAGGCTTCGCGCCTGCCCGCAACGGCGTGCACCTCTCTGGCCGTCCTAGCAAGGATGCTCGCCGAACTTGACTTGCAGATCGGAGTTCTGCACGCAGAGATCGATTGCCGTGCGCGAGAGATTGACGTGGTACGCCGTCTCATGGCCGTTCCGGGTGTCCGGCCGTTGATCGCCACAGCGCTCGTCACATTGGCGCCGCCTCCGGATATCTTCCGAAAGGGGCGCGACTTCGCCGCCTGGTTTGGCCTCAACCCACGACAGAATTCGACAGGCGGGAAGCACAGGTTGGGGCTACGACCAAGATGGGCGAGCGTTCCCTGCGGAGGCTGCCGGTCATCGGCGCCGACAGTGTCATTATCAAGTAACACGGCCATGCCGCGGCGCAGCCAAGCGCTTGGCTCGACCACATGTTGAGGCTCAAGCCGCCGATGTTGGCCTGATCCGTCTCTCCAGCCGGCACGTGGTAGAACGACGGGCGTGAGATCCACAGCAGGCGGTACTGCGCCCCGATCGACAATGCCGGATGCCGCGTTCCATCAAGAAGCCTCGACCCTAGTTAATCAAACGCGTCCTGTCCGACACGAGGCGCTCCCGTGCACGGTGCAAAACCTGAAGGTCGAGCTGTTCGCCCGATTTGATCGCAACGAATGACATCGTTGGGCGTGTTGCGGCTTCAGCAATCGCCTGCGCATCACGGTCGTCATTCTTGTGAACCTTCACATAGGGCCGGACATAGACCGGCGACATCAACCGAGGCTCATGTCTCTTCTCAAGACAAAAGCGCCCGATGTGATGCGCCCCGCCGCAGGCCTCCATCGCAACCACGCAGGGCGGGAGCCTAGCGATAAAGTCCAACAGCCGATGCCGCTGGAGCCGTTTGCGAAACACAACCGCTCCCGCTTCATCCAGCCCAGCAAGACTGCAAACGGTCTTGCCCAGATCAATGCCCAAAACCTTGATGTCCATCAGATGCTCCTCTCTCCACCTCTGCCCGCAATGATAGCAGCGGGTTGGTGGGAAGGCAGTTCATCCCATTAGATCATTTGAGCGGCAGACGTTAGAGTTCGAGCAATCGAAAACGATCGCATTTTTGAGGCTTAGAGCGTGCTATCTTGAAAAGCTCGTATCAGTGGCAGATAAACAGACGCCCAACCTAGTTCTGAGGAGCTGAACTATGAAACGTGCCGTTGTTTTCATCGCGCTTATGCCTGTGACTGCTTGCGTTCAACCGCAAGAAGAGAGTGCCCCGATTGGAATGCCAAACCCTGCCTCCGTGTACTGCGAGAGCATCGGTGGGCGGTCGGTCAATCAGAAAGCGGCAGATGGAAGCGAAGCTGGCTACTGCCACCTGAGGGATGGAAAGATCGTCGAAGAGTGGGAACTTTTCCGGTCTCAATCGTAAGACCGCATGTCTTTTTCACCGGCCCGGGCCTGACGGATCAGGCTGTATTCTGATCGCGGGGCGGTAGGTGCCGTCCGTTTGCGATGGAGAAAGACATGCGGAACACCCATGGAAGGATCTACGTCGGAATTGATGGTTAGCGTCCGAGGAGCTCGGTGTAATTTCTACGCCGCTTGCGGTGTCATCGCGGGTGGCCATCGAGGTGTAGGTGTTGATTTCCACTCGGAACTGACCCGGGCAGGCGTATAACTTCCACTGAGATTTGACCCATGTGACCCTTCTCTCGAGCGCTTTGAGCGACGGAGGGCATTGGAGTGATCCACATGGGACTTTTGAACGTCATTCGCCGTCTTGCGCTGCGAGAGAAGCTACCGATCCGGGAGATCGCGCGTCGGACTGGGCTTTCTCGGAACACGATCAAGAAGTATCTGAGGTCGGGCGCGATCGAGCCAAAGTTCTCGGCACCAAAGCGACCGAGCAAGCTAGACCCGTTTGCGGACAAGCTGTCGGCATGGCTTGAGGCCGACAGCGCGAAGTCGCGCAAGCAGCGTCGGCCCCTGACGCGCCTGCATACCGATCTCGTCGCACTGGGGTTCACAGGCTCTTACAACCGGGTTGCTGCCTTTGCGCGTGAATGGCGCACGGCGCGGCGAGCGGCGGATCGCGGCACCTTCGTGCCTTTGGCCTTCCGTCCCGGCGAGGCCTTCCAGTTCGACTGGAGCGAAGATTTTGCCGTCCTTGGCGGTGAACGGACGAAGCTGCAGGTGGCGCATACGAAGCTATCGCACAGCCGCGCCTTCGTGGCGCGTGCCTATTTGCTGCAGACTCACGAGATGCTTTTTGACGCCCATTGGCATGCCTTCCGTGTCTTTGGCGGCGTTCCCGAGCGGGGGATCTACGACAACATGAAGACCGCGGTCGGCCAGATTGGCCGCGGCAAAGAGCGGCAGGTCAATCTGCGCTTCCTCGCCATGGCCAACCACTACGTCTTCGAACCAGACTTCTGCAATCCGGCCGCGGGATGGGAGAAGGGTCAGGTCGAGAAGAACGTGCAGGATGCCCGGCCACGGTTCTGGCAGCCGATGCCAAACTTCCCCGATCTGGCCTCACTCAATGCCTGGCTTGAGCAACGGTGTGTCGAGCAATGGCGTGAGATCCCGCACGGCCATCTGGTCGGAAGCGTTGCCGATGTTTGGAGCGACGAGCAGCCCGCGCTGATGCCCGTGCCGCCTCCCTTCGACGGCTTCGTTGAACAGAGCAATAGGGTCTCCCCCACCTGCCTGATCAGCTTCGAGCGCAACCGCTACAGCGTCCCTGTGGACCTGCACCGGTTTCGTTCCGGTCGGGTGCTCATGTTAGGCGGCTCTTTGTTCGAAGGCCACGGGTGATTTCCAGCCCAAGGCTGAGTGTTTTCGGCGTGGGTTGTAGAAGCCGTTGATGTATTCGAAGAGGGCGATCTCGATGTCACGCCGGGTGTGCCAGTCGCGGCGCCAGACCAGTTCAGCCTTCATCGATTTGAAGAAGCTCTCGACGGCCGAATTATCATAACAATTACCCTTGCCGCTCATTGATACCTTGAACCCGCTTTTGCGCAGGATCTTCTGGTAGTCATGAGCACAGTATTGGGCGCCGCGATCCGTGTGATGAATGCAGCCCGGTGGCGGCCTGCGCAGGGCAATAGCCATGTTCAGCGCCCTGATCGCCAGATCCTGCTTCATGCGGTTGCTGATGGCCCAGCCGATCACCCGGCGGGAATACAGGTCAAGAATGACGGCCAGATAAACCCAGCCCTCGCGCGTCCAGACATAGGTGATGTCGCCCGCCCACTTCTGGTTCGGCCTGCTCGCCATAAAGTCCTGCTGCAGCAGGTTCGGTGCGATGTTGAAGGCGTGATCGCTGTCGGTCGTGCGCTTGAACTTCCGGCTGCGAATGATGCGAATGCCGTTTTGGCGCATCAGCCTGCCCACTCGGCGCTGGCCAACCCGTAGGCCCAGCTCTTTCAGCTCCTCGGTCATGCGAGGCCGCCCATAGCTGCCCAAGCTTAACCGATGCTGGTCGCGGATATGCGCGAGGATCACCATGTCGCGCCGCTGACGGATGGACGGGGGTCTGTGCCGCCACGCGCGTAACCCGCGGTCCGTCACGCCCATCATCCGGCACAGATGGCTGCGGGAAAGGCTGCCGCGATAGTTGGCAATAAACTGAAACTTCACGGCTTTTGGGCTGCGAAGAACTGAGCTGCCTTCCTAAGAAACAGCTTCCGTGTCAGGCAAGGGCTCCAATGCGAAGCCAAGGGTCTTGGCGCGCCGTTGCAGGTTCGCCAAAACACGGTAGCGGTGTCCTTCTTCATAGGCTGCCGCACCCGGATCGCGGTAGATCATACCAAAGCGCACGGCATTATAGAACAGAACAGCGATCTTCCTTGCCGTGGCGGTCACCGCCTTTTGCTTGCCGATCCGGAATGACAGGCGTCGATAAAATGCCCCCAAAGCAGTGTCGCTGCGCCCGATCGTCGTCGCGGCCAGGCGCAAGAGTGCTGCCGCCCGACTAGATGAACGTCGGGTGCGCGACGATAGCAGCTTACCGCCCGATATCTTGTTGCCTGGCGCCAGGCAGAGCCACGATGTGAAGTGCTTGGCGCTTTTCCATGCCAGCAGGTCCGTGCCGCATTCGGCAACCAGCTTCAGGGCGAGCGAAGGACCCAGCCCATGGATCTGGGTGAGGTCCGTGCCAAGAACGCCATAGAGCGCAGCCCGAACATCGAAGGAGGGGGCATTGACCTGCTTGCGCTTGATCCGCGCCTTAGGCAGGGTAGGAATGTCGCCGTCGGCCTTGACGGTCAATGCCGCGACCGCCGTTTCCAGCTTGCGATCACAGTCCTCAATCTTGCCCTGATAGAAGTCATAGAGGTCCAGAGATTGGGTCAGGGCGAAGATGTGCTCGTCGCGATCATTGCCTACGAGGGCAGCCTTGATCACGTCGATGGAAGAATGGCAGCGGATATCGCGGAACGCGGCCAATACCTCCGGGTCGCGCTCGCCGGCAACGATGGCACGGATGATCCGCATGCCGGTGGCACCGGTGATGTCCGAGACTACGTGGTGCAGCTGCAGGTTCATCTCCATTAGCGCCTTCTGCATGTGCTGGATATGGGCCGCGGCGTATTCCACAAGACGTTCCCGTTGGCGCAGATAAGCGCGCAAGGTGGCAATCTCGGCTTCCGGGCGGAAGCTGCCGCGCAGCAGGCCATAGGAATGCAACTGCCGCAGCCAGCCGGCATCGCTGACGTCAGTTTTGCGGCCTGGCACGTTCTTGGCGTAACGCGCATTCACCAGGATCACGTTGAAGCCTCGCGCTTCCAGAACCTCGAAGGCGGGGATCCAGTAGACGCCTGTTGATTCCATGGCGACGCTGGTCACGCCGCAGGCCTTGAACCAATCCGCCAGATCCTGCAAGTCCTGGGTGAACGTGCCAAAAGCCCTGACAGGTGTCTCGCAGGCTTCAGGGCTCACGGCCGCCATGTGCATAGTCGATCCGATGTCGATCGCCGCCGCTGCGGGGTTGACCATCTTCAGGTCCGGGTGGCCGCCGGTCGCAATCTTCGTCATGGCATCTCCTCCGATCGGGAAGAAGGGCGTGGGCCATGCAAGTCCGTCATCTTCCTAACCGGGATCGCTGACAAAGCAGCGTCGCCACTCTCAAGTGCGCATCGGCCCATGTGCCACGTTTTTTAACGGGGTCTGACCCTCCAATAAGCGATCGGCAACTGCCCTTCAGGCCCCAACGATACCACAGGCTGTTTATACGGCGCACAGGCAGGCTGAGGCCCGTGACGGTTTTTTAGCACCTCCCTCTCCTCCCTGAGAGTGCGGTTCTCTTTCCGCAACCGTTCATTCTCGCGGAGAAGATCACCATCACGCTCCGGTGCTTTCGCCTCATCGGAAATCGCCCGGATCCATTTGCCGAGAGTCGAAAGTCCGACCCCGAGGTCAGACGCAACCTGACGTCGTGTCAGACCGCTGGTGAGTGCGATGCGAACCGCATCACGCTTGAATTCGTCGCTGTGTGTCGCTGCCATATCCTGTCTCCTTTGATGAGAGCATCGCTCTCAGAAGACCGGAACGGAACCGATGCAGGTCCAAATGGGCCAGTGTCTTCGGTGATGCCAAGATGACCACCGCGCTGCTCGATCGCCTCACCCACCGATGCCACATCCTGGAGACCGGAAACGATAGCTTCCGCTTCAAGGCCAGCACAGCTGCCGCGACCCGAAAGAAGAAGGAAATCGCACATGCCTTGACCCAACAATGACTCAGTTCGCATAACTTAGAGGTGGGTCACTTCTCAATGGAAAACCCGGGTCAGTTCCGTGTGGAAATCAACAGCCGCCATTCTGGCGCATCGCGGGGTGGCACCACTGCTGTCGGGCGATCATTTCTCGGTAGACGGCACCCTGGTAAAGGCCTGGGCGTCAATGAAGAGCTTCCAGCCGAAGGAAAAGTCGATCTCCGACGGGGACGACGATCCGGACGATCCGCCAGATACCAATGCGCCATCCACATCTTCCTCTGACCAGTCCATCGCCGAGCCTAATCCGATGACCCGCCCCACACGCCGCAACCGCAACGCCGAAGTCGATTTCCGTGGTGAACGGCGGTCGAATGCCACCCATGCGTCGAGGACCGATCCAGAGGCCCGGCTGTTCAAGAAGTCCCCCGGCACCGGGGCCATGCTGTGCTTCATGGGTCATAGCCTGATGGAGAACCGTTCCGGCCTGATCGTGCAGGCGGAACTGACGCAAGCTGACGGGCACGCCGAGCGCCGTGCCGCCATCGACATGCTCAATCGCCATTCACCCGGATCGACCCGGCGCCTGACCTTGGCCGCAGACCGCGGTTACGACAGCGCGGACTTCGTCGCCGAGCTGCGCCAAATGGTGGTCACGCCACACGTCGCCCAGAAGTCCCGACACTCCGCCATCGACGGCAGAACCACCCGGCACTCCGGCTACGCCAAATCACAGCGGCGCCGGAAGAAGATCGAGGAACCATTCGGCTGGGTCAAAACGGTCGGCGGCATGGCGCAGACCCTGTATCGCGGCATCGAGCGCGTGCGCGCCCGCTTCACGCTGACAATGGCGGCGTGCAACCTCGCCAGACTGCCGAAACTGCTGGCGCGCTGACCGGGGGAGCCGCAGTCAGGTCTGACTGCGGCTGATCCAGGCCCACCCAGCATCCGCGTCGGGGAAAACCGTTCCTCATGCCGGCCTTCTTCAGCAGCCTGCTCTCATGATCGCAGTCAACCCCTTATTCCATGGCATTTAATCCGGCTTGGCCGGGTGCGTCGTAATGTGGATGCGCAGGGCAGGAGGCGGAACTGAGACGACGGTTGAGCAAGCTCTCATGCGCGGGTTGGCTACCGCATGACCGTGGTTACGTCCTGGGGCTGCCTCGGTCTAGGGATCGGGCGTCGACTGTGTCGGCCCATAACAGGGCACGAGGGTTCCCCACCGCGTTCCGCCCCTAGCCCTGTGCATCGGCCTGATCCGGGCGATCTTTCCTTCTTTAGGCTGCAGTGGCGTCCGGGCTGGCGGGTGGCGCAGTCACGGCCCGGGCGATGGCCCAGACAAAGCCCAGCATCTCGCGCGCGATCGCGGTCACTACCACGACCTTCGCCTTGCCGGCCGCGATCAGGTGTCGGTAACGCTGGCACATCCGGAGCTGGCCCTTCCAGGCGATGTCGCGCACCACCTTGGGAAGCGCTTCGATCCGGGCCAGCAGCTTCACACTGATCCGCGCCTGCATCCGATAGCTCCAGGCCCCCTCGATCAACGCGCGCCTGGCGAGCCCGCTGCCCGCCTTGGTGATCCCGCCCCGCCGCACGCTGGCGCCGCTGGAATGTTCCGATGGCGTCAGCCCCAGATAGGCCATCAGCTGGCGCGGGCTCTCAAAGCGCTGGAAGTCACCCACCTCGGCCACCACCGTCACCGCAACGATGAACCCCACGCCGCGCATCGCCTGAACGGCCTCTACCACCGGCGCGAGGCTCCAGTGCGGCAGCAGATCCGCGATCTGTCCTGTCAGCCGCTCCACCCGCGCCTCGGCATCGGCAACCGCGTCGATGTAATCCTGCAGGACGATCTGCTGCGCGGGATACGTGAACCGGACCAACGCGAGCCAGCGCCGGTAGGCCCCGGTCCAGCCCTTTTTGCCGGGATAGATCCGGCTGTGGCGAAGCAGGAAACCCTGGAGGTGCTGGCGCGCCTTGCCCGCTACCCGCACTGCTGTCGCCCGAGCGCGGACCAGATCGCGCATCGCCTCATGGGCCGCATCCGGCACCCAGACCGCTGTCAGCTCGCCCGGGCGATGCAGCTTGGCCAGCATCACCGCGTCACGGCGGTCGGTCTTCACCCGATCCCCGGCCTTCACGGGGATCAGCGAGGGTGCGACCACGATGCAGTCGTGCCCGAGCTCGACAAGCTGGCGGTGCAGGCCATAGCCGCAAGGACCGGCCTCATAACAGAAATGCAGTGCCGCCCCGGCCGCAGCAAGCTTCTCCACCAGCTTGCGAATGTGCTCCGGGCGGTTCGGCACCGATCCCCGGTGCCGGATCTCGCCGCCACGTAAGCCCTGCGCAACGGCGACCGATATCGACGCCTTGTGGACGTCCAACCCGATGAACGTGGTATGCTCCATGCGGTCTCTCCCCCATTCTTGAGGCTCGGCGCCAGCCAACCTGACGCAACCCTCGAACAGAGAATGCCGTGGGAGAGGCCGCCGCCCCAGTCAGCTCACCCAGCGATCATGGGGTCTAACGGAACGAGTGTTCTGGTTTGCTATCGCATCCGAACGAATAGGGGCGGTAACGTCGGGTCATGACCAGATCGATCGGGTTGGAAGGCTGCCATATCACCGCGATGCCACTAAGCGACGCCCACGGTTGGCCGCCTCGATCGGCGTCGTAGTGGCAGGCTGTTTGAGACCTAAATTCGAGCTTTCGAGGTAGCAACGGCTTAAGCCATCCACGACAGGCAAGGCAGCTACCTTCAAGCCCCACTTGATGAGCTGCTGGGTAATCGCGCTTTCGGAACTGAAGGAGCGCGGTTCCGGTCGGGTTTTAGCATAGAGAAACGCATAGCGGCTATTTTTCACTTCGGTCGAGAGCGTGAAGCAGGGCGAGCCATCTTCATCGTCAGTCGTAGCCCTTGTGATATCCACGAAACCGGATCGTTTCACATAGACACGGAAATTTTTCTCCGAGGCGGGGATAGGCGTCATTTTGGAACCTTCTCGAACGTTTGCCCTTAGGGCAACGGAAGCCGCGAACTGCAGGGTTTGCGGCCATGTAACACAGTATGTAGCGTCTTTTCAATACGCCACTAGTTTTTGGTTTACCACCATTCTGAGAATCTAAGTCTGGCGGCATACGTATACACTATATGGGAATATCACCCACTCGTGCCCGACTCCGAACTCCGAACTCCGAACTCCGAACTCCGAACTCCGAACTCCGAAAATCTGAAGCCAATCCGCCGCAACCGGACCAGAGAGGATTTGCGTAACGTTTTCTCCGTTTTCGAGGCTGGCGAGGCCAGCAGCTACAATGCTCCAAGAACCGCGTTCAGTGTGCGGACGCGGAAAGTTGGGTGTCAGCGCGTGGCGACACACGAACTGGTAAATAATATTTGATGGTCAGAGCACGATACGATACGAACCTGCGCGAACCGGAACGAAACGGAAGTTTGCAAGCATTTGATAAAAAAAGGAAAATATTTTGTTCCTCCAGCAGATGACGGCAGCACTTTCAAAGTTCTTTTCATAAGGCTGGCGGCTGCTGGCGCTGGCCGACCTGTTGGCCCAGACGGTTTCCCGGCCGGCCCGTGGACCCCAGACCTACTGGCGACAGCAATTTCGCAGTTCGACGGCAATAGGTCCGGCATTGAGTTGCGAACCGTGCAACTCTGGTTCCAAGAGAACGAGCGGGGGGTGAGCGCCCAGAACATCCGGTGGCTAGCGAGGGTTTTCGGATGCGACGATCAGACGGCTACAGCCGAATGGCAGGTAATCCTAAGCGCCGCTCTAGCAGCTCAAAAGCGGGAGAAACGGGCGAAGCAACAGCGCAGGTCGGCCCGTGATATCGCACCGAAACCGCTACCAGCGCCTTTGATCGCGCCGGACATTCTTCCGAAGCCTTCCGAGGCACCTGTTCAAGCTACCCGAGAGGGTCGGCCAGAAAAGCGGAAATTCTCACTGGCACGGGCCTCCGAAGCCCTATTCAGCCACGGTTCTCCGATTGATCTCCCTGCTTCAGTATTTGCAGGGGCAGTCGGTTTAGGCTTTTTGGCGCTCATCATCGGGGTCCACAATGTGACCTATGAATACGGCGGCTTGGACAAACAAGTAGGGTATTGGTGGGCACCAAATTGGACAGTGCTTTTCCTTGTCTTACTTCCGCTATTTCTTGGCTTCATAGTGGAAACGCTCTTGTTCTGGAAGCGAGAGGGCAGGCCTCTAATTCTATCTCATTGTGAGTTGACACATCAATTCAAGCCGTGGCCGGAGGTTGTTGAAAAATCAAAATTCACGTTTTGGGCAGTCTTTCTGATATGCACTGTGTTCGCGGGTGTAATCCAGTGGATCGGCGTCCGACTCGAACCGCTATTGAGCGGAAAAAACGACTACGCAACGGATTGGGGAACGGTTGCTCTCCTGCGACCTGACGAAATCAGCGTCAAGGAATCCATTTTCTTCACAGCACTTACTTACGTCTATATGAGCTTGTGTTTTTACTTGCTGTTTGTCGGCCTGATACTGCTCTACAAAATCATCAATGATTGCGGCAAAATGCTTGATCGCCTTGATGGTGAATCATTTCAGTTTCCCGAGGACGAAAAACGCAGACTACGTGCAGCTATCATGAAGTGCGCCTATCGGTGCTTGTTACTGGTAGTCCTGATTGCTACGGCAATGAATTTGCAAGATAGGTATCTCGCCTCTAATGGCACGACCATTGTCTCATGGCTATTGCTTGATATCAACGCAGTGACCAACCTCAGTGATCATACCGGCTCGTATTTGAATGTAACGCTTCCCAATCAATTTAGCAGTATGATTGTCATACTGGCCACACTTTTTGTTTTTGTATATGGAACGGTTCGCTTGAAGTTTTATGCAGATAATAAAAAGCTCTTTAGCATGATGATGACGGTCCTTTTCATCCTATTCGCCGCTTATATTCTTGTTGGCTCGTTCGTAGGCTGGGTCATGCTGATGGGTTGTGCGACAATTCTGGCAGCCTACGCGCTGTTCGATCCAGAATTTGACTTCATCCTCAAAAAATCCTCGCGAGAAAAGCTCAATGCTTCTTAGCATTCTGGATCGGTGGGACGAGCAACGCGCCGTCCAAGGTGAAAAGGTGAAGGCCCCTGAAACTTTTCACCTTGGGGTGGAAGAAGCTTTTCCTGACGGTGATCATAACATCGACCTCGATGGGTTCTATCGTCGAGCCGAAATGGCCGTAAGCGATCCATCCTATTACAGCTTGCCGGACGCCTATGCACCGCAGTTCGAATATGACAACGGCTGGCTTAGCTTTGCCTCATCTGTCCAAACCGGCATCCCTGAGAACAATCGTGTCGTCGCCAAGGTCAACCAAGCTCGCTCCTCGCGCCGTGCCTTGCTGGTCTTTCATCACTGGAATGCGTCGTCTCGCCAGAGTCTCCTAGAAGGATACTTCCGCCGCCGCGGCCTCACCGTCATTGAAGTAGCGATGCCGTATCACTTCGAGCGGGGGCGCCCCGGTGCCGCGCATGCTGACTTCATGCTGAGCGCCAATCTTGGACGAACCCTGCAATCGGTCAGGCAAGCAACTTTGGATGGTCGTTCGATCATACAATGGCTGAAAGGGCGTGGTTTCGAAGGAATCTCAGTCCTTGGAATGAGCTTGGGGTCTTGGGTGGCGGGTCTTGTAGCGGCCCATGATCCTGATGTTTCCAAGGCATCCCTATTTCTGACGGCTGACAGCCTCGCTGACATGGTTTGGTCAGGGCGGGCAACCCATGCCATCCGCAAGGGCCTTGAACCAGCTATGAGTTTAACTGACCTGCGAAAAGCATGGAGGCCATGTGATCTGGGCGCATACGTGCAGCGCCTCTCGCGATCCGATCTGGACCTCCAGGTGGTCCTTGCTCGGCGGGATAAGGTTGTCCGGCCAGATCTGACCAGAAGGTTCGTCAGAGATTTAAAGCAAGCGGGTGCGGACCTGACTTTGAAAGAGCTGCCCTGCGGCCACTACTCCTTGGCTTTGCCGCCCTTCAGTTTGATGGCAGGCATCAGCCTGCAGCAGTTTTTTGAACGATAGCAGTAAGGAACCCTCGTGAAACGCGCGTATGTCATAGGAACAGGACTATTCATGCTCGGTAACGCCCCTGCGGTCGGAGGCGGCATCGAACGTAACAGCCAGTTTCTCGGTCCGCTTTTTGAAAAGGGCAACTATTTCGAGTTGAGCTATGGCCACGTGTCCCCAAGTGCATCGGGATCAGATCGAGGGGCATTCGGTAGCAAGACAGGAAACATTCTCGGCTCCTATAACTCCACCGGTCTTGCCTATAAGCACCAGTTCAACGAGGACTGGTCAGCCGCCCTGATGATCGACCAGCCCCTCGGCGCGGATCTTCTCTACCCTGAAGGCGGATCGTTCATGCTTGGGGGCACGGGTGTCGATGTCAGCAGTTTGAGCGTCACCGGCGTCGTCCGTTACAAGTTGCCGCAAAGCCCCTTCGGGGTCCATGCAGGGATCAGAGCCTTGCGAACAGACGGCAGTGTGGCCGTTGGTGGCGCGGCCTTCGGTCCCGTCAGTGGCTACAATATGAGCGTGGACGAAGATACGGCATACGGCTGGCTCGCGGGTGTGTCATGGGAAAGGCCCGAGATTGGCGCCCGAGTGTCGATGACCTACACCTCCCCCATAGACAATCATTTTCAGGCCACGGAGCAGGGTCCATTGGTGGACCCTGATGGACCTGGCCCCGCACCCGGCCTACCGCTTCTGGATGGTTCCTCGCCATTGAAGGTGTCGACGCCCGAGTCGTGGAATATCGCCTTCCAAACGGGAATAACGCCAAAGACGCTGCTTTTCGGATCGATCCGCTGGGTAGAGTGGTCAACCTTCCGGATCGATCCAGAAAGGCTTTGGCAGGTGACGGGCAATGGTCTTGTCTATCTGAACGACTCCACAACCTACATGCTCGGCGTCGGTCACGCCTTCAGCGATAGTTGGTCGGGCGCTGTCAGCTTTAGCTTCGAAAAAGCGGGGAGTGATGAGGTGTCACCCCTTGCACCCACTAATGGGAGCAAGAGCATTACTCTGGCGGCCATCTATACCCGTGATCGGATCAAGGTAACGACAGGTGTCACCTATGCGGCACTTGGCGATGCCAAACCGACACTGGGGACCCCGCCCGTATCCATAGCAGATGTGGAAGGCAGCCACGCATGGGGTGCGGGTGTAAAGATCGGTTACAGCTTCTAGCGGTAATCGGCTTCTAGGGTGGCCGCAGATTATTCCCGACGGCCACCCTCCAGTGCACCGGGCTTGCCCAAGGTCAATAGGGGCGGTCGTTAAAGGTAGAACCGCGCACCTCAGAGTAACCCCAGATCGGGTTTTGGCAGGCTACTGTCTCTTGCCCGCAAACATAGTGGCGCTGGACCCGCAATCTGCTATTGAGACTTGCTAGTGATGGAACAGTAGCTATCTGCCACATATTTTTAAGAAAGGAACGAACCCCATGATGCCACCGAAGTTGGTCTGGGAAGCGGGTTTGCCCGAAGAACTCTCCGATCCCAAGGCGAAGCTGCGCTTTTACTGCCTCGGAAAAGAGGACCCGGACTCCGATGACATCGTTGGTTGGTTCGTCATGCTCATAAAGGCAGATGGGGAAGCAAAGCTCCTCCTCAAGCAGCACGTCTATGAGCCACGGTTGCTCAAGTCGTTTCAGGGCATCCGCGCGCTTCTGCGCGATCACCTCCCCACTTGGAAGACGGTCGAGATTCCGATCGTGCCCGAACTCCGCAGCCCTGAGAAAATCTGGGAAGTTCTGGAAGGTCTAAACACGAGGTCAAACTAAAACTCGTTTTTAGTTTTTGAAAGAATACTCGAAAAACATCTTGTAAGCTCTCGTCATCCGGTTATGGTGTGAGGGTCGGTTTTTTACCGGCATCATATATAATTTGGAAACGAGGTTCTGAAATGAAACTTCTTCGCGTTGCGGCCACTGCGGCCGCAGCCCTGTTGCCCGCTGCCGCCTTCGCAGCAGGCGACGCAAGCGGTGTGGAAGCTGGCTTTGCCGACATCACCACCACCTTCACCACGCTGATGAACGGCGCAGGTGGCTACCTGATCCTGATCATCTCCATCGTCGTCGCCGCCGTGACGCTGATGGCGACCGGCCGCTGGACCTACGTCATCACTGCAGTCGCGGTGTCGATGTTCCTCGGTTACGGCGTGGACATCGTGTCCTCGATGGGCGGCGTGACCGCGACGATCGACATGGTTCAGGACGCGACCCCGGCTGTCGCTCTCCCCTCCGGCATCTAACGCCCCCGCCGCACGTCCTCGGTGGGCGTGCGGCTTTCCTCATATCTGTCTGCGCTGGAGGGCCCCGATGCAGGAGAAGGTCGTCAAGATCGAACAACGGTTGCAGGAACAAGGGCGTATCCTGCTTTTTCCTATTGATGAGGGGCTTGCGCTGCTCGCGCCTGCGGGCATCGGCCTCATGGTGCAGCAAGCCGTCCCCGGCTTCGTCATCGGCATTGTCAGCT
Source organism: Falsirhodobacter flavus (assembly GCA_029846755.1). GTDB lineage: Bacteria > Pseudomonadota > Alphaproteobacteria > Rhodobacterales > Rhodobacteraceae > Falsirhodobacter > Falsirhodobacter flavus. Next base: position 56,300 of record JARWBI010000011.1, on the reverse strand, counting down.
ATTTCGTCTGGAAGCGCCTGAAGGGCGATGGCGGCGTAGAGCGCCTGCTTGCCATGACATATTGGTATCTGCCCCGCGAGATCAGCCCCCTCAAAAACTGGCCCGACAGCGCCGTGAACATGTGGAGGGGTTGATGAACTTCGATACCATCAAAGCCAGAATGTATGCTGCACAGCGGGCGCGGAACATCGTGACCGGCCTGCTGGTGATTTCCATCGGTGCGAACTTCCTGCTGTCGTGGCGGATGAGTCAGGAAAGCACCCAAGTCGTGCTGGTCCCGTCGCGCGTCTCGGACGGCATGGTTGCCCGTGGCTCCGCAGATATCCGCTATATCGAAGCCATCACACTCGATGCGCTCTACGCCATGTATACGATCAGCCCGAACACGATCAGCTACGGGCGCAACGTGATCGAGCGCATCGCGGCGGGGCAGGACCGCGCCCGTCTGCTCGACGCCTATGATGACATTGCGGAAGACATCCGGCTTCGCCGCATTTCGACGGTGTTCAGGCCCGAACGCTTCGAACACAATCTGGCCCGCCTTCAGGTCGCAGTGGTCGGCAACCTCGCCACCTATCTCGATACGACCGAAGTCAGCAATTCCCCCCGCAAAATCCTGTTCACCTTCGTGGAAGAAGGGTCGTCCACCCGTCTTTCGCGTGTCGAACTCGTGGAGATCACCGAAGAATGATTAAGCATGTCCTCAGTGCTGCCGTCCTCGCCCTGACCTTCGCGGTTCCGGCATTCGCACAGCAAAACCTTACGACACGGCCCAACGGCACAGTCAAAATCTCCGCATCGCCCACGGATGTCACGCGTATCAGCATCGCCGGTGATCGCATCCGCAGGATCATCAAGGACCAGTCGCAGTTTCAGGAAATGAACGACGAATCCACCGGCGATGTGTTCCTGCGCTACGGCGGCCAGCAAGACAAGCTGGTGCCGGAAACCGGCTACATCATCACCGAACGCGGCATCACCATCGGCTATGAGTTGACACCGAGGGTCAATCTCGGGGCCGAGACGGTCGTCATCCGCGTCAATGGCGTTCCGGATTCACCGGCAGCAACCCCAAGCGGCAACGCGGGCCGAAGTGCTCAAAGATCCGAACCGGCTTTCGAGCTGGCCGTGGGTGAGGGCGGCGGGGGCGGATATTCCTCCGGCCTCGTCGCTCTCACACGTTCCGTCATCAACAAGCATATCGGCGGCAAGGCACCGCCCTCGCGGTCGCATGGATCTGTCGTTGCCACGGAGAACGGCAGCGGTCTTCGTGCTCGCGTCATGGTCGCATCTGGCGGCAATTCTGGCCGCTATGTGCGACCGCAGGACTTCTACAACAACCGCGTCGTCGCCGTCTGGGTGCAGCAGAGCAACCTCTCGCGCAATGACCGCGCCTGGGTCGTGGTCGTGGAGAAACGCTGATGTCCGAGCAACGGAAAAAACAGCAATGGGTCATCCTTGCCATCGCGGGCGGCATGATCCTCCTTATCATCGTCATTCTCGGGCAGGTCATGAATGGCCGGTCGAACAAGTTGCAGCCCCTCGGGGCGAACCGCGTCGATGAATCAATCATCGCAGACCGCACCAGTCAGGCTTCCCCTGAACTCTCGTGGGCGCGGCAGAGCCGCGAAGAACTGGACAAGCTCCAGCGCACGGTCACGGAACTGACCAACACGGTGAAGACGCAAGAGGAACAGCGCCAAGCCGAAGTCGCCGCCATCCGCCAAGAATATGATGAAGCGATCATAGCGCAGCAGGCGGAAATCCAAGCCCTGCAAGGCGGCACTCCCATGCAGCCCGCGCCTCTGGGCGCAGCACTTGGCCCGAACGGGGAAAACTACGGGCAAGAGTTTGTCGCGGGCGGTGGCCGCACCCCCGTCGCAGGGCGTCCCGCATCGGCGGGCGGCGCAGCGGCGGGGCAGGGCGGTCAGACCGTCACGCAACCGTTCGGCACCGGATTTTCAACCGAATTTGCGCTGCAACCGCTCCCCGAACCGCCCGAAGAGGATGTCGAAGAAAACTCGTCCAACGTCCGCGATCTGCGCTCCTACATTCCGGCTGGCAGCTACGCGCCCGCGACGATCATTTCCGGCGTCGATGCCTCGACGGGCGTCGTCAGCCGCGACAATCCTGTGCCGGTCCTCGCCCGCATCAACGGGCCTGCGGTGACGGCCAGCGCGGGCAATGCGGCGGGTCGCAAGATCAATGTCACGGGCTGCACGGTGCTTGGCTCTGCGATGGGCGATCTGTCCAGCGAACGTGTCTATGTGCGCCTGACCACCCTGACCTGCATCGGCAAGAACAATCAGGTCATCGAGACGGAAGTTGCGGGTCTTGTCGCCGGTTCGGGCAAGGCCGGTGTTCGCGGGCATGTCACCAGCCGCGAAGGCAATCTTGTGTCGAACGCGGCCATTGCAGGCGCACTCGGCGGCTTTGCCGACGCGCTGTCCAGCGCCGCATCGATCAGCGCCTCCAATGACGGGGCCGACACGATCGGCGGCGTCATGGGTGCAGCGGGTGCGGGCATGATCGGCGGGGCTGGCAGCAACGCCGCGTCCTCTCTGGCCGACTATTACATCAAACGCGCCGAACAATATCAGCCGGTCGTCTCGCTCTACGCAGGGACCGAGGTCGAAGTTGTCTTCATGGAAGGGGTGTCGCTCAAATGACCCTGCACAAAGTCTTTTCCGCCATCGCCATCCTGTCCATTCCGCTGCTTTCGGCCTGCGCCGGTGCCAGCAATACGGAAAAGGACTTCCTCTGCCCCGCCCAGACCGGCAATGGCAGCCCTTGCTCCACCATCGGGGAAGCGGACGGGCGCAATCAGGCGTCGAAAACGCCGGTTGCCGAACGCTTCTCGGACACGCTTGGCAAGGAAATGTCCCGCAATCCGCTGACCTATGCCAGCGGCAAGGGCGGCGGCAGCGCCACGGGTGCGCCTTTGACCGGCATGACCGATGGCGGCATGGCCTACACCGCCGCGCAATACCGCGTTCCTGAACAGGTCGGCACGCTCTGGATTGCGCCGCACCTCGACGGCGAAGGGCTGCTGCATGAAGCGACCTTTGTGCACTTCGTCGTGCGCGAAGCGCAATGGACCTCGGGGCGCTCCTGATGAACGCGATCAAATCCTTCTTCACGGGCCTCTTTGACGATCCTGATTGGTCGGCAGACGAACCGGAAAGCCTCGCGACCGATGTCGTCGCGGACCTTCTGCCCTACCGCGTCTATGATCCCGAACACGAGCTTTACTTCAACGAGGGGTCCACCGGCTTCATGATTGAAGTCAGCCCTGTCGTCGGCAGCGACGACACGGCCTCCACGCTGCAATCGATCATCAACTCCAACGCCCCGAACGGCTGCACGATCCAGATCCTCAACTGGACCTCGCCCGACATCGACGCGAAGCTGGTCCAGTGGGCGCGTCACCGGCTCGGCGGCGACGAGCTGGTTGGTGAAATGGCGCAGCGGCGCATGGCGCATCTTCGCGCCGCCCGCTACGGCACCGATCACGTCATCAAGGCGGTGCCGCATCATCGCCGCGTGTTTCTGGCCTGCTGGACCAATGGCGATGCCGATCTGGGCAAACGCAAGGATCTGCAAAACTTCCGCCGCGCCCTCTATTCGGTGTTCGGCGGCGAGTCCTACGTCAAGCACACGGCCCCCGGCGACTTCATCAAGCTCTTGGGCGAGCTGCTGCATTGCCGTGGCCTCGCGGGCATATCGCAACTCGAATACAGCGATCAGGAAGCCTTGAACCATCAGCTTCCGGGCGCGGGCCTTCTGGTTCGCCGCTCTGCGATCGGACTTATGGGGGAACCGCCGATGGCGGTCGGCAGCGCCACGGTGCGCCGCTATCCCAAAGAATGGCAATTCGTCCTCGGCACCCTTCTGAACGGTGTGCCGGAGCGGATTGCGGAACGGCCCGTTGGTCCAGTGCTGACCTCCTTTACCATGCGGGTTCGTTCCAAGGCCGACAGCTCGTCTTTTCTCACGAAAAAACGGGCGGGCCTTCAACATACGGCTTCGACCCAATTCGCAAAATTCTCGGCCAATATTGGCGAGAAGATGCAGGAGTTCGACAGCCTGAACGAACAGATCGAGACAGGGGAAAAGCTGCTCGATACCACCTTTGCCGTCTGCGCCTATGCCAAGGGAACGCCGGAGGATGCGCGTCACGCGCTGGCGGAAGTCGCGAAGATCTACCGCTATGCGGGCCTCGTGCTGGAAAACGACACCTTCGTTCAGCTTCCGGTCTTTCTCTCGGCGCTGCCCTTCACGGTGACGGGCAAGCGCATGGCCGATCTGAAAAAGCTCCAGCGCATGAAGATCCTGAAGACGGAAGCGGCGGCGGCGCTGGCGCCGGCGCATGGCGAATGGACCGGATCGGGCACGGGAAAGGGCGTGATGCTGGTCGGCCGTCAGGGTCAGATCATGGATTGGGACAACTTCCAGTCGGACGGCAACTACAACGTCTCGGTCGTCGGCAAGTCCGGCGCGGGTAAGTCGGTCTTCATGCAGGAATTGGTCACGTCGATCTATTCCTCTGGCGGCAAGGTCGTCGTGATTGATGACGGCTACAGCTTCAAGAATACGGTGACAATCCTCGGCGGCCGCTTCGTGGCCTTCGACGGCTCCAACGTCATCAAGCTCAACCCGTTCTCCATGCTCTCCAGCACCGACATGGATTCGCCGGAATACCGCGCCGATGCGATCGAGCTGATTACCCGCATCATCGCCTCGATGGCGGCGCTCGGGCAGAGCAAGCAGACCCGCGTCGAAGATCTGGAAGAAGGCTTTATCAGCCGGATCGTGGGCGAGCTTTGGGACGAAAAAGGCCAAGAGGCCGAAGTCACCGATGTCTGGGACCGCCTCAAGGCCGTTTCCGATCAGGACCAGCGTCTGCTCGACGTGATCGTGAAGCTGCAAGCCTTCACCAAATCCGGCCCTTACGGCGCATACTTCACCGGCCCCGCAAACCTGAAGCTCGATCAGGCGTTCACGGTGTTCGAACTGTCGGACATCAAGGGTCAGAAGGTTCTGCAGGACGTGATCCTGCAAATCATCATGTTCCTCGGCACCGAACTGATGTTCAAAACCTCGCGCTCGACGCCGGTTGCCATCCTGATCGATGAAGCATGGGATCTGCTCCAGTCCCATGCCACGGCCAAGTTTATCGAGGGCGTGGTGCGCCGCGCACGGAAATACACCGGCGCACTCATCACCGGCACGCAGTCCATCGACGACTATTACAACAACGTCGCGGCGCAAGTTTGCTTGCAGAACTCCGACTGGACCGTGCTGCTAGCGCAGAAGACGGAAACCATCGACCGTCTGGTGGCCGATAACCGGCTGGCCGTCAGCCCGCATATCGCGGGTCAGCTCAAGTCGCTGCAATCGGTGCGCGGCCATTTCTCGGAAATGGGGGTCAAAGGCCCGACCGGCTGGTTCTTCGGGCGGCTCCTGCTCGATCCGTTCTCGCTGGCCGTCTATTCCTCCAAAGGCTCCACGGTCGAGAAGATCAAACGGCTAGAGGAACAGGGCTACAAGACGGTCGAGGCAATCCGAATGCTGGTCGAGGAAGGCCAGGTCGAATGAGGATCAGCCGCGACGATCTGAAAAAGCCGAAGGCGGAAACCACCGATGACACCCGTTCGTGGGCCGATCAGGCCCGCGAAGTCATCCAGTCGGTCCACGACAGCCTGCCGCGTGATTGCAGCATCGAGGACCGGACGGCGGCGATCGATGCCGCGTTCCCGTTCGGCCGCCGCGCCCATTATCCCTACAAGGTCTGGTGCAAGGAACGCCGCAGCTATCTCGACAAGTTTGCGCCTGCCTCTCCGAAGGCGGGCCCGCGCCGCACGGTCATCACGCGGGGATTCCGTCCATGACCGATCACACCGAACTGCTGCGCGAACTGGAACTGTCCTTCAGCGAAACCAGCCTGACCCCCGCAGAGAAACAGGCGCATATCGACCGCCTTGTGCGCGATGCGGATCTGGCCGTCACCGCCGATCCGGACACTCCCCCCCTGACACGTCAGCCCTAGACGGAGGATCATCATGGCATCCGAAAAATCCCGTAGCTCTCTGATGCGCGTCACCGAACTCGTCATGACCGCACTGGTCAGCATCGCCGTCACCCTGACCATCGTTCTGATGACGCAGCCTGTCGGTCTGCCGCAGGGCATCGTCACGATCGATGCCAGTCAGGCCGTGCTTGCCTTCATTCAGGATGGCGACCGCCGCGACATGGAGGATGCGGATTACGAGGTGGAGGCGATGGCGTTTCAGAAACGCCTCAACGCCGCGATCGAGCGGGTCGCGGCCGAGAATGCCGTCATCGTCGTCAATTCCGCCTCGGTGCTGGCGGGCGCACAGGACATCACCGAACTCGTTGTGCGCGAGGCGATGGCAGAATGACCGCGCTCAAAACCGCAAAATGGGGCGCGATTGTTGCTGGATCGCTCTTTGTCGTCACCGGCTTCTGGGCGCTGAACACCGTCCGCATCAACCTGAACGGTTCGTCCTCGCTGCCCCATAATGCCTATGTCATGTGGGGCTGGCCGAAGACGATCTGGCATGGCGCGATCATCGCGGCCGAACCGCCCGCCGTCTATGCCGAGAGGTTCGAAGGCTTCTACTTCACAAAGCAGGTTCTCGGGCTTCCGGGCGATGTCATCACCCATGACGACGCGGGCAATGTCTGTGTGCATGGCACCTGCTTCGAGATTGCGCAGCGCGACGGCAAACCGTTCGCGCCCGCGCTGGCCGAAGGCGTGATCCCTGACGGCATGTATGCCGCCTTCGGCACCAGCGCCGACAGCCTCGATAGCCGCTACGCCAATATCGGCCTGTTCGCCCGCGACAAGATCGCCGCCGTGGGCTTCGGCACCAACGCAATCCCCCATTGGAAGGAGCTGAAGGCATGGGCCGACACACCGGACGGGCAGTGATGGTTGCGCTGGCCCTGACCGCAGGTCTTGCCAGCGCCGCATCTGCAAAAAACTTCGGAAGCTACGGGACGGTGTTCCCGATCGAGGAACCCGATTTCCTCGAAGAAATCATATCCCGCTTTCGGGCGATGGAGGAAAACGGCGGGCTGGAACAGATGGAACGCGACATGCAGCAGACGACGCGCGATTACATCGCCCGTCCTGCCATTGGCGCGATCCTGCCCCCCGCAGAAGAATACCGCGCTTTCGAGTTTGACCCCTCGATCACGCTGGACCGCGACCTGACCGATCACGAGGGCAGGGTCTTCGCGCCAGCCGGAACGCGCATCAACCCGCTGGAGCATTCCAGCTTCTCCAAACGGATTGTCGTCATCGACGGCGATGCCCCCGCCCAGGTGGACTACGCACTGGCGGAAGGCGACGAGCTGGACACGCTCATCGTCATTGCGAAGGGCGCCCCCCTCGAACTCGGGCGGGCGCATGGACGCCGGTTCTGGTTCGACCAGCAGGGCGTCATCGTGGATCGGTTCGGGATCGAGCGGTTGCCGACACTCATCACCCGCGCCGATCCCATGCTTCTGATCGAGGAAATTCCGGTCGAGGGGGAGGGGCAATGAAACGCCTGTTCCAAATCCTCGCCTTTGCCCTGAGCCTGACCGTCATCGGTGAGGAAGTCTGGGCCAAGTGCAACGCCAAATTCCTCAATCCCATCAGCGAAGTGTGTTGGGATTGCATCTTCCCGATCTCCATAGGCGCGATCCGCGTCTTGGGGAGCCGCCCCGACACGTCGAACCCGTCGCTGCCGGTCTGCATCTGCCCCGGCGTTCCGCCCCGCATCGGCCTTGCGATCGGTCTTTGGGAACCGGCCCGCCTGACGGATGTCGCCAATGAGGCGGGCTGCTTCGTCAACATGGGCTTCGAGGCGGACCTTGGCCTGTTCTCGGTCGGAAAATCCTCTGTCACCAGCAGCGGCGGCGATGCCACGGGCAGCAAGTGGCAGGTGCATTACTACTACTATCCGCTGATTAGCTGGCTCGGGACGGTGGTCGATGGCCTCTGCCTCGAAAACACGACCTTCGACGTTGCCTACATCAGCGAGTTCGATCCGCTCTGGCAAGATCCTGAGCTGAACAACATCGTCAATCCCGAAGCGATCCTGTTCGCGAACCCTGTGGCGCTGGCCGCTTGCGCCGCCGATTGCGTGCGCTCGTCCAGCGGCGGTCTGCCCCTCGATCAGCTCTTTTGGTGCAATGGCTGTCAGGGCAGCCTCTACCCGATCACGGGGGATTCCAACGCCCATTACGGCGGGGTGCAGGCGTCCGAGACGGTGACGGCCAAGATGATTGCGCGGCAACACCGGCTCGGGCTGGCGCGGAACACCAGTTCCAGCAGTCAGGCGCTTTGCACACCGGACATCGCGCCGATCATCAAGAAATCCCAATACCGGCTGCAACTGACGCGGCCCCGCGCTGTGACCAGCGGGCGCTATGCCTGCGGCCCGCTCGGGTCCAGCACGCAGATGATCGATTCAATGCGGGAATATCCATACAAAGGGGAGAGCTTCGGATGGCTAATGTGGCGGAAAAGAAATTGCTGCGCACTCTGATGCTTGGCGCGGCATTGTTCGCTGGCCCTGCACTGGCGCAGGACGCCCCTGAAGAACCGCCCGTGGTCTATGCGCCGGGGGCAACAGGGCAAATCCGTGTTCCGGTCGAAACCATCGTGCGGGATGCAGAAAAGCGCGGCGATGCGCTGGCCGACAGCCTGACCATCCAGCCGCCGCAGGCGGGCGTGGAGATCACCGATCTGGAAGGCATCCGCGAACGCGCGCTGAACGATCCGCGTGTCCGCGCCCTTCTGAATGCCGAAGACGAACAGATCCCCGAGGCGGAAGGCGAGAAATACGCCCAGACTGAAGCGATCCTGTTTGCCAGCTTCTCCATGCCTGCCCAATCCCTGCGCCAGATGATGCAGGAAGCAACCGCGCACGGGCTGACCATCGCCTTCCGCGGCTTTGTCAACAACTCGGTCTTCGACACGCGGGCCAAGCTGGAGGAAGTGTTCGGCCAGGATGAAATGGGCGAAGCCTTCGCCATCGATCCGACGCTGTTCAAGCGGTTCGACATCACCTCCGTTCCGGTCCTCGTCGTGCTGGCCGAAGATCTGCAAACCTGCTCGACGCCCGCTTGCGAGCTGGACATCCCGCCCGCGCATGACCGCCTGTCCGGCAACATTCCCGTAGAAACCGCCCTTCGCATCATTGCCGCCGGCAATGGCGATGCGCCGCATGTCGCGAAGGCTCTGGGAGAGGCAAAGCAGCCATGAAACTCGCCCGCGCTCTCCTGATTGCCGTCTCGGCCATGACCATCGGCACTGCGCTTCAGGCGCAGGAAGCGTTCGATCCGACAGCGCGGGCAAAAGCTGCGGGCAATGCCTCGCGGCTTGGCTCCGGCTCGTCCGTTTTCACCCAAGGCGGGATCGATAACGCGCTGCCGATCTATGAGGGCACTGACACGCCGGAAACCTCGATCAACAAGGGCAACATCGACGCCCGCACCAAGGATGCCCTGACGGGCGGCACCACGGCGGCTGGCGTTTATGAGGACATGATCGACAGCATCGATCTGCGTCCGCAATACGACATTCCCACCGACCACATCGGCATCACCAATGCCGACAAGGCCCATACCGAAGCCGAAGACATCGCAGGGCAGTATTTCCAGTCGGACGTGACGGAAAATCCGGCCTGCAACTTCGCGGATTTCTCGGTCCTCGAACCCTTCGAGCGGTATTGCGATGTCCATGCGCAGACCGCGACCCAAGGCTGCAAGATCGACCGTGAGGTAGAGATCGACCGGCTGGATACGTGGCGCTGCGAAGTCGCGGATACGACCGTCACCGTCGAATGCGACACGGATCACAATGGCGAATGCAACGTGGCCGATCTGCCGGACGGCAATGAGGCTTCGTCCTGCTCGCCCTCGGGCGAAACCTGCCTCGAAGAAGAAGAAGTGGCCCTTCGTGAGCCTTGGGTTGGCTACTACTTCGAAGACGAGAACGGTCAGCCCATTCAGGGGCGCCCCCGCGAGATGTATTGGGGATCGTCCGGCCGCGACGAAAGCATGTGCTACTTCTGGAAGGGCGAGCACATGGGCTGCTCGCGCAAATGCTGTAGCCCCGTCGATCACGAACATCACAACGGCGGTTGGATCTACAAGGCCCACGGCTACTGCAACGGCGGCTTTTCCAGCCGTGTCTGCGGCATCATTCGCTTCAAGAAAGAGGGCCGGGACATGATGATGAATGATCCGCCCGCTGGCGGATACCTCGGCGCGGAAAGCGGAAATTTCTACGGCTGGTCGGATGGCGGCCGTTTGTGGTGGAACGGGGCCAACCTTGGCATTCAGGAAAACGAATTTGTCTCCTTCGAGTGCATCTACAAGCGCGTCGGCCAGAACGGCACCCATACCGCCCCGAACAATCACACCGGCATCTTCCACGGCGTCCAGCGGTCCTGCGTCGTGCCCCCGCGCTGCCTGCGGAAAAGCCAGGAATACTACTGCCCTGACAATGACCAATGCTCGGGTCTGCGCGAGACGGCCGCCTGCACCGAACTCGGCAGCCGCTGCATGGTCACGGAGAACGGCGAATGCAGCCTGGAGCGGTTCAACTATTCCTGCCTCAACGATCTGACCGACCACAAACCGGCCTTGCTGCTCGAATCCAAGATCGACCGCATCGAAGACAAGCTGGTTAATCGCTGCGATGCGCTGGCCGGTGATCTCAACTGTGTCTCGGGCGAGACGACCTGCGTCGTAGGGGAAGAAGTCCGCACGATCATGGGCTTTCCGGTTTCCCGCGAGTGCTGGCAGTATGAACAAAGCTACCAGTGCATCGACGGCGCGGCGGGCAACCATTCCGATTGCGGCCCGTTCGAAGCAGATGCCTCCTGCGAAGTGATTTCCAAGACCTGCCTCAGCTATGACGAGGAAGAAGGCGAAGCGCCGGTTGAATGCCGCCATTGGGAATACGGCTACCGCTGCGGCGGCGGGATGCAGATGCCGTCCGAATGCACGGCGATGAACGTCTGCGTGGGCGGCCTTTGCGAAGGCATCGACCACGAGGCCAACACCGATTTTGCCAATGCGGCGGCATGGCTGACCGTTCTCGATGAAGCCGCCAAGGATACGGAAAAGTCCCTCGACCTTCAGAGCGTGACCATGTTCTCGGGCACGGCCCGCAACTGCAAGGTCGGGGCGCTCGGCACCATCAACTGCTGCCGTGACAGCGGATGGGCCAATGGCGTTATCGGGGATTGCTCGGAAAGCGAGCTTGCGCTGATGGACCGCGTTCAGGCCAAGGCGGCGGTCTACCTCGGCACATACTGTTCGCGCAAAGTCCTCGGGGTGTGCGTCCAGAAGCGGCGCGGCTACTGCACCTTCAACAGCCAGCTCGGCATGGTCTTCCAGAAAGAGATCCGCCGCCTTTCGGGCACCGGCTTCGGAAGTGCGAAAAACCCGAGCTGCGACGGCCTGCCACTCGATCAGATCGACACGATCGATTGGGATCAGATCGACCTCTCGGAAGCCTTCGAAGACATGATGAACGATGCCGCCGTGCCGACGAGCGACATGGTGACGGATTACCTCAAGGACCGCCTCGAACTGACGGCAGGCGAGATTTCGGAAGGGGAGTGACCACATGAAACGCCGTGACCTTATCCTTGCCGCTGCCGCCCTGCCGCTGGCGGTCGCCGTGCCTGCCGCCGCACAGCCGATGCGGGAACGGCCCATCGGCCTGATCCTTGTTGGCGCAAGCTGGTGCCCGTTCTGCAAGGCCGCGTCGAACACGCTCTTTGCCTCGGCGGAACCGGCCAGCATTCCTGTGCTGATCGCCTCGCAGGATGGCAAGCCAATCCCGCCCTATGCCGACTTCGTGGAGGCGGCGGGGCATCCGATCGCCAAGGACATCATCCAGCTTCCGACGCTGGTCTTCGTGCATCTGCCGACACAGGAAATGATCCACCAGATCACCGGCTTTCGGAACCCGCGTTCCTATCTCGGGCAAATCCAGTCGGTTCTCCTTCAGGCGCAGGAGGCAGGATATGTCTGACGCCCGCCGCCGTCTGGTCTTCGGCGCGGCGCTGGCCGCGCTGCTTTCCCCCGCACCGGCCCTTGCGCGGACGGGCGAGGGCGCAGCCTTCGGGTATTGCGGCGATGCGATCAAGAACGGCTGGAATTTCTACTGCGACCCCGAAAAGGAAGCCGAAGAAGAAGCCGCAGCCCCGCCAGCACCGGCACCCGCCGCGCCGCCGCCCGCGCCGCCCACCTACACCGAACAGATCGAGCAATACCGCAAGGATCTGGACGAGCTGAAGAACCGCGCAATCATGGAGCCGACGCCGGAAAACGTGCAGACCTACATGCACGCGCAGCAGGAAATGAGCCGCATGGCGACGGCCTTCACGGACACATGGCAACGTGTGCTGTTCAAGACGCCGGAACTGGACATCAACACGCGCTTTCCGATCAGTCAGATGGGCGGCGCGGTCTATCAGGACCAGATCCGCGTTGCGCGGGAAAGCTCGCTGGTCGAGGCGGCCGCCAATCTCGGATTCATGGTTGTGGTCGAGGATGCCGCGACCTGCGGTCTTTGCACCCCGCAACTCGATGTCATTGCGCGGATGCAGGCCAACTTCGGGATCGAGCCGATCGTTGTGACGGTCGATGGCTCGTTCCACCCGATGTTCCCGAATGCCGTGGTCGATACCGGCCAACTCAAAAAGCTCGGCCTTGCCGACAATCCCCGCCCCTTCATCGCTTTGGTCGAGCCGCAATCTGGCGTGGTCGAGCTTCTGGGCGGCGGTCTTCTCACCGAGGACGTGATCCTGGAGCGGGTTCATGTCGTCACGAAAATCCCCGTAGGCGAGCGGTATTGAAAGGGCATCCGATGCTGAAGAAAATCTCCACAACGCTTGCCGTCTGCGCGATGGCGCTCTCTGTCAGCGGGCCGGTCCAGTCGCAGAGTCTGGGCGATGACCTCAAAGGCTTCTGGGAACGCACGGGTGGCGGCGTGAACGTCACCCGCCCGCAAGCCTATCAGGGGCAGATGGGGGGCTATGTCACCCTTGGTTCGCTCTACATGCGGACCAAGCCCCGCAACACCGGCATGATGCAGATCCAGATGCCGTCCGTTCGCGCCGGCTGCGGCGGCATCGACATCTTCGGCGGATCGTTCTCCTTCATCTCAAAAGAGGAAATGATCTACCTGATGGAAGGGATCATGCAGAACGCGGCCAGCTTCGCCTTCGAGCTGGCGCTGGAAAGCCTCTCGCCCGCCGTGGCCGAACAGGTGTCGAAGCTCCGCGACCTTCTGCAGAACGTGAACGCCATGAACATCAATAGCTGCGAAGCGGGGCAGATGCTGGTCGGCTCGATGTGGCCGAAGATGGACGGCGCATCGCAGCACCTTTGCCAGACGGTCGGCGGCATGAACGGAAAATTTGCCGATGCCGTCGCGCGGCGGCATGGCTGCGGCTCGGAAGGTAAGCAGAACGAGACGCTTGGCGAAGCCGATGGGGCGCTGAAGGATCAGGTGCCGATCAACATCAACTACGCATGGCGGGCGGTTAAGAAAAACGGCTTCCTGTCCTCGAACCCCAATGTCGCTGAACTGTTCATGTCGCTGACCGGCACGATCATCACCGTGGGCGCGGCCAATGACGATGAAGGCCCGCGCCACCGCACGATCGCGCCTCGGGCCTACACGCCGGAAATGCTGCAAGCCTTGGTCGAGGGCGGCACGATCCCGGTCCTCAAGTGCGACGAGCGCAACGAATGCCTCAACCCGACATGGCAGGACGTGAACATTGCCCGCGATGACGCCTATTTCAACACGGTTGAGGATGTGGTGCGGGCGCTGTCGGACGCGATCCGCGACGACACGGCCCTGACCGAAGAAATGACCGGCATCATCAACCTGACCTCTGCGCCGGTCTATGAGACGCTGAAGACGGCCCGCGCCTACAAATACCAGTTTGTCGATGACGAGATTGCGCTTCTGTCCGAACTGGTCGCGGTCGAGCTGGCGATGCTCTACATGAACGAGGCCATCACGGAAATGCAGCGCAGCGCGTCGAACATCGACACGTTCGGGGATGTGATCCGCGAGTTTCAGGAAACGATCCGCCAGACGCAGAACGGCTTTGGCACACTGCGCCGCCAAGCCGCCGAAAAATACTCGGACGCGCTCTCTGCTCTGGAAAAGCTCCAGCTTCACAAAGCCATGCTCACGGCCACGTCTTCCACGCGCTTCGCGTCCATGATGGGGCAGGGGAACTGACATGCAGTGGGAAATTTTCACCACCGGAGGCGGTTTCTACCTCTATGACGTGTTCAACATGCTCGCGGCCTACACGTCCTCGGGGAATTTCCGCAATCTTCTGCAAATCGGCATTATCATCGGGGTCGCATGGGCCGCGATCAACATGGCGATGGGCGGCAGCATCGGCTCATCCGTCAAATACGTCATGACGATGGTTGTGGTCATGGGCCTGACCCTCGGGCCGAAGTCCAGCGTCGTCATCATGGACAAGACCAGCGGCGCAATCCCGATCTACGGCATCGTGGACAACGTGCCGACGCCGGTCGCCATGCTCGGCCACTACACGTCCTCGGTCAGCTATTACCTGACCGGCCATATGGAAACGCTGATGTCTACGCCGGAGGATCTGACCTATCAGAAGAACGGCATGATGTTCGGCGCCTCGCTTCTGGCGCAGGCATCTAACTGGCGGGCGGTGACGCCAAAGATCCACGAGAACATCGTCAACTTCATGCAGAACTGCGTCATCGACGCGACGAACCTCGGGCATATGGATCTTGAACTGGTCGCGACGAACGGCGATCTGGAAAACTTCATCACCTCGAACATGCCCGCTTCGATGGCCTATTATGATGTCGTCACCAACCAGACGCGGGTTTGCTCCGAAGGGTGGGCCTCGATTCGTCAGTCCGTCACCGCCGATGTGGAAAATGTCTTTGCTCAGAAGGCGGCAGGGATTTTCCAGGGCGGCAACGCAACAGGTGCGGCCAACATCAACCGGCTGAAGGGCACGCTTGGCGACTTCCAAAGCATGATGGCCATGGCCTCGGCCACCGCCGTCCACACGGTCAAGCAGGCCATGCTTGTGAACGCGCTGGATGACGGGCTGCAACGCTTCATCGGCAATTCCGGAAATTCGGCCGCGATGGACATCTACCAGACTGCCCGCGCCGATATTCAGACGCGATCGAGCTATGCCGCGATCGGGGCCAATGCCGCAAAGTGGGTGCCGCTCCTGAAGATCGTCTTCGAATGCCTCTACTATGCCGCCTTCCCGATGGCCGTCATGATGATGATGACGCCGCTCGCGCCTGCGGTCCTCAAGGGCTACATGGGCGGCTTTGTCTGGATTGCAGCGTGGGAACCCCTCAGCGCAATCCTGCACTCCATCGTCATCAAAGCATCGACGGGCTTTTACCGCACGGCGGGCGCGATCACGACAGATGGCGCGGTCAACGATGTCGTTATGTCATGGGCCAACCATTTCGGCATCCGCGCCGTCGAACAGGACGTTGGCTCCGTCGCGGGTTACCTGATGATGTCGGTGCCGTTCCTTGCTACCGCGATCATGTTCGGCGCAAACCGCATGACCGGTATGGCAGCCTCGATGCTGGCCGTCTCGCAAGGCGCTGCGATCGAGACGGGCCGCGAAGCCGCAACCGGCTCCATCGGCCTCGGCAACATGAACATGAACAACTATGCGGCCAACAAAATGAACACGTCCTCCGTCGTGGATGTCGGCCGCGAGACGATGACCCTCGGCTCGGGCGGTATGGCGACGCGCAATCTCGATGGCAGCTTTGGGTATTCGCCGGGGTCGGCAGTATCCACAGGCGCGATCTCGTCGCAGCTCGACACCGCAGTGCGCGGAGAACTCTCGACCCGTGCGGAAAACTCGCGGGTTGCTGCGAACAGCGCCGCCACCGAACTCGGTTCCTATATCAACCAAGGGGCAAGCCAGCTTACCAACTTCGGGGAAAGCGTCACGAATGGTCAGCAGGGCAGTAAGTCTTATGGTTGGGAAGGAAGCAGCAGCGAGCGCGTCAGCGTTTCGGAGGCTTACCAGCGCGTAAAAGACTTCGCCCAACAGCACGGCATTACTACGCAAACAGCAATGTCGGTCGGTATTGCCGCAAATGCTGGTGTCGGTGGAAGTGCGGGGCTCGCTTCTCTAGGGGCCAGCGCTAATGCGTCCGCAGATATTAAAGGTATTTCGAACGAAAACTGGATAGAGCTGGTGAAGGCGGCCGAAACCAGTGGCCTCACAACCGATGTCGCACGGATCAGCAGCACCAGAACAGCAGCCACGGCCACCAGCAGCGACGGAACCCAGACATCGGCAAGCGAGACAAAATCGTTCAGCCTTGATGAAGGGGAACGCCTCGCAGAAACCTACATCACACGCATGGAGGAAGCTGATAACTACTCCCGCGCCCAGAGCTATGCCGAAACGCAGGGTGGTGGCTTCAGTGTCAGCCTGAACCAGATGATGGCAGGCGAGCTAGGACGCCGCGGCTACTCTGCGACAGACGTTGACCGAGTGCTGAACCCGAAAAATGAAGAGCAGATTGCGGAAAGCCGCGAGATTGTTGGCTCGATGGTCGATAGCATCACAGACAAGGCGGTAGGAGCGCCGCCGTCCGATCCGACCGCAGGCTATTCCTCGAATGTCGATCGTGACGCATTCCGCAATGAGCCTTCAAGAGAAGCTACATTTGGCGAGCCGGGAAATCAGCGGGTCGTCAACATTGACGAGCGTCGAGCTTCCGCAAACGAAACGACAGCGGGATATGCAGCAGATTCGCAAGAGGAAAATGCCGATCGTATCAGGTATCAGAACCAGCAGCAGAGCGGGATCAAATCCGACTATAACAGCACCGTCCGCAGCGTGAGCGAAGGGAACGATCAGACCATTGGCAGGGCGATGTGGGGCAGGGTCACTCGGATGCTTAACATCGATGAAGGGGAAGCGAACCAGCTCCGGCAGGCACATCCCGAAGCATGGTCCAGCCCAGGCGCAGCCTTGGATTACTACGGCACCAATCCAGAGAAGTTTCAGGAAGTGACGGGCCGCCCTTTCGTTGATGGCGACGGGCTTGGCCCGTCGCCGGAAAACAAAAACGCCGCGCACCATCCGACGCCGATGCCCGCCAAAGAGTCTTCGCTGGCAGAACGCGATGTGATGATACGCACGGTGATCGGGGAAGCCGCGAGTAAAAGTCTGGAAGGGCAAGCCGCTGTTGCTTTGGTTATCCGCAATCGATCAGACGACCAGAGGTTCCCTGACAGTGTGGGTGAGGTCAGCCTTCAGCCTCGGCAGTTCTCAGCGTGGAATGGTGACGGGTCGGGCAACCATCTGGTGTCAAAATATAACCCCGGAGATCCCGTCTATGATCGCGCAGCCTACATCGTTGACGCCGTAATGGGGGGATATGTGCCTGACTTTACCGAAGGGGCGACCCACTACTATTCACCGGCAGGGATGCAGGCACTTGTTGACCAAGGCTATCAGAACAACCTGATTCCGGGGTGGATGCAGTCCCAGACGGTGAACCGCGAGACCGCACCCGTTGAGATCGGTGGTCACATCTTTACAGGACAAGTGGAAAAAAGAGGGTAGCTAGTAGCTACCCTCCCTTATTTGCCGGATTTGCCACTCTGGCGAGCCTGCAACAAGCTCGCGCTCGAACATGCTCGGCTCCCGATCAACATGAAAATTCATGTTGGTCCTTTTTTTGCCAAACCTCAGGATCGAAGCCACTAGTGCAAAGAACGCAGCGATCACGAGGAATGCCGGTGAGAAGAACCCCGCCACACCAGTGGCACCCGCGACTAGGAAAACAACGGTGCTTGCCCGTATCGGAGCCTTCCTAGGCGATGATGTTACATTCTTGACCACCCCCGGCAGTTTCGGAGCAGTGCGCTTATGATCGACTGGGTTCATAGCAATCTCCTTCAACGCCAGATGAACAGAAGCAGAGCCAGAACCGCAGCGGGTTAGGCTCAACAAAAACCAAAAGAGAACATAGCACGTTTCTGGCCGGAAAAATACCTGCGGCGGCTGGCTGACGACCGGTGCGGCCACTGCGGGCCATAGGCGACCGCATCACCGGCCGCCGAATCACCGGCCGCCGAGTAGCTCAGAGCTTAAACCGGACATTTCCGATGTGCGGACGCCACCCAACGCGAAAGCCCCAAAGCTGCCGCTCGCGATAAACGACCAACTGCAGTTGCAGCATGCACCGCAGGTCGATAGCAGTCCGCCGACCTCCCATAGTTGCCGATTTGGCTTCTCCCGAAAGCAGACGTTCAGACGTTCGTCTATCGCAGTAAACTGAGCCAGGGACTGCACTGCTGCGGGTTTGGCGGACGGCTGTTAATGTCAATCGGGTAGAACCCTGATGTGTGCAAAAAGCATTAATGCTGTGCAAATCTTAGTTTGGGGAAGAGATAAGGCTACTGTCGCAATGTTGCGTCGAGATAGCAGTTTATGGTACAAATCTTCGTGATAAAGAAAGCGCACTAACGTAAACGTCAATCTGCCGGGCGATTATGATGCAGCCCCAATAGCATCGGCAGGTTGGTCAGCTCAAAAGCGATATGTTCGTTGGCCTTTACAGTTCCCCAGAACGATGAATCACATCTCAAGCGGCATGCAGCTATTCTGCGCCGCCGGTTTCTCTTGATCCTATCTGTTTCCGCGGCAACCGTATTCTCAGTTGGCTCGATCTTGATTTATTTGAACTCGCTTGAGATACGACAGTCGTTTGTCCAGGATGC
Source organism: Falsirhodobacter flavus (assembly GCA_029846755.1). GTDB lineage: Bacteria > Pseudomonadota > Alphaproteobacteria > Rhodobacterales > Rhodobacteraceae > Falsirhodobacter > Falsirhodobacter flavus. Next base: position 37,462 of record JARWBI010000011.1, on the reverse strand, counting down.
AGCTATCCGAGCGATGACCGCCTCGAACAGTTTCGACCGGGAGGCCACCTCAGCAAAAGCGCTCCTGCTTGGACTTTCTCAATCGCCCGCTCTCATGGAAAGCGACTACGCATCATACTACAAGCAGCTTTCGCAGACGCCTGCGCCTGGAGGCTCCTGGTTCGTCGTGTGGGATATGCGGGGTCAGGTCCTCAACACATCACGTCCATACGGCGCTGACCTCCCCACCATGGGTCAGGTCTGGGGAGCCGCAAAAGCTGGTCTTGAGCGTATCCGCACCCGTGGGTACAGCATTTCGAATCTTATCGTCGGGCCGGTATCTAAAAAACCGGCAGTTTCGGTAAGTTTGCGGCTAGACGATCACGACGGAGCCATGGCAGGCGTACTGACGATAAATTTGCCTCAGGCGCATCTCGATGCCGTTGTCCGTGACCCACAAGAGAGGGTGGGATGGACCTCTGCCTTACTAGACCGGGGTTTGGTGCCCGTCGCCTCAAATGTGTCCGGCGAGCTCGTCCTACCTGCATTTCCAGACGGATTGCTGAACCGGATCAATGGCCCGCCATCCGAATGGACACAGATCTATCACAACCCCGCCGATGGTAGGCTTGTCAGCATTCAGCACTCCAGTGTGACGGACTACACCACACTGGTCACCGTAGAGCGCCACGTCCTCGACGCTCCTGTCTTGACTGCCTTGCGTCAGATTGCAGCCGCGGGCGGGGTACTTTTGGCGGCTTTACTCTTTGCAGGGCTGTTCGCAATCCGGCAGGTAAGTTTTGCTGAAGGGGCCGCAGTGGAGACCGTCCGCCAAATGGGTGCGGCGCAAGCCCGCTACGTATCATTATGGAATGACGCGCCCGAAGGTATGTTCGTGGTCGCCGTTACCGCGAATGGGCGCTTCGTTTATGAGGGTTTTAACCCTGCGCATGAACGGGCAACCGGCCTTACTTTCGAAACTGTCGTTGGGCGCGAACCAAAAGATTTCTTACCACGGGAAACTGCCGCTGCGGTGACGCAGCGCTATCGCTCTTGCGTGGCTGCGCGTGTTCCAACCGTTCATGCCGAAGACCTCGATCTGCCGGCCGGACGCAGACATATGCAGACGCATCTGGTGCCAGTACAGGACCCTGAAAGCCACCGTATTGTCGCGTTGGTCGGTATCTCACGTGACATGACTGAAGTCACCGCGGCGAGAAAAGATGTCCGTGACATTGCGGCGCGCTTGCTGTCGCTCCAAGCTGAAGAACGTCAACGGATCGCCTCGGACCTCCATGACACGACTGGCCAGCACATCACGGCAGCAGGGCTTGCTTTGATGATCGTGCAGAGAATGGCGGGGGACAGACCCGGGGTTCGAGAAGCAATCGATGATACGAAGGCAGCGCTTGGCGAAGCACATCGGGAGATCCGCACGCTGTCGTACCTACTTTTTACCCCCGAGATGCAGACCAAAGGTCTGGGCAAGACTTTAGAGCATTTCATAGGTGGGTTTGCCAGCCGCACCGGACTTCACGCCAGAATTAGAATAACGGGAGCGGTCGATAATTTGCAGGCGGAACTGCAAGGCATGGTCCTGCGGGTCGTGCAGGAAGCACTTGTGAATGTGCACCGTCATGCGCAGGCAACCCACGTTCGCACCGTGATCCGATCCACTCCAACGACTTTGCACCTATACATTTCCGATGACGGCAGGGGATTGCCACGGACAGCAACGGAAACTCCGCTTCTAGGCGTAGGGATCCCCGGGATGGAGGCGCGCATCCGCCAATTTTCCGGAACGATGCGCATTGCGAGTAGTACGCGAGGGACGACCATCCGGGCCAGAATCCCGTTAAATTATGATGGCCCCGCCGTCGTCTGGTCCAATCCCGCCTCAGACAAAGACCTTGCGATGATAGTCAGGGTTTTGCCTGATAGCCAGTCCGCTTCCGAACGTGGATGATTGTTGGAACGCCACCTTTTTTGGCAGGGATCTACACTTTGACCCGCATTCTCATAGCAGATGATCACCAAGTGGTTCGCAGCGGCCTCCGAGCGGTTCTGGAGGGACATTCTGGCCTGACGGTGGTCGGGGAGGTGGCCGATGGGCAGGAGGCGGTAGCGGCCGCCCTCAGGTTGAAGCCAGACGTTGTAATTCTGGATTATGCGATGCCGGTTCTAAACGGGGTCGATGCGACGCGCGAAATCCGCCAAAAGCTGCCGCGCACCGAGGTGTTGATATTTACCCTCCACGACAGCCAACAAGTTATTGAAGATATTCTTTCCGTCGGAGCGCGCGGCTATCTGCTTAAGAGCGATGCCAATGACCATCTCATCGCGGCGGTGCGCGCACTTGGTCGGCACGAAGCGTATATTTCAGGACAGCTTTCCGCTGAGTTGCTGGACACGCTCCTGGACAGACGGCGCAAGGGCAAACCGGACCTTCTGACCCCGCGAGAGCGCGAAGTCGTGCGACTGATCGCGGAAGGAGCGTCGAACAAAGATGTCGGCGTTCATTTGCAGGTTAGTCTCAAGACCGTTGAGACGCATCGAGCTGCAGCAATGCGTAAACTCGGGCTCCACAGTACAGCCGATCTCGTCCGCTATGCAGTAAAGAACCGGCTCGTCATTATCTGACCGGTTCTTCGGCTTCTGTTTCCAATGCTTTGGGCTGGCGCTCACGGGCCTCCGCGAGATCACGCTCCAAGAAGAAGTTCAGAAACGTGCGGATGATCGCAATCAAGGCGAGATTGGCCACGGCTTCCCAGCTCGCGGCTATCGATGTCTCTAAAATATCGGCAGCAAGCTGGAAGGTCAGCGCGGCGACGAGAACGCGGGCATAGCTCAGCCAGATTGAGCTGCTGCCGGTTTCGTGGACAGCATGTTAAGCTAGCATAGCGCGGGCTTCGAACTCCATGGGGCTGATGTAGCCCAGTTTCGAGTGCCGCCGTCGCGGGTTGTAGAAGCGCTCGATGTAATCAAAGACATCGGCCCTCGCTTCGTTGCGAGTTCGATAGACCTTGCGGGCCGTGCGTTCGGTCTTCAGCGTTGAGAAAAAGCTCTCCATTGCCGAATTATCCCAGACGTTACCCGCACGGCTCATCGAGCAGGTGATGCCATTGTCAATCAGAAGCCGTTGAAACTGCTCGCTTGTGTATTGCGATCCCTGATCCGAGTGATGCAGCAGGGCGTCGGCTTTGCCACGGCGCCAGACGGCCATCATCAGCGCATCCATGACCAGTGATGCGTCCCGGTCTGCCTTCATTGACCAACCGACCGCGAGCCGGGAAAACAGGTCCAGCACGACCGCGACGTAAAGCCAGCCCTCAGCGGTCCAGATGTAGGTAAAGTCGGCCAGCCACTTCTGGTTTGGTCGGTCGGCTTGGAAGTCACGGTCCAGAATGTTGTCGGCGATGACTGACCGCTCCCCATCGTCCTTCGGCTTTCCACGGCGCCGGGGCCGCGCCCGCAGGGCATTGAGCCGCATCAGCCGTTCGATCCGGTGAAGCCCGCAGGTAAGCCCCTCCTCGAGAACATCACGCCAGACGCGGCGCGCGCCATAGGTCCGATCGCTGGCCTTGAAGCTCGACTCGATCGCTGTGACGAGCTTCGCGTCATGGATCTCGCGGGCGCTGGTCGGGCGGTTGAGCCAGGCGTGGAAACCGGATCGTGACACATCCAGCACGTCGCACAGCCAACTGACGGGCCAGATGTGGCGGTGTCTGGCGATGAAGGCGAACCTCATGTCGCCTCGCGCGCGAAAAAAGCTGCGGCTTTCTTTAGAATATCACGCTCCGCACGCAGCCGTGCGACCTCTTTCTTCAGCGCTGCAATCTCGGCCAGATCGGCCCGCATTTGACCATTGCCGGGAAACGCCGTGACTGGTGTCGCGGTCAGTTCCCGCATCCATCGACGCAGCACGCTCTCGGCAACATCGAGGTCACGCGCGGCCTGAGCCACCGACACACCACGGTCCGCCACCAGCCTGACGGCCTCGACTTTGAATTCACGGCTGAACTTCCGTCTCGTCATATCTGCACTCCAGTTCCTTGGTCACGATCTTATCTTCGTGTCCACAAAACCGGCAGCAGCTCAGATCTCACGCCTTTCGGCTACGGTCGTGGGCCGAACCAGCATGAAACGGCAGGCAGCCATAAAGGCCCGGATGGACCCCATAAGAACCACGACCAGCGCCATTGCATCCACAGCGATCACTACGAGTTCTGTCGTGGCGATAAGCCAGCTTCGAAGCCATTCTTCCGTTTCAATCATAAGAGAACCGCGATCGCATCGGTCACTTTGACCATCCAGATCATTCCAGTGCCTCCTGACCAAGGTTTTCGGTGATGCGTGTCAGCCGAACGGCCCAAGTTGGAAGGCCATACTCGCAATCGCAAAGAGGCCTATCGCGAGCAAAAGCATTGCTGCTACCAAAGTCAAAGAAATGGGGTACGCGCTTTCGCCGTGGATCAATCCTTCGCTAGCCATGGTCTCGCGTTCGTGGCGCAGCTCCGTCATGAAGCGCAGGTGATAGACGATGCCGGCGATGAGCAAAGCTACTCCGAGCAGCACAAGAGCAACGCCGAACCTGCGAGCATCGCCCGCATTTGGAATTATGTTCTGCTCCGCCGCCTTGTGGAAAATCTGATAGATCGTAAACCCAAAACTGATCAGCGACAGCGACGTGCGAATGATCGACATCAGGGTGCGTTCGGCACTAAGGCGGGTGCGCTGGAATGACATCCCTGTTCGCCGGGAAGACAGCTCCACAGAGATCCGGTCCGAACTGGAGGCAGAGGTAACATGTTCGGAAGTACGATGCGTCATCGTTTGTCTCCCAACTTGCGCCTGATCCGGGCGAAGGGTCCGCGCAACAGAAGATAGGGGACAAAGGCGAGCAAGATTGCGATCAACAGCATCTCGCCCGGATAGAAGGTACGTAGCACAGTTGCCTGGTATATTCCGTCCATCACGAAGCCGAGCAGGATGATGCGCGCGGTCGCGATAATTCCCTCCCTCAATCTATCTGCGCTTTGGCCTGAGCTTGACAGGATCGTCCAAAGGTAAGGCGACCGATCAAGCCGCGCATCTTCCGCCCCGTCGCGCCAGGCGGCCAGCGCAGCCATTGATGGCTGGAGAACGAAACGAAACGTCATAGGACCTCCCGGGCGTGCTGCGATGTCGCGCCATATGCGTTCGTGTACCTCTGCCGACACCCCATATCGCAGCAGGCCCCAAACCACGAGGATCGCTGCAAGGAGAACTGCGAGCCGTGCCAAAAGCAGCTGAAATCGCGTTGGAGGCACGGTCATCGGCTGCCCTCCGTTCGGCGCAGGACGCAGCGAAAGCCAATATGGCTGGTCGACGTATCTACAGCATGGGCGTGACGGGCGGCGGGGCGGTAACGTTGACAGTAATTGGGTGCGCAGAGATGCGACCCGCCTTTGAGGACCTTTCGAGGGATGGGCGCCTGCGGCTGATGCGGATCGAAACTTTCCTCTTTTGTCGCACCGCGAGGGTTTTGCGGAATGCAACAGGCCTTCACAGCATCGGCTGTGTGGCGCGACGCATACCAGTCTGTGGTCCACTCCCACACGTTGCCGATCATGTCGTGCAGACCATACCCGTTTGGCGGATATTTTCCCACAGGCGACGTCCGCTCGTAACCGTCATCCATCGTGTTCTTGTAGGGGAAGATACCTTGCCAAGTGTTTGCCATGTGCCGCCCGCCCGGCAGAAACTCGTCGCCCCAGGCAAAGTCGGCGCCGTCCAAACCACCGCGCGCAGCAAATTCCCATTCGGCCTCTGTCGGAAGGTCTTTCCCCGCCCACGTGGCATAAGCCACTGCGTCCGCATACGCCACGTGGACGACCGGATGAGCATCCAGCCCGGCGAGAGATGATCCCGGTCCATATGGATGGCGCCAGTCAGCACCGGACCGGAATTTCCACCATTGATTGCCGGTCTTAAGGATCGACGGCCCCTTTGATGGCCGGAATACGACAGAACCTGCCTTGAGCATGTTCGGCAAAGCTCCTGGATAATCCCCGGCGTCCGGGATTTTCTCGGCAAGGGTCACATGCCCTGTCGCCCTTACGAAGTCCCGAAAGGCGGCGTTGGTCACCGGGGTGCGATCAATCCAGAAGCCGTCCACTTTAACACGGTGGACCGGAGCCTCTTCAGGGTAGTGGCGATCGGACCCCATGCGAAACGTTCCGCCGGCGATCCAAATCATATTTGAAGCGGATCGCGGGAAAGACGATGGAGCTGGGCTGAGATGCGAGTTCATTGCACGTCTCCAGAGCAGATACCTTTGTCAGGTTGTCGGTCATTCCGTCTTTACAAAGTCATCCGGTCGCCAGCTGCCATCGAAGGCTGGCGGTTTAGGGCCATAGATCCGGAAATAGACGAACCAGCCCTTGCCCGAAATTGTCTGTATCCAGCGGCGTGATGCGTCCTCCTCCGGTTTCTCCGACCCGAAATCCGGTCGACGGAGCCTCCGCTCAGATCCTTCAATTCGAAAAGCGACCGGAGCGCCGCAGCACCCTGATCTGTGTCGATCTGGCTACGCGTCTCGGCATCGTAGACGGTCACTGACCAGAAAAGGCGCGATGGCACAGGCAGGGGAACTGTCAGCCGGTAAGTTGCACCACCATCGAGATAGGCGCCGGTGACATCGCGGAGACCAAGCCAGTAGAGCGACCCTGCATACGCATCGCGGCGGAACATGGCTGGCGAGGTAGCGATGGCTTGGAAGAACCATTTCTCACGCGCATATGTATCCGTGTAGTCCGTCGTATCGAATGAACCGTTCTCGAAACGTAATCCGGCCCATTCCCATTTTCTATCGGGCCACACGATCCGGTCCGTTCGCCGATCTGCGAAAGACTGGACCCGCATCTGCTGACACCCAAGTTCCGCTGCTCGGGCGAGAATTCCGACCATCCTGTCGTCCGGCTCGAAAGGAAGGCCCTTCGCAATGCCCAGCATTGCCAACTCCCCATAGTGCTCGCGATAGCCGTCGAAGGGGGGCTCTGCCTCGACGACTTCATGCAGCATCCGCCAGAAGTCCAGGTTGTCTTCGCAAGCGAGCGGCGTTGTGTCTTGGGGCATCGGCGTCATGTCTACCCAACTCAGTCCCGGCCAAGGATCAGACGGGTTCAGATGATAGACGCGAACTGTCTTCAACACCTCGACCGCCGCATGCATGTCCCCATGTTCGGGGATCGAGCGCACTCCTACCAGTACGCGGAAGGTTCCGCTTGAACAGGGGAAGTAGCCATCGGGCACAGAGACATCATGACTCGGCGGCAGGAAGAGATGCTTTCCGCCCCTGCCCTGATCGGGGCCGGGAATGCCCAGATCCGCAATCCACCTCTGATTCATATCCATCGCTGCGCCGAGAAGCAGGCCCGGCGGGAGCTCCACCACCAATGGTCCTGCTTTCAGTTCAAGGAGAAAGCCTCCATAGGGAGTATCGGAATTCAGGGTAAAACCGACGTGCCTGGGAAGCGTGCTCATGCTTCCCCAGCTCCGGTTCGGAAGGACTCCAACCTCAGCGTTGCCCTTGAACATGGCTGCGCAAGATACTGTCGGATAGAATGCGCGATACATCTGCAGCGCACGGATCAGGTCCAGATCGTCAAAGGCGCGATCAACCGTCTCAGACAACGGATAACCACCCTTGAACCCATAGTCCGCCCGCAAATTGAGGGTGTCCATGGTCATGTCTTTTAATCCCGTGCCAGCGCTGCGGCGAGCTTTCGCTCGACATCAATGTAGACATCATCGGCAATGTCGAAGACGACCTTGATCACCCGGCCACCGGTGAAAGGAAACTGCGGCTTGTACTCGCTGCTGACAGCATCGCCACCATCATAGCCAACGCAGAGGCCTTCGCCGCAAAGTGCATAGCGGCCGGTTTGTGTCCTAAAATCGTCCTGCTCCGTCACTTCCTCATCGACGTAGAGGGTCATCCGGCCGAAGGCTTCTCCCAGCTCGCTCACGCGTTCCTTGACGAACTCGACCCCCACAATGTGCGTCCCATCCTTGGGCGCATCACACACAAGCCGCTGCTCGGGCGGGACACCCAAGAAGTTGTAGACGTAGAACAGCTGCCCCCCCTTCACGAAAAGGGAGTAGCCGCCAAAGCGGGACCCCTGTGCGATGATGACGCCCTCGCTGTTGGGCGTAAACTCGACTTCCGCCAACATCTTGAACGAGACGCCTAGCGTGCGTGCGGCAGCGGCCTCGGGGACTTCTGTGGTTTGAGGGTAGTAGGTGTATCGATCTCGCTTGGGAGCATGATATTCAGCAGCATGCTGATCGTGAACGTTCAGATCGTTAAGCGGAAGAACATTGTTTTTCTTAGCTTCCACCAACCAAAGCTCTTTGAGTTGTTCGAGCTTTTCTGGATTTTCTGCGGCCAGATCCCGTGCTTCCGCCCGATCCACATCGGTGTGGAACAGTTGCCAGACATCCTCGTCAAAATGACCCTGATCTGAGGGCATCGGCGCGTGAAGCGCTGCCGCCTTCCAGCCGTCCGACCAAATGCCGCGCGTACCCGCCAGCTCGTAGTACTGGGCTTGCTTGCGAGTTGGTGCAGCCGCATCATCAAAAGTATACAACATGGAAACGCCAGCCAGGGGTGCTTGCTTGACGCCATCCAAAACCGCCGGGAACGGGACCCCACAAGCCTCTAGTATTGTCGGCACGATGTCGGTGCAGTGGTGATATTGGTCACGCACCTCGCCTTTGGCCTTGATCCCTTTGGGCCAGTGCACAACCAGCGGGTCACAAGTCCCGCCAGCGAACGATGCGTAGCGTTTGAACATTTTGTAGGGCGTAGAGAACGCGACAGCCCAACCGGTCGGATAATGATTGTAGGCGTCCGGGCCACCCAGCTTATCGATCATTGCGAGGTTTCGACCCACGTCGTCTGGGAAGCCATTGAAAAATAGGTTTTCATTCACCGAGCCACTCGGGCTGCCTTCACCCGACGCGCCGTTGTCGGCGCAGTAGAAGATCAACGTATTATCGAGCTGTCCCGACTCCTCGAGATAGTCGATCATCCGCCCGATCTGGGCGTCGGTATACTCGGACAGAGCGGCATAGACTTCTGCCATACGGCTAAAGAGCCGTTTCTCGTCTTCCGACAAAGTCGCCCAAGGCCGGACCATGTCGCCCTCGGTGGAAACCTCGTCAGGCAATGGGTTAATGTCGGTGAGCTCAGTTCTCTCCGGCAAAATGCCGCGCTCGATCATGCGCGCGAGGACCCAATCGCGATAGGCTTCGTAGCCATCGTCAAATTTGCCCTTGTACTTGTCGATGTATTCCTGGGGCGCATGATGCGGTGCATGGTTCGCGCCCGGGCAGTACCACATATACCACGGCTTGTCCGGATCCGCTTGTTTTGAGTCCCGCAGAAACGAAATCGCCTTATCGGCAATGTCCTTGGAGAAATGATAGCCGTCTTCGGGTCGGCAGGGCTGGTCGACATAGTGGTTGTCCTCGATGAGCTCGGGATACCACTGGTTCGTCTCGCCGCCGATGAAGCCATAGAAGCGATCATAGCCTAGGCCAAGCGGCCACTTTTTCTTGGAAGCGCCCATTCCAAACGCATCCACCGGCACGTTGTGGTTCTTGCCGATCCAGAACGTGCTCCAGCCAGCATCACGAAGAATGCTGGCCACAGTTCCATTTTCGAGCGGTATGTGGCCGCTATAGCCGGCAAACCCCGTAGCCGCTTCCGAGATCGAGCCAAAGCCATTGGCATGGTGATTGCGCCCTGTCAGGAAGCATGAGCGCGTGGGCGAACACACAGCTGTTGTATGCCATTGCGAGTAAATAAGCCCGTTCTCTGCAAGCCGATCCAGTGTCGGCATCTCGATCCGGCCGCCATAGGGCGACCACGCAGCTTGCCCGGTATCATCATAGAGGATCACTAGAACATTCGGGGCGTCTTTGGGCGCGCGATTGTCGAGAAAAGCGTCCCAATCTGCTTTAGAATCGCGAATGTCCAGTTCGACCTTACCTTGAAACTCTCGAGACATCTTTCAGCTTCCTCTAGGATCATATGGATCATGGATGGGCATTCACGATTGCCCGAAGCGGTTGCCCGACAGACTTTGACATTCTTCAATGCCGGCAGAAATCGGGTGAACACCTGAGAAATGATCGGGAGTGAAAACTTCATAATCTCAGGGTTTCGCCTGAGACATTCCCGCAAATAACGGTGCTAAGCTCCCGTAAAGTGCCGCACGAAGGCTACGCACAAGTCATCAGGTTGACAGACTCGGACGCAGGGAGGCTCGAATGCACTACACGAAAGGCATCGCGATACTTGCCGCCGCGGCACTGCTTGCCGCGGATCAAGCCGACGCGACGGAGGCCGCCGCAGGACGATATATTCCCGGCGTTTTCGCCCTGCCGAAGGGAGGAGCTATCCCACCACCGGGTCTTTATTGGAACATCACGACTGCTTATTATAATGGCTCGATTGGCGCCAATGTGAGTGTCCCGGTCGGTGGAGAGATCCGGGCAGGCTTAGAAGCAACCATAGCCGGTCCGACGCTCACCGCCCTCTGGGTTCCAAACGGTCAAATTGGAGACGGATTATCATTCGCTCTGGGTGTCTCCGTCCCATTTCAATACCTTTCTGCAGAGGCGTCAGTCGGCATGATGAGCACTGAGCAGTCTCAGACCGCCCTTGGCGATATCGCCATCGCGCCTAAAATCGGTTGGAAATCGGGAACTCATTTCTTCAGCGCTGGTGTGAACATCTTCATGCCCACTGGCTCTTATCATGTTGGTTCGCTTGATAACACGGGGATGAACTACTGGACGGTCTCTCCCAACGTATCCTACACCTATCTCGATGTAGCTCGCGGTCTGGATTTTTCGGTTAACGCAGGCGTTGATATCAACACCGAAAACACCGACACCGACTACCAGAGCGGTACGCTCGCCCATCTCGATGCAATCGTCATAAAGAAGATCAATGATCGCTTTTCTGCCGGAGTCTTCGGCTCCGTCCTTTATCAGCTGGAGGATGACGAGGGTGGCCTCGCGGATCAGCTTGATGGCTTCAAAGGGCGCTCCTACGCTATCGGGCCAGTGGTCACGTACGAGGCCGGCCCCAAAGAACGCCCTATCAACATTGCCTTCAGTTGGGCTCCCGAGTTTGGAACGAAAAACCGACCCAAGGGCAACGCTGTCTATCTGTCCATATCAGGGACGTTCTGATGGCGCTCTGATGCTCTAACGCAGCCTGCTTCGAGCTGCCGACCGCTTTGATCCTGACAACTGACCCGCCCACGCTTGATGGCGCGCCTCTCACCAGATTTCTCAGTGAAATAGGGAGTTACCAATGATCACTGGTCAAGACACTCATCGTTCACCAGCGCCTTGGCGCGGGGGCGTCGGCCACCGCTGCTTTCTGATGGCAGGAACGGCCCTTGCGACCTCAGCTGCCGAAACCGCAGGGCCAGCGAAGGCGGTAAAAGTACAGGAAGCCGCACCCAGCCCGGCGCGCCCGAACGGGAAACGACCGAACATCCTTGTTATCTGGGGTGACGATATCGGCTGGCAGAATGTCAGTGCTTACGGTCTTGGAACCATGGGCTACACCACACCGAATATCGACCGTGTGGGTGAAGAAGGGATCCGGTTTGTTGATCACTATGCCCAGCCCTCCTGCACCGCGGGGAGGGCTGCCTTCATCACCGGTCAGTATCCCATCCGCTCTGGCATGACGACGGTCGGCATGCCTGGCGACAAGCTGGGACTGCAGCCCGCCTCGCCCTCGTTAGGGGAAGTGATGAAGAAGGCCGGTTACCGCACCGGACATTTCGGCAAGAACCATCTTGGCGACCGGAACGAGCACTTGCCCACGGCCCATGGCTTCGACGAGTTCTTTGGCAATCTTTACCACCTCAATACGCAGGAACAGTACGAATATCGGGACTATCAGAACTTTGCTAACACCTACCCCGGCGGTGCCGAGGCCTTTGCGAACCACTTCGGCACGCGCGGAGTGCTCCATTCGTTCAGAAGTGACACAGATGATCCGACAGAAGATCCGCGCTTCGGCCGCGTGGGTACCCAGACAATCGAAGACACTGGGCAGCTGGACCAGGAGAGGATGAAGAACTTCGATGCCGGGGAGGTCATCCCCAAAGCGTTCGACTTCATGCGCAGCGCACAAGAGGCCGATGAGCCATTTTTCGTTTGGCTCAGTACCAGCCGGATGCACCTCTACACACGTCTTAACGACGAGTGGCGTTACGCTGCCGACAAATATACCCACGAGGATGACTTGCACGGAAGCGGGATGCTTCAGCACGACCACGATGTCGGGCTCATCCTGGATTTCCTGAAGGAGAACGGCCTCGAGGAAGACACCATCGTCTGGTATTCGACCGACAACGGGCCAGAGCATTCCTCATGGCCCTACGGCGGGACAACGCCTTGGCGCGGCGAGAAAATGACCACCTATGAGGGCGGCGTCCGTGTGATCTCGATGTTGCGGTGGCCAGGGGTCATCGAGCCGGGACAGACCCTGAACGGCATTCAGGCGCATATGGATATGTTTACCACATTCGCCGCGGTCGCGGGGGTGCAAGATGTCGCAAACGACATCTTGCAGGAAAAGCAGCAATATATCGACGGGGTGAATAATCTCGATTACTGGACTGGGAAGACCGACACAAGCGCGCGCAACGACTTCCTATACTACTTTGAAAGTCGTTTGATGGCCGTCCGAATGGGGCCTTGGAAGATCCATTTCGCGACGCGGGAGAACTACTACGACGTGGTGACCGCACGCCACTCTCCGCTATTCATAAACATCCGCAGCGATCCGCTTGAGAGTTACGACAGCATAGACTCCTATGGTCACCTTGCCCAAAAGGTCTCCTGGGTGTTCGAGCCGATGAATGAGCTGGTCGGCGAGCATCTCAGAACACTTGCCCAATATCCGCCCGTTCAGGGTGGCAACAGCTTCGATATGTCGAACATCGTGCAGGAATTCATGCAGCGCGCGCATCAGTAAACGTGAGGGACAGGCATCAGGTCAGAGTGCCCTTCCAGGCTCTCTGACCGGGACTGCTCCCATCATCTCAGCCCTTACCCTTTTGGCGGGAATTTCAGATGAAAATCTTCCAGAATTTTCCCTCCTGTGTGCCTTGCCAAGCAGCCTGTGATCGCGGCCGAGCTTTTGGTGTGGGGCAAGCAATCCTCATAGCCATGGGCATCACCAGCCCGGTATTCGGGCAACAGGTTGCATCAGGAAACTCTGCACATGAGGCAGATACGTCGGGCACCAACCCGGCGGTGTTGAGCAAGACGTTGTCCTTCTCGAACGAATACCGGTTCATCTCAGACAGATACTACGACGTCGCCGATCTTCGGTACACGCAACCGTTTTTCAATGGCAAAGCAGCCGCCCGCCTGACGCTGCCGTTTGTGACGACCGACACAAGCGGAGACACCAAATCCAGCTTTGGAGATGCGTCGCTTAAGCTATCGTGGATCCCTCATGTGGATGCGCGGCAGGCCTTCGTGCTCAGCACGGAAATCTACGCGCCAACTGCCAATGACGATACGTTCGGCACCGAAAAGTGGGTCGCTGCACCCGGCATCACATGGGCCCGCTTCATCAGCCGCGAACTGATCGTCGCTCCGGCGTTGATCTACAATTTTTCGTTTGCAGGCGACGATGACCGGGCGGATGTTGACCGTGCAGATGTTGATATCTATGTGGTGTATCGCCCTCATGGAAAGCGGTGGTGGCTTACCTCGGACATCACAATCAGCCATGATTTTGAAAGTGACGTCACACCAGTATCTTGGGAACTGGCCTTGGGTCGCAACCTCGGCACTTTGCCCGGTGGAGGCGCGATCAACGGCTACATCAGACCGGGTATTGGGATAGGCGCCGACCGGCCTTACGACGCCAACATCGAGGTCGGTATCTCGCTGGTCAACTTCTGACAAAGCGCGTGCGGCAATTTGGAGGCCATCCGGCGTGACCTTCGTGCATCGATTTTGGATCTCGATACTGTTCATCACCATGACATTGACCGGCTGCGGACATCCGACCAGTGTGATGGCGCCGATCACACCGGTGAACGCCGCGGCGGGGACGGAGGTGAACTTGCTTGTTGCAACGACGCGGCGGCCCTCGGGTAATCCTGCGACACTCTTCACCGGGGAGCGGAGCCCCGGCCTTCATGTTGCTGATATTGGCATTTCCATTCCACGACGGCGGGAGATAGGCGAAGTTCAGTGGCCGCGTCAAATACCCGCGAATCCGGACACGGAATTTGCCGTGACCCGAGTCAGACCTATTGCCACGCTGAGCGGCAGCCGGGCATGGCTCCGAGAGCATGTTCGGGAAGGGCATGCCATTGTGTTCGTTCACGGCTTTAATAACCGCTTCGAAGACTCCGTCTTCCGCTTCTCTCAAATCGTCCACGACAGCGGTATGGATGCGGCTCCCATCCTCTTTGCTTGGCCTTCACGGGCACGCATCACCGCCTATGAATACGATCGGGAGAGCACGAATTATTCCAGAACCGCTTTCGAGCAATCTCTAAGACTGCTGGCCGAGGATCCAAGCGTCACAGACATCACCGTTCTTGCGCACTCGATGGGAGCTTGGCTCGCAATAGAAGGTCTTCGTCAAATGGGGATACGAGACGGGCACATTCACTCGAAGATACAGAACGTCATCCTTGCTTCACCCGACATCGACATACAGGTTTTTGCCCGACAATATCGAGAAATGGGGCAGCGTAGGCCCAAAATAACGATATTCGTATCGCAAGACGACCGCGCACTTGCTCTTTCCAGCCTGATCACGGGGCGTGTTTCGCGGCTCGGATCCATCGACCCTTCCGAGGAACCCTTTAGATCACGACTAGAGGCCGCAGGCGTGCTTGCCATTGATTTGACGAAGGTGAGGTCCGGAGATGCTCTTCATCACAGCAAATTTGCCGAGTCGCCTCAAATCGTTCGTTTAATCGGGCATCGCCTTATGGCAGGGCAAGCGCTGACAGATACAAATGTGGGCGTCGGCGGTGGGATAGCAGTTGCTCTGGGCGGCGCCTTGCAATCCATTGGCGGGGTTGCAGGCATCGCAGAAGCCCCACTCGAAGCACTGAACAAATAAGTCAGGGTTCACCAGATAGATCTCATCCTCGCAGAGTTGGGGGCCGCGTACATTCTTATAAGTCCCGATGATCAGTGTAGTGCATGGTTACTTTCCCGCTATATGCGCGCGAAGCTTTAATCGAATGACCGCTTTTCTGGTTTGGTTATGGTCTCATCCTGGACTGCACTCACCCTTATACTTCCTTCCCCAAACCGTGTGCTGCAGCTGCGATGCAATTTCTACAGCGCAGCGAACGGCAGGTTTCTCCCGATTGCGTTGAAAAACCCGGCTCAGATCCTGCAATGACTTTGCGCTGAGATCGGCGCGTGTGTTCCCTTCACGCCACCTGCTGCTCGATCGGGATCAATTTGGCGAGCTTTCGGAGGTTCTGGGCGGTTGCGGCGAGGTGGAACTCGTCCTTGGCGCCGTTCGGGCCGCGTAAGCGCAAGCGGCCGAGGCGCAGGATGCGCTTGAGGTGGGCGAACAGCATCTCGACCTTCTTTCGCCGTCGCATGCTCTCGAGATAGGCATCGGTTCCGGCGAAGGCGCGGACCTTGTCGCGAATGGCTTCGTGGCGATGGCGGGAGATCTTGCGGGTGGACTGGTTCGGCGTGCAGCGGGCCTTGAGGTCGCAGGAACTGCAGTCTTTTGTGCTGGCATAGTATTTACGGAAGCCGTCTTTGCCGTACGCCGGTCGTTCCTTGCCGATGTCGCGCTAGTATTTCTTGAGCTTGTTGCCGCCGGGGCATGTATATTCGTCGGCTTCAGGATCGAAGCTGAAGACGGTGTTCGGGAAGGTGCCGTCGGCACGTTCGGTCTTGTCGAAGACGGGGATGTGCTGGGTGATTTTGCGCGCGTCCAACCAAGCCAACATCTCGGCAGAGCCGTAGGCGGTGTCGGCCGCCAGGCGGTCGGGCTGCAGATCGAACCGATCCTTTGCACGGTCGATCATGGTGCGCGTCGCGCCGACCTCCGCCTGGCGGATGGATCGGCTGGCTTCGACATCCACGATTACGGCATTATCGGTGTCGATCAGATAGTTGGTGGAATAGGCAAAGATCGCGGGCGCGTTCATGGCGGCGGTCCACTGGCTTGCCGGATCGCTGCAGGAGACGAACTTCGGTCGCACCTCGCTGGCGACGCCGAAGGCGGCATCGTCCAGCGTTTCCAGATACTCGCGGACGGCGCGGGGTGCGGTCTCCTCGTCGATCTGTCCGCCCTGCCACAGCTCTTGCGACATGGAATACATCTTGCCGGCATCGGCGCGGATCAGGCTGGCGTCGGTGGCGAAGTCGCGCCCGCCGACCAGCCCCTCGGTGATGCACCGACGGACGACAGTTTCGAAGACTTCGCGCAGCAGATCGCTGTCGCGAAAGCGGCCATGCCGGTTCTTGGAGAAGGTGGAATGGTCCGGCACCGCTGTGTTCAGATCCAGCCGGCAGAACCAGCGATAGGCCAGGTTCAGGTGAACCTCCTCGCAGATCCGTCGCTCGGACCGGATGCCGAAGCAGTAGCCGATCAGCAGCATACGGATCATCAGCTCAGGGTCGACGGAGGGACGGCCGGTGCTGCTGTAGAACGCGGCGAGGTGCTGACGGATGTGGCCGAGATCCACGAAGCGGTCGATGGCGCGGATCAGATGGTCCTGCGGGACGTGATCCTCAAGGGAGAACTCGTAGAATAGGGCGCCCTGCACCACTTGCCGCGATCCCATCATCCCGATCACCTTCACCATCTCTAACAAGAAGTGAATCAGCGTCCGGCGTGGCGATCAACAGGTGTTTTTCAACACAATCTCCCAATCCATACCGTTTGGGACGGCACCGGCCTGCGACTGGCGTAGCGTCCCATTCCTAGATCATGGATTGTGTCGGCGCATCCTTGTGGGCATGTTTGGCATCCCAAGCTTTTTGGACCTGACGTGCCACTACCAGATTTTTCAGACTACATCGTCTTCGTTGATGAAAGTGGCGATCACAGCCTCACGTCGATCAACCAAGACTTCCCAGCCTTCGCCTTGGCTTTCTGCGTCATTCGAAAGGATGAATACGCTCATCACGTCGTACCTGCCGTGAAAGACCTCAAATTTCGCTACTGGGGCCATGACGCTATAGTCCTCCACGAGCATGAGATTCGGAAGGAAAAAGGCGACTTTGCGTTCCTTCGTGCGGACCGCGAGATCCGACAAGCCTTCATGAAGGATCTCTCGCAATCATGATGAATGCGCCGTTCACCCTGATCACGTCCGTGATTGATAAGAACCGCCTAGTGGAGCGATACGACACTCCCTGGAGCCCTTATCACCTTGCACTTAAATTCTGTTTAGAGCGGTTGCTGCTTCTCATGAGGGAGATGGATCAGGAGGGGAAGACGCTGCATGTTGAGTTCGAATGTAGAGGCGCCGCCGAAGATGCGGATCTCATGAGGGAGTTCACCGCCATCGTCCAACAGGAGCGGGGATGGGGGTGGGTCAAAAGAAACTTCAGCGATCTGACGTTTGTGCCTGTTTTCTCTAAGAAATCAGAAAATTCGATTGGCTTGCAATTAGCGGATCTAACCGCGCGGCCCGTTGCGATACATGTCTTACGGCCGGAACAGCCAAACCGCGCTTACGACATTATCGCCACTAAGATGAAGTACGGTAAGGTTTTTCCGTAACCGAAGGGGCCCTGAGTATGACCCCAAGACCCCCCTGTCGATCGGGAAAAGCCCAATCCTTATCCTTTACATAGTGCAGACCTGCTCGCTTCTACATAGTGCAGACCTGCTCGCTTCGCAAATGGTAACATGTAGCCAAGCCTGCTAGCTTGGCAGATAGGCTTGACGGAGCCCCTTACACGGCATACTTCCGTTGGCCGAGGCGTCCGGCCCGCAAGGTGACAAGGCCCGCCAACACACGTCGTAGGCCGCTCAGAAGATACAGCGCGGCGATGAGCGAAGCCCCATCGGCCAGCCATGCCAGAAGCAGCCCCATGCTTGGGCTGTGATCGGACGCGGGATTGTCGGGCAGGGCGGGTCCAAGGATTCCGGCCGCTACCTGCGGGGCGGCTACCGCCAGTGCTAGAAAAAACGGGGAGGGCACTACCGCCCTCCCTGTTTTAGTAACCAAGCCAGCGGAGGACATCGCTCGCCATGTAGGTTTCCTTGTCACCGCATTCCTCCAGAAATTCTGCAAAATCTTCGGCGCGGCAGTTGCCGTGTCTCCGAAGCTCCTGAAACGCCCGCTTCTTGGTGATCTCGACCCCTTCGGCGGATTCCGAGTAGGTCATCACTCCGTCACCTCACCGCCGTCCTTGCCAGACTTCGGCTCGAACAGGACCAGCTCACCGTCCAGGGGCAGGGAATGCAGCTTAATCTTCATGACCGACTTCGCGCCCTCGCGCTGCTGGAAGGCCACGCCCACATTGTTGAAGCGGGTCCGGCCGTCCGTTCCCTCGACCGGCGTCATCACGTTCAGATACTTCGCCATTGCTCGTTCCTTTTAGGATTTGAGAAAATCACTTACGGTCGCGGATCAGGCGCTCGACGGCCCATTCCGCGGCTTGGGGCCAGCTCCGCGCCCCGCGCTTCAATTCGTGCTGCATCAGGCGTTTCGTGATGGCATCGGTCAGGACCATCGACCGCAGCTTTCGGATCGACGGGGCATCTGTCGCGAAAGCCGAATCACGGCTGCGAAGCGGCACTCCGTATCCGTCCGGACGGGAAAGCCGCATGGCCGGTCGGGATGCGTATCTGGCGCGGGTCCACTGCCAACGCAGACGCATCGCTGTTGTCATGCACAGGTGCACCACCATGAAAAGCCAGAAGACCAGCAACGTCCTCTGCGCTTCGGGCGTCATCCGTAAAAACCAGATGTGGGCGTGGGCTTCCCAGATCGACCATTGCAGGATGAGGTTATCCAGCATCATTCGACCGCTCCGCATCTGCTGGCGCGAAAGTCGCGTGAAGGGTTTCCCTGATTGATCTTGCCTCGTAGCTGGCGGGGATCTCCATCAGCGGCACACCGGCCGAGGCCAAGGCGCGGCGTTTCACGCGGTCACGCTCGACCGCGCTGCGGCGGGCCGTGCGCCCCGATCCATAGTGACCTGCCCCTTGATACTCGATCACAAGGACGGGCCGGAACTCCCGATCAACAAGCAGAAAATCACACCGCTTCGCGTTGATCCTGAAGAATGCCGCCCGTGATCTGGATGACAGGAACTCGCCATAGTTGACCTGACACAGCAACTGTGGCTGCGGCGCCGGCAGTGTGGCGACGGCGGATGTCAGAATGGAAAAGAGCCGTTGTTCCGACTTGTTCAAGACAGGACGTGCCGTATAGCGCCCCGCGACCCTCTTGATGGCAAATGCCGCCGCAAGAGCGACGGCACCGATGCCAAGAGTCAGCACAAAGTCAGAAAGCGGCAGCATCGAGACGCCAGATATGAGGCGATCGAAAATGCTTCCGCTTTGCATCATTCGTAAACCTGTTCAGATGCGGCCGCATCGCAGAGAACTTCCGCCTTCATGTAGGGAAGGAAGACGCAGGACTCTGTCTTCGTCTTGGCGCTTTGCCAACTGACCGTCATGGCCGTCACGAGGGCAAGAACCATCAGGAATGCAAAATCGGCCCAGAGTGGGATCTTCCGCGTTCGCGGGCTTGCCAGCACCACATCAGCATCCTTTCTCGAATTTGACCTTCTCAAGCTGCGCCGCGCGCTGCGCGATCAGCATAGCGTCATTTACATCTTTGAGCTGCTGTGTGCTTGTCTCGGCCTGTGCCAGCCCGCCAAGGGCGCTGCGACCGTAGTTGACCGCCATTGCCGTGTTCTGGATGCCGGTGGCCGATCCTGCGCCCATAATGGCGCGACCGCCGATCAGTGTGGTGCCGACATCGAGCAAACCACCGACCATCGCTTGTTGGCGCTGGCGGCCGCGCTGTTCCGCCTCGACCTCGGCATAGCGGGCATAGAGGTTGCTCAACCGGCTATTCACCGCAGCACAGGACAGAGCATAGTCGGCCTGCGTCGGCGGCTCGGTTGATTGCATCAAGCCGCGCATACCTTGCGTGGCACTGACCATCTGGGTCGCGGTGCCGCCGTTGCCCATACAACCGGCCAGCGCGAGTGCGGCGCAGGTTGATACGAAAACGCTCCTGAACTTCATCATTGTCCGTCCCTCTTTTTGTTATAATGTAACATAACGGAGATTACTTCTCAGCCGAAGCGGACTGCGCCAGCATGTCGAATTTCGCGGTCAGCCGGTCTGCGGTCATCATCCCGCCCACAAGCTCGTCCTCGAAAACAAAAGCCGGAGTGCCGTTGATCGACAGCGATTGGGCCAGCCGCTTGTTCTCTGCGATCGTCGCTGAAATGTCGGCCTCGACCGAACGGGCTGCGAGGGCTGTGAAGTCGTAGCCAGCCGCCCCGACAAGCATGGACAGCGTGGCATCGTTCAACTGCCCCTTCTGCGACAGCAAAGCATTGTGGAAGCCCAGATAGGCTTCGTCGCCATGCTCTGCCCGAACCGCGAGCGCCAGACGCGAGGCTTTCTCCGAAGCCGCGCCAAGGATCGGAAACTCCTTCATGACCACGGTCACGTCATCCCGCCCCGCCATCGCCTGCGTCAGCTCGGGCAGCGCCGCTTTACAGTATCCGCAGGAGTAGTCGAAGAACTCGACCACCACGATCGGCGCATTCGGCGATCCCTTGCGGGCGTCATCCGATGCGAAAAGCTTGCTCGAATACTGCGAGATACTTGCGGTCGCCGCCTGTGCCTTCTCTGCCCGCTTTTGCTGCTCAAGAAGGGTGAA
This sequence comes from Falsirhodobacter flavus, assembly GCA_029846755.1. Taxonomy (GTDB): domain Bacteria; phylum Pseudomonadota; class Alphaproteobacteria; order Rhodobacterales; family Rhodobacteraceae; genus Falsirhodobacter; species Falsirhodobacter flavus. The sequence goes on along the minus strand of JARWBI010000011.1, from coordinate 16,535 downwards.
GACCTCAAGGACCACATTCGGGTTGTCCAACAGATAGGCGCGGACGCTTTCCCCGAACTCCTTTGTGTATTGCGGCTCCTGCGCCGCTGCTGCGGTCCCGCCTCCCGCAATGGCGAGAGCGACAACCGTCCCAAGAAGCCCGCTCCTACCGCTTACGCGCGATCCATCACGAGATTTCATTTTCAAGAACCCTTCCGGTTAGTTGGCGTTTTGCAATCCAATACTTTGTTTTAGTCACTAAACGTGTTTTATAGTCTTACCAAATATTGAAAGCAGAGGAAGCCGCAAATGAGCGTTGCAAAGAGAAATCAGCCCACGCGCTTCGTTCGCGGCGGTCAAACGACGCAGCACTGGTGGAGGATGGCGGCGCAGGTGCTCCGCACTTCGCTTTTCATGGCCTTGGGGGCATTCACCCTGACCTACTGCGTGTTGATCGCCGCCAACTACGAGATCCGCCACATCCGCGAGACGTTCGCCATCTTCCTCGCTGACTACAACGTGGCGATGGACAACGCGGAAAAGCCGTTGACCTATACGGATTTCCAGAACCGCAGGCTGACGCGGACGGCAGGGCAGATCGCAGCCGATACCCGTCTTCGCACTGTTGCAGAGGAATACTCTGCAAATGCCTCGCTCTTTGCATGGTATGCGGCCGTTCCGGCGATGCTGGCCTTCCTTATGGGATCAGCCGTATTCGTCTATGCCGGTCGCAATCTTGGCGAAAACGAGCACGTTCGCGGCAGCAAACTCATAAGCCAGCCGGAGCTTTCGAAGTGGTCGCAGAAGAAGTGGAAGACCTATCGCAAGCGGTTCGGCCGCGACACGAAAAAGGGCCCGCCCTACACCATCGCCAACATCCCATTCCCGCCCAACTCCGTCGAGGCGCAGACGGGCATCTTCGGAACGGTGGGTGTCGGTAAGACGAATGCCATCAAGGAAATGCTTGGCACGGTTCGAGCACAGAATGGCCGCGCCGTGGTCTACGACAAGATGGGGGCGCTGGTTCGGGACTTCTACGATCCCGAGACGGACATCATCATCAACCCGTTCGATGCCCGCTCAAAGGTCTGGTCGCCCTTCCTTGAAGCGCGGACGCCCGAAGCCATTGCTCAGGTCGCAGAGGTCATGATCCCGCAACGCGCGGGCGAAGGGGACCCCTTCTGGAGCCAGACGGCCCGCCTCGTCTTTGAATATGCCGCGCGGTCGCTCATCAAGGCCAAGACGCCGACCAACCGGGACCTGCGCCGCGCCATCATGACGATCAAGGCGGAGGAATTGGAAAAACTGGTGGCCGGAACGCCGGGTCAGCACTTCTTCGGTGCCCATGTCGAAAAAACCTCGGCTTCCATCCGTGCCAACATGATCGCATCGCTGCGCTTTTTGGAATTTCTGCGCGATGACGGCGAACCCTTCTCGATGCGCGAATGGGTCAAGTCGGACAAGCCAGGCTTCATCTTCCTGACCGGCGATGCCGAACATTCGGCCGCCACCCGCAACATCATTTCCACGGTCATCGAAGTTGCTGCTAACGCGCTGATGACCTGCGAGGAAAAGCGTGACCCGTCGCTGTGGTTCTTCATCGATGAGGTTCCGACCCTGAACCGGCTGCCCTTCCTCGTCTCCAAGCTGGCAGAGATCCGGCAATTCGGCGGCGCTTTCGTTCTCGGCTATCAGGTCTATTCGCAGCTTGAAGACATCTATGGCGATAAAGGCGCACAGTCGATCAGCGGCACCCTGAACAACCGCGTCGTCTTCAACACCCCCGATGCTCGCACGGCCAAGCTGTTCTCTGAATCCCTCGGCTTCGAAGATCTGGTCGAGCAGCGCGAAAACCTGTCCTTCGGTGCCCACGAAAGCCGCGACGGCGTGGCCTTTATCAGCCAGCGGGTCGAGCGGCCCATTGTGACCGCCTCCGAGATCCAAGCCCTGCCCCAGTTCCACGCCTTTATCCGCTTCGCCTACGACGCCCCCACGGCCAAGGTCTATTTCGAGCCGATCACGACCGAGGCCCGCGCGGAAAAGCTGGTGCCATATGAAGGCACGGGCTTCGACATGGACGGGATGGACCCCGACAAGACCCCTGCCCCCGCCGAAGAAGAAGCCTCCATTCCTGCTCATTTCGCGCCGCAGCTTCTCAGCGAGGTCGAGGCAGAACGGCGGGCGAAGTTCGTGGCATGGCCGGTTGAACAGCAGCTTGCCGCATTCGAGGCATGGCGCAGGGAGGCCACGGAGCCGCAGTTCGACACCAATAGCGGACGCTTCGTTGCGCCCCTAGCGGATGTCGATGTCGATCTGATGTGGGACCATTTCTACCGCCACCGTGCGGAAGGTCAGGAAAAGCCGGTGTTCCGCCTGACGCCGAATATGGATGCCATGATCGGTAGCCGGCCGCGCAAATCAGAAACCGGCACCCACATTGTCACCGTGCCACGCTATCAGGATGTGCGGCGATTGGCTGAACAGGGCGTGCAGACGGCGACCGTGGTCGCCTTTCCGTCCGGCACCCCTGCCCCGCCCGACACAAAGCCCGCACCAGATTCACCGCCTGCGCCCGCGCCCTCCGATGAGGCTGATACCGACGCGACAGACCCGCACGCGGCCCTCCAGCGCGACGGCGGTGATCTGGTATGATGTCGGCCAGCAATGTCAGCGCCGGTGCCGCCGCCAGCGGCTACTATAAGGCTGAAGGCTACTATATTGCCGGCAGCCCCGAGGCCGAAGCAGCGGCAAGCTGGTTTGGAAAGGGCGCGGAACATCTGGTCGAGGCGGGCCAGTCCGAGTTTGCCGACCGGATCGATGACAAGACCTTTTCCGACATGCTGGAGGGCCACGCGCCCCCCACGGAAAAGGATAAGGATGGGGAATGGAAAGAAGGCCAGACGCTCGGTCGCATAGTCGATGGTGAGCGGCAGCATCGCCCCGGCCTCGATCTGACCTTCTCTGCCAACAAATCCGTCTCGGTCATGGCGCTTGTTGTGGGCGACGAGCGCGTGACCGCCGCCCACGATGCCGCTGTCAAATCCGCGATGGGCTTTGTCGAAGATCGCTATGTCACCACGCGCCGCGAGGTCGATGGTGAAATGCAGCAAGTGTCCGGCAAGATGATCGCGGGCCTGTTCCGGCACGATACGTCCCGCGCCCTCGATCCGCAGCTTCATACCCATGCAGTCATTCAGAACATGGTGCTGAGCGAAGACGGAAAATGGACCGCGCTTTCCAACGAACAGATCTATCGCAACAAGATGCTGATCGGCGCGGTCTATCGCAACGAGCTGGCCCAGAACCTCGAAAAGATCGGCTATGAGGTCGATCGCACCGGCAAGGACGGGATCACGGAAATCCGCGGCGTGCCGAAGGAGCTGATGGACGGCTTCTCGAAGCGGCGGCAGGAGATCGAAGCCGCACTGGACGAACGCGGCGGCGACAGGAGCGCCGTCAGCAGCGCCCTCGCCGCCCTCGCCACACGGCGCAGCAAGTCCAGCGGCATCGAACGCGACGAATTGAAAGACGCATGGGCCAAAGAGGCGCAGACCTTCGGTTTCTCGCTGGATCAGCTTCAAAAGGTCCGCGACGACGCGGGGTTGGCAAAGGCGCTGCAACTTCCCGGCGCGTCCAGAGAACCCACCCTGCCCGACACGCCGCAGCAGATTGGCGCGAAGGCGGTAGAGTTCGCCATTCAGCATATCAGTGAGCGGGCGGCGGTCTATTCCGAGGCCGATGTGCTGAAAACGGCCCTGAACACGACCAAGGGTGCCAGCATCGAGCATATCGAAGGGGCGATGAAAGCCGCCGAGGCCAGCGGTCGCCTCGTGTCCGTGCATGTCCATGAATGGAAAGAGGTTCAGGAAAAAGGCGGGACCAAAGGCGGCACCCTGAAGGACTTCGGCCCTGCCCCCTACCAGAACGATCCGAAGAACAAGGAAAGCTACTATGTGACCGTTCAGACGGCCGGTAGCGAACACACAATCTGGGGCGTGGACATGAAACGCGCTATCGAGGCGGCTGAGGTCCAGAAAGGCGATAGCGTCTATCTGTCCCGCACCGGCGATCAGGCTGTCACCGTCACCGACAAGGCCGGTCAGCAGATCGATACACGGCGCAACAGTTGGCAAGTGACCAAGGCCGACCCCGAAGACAGGACGTTCCAGGAACGCACCACCGTCAAGCTCTTTACTGACGATGCTACGCTGGCCGCAGAACGCCGTGTGCTGCAGGAGTGGCGCGATGCGCGCGGGGAACGCCCCCCTGCCCTGCCCCCCTATGTCAACGGAGCGGGCAAACAGATCAAGACAGGCGAAACCCGCCTGAAAAACGATCTGGACAAAACGACCCTGACCCAAGGGCAAAAGGATGCCATCGTCAACGGCCTGACTGGCACCGGACGGTATAAAGGCGTCCAAGGTTACGCGGGCACGGGCAAGACCTACATGCTCTCGGTCCTGCGCAGCTATGCCGAAAAAGCCGGATACGCAGTCGAAGGTGCCGCAGCGACCATTAAAGCGGTTAGCGAGCTGAACAGCGCAATATCCAACCCCACCACCACGGCCATGCTGAAGATCAACGCGGCCAACGATAAGCTCGGGGACAAGAGCAAATCGATCCTCGTCATCGATGAAGCCTCGATGGTCAGCACCGCCGACATGCGCGATCTGATGTCGGCATTCAACCGCGCGAACTATGCCCGCGTCATCCTTGTCGGTGACGTCAAGCAGCTCGATGCCGTCAGCGCAGGGACGCCCTTCGATCAGCTACAGAGGGTTGGAATGCCTACGGCCATCATGACCGACATCCAGCGCCAACGGGACGACAGTGCAAGGGCCGCTGTATATTATGCTATCAAAGGCGAAGTGAAAGAGGCCTTTAATAATATCGGCAGAATTAAGACGCCGAATACCAATCAGCTTCTGCCTTCGGCAATCGCAGAAACGTGGCTCGCCCTCAGATCGAATGAAAGAGCGCAAACCGGAATTGTCGTTTTGACGAACGATGTACGCGAAAAGGTCAATGCGGAGATTCGAGAAACGCTTAAAAACGAACGATTGATTGGCGCCGATGACGTCAAGCAATCCGTGCTGCATCCCCTAAACTTGACCGTCGCAGAGGCCAAGGACGCGGCCAGTTACAAGGTGGGCGATGTCGTTGTGCCCCTACGTGGCTACAAGTCAGAGGGGCTGAAAAAGGGCGAAGTCTACGTTGTCGAAGACAAAAGCGAACGCTCCCATAGCCTCGTTTTGCGCCCCGAGAAGGGGGGAGATACCGCGCGTATCAGCCTTGCGAAAGACCTGTCGGCCCCCCCTGCCCTCGTAGCCTATGAGCGCAAGGAGCGGGACTTCGCGGCGGGTGACAAGGTGAAATTTGCCATCACTGACAGACAATCGGGCGTGACCAATGGGGCGAAAGGCACCATTGAGACCATCGACCAGAGCAACATTCGGGTCAGATTTGCGGACGGAAAGACGGCTACCCTGCCCTCTGACAGCATGGCAGCGCGGGGTTTGGACCACGCATATTCGGCCACGGCCCACGATTTTCAGGGGGCAACAGTGGACCGGATCATCGTTGGAATGAGCGCCACAGAGACGCTTTCGACGCAGAAAGCCTTCTATGTGAACATCAGCCGCGCGCGTGACAGCGTGACTTTGGTGACGACCGATCCCAAAAAACTTGCTGACACGATCGAGAAAAACACGGGCGACAGGCCCGCCGCACTCGACGCCTACGCCCAGAAGCAGCGTGACGATGCCGCCGCCCTAAAGGCGATGGAGGCCGACAAGGACGGCCAGAAGCAATCGGATTCCATCCTGCCCGAACGCACGTTCAAGGATCTGGACACCATTCTGGACCGTCAGGCGAGCAAAGAACGGCAAGCCCTCAAGGAACGTGATGCGCCCGACATCGCGGGTGCGCTGAAGGAAATCGAGCAGATGCAGAAGGTCAAGGAAGGTCCGATCCGGTGAGAAAAGAGAATATCGATAACAAATTCCGCTTCGTCCTCGGCGAACGCGCCAAGGCGCTGACCGTCGCCCAATGCCCTCCCGGAGAACTGCCGAACTCGGACCATCTTGAAGCAGGTATTCAGCATCTTCAGAACCAACATGAAGTGCTGGCGTCCGTGAACATCGAACTGAAAACGCAGCTCGATCGCCTCGATAAACGCTACGAGCAATTTCTGGAACAGCACCGCCTCGCCACACGGAACGAGGTGATGATGCTCGGTCAGATCGTGCGGGAACTGCACGTCTTCCGGCAGGTCCTCATCTTGGCGACAGCCAACGGCGCTGACCATGCCGAGCGGCTTATGGACAAGGCACTCCCGATCATCATGGAACTTCGCGGCACCCTCATTTCGTGGCGGGCCAGAGAGGGCATCGAAGTGCCGGAATACGACCACGGCAAGGAGGCGCAAATGCTTGAACGTCTCATCCACAACCACAGCGGCCAGAAGCAACCCGACAAAGAAGCGGAGAGGCAAATTGCCGATCCGGCCATCCATCGCGAAACCGAAAAAGAGAGGTAAAGATCATGGGACAGATGACCGAAATCACCCTCGAATTGCGCCTGAATGGCCGTGGCACGCCGTGCCACGCTCGTGGCACGGCGTGCCACGGACCTCGTAAGTCATGGAAAACACGTATATTTTGCTCCGGTAGACGATTTACCATCTTTAACGACCGAAAAAGCATTGTTTACAATGCTTTAAACGGCGTTTGCAGCGAGCTGCGTCAGGTGTGTCTGAAATCTAAGGAGGTCCACCTTCGGACCGACCACCAAGAGGCTTGGCTTCGTCCCCTCGCAGACGGGGGCGAAGCCTCCATTCCCCTCGCCTTCGCGTCGGGCGCCCATGCGCCCGACCAAAAAAAGGCGTGGCTGCGACCTCTCGCCAGAGGGGTTGCAGCCTCCTTGGCCCTCGCCTTCCTCGCCCTGCCCGCCGCGGCCGATAGCTGGTCGTCGTCAGCGTCGTCGTGGTCTTCGGGATCGTCCTTCGAGGCCCGCCCTGCCCCGTCCAGTGACGCGCAGCCTGGATCGTCCTTCCATGGTGTCGAGGTGAAGTCATCCTTCGACCTGACGCCCCGCAGCCAGCCTCAATCCAGTGCCCGCCGCGCCCCCTTCGTGATGCCCGCAGGAAACGACGAACTGGAAAAGGTGCGGGCTGTCATCTTCCACGCCGAAAGCCGCCAGCACGGTTACGACGCCTACAACCTGTCGGGTCGAATCCCGCCTCCGAAACCCGCATCAACAATGACCCTGCGTGAAATCCAGCAATGGACCCGCGACACTCCCGGCCGGCAACATGCGATCGGGCGATACCAGATCATCCCCTCGACCCTAAACCGCCTTATCGCCAGAACCGGCCTAAGCATCGATACGGTGTTCAGCCCCAAGATCCAGGACGCCTTCGCAAACATCCTCATCATCGACGCCGGTTATCTGGCCTTGAAAGACGGCAGCATGAGCCTCGACACCTTCAAAGTGGAACTTGCGAAGGTCTGGGCGGGCTTCCCTCTCGCGAACGGACGCTCATACTATCAAGGCGACGGTTTGAACGCGGCCACAATCTCTTACGCCAACTACTCGCGCTACATGGCCCAAATTTTCCCCGTAGAGGCCGCAAGGACCGTTCAGGCGGTAAGGGTAGCGGCGAACCCTTAGGAGGGCGTCAGAGTGCCATTCTGGGGGCGCTATGCATATGCGCCCTCACGGACCGAACTGTTTCGAACCTTTTCAAACATTCCCGTGCCAGTCTGCTGCGGAAACCCGGCCCAACCCACAAGCCCACATAACTACACCGCCACATCTATACTCGGGCACAGCACCACACGTCCACATCTCCACATATCAACATATCAACATCACCACACGTCAACAGCACCACCCGACAACATAGCCACACGTCCACATATCCCCAAACCTATATAACCTCACCCCTACATCCCTACACATCCTCACCACCACACAGCCACATATCTACACACCCACAACACCACACGTTAACATCACCACATACCAACCTAGCCACAATTCAACATAACAACACGCCTACATCACCACACGTCTACATATACACAGATCCACACCCCAACAGCTACACACGTCAACATCGTCACAGGACCACAGGTCAACAAGTCCCCATTACTACAGGAGCACATCACAACATACCCACATACCCACTTGCCTACATGGACTTTCCGTTTTACCTTATTGAAAACAGGAGCAGCCCCATGAAAGTTATTGCAGCATATAGCCATAAGGGCGGGACCGGAAAATCAACGGCTCTTATGATGCTTGCCAATGCCATTTCGGCCGACGGTAAAACTGCATTGTTGATTGATTCCGATCCACAGCAAAATTTTGCGATGTATAAAACATACTCATCAGAGATTGACGCTTGGGATGAAAACCTTGAAGTCGCTTACTATGACTTCGAAGGCACCAAGATCGCCAATTTCGAGCAAGCCCTGATGGATGCGGATGAGTCCGGCAAATTCGATTACGCGCTTCTGAACCTGTCGGGGGCCGACCATCCTTTCAACCGGCAAGCATTGAGGTATGCCGAACTAACAATCCTTCCCTTCAAGCCTGCCGCTACTGAGCTGACCGAGTTGGCACCCGCTTTGAATGTCATCCAAGAACTCGGCAAAACTGGAGAAATCGGGCAGGCTCGTGTCGTCTTCACCATGATGAAGCCAGAGGGCAAGATGACCGTGGCTGCAAGGGACTATAAAGATGCGGCCAAAAGCCAGCATCCTTGCATGGACACCGAAATCAAGGACACCGCGATCTTTTCTGACCTCGTTATGAAGGGACTTCTTAACAAAGTGATCGAGGCCAATGCAGACGCCAAGGGCCTCGACAAAATGGCTCTCAACCGTATGGGGGATGCTCTGGCCGATTGTAAGGCGCTTTTGAGCGAGTGCGACCGCGTGATTGGCTCATCGACTGGCGCGGAGGACGTAGCATGATCGGGAAGGGCACTCAGACTGGGTTGAACAAACGCCGCATCCCCAGCCTCAACCACAGAGGCGAAGGGCGTCCCGCTGAGCTGGCCGGGGTTGTAGCTGCTGACGAACAGCATGGTATTGCCGTCAGCACGCTGCCAGATACGCAGGCAACGCCTCCCTCGATCAATGAAGCTGCACGGCCACAAGCTGGGCAATCCCCTTCGGCCGCGAAGGAGAAAAAGCCAAAAAAATCCCCGGCCGCTTCCACATCTTCGGGTGGCAAGAGGTTCTGGCTCGCTCTACAAATGGAGAAGCAGCTCGTCGATAAAGTTGAAACAGTTCTCTCCGGTATGGAAAAGAACGCCAAAACGGGAGCGCGCCGCAATATAGGCAATGCCGTAAGACAGCAGTTCCTTGAAACTGGTGGGAAGCCCAAGCCCTTTAGACCTCACGATCCCCAGTTGTTTGAGATATCGATAACTCTCCCCGACGATATCGTTGAACGCATCATACAGAAGCAAGATCCCCATCAGCTTCAACCAGCTTCAACCGTCATCGCCACGGCAATCGGCGGTTACGTATCCGAAGTCCTAACAAAAAAATTTGCCGGTATTTGACAAGTGACAGTAGGGCAGGGGGCCTGATTTGCACTCCCCCGCCAGCCGTCCGCTTCGGAGATCGATGCAGAAACCACCGTGTTTCTGCCGGATGACGAGAATGACGGACGGCGGGACTTTTCAGCCCCGCCGCCCTGTTATCATCCGCGCTTGGTTTATGCGGCCAGCTTTTCCTCCTTCCGGCTTGCGGCCTCGAAGATAAAATCCGCTGCCTTCTGTGCTTCGGTCGCGGCTTTGAAGATCAGCCCCTTGTCGCCCTTGATCGCTTCCAGCCAAAGCTTGACATAGGCGGCGCTTTGTTCAAAATCCGGCTCAACGCCAAGCTGGACCGAAACCATGGCCGAGCCAATTTCGGCCACAAGTTCCTCGAATCCATAAGTATTTTTCGTCCGCGCTTGGCTAAACCTATCAAGGCGAGACTGCGCGCCGGTCCAGTGACAAAGTTCATGGCCCAGCACTCCATAAAATCGGGATGCGCTTTCGAATGTGCCGATCATGGGCATGTTGATGCTGTCGGTGGCGGGGGCATAGTAGGCGCGGGGATCGTCGGGGTTCTGGGCGATCTTCGCTCCGGTCGCTGCGAAAAAGGCGTCCAGTTCGGGGGTTGCTTCGGTGCCAAGGTCGCGCGGCGCCTCTGACGGCTGTCCGTAAAACTCTGCGGGCAAGCCCTCGATCTGGTCGGCATTGAAGACGCGGTATGCCTTTGCGTAGCTGAACCGCCTTTCTTTGCCTTCGTCGGTTTCCTTCTCGACGGTGCCATATTTGACAACGGTCACGCATTTCTCGCCCTTCTTGACGAATGCGCCCATGTCCTTCGCCTGATTGAAGGTGAACCAATGGGCCGAGGTATAGCCCATTTCAGCGGCACGGCACCAAAGCAAGATGACGTTGATTCCGCGGTAGGGTTCGCCATTAGACCGAAGGGGCATTGCTGCGCCACCCTTGTCGCCAGTCCAAGGCTTGCGCCACGGGGGGCATCCTGCCTCGATTGCGGCGATGATGGATTTCGTGACTTCGGTCTGAACGTCGAATTTAGCAGCAGCCATTTGTGGCGTCCTTATGGTGAGGGGCGTCACGGGTCTTTGCCCGCATCCGCCGATGGGCTGCGCCTCGCCATCTGTTTTGACGAATACGCATGTATTCGGCTGAACAGAGTGGAGAGGGCGAAGCCCGACCCACGGCCCTGATCGGGACTGTCAATCGGGTGGAAACGGGGGGTGGTGCGGCCCGCAGCGAGGCACGAGCGAGGACACGGCCCCCGTTGGAACCGACGCGCCAAAGCGCGGCGCTTGCCGATTGACCGGCCCGATCAGGGATGTTGGGCGGAAATACCAAACAGGAAAAACCGCAGGGCAGGGGTGAGCGCGGGCCACAGGCCCGTGTCGATCCCCTGGGCTGACCGCAGAATTGGCCCGATCCCGAAACGCTTTCGGGATCTCCACGCAATGCATCATTTCGGGCTTTTCATGTGCGGGCGAAAGGTGTGGCACGGCCCGCCTTGCACGGAAAAGCGCATGGCAGACATCACCTTGATACCAGCCATGCTCCTTTCGATCTCAGGTATGCAGTAGATTTCGTCATGATCTGCGGGGCGTAGCATTTATACCTCGCGGACTTATGAGGGCGCGGGCTATGTCCGGCCTTCGCGATCTTCGCCCGCGTAGTAGGCCCTGCGGCGGGTCAGTTCCTCGAAAATGAACCGCTCGGCAAAAAGCGGATATTTCTTCTCCATGCGGCGGCGAAGGTTTGCCTCGCGGACTTTCGCCTTCGCCTCCTTGCTCCATCGCTTGACCGGCTGCGGCGTGACCAATTCCCAAGAAATGACGTATCCTGCGCCCGCCACCCATTGGTCCATGACCGCTTTCGGGCATGGATCACCGCGCGGCACCAGTTGGGCGATCAGGACGTGAGGTCCGGGCGGCGGGACAGTCGGGTTGCCCCACCGGAGAATGTATCGGGCCATGTCCTGCATCGTCACACCGGCGAATAGGCATCGAGCAAACAGAGCGCCGCCCGCCGTTCGTCATTGCTAAGACGGTCATGATGCTCGGCCAACCAGTCATCGAGGCTCTTGGACGCAAGGTCAGGCCGCGTCGCCATGAAGGCAACCGCGATGGCATCAAGGCGGCTATCAATCTCGCGCTGAAACTGCTCGGCATCGAGCGACATACCAGCGGGCCACGCCGCATCGATCGCTTCACGGATCTTCCGGCGCATTTCTGCAGGTGTCATGACCGCGCCACCTTGTCGTTACGGCTCCACAGGACTTGGACGATGTAGCCGATCGGGCAGATCAGCTCCCCCCAATCCAGATCATACAGTTCCTCGATCCGCGCCCGTAGCTGTCCGACCTGTATTTCTGTGAACAAGGGATTGCCGTCGCCGTCGATGATGCTGGCCGGATCATCCTCAAGGTGGAAAAGCTGGCCGCTCTCGTGAAGTGATTGCAGGAACACTTCGCCTTCAGCCCGCGTGGTGATGGGGGTTTTCATGTCAGTGCGTCCAGTGTTCGCGGCCATATTTGCGCCTCCCCACGGTGATGCGGTCCTGCTCGTCGATGGGGACACGCTCCTGATACATCCCACCGGCCTTGTTCAGCCGGTAAATGGTGCAATCTGTGACGCCGAAGGCATAGACCACGAATTGCCACGGGCCTTCTCCCCCCTCGCGTTGCTGGAACCAGCCGTTAAAGTTCCGGCATTGCCAGTTGCCCGTGACCCATTCGGCGCCATGCTGGCCCTTGTCGATTTCAAAAAGGTCGTTCTGCAGGGCCATGTCAGCACGCCCCCGAAGTTCATCGCGACCGTTGTGATGGCAAGCATCGGCAAAGGCTTCACGGTAGGGATCGAGCGGGTGAGCCTCCATCGCTGCGGCAAACACCTCAAGGTCATCTGTATCCGGCATGTCTTCCGCGATCCGCTCGGCCATGCGGTCGCACATATCCGAAATGGTGCCGTATCGCTGCGACGGGGCAAAATCACGGCCGTCGAAGTAGCAGACCTTCAGCCCTGACGCCTCGATGCAACCGGACAGCATCGCGGCGATGTCATCGGCGGCCTTCTCGTCTTCCAGCGCCACCGCCATGCCGGATGCTTCACGCCCGTAGATCGTGAAAAACTCGGCTTCACAGGGCAGGCAGACTTCCGACTGGCGCGGTTTGCCGAAACCGATTTCACGGCAAGGGGCAACCTCCAGCCCGATATAGGCAGACCAGTCGCGCTCCTGCGGTTTCGGGACTGGCGGGGCAGGGATGTGTCCCGGCTTGTAGAGACAGGGCAACCAGCCGCGACCAAAGCCCCAAATCCGAGCATAGGTTTCGCAGACGGTATCGGCGTGATGGGTTCTCAGGCAGTCGCGGAACTCGCCCTGAGCTACTCCCCAGAAATCGGACAGTGACGGAAGCTACGATCTGACGTTTGCTGGTCTCTCAGGACGAGGAGATCAGAACATGAAGAAGCGCAGGAACCATGATGCAGGCTTCAAGGCCCGCGTGGCGCTGGAAGCATTGAAGGGCGAGCGCACGGTGTCGGAACTGGCGGCCGAATACGGCGTGCATCCGACGATGATCCATCAGTGGAAGAAATCGCTGCTCGACGGGGCAGCGGACATCTTCGAGCGGGGCAACCGAAAGCCCGCGGAGGTGGACGAGGAAACGGTCCGGTCATTGCATGCCAAGATCGGAGAGCTGGCCGTCGCCAACGATTTTTTGTCGCGAAAGCTCAAGCCGTGGACCGGCAGATGAGGCGCGGGATGATCGAGCGAGATCACCCTGCGCTATCGATCGGGGCGCAGTGCCGCCTGCTGTCGATCTCGCGCTCGTCGTTCTACCACGAACCGGCTGGTGAGACGGAACAGAACCTTGGGCTGATGCAGCTGATCGACCGGCAGTTCCTGGACACCCCCTTTTACGGCGTCCGGCAAATGACCTGGCATCTGCAGAACGAGGGCCACGGTGTAAACCAGAAGCGCATCCGGCGGCTGATGCGGCTCATGCGCTTGATGCCGATCTATCAGAAGCCCAACACCAGCAAGCCTAGAAAGGGCCACAAGACCTATCCCTATCTGCTGGGCGGACTGCGCGTGGATCGCCCCGGCCAGGCTTGGTGCGCCGACATCACCTATCTGCCGATGCGGCGGGGGTTCCTGTATCTGGTCGCCATCATGGACTGGTTCACGCGCAAGGTTCTGGCCTGGCGCATATCGAACACGCTGGAGGCGGACTTCTGCGTCGAGGCACTGAACGAGGCCATCCACCGGTTCGGCGCGCCCGGGATTATGAATACTGATCAGGGTAGCCAGTTCACGTCCTTCGCCTGGACTGACCGCCTGAAGCGCGTCGGCACCCGCATCTCGATGGACGGCAAGGGGCGGTGCATCGACAACGTCTTTATCGAGCGCTTATGGCGGTCCCTGAAATACGAATGCGTCTACCTGCACGCCTGGGAGACCGGGTCGCAGGCAAAGGCTGCCATCGGGTCTTGGATCACATTCTACAACCATCGGCGGCCACACACTGCCCATGGCGGGCAGCCGCCTGCCGTGGTCTACTTCAACAGCATCGAAACCGATCAGCACGCGCAGGCGGTAGCTTAACAGGCTGCTGAAAAACTCCTGCCTCGACGCGCCTCGCAGAACATGATTCACGGTGACCACTGCGGGGATGGAGGTGTCGATGCGTGGATCGGACAATGTGACGGGATCGTTGTTCAGCTACGTCGATCTCGAGGAGCGCATCCCGGCGCGGCATCCGCTGCGCAAGATCAGGGCCGTCGTCAACGATGCGCTGCGCTCATTGGATGCCGAGTTCGACCGGCTCTACGCCGGAGAGGGCCGCCCCTCCATCGCGCCGGAACGCTTGATCCGGGCCAGCCTGCTGCAGATCCTCTACTCGATCCGGTCCGAGCGGCAGCTCATGGAGCAGATGGACTATAACCTGCTGTTCCGCTGGTTCGTGGGCCTCGGGATCGACGACGCGGTCTGGGTCCCCACGGTGTTCACGAAGAATCGTGACCGTCTGCTGACGACGAACATGTCCCGCAAGATCATGGCCGCCATTCTGGCGCATCGCGGGGTGGCACCACTGCTGTCGGGCGATCATTTCTCGGTAGACGGCACCCTGGTAAAGGCCTGGGCGTCAATGAAGAGCTTCCAGCCGAAGGAAAAGTCGATCTCCGACGGGGACGACGATCCGGACGATCCGCCAGATACCAATGCGACATCCACATCTTCCTCTGACCAATCCATCGCCGAGCCTAACCCGATGACCCGCCCCACACGCCGCAACCGCAACGCCGAAGTCGATTTCCGTGGTGAACGGCGGTCGAATGCGACCCACGCGTCGCGGACCGATCCAGAGGCCCGGCTCTTCAAGAAGTCACCTGGCACCGGGGCCATGTTGTGCTTCATGGGACATAGTTTGATGGAGAACCGCTCCGGCCTGATCGTGCAGGCGGAACTGACGCAAGCTGACGGGCACGCCGAGCGCCGTGCCGCCATCGACATGCTCCATCGCCATTCACCCGGATCGACCCGGCGCCTGACCTTGGCCGCAGACCGCGGCTACGACAGCGCCGACTTCGTCGCCGAGCTGCGCCAAATGGTGGTCACGCCACACGTCGCCCAGAAGTCCCGACACTCCGCCATCGACGGCAGAACCACCCGGCACTCCGGCTACGCCAAATCACAGCGGCGCCGGAAGAAGATCGAGGAACCATTCGGCTGGGTCAAAACCGTCGGCGGCATGGCGCAGACCCTGTATCGCGGCATCGAGCGCGTGCGCGCCCGCTTCACGCTGACAATGGCGGCGTGCAACCTCGCGAGACTACCGAAACTGCTGGCGACCTGACCGGGGGAGCCGCAGTCAGGTCTGACTGCGCATGATCCAGGCCCACCTAGCATCCGCGTCGGGGAAAACCGTTCCTTATGCCGACCTTCTTCAGCACCCTGTTAAAGATCCCTGAAAACTGTCCAAGGTGCGGGGAGTAGCTCACCCGCCACCTTCTGCCCTTGAAATGCGATGTGCAGCCCATTCGACCGGCGCGTGATCGTCAGCACGCCGTTTTCGAACTCGGCCAGAAATGCCTTGGTGTTTGCTAGAATGGTCATAGGGGGGTTCCTTCCGCATCGGCTTTTGCAGGCTCGACGCTTTCCAATTCGAAAAACTCGACGGCTTCGGTCATCAGCATGTCCAGATCGTCACCCACGACGCACCAGATGCCGCCGCGTCCGTCCGGCTGGCCGTGGCCGCGCTCATAGGGTTCGCAGACCATGTAACGGCCTGCGAAGTTGGTGTTCATGGCAGGGTCACGGTCGCCTGCAATGAATCCGAAGCTGTCCAGCAAGGCCCGATTGCGGCTCGTCATGCCCATTCTCCGGTCTCGATTTCGCGGATGATGGTGCAGCGGGCGTCCATCATGACCTGATCGCCGGTCTTGTGACCGTGTTCGAAGAAGCTGACGTTGGCCCCGTCGCGTTTCCAATGGCGGTAATGGGCAAAGGCATGACGGGACAGGTGCCATACGGTCATGTCGCTTTCGAAATGCAGCTTCGGCTCCACGACAACTGTCACGCCGTCGCGGGTTTCTTCCCAAGGCAGGCAGCGTTCCTCGGCCGCAAACTTCATGTTCTCGGCAAAGACCTGATCGACGGTGATATTAGCTTGCATCAGAAGGTGCCTCGCCCTGACCGCCTCTTGTCGCGGTCAGGGGGATCGCGGTGATGGTCGCGGTTTGCTTCGGAAAGTCTTTGAACAGAATTTCGATGCTTTCGTTGCCGTCCGTGAAGGACCGCAGACCAACCAGCAGATTTCGAGGAATGCCTTCCCCGTCCGTCCAAGCGGCATAGACATCATGCGTCTTGACCGCGTGTTTTTTGACCTTTCTTGCCAAATCCAGCCTCCTATGTGGTGAGGGGCGTCACGGGTCTTTGCCCGCATCCGCCGATGGGCTGCGCCTCGCCATCTGTTTTGACGAATACGCAT
>JARWBI010000010.1 GCA_029846755.1 Falsirhodobacter flavus | reverse complement strand
GCCTCACCCACGATGTAGAAATTCGGCGAGCTTTGCTCTCGCCGCCGAATGCGATCCGCGACATCAGCGCGGCGGTAGGGAATGGGCGCGCCGCGGCGCCCATCTGCGGTGACGGTGATCTCCTCCGGCATGCCATCCATGACGATGCCGCCCGCGCCGGTGAGATAAAAGGCACGCAGATCGTCCGGGGTCGGCCATGGCAGGCGGCTGTCGTCCCAGCCGAAGAGCGGCTCTTCCTTCCCGTCCGTCCACCTGCGGCGCCGCCTGCGCACCAGCCATGCCGAGGTGCCGTGGTATGACAGGGCGGTCGCGGTCGCGATGGCGGGGAAGACGACGCCAGCAAAGGCGGTGGCGGCGAAGAATTCCGGGAGGGTCATTGCGGCACCTCCCCGGGAAAGACGACAGGATCGAGGAAGATGTGCAGCTCCTCATCGGCGACGATGCGGTAGGCGATGAGGTTCGCCGCCAGCGAGTCCAGATGTGCGCGGTTGGCCTCGAGGATCTCGGTGGCAAAGGTCAGCGCCTCGTCGACGCGCCGCTGCACATGGTCCCGCATGGTCTGCGGCAGGCCGAGCAGCATATGGGTGTCGACATGCTCGCAGAAGTAAAGGTTCCCGTTCGAGCCTGTGCCGTAGCTCAGCTCCTCGCGCAGCGCCCGCAGGGTCGCCTTTGCCAGATCGCTGCCCGCTTCGCCGCCGGCACCGAAGCCGACCCGGCCGAAGGCCAGCCGCTCTGCCGCCCGGCCCGCAAGATCGACGGCGCGGAAGCGGTGGTAGTCCTCGGGCGTGTGCGGATGCACCTCGTCAGTGATGGAGAACAGCCCGCCATTATCGTCGATCCGCAGTGATGACGGCACACCAAGGCTCAGCGCGGTGGCGACGATGGCGTGGCCCGCCTCGTGATAGGCGGTCATGGCAATCTGCTCCTCCGTGAGCCGCGCCCCCGTGCCGCCGAGCGCGGCTTCGAGGTCGCGCTCCTCGAGCGGCCGCCGCTTGCCGCGGGCGTTGCTGCGTGCGACCCGAATGGCCCCGGCACAGTCCGCACCTGACCGACCATTGGCGCGCACGGCCAGACGCTTGAGGTCGGCCTCCGGCAGGTCCTCGCCCAGATGCTGGCGCAGGATCACGGCAAGGTCATCGCGGTCCGGCAGCCCGATATAGGCGTGATGATCGAACCGCCCTGCCCGCTTGATCGCCTCGTCGAGCATCTGGGGATGATTGCAGGCCCCGAGGATGACGACGCCGTCACGCTCGGTGATGCCGTCGAGATGCGCCAGGAGGCCGTTGATGAACTTGGTGTCGTAGCTGCGGTTCTGCGTGCTGCTGGCGGTTCGGCTGCCGAAGCTGTCGATCTCGTCGATCCAGAGGATGCAGGGCGTCCTTGCCCGCGCCTCGAGGAAGGTCCGATCCATTGCCTTCAGGGCTTCGCCCAGATGCCCCGCCGCTTGCCAGGTCGTGTGGTTGCCGGCGACGAAGTTGATGCCGGGCTCGCGCGCCATGGCTCGTGCCAGCTCTGTCTTGCCGGTGCCGGGTGGCCCGTAGAGCAAAAGCCCGCGACACACATCGCTCCACGGCAGCTCGCCGCGCTTCCAGGCCAGCAAGTCCTCGACGATCTGCAGCGCGGTCGTCTTGGCGGTGCCATAGCCGACGAGGTCGGCCAGACGGAGGCCGGTGTCAGAAGGCGCTGGCAGAGGCTTTGCCGCCGCGTTCAAAGCGCGCACCGTATCTCGCGCCGTCGGTGCCCGGAACGCCGCCAGCAGCATGTCCTCGCGCATCTCGCTGAGCGCTTTCTTCGACGGCAGGCGGCGCCGCAGCCGGTCGAGCTCGGCGCGTGGGGTGTCGGGATGGCGGATCGCGATCATCCATATGAGCAGTGTCCGGTCCGGCGGCACGAGCTTCAGTCGCAGCGTCGTCGCACTGGCGATCGGCTCCGGCACCTCGTCATGTTCCTCCATCGATAGGAGGATCGGATTGCGCATTCCGAGGATCGATGTCATCGAATACCTCGGATGTTTCGATCCAACCTGGACCATATCCGCGACGAAGATCCGCTCGGGTTCATTCACGTAACGCTGCGTGCAGCGCCATCCGGGCAGGAAGGCGGACACGAACGACCATGGCAGGTGATGCTCATCCACCTTGCCTTCGACGATCGTCAGCGCGTTCGGCGCCGCAATCGTTTTAAGCCGGTCCTCGGTGCGTATGGCACGGCAGAGCCGCAAAAGCATGAAGGCCTGATCCGCAGCGAGATAGAAGTTGTCCGATGCGCCGAAGGCGGCGGGGTGCACAGGGCCGGTGCCGTAGCGCTCGAAGGCCTTGCGCGTTGCCTCGGCGATCTCACTGTCGATGAGGTCCTGCGCGTCAGCCCCGTCAACCTCATCGGGCTTTGCTTCGGGATCGAGGTCGAGATCAACCTCACGCGGCTTTGTCAGCGCCTCGAGGAAATTGCGGCGGCTGAGCGCAACCTGCAGCAGGGCGCGTAGGGCAAGATGGGTCCAGTGCAGGCGGCTGGAATTGAGGAGCCTGGCTCGGGTCGGGTTCATGGGCGCGTTCCTTCTCTGGCCGGAACGGGAGGCCCGTTCGCGGCGGGTGGGATGCCCGCCGCCGATAGACTGGATGCGGAACAATATAGGAACACTGGCTGATGAGAGCTCGGACGGTCAATGATTCTTATTTATTATCAATCTCTTGAGAAAAATCAAATTCCGAATGCTGTTGTGATGGTGAGCCGACACAGGCACCCCACATCGGGGTGCGAGAAGGACGTGCGAAAATCCTGACGCACTGATCGTCGGCCGGTCACGCAAATGACCGGCGATCACAAGCCCTTCACCGCAATGGCGCTTTTGCATGTGCGCTCGTTCAAGAGAGCCACACGGGAGCTGATTGTTCGAAGTTCGGACCCATGTGAAAACTCATGCGGATCGCGACAGCTTAGACCTCGAGCGGGGCGGACCGAGCCACAATACACGTGCCCGCCACATGAGTCAGGTCAACCGCGTATCGAACGGAAAGCCCTCGCCGCCGTTCTGTGCAAAGACCCGTGCCACATGGGACGAAGGCGGTCTGCCCAGCGTGCCCGAAACGTCCAGAGCGACTGTGCAGAGGCGGCGCAGATCGACGCCCGTGTGTATCCCCATGCCGTCGAGCATGAAGACAAGATCCTCGGTCGCGACGTTCCCTGTTGCCCCCTCGGCATAAGGACACCCGCCAAGACCGCCGACAGATGCGTCGAAAACCCGAACCCCGGCTTGGAGGCACGCAAGGATATTCGCGAGCGCCTGCCCGTATGTGTCATGGACATGCACGGCAAGTGCCGTCATCGGCACCGATCCAGCGACCGCTTCGATCACCTCGCGCGCTGCAGTCGGCGTGCCGGTGCCGATCGTGTCGCTGACCGAGATCTCGTAGCAACCCATCGCATGCAGCGCTTTCGAGACCCTTACCACCGCCGCAGGATCGACCGCACCTTCATAGGGGCAGCCCCAGGCACAGGAGACATAGCCGCGCACCGCGATCCCCGCATCTACGGCAGCTTCCATCACGGGGCGGAAGCGGTCGAGGCTCTCGTCGATCGAACAATTGATGTTCTTTTGCGAAAAGCTTTCGGAGGCGGAGGCAAACACCGCGATCTCACGCGCACCGGCGGCCTGTGCCGCCGCGAACCCCTTCATGTTCGGCACCAGAACCGGCAGCCGCAGGTCCGTCCGATGCGCGAAAGCGCCCAGCACCTCGTCCGATCCCACCATCTGCGGCACCCATTTGGGTGAGACGAAGCTGCCGACCTCGACCGCCCGCAGGCCCGCAGCGATCAGCCCCTCCACCATCGCGATCCGCGCCGGAACACCCAGCGGCGAGGCTTCGTTCTGCAAGCCGTCGCGCGGCCCGACCTCGACGATCCTCACCTTGTCCTGCGCCATCATCCCAACTCCTCCTTCAGAAACTCGATCAGCCTCGGGTCCGCTCCATACGCAACGTTGATACGCATCCCCGACGACATTTCGGCGCGGTCGGGGTGAAAGACGCTGGAGGGCGCGATGAAGATGTCGCGCGCGGCGGCGCGGCGAACCATGGCCTCCTCGTCGGTCCCCTCGGGCAGCGGAACCCAGAGATAGAAGCCGGGGATGGACGGGGGTGTGACCTTCAGGCCAACGCTGGCAAGCGCCGCCACCGACTCCTTCATCGCCTCGTCAATGCGGGTGCGGAGCCGCCGAAGGTGGCGCAGGTAATGCCCACCCTCGATCAGATCCAGAACCAGCTGCTCCACATGGGCCGAGGTCGAGACAGTGGTCAGCATCTTGATATCCACGATCCGGCGCACGATGTCGGGTGCCGCTGCGACATAGCCACAGCGCAGGCCAGCCGACAGCGTCTTGGAGAAAGACCCGAGATAGATCACCCGCTCCGGCTTGCCGAAGGCGGCCAAGCGCGGCAGCGTCGGCGGAAGGATATCGGCAAAGACGTCATCCTCGACGATGCGAAAATCATGGAGCTCGGCCATTTGCAGGATGCTGAATGCCTGCGCGGGCGACAGGCCGCTGCCCGTCGGGTTATGCGCTTGGCTTTGGGTGAAGTAGATTTCCGGCCGGTGACGCTCCAGCTTCTCCGCCAGATCGGCAAGATCGGGACCGTCCGGCCCGCGCCGGATCGGCACCACCACGATATTCGCAAGCCGGAGCTTGCCGAACAGCGGGTAATAGCCGGGGCTGTCGACAAAGACGGTATCCCCCGGTTCCAGCAGATGGCGGATGATCAGGTCCTGCCCGTGATTGATCCCATGGGTCAGGGCGATCCCGTCCTCGGCCACCGGGATTTGACGCTCGGCCAGCGACATTCGCAGCCAGTGACGCAGACCGGCCAGCCCCCAAGGACTGCCGTAGCCGTATTCGACCTCGCTGCTGCGCGAACTGCGCATGAAGCGACGGATCTCCGAGCCCTCCATCCACGACGCGGGCGGGCGTCCGTCTCCGGCGCGAACCTCGTAATGTTGCTCGAGCTGCTCGCGCAGAAGCGAAACGATACCGATAGCTTCGGCGACGTGCGGCGTCGTCGGCACGGGCGCCGTCGGCCATTCGCCGGTGGCGTAGAAGCCGGAGCCCGCGCGCGCAGCAACGACGCCGCGCACCACCAGCCGGTCGTAAGCCTCGGCCATCGTGTTCTTGGACACGCCGTGAAGTGAAGCGCCTTGGCGGACCGAGGGAAGCCGCTGGCCGCTGCGATAGACGCCCGCCGCCACCTGCCGGATCACCTCCTCTACCAATTTGTCTACGCGGCTGGCCACCGATTGTCCCCTTCGAAAACCATGACAGTCACTGTGATAATCAATGCAACTGTCCCTTGCTTGCGACCAATATAGCATGACAGTTTGTGCCTGAAGCAAGGGTTGGTTCGCCAACCGTTGCACAGACGGAGGAGATTTTCTGATGACCATCGGCACCCCGCGAGTTGTGAACTCGCGGCTTGAAAACATGCGTAACCTCGATCCGGCGGGGCGGTTGGACCGTGTGGCCGAGGCAACGGGCCTCGATGCCGACAGCAGGGCCAATTTCGGCGGTGACGCGCTGCCCGTTGATCTGGCGAACGGCATGATCGAGAACGTCGTCGGCACCTTCCAGCTGCCGCTAGGCGTCGCCACTAACTTCACCGTGAACGGCCGCGACTATCTGGTGCCGATGGCGGTCGAGGAGCCTTCGGTCGTGGCGGCCGCCTCATTCATGGCGCGGATCGTGCGGGATTGCGGTGGCTTCCAAACCTCGTCGACCCTGCCGATCATGCGGGCGCAGGTGCAGATCCTCGGGATCTCGGACCCGCATGGCGCGCGGCTGAAGATCCTGCAAGCGCGGGACGAGATCATCGCCGCCGCGAATGACAAGGATCCGGTGCTGGTGAAGTTCGGCGGCGGGTGCCGCGACATCGAGGTTCATGTCTTCCCATCCTCGGCGCGTGGGCCGATGGTCGTGATGCACCTGCTGGTGGACGTGCGCGATGCAATGGGGGCCAACACGGTCAACACCATGGCCGAAACCGTCGCGCCGATTGTCGAGAAGATCACCGGCGGCCATGTGCGCCTTCGCATCCTGTCAAACCTCGCCGATCTACGGATCGCGCGGGCACGGGTCGAACTGACCGAGGCTGCGCTCGCCACCAAGGACTTCGACGGGCGCCGCGTGATCGAGGGCATGGTCGATGCCTATGAATTTGCGACTATCGATCCGTATCGCGCTGCGACCCACAACAAGGGCATCATGAACGGCGTCGATCCAGTCGTCGTCGCCACCGGCAACGACTGGCGCGCGATCGAGGCGGGCGCGCATGCCTATGCCGCGCGGTCGGGGCGTTACACCTCGCTCAGCACATGGGAAATCAGTGGCAGCGGCAGCCTGATCGGCACGCTGGAGATGCCGATGGCCCTTGGCTTGGTGGGCGGCGCGACCAAGACGCACCCTGCCGCGCGGGCAGCATTGCAGGTCCTGAAGGTGGACACCGCCTTGGAGCTGGCCGAAGTCACGGTCGCCGTGGGTCTGGCGCAGAACATGGCGGCGCTTCGGGCGCTAGCGACCGAGGGTATCCAGCGCGGCCACATGGCGCTGCACGCCCGTAACATTGCCATCGGTGCCGGTGCCACTGGGTCCGAGATCGACGCGGTTGCCAAACGGCTGGCCGCCGATCACGACGTGCGTTCGGCTCGCGCCGAAGAAGTGCTGGCCGAGATCCGTGCCAAGTAAGTGACGACAGGGCTGCCCGACACGGAGGGGTGCGGGCAGCTTGCGGAGGGGACAAGGGAGAAGATCATGAAATCGACATCGGACGGCCAGCTCGCCGAGGTGTGGGGCGACGTGGTGTCCCGCCCACATCTTGGGCGGGCCATCATCATCGGCGGGGTCGTCAGCCTCGTCTTCTACGGCATCGGACTAATATTTATCGCACCGTTAGCCGTGACGCCGCAGGTCGGCCGTGCGCTGGCGATGCTGCTGGGCATTCTGGGCTGCCTGACGGGCGGTGCGATCTGCGCACGACTTTTCGCACCCAAGCGTATCCTGTCCGAAGAACTGGGCGCAGGCACCGCCGAGTGGCAGCAACAGGTCCTCGATCAGATCGAAGCCGAGGGCGGCACCATCGGCGACATGGCAGACCTACCGCCCGAGGTGGTGAAGGAACTGCACGAAACCGGCCTCTACGACGTTTTCGCAAACCGGAAAAGCCGCGCACCGGCTGGTGGGGAGGCATAGGATGGATGGTCTTCTCCTCGAAATCCTCACGGCTGTGGGCTTCGGCGTTCTTGGCGCAGTGCTGTTCTCGGCCATCGGTCTCGTATCCGGAACGGACGAGACGGCAACCATTGCACCGGTGACGCTGTTGGTTGTGATGCTGGGCGCACCGCCTGCGGCGATCCTGACCTTCTGGATGGCGGCGGCAGTATCGAAGCACATGACGCATGCGGTCCCCACGGCACTTCTGGGCATTCCCGGCGATACGCTGGCGATCCCGCTGCTCCAACAGGCAACAGCGATGCGGAACCTTGGTGCTCCGCATATCGCCTTGCGAAAAATGCTGGCAGGCGCGGTAATCTCCGCCTTCATCGCGGTGCCTGTTGCTGTGCTGTTCGCCGTGATCCTCGCCCCGTTCGGAAGCTACATCACCGCCGCCGCACCGTGGATCTTCTTGATCGCCGCGGTGCTGATCGCTTACTTCTCGGCTGGGCGTTGGTCGGCTGTCGCAGGCCTCGTGCCGTTCACGCTGGTCATCGTGGCATTGCAGGCCTTCACCGGCACGCAAGATGTGAAACTTGCCGTCAGCTATTTCCTTGGCATCGCCATCGGACCGCTGGTCGCAGAGCTGTTCTCTGCCGCATCGCCGATGGAAGCGCGGCGCATGAACCGCAGCGAATATCGCGAAATGACGCTGGCACCCGACGTAAAAGGCTGGGGCGGGTATTTTCCGAACCCGTTCCGCGTTCTGGACCGGTTCCAGACGCGCGCGACTGCGATCGCAGCGGCCATCAGCAGCGCGACCTTCGTCTTCAGCCCCGTCGCCGTGACCGTGATCGCGGGTGAGGCTGTAGGCGCGCGCGTGAAACATGCCTACCATCGCCTGACCTCGGTGCTGGCCGTCCGCAACGGCGTCACCGAATCCACCTACATTGCCGAGGCACTGATCCCGCTCATCGCATTCGGTCTACCGCTCAGCCCCGTCGCGGCAGGTCCGGCGGCACCGCTGTTCAATGCGCCGCCCCGCTTCACCGTGGACGCCGCAAGCGGCGAGGTGAACAACCTGCACAACCTGCTGTCGGTGCCGGAATTCCTGCTCTACGGACTTCTCGCTGTCGCACTGGCATCCTTGATCGCCTATCCTTTCGCGATGAACTACGCGCGGCAGGCGGCGGTGTTCGTCTCGCGCAAGATCAGCCACGAAGCGATCATCGGCACCTTCGTCGGCCTCGTGCTCGTGATCGGTCTTTGGGAGGGCGGCCTGCTGGCGGTCTTCGTCATCCTGACCGTCGGGTTGGTTGGCGGGCTTCTATACCGTGTCTTGGGGATGAACACGGGCGTCCAATTCATGGGCTACTACGCCGCCGTGCTAAGCGTTCCTGCGCTGATGCGGCTGCTGACATAACGATAGAATGGTGGTCAGCTGGGATGCTCGACCACCATTTTCATTGGTTAATGGCGGTCGCACATTCCTCCCGCAGAAGACCGGGCGGCCTACGGTGCCCGAGATTGCTGACGTTCCAACAAGTTCACGCGCGCCCGACGGATCGCAACGCGCTATGACAAGACCGCGGAAAGCTCCCGTGACTTCATAGGCATCACACCGATCCGCTTTCGGACGCGCCTGTTGTCAAGACCCACTAAGTTTGCGGGCAAGGTGCCCGCAAACTTACTCAACGGGCGGCTGAAACAACCACTTCAATCAACACGTTTTTGCCGAGCTCAGCGACACCAATGGTGGCACGGGTTGGCAGATGTTCAGCGGGAAGCCATTCGAGCCACGCTTCGTTCATCCCTTCCTTCTGGCCAAAGTCGGTGATGTAGAGCATTGCCGTGACGAGCTGTTCCTTGCTGGACCCGACCTCGGCGAGCAGCTTGTCGATCTTGCCGCAGATCTGAGCGGTCTGACCCTTCATATCCAGCGTAAGATCGTCCGCGATCAGCCCGCCAAAATGAAGGATGCCGCCCGCCTCGACGACACGGTGATTGATGCGCGTCGGGATGTGGCGCTTAATCATGATTAGTCCTTTCGAAAGTTATGCGGCGAACCGCTGGATGGAAAACGGAGCAATCGGGGCGTTCGTGCCTCCGGTTGCTATAAGGCCTGCCATGATGTCGCCCACGCCGGGGCCCATCTGGAAACCATGTGCTGAAAAGCCAAAGGCGTGGAAAAGCCCTTCGTGCCGGGCCGAGGGTCCGATCACAGGAATGTCGTCCGGCATCCTCGCTTCAACGCCCGACCAGCTGCGGATGATGTTCGCGCCCCGCATGATAGGAAACAGATCGCAGGCCGTTTCTGCGGTCAGGCGCAATTCACGGAACAGGATTTCCGACAGGTTGGCGTTCGCATCTGCGCGGCCTCGCCGACCCCCGCCGATGACCACTGTTCCGTTCGGCATCTGCTTGAAGGATAGTGGCCTCCGGGTGGCGCCAACCACCGCGTCGCAAAAGTGCGGCAGCCGATTGGTGACGAGCATCATCGGCGCGATGCCTTCGACCGGCGCACGTTCGCCCAGGCGTTCGGCCAGTGCGCCAGCCCATGCGCCAGCGGCGTTCAGCAGATGGGGGGCGCGGAATGTTCCTTCGGCGGTGTCGACGATCCAATCACCTTTGCGGCGAACCTCCGTTGCGCCACAGCCCTCATGGAACCGGACACCATGCGACTGCGCCTTGCGCTGAAATGCGAAGGTCGTCTTGTAGGGCTGCGCGAAACCGTCTGTCAGCGATCCCAGACCGCCGACGGCATGGTCGGACACCGCAGGCAGGTGCGCACGCAATTCATCACGGCTCAGGATCACTTCATGGGTGAAGCCCATCGCATTCAGGTCGGCAGCACGGCGGGCCAGCGTTTCAAGTTCCTTATCGCTCTCCGCGACCTTGATCTGCGGGGCGATCTGGAACCCGCAATCGTCGTCGAGGAAATCCGCGATCCGATACCAGATCTGCATCGAGTAATCCGAGATCGGCACCTCGGCGTAATTGCGTCCCAGCCTGCGAACACCGCCTGCGTTGACGCCGGACGCATGTCGCCCGACGGAGTCCTTCTCCAGCACGATCACCGACATGCCGCGGATTGCCGCATGAAGCGCGGCAGAGCAGCCATGAATGCCGCCGCCGATGACCAGAAGGTCGGCGTGACGATCCGGATGAAGCCTCCCGGTCATTCCGCAGCCATATCTCCGAAGCTTGCCAGCTCCAGCAACGGGATTGGTTTCAGCGGCGGACGGATGCGGTAGTAATCCGTGACCTGCGGATCCTCTCCCTTCCTAGCAGCGATAATGGCAGCGACGGCCAGCCCGCAGACTCGCCCTTGACAGGGCCCCATTCCGGTCCGAAGCATGGACTTGATCTGGTTCGGCCCAGGCGCGCCGAGATCGACGGTGCGGCGCACGGTCCCTGCGGTGATCTCCTCGCATCTGCAGACGATGGTTGTATCAGCGGGGGCCAGAACCTCGGGCGCGGGGGCGTAGAGCGTCTCCAGAAGCGGTCGGACCGCGCCCTCACGTGCGAGCGCCGCGCTGAGGCGCGAGGCCCGCTCGTCTTGCTTGCCCGCGATAGCCAGCGCCACCAGTCTGCCCTGCATCGCGGCAGCCCGGGCGCCGCCGATGCCGGCACCGTCGCCGGCAACATAAAGCCCCGGAACAGACGTCTGACCGCTGCCGTCCAGCTTTGGCCGGAAGCAATGTTGTGAGGCATCCCAGACATGATCGGCGCGCATCAGACGCGTGACCTGCTGGTTCGGCACGACACCCTGATGGAGCGCTATCGAAGCGGACTCGATGCGGTGCGCCTTGCCTCTCGCCATGAAGGTCAGCGCGGTCGCGGAAGTTTCGCCTTCGATGGCCAACTCGGTCGCATGGCGATGGACCGGCACGCCCGCCGCGCGGACCTTCCGCATCAGAAGGACGCCCTTCACCAGATACTCGCGCGCCCGCATGGCCCGGGCCAGATGCCGCGCGGCGGCTGTCATCCGTCCCTTCGGCAGATTTTCGACCACCGCCCTGGGCGGGCATCCCGCATCGACCATCTGCGCTGCCAGAAGCCACAGAAGCGGGCCGGAGCCGACGATCAACGCATCTTCCTGCACGATGCCCGCCGCCTTGAGCAGAATCTGAAGTGCCCCTGCCGTCGTCACGCCCGGGAGGGTCCAGCCGGGAATGGGCATTGGCCGTTCCAGCGCCCCGGTCGCCGACAGGATCGCCTTCGAGCCGATGCGATGCGATGATCCATTCCCGGAATACTCGACAACACGATCGGTGCCGATATTCCAGACCAATGCCCCCGGCATGTAATCCGCTCCCGAGGCACGAAAGCTGGCGGCCAGATCGCGTCCCTCCGCGTAATCCTTGCCCAGAATGGCCGTGCGGTGCGCTCCCGCCGTCTCGATCCCGCGATAGATCTGGCCACCGGGCGCGGTCTGTTCGTCCAGAAGCGCGACCGACAGGCCCGCCTTCGCAGCTTCGGTCGCGGCGGCAAGGCCCGCTGGACCTGCCCCAATCACAACAAGGTCATAGGTTTTCATATCCGCACCTCCACCGCGCCGCGCTGTCGGCGCACGGCCAGCCCTTCGGTCACCGGAATCATGCAAGCCTGCCGGTTCGGTATCCCGTCGATTTCAACCAGACAGTCAAAGCAAGCGCCCATCATGCAAAATATGCCGCGCGGGCTGCCGGATACGGCGCTGTCGCGCAGGTCGCGCAGTCCCGCCGCCGTCAGCGCCGCAGCGACGCTGTCGCCTTCCCGCGCCGCAACCGGGCGTCCTTCGAAGGTGAAGCCGATGGATTTGCCCTCGGGATCAATGCGCCGTGGCATGCTCAAATCTCCTTGAATGGAATGCGTCGAGGGATGCATCCAGCCGCCCTCTTGCGATCATCGGGGCCAAGGCCAGCGCATGGGCGCCGGCGAGCGTGACACCGGAATGGCAATTGATGGAAAAAGCGCCCGGATGGGTCGCGGATTCCTGATAGATCGGAAAACCGTCTAGGCTCAGCACGCGCACGGCGCCCCATGTCCGCACGACACGCAACTGCCCAAGAGCCGGAAAGCAGCGAACCGCATGTTTCGCGATGTCCGACACGACCGACGAGGTGCTGGCGTCGGAGTAACCCGTATCCTCATGGCTGTCGCCGACCATGATCGTTCCTTCCGCCGTCTGGCGCATCACATGCGTAGGCATCGGGATCAGGGGCCGGACGCGTTCCGTGACGATGATCTGGCCCTTTTCCGGGCGAAGCGGCACATCCAGCCCAACCGATGGCGCGAGCCACTTGTTTCCATGCCCTGCCGCGAGCACAACCTTATCGCCCCGGAATGCGCCTTTCGCGGTCCGGACGACATAACCGGAGCCGTCCCGTTCCACCTTCTCGGCCTTGGCATCGGCAACATACCGTCCGCCCTTTGCTGCGATGGCGGAATGCAGACCGCGCATCAGGCGCAGCGGGCTCGCGTGCCCGTCATGCGGCGACCAGCTTGCGCCGACCACATCCGGGCCCAGTCCCGGCAGCATCGCATCCAGCTGCTCGCGATCGATGATCTCCGCCCCATACTCCTGCCCTTCGAGCGAGTTGTGCAGGCGATGAAGCTGCGCGCGCTTCTTTTCCAGATCCTCTTCGGACAGCATGAAGTGGATACCGCCCGGCTTGGAGTAATCCGGGTCGATACCGCCGTCCTGCGCCAGAAGCCCGGCAAATTCCGGCCACAGATCGGCGGACCCGCGGGTCCATCGGGCGTATTCGTGCATCTTGTCGCCCTTGGACTGAACCCAGACCAGCCCAAAGTTTCCACGGCTCGCGCGCAGGGCGACATCGCCTTCGTCCAGCACGGTCACGCTTTCCCCGGCGCGCAGCAGCCCATAGGCCACCGCCGCGCCGACCAGTCCGCCGCCGATCACCAGCGTATCGGCGGCGCGTTCGTTCATGCTCATCTTTTGCCCTCGCCTATGAGAAGCCTGTCGAGGCCATAGAGCCGATCGACCACGACCATCAGCACCACGGTGAACAGGATCGCCACCGTCGAAACGGACGCCACCAGCGGATCGGTCGTCTGCGCGATGTAGGAAAACAGCCGCACCGGCAGCGTCGTCGTGGAGGGGTTCGTGATGAACACCGTCACCGTCAGCTCGTCAAAGCTGGTGATGAAGGCCAGAACCCACCCGCCCACCACGCCGGGCAGGATCGTCGGCAGCGTGATGCGGCGGAACACCGTCCAATCCGAAGCGCCCATAGAAATCGCCGCCCGCTCTGCCGACTTGTCGAGCCCGACGACGGAGGCAAGCACCAGACGCAGGATGAACGGAGTGACGATGACCGTATGGCACAGCATCAGGCCAAAGAACGTGCCGTTCAGGCCCATCACGGTCAGGAACCGCAGAAAGGCGATGCCAAGCACGACAGTCGGGATCATCAGCGGGGACATCAGCAGCGATTGCACCACCTCACGCCCCCGGAAACTGCCCCGTCCGATGGCTAGCGCTGCCGGCACCGCGAACGCCGTTGCGACAGTGGCGGCCACCAGCGCCAGTTTCAGGCTGACCCAGGCTGCATGCATGAAATCGGGGTTGTCGAGGATTGCCCGGAACCAGCGCAGGGACAGGCCGCTGGGCGGGAATTCCAGGAATCCTGTCGGGGTGAAAGCCACACCGATAACCACAACGATCGGCGCCAGCATGAAGATCGCAAACACCAGCAGGAAGGCGACGGCGAAGGGACCGTTGTGCTTCATGCGTAGGCCCTCCCCACGCGGTCCTCGACCAGCCGCGACCAAGCGATCATCGTGATCAGGATCGCGGCGACGAGGATCATCGCCATCGCGGCGCCGAGGGGCCAGTTCAGGGTATTCATGAACTCGTCATGGACCGAAGTCGCGACGACTTTCACCCGCCGCCCGCCAAGGATCGCAGGCGTTGCGAAGGCCGAGGCCGAAAGCGCAAAGACGATGAGCGAGCCGGACAGCACCCCCGGCATCGCCTGCGGCAGCACGATGCGGCGAAACACCGTAAACGGCCCGGCGCCGAGCGATTCCGCCGCGGCTTCGGTCGCGGGATCCTGCCGTTGCAGGGCGGCCCAGACCGCCAGCACCATGAACGGGATCATCACATGGACCAGTGCCAGCACGATCCCGCCCGAGGTATACATCATCTTGAGCGGGCGTTCGATCAGGCCGATGTTCATCAGCGCGGTGTTGATGACGCCTCTGTTGCCCAAAAGGATGGCCCAGCCCAGGGTGCGGACGACGACCGAGATGAGCAGAGGCCCAAGCACGATCAGCACCATGATCGAACGCCAGAACGGGTCCATCCGGTTCAGGAAATAGGATGCCGGCGCCCCGATGATGGCGCAGATTGCCGTCGTCGCCAGAGCGATGGCAAAGGTGCGGCCGAAGATCTCGTAGAAATAGCGATCGCCCAGCACCTCGGTGTAGTTGGCAAGGCTGAACGTGCTGCCGATCCCTTCATAGAAGTCAAAACTGTTGAAGCTGAGGACCAGCGTCATGATCAACGGGGTCAGCAGCATGACAAGGAACAGCGCCAGCGCGGGGGCGCAAAGAAGCGGCTCGCGCGGAACCGGCGGTGCCACCTCGCGCGGCGTGTCGGTGGATGCGATGCTCATGCGGCCCCCTCGGCGGGAAGGATGCGCAGATGTTCGGGGTTCCAGGTCAGGCCGACCGTATCGCCGATCCCAGCCTCGTTCCGGCCTGCGTTCCGGCGCAGCACGATCATGTCGCCGAGCGGTGTCGCGACCCGGAGCAACCATTGATTGCCGAGGAACACCTTCTCCGTCACGCAGCCCGACACGATGCCCGAAGCGGCATCGACCACCTCGATCCTTTCGGGGCGCAGCGCGATTTCCACCGCACCAGGCATCAGGCCCGCGGCCGGCCCGGTCAGCACCCGTTCCGCGCACCGCAGGCGACCATCTCGCCCCATCTCAGCGCGCAGACTGTTGCTTTTCCCGAGAAAGCCCGAGACGAAGCTGGTCTTCGGACGATCATAGACTTCGAACGGGTCGGCCTCCTGCTGAAGGCGCCCTTTTTCCATCACGACGACGCGGTCCGAAAGAGCCATCGCTTCTGACTGGTCATGCGTGACCAGCAGCGTGGTGACGCCCGCCTCGCGCTGAATGCGGCGCAGTTCGAGTTGCATCTCCTCTCGCAGCTTGGCGTCGAGGTTCGAGAGTGGCTCGTCCAGCAGCAAAAGCTCCGGTTCGATCACGAGCGCGCGGGCCAGCGCGACGCGTTGCCGCTGCCCGCCCGACATGGCGCGGGGATAGCGGTCGGCGAGATGCGACAGATGCACGAGCTCCAGCGCGGCCTTTACGCGCCGCGCGCGTTCCGGCTTGTCGATCTTTCGCATCTCCAGCCCGAAGGCGACATTTTCCGCCACCGTCATGTGCAGGAACAGTGCATAGGTCTGGAAGACGATACCAAGGCCGCGTTCCCGTGCAGGCACTGCCGAAAGGTTGCGTCCGTTGAGCATGATGCGCCCCGAGGTGACATCCTCGAATCCCGCGATCATCTGAAGGGTGGTGGTCTTGCCGCAGCCCGAAGGCCCCAACAAGGAAACGAAGCTGCCACGATCGACGCTGAAGCTCAGCGTGTCGACGGCCGTGATCATGCCGAACCGTTTGGTCAGCCGGTCGAGTTCAAGAAACGCCATGACCCACCCCTTACCGTTCGACTTCGCGCGCCCAGCGGGTCGTCCATTCGGTGCGGTTCGCGTTGATCGTGTCCCAGTCGAGCGTCACCAGCGTTTCGATCCGGTCGCCGTAGGGCAGTGTTTCCGCAAGCTCCGGCGGCAATTCGGACTTACTGTTGACCGGCCCTGCGCCCATCGCATCCGCGATCAGCACCTGGATTTCCGGATCGAGCAGATATTCGATGAAGGCTTGCGACTCTTCGGGAACATCGCTGTCCACGACCGGACAGCCTGCCAGCAGCAGGGCGACCGCGCCATCGTCAGGATAGACGAAGCCCGCCGGGAACCCGGTATCGGCAAGCGATTTCGTGCGGCCCGACCCCCAGACGGAAATTGCGATTTCCTCCGATTGGAACAGTTCGGACATTTTTCCAGACGATGGCTCGAAGGCGAGAACCGCGGGGCCGACCTCTTCCGCCATCTCGGCGAAACCAGGGTCGATGTCGCCTTCGCCTCCGCCTGCCAGACGCGCCAGCATCACCAGCGCGTGCAACCCGTAAGTGTTGGAAATCGGGGGGATCGACAGGATCTGGTCGAACTTCGGATCCTTCAGGTCCTGCCAGCTTTTGGGCACATCCCACCCCTCGCGGGCGAACCAGTCCTTGTTGTAGGTGAAGCCGGTAGCGACGAACCCGATCCCGACGGCGTTCTCGCTCAACCGGGCAAGGTCATAGACATCTGCCATGACCGGCAGATCGTCGATCGGCGCGCAGAAGCCAAGCGCATCCGCCTGATACATCGGCCCATCGTCGAGCAGCACGACATCCAGTTCCTGCGCGCTCCGCTGTGCCTGAAGACGGGCAAGGTTCTCGGTCGAGTTGCCGGGAACGAAGGCGATGCGGACATCGTGTGCCTTCTCGAATTCCGGGATGATGAGTTCCTTCATCAGGGTTTCGAACGATCCGCCATAGCCGCCGACGGTTAGGACCCTGTCCTGCGCCTGGGCGGATGTGGCGATAGCAATGGCGAAGATCGACGCGAATGCGCTTGTCTGGCGTTTCATGGCTGGCTCCCCTGAGGATGTATGGTCTTCTTGTTATCCTCTCAGCATCCTGCCTTGCGCGGGGAGCGGCAATTGAGTTTAGTTAAGAGAGTCATTCCCCTTGGTTATGGTCTATCGTGGCGCGGGTTAATTTTCGACAGATCGAGGCGTTCAATGCCGTCATGAAGGGCGGTTCTGTCACCAAGGCAGCAGAGACCCTGTTCGTGTCGCAGCCAGCAATCAGCAAGATGATTCAGAGCTTCGAATCATCCTGCGGTTTCGCCCTGTTTACCCGAGGACAAGGCCGCATTCTCCCGACCGCCGAGGCGCGTCGGCTATTTTCCGAAACAGAGAAATTGATGGTCGGCGTGGACCGCATCGAGAACACGGCTCGTGCGATCCGGGAAATGGAGCGCGGCGAGATCGCGGTCGCCTCCTACCCCTCGCTCACGCTCCGCATCTTGCCGCATCTGGTGGCGAGGTTCCTGCGGCAGCGACCCGAGGTTCACGTAACGCTGATGACCCGCAATTCTATGGATGTGGCAAACTCCATGCTTTCGAGAGCCGCGGATTTCGGTCTTTCCCTCGTGCCGACGCAGGTGCCGGATATCATCTGTCGCCCGTTTGTCGAGATTCCGATGGTCTGCGCCCTACACCCGGATCATCCGCAGGCGCAGCAGGATGTCGTCGATCTGACTGATCTGGCCGGACAACCCTTGATTTCCTTGGGAAGAGCAGATCAGTCGCATCGCATTGTATTGGAAGCACTAGGGCGGGCTGGCATTGCCGTTGAAATGCGGATGGAGGTCGAGCTTGCAGATACGGCCTGTGCACTTGTTGGCGAAGGGCTGGGCTTTTCCATCGTATCCGCTGTCGCCGCAACCGGCTTTTCGCGCGAGCAAGTGGTGTTCCGTCCGATCAAAACCGCGCCTCGACAAGTCACATGGCTTTACACTTCAGCCTGGGAGCCAATGCCCAGGATCGCGCATCACTTGCTCGATACGATCCGATCTGGCATCGAAGAAATGGTCCTGAACAGCAGCCTCCGCGAAGGGGACGGCGAACGAAGCCGCTGCTAGTTCTTCACAGGTGCCGAGCATAGGTCTGCGCCTTTGTGACGTCGTCAGTTAAGGCAGGCCGACATTCTCAGCATTCACGGAAGCAGCTGGAATGTGTTGCGCAAGAGATTGAAACCGTGAAACGAAAAGGCGTTGCTGCTCCTGTCGTCTCCTCTGAGCGCTCCGTCTTGGCTGTCTGCGCACTGATACTGATCCCAATTGGGCAGTTGATCTTCCGTAATACCGAAGGAATGGCAAAGACGCCCTCGTCATACTCAAGAGCATCTCTTAGGCGATGCGATAGGGCATTCAAAGATAGGGTATCTTGGTTGACCGGGACGCGCGGGGCCAATCGCATTGCGTCCAAGCCGCATCGTCTAAAACAGAGCGCCGCCTCGGCGGCGCTCTTTTGCAGTCATGGCGTCAGCCGGATCACCGCCGATGCATTCTCCTCGACCTTCGCGCGCGAATAGACCAGCGGGACGTATTCGCCCGCCGCCCAGTAGGGTGCGAGGTTGCGATAATGCGGGCTTGCCGGATCGCCGGATTGCCCAGGGGTGTTGACGGCCCGGCTCGCATCCCAGTTGCCCACGTCCAGAACGATGCGGAACGACGCGCCCGAGGTCACGCGGAACGCATCGTTGTAGCTGGCGGCGCGCGGGGTCGTAGCCGATCCGCCCATCGCCAGCGGACCGACGCGCATCTGCTCGGCCAGAGCTTCGGAAGCGAGGGGAGTGACGTCGGCCTCGAAATAGGCCTTGTGCAGATTGCCCCATTGCCAGTCCGCGACATCTTTGCCCAGAAGGCCCTGCGCCTGTTCGACCGCCGCTTCCAGTGCCGCCATCAGGAGGTCGTCTCGTGCTGCCTCGGGGTCGGCGCCGAAGCGGGCATCGGGGGCCTCCAGCAGATCGAGGGTCGAGGTCTCGCTCGCATCGTCGCCGATGAACTCGGCCACCGGGCCGGGCAGGATCCGCGCAGCGGTCATCTGGCCAAGATGCTGCGTCAGCATCAATTCGCCCACCACGGCGGCGGGACTGTCCGCGCTGACGACCCCGTCCCAGCCCTTCAGCAGCGCCAGCGCCTCGGCGGCAGCCTCGTTTCCCGACGGCTCCAGATCGGCCACCAGCGCGACGAGCCGCTGGTTCAGCTTGCTCGTGTCATCGTTCTGCAAAGCCATCGCATCGGCCAGCGAGACGCTGTCATTGGCCGACAGCACCTCGGCAATACGCTGATAGCGCGAGGGGTCGGACCATTCGAAGCCGATCCGGTGTTCTGCCCATGGGAAGTCCTCGGGCATGTTCATCTGGTTGGCGGTGGCGAACGAGCCCTGTTCCGGATTGTAGGAAGACGGAAGCTCGGCAGGATCGAGGAACTCCCATTCGTAACGCCCGTCGCCCGGCACCGGCAGCAGCCCGTCCCAATTCGTGCGCGTGGGCGTCATCGCGCCGACGATCCAGCCGATGTTTCCTTCCACATCGGCATAGACCTGATTTTCCGACGGGGCCGAAAACCGCTGCATCGCGGTCGAGAATTCGTCCCAGCTCTTCGCGCCCATGTAATCGACCGAACCGAAATAGGCCGAGGTTCCCGGCTCGAACCAGACCGTCCGCATCGCCCATGCCCGCCCGTCCGCCTCATGCAGGACAGGGCCGTGGCGAGTGAACTTCATCTCCACCTCCTGCGGCTCGCCATCCCGGACGGCGATGGTTTCGGTGACGACCTCTATATCCTCCCATCCGTCGCCATGACGGTATTGCAGCGGGTTTTCCGGGTTCAACTCGTAGAAATAGAGATCCTCCTGATCGACCGCGAAGATGGTCAGGCCATAGGCGATGGTCCCGTTATGCCCGATGGAAATGCCCGGCAGCGCAGGCTCACCCGCGCCGATCACCGACATGTTCGGCGAATTCAGATGCACGATGTAGCGCAGGGACGGAACCCCATGCGCCCGGTGCGGATCGTTGGCGAGGATGGGCCGCCCCGTCTCAGTCCGGTCCGGCGCGATGGTCCAGTTGTTCGAGCCGATCCGTTCCACATCGCGATCACGCCCGCGCAGGAATTCGCGGTGAAGCGAAGCTTCCTCCTCCTCGCCCTGTTCGGGGGCATCAACGGGGGCGATCTCTTCTTTCGTTGGCTCGAACCGGACTGACTTCACGGCCAGTTCGTAGTCGGCCAGCACGTCCTCGGGGACGATGCAGGGGTTCAGCCCGTCCGGCACCTCTGCCGTCCATTCCGGCTCCAGCTTGCGGCGCAGGATGTCGGCCTCAAGCCCGGCCTTGCAGGCGACCTGCGCGCGGCTCACCTCGGACGAGGCGTTGCGGGTCAGGCCGTGGCTGCGGATCCGCACCACATCTTCCAGTTCCCACAGATCGGGCTGGGTGTCCGTCACCACGAATTCGACAGGCAAAGGCACCGTTCCGTCCAACACCTGCTGCACATAGGCGTTCACGCCGGCGACGAACGCCTCGGCATAGGTCCGACCATTGGGACCATAGGCGGCCCATTCCGCGTCCATATCGCCGCGATAGAGGAACATGCGCGTCGCGCGATCCTGATCGACATAGCTTTCGCCGAAATTCTCGGACAGCAGCCCAAGGCCGCGTTTGCGCCACAAGTCGATCTGCCACAGCCGGTCACGCGCGGCGTTGAAGCCCTGCAGGAACAGCGCATCCCGGTCGGATGCGGCATAGATATGCGCGATGCCCCAGTGATCGACGATGATCTCGGCAGCGCCCTCCAGCCCCGCGACCGGGATTTCCCTCGTGGGAACGGCGCTCGATATCTCCGCCAACGCTACGCCCGCCAGAACCATAGCAAGGCTAGTGCCGCAAAGAAGGTGTCGTGGAACGGTTCCGATCATCATTTCCTCCCAGAATGTTGGATCGTCTTTCAATCATGGGGGACGGGCCGCACAGGTCCAACAAAAATTCTTGCAGGATATCCCATATCCCACTAGTCATGATGGGAGGGGGATGTCCGTTGGTCAAAGTTGCTGCACAGATCACACCGCTTGAACGCCCGCGCCCGGTGCGGGAAACCGTCCTCGAGGCTCTGCGCGCCTATATCGAGACCAATGGCCTACGCAGCGGCGATCCGCTGCCGCCGGAATCGCTGCTGGCAAATCAGCTCGGCGTCGGGCGCAATTCGGTGCGCGAGGCAATCAAGGCGCTGGAGTCGCTTGGAATTCTTGAAACCCGCCGTGGTATCGGCGTATTCGTCAAGGAATTCTCGTTCCAGCCGCTGCTGGATAACCTGGCCTATGGACTTCAGGTTTCCCTGCGAGACATCGACGAATTGCGGGAAATCCGCCGCGTGCTGGAAACCGGGCTGATCGACAAAACCATCGCCATGATGGGCGATGAAGATCTGGCGGCGCTGCGTGATGTGACGGGCCGGATGCGGGACCGCGCAGCACAAGGCGAATCCTTTGCCGCGGAGGATCAGCAGTTCCATCAACTGCTGTTCAAATGTCAGGGCAACAGAACGCTCAGCGCATTGATCGACATCTTTTGGCTGGCATTCAACAAGGCCTCGAAGTCGCAGAACCTCGAGGCCTCGGACCCGCTGGATATCTGGAAGGATCACCACGCGATCGTGGAGGCGGTCGCGGCACGCGATGTCGATCTGGCGAAGCGCCGGCTCGACGATCATTATCACGGCCTGCTGAAGGCGACCGAGGGAGGTCGGAGCCGGACATAGCGGGCGTCTTCTGGGGAGGAGAGGATGCGGAATTTCGGATGTTTGACCGCCGTCGCAATTTGCGCGGCACTGGCTGGCCCTGCGCTGGCACAGGACAAGACCATCACCGGGGCCTTCGACGTCGGCCCCGGCGGGTTCCCTAAAGGGTTCAACCCCCTTGCCGTCACCAGCGGCTTCATGTGGCTGAAGACCTATTACGAACCCTTGGTCGTCTATGACGCGGGCCTGTCGGAGCTTCAGGGCGCGCTGGCGTCTGAAGTGGCGATCAGCGAGGACCGCAAGACCTATACCTTCACATTGGCCGAGGAGACATGGCACGATGGCGAGGCGTTCACCTCTGCCGACGTGAAGTTCACCTTCGATCTGGCCCGGAACCCCGCCGCAGCCAGCGTCTTCGCCGGTAGGCTTTCCGCCATCGAAAGCGTGGAAACCCCGGACGATCGCACCGCGGTCTTCACCCTCACCCAGCCCGATGCGCAGCTACTGACCATCATCGGGCAGGTGATGATCCTGCCGGAACATGCGCTGTCGCAAATGGCACCGGAAAGCATCGCCACTTCGGACTGGTGGTCGACTTCGCCGGTCGGCACCGGACCCTTCAAGTTCAGCCGCTATGTCACGGATCAATACGTCGAGTTGGTCGCGGACGAAGATTACCGCGGCGGCAGGCCGAAGGTGGACCGGCTGATCAACCGCTATTTCGAGAACTCGGCGGCGGCGGTGTCGGCCCTGCGGGCCGGAGAGATCCAGTTCACATATGTCGAACCGGACGACGCCCGCAGCTTCGACGGCAACGACGCCTTCCGCGTGATCGAGGGTCCGTCCTGGGTCGTGAACTACATCGGCTTCAACAATGAATTGGACCTGTGGGATGATGTCCGCGTGCGGCAGGCTGTGATGCACGCCATCGACCGCGAGACCATCGTGACTGCGCTTTACGGCGGCGCGGCCGAGGTCGCCAATTGCGGCTATACCGCCGAGGCGCTGGTGCCGGGTGGGATCGAGCCCTATCCTTACGATCCCGAACGCGCCAAGGCCCTGCTGGACGAGGCGGGGTGGGACGAGACCAACGGCAGCGCACCAATCCAATGGCTGACCTATTACGGCACGCCACAGGCCGCGAACGTCATGGCGGCGATTCAGGCAATGCTGGCGCAGGTCGGGGTCAACGTCGTGCCGCGGGCGCTGGACACCCCGACCTACAATAGCATCACCTATAAGGTGGATGGGGCAGACCCGGCGCAGTTCGCGCTCAACTACGGCGGGCTGACCTTCGGGCCGAACCCTGCGCAGCTGAATGTTGCACTGAATTCATCGCAGATACCGCCCGCCGGGCAGAACATCATGCGTGTGCGGTCCGAGGCACTGGATGGCGCTTTCGCCGCCGCCTTGGGCGAAACGGACGACGCGCAGGCGAACACGCGCTGGCAAGAGGTGTGCCGCGTGATGAATGCCGAACTGCCCTGGGCGACGATGTGGGTTGCGAACCGATACGGCGTCGTCTCCAGCGATCTGGTGGACTTCGTCTGGACGCCCGCACCCGGCGGCGGTCCCTATGCCGACCACCCGGAGCTATGGGACATCCGCTGACGGGCCAGACAGGCGGGGGGTGATCCCCGCCCATCCAGAACATAGAGGCTGCCATGACCGGCTATCTTCTTCGGCGCCTTGGCGTCGGGATACTGATGCTGCTTGCGCTGAGCGTGCTTGTCTTCATCATGCTGCGGCTGACGCCGGGCGATCCGATCGACGCCTACATCAACCCCTCGGCCCCGATGTCGCCCGAGGCACTGGCGGAACTGCGTCGCCGTCTTGGCCTCGATCAACCATTGCCGGTGCAGTATCTGGCATGGCTGCGGGCGGCGGCGGTGGGGGATTTCGGCTTCTCGACGCAGCGGAGCGGGGTGGCCGTGCTGCCGCTGGTGCTGGACCGCATTTGGCCGACGGTGCTGCTGATGGGTGCAGGGCTGGCCATCGCCATCGTTGTCGGCATCGCCGCTGGCATCTGGGGCGCGGTGCGGCGTGGCGGGGCGTCGGATCTGGCGCTGTCGATCTTTTCTTCGGTCGGCATCTCCAGCCCACCGTTCCTGACCGGGCTTCTGGGCCTGTGGTTCTTCTCCACCCAGCTTCGGGTCGCGCCTTCGGGCGGGATGCTGACCCCAGGCGCGCCGTTTTCGCTCTGGGACCTGTTGGGCCACCTGATCCTGCCCGCCTGTCTTCTGTCCATTGGCCATGCGGCACTGATCATGCGTTATATGCGCTCGTCCCTGCTCGAGGTGCTTGGACAGGACTATGTCCGCACCGCCCGCGCCAAGGGCGTGCGCGAGGTCTGGGTCATCCTGAAGCACGCGACGCGCAATGCGCTTCTGCCGGTCATCA
The DNA here is from genome assembly GCA_029846755.1 of Falsirhodobacter flavus. Taxonomy (GTDB): domain Bacteria; phylum Pseudomonadota; class Alphaproteobacteria; order Rhodobacterales; family Rhodobacteraceae; genus Falsirhodobacter; species Falsirhodobacter flavus. The sequence continues at coordinate 91,827 of JARWBI010000010.1, read as the reverse complement.
CGCTGATCGGATCGACCATCGGCATCGCCATCGGAGGCGCAATCTTTCTGGAAAGCGTGTTCAACTGGCCCGGCATGGGGCTGCTGTTGGTCAATGCGGTCAACGGGCGCGACTATCCGGTAATCATGTGCGCGACGCTGGTCATCGGGGCTTGCGTCATCGTGGTGAACATCCTGACCGACATCACCTATGCCGCCGTCGATCCGCGCATCAAGGTGGCGGCATGACCGCGCGTTCCGCAGGACCGATCCGCCGCGCGGCGCAGCGTTTCGCGATGAACCGGCAGGCGCTGCTCGGGCTGGCGATCCTTGCGCCGATCCTGACCTGCGTCGTCACCTACGATCTGTGGTGGGGGTTCGGGCCGAACGACATCGACCTTCTGTCGATCAACAGGGGGCCGACCGCCGCCCATCCGATGGGCAGCGACGGCGTCGGGCGCGACGTGCTGGCGCGGCTGATGCAGGGCGGGCGCACCTCGCTGATGGTGGCGGTGATCTCGGTCGCCATATCAACCGCGATCGGATTTCTGGTGGGGGCGTTCGCGGCCTTCGGCGGCAAGTTTGCCGATGCCGGTCTGATGCGCTTCGTCGACCTTGCGATGACGCTGCCGCCGGTGATCTTCCTGCTGGTGCTTGCCTCCATCGCGGGAACGGGGATCGGGCCGACCATCATCGTCATTGCGCTGCTGTCATGGCCGGTGCTGTCACGCATGGTCCGCGCCCGGCTACTGGAATTGCGCGAGCGTGATTTCGTCGTCGCTGCCAAGGGTATGGGGGCCGGTGTGCCGCATCTTCTGCTACGCCACGGCCTGCCCAACTGCATCGACATCATCGTCGTCTACGCCACGCTTCAGGTCGCCAACGCGATCCTCCTGGAGGCGGGCCTGTCCTTCCTCGGTCTCGGCATCGCGCCGCCGGAATCCAGCTGGGGCAACATGTTGAACGCCGCGCGCTCCGGCACGGTGCTGGAGCAGTATCCATGGCAATGGATGTTCCCCGGCGGTGCGCTGGTGGTGACGGTTCTTGCAATCAACTTCATCGGGGACGGCTTGCGCGATGCCTTCGATCCCCGCTCCGGCCTCAACTGAAAGGATAATACATGCCGATGTTCACCGGGGTCATCCCCCCGCTCGTCACACCGCTGAAGCCCGACCTGTCGCTGGACGCGCAAAGCCTCGGGGGTGTGGTCGAGCATCTGATCGCGGGCGGTGTGCACGGGCTGTTCCTGCTCGGCTCCTCGGGCGAGGTGATGTTCCACGGGCGCGAGGAACGCCGCGCCATCATCGAACAGGCGGCCACGGCCAATGCGGGGCGGCTGCCGATCCTTGTCGGGGCCATCGACGCGACGACCGACCGGGTGATCGCCCACGCCCGCGATGCGGCTGCGGCGGGCGCGGATGCGCTGGTGGTGACCGCGCCATTCTATACCCGCACCAATCAGGCCGAGACGATCGACCATTTCCGTTATATCCGCGATGCGGTGGATCTGCCGATCATCGCCTATGACATCCCCGTCTGCGTCCACACCAAGCTGGAGCGGGACACGGTGGTGACGCTGGCGCGCGAAGGGACGGTGGTCGGCCTCAAGGACTCCAGCGGCGATGACGGCAATTTCCGCTACGTGCTGTCGGATATGAAGGACCGCCCCGACTTTTTCGCGATGACCGGATCCGAGGTGGTCGTGGACAGCGCGCTTGGCATGGGTGCGCATGGCGTGGTGCCGGGGCTGGGGAACGTCGATCCGGCGGGATATGTGCAGCTGTGGAACCATATGCAGGCGGGCGATCATGCCGCCGCGCGGGCGGAGCAGGAACGCCTGTGCCGCCTGTTCGACATCGTTCGAGTGTCGCTGCCGCGCACCAGCCGGGGATCGGCGGGGGTGGGCGCGTTCAAGGCGGCGCTGGCGTCGCTGGGCATCATCGCATATGCGGATATGCCGCGTCCGGGCCGGATGCTGAACGCCGAGGAAACCCGCGCGGTCGGGGCGATCCTGCGCGAAACCGGGCTTCTGAGCTGATGGGCGCGCCGGTCCTCGAAATCGCGGGGCTGCGGACGGTGTTCCGCATCGCGGGGCGCGAATTGGCTGCCGTGGCCGATATCGACCTTGCCATCGCATCGGGCGAGACGCTGGCGCTGGTCGGGGAATCGGGGTCCGGCAAATCTGTCACCAGCCTTTCGATCATGGGCCTTCTGCCCCGCCGCGTCGCCCGGATCGAAGCTGGAGAGATCAGGCTTCGCCGACGCTCCGGCGCGGTGGAAAGGCTGACCATGCTCGATGACGAAGGGCTTCGCCAGCTGCGCGGGAACGAGATCGGGATGATCTTTCAGGAACCGATGACCAGCCTCAACCCGGTCTATACAGTGGGCGAGCAGATCGCCGAACCGATCCGCATCCACCAGCGCCTGCCGCGCCGCGAGGCCGCCGCGCGTGCCGTGCGCCTGCTGGCCGATGTGGGCATCCCCGATCCCGAACGCCGCGCGCGCCAGTTTCCGCACGAGCTTTCGGGCGGGATGCGCCAGCGCGTGACCATCGCCATGGCGCTGGCTTGCGACCCCGAACTGCTGATCGCGGACGAGCCGACCACCGCGCTCGATGTGACCATACAGGCGCAGGTGCTGGAGTTGTTGCAGCAGCTTCAGCGCGACCGGGGAATGGCGATCCTGTTTGTGACGCACAATCTCGGCGTCGTAGCCGAGATCGCGGACCGCGTCGCGGTGATGTATGCAGGCCGCATCGTGGAAACAGGCCCGGTGGCCGAGGTCTTCGCCCATCCCCGCCACCCCTATACGCGCGGTCTCCTTGCCTCCATCCCCCGACTGGGCGAAGCGGTGAAGCTGAAGGAGCGGGGCGAGCCACTGCCGGCCATCGCGGGGTCGGTCCCGTCGCTGATGCGCCTGCCGGCGGGCTGCGCCTTTGCGCCGCGCTGCCCGATGGAAATCCCCGCCTGTCGCGCTGCCGTGCCAACGCTGGAGCAGGTGGGCCCCGAAAGACGCGCCCGCTGCATCCGCTGGGAGGAGGTCTGATGTTCGTCGATGTCCGAAACCTGTCGAAGCATTTTGCGCCAACGGGATTTTCCCGCGGCCCCACCGTTCGCGCAGTCGAGGATGTGTCCTTCGGCATTCCACGAGGCAAGGTCGTCGGCCTTGTGGGCGAAAGCGGATCTGGCAAGACAACGATCGGCCGTTCCGTCCTGCGCCTGATCGAGCCGACCTCGGGCGAGGTGCGGATCGACGGCACTGACATCCGCGTGCTGTCCGCCGCCGAACTGCGCAAGGCACGGCAACGGATGCAATATGTCTTTCAGGACCCCTATGCCAGCTTGTCCCCCCGCATGACCATCGGCCAAATCCTGACCGAAGGAATGGACATCCAGAAGCTGGGCACCAAAGCCGACCGCCGCCGCAAGGCCGCCGAGGTTCTGGCGCTGGTCGAGATGCCCGAGGATGCGTTGAATCGCTACCCCCACGAATTCAGCGGCGGGCAGCGGCAACGGATCGGGCTTGCCCGCGCCCTCGCCCTGGAACCCGAGTTCATCGTGGCGGACGAGCCGGTCTCGGCATTGGACGTGTCGATCCAGGCGCAGGTCATCAATCTGATGCGCGACCTTCAGCTTCGGCTGGGGCTGACAATGCTGTTCATCTCGCATGATCTGGCGGTGGTGGAATACATCTGCGACACGGTGGTGGTTCTTTATCTGGGCCGTGTGATGGAGATCGCGCCGGCGGCAGATCTCTACGCACACCCGCAGCACCCTTATACACGCGCATTGTTGTCAGCGATACCTTCTCCGGATCCGGAAAAACGTAAGCAGCGCCAGATTCTTACCGGCGACATCCCCAGCCCTTCGAGCCCGCCTTCAGGATGTGTTTTCCGCACTCGATGCCCGATGGCCGCATCGGAATGCGCAGTAGTGAATCCGGCGATGAAATCGGCAGGCGAAGGGCATTTTTATGCCTGCTTGCGGGTCTGACCGATGCCTGCATCGGCGGGTTGATTGGAAACCGTCCGCCTCCACAACCTTGGCGCCGTGGCACTTTGCGCAAGCAGGTCACCGCCGTCAACAAGGCCAACGTGCTGCGCCTGTCGGACAGGCTGTTCTGTAATGCACGCGCGCGGTCGCCAAAGATTTCCCCGAGGTCCGCTACGATGAAAAGCTGATCGACGCAATGACCGCCCTGCTGATCCGTGACCCCAGCCGCTATAACGTGATCTGCAATACGCATATGTATGGCGACATCCTGTCGGACGAGGCCTCGGAACTTTCGGGCAGCCTTGGCCTTGCCGCATCGCTGAACGCGGGGACGGATTATGCGGTCGCGCAGGCGCAGCACGGCTCGGCACCCGACATCGCCGGAAAGGACATGGCCAATCCCGCATCGCTGATCGGATGCTGAAATAAAAGCATATTATTATGTCTTCAATAGGCCAATGACCCACGTGATCACCTCCCCACCGGTTCGGATTGCCCGTCATAGAATTGCCTTGCTGAGGTGCGAAATACGAAAACTCAGAGTTTCTGCGGGAGTGTCAGGGAGACACCCCTGAATAGATTTTGTGATGGGCCGGTAGGTCCCCTTGGATGTTCAGGCCTTGGCGTCGTTGTTTTTTCGCGCGATGCACTTTCCATGAGCCCGCACCCCACAAACGATCTCTCCGAGCCCATACATTGGCACACCTTGCGCCGGTGCCTTCCTGCAGGAGGCGTGGCTCGAAGGTTCCCGACTGCCCTTTCCTGCCGGCAAAGGCTTATCGCGGTGCGTTGGCCGGAGGGAGTTACCTGTCCCCGCTGCTTTGCGAAAAACCCGACAGAGATCGGTTCGCGGGATCTCTTCCAGTGCCGCGAGTGCAGGTTTCAGTTTTCGGTCACAACCGGCACCAACCTACACCGAACCAGACTTTCTCTCGCGATCTGGTTCGCGGTAGCTGAGCGGAGCATCCGTTTCAGAGACTTCAACGGGCGTTGGGGACGACTACCGGCGGAACGGGGACAACTGGATGAACGGCTAGCGACTGATGCCGAGAAACTGCACGGTCGTCTCTCCTACCTCACCGCACGGCGCACCTACCGGATCGTCTTTGACGATGTGAAACCGGACGGAATCGGCTTTCTCCGTGCCGCAGTGTGCACTGAACGCCTGATTCTCCCTTCAGGAATCCGACCAGGATCAATCGAACATCTCGGGTGGCTGATGCATCCTCTCGACCTTGGCTGAGTTAAGTATACCCTCGATCCCCAAAGACAGTTGCCAGTAGTCTTCCACGTCGTTGGCCGGTCCGGTAAAACTGTGTCAGGAAAGGAAGATTGCTGAAAACTTTGGCTCGGAAGTGCATCACAGGGATGCCACGACGTTTGGGAAAAATGCTGCAGAATTTGAATTCTCACAAAAATCCATTGTTTACATGAGCTTATGGACTCATGAGGCAAGTCGTGGGATAGTGTGGTTACCAAGGCGCGGCGTTATCTTCGCCAAGCACCCGAGACGCAGACACTGAACCAATCTGAGAATTTCGCGACCGCTCTGCGGCGCATTTGAGCCTGGTCAAAGTAGCAGGTGTCCGGGTTTGCGCCCGGGGGTCGGCGCATGCCCGCACGCCAGCGACTTTGATCTCCAAATAGTCAACCTCGTGATCCGGGAACATAGCGGTCCGGGAACGGAGAACGCATGTCTACAGTCATTGAACATGACGAATGGAACGAGGGCATCCGCAAGCTTCCTGCGGATGCCAAAATCGAGTTGGGCGACATCCACGGTGTGCTGCCCTTCGATGGTAAACGTGACCCATCTGGTCGCAGCTCTTGGTCGCAGAAAGTTTTCTTCGCCTACAAGACCCCGGCGAATAAATGGAAGCCCAAGATTGCGATGACTGATAGCGTGAGCGAAGCGGCTGCGGGCGTTCAAGCGCTGATGGATCCGGCGCTCTTCGACATCGCCTTTCAACCGCTGACTGTCCGGTATCGCGACGATTCCGGACGGTCCACTGAATACACGCATGACATTCTGATGACATTCAGGAACGGGCACCGCCGCCTCGTGTTCATGCGTTACGAGGCAAGTCTGAAAAAGCCGTCCACCCAGCGCGCGATCAATGCCATCATTGCGGCGACCCCGCGCTCGGCCGCCGACGACATGATCGTCGTCAATGCAGCGGATTACACGCGCCAGCGCCGTGACAATCTTTTCAGGATGTATCGCTTCCATGCTCAGCCAGATGCCGAAGCTGATGAGTGCGTGCTGGAAACGGTAAGGGGCAATCGATCGATCCGCCTGATGCAGGATATCTTTCCGAAAGTTGCCATTGAACAGCACCGGGTGTTTCAGTCCTGCTACAGGCTCGTTGCAGCGAAGAAGCTCCATGCAAATCTGGATCACGTGCTATGTGAGCTTTCGCGCATCGGGGTTTCAGCATGACCCCGGACGCCCCCAATTATCACCTTCCAAGCGGCACAAAAATCACCCTGCCAATGGGCGCGATGATTGTTCGAGGCAAGTTGGCTCACGGCTATGAACTGATGGATGAGTCTTCCGGAGAAATCCGTGGCATCGACTTTTCTTCCATCGTCGATCAGTTGAAGCTTCCAGGAGGTGCAGTAGACATCACCGTAGCGCTCACTGGTAACCGAATAAGGCATCGTCTCGGCGGGGTGTCGAGCGCGGAAGCCTTGTCGGACAGCGCACAACAAGAAGCTGAGTTTCGAGTTGCATGCTGCGTGGCAATGCAGAAGGTGCGAGCGCATTTGCGCGAAGAAAGCGGGAATCCGCGACTGGAACTCAATTGGCGGAGCGTTGAGCCGCTGCGACGCGCAGTGCGCGACATTGCTCAATTTCTTCTCGGCGAACCTATCCAGCTGGAAGGTCCGCGAGGCGGAAACAAAGGGGGCCGATGGACTCTCCACAAGGGTCGTAAGCTGATAGAATTTCTCAAGGAGTTCGAGAACCTCAAAGAAGGAGAGCGTCCAAAAGACGCGTTGGTGCCGCTCTTTCATCTGCAGGGCCGACGAGAGCCGAGAATTCCGCACCGCCTGCGCGAGCTTATGACGCAAGCGTGGGAAGAAATTGGGCTCGACCTGAAAGGTTCCAGTGTCGCCAACGTCCTTGGGCACCTCCAGATGCTGGTTACGGAAGAGAACAACCGTCGGCGCCCGAACGATCTGCCGACATTGATCATGCCGGCAGCAGCAACGCTTCAAGCACACCGCAAGCAGATCGTTTCCGAAACCGAGTATCTTGTCGCGACGAAGGGTGAGAGGGTCGCGCGCAACCGTCGAGGGCGGGGGAGCACTGACATCCGCGCCCTGTTCATCGGCGAGTATGTTGAGATCGACGAATGCAAAGCGTCTCTCGTCGTATCGGCAAAGGTCAGTGGCACTTGGGAAAAGCTTTCTGACAAACAGAAAAATACGCTCAAGGAAATCGACGAGATCATCCAGAAGCGCCTACATATTCTTGTCCTTATCGATGTGGCGACGCGCATGGTTCTGGCCTGGGTCATCAGCGCTCAGCCCAAGGCAGAAGCAACCTTGCAGCTGTTCAGAATGGCAACGCGGTCCAAAGCGCGTGAGGCCCAGATCTATGGTTGCGAAGGGCAGGCCGTAGATGGTGTCGGAATAGGGACCCTCAAACACGACAACGGAACTGGTCTCCGCGCATCGACTCCGATCAGCGCACTTGTCGGCATGGGCGCAATCGACATCGTTGCACGCGCGCACGCTGCCACCGATAAGCCATACGTCGAGCGGATGTTTGGCACCATTGAGTCAGTCCTGCTCAAGCTGATTCATGGTTATACAGGGCGAAAAGCAGGCGAATTGCCCGGCTACGACGCGATCGCTAACGGTGTTCTCGATGTCGATGAGCTCTGTGGAATCCTCACACGGTTCTTCATCGACGAGTATCCGTCGATGCGCCACACGGGGTTCGGAATGTGGACGCGCCGCCCGATCGATGTCTACAACGAGATCAATCGGGCCCGTGGTGCTATGCCTATCGACCAACACATGCGCCGGATCCAGCTTGGATGGAAAGTCAAGGCGACTCCATCGGACGAAGGCGTCAAAGTCTTTGGCGGTATCTGGTTCGATTCCGACGAGTTTCAGCGGCGACGCGAGGATCCCGCAGTCAAATCTCGCAAGGTCTCTGTCTTCGTTGACCCGGATGACGTGAACTGCGCGACAGTCGTCATCCAAGGCCTCGACAACCCGATCGCGGTCACTCTCCAGACAACCGTATTTGCGGACCTGACCGTGCCTGAAGTCCTAAAACTGATGGCTGAATGCCGCAAAGAGGATCCACAGGCCACGCAATTCTATGAGGATCGGATCGCGCGAGCTCGACGGAAACTGTTCAATCAACTGCGGGCGATCGGGGTCGAGCGAAAGCTCAATCGCAGTTACAGCACCGTGGAAGAGTGCCAACGCAAGGCGAAGACAGTGTTCGCTGGCGCTCGGATCGTGCGAACCAAACTGGAAGGAACAGTGGAGCCAGGCGCGCTCACCAGTCTGAGTTCCGGTCCGAACGTGTATCAGATCGGCTCCGGACCGACTGTAATCGATGGTGTCGCGGACGCCTTCGATCCCGAGGCATCCTGCGATGATGACGATCTTCCAGGAGACATCGACCGGGCGACGGCGGAACCAGAAGTAGCCAAGACACGGCGGAAACCACCTACTGCCTCCGGTCGGCGGAGCGGGACAACGAAATCTGCGGCACCGATGTTCGGTCGTCCAGCAAACATCAAGGATCTCCAATGAGCCAGTTCGTAAACATGGACGAAGTGGCAGTCGCGCTTCCTTTGAAAAAGGCGCACTACCCGTTCCCGCGTGTCGAAAAACTTCGAGCTACGCTCAAATCTCGCCTGACGGACTACTTCACTTACACCTCCATCGGCGCACCATTCGAAGCAAAAGGCGTTCTGGTCACCGGGAACTCGCGCGTGGGCAAATCACATGAACTTCGGCGCGTGATCTCTGAATTGAATGAAGATGCCTTGATAATGCCGAGTGGCCTCCCGGCCCGCATTGTATCCTGCAAACTTCCCGGTCGCATGACTTGGAAAGACCTCGGAATCATTGCACTCCAGGCATTAGAATATCCGTGCGAAGGCCGAAACAGAACCCAGGCATACATCTGGTCAACGGTCCATCAGCAAGCAAAACGACAAGGCGTAGTCGGGATTTACTTTGATGAATGTCAGCATATGTTCACCGACACGGGAAACGCTGCAAACCGAATAGTCCTCGATCAATTCAAGTCGATAATGAAGGACGAGCGATGGCCGCTTATGGTTATCATGTCTGGCGTTCCAACACTCGCAAAGCACATTGAGAGCGATATCGAGAAGGAAGAGCGTAAACAACTCAAGTTGCTTCTTAGCCCCGTCCATTTTGAAATGATCAATCCAGAAAAAGACTTCGATGAATTGAATACATTGTGCTACAGTTACGCCGACAAGGCCGGGGTGTCTTTCGACAAGATTTCCAGCGCTGATTTCTATGAACGCCTCAGCTTTGCTTGTTCTTTTCGTTGGGGGCTGGTCATTGAACTGCTCATCGAAGCACTCACCAAATGCGTGCTTGCAGGGCAAAAAAGAATTTCGATGAAACACTTCGATCGGGCATTCTCTGTCATCTACGGCACTGCCGAAGGATTTTCACCGTTTTCATTGGATGATTACGAAGAAGCGTTCAATCCGGACAAGCTGCTCGAATTCATTTCAAGCGACACCTGATCCACCGACATTCCTGTAAACAAGGGCCCGCCGTGTGTGGGCCCTTTTCGTTTGTGCGCCTCTTGGGCTCGGAAGTGTGCAGACATATGCTGTGAACGTGCAGACTTATGACCCGAATCGTTTGCAGACCCGACTTAAGACATTGAAATTAAATGCGATATTATCAGGATTTTTCATATATTTTTTCCAAATGTGCAGACTTATGCTGAAATGGCAGCGGGATAGTGACGCCAGCGACACGCCCAGCACCGACATCAGCGCCAGCGCAGCAACCGGGGTAAGCACCGACAACGGCGCGCGTTCCACATAGGGCAGCGCGTCGGCAAGAATCAGCCCCCATTCCGGAGCGGGCGGACGCGCCCCCAGCCCCAAAAATCCTAAGCCCGCCAAGGCAAGCGCGTTGCCCGGCAACCGCAGCATCGCGTGGCGCAGCACGGGGCCGAAGACGGCGGGCAGGATCGAGCGGGGGATCAGCCGCAGCGGCCCGACACCAAGGATCGGCGCGATGCGGACATGGGGCTGGGCTCGCGCCTCGGACACCAGCGCGGCGGTATGGGCCGCCAGCGGCGCCCATGCGACGGCAGAGACGGCGATCACTGCGCCAAGCGCGCTCGGGCCCATGGCGGCAACGACGATCAGCGCGGCAATGGTGGGAGGAGTGGCCTTCGTCACCTCGATCAGGCCGATGGCGATGCGCGGCATCAGCCCGATCCCCAGCCCGACCACCAGCGAGATCAGGGTGACAAATGCCGCCATTCCGATCGTTGAGACAGCGCCATGCGCGATGCGCGCCAGCACATCGCGCCCCAGCCCGTCCGCCCCGAGCGGCAACGCCAGACCGGGCGGCTGCAACCGGATGAACTGCGACGAATAGGCATCGCGCGGCAGCCCGGCCATCACGAGCGCCGCCAGCAATATCAGCACCACGACCGGCACCAGCCAAAGGCGGCCGCTCGGCGGCGGGGACGCGATCTGCGGTACGGGCAGCGCGCGCATCTGCAAGGCGCGACCCAACAAGCCCACTCGAATCAGGTTGACCGTGACCCCTATTGCTAGCGCATTCACAAGCAGGATCAGGATCCCCGCCTGCAACGCCGGCAGATCCTGCGCCGAGGCCGCACCCAGCACCGCCCGCCCCAGACCGGGTATGGAGAACACCTGCTCCACCGCGATTGCCCCGCCCGTCATTGCAACGACGATCATCCCGATCTGCGGCATCAGCGCAGGCAGGCTGCGGCGCAGCACGGCCCGCGCGATCTGGCCGCGCGTGAAACCCGCAACCGCCCATGTGGCAATCCAGCGTTCGTGAAAGGTCGCGGCGATCGCATTCGTCAGCAGCCGCCCCAGAAGCCCGCCGCCGGGCAGACCGAGCGCCAACGCAGGCAGCACGATATGCCCCGCGCTACCCCAGCCATAGGGCGGAAACCACGCCAGCCAGACCGAGAACACCACGAGAAACAACGCCGACAGCGTGAATTCCGGCATCGCCGTCAGGATGGCGGCCACCGCGCCCGCGCTGTGCGTATCGCGTCCGCGCAGCCCCCGACGCATCGTCGGCCATGCCAGTAGGATCGCGGCCACCACCGCCACGCCGAAGGCCGCCGACATCAGCGTCAGCGAAACCAACAGGGCCTTCAAAGTGCCTGCCAGAACCGGCGCGCCGGATATCCAGGATGTTCCCCAATCGCCCTGCAGCAGCCCCGTGATCCAGTCGCGCATATGCTGGACCGGTCCCGCCGCCAGCCCCAGCTTATCGCGGATCGCAGCCAGCGCCTCGGGGGTGGCATCCTGATCGCCCATGCGGGCGCGCAGAATGCTCAGCGCCGGATCGCGGCCCGAAATCCAGGGCAGCATTGCGATCAGCACCATTACGGCAGCCAGCGTCACCCCGCGCGACAGCGCGGGGATCAGGCGATCGAGCGTCCGGATCATTCTTCCAGCGTCGTATGTTCGGTGATGATCATGCGTTCGCGCGGGTCCCGTTCGGCATCGGCGACACCCGGCTGTTCGCCCTGCATCACACGTTCATGCAGAAGCGGGATCGCGGCATCGGTGGCAAGGATGGCTTCCTCGGCGTCGATGATCGCGCGGCGGCGGTCCTCACCCGGTGTCGTTGCCGCTGCTTTGTCCAGCGCGGCATCGACCGCAGGATCGCACAACTGTCCGATATTGAACGACCCCTCGCACGAGAAATCCGCGACCATGTAAGCAACCGGATCGCCTGAATCCAACATCGTCGCCCGCGACAGGATGAAGATGTCGAACGCGCCTGCCAAGGCGTCGGCCTCGATATGCGCGTATTCGCGGACATCCTGCGTGACTGCGAAGCCCGCCGCCTCCAGCTGTTGTTCGATCAGCACGGCCACCTCGGGCAGTTCGGCACGGTCCGTAAACGTGCCGATGGTGATCTCCGCGCCGTTCGGATCGCCCGCCGCAAGATGCTGAACCGGGCTACGCAGCCCGTCCGCCCAAGGCAGCGCGGGGCCAAGCAGGCCACGTGCCTCATCCGCGCGGCCTTCATAGACGGTGCGCACGATCGCGGCACGGTCCACAGCCTCGCGCACCGCAGCGCGCAGGGCGGGATCGGCCAGCGGGCCGCTCCCGGTGTTCACATACAGGGTGTTGGTGCGCGGCATCGGCACTTCGTGGACCAGATCGGGGTCGATCAGCGCGGCCTGGCTGACGGGGACCGCCTCGACGATGTCCGCAGTGCCGGTCCGCAGTGCTGCGCCACGGGAGGTGCCGTCGCCCACATAGTCGGCGTCGATGCCCGAGAGCTTCGCTCGTTCGCCCCAGTAACCATCGAAACGGTCCAGATGGGCGCTGGTCACGCCGTCGATGAGTTTCAGCTCGAACGGGCCGGTGCCCGCGCCGGTCGGAACCACGGTGCCGTCCGCCCGATAGGCGCGTTCGGCCAGAATGGCCAGCTGCGGGCTGGACAAGCGGTTCGGCAGCAGCGGATCGGGCGTTTCGGTCCGCACGATCACCGCGTCGCCGTCCGCCTCCACGGTCATCGGAAAGCCGTTCAGGATGCGCGGCGCAGGCACCGCCTCGGTCGCCGCCATCAACGACGCGACGACGCGTTCCGGCGTCAGGTCCGTGCCATCGTGGAACTTCACCCCCTGCCGGATGACGAAACGCCATGTCTTGTCATCGACCTGCGCCCATTCGGTGGCCAGAAAGGGTTGCGGCTCGCCCGCCGCGTTCAGCCGGATCAGCGTTTCCGCGGTGGACCAGCGCGACAGCTTGAATGCGTCATCCGTCAGCGGGTTCAGCCCCGAGCGCGGCGGCTGCAACATCGCCAGATGGATGCGCGGATCGTCGGCATGGGCGGTGCCCGCAAGGGTCAGGCCGATCAGCGCGGCGCTCAGCATAAGTTTCATGGGGGGTCCTTGGAGTTCAGGCCGCGGCGGTCATCGGCGGGGCGGCGTTCAGAAGTTCGCTCGTGTGCGGGTGATGCGGATCGCGCAGCATCGCGGCCACGGGCCGATCCTCGACGATGCGGCCGCCATCCATCACCATGGCGCGGCGACACAGGCCCGCCACCACCGAGATATCGTGCGACACCATCAGGATCGCGGTGCCATGCACCTCGGACAGATGGCGCAACACCTCCACCACCTGCACGCGGCTGGTCATGTCCAGCCCGCTGACGGGTTCGTCGGTCAACAGAAGCGACGGGCGCGTGGCGATGGCACGGGCGATGGCGACGCGCTGCGCCTGCCCGCCCGACAGCTCGTCCGGACGGCGGCGCAGGAAACGGTGATCGAGGCCGACGCTCTCCAGCGCCTCCTCGGCCCGGCGCATGGGGTCGCAATCGACCCGCAGGCGCAGAAGCGGTTCCGCCACCGACTGCGCCACGGTCATCCGCGGCTCCAGCGAGGCTATGGGGTCCTGCGGCACATATTGCACCGCACGGCGATACCAGCGCAGCGCGGCCACCGATCCCGCGGCGACGGGCCGGCCCCGCAGGAGCACCTGCCCCGTGGCCGCCGGTTCCATCGCCAGTAGGCATCGCAGCAGGCTGGACTTGCCCGAACCGGACATGCCGACCAGCCCCACACGCTCGCCCTCGCCCATCTCGAAGCTCAGGCCATGCAGCGCGCGCACGGGGGCAGACCTGCGCCAAGACCGGCGCGGCAAGGGATAGGACAGCGACAGATCGCGCACCGACAGCAGCGTCATGCGTAAAGCCTTTCGCAGGCGATGCCGCAGCTGGCGGCGGATTGGATCAGGCTGCGGGTGTGGTGGTGCTGCGGCGCGGTCAGGACCCGCGGCATCGGTGCGTCCTCGACCACCCGACCGGCCGCGATCACCAGCGCGCGGTCGCACAGATGCGCCGCTGCGTGCAGATCATGGGTGATGAACAAAAGGGCGGGACCGCCCGGGGCCGACGTCACTTCACGCAGAAGGCGCAGGATCTGCGCCTGCGTCACGACATCCAGTGCCGAGGTCGGCTCGTCCGCGATGATCAGCGGTGCCCTGCAGGCCAGCGCGATGGCGATGCAGACGCGCTGCCGCTGCCCGCCCGACAGTTCAGGCGAACAGCGCCGAGCGATCCGTTCAGGATCGGGCAGGCCCACGCGGTCCAGCAGGTCCAGCGCCGCCGCCCGCGCAGCCGTGCGGCCAAGGCCGGTGCGTCGCAAGGGCTGTTCGATCTGATGCCCGATGGTCGTCAGCGGGTTCAATGCCGCCAGCGTGTCCTGCATGACCATCGCTGGACGCGCCTGCGCGGGGCGCGACAAGGCAGGCAAATGGGTGACGTCGACATCGTTGATCCGCATTGATCCGGTCACGATCGCATGCGCGGGCAAAAGCCCGAGAGCCGCTCGCGCCGTCATGGATTTACCGGACCCGGATTCGCCCAGAAGGGCGACGCGCTGGCCCGGAAACAGCGTCAGACCGATCCCGTCCAGAACGCGCTGATGGTCAAGCGACACGGCAAGCGCGTCGATCATCAGAACGGGAATTGCAGACACGTTATCTCACCACGGCAAAATCAGCAAATGTGATAGAATAACATCTCAATAAAATCAACCCCGAAGTGTCGGGGTCGGGACGTTTGTGCAGTCCACGAAGCTGAAGACCTGCCCCAGTGCTGCGTCGTTACAAGCTACGGTGCAACGGAAATGGCCGACAGGATCCTATTGCACAAATGTGCTGGATTCACCTGCTGAGGCGGCGTGGTAACCGGGATGCCTGAGCCGACCTACACCGCCGACCTGCAAGCTCGGGAACCGGCCCGAAGCTCTCAAGCGCCGGGGTTCGCTGACCATCTGATTTGATCCTACCATGACCTGGGATGCCGCGCCGACAGGCTGGCGTGGCCGCCAGCGGACCTAAAGGTCCATCTCGGGATCGACGAGGAAATCTTGGAAATCCGCGCTGGTGTCAGACCGCCCCGCAAGACGCCAAGCCATGGAAGGCTGGCGCCACTGCGCGAAACGAGGCGCTGCACGCCCTCAAATACCTCAACCGGGCCATTTGGCGACGATGGATTCAGCGCCGGAGCCGTGTCGAGACGAATATCCACTGCGTGAAATGGCTGGGCCAGCGGCTCATGGCACGGGACTCTGACCGTCAGGCCGCCGAGTTTCAGGATCGCCATCCTGAACAGCTGCACCGCATTGGGAAGCCGTGGAATAGGTCGGTCGGGGCAAGGAAAGCCTCCCAATCTCACGATTTGTGCAGCAGAGCCGTGCTGATCGAGGACGAATTCCAGCCGTTCCGTGGACGATCCTTCCGCCAAGCTGCGGGTCTTCCGTCTTTGCGATCGGCGGTGACGAGGTGGGGGCCATACCCTGATCGCTGGACGCGCCGGACATGCTGACCCCCACCTACGGGCTTTGGACGATGCGCCGGAAATCGTCGCTTCCGCTCGTTCCGGCCCGCCGCATCTATCCTCGCGAACGGGAAAACCCGTTGCGCCGCGAAGACTGGCCTCAGCCGATGCGGGCGACGACCTTGATCTCGAAATCGAAGCCCGCCAGCCAGTTCACCCCGATCGCGGTCCATGCAGGATAGGGCTTGGCAGGGAAGATCCGGTTCTTGACCTCCAGCACCGTGTCGAACTGGCGCTCGGGGTCGGTGTGAAAGGTGGTGACATCCACGATGTCGTCCAGCGTGCCGCCCGCCGCTTCCAGAACCGCGCGCAGGTTCGCGAAGGCCTGTTCGACCTGTCCCTTGAAGTCCGGAACGGGCGATCCGTCCTCGCGGCTTCCAACCTGACCCGAGACGAACAGAAGATCGCCCGAACGTATGGCCGCTGAATAGCCGTGTTTTTCATAAAGGGCGTGCCGCCCTGCGGGGAAGATCGCATCGCGTGCCATCTGTCTTTCCTTTCGAGCTTCAATTTCGTATACGTCGCGTATGCAACTTATGACATACGTCACGTATGTCAATACGGAGGTCGCCCATGGGCCGCAGAACCGAAACGATGCAGGAAAACCGCGCCAGACTGATCGCCGCGGCGCGGACGGCCTTTGCCCGCGATGGTTTCGCCGCCGCCTCGATGGACGATCTGACCGCAGCGGCCGGCCTGACGCGCGGCGCGCTCTATCACAATTTCGGCGACAAGAAGGGCCTTCTGGCCGCCGTCGTTGCCCAGATCGACAGCGAGATCGCGGCCGAGGCCCATGCCGCCGGACAGGCGCAGAGTGATCCGTGGCAGGGGCTGCTGGTCGAGGGTGCCGTCTATATCGAAATGGCGCTGACGCCCGAAGTGCAGCGCATCGTGCTTCTGGACGGCCCCGCCTTTCTTGGCGATCCGTCGCAATGGCCCAGCCAGAACGCCTGCCTTGACGCGACGCGGCACAAGATCGCGGAATTGGTCGATGCGGGGGTGATGCAGCCCGTGGACGTGGACGCCGCCGCCCGCCTGCTGAGCGGGGCCGCCCTGACCGCCGCGCTGTGGGTGGCGGCGAGCCCCGACCCGCAAAAGGCGCTTCCCAAGGCGGTGGACGTCTTCACAAGGCTTGCCTCGGGGCTGAAGGCCATGCCCTGACCCATGCCGCAGATGCAAAGCGGCCATGGTGAAACGGCAATGGTAGTTTCGCACAACCCCCGGCATAAAGCGCCCAACGGCAGGCTGAAACGCCGGCCCCAAGGTTCCCGACGCCCTCCTCCTCCCTTGGGCATCGGAGATCAGCGGCGATCCCCCTCCTCCTCCCTGGGGATCGCCGCGCACCCTTCCCCCAGATCGACACCTTGGATGGCCTTGACGCCCCCAGCGATGCCTGATTGACCTTCCACATCCGGAAGGGGGCCCGGAATGCAACGCGTTGGACTGGGAATACAGCTTCGGCTGCTGTCGGGCATCTTCGCCACCGGCATGGCCATCTGCGTCAAGGCGCTGGAGGCGGTGCCGCTGGGCGAGATCGTCTTCTTCCGGTCCCTGTTTGCGCTGATCCCGCTGGTCGTGTTCCTGTGGGTGCGCCGCGAATTTCCGGGTGGGCTGCGGACGAAGCGACCATTCGGACATCTGCTTCGTTCCGCGCTGGGCGCGGCGGGGATGTTCGCCTCCTTCGCCACCATCGCACGCCTTCCGGTGGCCGAGGCGACCCTCATCAGCTATCTCTCGCCACCTTTCACCGCCGTTCTGGCCGCGATCTTCCTGCGCGAGGTGCTGACCCCGATGCGGGTGGCGGCGCTGATCCTCGGGCTGGGCGGGGTGGCGGTGCTCGTCGCGCCGGACCTTGCCGGGGCCGCATGGGACGGCACGCGGATCACCGGATACGCGCTTGGGGTGCTGACGGCTGCGCTGGTGGCGTCCGCGCTGGTGATGGTGCGCAACCTTGCCCTGTCGGAATCGCCGGGGGCCATCGCCTTCTATTTCGTGATCGCCAGCATGGTCGGCGGGCTTGCGACGCTGCCCTCGGGCTGGACCCTGCCGGACGGGCCCGAGATGGCGCTGCTGGTCGGCAGCGGGCTGTTCGGGGGGCTTGCGCATATCGCCATGACGCTCGCCTTCCGCCATGCCGAGGCGTCGCGGCTCGCCCCGCTCGACTATGTCTCGCTTGTCTGGGTCGTGCTGGCCGACATGCTGATCTTCGGATCGGTGCTGGCGGGGACGTTCCTGCCCGCGCTGGCGCTGCTTCTTCTGGGTGCCGCCCTGCCGGTGATCGAAGCGCGCCAGATCCGGCGCAGATCGCGGTCCTGAGCGGAAAGCGCCGCATCCGGCCAGTCTTGCGGCAGATCGCAGATCAGCAGCGCCTCCGCCCGCCCCGCCGCCGCCAGAGGCAGCGCATCCGGCCCGACCACGACCGACCCGCCCCCATATTCCAGACCGCCTTCGGACCCGCACAGATTGGCATAGGCGACGATCAGACGGCTCTCATGCGCACGGGCGGGCACCAGCACGCGCGGCACATGATCGAAGCCCGCAGGGTTGGCGGTCGGCACCAGAACCAGCCCCGCACCCCGCCGCGCAAGGTCCGCCGCGTGCTGCGGAAATTCGATGTCGTAGCAGATCAGCAGCCCCGCCCGCATCCCGTCCAGATCGAAAATCGGCGGCGGCGCATCGCCGGGGCGGAAGCATCCCCGCTCCATATCGCCATAAAGCTGGATCTTGCGGTAATGCGCCAGAAGCGCGCCATCGGGGCCGACGGCGCTGGCGGCATTGAAGACCGCACCTTCCGCCGCCTCGGCCCAGCCCAGCGTCACGCCGCAGCGCGCGGTCCGCGCCATCCCGGCGATCCGCGCCATCCACGGCCCGTCCAGCGACTGCGCCCCGGCAAAGGGCGGCTGATTATACCCGGGCAGGAACAGTTCCGGCAGCAGCAGCATCCGCGCCCCTGCTGCCGATGCCGCCGCAAGCAGCCCCTCCACCCGTCGGAATGCCGCGTCGATATCGCCTGCGGGCGACGGTCCCTGATACACTGCCAGCTTCATGCCATTCCCTTCCTTGCCGCGCCAGCCTAACCTTGCCTCGTGCAACGATCCAAGGTCCGGCATGACACTGACAGCCTTCGGCCCCGATTTCCCCTTCGCCTATGACGACTGGCTGCGCCACCCGGCGGGCCTCGGCACCCTGCCCCCGGAGTGCCACGGCAGTTCCGTCGCCATCATCGGCGCGGGCGCGGCGGGCATCGTCGCGGCCTACGAGTTGATGCGCCTTGGCCTGCGCCCCGTCGTCTATGAGGCCGGACGTTTCGGCGGGCGCCTCCGGTCCGAGGTGTTCGAGGGCACGACCGACGTCATCGCGGAACTGGGCGGGATGCGATTCCCCGCCTCATCCGCCGCTTTCTTCCATTATCTGAACCGTCTGGGGCTGGAGACCGCGCCCTTTCCCAACCCGCTGACCGAAGCCGCCGGAAGCACCGTGATCGATCTGGAGGGCGAGACCCATTTCGCCCGCACCGCAGACGATCTGCCGCCGCTGTATCGCGAGGTTGCCGATGCCTATGCCGCCGCGCTGGAGGAGGGCGCGGATTTCGCCGCCCTGCGCCGCGCGGTGCTGGACCGCGACCCCGCCCGGATCAAGCAAATCTGGGACCCGTTGGTGCGCATGTGGGACGAGCGGACCTTCTACGATTTCGTCACCGCCTCCGCCTCTTTCCGCGGCCTCGGCTTCCGCCACCGCGAGGTGTTCGGGCAGGTCGGCTTCGGCACCGGCGGATGGGACAGCGATTTCCCGAATTCGATGCTGGAGATCCTGCGCGTCAACCTTCTGGGGCTGGACGACGACCAGCGGCTGGTGATCGGCGGCGTGCAGCAGATGCCGAAGGGGCTGTGGCATGACGCGCCCACCTGCGCCCATTGGCCGGCGGGCACGACGCTGGCCGCGCTGAACGGCGGCGCGACGCGGGGCCGGGTGGCCGCGCTGGACCGAGAGCCGGAGGGGCAGATCCGCGTCACCGACCGCTGGGGCCGCCGCGACCGCTACGACGCCGTGGTCGTGACCTGCCAAAGCCATCTGCTGACCACATCCATCCGCACCGAAGAACGCCTGTTCGACCAGAAGCTGTGGATGGCGCTGGACCGCACCCGATACATGCAGGCCGCCAAGACCTTCGTGATGGTGGACCGCCCCTTCTGGAAGGATCCCGATCCCGTCACGGGCCGTCCGCTGATGTCGATGACCCTGACCGATCGGCTGACGCGCGGGACATATCTGTTCGACAACGGGCCGGACCGGCCTTCGGTCATCTGCCTGTCCTATGCCTGGATGACCGATGCGCTGAAGGTGCTGCCGCATTCGGCGGAAAAGCGGGTGGACCTTGCGCTTCAGGCGCTGGGCGCGATCTATCCCGGCGTGGACATCGCCAGCCACATAAGGGGCGAGCCGATCTGCATCAGCTGGGAGGCGGACGAGAACTTCCTCGGCGCCTTCAAGGGCGCGCTTCCGGGGCACTACCGTTACAACCACCGCATGTACGGCCATTTCATGCAGGGCGGCATGCCGCCCGAACAGCGCGGCATCTTCCTTGCGGGCGACGGGATCAGCTGGACCCCCGCATGGGTCGAAGGCGCGGTGCAGACGGCGCTGAACGCGGTCTGGGGCGTGATGACCCATCTGGGCGGCAAAAGCGCGGCGGGCAATCCGGGACCGGGCGACCTTTACCCCGAACGCGGCCCCGTCGCGCTGGACTGACCTTCGCCCCGCGCATATTGCGCGGGCAGCAGGGACCCGAACGGCACAAATCCTGTGCGCCCGCAGGAGCGCCGCCACGCCGCGCCCAGCTTCCTGTTGCCCGATGCGCGCCGCCTTCCCACGATCGGGGCAAGGTCCGGCGCAAGGGCGCTCCTCGGCCCGGCTGCAATGATGCGGCACGATTCCCACCCGCGAGGATGCGGGGATCCCATGCACATCCAGCCAATCGGAGCCGCCAATGTCCGCCACCGCCCCCTCGCGGGATGCCAGCCGCGCGCTGTCCCTTTCGACCTTCGCTTTCACCATCTGCTTTGCCGTCTGGACGATCTTTTCCATCATCGGCATCCAGATCCGCGATCAGTTGTCGCTGACGGAAACCCAGTTCGGCCTGCTGGTCGGAATGCCGATCCTGTCCGGCTCGCTCGTCCGTCTGGGGCTGGGTGTGATGACCGACCGCATGGGCGGACGGCTCGTCTATACCGCGACGATGCTGACCGCCGCCGCTGCCACGTTCCTGCTGGGATGGGCGACCACCTATGCCCAGATGCTTGTCGCGGCGCTGGGCGTCGGGATGGCGGGCGGTTCTTTCGCCGTCGGGGTCGCCTATGTCTCGCGCTTCTTTGCGGCAGGGCGGCAGGGCACGGCGCTGGGCATCTTCGGCGTCGGCAATGTCGGCGCGGCGCTGACGAAATTCGTGGCCCCCTTCGTGATGCTGGCCTTCGGCTGGCAGGCGACGGCGCAGATCTGGGCGGGGGTGCTTGCCGCGACCGCGATCCTGTTCTGGCTGTTCAGCACGGACGATCCGGTGCGCGACGCCACCCCGCGCGGATCGTTCCGCGACGAATTCCTGCCGCTGCGCGACATGCGGGTCTGGCGCTTTGCGGCCTATTATTTCTTCAGCTTCGGCGCCTTCGTCGCGCTGGCCTTGTGGCTGCCGCATTACCTGATCGGGGTCTACGGGTTCGACGTGCGGATGGCGGGCATGGTTGGCGCGGCCTATTCCATCCCGGCATCGATCTTCCGCGCCTATGGCGGGGTGCTGTCGGACCGGCTGGGCGCGCGCCGCGTGATGTATGCGACCTTTGCCGTGTCGCTGGCCGCGACGGCGATCCTGTCGCTGCCTGCGCAGGTGCCGGTCTGGGCCTTTCTTGCCACCATCTTCGTGCTGGGCTTCTTCATGAGCCTCGGCAAAGCCGCCGTCTTCAAGCACATCCCCTGCTATTACCCGCGCAATGTCGGCGCAGTGGGCGGGCTGGTCGGGATGATCGGCGGGCTGGGCGGGTTCCTCCTGCCATTGCTGTTCGGCTGGCTGAAGGATCAGACGGGGCTTTGGTCCAGCTGTTTCGTCGTGCTGTTCGTGCTGGTTGCGCTGTGTCTGGCCTGGATGCACCTGTCCATCGCCCGGATGCGCAGCGCCCAGCCGGAGGCCGCGTGAATGGCCCGCCGTCTGGTCGTCATCGGCGCTGGCATGGCCTCGGGGCGGATGCTGGAGCATCTGTTCGCCGCCCCGCACGACTGGTCCGTCACCCTGTTCAACGCCGAGCCGCGCGGGACCTACGACCGGCTGATGCTGTCGCCGGTGCTGTCGGGGGAGAAGACCTATGCCCAGATCGTGACGCATGACGCGGATTGGTATGCCGCCCGCGGGATCGAAACCCGCTTCGGCGAAAGCGTCACCCGCATCGACCGCGCCGCGCGTATCGTCCATTCGGCAAAGGGAGCGACTCCCTACGACGCGCTGGTCATCGCCACCGGATCGGCCCCCTTCATCATCCCCGTCCCCGGCAAGGATCTGCCCGGCGTCGTCACTTACCGCGATCTGGAGGATACCGAGGCGATGATCGCCGCCGGGCTGGCCGGGCGGAACGCTGTCGTGATCGGCGGGGGGCTTCTGGGGCTGGAGGCGGCGGCGGGCATGGCCGCGCGCGGTGCCTCCGTCACGGTGGTGCATCTGATGGGCCACCTGATGGAGCGGCAGCTCGACCCCGCTGCGGGGGCGCTGCTGCAACGCGATCTGGAACGGCGCGGCATCCGCGTCCACTGCAATGGCGCAACGAAGGCCATCCTTGGCACCAACCGGGTCGAGGCGGTGCTGCTGGAGGATGGCACCGTGATCCCCGCCGACCTGGTCTGCATGGCCGTCGGCATCCGCCCCGAAACGCGCCTTGCCACCGATGCGGGGCTGGAGGTCGAACGCGGCATCACCGTGGACGACCGGATGCAGACCGCCGATCCGCACATCTTCGCCTTGGGCGAATGCACCGAACATCGCGGGCAGGTCTTCGGCCTTGTCGCGCCGCTGTATCGGCAGGCCGAGGTTCTGGCCAGCACCCTGCTTGGCCAGCCCGCCAGCTTTGCCCCCATCCAGACCGCGACGCGGCTGAAGGTCACCGGCTGCGATCTGTTCAGCGCGGGGGATTTCTCCGGCAGCGAAGATATCGTCCTTGCCGCCCCCGCCGGACCCTATCGCCGGATCGTGGTGAATGAGGGCCGCATCGCCGGGATCGTCATGTATGGCGACACCGGCGATGGCGGCTGGTTCTACGATCTGATGAAAGCCCGCCAGGACATCGCCCCCCTGCGCGACACGCTGATCTTCGGCCCCGCCTTCGCGCCACAGGAAGCCCGACCATGAACATGCTGTCCCAGCCCCGCCCCATCCGCACCACCTGCCCCTATTGCGGCGTTGGCTGCGGCATCCTTGCAACGCCGACCGAGGGCGGTCTGACCATCGCAGGCGATCCCGACCATCCGGCAAACAAGGGGCGGCTTTGCGTCAAGGGATCGGCGCTTGGCGAAACGGTCGGGCTTGCGGGACGGCTGCTGACCCCCCGCATCCACGGGCGGGACGCGAACTGGGACGAGGCGCTGGCCATGGTCGCCGACCGCTTTTCCCGCACCATCGCGGAACACGGGCCAGATTCGGTGGCGCTTTATGTCTCGGGGCAGCTGCTGACCGAGGATTATTATGTCGCCAACAAGCTGATGAAGGGGTTCATCGGCTCGGCCAATATCGACACGAATTCGCGGCTCTGCATGGCGTCTTCAGTTGCGGGGCACAAACGGGCCTTCGGCAGCGACACGGTTCCGGGGCTCTATGAGGATCTGGAGCTGGCCGATACGGTGGTGCTGGTGGGATCGAACCTCGCATGGTGTCATCCGGTGCTGTATCAACGGCTGGCGGCAGCGAGGGAGGCGCGCGGAACGAAGGTAATCGTCGTCGATCCGCGCCGAACCGCCACCTGCGACATCGCCGATCTGCATCTGCCGCTGGCCCCCGGCGCGGATGCCGCCTTGTTCAACCTGCTGCTGGCCCAGATCGACCGGCGCGGGCTGATCGCCACGCAGCCGGACGGCATGGCCGAGGCGCTGGCCGCCGCCCATGCCACCCCCGACACGACCGGGCTGAGCGCGCAGGACCTTGCCGCCTTCGTCGATATGTGGACGGGCAACGAGCGGGTCGTCACCGTCTATTCCCAGGGGATCAACCAATCTGACAGCGGCACCGACAAGGTGAACGCGATCATCAACTGCCATCTTGCGACTGGTCGGATCGGGCGGGCGGGGATGGGGCCGTTTTCCGTCACCGGGCAGCCGAACGCGATGGGCGGGCGCGAGGTCGGCGGGCTGTCCAACATGCTCGCCTGCCATCTGGACATCGAGAACGCATCCCATCGCGATGCGGTCGGCGCCTTCTGGCAGGCGCCGCGCATGGCAGCCCGTCCGGGGTTGAAGGCGGTGGACATGTTCCGCGCCGTCGAGGATGGCCGCATCAAGGCGCTGTGGATCATCTGCACCAATCCCGCCGTTTCGATGCCCGAGGCGGACCGCGTGGCGAAGGCCATCGCGGGATGCGATTTCGTCGTCGTGTCCGACATGATGGCGCAGACCGACACGACGCGGCTGGCCCATGTGCTGCTGCCCGCGACCGGCTGGGGCGAAAAGGACGGCACCGTCACCAATTCCGAACGCCGCATCAGCCGCCAGCGCCGCACGATGCCCCCCGCAGGGCAGGCACGCGACGACTGGCGCATCATCGCCGAAATCGGCCGCCGCATGGGCTGGCAGGACTCGTTCGGCTGGACGCATCCGGCGCAGGTCTTTGCCGAACATGCCGCCCTGTCGGGCATCGCCGGGGATCTGGGCAGCGACTTCGACATCTCGGACCTCGCGGGGATCGGGGCGGCGGAATACGAGGCGATGGCCCCCTTCCTCTGGCCGCAATCGGCGCGGCGCAAAGGCGGGCGCTTCTTCGGCGACGGACGGTTCCACACGCCGTCGGGCAAGGCACGGATGCTGCCCATCGTCCCGCGACCCCCGACGGGCGGCCCGCATCCCTTCCGGCTGAACACCGGGCGGGTGCGCGATCATTGGCACACGATGACCCGCACCGGCCTTTCGCCCCGCCTTGCGCTGCACTTGTCCGAACCCTTTCTGGAGCTGCACCCGTCGGATGCAGCGCAACTGGGGCTTTTGGACGGAGCGTTGGCACAGGTGACGAATACCCAAGGCCGCGCCGTCCTGCGCGTGAACGTCACGGACCGCGCCCGCCCCGGCCATCCCTTCGCCCCCATCCACTGGACGGGTCAGACCGCCCCGACTGGGCGCATCGGCGCGCTGGTTCCGGGCGACGTGGACCCGGTTTCGGGCCAGCCCGCGCTGAAATCGGCGACGGTTGCGATCGCGCCCTTCGCGGCGAAATGGCATGCCTTCGCGGTTTCCGCCCGCCCGATGGCGCGGTTCGGCGACTACAGCGCATCGGCCGTGCTGGCCAAGGGCTGGCAGGCGGAGATGGCGGGCAGCTCTCAGCCCGCCGATTGGGCAAGGACCGCCGAGGGCCTGTTCGGCTCGGCCGTCCCGCCGCTGGTGATGCGCGACGACCGGCGCGGCATCCTGCGCCTTGCCGTGATCGAGGATGACCGCCTTGTCGGCGCGCTGTTCGTCGCGCCCGAGCGGCCCGACATATCGCGCAGCCATGTCGCGGCATTGCTGGGGGGCGACGGCGGTCTGGGCGTGCTGGCCGGACGCCCGGCTTCGGACATGCCCGACGGCGGCGCGATGGTCTGCGCCTGTTTCGGGATCGGCGCGAATACCATCCTGCAGGCCATCGCCACACAGAAGCTGGTTTCGGTCGAACAGATCGGCAAGGCGCTTGGCGCGGGCACGAATTGCGGCTCCTGCCGGCCGGAATTGCGCGACCTTCTGGCGGCTGCCGATTAAACAGGCGAGTTGCCGCCCACTCCGGAAATCGCCCCGGCAGCCGGCGATTTTCGCGTGGCCGGACCATGTATCTGGACGCAAAAGATTTTACGCGTCCATTCCGGTCCGCCCCGCCAAATCGGGTTTTGCAAATTGGGAGAGGCAGCCCTCAACGTTAAAAAGTCGCTTGGGAATCGCCTGCGATCAGATAAACTCCGCGCATGTAATTTGTTAACGAGTCCATGGTTTCAAAGGAGACATCGGAGCAAGACCTTTGCTCGATCCTGACCGGGGCGCATTCCGCGCCGGTCCCCTGAAAATCCGGAAATGACCCGAATTGAACGCTGCGCACCCCGTGTCGCGGCGCATCATGGCGGGAACCAAGGCTTGTTGAACAAGGACAAGAGCGTTCGGCCGTGGGCCGGCGCCGTTACGAGTGTGCGAGGGGTAGAACGATGGCAGACAACAATCCGGTGGCGGCGGCAGCGATCCCGCAAGGCTGGCAAAGGCTGGTTCAGGCCGAAGGCGCAACCGTGTTCGACGCCAGCCGCGACGGGATGTCGCAGCCGCCCGCGCTGACGGCGAACGACACGCAAGTGCGCAACGCTTCCAACCCCGAACCCGCAGGCACCGCCGGGGCCGTGAACGGCCTGCGTCCGGGGCATACCGGAACCGGCTATGTGGACATGGGCGCCGCCACCGGATCGGCGGGCGACAAGGTGACCTTCGACGTCGCGGTGCCGCAGGCAGGGACCTACACGCTCCATTTCCGCTATGCCAATGGCGGCGACACCAACCGCCCGCTGCTGCTTTCGACCAACGGGACCGCCACCGGAACGCTGCCCTTCGCCAAAAGCTGGCCCGCCGGAACAACCGCCGCCCAGCGTTTCAACCAATGGGCCGTCCAGACGGTCGAGGTGCAGCTTCAGGCCGGATCCAACACGATCGCGCTGGCCATCGGCAGCGCCAGCCTGAACGGGCCGAACATCGACGCGCTGGCGATCACCGCGCCGGGCGCGGCACCGAACTTCACCGCCCCCGTCAGCCTGTCGGGCAGCGACATCGTGGAAAATGCCGCCGGTGCCGTGGTCGGCACGCTGGCCCCGGCCACGCCGGGCAGCGCCTTCACCACCGCCGATCCGCGCTTCGTGATCGAGGGGAACGAGCTGCGCCTTGCCCCCGGCGTCGCCCTGGATCACGAGGCGGCGTCCAGCGTCACCGTCGCCATCACCACCACCCCGCCCGGCGGCGCGCCCGTCACGTCGAACATCGTCGTGGTCGTCGCGAACGTGAACGAAGCCCCGGTGCTGAAGGCCGATGCCGCCGTCGCCGACATCGCGCTGGAACAGGGCGAGACTGCGGCAGTCGACATCGCCGCCGCGCTTGGCGCCACCGACCCCGAGGGCACCGCCGTCACCTACACCCTGCGCCTTGCGGGCGGGGGCGAAGTTCCCGCCGGGATCACCCTGTCGAACGGCACTCTGTCGGTCGCGGGCACCGTCGCACCCGGCACCTACGCGCTGGAGGTGCTTGCATCGGACGGCACCCTGACCTCGGCCCCGGTCGGGTTCGACGTGACCGTGGCGGGCGCCGCGCCCGAATTCACCCCGGTCGTGGTGCAGGCCGAATCCGGCACGCTGACCCCCGGCCCGGTCAACACCAACAGCACGACCACGCGCAACGTCACCGCCGCCGCACCCGAACCCGACGGCACGCTGCGTCCCGGCTTCAGCGGCACGGGCTATCTGGACTGGGGCGATGATCCGGGCGACACCGTGACCTATACCATCACGGTGGCCGAGGCGGGCACCTACGATCTGAACATCCGCTATGCCTCGCAGACGGCGGCGGGCCAGCAGAACCGCACGCTTAACCTTGTCGTCAACGGCGGTGCGGCGGAACTGACGGGCTTTCCGCCCACCGGCACCAACGCGAACGACGCGACTGCGGGCTTCATGAATTGGGCCTTCCTGACCAAGGCGATCACGCTTCAGGCCGGGACCAACACGATCAGCTTCTCGATCCCCGCAGGCCGGACGAATGGGCCGAACTTCGACCGGATCGAAATCACCGAGGCCGGGACAGGCCCGCTTGTCCCCGACACCTCGGCGGACGAGGATGGCAACCTTGCCCTGACCGGGCCGAACGGCGCGCTGTCGGAAGAACAGGCATCGGCGATCCCCTTCACCCTGGCCGGGATCGACCGCGATATCGTAAAGGTTGAGATCAGCATCGACGGCGGGCCGAAGACCGTCGTGCAGCCGAACGCGAATGGCAGCTTCACCTTTGACGGGTCGGCCCTGCCCCCCGGCAGCCACGGCGTCACCCTGACCGTCACGGACGAGGTCGGCAACACCGCCAGCTCCAGCACATCCATCCTGATCGACGGCGATGCACCGGGCGGGTTCGAGGTCACGCTGGAGGCCGAAACCTTCACCATCACCGATACCGACGGCGATTCCACCCGCCGCGACGCCACGATCCGCGAGCCCGGCGCGAATGCCGGAAACTCCGGCCCCGGGCTTGAATATACCGCTGGAGGACTGCGTCCGGGATACGAAGGGTCGGGCTATCTGGACCTTGGCAACGACATCGGCGACCGCGCTTCGTTCAGCGTGACCGTGCCCGATGCGGGCAGCTACGAGATGACCGTGCGCTATGCCAATGGCGGCGCGGCGGACCGGCCCATGGCGATCTCGGTCGGCGGAGTCGTGCAGACCCTGTCCTTCCCGCCCACCGGCGGCTGGGCCAACTGGGCCGAGGTGACGGTGAAGCTGCCGCTGGCCGCCGGAACGAACGCGATCTCGCTGGCCAATACGGTGACGAACGCGCCTAACCTCGACAACGTCACCATCACGCAGGATGAAATCCCGACCGAGCGCGAGCAGATCTATTTCGAGCAGGTGGCCAAGATCAACTTCCAGCCCGCAGGGTTCCAGACACCCGCAGGATACCTGGCCGATACGGGCGCGGCCTTCGGGGCGCGCGGGAACGGGCAAAGCTATGGCTGGGTGACCGAGGCGTCGGTCGCGGATGGCACTGCCAACGGCACCATTGCCGCCGCGCAGCCCTCGGGGGCGCATTCCGTCCGCAACACGCCCGGCGCGTCCGATCTGCAAAAGACCTACGCCCGGTTCGAAAACACTGCCGCAGGGCCCGACAGCGCCCGCGCCTGGGAAATGGCGCTGGAGAACGGCACTTATCTGGTCAAGGTCTCCATCGGCGATACGGGCGGGCCGTTCGACAGCACCTATGCGCTGAACATCGAGGGGCAGGCGGCGATGCCGAACTGGACCCCCGGCACCGCGAATGGCGGCACATACCAGTCCAACGTCATCACCAAGGCGGTGACGGTCACGGATGGCCGTCTGACGCTCGATTCCATCGGCGGCATCAACACTGAAATCCAGTGGCTCGAAGTTGAGCGGATCGAGGATCTGACCCCGACCGACAACCGCCCCGCCGATGCCGACTATTCCTATTTCATCGCCCCCATCGCGGATTCGCTGGAAGGCGGCGAGGTGTCCATCGCGCTTGGCCCGAACGGCCAGCTTCCGACAGGCGTCGATCCCACATCCGTCTTCGCCGTGGGCGTCGCGCTTCAGGGCGAGGGGTATCGTGGCCCGAACATCGCCTATACCGACGGGGTCAAGCTGGTCGAGACCCTGACAGGGATCGAGGTTCCGGTCGCGATCCAGATCTCGGGCGGGGCGGATACGCTGAACGTGCGGCCGATCGATCCGCTGAAGCCCTTCACGTCCTACACGCTCAAGATCGAGAACGTGCTGGACCTTGGCAACCTTGCGGATGAGAACGCGCCGCTGCGCCAGATGCAGGACCTGACCACCAGCTTCGTGACGGGAGAGATGCCCGCGCTGGAGCCGAAGGAAGTCGCCTTCAACACCAGCACGCAGCTGAACGGTTTCGCCGACGGCGCGGGCGGCTATACCTCGGTCGAATTCGGCCCGGACGGCAAGCTCTATGTCGCGACCATTACGGGGGAAATCCACCGCTGGATCGTGAATGCCGATGGCAGCATCGACAAGTCCAGCAAGGAATCGCTGGTGCTGGATTACTTCGCCGCCCCCGAGGGCGAACGCCGCGGCATCGTCGGCTTCACTTTCGACCCCGAAGACCCCAGCACCATCTGGATCACCGACAACGCCCCCATCCCGCGCGAGGCGAAGGCATTCGATACGCCCGAATTCTCGGGCCGGGTGTCCAAGATCACGCTGGGCGAGGCACAGTCCTTCTCCACCGCCACCATCGAGACCTATCTGACGGGTCTGCCGCGTTCGGGGGGCGATCACGTCACCAACAGCCTCGAATTCCGCGCCAACCCCGATGCGGGCAAGGCGGGAGAGCCGAACTACTTGCTGTATCTCTCGCAAGGGTCGAACACGGCCACGGGCGGGATCGACACCGCATGGGGCGGCCGTCCCGAACGCCTGCTGAACGCCACCGTGCTGGAAATCGACCACACGCGCGACGCCCCCGATGGCGGGTTCAGCGTGCAGACCGAACCCAGCGATCCCGAAGACCCGACCTTCCGCGCCAACGAGGACGGGTTCAACGACGACGGCACCTATCCGGGCTTCTACAACCCCTATGCCAGCGACGCGGTGGCCAGGATCTTCGCGACCGGCATCCGCAACGCCTATGATCTGGTGTGGCATTCCAACGGCAACCTGTATCTGCCGACCAATGGCAGCGGCGCGCTGGGCAACACGCCCACCGATCCGAACCAGCCGGGGCTGGATACCGAGGTGACGGGCGCGCCCCTGCAACCCGATTACCTGTTCAACGTGAAGGAGGGCAAATATTACGGCCATCCGAACACGCTGCGCGGCGAATACATCCTGAACGGCGGCAACCCGACCGGCGGGCTGGACCCGAACGAGGTCGCTCCCGTCACCGAGGGCAGCGTTTCCTATGACGGCTATGTCCCCGGTGTGCTGCCCGACCCGGATTACGATCTGGGCGGGACCTACAACCTCGGCGACAGCCGTTCACCCAACGGGGCGATCGAGTATCGCGGCAACGCCTTTGGTCCGGCGCTGAAGGGCGCGCTCATCTTCGCGCAATTCTCGCGCGGGGATAATCTGCGGATGATCCAGCTGGACGAATCCGGCAAGATCATCGGCGACGACGTGCTGCGCCGCCCGAACGGCGAGGTCATCAACAACTATATCGATCCGCTGGACATCATCGAGAACCCGATCACCGGCCAGCTTTACCTGATGACGCTGAACCGCGCGACCGGGGCCAGCCAGATCGTGCTGCTGACCCCCGTTCCGGGCAACGTCATCACCGACACCACGGCGGACGAGGGCGGCGATCTTGCGCTGGTCGCGGTGGACCTGACCGATCCGGCAGCCGCCGTGTTCCAGGTTAACGGTCTGGATGCCGACATCACCGCGCTGCGCGTCGCCTTCAACGGCCAGCCGGAAATCACGGTGACGGTGGACGCGCAGAAACGCTTCACCGCCAACCTTGCCGCGCTGCCGGCGGGCGCCACGACCGCCGTGCTGACGGTGATCGACGACGCGCAGAACACGGCGTCGAAAAGCCTGAGCTTCAATCTGGGCGCGCCGCCGGAATTCCAGACGCTGGTAACCATCCAGGCCGAGGATCGCACCCCTGGCGACGGCACTTCGGTCACGATCCCGACCACGGGCGGGCAGATCGTGATCCGCGATGCGTCGAACCCCGAACCCACGACCCAACCCGGCATGACCAACGGGCTTTGGAACGGCGCCTATGGCACCGACGGGAACACCAACGGCAACGATGGCATTCCCGGCGGCTATGCCGATTTCGGATCGACCAACAACGACTTCCTGACCTTCACCTTCGATGCCGAGGATGCGGGATCGGCGCTGCTGCGCTTCCGCTATTCCAACGGGTCCGGCAACCGGCCGCTGTCGGTCGAGGTGAACGGCACCGTCATCGGAACGCAGGCCTTCGCATCCACCGGCAGCTTCGGCACATGGGCGGTGATCGAGGTTCCGGCAAACCTGATCGCCGGGGTCAACAAGGTCACGCTCCGGTCCACTGCCAATACCGGGCCGAACATCGACCAGTTGGAAGTTCTGGTTCCGAACGCCCCCACCGAGGAGCCGGAGGAGCCGCAGGCCCCCAATGACGGCACGGAAACGGTGAATGGCGTGACCTTCACCAAATACGAGGCCGAAAACGCCGTCAGCACCGGCGCACCTGCCACCGGCAGCGGGCGCAACCAGTCGGGCACGGGCTTCATCGACTTCCTCGGCCCCGACACCGAAACGCTGACATGGACCGTCTCGGTGGCCGAGGCGGGGGATTACAGCATCGACGTGATCTATGCGCTGTCCACGTCCAAGGCCCCGCGCCCGATGGGGCTGGCGGTCAATGGCGCGTCGGTCGGAACGCTGGCTTTCGCGGGCAACTCCAACGCGAACGAAAGCGTGTGGGGGCCGCAGCCTGCCGTGGTGACGCTGCCTGCCGGGACCAGCACGATCACCATCACCGCACCGGGCGGCGTCGCGCCGAATGTCGACTACCTGCGCGTCTCGCAAGAGCCGATCAACGCGGCAGGCGATCCCGCCGCCATCGACGGGTCGGGCCGTATCGAGCTGGAGACGACCGATGGCAGCGCCGATGTCGTCGGGCCGACCATGTCCGACTTCTTCTTCACCGTGGCCGAGGACGGGCTCTACAAGTTGGACACGGCGGCCAATGCCGGCGCGCCGAACGGCGGCACGCTGGGCTGGTATCTGAACGGGGTGCAGGTCGGATCGACGGGCTTCCCCACCGCAGGCGAAACCTCGGTCTTCACCGAGCTTAAGGCGGGAACGGAATACCAACTCCGCCTTATCTCCTCCGCCCCCGGTGCGAATGCGCTGGACTACCTCGACATCGCGCAGCAGGCGGGTGATGGCGGCAAACTGGCGATCCAGAGCCTCGATCCTGCCTTCTTCGACGACCGGCTGCATTTCTCGTGGTTGGAAAACGCGGTGATGCCCGGTCAGGCCAACCGCGACATGAAGGACGAAGGCACGGTCCGCATCTCCAACTCCGGAACCGAGCCTTTGGCGATCCTGTCGGCCACGCTGGGCGGCCCGTTCAAACTGGCCAATCCCGGCGCGCTTCAGGGGCTGACCCTCGCCCCCGGCGCATCGCTGGACGTGGAGGTGCTGTTCGACCGCACGAAATACACGCCGCCCACCAGCAACATCGACGCCACGTCCACCGTGTTCAACGGCAAGCTGAAGCTGGTCACCAACGGCGCCGAACCCTTCGCCGAGGTGAACCTGTCCGGCTTCTGGCAGTCGAAATGGGAAAGCGGGATGGAGCCGAACCTGAACGAGGTCTGGCAGATCTTCGGCTTCGGCAACCGCATCGAGGGGCTGTCCCTGCGCGGCGGCGGCGAGAATTCGACCATGTCCACCAAGGACGTCTTCGCCCAGACGGACGAGACCGAGGTCCTGTCGCCCTATTGGAAGATCGCGGACGGCTACTCCTCGGCCAAGATCACGCAGATCGCGGCCCTGCACGGGCCGGGCGGCGCGCAGCTGGGCATCCACAACCCCGGCAACAAGAACAGCCATACGGTGTTTTCCACCCATCAGGGCACCGACAACCAGCGGCTGCTTCCGAACGGATCGACCGATGCGAACTTCGCCACCAAGACCTTCACCCGCGCCGACATCCCGGATGGCTGGCAGGGGACGGAACTGTTCGGCATCCGCGTGGACGGGCTGTCTTCGGACCCACGCCTGAACCCGCGCGGCGGGGTCGAGGTGCCGGGCGCGCAGCAGGGCCACACGGTCAAGCTGTTCCAGGCGCTGGATGCGGCGGGCAACGTGATCCCCAACGTCTTCCTTGGCGCGATGGATTACACCGGCATCAACTACGACTATAACGACAACCTGTTCGTGATCGAAGGCGTGACCCCGGTCGGCTTCGGCAATTCGATCGCCGTGTCCGGTCTGGACGATGCGGCGGCGGATGCGCGGCTGGTCTTCACCAGCATCGACCAACCCGTCAGCAACCAGCAGTTCCGCAACGAGGCGACGTTCACCATCACCAATGACGGCATCGGCGCGCTTGCCATCGCCGGGCTGGACGTGACGGGCGCGTTCCAGATCGTCGGCACGCCGCCGACCAGCCTTGCCGCCGGGGCCAGCGCGCAGATCACCGTGCGCTTCACCGGCACCCATGCCGGGACCGGCGCCGGGGCCGATCTGCACGAGGGCAGCCTGACCATCCGCTCGGGCGCGTTCGGCCCGCCGCGCGTGATCCAGCTGTCGGGTCTGGCGCAGGAATTCTCGGAGCGGGATTCCGAACCCACTGCCGCCCAGATCGTCGAGGCCTTCGGCTATGCCACCGACATCGCCCAGGGCGATCTTGCCAATGGCGGCAAGGTGGAGACCATCGGCGACGAGGTGCTGATGCCCTATCTGGCCAAGCTGGATGCGACCAAGGCAGTCGAGGTCATCCAGATCGGCGCCTTCCTGACCCAAGGCAACGTGGCGCGGCTGGGCTACCATTCGCTGGGCTCGGCCAACACGACCAACCTGTTCGCCAATGACGACCAGCAGGGCCAGACGGTGTTGCCGGACGGGCTGAAGGCGGGCGCAGGCGACAGCGGATCGGTGGCGCGGGGCACGGTTCCCGGCACCGCGCCCTTCGGTCTGCACATCACCGTGGACGGGCGGCCCACCTATGCCAGCTGGACCGATCCCAAGGCCAACGATCTGGACCCGAACTTCGGCAACCTCGTGTCCCCGACCCAAGGCCACCTGATCCGCTTCTTCGAGGCGAAGGGCGCGGACGGCAAGGTGATCCCCGGCACCTATATCGCGCTTCAGGATTATCCGGGCGCGGGCAACTACGACTACAACGACCACATGTTCATCGTGAAGAACGTGAAGCCCCACGTCCTGACCGCCGCCGAGGATGCGAATGGCGACCGGATCAACGATGCGCTGCAACTGGACAAGGACGGAGACGGGCTGGTCGATTTCTTCGACACGCAGGTCGCCTATGGCGGCACCGCGCCGTCCTTCGCCAACGGCACGCTGACCGTTCAGGCGGTCAATTTCGACGAGGGCGGCAACGGCATCGCGCATCAGGACAGCACGCCGGGTCTGGACGGCGGCAACACCACCTTCCGCCCCGGCCGCGCGGTCGAGGTGGCCGGCACCGACATCAGCTATGTCAAACCCGGCGAATGGCTGGAATACACCGTGAACGTGCCGACTGCCGGGAACTACGCCCTGTCGGTGAACGCCCGCACCCCGGTGGCCGGCGCGACGGTGGCGGTTTCGCTGGAAAACGGCACCGCGCTTGGCACCGTCGCGCTGGCGGACGGCAATCCCAGCGGGAACGCTTTCACCACCGGCACGCCCTTTGCCGCCAGCGCGCCGATCAGCATTCCGCTGTCGGCGGGCGAGCAGACCATCCGGCTGACGCTGAACGGGCCGCTCGCCTCGAACGGTTACGTCATGGATCTGCGGTCCTTCACCCTGACCGCGCCCGCCGCCCCTGCGGCAATGGCGATGATGGCGATGGAGGATGTGAGCGCGCCGATCTTTGACGATCTGTTCGCCGCGATGGACCTCGGGGCGTTGCCCGATCCCGTGGACACGCCCGACATCGCGCCCGACCCGCATCCGGACCTGCCCGGATACGATCTGCACCTGTGATCCCGTGCCCGGCCGCCATCGGCCGGGCATCCTTTCGCCCTGAAGGCCCGCCATGACCCCGGTAAAACGCGTCGCAGACGCCACAGGCATCTTCCGCAACGCCCTTTGGGGCCTGTTCGCGCTGACCGCCGTGCTGAACATCCTGGCGCTGACGGGGCCTCTCTATATGCTTCAGGTCTATGACCGGGTGATGGCGTCGGGGTCGGTGCCGACGCTTCTGGTCATCACGGCGCTGATGCTGGTGCTTTATGCGACGAATGGGCTGCTGGACCTGCTGCGGACGCGGGCGCTGACCCGCGCCAGCCTTGGCGTTCATGCGCGGCTGTCGGGGCCGGTGCTGCGCGCCAACCTGCGCCTGCCGCTGGCGATGGGCCAGCGCGCCGCCAATGCGGCGCCCGAACGGGACATGGATGCGGTGCGCCGCTTCCTCGGCTCGCCCGCCCCGGCTTCGATCCTGGATGTGCCCTTCACGCCCCTTTATTTCGCCCTGCTTTTCCTGTTCCACCCCCTGCTTGGCGCGCTGTCGCTGGCGGGCGGCGCGGTGATCTTCGTTCTTGTGGTGGTGAACGAGTTTTCATCGCGCCAGCCCGCGCGCGACCTTGCCTCGGCCAGCGGGGCGCAGGCGCGCATCACCCAAGGCGCGCGCCGCAATGCCGAGGTGATCGCGGCCATGGGCATGGGCGGGCGCATCGGCAGCCGCGCGGCGGACCTTTTGGGCGGGTTCACCTTGGCGCAGGGGCGATCATCAGATCGCAGCGCGCTGTTTTCCACCACCATCAAGACGCTGCGCATGGTGCTGCAATCGGCAATGCTGGGGCTTGGCGCTTATCTGGCGCTGCGCCAGCAGATCTCGCCCGGGATGATGATCGCGTCGTCCATCCTGATGTCGCGGGCGCTGTCGCCGATCGAGCAGGCCGTCGGCCAATGGCCGGTGCTGGTCGCCGCAAGGCAGGGGGCCGAGCGGCTGGACAAGGTGCTGGCCCAGACGGAAAAGGATGACGGGATGCCGGGGATGCCCCTGCCCCGCGCCGCCCTGCGGGTGGAAGCGCTGGTCGCCGCCGCGCCGGGCGAACAGCGCCCGCTGCTGCAAGGCATCGACTTTGCGCTGAAGGCCGGGGATGCGCTGGGCATCGTCGGGCCGTCCGGGTCGGGCAAGACCAGCCTTCTGCGGGCGATGGTCGGCGTCTGGCCTGCCCTGCGCGGCGCAGTGCGTTTCGACGGCGGCACGCTGGACCAATGGACCGAGGATGACCGGGGCCGCATCGTCGGCTACCTGCCGCAGGACGTGGAACTTTTCGACGGGACCGTCGCGGAAAACATTGCCCGCTTCGACACCGATCCCGACATGAACGCCGTGGTCGAAGCCGCGACGCTGGCCGGCATCCACGAGATGGTCGGCGCCCTGCCCGGCGGCTACGGCACCCGCATCGGCGAGGGCGGCGCGCGGCTGTCGGCGGGTCAGCGCCAGCGCATCGGCCTTGCCCGCGCCCTGTTCGCCCGCCCCTTCCTGATCGCGCTGGACGAGCCGAACTCCAACCTCGATGCCGAGGGAGAGAAGGCGCTGGCCGAAGCAATCATCCGCATGCGTCAGGCCGGGTCGATCGTCGTCGTCGTGGCGCATCGGACCAACGTGCTTGCCACCGTCAACAAGCTGCTGCGCGTGCAGGGCGGCCAGCAAGTTGCCTTTGGCGACCGGGACGAGGTGGCCGCCGCCGCCGTCCAGCCTCTCGTCCAGCCCCTGCGTCCCAAGGAGGTGCCCCATGCGGTTTGACGAAATCGAATCGGACCTGCGCCGCGGCACAAGGCGGCAGATCCAGGCCGCGCTTCTGATCGCGCTGGTCGTCGTGGGCGGGCTTGGCGCGGTGGCGACGCAGGCGCAGATCAGCGGCGCCGTCATCGGCATCGGCAAGGTCATCGTCGCGGGCCGCGCCAAGGACGTGCAGCATGCCGAAGGCGGCACCGTTTCTGAGATTCTGGTCGAGGAAGGCCAGCGCGTCCATGCGGGCCAGCCGCTGTTCCGGCTGGATGGAACGATGGCGGCGGCCAGCCTCAACATCATCGAAGCCGAACTCCAGACGCTTCTGGCCCAAGAGGCGCGGCTGATGTCCGAACAGGCCCGGCTGGACAGCATCGTCTGGCCGCCCGAGGTGAGCGGCGACACATCCCCCCGCACCAGCCTGCTGCTGGAGGGGCAGAACGCCCTGTTCGTCAGCCGCCGCGATTCTCGCGAAAGCCGCAAGGGCCAGTATCGCGAACAGATGGGCCAATATGCCGAACAGATCGCCGCGCTGGAGGCGCAGAAGGGCGCGGTGGCCGAAAACCTGACCCTGATCTCGCGCGATCTTTCCACCGCCCAGACGCTGCACGAACGGGGGCTGATCGTGGAATCCGCGCTCAGCGCGCTGCGGCGGGAACATGCGTCGCTGATGGGCAGCCAATCCTCGGTCGCGGCGGAAATCGCCGAAACCGCGCGGGGCGTCACCGCCGCCGCGCTGGCCATGGCCGAGGTGGACGAGCAGTTCGACGAAGCCGTCCTGACCGAACTGGACAAGACCCGGCGCGAGATCGCCAAGCTGCGTCAGGAACATATCGGCGCCAAGGATCGCCTGTCCCGGCTGGAGATCCGCGCCCCCTTCGACGGCATGCTGCACGAGATGGCCGTTCACACCGTCGGCGGCGTCATCGGGCCGGGCGAGCGGCTGGTCCGCGTCATCCCCATGGGCGAGCGGCTGCTGGTCGAGGCGCGGATCGCCCCGGTCGATATCGAACAGGTCCATCCCGGCCAGACGACCCGGCTGCGGATGACGGCGCTGAACACCCGGCTGATTCCCGAGCTTCCGGGCCGGGTGCTGGACGTGACCGCGGACCTCTCGACCGACCAGATGACCGGGCAGAGTTTCTATACCGCGCGAATCGAAATCGAACCCGAAGGGTTGGCCATGATCGACGCGTCCGTGCTGCGCCCCGGCATGCCGGTCGAGGCGCTGGTGGAAACGCGGCGCCGCAACATCGCGGAATATATCATGGAACCGATCACCGAACAGCTTCGGCACGCCATGCGGGAAAGCTGAAACAGTCCGACACTTTATGTGACGCCTCACCCCATTCCATTAAAATACGAATGTTCCTAAATCTTCCATGACAGAAGAAGAGGAGCATGACATGCGCCGGACAGTTCAAAGGACAGTGACCATCGACGGGATCGGCCTGCATTCGGGCCGCCCCGTGCGTATCCACGTCCGCCCCGCCATTCCGGGCAAGGGCATCCTGTTCCGTCGTTCGGACATGGTTCCCGCACGCGAAATCGCGGCCCTTTGGCACAATGTCGAACAGACCCCGCTCTGCACCCGTCTGGTCGATCCCTCGGGCGTGTCGATCTCGACCATCGAACACCTGATGGCGGCCTTCGCCGCGCTGGCCGTAACCGACGTGATCGTGGACGTGGACGGCCCGGAAATCCCGATCATGGATGGATCTGCCCTGCCCTTCGTCGAAGCGATCGGCGCTGCCGGGATGCGCGTGCTTCCGGGCCGCCTGCAACATCTGGAGGTCACCCGTCAGGTCCGCGTGGAACGCGGCGATGCCTGGGCCAGCCTTTCGCCCTCGCACGACTTCACCATGACGTTCGAGATCGACTTCCCCGATGCCGCCATCGGCAAGCAAAGCCGCTTTTCCCGCGTGGACAGCCGCAGCTTCATCGACGAGCTTTCCGACAGCCGCACCTTCTGCCGCATGTCGGATGTCGAAATGATGCGCTCGCGCGGTCTGGCCCTTGGCGGCACGATGACCAATGCGGTCGTGGTCGAGGGCGACGCCGTCCTGTCGCCCGGCGGTCTGCGCCATGATGACGAGCCGGTGCGCCACAAGATGCTGGACGCGGTGGGCGATCTGGCGCTGGCAGGTTATCCGCTGATCGCCCATTACCACGGGCACAAGGCGGGCCACAGCCTGACGAACGAGCTGCTTCGCAAACTGTTCGTCACGCCGGGCGCTTACCGTCTGGTCGAAGAAGCCGCGCCCATCGCGGCTTAAGGCAGGGGGATGAACTCCCCCTGATCGCCGGGCGGCAGGCGGAAACGCCCATGAGTGAAATCGCCCTGCCGCCACGCTTCCTTCGCCGCCTCGATGCGTTCCTCGCTGGATGCGACGAAGTTCCACGAGATATAGCGCGGCCCGTTCAGCGTCTCGCCCCCCAGCACCATCAGCCGCGCACCCAGCGGGCCAGCGGTCAGGCTGATGTGATCGCCGGGGCGGAAGACCATCATGCGCCCCGCCTCGAACACCTGCCCCGCAACGGTAACCGACCCTTCGGTGATATAGACGCCGCGATCCTCGTGATTGTCGGGCAAGGGCAGCTGCGCGCCCGCCGCCAGAACGGCATCGGCATAGAACGTCTCGGTGAAGGTCTTGACCGGAGCCGTCTCGCCCCAAGCCGAGCCGAGGATCAGCCGCACCTGCTTGCCGCCTTCGTCAATGAAGGGCAACGCCTCTTGCCCGTGATGTTCGAACGACGCGCCGGTATCTTCGGCATGTTCGGGCAGCGCCACCCAAGTCTGGATGCCGAACAGCGATCCGGGCTTGGCGCGCATTTCTTCCGACGTGCGTTCGGAATGGGTCACGCCCTCGCCTGCGATCATCCAGTTCACCTCGCCGGGATAGACCATCTGGTCGGCCCCGGTGCTGTCGCGGTGGTGGAACTCGCCCTTGTACAGATACGTCACCGTCGCCAGACCGATATGCGGGTGGGGCCGCACGTCGATGCCGCCGCCCGTCAGGAACTCGGCCGGGCCCATCTGGTCGAAGAAGATGAATGGGCCGACCATCTGGCGTTTCGGTGCGGGCAATGCGCGCCGCACCTCGAACCCGCCCAGATCGCGGGCGCGGGGAATGATGAGCGTCTCGATACTGTCGAGGCTTTGGGGGCATTCGGGGTTCTGGGTGGGATTCCAGCTCATATCTCAGGCCTTTCCTTGCCAGTCATGGGTCGGCATGTCGAAGATCAGGATCGCGCCATCGGTCTGCCAACGCAATTCCGGCGGCGCTTCGGTCAGTTGCAGCCCGTCGCCGGCGACCAGCCGTTCGCCCTCCATCCGCGCGAAACCCTCGACGATCTGGACGAAGACTGCGCGATCCGGGGCGACCTCGATGGCCGTCGCCTCGCCGTCCTTTGGACGCAGCAGCGTGATCCGCGTGTCGGAGCCAAGCACCAGCGGCCCGCCCCGCGAGGCAAGCAGCCCTTCGGTCAGCGGCGCCGACTGATAGGACGGCGCGCCGCCCGCCGCATCCGGGATCAGCCAGATTTGCAGCACATGCGCGGGATCGGTGTCCGAGGCGTTGACCTCGGAATGGGTGACGCCGGACCCTGCGCGCATCAGCTGCATCTCTCCGGGGGCGATCTCTGCCACGTTGCCAAGGCTGTCCTCGTGCCGGATGCGCCCCGAAAGAACCACCGTCAGGATGTCCATGTCGGCATGATCGTGCGGCGCGAAACCGGACCCCGGCACGATGGCATCCTCGTTCAACACGCGCAGACGGGCGAAGCCCATGCGGGTCGGGTCCTTGAACTCGCCGAAGCTGAAGGTGTGAAAGGCGTCGGCCCAGCCCTTGCGGGTGCGGCCCCGGCTCATGTTCTCATGGATCAGGATCATCGGATCAGTCCTTGAAGAAGCCCTGAAGGGCGGTGATTTCGGATGGGCGGATCTCGTGTCCGCCATCATGCAGGTGCAGGGTGACATCGGCCCCGTGGTTTTCATAGTAAGCCGCCAGCCCTTCGGTCATCGGCAGCGGGCAGATCGGGTCGCGCCGGCCGCCGGTGATCAGGACCGGCAGCCCCCCGAACGCGGCCGCAGGCGGCGCAAAGGGGATCAGCGGATGCAGCAGCGCCACGCGGGCGAACAAGTCCGGTGCCTTGAAACTCATCGCCGCAAGGATGTTCGCGCCGTTGGAATAGCCGAAGGCATAGGCCGGACCCGCATGGCCGCGCACGAAGTCGATCATCGCATCGGTGCGCG
The DNA here is from genome assembly GCA_029846755.1 of Falsirhodobacter flavus. Classification (GTDB taxonomy): domain Bacteria; phylum Pseudomonadota; class Alphaproteobacteria; order Rhodobacterales; family Rhodobacteraceae; genus Falsirhodobacter; species Falsirhodobacter flavus. The sequence goes on along the minus strand of JARWBI010000010.1, from coordinate 50,611 downwards.
CCCAAAGATCGTCCATGTCATAGACGCCCTCGGCGGTGCGGCGGAAGAAGCGGTTTGCACCGCGTTCGGACACCTCGCCTCGCGGCGCGATCAGACCCGCGCCGGGCCAGAGTTCGCGGACGAGGCCCTCGAACTGATGCTCGTCGCCGCCCGTGCCGTGAAAGGCGAAGATGGTCGGCGTGCCTTTGGTGACGATGGCGGGCATGTCAGTCCTCGATCGGTTGCAGGTGTTGCTCCAGCCTTGCGCGCAGCGGTTCGTGCTGGCTCGGCAGTTTCAGCCCCTCGCCCAGATGGGCAAAGGATTCGTCGCGGTCGAATCCCGGCTCGGCGGTCGCCACCTCGAACAGGACGCCGCCCGGGGTGCGGAAATAGATCGCCCAAAAATAGTCGCGGTCGATCGGCGGGGTGACCTGCCAGCCGGTGTCCAGAAGCGCACGGCGCACTTCGTCCTGAGAGGCGCGGTCGGGGGTCGAAAAGGCGATGTGGTGGACCGATCCGCCCCCCTGCCGTGCGGTTTCGGTCCCCGGCAGCGTCTCGATATCGATGATGTCGGCCCCGTTGCCGTTCGGGACGCGCCAGCGGGTCAGGTTCCCCTCGCTCGCTTCCTGGTCATAGCCCATGAAGCGCAGAAGCTCGCCCGTCGCGCCGCCGTCGCGCAGCCGCAGGCTGGCCCCGCGAAAGCCGCGCACCGAATGGTCGGCACTGACCGTGCCCGTCCAGCCTTCGCGAGCATCATCCGTTTCGACGAGGGCGAACTGGTCGCCATCCGGCCCCGTGAAGCGCAGGCGCGTCTCGCCGAAGCTGACCGCTTCCTCGCCGCCCAGACGGTCCTTCCAGAAGCCGAGGCTGCCTTGCGGGATGGCAAAGACCGTTTCGCCCACCTCGCCGGTGCCGTGGCGGCCTTTGGCGATATGCGGGAAGGGGAAATAGGTCATCACGCTGCCCGGCGTGCCGGCTGCATCGCCGTAGTAAAGGTGGTAGACATCGGGCGCGTCGAAGTTCACCGTCTTCTTCACGCGCCGCAGCCCCAGCGCCTTGGTGAAGAAATCGCTGTTGACCTGCGGATCGGAGGCAAGCGAGGTGACGTGGTGAAGGCCGTTGATCGGAAGCATGGCGGAACTCCTTTGTTGTTCCGAAGATGTGCCTTTTCACCCTTGCTTTGAACACCGATAATTTGCCATTCACTGTTTCAGATCCGGCAATGATAGGGCGATCATGGGAGAGATGGAGGACCTTCGGCTGTTCCTTGCCGTCGCGCGCGAGGGAAGCTTCATCGGCGCATCGCGGGCGCTGGCGATGACGCCGCCTTCGGTCACGCGGGCCATTGCGGGGCTGGAGGATCGGTTGGGGGTGCAGCTTTTCATCCGCACGACGCGGAAGGTCTCGCTCACCTCGGCCGGGGCCGCCTATGCCGCGCGGATCGGCCCCATCGCGCAGGACCTGCAATCGGCCACCGAGGAGCTGCGCGAGCGGCATGGCGAAACGGGCGGGTCGATCCGGCTGAACGCCCCCCTTGGCCTTGGGGCGCGGCTGCTGCCCGACATCGTGGCGCAGTTCCGGGTGCTGCATCCGCAGGTCACATTCTCGATCACGCTGACGGATGTGTTCATGGACAGCGTGGATGACAGCTTCGATCTGGCCATCCGCATCTCTCGCCCGCCCTCGGGGGTGCTGAGCATCTGGCGCAAGGTCTGCCGGGTGGACCGGGTGATGGCGGCCTCGCCCGCCTATCTGGCGGGGCGGGGGGTGCCGGATCATCCCGAAGCGCTGGCGGATCATGCGCTGATCGCGCACGACCCGCAGGCGATGTCCGAGACGTGGCATCTTTCGCGCGGCGACGAGGAAAAGCGCGTGCGGGCCGGGGCGGTTCTGGCCGCGAACAATGCCGCGCTGATGGCGGGGCTGGCGCGCAACGGTCAGGGGATCGTGCTGCTGCCGAAGTTCATGCTGGATGATGACCTTGCCGCCGGGCGGCTGGTGCGGATTCTGCCGGACTGGGAGGCGCCAGAGCTTTGGCTGACGCTGTATTACCCGCCCTATGACCGGCTGCCCGCTCGGCTGGCGAAGTTTTCCGATTTCTTCGCGGCGCATGTGACGCAGGTCGCCCCCCTTGGCGCGGGGTTGTAGGGCCGCCGGATTCGGGGTCAGATGCCGCCAGCCGCAAAGGGGTGGATCATGGCACGGCCAAGGAAATACGTCATCGTCCCCGAGGACAACGTCTTCAACGACCGGATGGAGACGACCAGTTTCCGACTGTTCCACCGGATGCACCAGAAGCTGTTCGGCAAGGGCGGTCTGCGCGCCGCCAGCGTTCCCGGCGGGGCCGAGGATGGGCACGAGCCGCCCGTCCGCCCGCGCCTGCGCCTGCTGGACACGGATGCCGGGCGCATCCGTCTGATCGATTCCATCGGCCAGAACGAGGCGTCGCTGGTCAGCATGACCCCCGATCAGGCCTTTGCGCTGCAACGCACCTATCCGGGGCTGCGCGTGCGGCCCGAACTGGTGCTGCGGATGCTGAAACTGCGCCGCACGGACGTGATCCGGCGGCATGCGAAACCTTCGGCCTTCCGGTCGAAGAAGACTTTGGCGCTGACCTGCGTTGATGCGGAAACGGGCAAGCCGGTGGCCGGGGCATCGGTCGCCATCGTGCTGGACGCGCGGCGGGGCTTCGGGATCGCCGATGCGGTGACGGATGCGAAGGGGCGATACGAGACGCCCCTGCCCGCCGGACAGGATGTGATCGACGCGATCATCTGCTCGCCCCTGGCCGGATACTGGCCGGGCGGGATCGAGGATACAAAAGTGTCCGAGACTGAAACCGAAGTGACCCTGAAACTGACCCCGATCGAGGAAGGGTTCGAGGACAGCCTTGCCCGCATGATGACCGCGCCAAAGAAGGGCGACGGCAAGGGCGTGAAGGTCGCCATCGTCGATACCGGCGTGGACCGGGCGAATGGGCTGAACATCGCGCTCGGCCTCAATACCACGGGGACGGAGCCTGCGGACGAATGGTTCGACAATGGCACCGGCCACGGCACCCATGTTGCCGGAATCGTCGCCCGCGTCGCGCCCGAGGTCGATCTGCACGCCTATCGCGTCTTCGAGGCGGGCGGCGGCGGGGCCAGCGAATTCGCCATCGCCCGCGCCATCCGGCAGGCGGTCGAGGATGGCTGCGACGTCATCAACCTCAGCCTCGGGCAGGCGTCCGAGCCGATCTCGATCACGCGCGAGGTGCGGCGGGCAAGGGCCATGGGCGTGGTCTGCGTCGCTGCGACGGGGAACGATTATATGTCCCCCGTGTCCTATCCGGCGAAATCCGGGGTGGTTCTGGCGGTCTCGGCGGGCGGTGCGATGGATGCGTGGCCGGACGGCGCGATCACCGGGCGCAACGTGGCGGAAAAGCCGAAAGCCCAAAAGGACCGCTTCTTTGCCAATTTCAGCAATATCGGGCCGGAGGTGGACTTCATCGCGCCGGGGGTCGGCATTATATCCTGGGTAAACGAGGCCGCGCGCGGGGTGATGGATGGCACATCCATGGCCTGTCCGGCGGCAGCGGGCATGATTGCAAGGATTTTGTCGCGAAATCCTGATATCCTGTCTGCGGAACGAAACCAGCAGCGGTCCGACGACATCGTGCGGCTAGCGAACGAATATGCGGAACCCATCGGCTTCGGCAAGGATTACGAAGGCGGCGGGCTGATCGATCTGGGGTCATGACGATGAAGGCGCAACGCAAGAACTACGTGCTCGTCTATGCCGACGATCACGACCCGGCACCGGAGGAAACGGCGGAGCTTCTGGCTACGCTGCGCCCCCTTCCGGCCGAAGAAGTGCTGCCCGGCACCGTCCGCGTGACCGCCACGCGGCGCGAGGTCGAAGAATGCCTTGGCGGCATGGCGCATTGGCAGCTTTCGCCCGAAAAGATGCTGACCCTGAACCCACCGAAGGCGCAGTTCCGCAGATGATCCGCAGCTTTGGCCCCCTGACGGATGCGGACGACCTCCGCGTCACCGAATCCTTGCGCCCGCTGGACAGCTATGACGGACGCGGCGGTTACGATCCCGCCTTCATCCCCGGCGATCCGCTTCCCTTGCCGGGGGCGGGGGCATGGGCGGATGATCTCGTGCCGGTCGAAGGCGGCGGGACCGAGATCAGATACACCCATTTTTCGGTCCTGATGTCGGCCTCGCGCGCCTTGCCACTGTTCAGCGCCTGCAACATCGACGGCAAGCTGTCGGACCGCGATGTTCCGCGCACCGACACATGGCGGCGCGATCCGCGCATCGACAACCAATTCCAGAACCTGCGCGAAGGCTATGGCGACGAGCGCCGGGGGCTGTTCAGCCGCGGCCACATGACCCGGCGCGAGGACCCGAACTGGGGCGACCGCGAGACGGCGAAACAGGCCGATGCCGACACGTTCCACATCACCAACGTCGCGCCGCAGCGGCAGGGCTTCAATGGCGGCATCTGGCTGGATCTTGAGAACTACGTGCTGGACAATGCCGACCGTGCGAACCTGAAGGTCACGGTCATCACCGGCCCGGTTCTGGCCGAGGATGATCCGGTCTATTACAACCGCAAGATCCCGACCGCCTTCTGGAAGGTGCTGGCCTTCATCCATGCCGAAACAGGAGCGCTGACCACCATCGGCTATCGCCGCAGCCAGATGGACCACCTGCCGCGCCCGGTATCGCGTTTCATCTTCGGCGATTTCGAGGATACGCAGGTCTCCATCGCCTCGATCGCCGAGGAAACCGGGCTGGACCTGTCGGCCTTTGCCGAACATGACGTCATGGCCGGGGGCGAGGCGTTCCAGCTTCGTGTTCGCAGCGTCTCGGACTTCTACCTCAGCCGCTGAGGCTGCGGCGGGCCAATGCTGCGATCATGTCGGTGCGGGTGACGATGCCGACGATACGGCCCCGGTCCAGCACCGGAACCGCGTCGCAATGCCCCTCGGCCATCATCGGAAGCAAGGCCGCGACGGGGGTGGTCCGCAGGGCGCGCGGCATCGCCGTGCCCATGATGTCGCCCGCGCGAACGGGATGTTCGCGCCGCCCGGTCAGCCGCGCCATCGCCGCACCGAAGCCGCGATCCAGCCGCAGCGCATCCTCGCGCGCGCGGCGGATCAGGTGGATCTGAAAGATTACGCCGAGGAACTTGTCCCCCTGCTGCACCACCGGGATCGAGGTGAAGCCATGGCGGCGGAACAGCTCGGCCACTTCGGAGATCGGAGCGTCGGGATCGACGGTGACCAGATCGCGGGACATGATATCGCCCGCCGTCATGTCGCCGGACTGATGGCTGGCCACCTGCATCTCTGCCGCGCCGATCAGCCGCGCAAGGTCCGCCGCGCCAAGGTTCAGCGACTGGCGGTAGTTCTGAAGGATCGCGTTCAACTCGTCTTCGCTGAGGCTGACGCGGGCGGTGGGGGGCGGCTCCGCCACCTCCATCTGCCGCAGGGGATAGTGGCGGCCCGTCGCCCGCGCCCATGCCAGCCCCGCCAGCACCAGCGCCGCGCTGCCCGCCGCCACGGGGGTCAGCACGAACCGCCAACCGATGTCGTGGATCAGGTCCGGGGTCAGCGCCGCCGTCATCGCAACCGCGCCGCCCGGCGGGTGCAGCGCACGCAGGGCCAGCATTCCCGCGATGGCCAGCGATACCGCCAGGGCCACACGCAGCGCTGCATCGCCGATCAGCAAACAGGCTGCCACCCCGACCGCCGCCGCGACCGTGTTGCCCACGACCACCGACCATGGCTGCGCCAGCGGGCTGCTTGGCGCGGCGAAGATCAGCACCGCCGAGGCGCCGAAGGGTGCGATCATGAACAGTCCGGCCCCCGGCGCCCCTGCGAAGGCAAGCGCCAACAGGGCAAAGCCGAACAGCGCCCCCGCCCCGGCACGCAGCACTTCGCGCGGGCTTTGCTGCGCGATGGACGGGCCGAAGCCACGGAGGCGTTGCATGTTCATCCCCAAGGTGTCGCGCCGCGGCGGGGCAATTGCAACCCTATCGCATGCGCCCCGGAGGCTGGCCGGTGACACGCTTGAACGCCCGGCTGAACGCGGCCTGCGAGCCATAGCCGAGGCGGTGCGCCGCCTCCTCGATCCCGACGCCGTCGCGGGCGATCCATTGCCCTGCGAGCCGCATCCGCAGATCGGAGACATAGCGCAGCGGCGTCACCCCGGTCACGGCCAGGAACCGTTCGGCAAAGACGGTGCGCGAGGCGCCCATTTCCGCCGCCATGCTTGCCACGGTCCAACTTCGACCCGGATCGCGGTGAACGGCCAGCAGCACCCGGCCAAGGCGCGGATCGCGCAGCGCCTCCACCCAGCCCGAGGCGCTGCCGCAACCGTATTCGACCCAGCCCCGCACGATGGAGGCCGCAACGACATCCGCCAGACGCGACAGGATGCCCGCGAACCCTGCGCGTTCGGTCCGTGCCTCGCGCTCCATCGCCTCCAATATCGGGACGATCTCGGGCTGGCGTTCGGCCAGAAGACCAAGCTGCATAACCGGCGGCATCATCCCGACCAGCGGGTGCATCGCGCCGAGGTCGAAATCCATGCAGCCGCTGAAAATGATCGTATCCTTGCTGCGGCATGTCCCGTCCGGGCAACTGGACACGGAATCCACCGCCGCGCAGATCGGGGCGGCGGCGAAGTCGCGCAGATCACGGATGCACGCACCATCCTCGGACAGCAGCGCATGCGCCTCGCCCCGTGGCAGGAAAACGGCATCGCCGCAGCCGACCGCCCGCATCTCGGTTCCCATCCGCAGAACGGCGCGGCCTTGCGCAACGAAATGCAGTTGCGCCTTCCCCTCGACCCCGCCAAACCCGATCCCGAACGGAGCGGCCAGACGCAGACGGCGATAGGCGACGCCGTAAAGGCGCATGCCCATCAGCAGCTCGCTCATCATGTCGTGGCGGGGGGTGGGCGGCAGGTGATCCAGCATTCCGGACGTCCGATCAAAAATGGCGGCGATCCTGTCATAGCACGTCCGCATTGCAGCGGCTAGGTTCGTCATCCTCCCCGCTTCGAAAGGACAACCGATGCAAGGACACATCCCGCATCCCGTGGGCGACGCGCCCGACACTGCCCGCTGGCCCGCCGTCTATGCCCTGTTCGTCGGCGTCTTCGGCCTCATCGCCGCCGAATTCCTGCCCATGAGCCTTCTGACCCCGATGGCCGTCGATCTTGGCGTCAGCGAGGGCATGGCCGGGCAGGCCGTGACCGCAACTGCCGTCGTCGCGCTGCTGACCGGCCTGTTCCTTGCGGTGCTGACGCGCGGCATCGACCGCCGCCATGTGCTGCTCGGCTTTTCGGTGCTGCTGATCGCGTCGAACATCCTCGTGGCGCTGGCGCCGAACCTTCCGGTGCTGCTGTTCGGGCGCATCCTGCTGGGCGTTGCCATCGGCGGGTTCTGGACGATGTCGGCCGCCGTCGCCATGCGGCTGGTGCCGCCCGCAGATGTGCCCAAGGCGCTGTCGCTGATCTTTGCCGGCGTCTCGCTTGCCACCGTGGTCGCGGCGCCCTTGGGCAGCTGGCTGGGCGCAACGATCGGCTGGCGCGAGGTCTTCCTGTGGAGCGCGGGTTTCGGCGCGCTTGGCCTGATCGCGCAATGGGTTACGCTGCCGTCGATGGCAGCCACAGGCAGCGCGGGCCTTGGCACGCTGCGGGCGGTTCTGCTGCGCCCGGGCGTGTGGCAAGGGATTGCCTGCGTGGCGCTGGTCTTCATGGGGCATTTTGCGCTGTTCACCTTCATCCGGCCCTTCCTTGAACTGGCACTGGCGGCGGATGTGGGCTGGATCACCGTGTTCCTGCTGGGCTTTGGGATCGCGAACTTCGTCGGCACGCTGCTGGCCGGGCCGCTCATCCGCCGCAGCCTTGGCTTCACGCTGATGGCGATGCCGCTGCTGGCCGGGGCAAGCGCATTGGCGCTGTCGGGCCTGACGGGGGCATCGGTTCTGGCGCTGGTGCTGGTTTCGCTTTGGGGCATGGCCTTCGGCGGCGTGCCGGTCGCGTGGACGACGTGGAACACCCGCATTGCCCCGGACGAGGCCGAAAGCGCAGGTGGGTTGATCGTCGCGGCGATCCAGTTCGCCATCGCGGCAGGCGCAGGCACGGGCGGGCTGATCTTCGACACCGCCGGGGCCACGGGCGTCTATACCTATGGCGGTGCGGTTCTGGTCGTGGCCAGCGGCCTGATCGCGCTGGGCGTGCGCAGCCCCGCCAGCGCGCGGGCCTAGCGCACCAGCCTCGGGATGATGCGGATATAGACGAGCTGTGCCAGCAGTTCGACCAGCGTCTGCGCCACGATCACGGCGGGAAGGACGGCACCGCCGCCCGGCACCGCCAAAGCCAGCGGCAGGATCACCAGCGAATTCCGCGTGCCCGAGGAAAACGCCACCGCGCGGGCGGCATCCGCCGCCAGCCCGAACCGCGCCGCTACGGCCCAGCCGATCAGCGGCGCGAAGACCGCGAAGGCAGCATAGGCGGGCACGGCCGCAAGGACAGGCCCCGCCGCCCCGGACAGCGATGGAAGCATCGCCGAAACGACCAGAAACAGCACCAGCGCCGTCGCCGGGACCGGCATCGCGCCCAAAGCGTCGTTCACCCTGCCTCCACCGAAGGCGCGCACCCCGGCGGCAAGAAGCAACGGCACCGCGATCAACCACAGAAACGCATCAAGGAACGGCCCGAAGGCAAAGACCCCCGGCCAGAAGGCAAGGCATCCGGCAAGCAACAGCATCTGAGCGAAAAGCAGGATCGGCGTTGCCGCAAGAAGCAGCCGCGCGTCGCCCCGCCCCAGATGGGTGAAGGTGATGACATAGTCGATGCATGGGCACAGCAACACCATCAGAAGCCCCAGGCGCAGCAGCCCATCATCCGGGGAAAGCATCACCAGAGCGAAAACCAGCACCGGGATTGCCACGAAATTCGCAATCAAAAGCGCGAACAGAAAGCGCACCTGCCGAAATCCGTTTCCGATCTGCGAAAGCGGCACCTGAAGAAAGGTGACGAAGAGCATGAAGGCAAGTGCCGGTTCGATCCATGTCGGACGCGCGAAATCCTGCGCCACCGCTCCGGCAAGGACCGCTGCAAAATAGATCCATATCTGCCGTCGCTCCAGAATATCGCGCATGTCCGTCCCGTGAATTCATTTTGGTGTAAGTTGCTTACTACACATCCTGAGATGAATACTATGCTCAGGGTGAATTGATATACTCGCGATCTGCATATTGCTTCCGGTTTCGCATTTCATTTTGCAAAAATAATCGCCCGACACAACCTGTGCTTGATTCCACTAAATCTTGGCCTAGGTTCATTCCATTGATCCTTCCGGGACCCCCCATGACATTCATCCTCCACTACAGCCTCGACGGAGTTCCGGGACAGATTCGCGGAAGCGAGCAGTCCGTGATGCAGGATTTTATCAAGGTTTTGTCTGACCTTCTTCCCCTCGTTCATCCGCACCGCGCTCTTACCCAGCCTTTCAATCGGCATCAACAGCGCGAGATATTCCGGGCTGCGGACGGTCTCATGTCGATCTGGTTCAGCGTCGAGAGCGCGCGCCTGCACTAACGTCAGACACGAATCCGCGTTCCTGCACGAAAATCGTGCGTTTAAGGGATTTCGCAATATCGCCTCAATGTCATTCGGGGCGCGGCGAGCCACTGTCGAAGCAAGTTTAAGAAATCGCCAAATTAATCCCTTGCGTCCCTGCGCATTGCGCGATCATCCTACTCGCAATTAAGTTGGCTAGCCGGGTTGCGCCCCGGAGTTGGAATGAAACGGCTTTAAATGCGGCCTTCTTCGCTTTTGGGAGGCGATTGGACCACGGGTGCCGGTGATGATTTTCGTGCTGCGATATCAAGTCGATGACGAAACCGATGTCATCGTCGGCTCCTATCAGGCAATCCTTCAGGATCTGTTTAGGCTGATTCAGAAACGGCTGCCCGCCAATCATCCTTACCGGCTTCTTTCATCGCCCTTCACCGAAGATCAGCAGAACGACATCTTCGAGGTCGCCGCCCGCCGAATGCGAATCCGATTCGACGTCATCCCATTGCATGACTGACCGCTAGGTCAGGACTCATTCTCATCACAGCCAGTGATGATGAAGGGTGATCCGATCCGCGTGCGGATCACGCGCGCAAAGCCCGTGGAATCGACGCCGCTGTTCGACGACACCGGCGTCACGACCGCCTGCGCCTCCATCAGCCGGGCGGTGATCTGGCCCAGCACGTCGCCCGGCACGACCTCGCCCGCAGCATCGGTCACAAGCGGGCGGTCGCCGTCGCCATCGGTGAAGACAATGGCGTCCAGCCCTGCCAGAACATGACGGTTGCGGCGAGTGCGCCGGCTGAGAGGAAGACCTTTGGTGATCTGTCGTAGCGCGTGGCGATGCGGCGCCAGTCCTTCAGCCTGCCGAACATGATCTCGATGCGGTTGCGGCGGCGATATCTGCGTTTGTCGTATTTCACGGGCTTTGCCCGTGACCTTCTGCCTGGGATACAGGGCCTGATCCCCTTGTCCTGCAAGGCGCTGCGGAACCAGTCCGCGTCATAACCCCTGTCGGCCAGAAGCCAGTCTGCCTCGGGCAAGCTGTCGAGCAGAGCAGCCGCCCCGGTGTAATCGCTGATGGGCCCGGCGGTCATGAACATGCGGATCGGCCTTCCCTCGGCATCGCAGACAGCATGTAACTTGGTGTTCACCCCGCCTTTCGTGCGTCCGATCAGCCGTCCGCGCCCCCTTTTTTTGCCCGTAGGCCGCTCGCCGTGCGGTGCGCCTTCAGATAGGTCGCGTCGATCATCACCGTGATGGGAACGGCCGCTTCAGCGGCCAGCCCTGCCATGATCCGTGCGAATACCCAGATCGCTCCACCGCTTCCAACGGTTATAGAGCGTCTTCGCCGGACCATACTCCCGAGGGGCGCCCCGCCACCGCAACCCATTGCGATTGAACAATATTATCCCGCTCAGCACACCCCGGTCATCGACACGAGGCCGGCCATGTGACTTCGGAAAATAGAGGCGCAGCCGCGCCATCTACGCGTCGCTCAGCCAGAAAAGATTGCTCATCAGTGGCCTCCTGAGCGCCGAATGAATCAGCGTGAGCCACCAAGATCAATGGGTCCTGACCCTAGGGCACGAAATACTTGGGAAAGCGGCGCTGAAGGCTGTCGATATGGACCATGACGGGGTTCAGATGGCGCCGCATCGCCTCTGTCGCGCCGTCGCCATCCCGTTGCGCGATTCCTCGGACGATCCGGTCATGCGCGTCCAGTATCTCCTCGTCCCCCTCGAACGGGTGCAGATGCTCCATACGCTCCATCACGGCGGAGCGGCGGTGCAGAACGGCGCGCAGCCCTTCCTTTCCGACCGCCCCGAACAGGGTCGCGTGGAACATGTCGCCAAAAGCACGGAAGGCGTCCTGCGCCCCCGCCACGGCGGCACCGTCCTGCATCGCGATGGCGGAACGGGCGCGGGCGATCACGTCCTGCCTGCAATCGCCCGCAAGCGCGCGCGTCACCTCCGTCTCGACCGCCAGGCGCAGGAAATGCGCCTCGTGAACCTGGGCCAGCCCGATATGGGTGACCACCGTGCGCGATTGCGGCTGGATGCGGACAAGCCCTTCCTGCTGAAGCAGAATCAGCGCCTCGCGCACTGGCGTGGGGCTGACACCATGTTCCTCGGCCAGCGCCTTGGGATGCAGCACCGCACCGGGCGGCAGGTTCAGATCGACGATGCGCCGCCGCAGCGCCGCATGGACCCCTTGCGCAAGGGTTTCGAACTCGCCTTCTGCCTGCATGTCTGCCCCTCCTGCGCGAGAAGGTTAGGCTGCGGGGGCGGCTTCGGCAATCGGTTCGCGCCGATACTGGTCGCGGATCATCCCGATGAACGGCGCGCAGACGGGGCGGTCGCGGAAGGGTCGCGCGACATAGATGTTCACCCGTTTCATCGGCAGGGGCGGCAGCAGGCCCGACGGGACGGGTTCCATATACGGCCCCTCGCATCCCAGCAGCACCGCCGTCACGCCCAGATCGGCGCTGACAGTTGCTTCGATCGTGCGGGCATTGTCGGATTCGACCCCGACCGTCCAGTCGATCCCGGCGCGGTCCAGCGCGTCGATCGCCCCGGGACGAAAGGCGCAGCCCTGTTCGAACGCGATGCGCAGCGGGCGCTGGCGATGGCTGGTCCCGCCCGGCGCCCCGACCCAGACCAGTGGAACCTCGGCCAGAATCTCGCCCTCGGGATCGGTATGGTCCTCGGTCGTAAGGATCACGTCGCATTCGCCGCGCGCAAACTGGGCCTTCAACGCCACCGTGTAAGAGGAAATGAGCCGCACGCTGACCCGCGGGAAAGCCGCCGCGAACAATTGCAACACCCGCGGCACGCCCGGATAGACGATGTCATGCGGCACACCCAGCACGATCTCGCCCTCGAAGGCGTCGTTGGTCAGGCGGGTCAGCACCTCGTCGTTCAGGGCAAGCATGCGGCGTGCATAGCTGGCAAGCTGCTCTCCGGCCGGGGTCAGGCCGATCTGCCGCTGACCGCGATCCAAAAGCTGAAGGTCCATCGATTCCTCCAGCCGCTTGATCTGCATTGAGACAGCCGATTGCGTCAGGTTCAGAAACCCCGCCGCGCGGGTCACCCCGCCGACATCGGCAATGGTGACAAGCGAGCGGAGCGCCCCAAGATCAAGATTTCGCGCCATGATCGCTTTCCGTGATGACCAGCCGAACAACCATTCATTTTGATAATCTAACAACCCGTGGCATCCCTGACAAGCACGACGACCCGGCATGAAAGGAAGATCACGATGGTCGCGAAATCGCTCTCTCGCCCCGCCCCCGTCTCCGGCCTGCGCGGCCTTTGGCGCCGCCTTTTCCTTGCCCATCAGGCCCGCAGACAAAGGATCAAGCTGTCGCAACTGGATGACGCGCGACTTGCCGATATCGGCCTGACGCGCGATCAGGCCGCCGCCGAAGCCGCTCGATGGGACGTCCCGACGAACTGGCGGCACTGAATCCAGCCTTCCCCTGCGACATTGTGGCCCTAGTCTTAGGTCCAACGCCGCGCAAGCGGCGAAGGACAAGAAGGGAACAGTGCCATGCAAAGGTTCATACCAGGGGGGGTCGCCCCCCTGCCATTTTTCGGCTCGGCCATACTCTCGCTCGGCCTGATCCTGTTTGCCTCGCTTGCGCCCGAATCCGCATCCGCATGGTTCACCGCCGCCAATGGCTGGATCGTGCGCGAGATGGGATGGTTCTACATGCTCGCCGTCGGCGGCTTCGTCATCTTTCTTCTTTGGCTCGCCTTCAGCCCGCTTGGAAAGGTGAAACTGGGGCCGGACGAATCTGTTCCCGACTACAGCTATGGCACCTGGATCGCGATGCTGTTCAGCGCGGGTATGGGCATCGGCATCGTCTTTTATGGCGTCGCCGAACCAATCATGCATTTCCAAGCCCCGCCGGACGCGGATCCCAGAACCCCCGCCGCCGCCCGCGACGCGATGAGCATCACCTTCTTCCACTGGGGCGTCCACGCCTGGGCGATCTATGCGGTGATCGGGCTGGCCTTGGCCTATTTCGGCTTTCGTCGCGGCGATCCTCTGGTCATCCGCTCGGCCTTCCGGCCGCTTCTGGGCGACCGGATCCACGGGCCGATCGGCGACATGATCGACATCTTTGCGGTGGTCGGCACGCTGGCGGGTCTTTCGACCTCGCTTGGCCTTGGGGTTGCGCAGCTGAACGCGACCGGCACCTATCTTCTGGGGCTGCCGCAATCGACGGGCATCCAGCTCGTGCTGATCGCCATCGTGACCATCCTTGCCACGATCACCGTGGCGACGGGCCTCGACAACGGCATCCGGCGGCTGTCGGAGTTCATCCTGATCCTGTCCTTCGTGCTGATGGGGCTGATCCTGATCCTTGGGCCGACGCGGTTCCTGCTGCAAAGCTTCGTGGAAAACATCGGCCTTTATATCGACAGCTTCGTATCCCGCACCTTCCACATCTATGCCTACGAGCCCGGCGAGTCCGAATGGGTCGGATCATGGACGCTGTTCTATTGGGGCTGGTGGATGTCGTGGTCGCCCTTCGTGGGGCTGTTCATCGCCCGCATCTCGCGCGGGCGGACGATCCGGCAATTCCTTTTGGGCGTGCTGTTCGCCCCGGCCGGCTTCACCTGCATCTGGTTCACAATCTTCGGAGATCTGGCGATCTGGCTGGACCTGAACACCGCGCAGGGCGCGATCTCCACCACCGTGGCCGAAAACATGCCCATCGCGCTGTTCACGGTGTTCGAATACATGCCCTTCTCGACCATGCTGGCATGGCTGGCCGGGCTGCTCGTGGCGATCTATTTCATCACCGCATCCGATGCGGGCGCGCTGGTGATTGCCATGATCACATCGAAGGGCGACGAGGAGCCCGTCCTGTGGCTGCGCGTGTTCTGGGCGCTGATCTGCGGCGGGGTCGCGGGCTGTCTGCTGCTGGCCGGGGGGCTGGATGCGGTTGAAATGGCGGCGGTGATCGCGGCGGCGCCCCTGTCCATCGTCATGGTCTTCATGTGTTTCGGCATCTGGAAGGGCCTGTCGGACGAGGTCGCGTTGACCGCCAGCGCTGCCCTGCCCGCCGCGCCGCTGATCGGCAATGAAAGCGCGGTGTGGCGCCGCCGTCTGGGCGCGATCGTCAGCCACCCGCGCCGCGCGCAGGTGGACCGTTTCGTGGACAGCACCGTCATCCCCGCGCTGGAGGCGGTGCAGGCGGAGCTTGGTAAACGCGGCCATGCCGCCAATGTCGAAACCACCGACGAAGGCGTCGCCCTGCGCGTGAACCTGGGAGAGAACATCAGCGACTTTGTCTATGGCGTCCGCCCGATCAGCCAGCCCGTCCCGGCCTTTGCGCTGACCGACACCGCGCGCGGCGAAGGCGGCCGGAACCGCTATTACCGGGCCGAGGTGTTCCTTGCGCAGGGCAGCCGCGGCTACGACATCTACGGCTATGACAAGGAGGAGATCATCGCCGACATCGTGGCCCATTACGACCGCTACCTGCACTACGTCTCGCTGACGGGTTAGACCAGCAGCCAGACCATCAGGGCCGTGGACAGCACGGCCAGCACCAACCCGGCACGGGTCAGGTTGCGCAGGTCGACCTCGCCCTGCGCGTCCTGCCGCTCAAGCCAGCCCTGGCTGTCATCGGTCAGGCTGGCCTCCAGACGGCGCAGACGGTCCATCGGCGTTTCGACCTGCGGCGCGGCGGCAGGGCGGGGCAGCGGGGCGATGATGGGAAATTCGACATTCGTATCGGTCATAATATGCACTCTCTAATCAATGGCCTGATCGATACGACCGGCCTGTGACCTGAATGCGGCCCGAGGATGACAAATATGGACGTTATGTTAATCGGTTAATGACCGAAACCGCCGCCGCCGGGTTCCGCGCCTTCTCGCCCGAGATGACATAAAGGAACACGTCGCGCGGTTTGCGTTCGGGCCTGGTCAGAAGCGGCATGTCCTGCGGCAGATGCCCATCCGCCCAGGACTTCGCCCGCCGCGCCCAATCGTCCAGCGCTTGCTCGGAATACCCCGCCTCATGCGCATCGGTGGTGCCCATCGCCCGGACATAGACGAAATCGGCGGTCGGATCGGCGATCAGCGGATATTCCGAATCCGCACCGCAGATGATGGCGACGTTGTGGCGGCTCATCATCTCCACCGCCTCCGGCACCGCGAAGCTGTCATGGCGCAATTCCACCGCGTGGCGCAGGCGAAGCCCGTCCACCTCGGGCGGCAGCAGCTTCAGGAACGCCTCGAAATCTGCGGGATCGAATTTCTTCGCCGCCATGAATTGCCAGTTGATCGGCCCCAGTTTGCTGCCCAGACGTGCGATGCCGCCCTCGATGAATCGGGTGATCGACGGCTCGGCCTCGGCCAGCACCTTGCGGTTTGTGGCGTATCGCGGCGCCTTCAGCGCAAAGACGAAATCCTCGGGCACTTCGTCATGCCATTTGGAATAGGTGTCGGGCGAAGGCGCGCGGTAATAGGTGCCGTTGACCTCGATGCTGGACAACTGGCGCGCGGCGTGGTGCAGCTCCTGCGACTGCGGCAACCCCTTGGGATAGAAGCTGCCCCGCCACGGCTCGAATATCCAGCCGCCGATCCCCACGCGCACCTTTGCCATCACCGCACCTGCCATTTCTCCAGTTTCCGGGCCAGCGTGCGGCGGTGCATTCCCAGCCGCCGCGCCGTTTCCGAGATGTTGAAATCCGTCGCAACCAGCATTTCGTGGATGCGTTCCCATTCCAGCGTCTTGATCGTGGTCGGCATTGTTCCCGCCTCGACCGAGGTATTCCCCTCGCTGCGCTGGAACGCGTCCAGAATGTCGTCGGTGTTGGACGGCTTGGTCAGGTAATGGCAGGCGCCCAGCTTGATCGCCTCCACCGCCGTCGCGATACTGGCAAAGCCAGTCAGCACCACGATCAGCATCTCTGGGTCGTGCTTGTGCAGCCGGTCGACGCAAACAAGCCCCGATCCGCCCGACAGCTTCAGATCGACGACGGCATGGCTGGGGTGATGCGCCTCCAGCACGCCGTCCAGCATGTCCGGCCCGCTTGCCGTCACCACCTCGAAGCCGCGCTTTTCCAGCGACCGTTTCAGGGTAGCCGCGAAATCCGCGTCATCCTCGACCAGCAGCATCAGCCCTTCAGACATCGTCCCCCTCCAACGCAAGCGAGGCCAGCGGCAGGCGCACCGTGACCACCGCCCCGTCATCCGCATTGTGGGCCGACACGTCGCCCCCCAGTTTGCGCAGCGCGCTGACCGCAAGGAACAGGCCCAGCCCACGCCCCGCCGCGCCCTTGGTCGAACTGTAGGGGCGGCCGAAATCGAGCAGCATTTCGCGCGCGAACCCCGGCCCCCGGTCGCGCACGGTCAGCACCAGATCCCCGCCCAGCCGGGCAGCCTCCAGCGCCACCCAGTCGGGCGAGACCTCATGCGCGTTGTCCAGCACGTTCATCAGCATCTTCTTCAGCGTGGCATCCGAGACGATCGGGACATCATCGCCGAAGCGATCCTCCAGCACCAGCCCATGAAAATTCCGTCCCCGCGCCCATTCGGCCGCCAGATCCGCGACGAAATCATGCACGCCCGTGACACGCGGCGCCTCACCCCGCGCCTCGCCCGAGGTCATCAGGATGCCCGTGACGATGGCCTTGCAGCGATCGACGGCCCGCTGCATCACGGCGATATCCTCGCGCTGTTCGGGGTCCGTCACACTGTGCCGCCAATCGCCAAGGATGACCGAGATGGAGGCCAGCGGCGTTCCCAACTCATGCGCTGCGCCCGATGCGAACAGGCCCATGCGGACGATATGGTCCTCCTCGGCGGCGCGCTGGCGCAGGCGTTCCAGCCGCGCGGTCCGGTCCGACAGGTTTGCAGCGACGCGCGTGACGAAAGCGACGATCAGCACCGCATCCAGCGTCAGGCCAACGAACATTCCGCCCAGATAGACGGGAAAGAAATCCATTCCCTCGGGCAGCATCAGCGGCAGGTGGAATTCGGTCAGCAGCGCGAAGATCACGCTCATCAACCCGACCAGCGACCAGCTTATCTCGCGCGGGAGCAGCACCGCCGACAGGGTGATCTGCAAGAGGAACAGCGTGGTGAAGGGGTTGGTCGCGCCGCCCGACAGCGCAAGCTGCGTTGCCAGCGCCAGCACGTCGATCAGCAATTCGACCGGAAGCGCCCATTTCCAGCGCCGCAGCCGCGTCAGGCTGATGAAGTTGACTGCCACCAGCAGCAGCAGCACAAGGCACATGGGCAGAAGCGGCAGCCGGATACCGATGATGTGATGCGCAACGAGGATCGTCGCGATCTGCCCCGCCACCGCCAGCCAGCGCAACTGCACCAGCAGCGCAAGGTCCCTGCCATCGGTGGTCTGGTTCATCTAACCGCGCCTGAGCCGCCTCTCATGACGTGCGACATAGACTGTCGCGGCAAGGAGGCCAAGGGCCAGCCCGAACCATGTCAGGGCATAGCTGAGGTGGTTGTTGCGGAAGCTGACCACCGTCAAACCGCCGATGGGCAGATCGCCCGTCCGGTCGGCATCGATGAAGAAGGGTGCCAGATCGACGCCCTTGGCCGCGCCGATGGCCGTGACATCGCGCGAGAACCAGCGATCCGCCGCAGGATCGTTCTGCCGCAGGAAACCGCCACCCGGTTCGGTGATCCGCAGCAGCCCGTTCACCGTCACCTCGCCTTCGGGAGAAGGGATGGCCGCGCGCTGCTCGGGCAGCACGAAGCCGCGGTTGACCAGATAGGTGCCGTTCGCCGTCCGCATCGGGGTCAGAACCCAGAACCCGCCGCCGATGGCCGTCACGGCCTGCGAAAACACGGTGTCGTCGTAAAGGAAATACCCGGTCAGCGTCACGCGGCGGTATTCGTCCGCCGCCTGCGTGACCGGCCCGGTCGGCACCGGCACCGGCGGTTCCGCCAGCCGCGCCTCGACCCGGTGGATCAGGTCGTTCTTCCAGGACAGCCGCTGGACCTGCCAGATGCCCAGCCCCAGAAGCAGAACGATGCCAAGGGCGGCAAGCGCCCCAAGCACCGCAAGCGTCAGGGCCGATCGCGGCGCGCGTTCCGGCCCTGCCTCGGTCACTGCGGAACGCTCATCAGGTCCATGTCGTGGCCCGGCATCATGTTGGTGTTCATGTGATACATGACCCAGATAGAGCCGGCCAGCATGATGACCACTACGATGATCGTGAAGATCAGCGCGGTCATGGTCCACCCCTCCTCGGCCGAGGTGGTCATGTGCAGGAAGAAGATCATGTGCACGAGGATCTGCACGACCGCCATGCCGATCACCACCGCTGCGGTCCAGCCTTTGCTTTCCAGCCCGCCGGTCATCACCAGATAGAACGGAATCGCCGTCAGGATCACCGAAAGGACGAAGCCCGTGACATAGGACTTCATCGATCCGTGCGAATGGTCGTCGTGATGCGAATGAGAAGCCATCAGATCATCCCCAGCAAATAGACGAAGGTGAAGACGCCGATCCAGATGACGTCGAGGAAGTGCCAGAACAGGCTCAGACAGCCCAGACGGCGCTGGTTGGCGGCCGTCAGACCGCGCTTGGACACCTGCACCATCAGCGTCACCAGCCAGATCAGGCCGAAGGTGACGTGCAGCCCGTGCGTTCCGACCAGCGTGAAGAAGGCCGAAAGGAAGGCCGACCGCTGCGGCGTCGCGCCGATATGGATCAGGTGGTGGAACTCGTAGAGTTCAATGGCAAGGAAGGCGAGGCCGAACAGCCCCGTGATCCCCAGCCAGATCAGCACCTGACGGCTGTTGTTTTTCACCATGGCCAGCATCGCAAAGCCGTAGGTGATGGACGAGAACAGCAGCATCGCCGTGTTCAGCGCCACAAGCTCGAGGTCGAACAGGTCCTTCGGGCCCGGCCCGGCGGCAAAGTTGTTGCCCAGCACTGCGAACACCGCGAACAGCACGGCGAACATCAGGCAGTCGCTCATCAGATAGATCCAGAAGCCCAGCATGGTGCTGTGGCCTTCGGGATGATGCGGCTCCTCGGTCAGGTGGAACGTCGCCCGGTCTTTTGGAAGGATGATCGTGCTCATGCTTTCAGGCTCGCCAGTTGGGCTTCGCGCTTGCGCTCGGTCTCGATCACCTCATCCACGGGGATGTAGTAATCGCGGTCGTTGTCGAAGGTGTGATAGATCGAATAGCCGACGATCCCGATGAAAGACAGCGCCGCCAGCCACCAGATATACCACACGAGCGCAAAGCCGCAGATCACCGCAAGGACCGACAGGATGACGCCTGCCCCGGTGCCGCGCGGCATGTGGATCTCGGCAAAGCCGGTCGTCGGACGCTGATAGTTCCGCGCCTTCATGTCGTGCCAGGCATCGACGTCATGCGCGACCGGCGTGAACGCGAAGTTGTAATCCGGCGGCGGGGACGAGGTTGCCCATTCCAGCGTGCGCCCACCCCACGGATCGCCCGTGAAATCGCGCAGCTGGTCGCGCTTCCAGATGGACACGGCGATCTGGATCAGGAAGGCCCCGATGCCGATGGCCACGATGAACGCGCCGACCGCCGCGATCTGGAACCAGATCTGAAGGCTCGGATCGTCGAAGACGCGCATCCGGCGGGTGACCCCCATCAGGCCCAGCACATAAAGCGGCGTGAAGGCGACCCAGTAGCCGACGACCCAGCCCCAGAACGACACCTTGCCCCAGAACGGGTCCAGCCGGAAGCCGAACGCCTTGGGCCACCAGAAGTTGATCGCCGCGAAGAGGCCGAACACCACGCCGCCGATGATGACGTTGTGGAAGTGCGCGATCAGGAACAGCGAGTTGTGGAGCACGAAGTCCGCCGGCGGAACCGCCAGAAGCACGCCCGTCATCCCGCCGACCGTGAAGGTCAGCATGAAGGCGACCGTCCACATCATCGGCAGTTCGAACCGGATGCGGCCCTTATACATCGTGAACAGCCAGTTGAAGATCTTCGCCCCTGTCGGGATCGAGATGATCATCGTGGTGATCCCGAAGAACGAGTTCACCGAAGCCCCCGACCCCATCGTGAAGAAGTGGTGCAGCCAGACCAGATAGGACAGAACCGTGATGACGACCGTGGCATAGACCATCGAGGTATAGCCGAACAGGCGCTTGCCGGTGAAGGTCGACACCACTTCCGAGAAGACGCCGAACAGCGGCAGGATCAGGATGTAGACCTCCGGGTGGCCCCAGATCCAGATCAGGTTCACATACATCATGGGGTTGCCGCCCAGATCGTTCGTGAAGAAGTTCGTCCCCACGTAACGGTCAAGCGAAAGCAGCACCAGAACCACCGTCAGCACCGGGAAGGACGCGACGATCAGCACGTTCGTGCACAGCGAGGTCCAGGTGAAGATCGGCATCTTCATCATGGTCATGCCCGGTGCGCGCATCTTGATGATGGTGACCAGCAGGTTGATACCGGACAGCGTCGTGCCGACACCCGCGACCTGAAGCCCCCAGATGTAATAGTCGACGCCGACATAGGGCGACGCCCCGATCCCCGACAGCGGCGGGAAGGCCAGCCAGCCCGTCTGCCCGTATTCGCCGATGAACAGCGAGATCATGGTGATGATCGCACCGCCCGTCGTCATCCAGAACGAGAAGTTGTTCAGGAACGGGAAGGACACGTCGCGCGCGCCGATCTGAAGCGGGACGACATAGTTCATCAGCCCCGTCACCCACGGCATCGCCACGAAGAAGATCATGATGACGCCGTGCGCCGTGAAGATCTGGTCGTAGTGGTGCGCGTTCAGGTATCCTTCGGACCCGTTGAAGGCGATCGCCTGCTGGATCCGCATCATGATCGCGTCGGCAAAGCCGCGCAGCAGCATGACAAGGCCGAGGATCATGTACATGATCCCGATCTTCTTGTGGTCCACCGAGGTGAACCACTCGTTCCAGAGATAGCCCCAGAGCTTGAAGTAGGTCAGCGCGCCGACAAGGGCGATCCCGCCGAGCGCCACAGCCACGAAGGTCAGCTGCACGATCGGATCATAGGGAATCGCGTTCCAGTCAAGGCGGCCGAAGATGAATTCGGTGAGCGTCATGGTGCGGGTTCCGTCAGAGAGCTTCCGCGCCGCGGGGCGTGGAAAGAAGTGTGAAGGTCGGCGTCAGCGACATGGCGGGCTGTGCCAGCGCGTGACCGCGAATCGGGGTGGCCGGTTTCGGCTGCACGACCTCGGTTTCAAGCGAGCCGTACATGCGCTGCGAATCCAGCACCGTGCAGAAGGCGTCGACCGTGACCGGGGCGCTGCCCAGAACCGTGCCGCGCCGTGCGTATTTGTCATGCGTCAATGCGGTGACGTTCATGATGCCGGCGATGCCCATGCCGCCTTGCCGGTCCAGCGCCATCATCTCGTCCATGCACATCTTGCCCGATTCGACACAGAAGTTCAGGATCGCGTGATAAAGATCGGCATCGACCGTGCCGAACCGGGTCGGCGGGACATGTTCGCTGGGCTTTTCCAACTCCAGGTATTCGGCGCGGTCCAGCGCAGTGTCCGACGCGCGGACATCGGCGACCCACTGGTCGAACCCGGCCTGATCCAGCGCGTGCGCCTTGAACCGCATCCCCGAGAAACCGTGGCCCGAATAATGCGACGAGAAGCCGTCATACACGCCCTCGTTGTTGAAGACGCCGTTCAGCTTCGTCTCCATCGCGGGCATGGAATAGATCATGCCGGCCATCGCGGGGATGTAGAAGGCGTTCATCACCGAGGTCGAGGTCAGCGAAAACTCGATCGGCCGGTCCACCGGGGCCGCCAGCTCGTTCACCGTCGCGAAACCGTATTCGGGATAGATGAACAGCCATTTCCAGTCCATCGATACGACCTGCACGCGCAGCGGCGTGTATTCCGCCTCGATCGCCTTGTCGGCCGAGATGCGGTCCAGCTTGCGGTAAGGGTCCAGAAGGTGCGTGCCGACCCAGGTCAGCGCGCCAAGGCAGATGATGATCAGCAGCGGCGCCGACCAGATCACCAGCTCCAGCCGGGTCGAGTGGTGCCAGTCGGGATCGTATTCGGCATCCCGATTCGACGCGCGATACTTCCACGCGAAGAACACAACCAGCGCCATGACCGGCACGATGATGAGGAGCATGAGCCCCGTGGACAGAAGCAGCAGATCGCGCTGCTGTGCGGCGATATCACCCGAAGGCGACAACACAACCGCTTTGCAGGACGCAAGAAACAGCAGCGATGCTATGGCGGCGAAGCGAAGGCTTTTCACGGCTTTTCCATTCGACAAGGGCGGACAGGGCGGCCGGACTGCGGCCTTGGCAGGCCCATAAACCCGATGCCGCGAATGCAACATTGGACAATTTGCCCAATCCAAAGTCTACTCGATCCAAGGCAGACAGCCAAACGACCAAATCGAATGGAGTTGACGCCAGTGACTACCCCGGCTTCCACCACAGCGGAACAGGACGCACGCGACCTTCATTCCGACCATCACCACGAGGCCGATCCCGGCGAGATTTCGATCGGCGTGATCATCGGTCGTACGTCCGAATTCTTCGACTTCTTCGTCTTCGCGATCGCAACCGTGCTGGTCTTCCCGGCGCGGATCTTTCCGTTCGTGGATCCGCTGACCGGAACGGCCTATGCCTTCGCCGTCTTCGCGCTGGCCTTCCTCGCCCGCCCGTTGGGCACGGTCTTCTTCATGTGGGTCGACCGCCATTACGGGCGCGGCGCGAAGCTGACCTCGGCCATCTTCCTTCTGGGCACCAGCACCGTGGCGATGGGCTTCATCCCAAGCTATGACACGCTGGGCGTCTGGTCGATCTGGATCCTGTGCATCCTGCGCATCGGTCAGGGCTTCGCACTGGGCGGCGCATGGGACGGGCTCGCCTCGCTGCTGGCCTTGCACGCGCCGGAAAACAAGCGCGGCTGGTATGCGATGATCCCGCAGCTTGGCGCACCGCTGGGCCTGATCGTCGCGTCGGGGCTGTTCTTCTACCTCGTGAACTCGCTGACGGCCGAGGATTTCCTCGACTGGGGCTGGCGTTATCCCTTCTTCGTGGCCTTTGCGATCAACGTCGTGGCGCTGTTCGCCCGCCTGCGGATCGTCGTGACCCCGGAATACGAGGAAATGTTCACGAATCGCGAACTCCAGCCCACCCTCGTGGGCGAGACGCTTCGCCACGAATCGCGCAACATCCTGATCGGCTCCTTCACCCCGCTGGCCAGCTTCGCGCTGTTCCACATGGTCACGGTGTTCCCGCTCTCCTACGTCTTCCTGTTCACCGACCAAAGCCCTGCACGCTTCCTCATCATCGAGGTCGTGGGCGCGATCGTCGGCCTGTTCGCGGTGCTGACCTCTGGCTTCATCGCCGATCAGTTCGGCCGGCGCACCCTGCTGGCATGGAGCGCGGTGCTGATCGGGGTCTTCGCGCTGGTCGCCCCCCTGCTTCTCAGCGGCGGCGAGCTGGGCGAGCTGCTCTACATGATCGTGGGCTTCATCCTGCTGGGCCTCAGCTTCGGTCAGTCCTCGGGAGCGGTCGCCTCGCGCTTCTCGACCACCTACCGCTACACCGGCTCGGCCGTCACCTCGGACATCGCCTGGCTGATCGGCGCCGGGTTCGCCCCGCTGGTCGCGCTGTGGCTGACGTCCAACCTCGGCCTCTGGACCGCCGGCGCCTACCTTCTGTCGGGCGCGATCGTCACGCTTCTGGCGCTGCGGGTGAACAAGATGCTGGATCTGCGCAGCTGATCCGGCGACAGCACAGACGCAAAAGGGGGCCGCGAGGCCCCCTTTTTCATTTCGGCAACCGGGTTCAGCCCTTCAGCAGCTTGTCCACGATCAGCTCCGCCGCCGCTTCGGCTGTCATGTCCACGGTGTTGACGGTGATCTCGGCCTGCTCGGGCGCTTCATAGGGGCTGTCAATCCCGGTGAAGTTCTTCAGCTGCCCCGCCCGCGCCTTCTTGTACAGACCCTTCACGTCGCGCGCTTCGGCCACGTCCAGCGGCGTGTCGACGAAGACCTCGATGAACTCCCCCTCAGCCATCAGGTCGCGCACCATCCGCCGCTCGGACCGGAACGGGCTGATGAAGGCCGTCAGCACGATCAGCCCCGCATCCGTCATCAGCTTCGCCACCTCGCCCACGCGGCGGATGTTCTCCACCCGGTCGGCATCGGTGAAGCCCAGATCGCGATTCAGCCCGTGGCGCACGTTGTCGCCGTCCAGCAGGAACGAATGCCGCCCCATCGCGTGCAGCTTCTTCTCCACCAGGTTCGCGATCGTCGATTTGCCCGACCCCGAAAGTCCGGTGAACCACACGACCCGCGCCTTCTGACCCTTCTGCGCGGCATGGGCGTCGCGGCTGACATCCACGGCCTGCCAATGGATGTTCTGCGACCGGCGCAGCGCGAAGTGGATCAGCCCAGCCGCCACCGTCGCATTGGTCATCCGGTCGATCAGGATGAACCCGCCAAGGCTGCGGTCCTTGCCATACCCCTCGAACACCAGCGGCCGATCGGTCGAGATGTTGCACACCCCGATCGCGTTCAGCTTCAACACCCGCGCGGCCAGATGTTCGGCGGTGTTGACGTTGACCTCGTATTTCGGCTCGGTGATCGTCGCCGTCACGGATTGCGTGCCCAGTTGCAGGATATAGGGTCGGCCCGGCAGCATCTCGTGCTCGTCCATCCAGATCAGCGTCGTCTCGAACTGGTCCGCTACCTCCGGCGGCGCATCTGCAACTGCGATCACATCCCCGCGCGAGCAGTCCACTTCGTCGTTCAGGGTCAGCGTCACCGCCTGCCCCGTCACCGCCTGTTTCAACGCGCCGTCATAGGTGACGATGGCCTTCACCGTCGTCGTCTTGCCCGAAGGCAGGATCCGAACCGCATCGCCCGGCTTCACGCTGCCCGACGAAATCGTCCCCGCGAATCCCCGGAAATCGAGATTCGGGCGGTTCACCCATTGCACCGGCATCCGGAACGGCTGATCCGCCTGCCCGCGATCCGAAAGCGGAACTTCCTCTAGATGCGCCATCAGGGTCGGCCCCTGATACCAAGGCATCCCGACGGATCGGTCGACGATATTGTCGCCCTTCAGCCCGGAAATCGGAATCGCGGTGAAATCCTTGATGCCGATGGAAGTGGCGAACTCCCGGTAGGACGCGACGATCTCGTCGAATCGTTCCTGCGAATAGCCGACCAGATCCATCTTGTTCACCGCCAGCACCACGTTCGGGATGCCCAGCAGGTTCACGATATAGCTGTGGCGGCGGGTCTGCGTCAGCACCCCCTGCCGCGCGTCGATCAGGATCACGGCCAGATCGGCGGTGGACGCCCCCGTGACCATGTTGCGCGTGTATTGTTCATGCCCCGGCGTATCGGCCACGATGAACTTGCGCTTGTCGGTGGCAAAGAAGCGATAGGCCACGTCGATGGTGATACCCTGCTCGCGCTCTGCCGCCAGACCGTCCACCAGAAGGGCGAAGTCGATCTCCTGCCCTTGAGTGCCGACGGCCTTGGAATCCTTGGATAGCGAGGCAAGCTGATCTTCGAAAATCATCTTGCTGTCGTAAAGCAGCCGCCCGATCAGCGTGGATTTCCCATCATCGACCGAGCCGCAGGTGATGAACCGCAGCATCGTCTTGTGCTGGTGCGTTTCCAGATAGGCGTCGATGTCTTCCGCGATCAGGGCATCGACCTTGTATTCGAACGTACCCGACATCAGAAATACCCTTCCTGCTTCTTCTTCTCCATCGAGGCGGAGGCATCGTGGTCGATCGCCCGCCCCTGCCGTTCGGACGTGGTGGTCAGCAGCATCTCCTGGATCACCTCGGGCAGTGTCGCGGCGGTCGATTCCACCGCCCCCGTCAGAGGATAGCACCCAAGCGTGCGGAAGCGGATCGACCGCTCGACCGGCACCTCGCCCTCGCGCAGCGGAAAGCGGTCGTCATCCACCATCAGGATCAGCCCATCGCGCTCCACCGTCGGGCGCGGGGCCGAGAAATACAGCGGAACGATCTCGATCCCCTCCAGATGAATGTATTGCCAGATGTCCAGCTCCGTCCAGTTCGACAGCGGGAAGACGCGGATCGATTCGCCCTTGGCCTTGCGCGCGTTATAGGCGTTCCAGAGTTCCGGGCGCTGGTTCTTGGGATCCCAGCGGTGGTTGGCGCTGCGGAACGAAAACACGCGTTCCTTGGCCCGCGATTTCTCCTCGTCGCGGCGCGCGCCACCGAAGGCCGCGTCGAAGCCGTATTTCGTCAGCGCCTGTTTCAGCCCGTCGGTCTTCCACATATCCGTATGCAGCGATCCATGGTCGAACGGGTTGATCCCCTTCTCCATCGCTTCGGGGTTGTGATGGACCAGCAATTCCATCCCCGCATCGCGGGCGGCCTTGTCGCGCAGGTCATACATCGCGCGGAACTTCCACGTCGTGTCCACGTGCAGTAGCGGAAAGGGCGGCGGCGCGGGATAGAACGCCTTTTTCGCCAGATGCAGCATGCAGGCCGAATCCTTGCCGACCGAATAGAGCATCACGGGATTGGTCGCGGTCGCCACCACCTCGCGCATGATGTGGATGCTTTCCGCCTCCAGCCGTTGAAGGTGGGTCAATGTCCGCTCGTCAAGTGCCATGGAGGGTTCCGCCGCTTGTTCCGAACCCAAGCTGTGCCACAACCGGAGGCGGCGGTGAAGGCGTTCCCGCGAAAAGGGACGGAGCCTTGCCGCCGCTGTGCGCCATGGAACAGGCATCCCCCGCGCCCCATGTGCGGGGAAAATCGTTCCGCGTTTCAGCCCTCGGCGATGACGGACAGGAAAGCTTCCCCGAAGCGTTCGATCTTTTGCGGCCCAAGCGCGGCCACGCGGTCAAGGTCGGTCAGGGTCGCGGGCCGCGCCTCGGCGATGCGGCGAAGCTCGGTCTGCGACAGGGACAGGGGCTTGCCGGTTCCGTCCTCGCCGCGCATCAGGCGCACATGCTCCTCCGCCAGTCGGTCGAAGACGGCACCCGCATCGCGTCCTGCCAGACGGCGACGCTGCGGATGCATCGGTTCGGCGTCCTGATTGACGACGGCCAGAAACGCCTCGCCATAGCTTTCCAGCTTCTTCGCACCGACGCCGCTGACCCTGGCCATCTGGTCCAGTGTCGCCGGACGCATCGACGCCATTTCCGCCAGCGTGCGATCGGGAAAGATGACATAGGCAGGCACGTTCGCCGCCTCGGCCAAAGCGCGGCGTTTGGCCTTCAGCGCGGACATCAGCGGCGCATCTTCGTCCGCGACCAGCGCCTTGGCCACCGTGCGGGGCTGGGCGGATGCGATGGTGTCGCGGCGCAGCTCGATGCTGGCTTCGCCCTTCAGGATCGGAACGGCAGCGTCGGTCATCCGCAGCGCACCGTGGCGGTCGGGATCGGGGCGCACTAGATCGCGGCCCATCATCTGCCGGAACACCGCGCCCCATGCGGGTTTCGACAGGTCCTTGCCCACCGCGAAGGTCGGCAAGCCGTCATGCCCCTTGTCGCGCACCTTCTGCGTCGCATTCCCGGTCAAGATGTCGATCAGATGCCCCGCGCCGAACCATTCGCCGGTGCGCAGGATCGCCGACAGCGCCTTGCGCACCGCTTCGGTCGCGTCGAACAATTCGGCGGGACGGTCGCATAGATCGCAATTGCCGCAAGGCTCGGCATCCTCGCCGAAATAGCGCAGCAGCACCTGTCGGCGGCACCCCGCAGCCTCGGCGAGACCCAAGAGCGCGTTCAGGCGGGCATGGTCGGCATTGCGCCGTTCCACCGGCGCGGGGCTTTCGTCGATCTGGCTGCGGCGCAGGCGGATGTCGTCCTGACCGTAGAGCGTCAGTGTTTCCGCGGACAGCCCGTCGCGGCCCGCGCGGCCGATCTCCTGATAATAACCCTCGATGGATTTCGGCAGGTCGGCATGGGCGACCCAGCGGATGTCGGGCTTGTCGATCCCCATCCCGAAGGCGACGGTGGCGACGACGATCAGCCCATCCTCGCGCTGGAACCGGACCTCGACCATGCGCCGTTCCTCGGCATCCATGCCGCCGTGGTAATGGCACGCCTCGTGCCCATCCTCGCGCAGCGCCTGTGCCAACGTCTCGGTCTTGGCGCGGGTGGCGGTATAGACGATGCCCGACCGCCCCCTGCGCGCGGCGGCATAGGCGAGGATCTGTTTGCGCGGATTGTCCTTCACCCCGAAGGCGAGGTGGATGTTGGGCCGGTCGAAGCCCCGCAGGAACGTCTCGGGTTGGACGCCATCGAACAGGCGGGTGACGATCTCGGCCCGCGTTTCCTCGTCTGCGGTCGCGGTGAAGGCGGCCAGCGGCACGTCCAGCGCGCGCCGCAGTGCCCCGATGCGCAGGTAATCGGGGCGGAAGTCATGGCCCCACTGCGAAACGCAATGCGCCTCGTCCACGGCGATCAGACCCACACCGATCCGCCGCAGCATCCCTTCCGCAACCGCCAACCGTTCCGGCGCCATGTAGAGCAGCTTCAGCCGCCCCGCATCCAGCGCGCGAAAGACCTCCTCGGTTTCCTCGTCGGTATTGCCGGATGTCAGCGCCCCGGCCTCGACCCCCACCTCGCGCAAGCTGCGGACCTGATCCCGCATCAGCGCGATCAGGGGCGAGATCACCACCGTCACCCCATCGCGGCACAGGGCGGGCAACTGGAAGCACAGCGACTTGCCCCCGCCCGTCGGCATGATCGCCAACGTGTTCCGCCCCGCCGTCACCGCGTCCACGATCTCGGCCTGGCCGGGGCGGAACTCCGGAAAGCCGAAGATGGAATGCAGAAGATCGGCGGGTGTGGTCATCGGATCAGAAGAACGCGCCCGCATTGTTCACGATGATGATCCTCAGCGCATAGATGCACAGAAGCGCGACCAGCGGCGCAAGGTCCAGCCCCCCCATTTGCGGCAGGAACGACCGCAGGCGGCCATAGACCGGCTCCAGCAGGCGGTTCAGCCCCTCCCAGATCTGATAGACCAGCGGCTGACGAAGGTTCAGCACGTTGAAGTTTATCAGCCAGCTCATGATGATATGGGCGAGGATGATGAACTGCGCGACTTGCAGGATCAGCAGCAGAATCTCGAACAGGGATACCATGGTCCATTCCATCGGGGGATACGCGATCACAGGTAAGGGGCAGGGGCGAAAAGGGCAACCACCTTCCGCCGCGTCCCGCTTGACCGCGCCGCGATGTCGCGGCAGTCAGGGGCGAAAGGAGCCGCCGATGTATCCCTATCTTCGCATGGCCCTGCATATGCGCGCCGCCCGTCGCGCGGGACCGCTGATGCTGACGGGCACGCATGTCTCGCACCACCGGATCACGCCCTTCGACATCGACCCGTGGATGGAGTTGAACAACGGCCGCACGCTGACCCTGTTCGATCTGGGCCGCGTCGGCATGGGCATCCGCATCGGTTTGCCGCAGGTGATGAAGCGCAACGGTTGGGGCCTGACCGTGGCGGGCAACACCGTGCGCTATCGCAAGCGGGTGACGATCGGGACGAAGCTGGCCATGCACACCCGCTGCATCGGCAGCGACGACCGGTTCCTCTATGTCGAACAGAGCATGTGGCGTGGCGCGGATTGCACCAGCCATATGCTTCTGCGCTCCGCCGTGGTGGAGAACCGCCGCATGATCCCACCCGCGCGGCTGCTGGAGGCGCTGGACGCGCCGCGCCCCGATCTGCCGGGTTGGGTGCGGGCGTGGTCCGATGCCGACGCGATGCGCCCTTGGCCGCCCGAGGTTTCCCCTTGCGAAAACGGCCCGCTTGACGCTTCATCCCCCGGCAAACAGGGGTAGGTCATGCGCAGGATCTGGGGCTGGTACTTCTTCGATTGGGCCAGCCAGCCCTACAACACCCTGCTCATCACCTTCATCTTCGCGCCCTATATGACCCGGATCATCGGCGATGGCGCGGTGGCGCAGTCGGTCTGGGGGCTTGGCCTTGGGCTGACGGGGATCCTGATTGCGCTGGCGGCCCCGATCCTTGGCACCATCGCCGACCGGGCGGGCGGCCATATGCGGTTCATCCTGCTGTTCTCGGCCATGTATGTGGCGGGGGCCTGGGGGCTGTGGTGGTCCGCGCCGGGGGATTTCAGCATCTGGTGGGTGATGCTGTCCTTCGCAATCGGCATGATCGGCATGGAATTCGCGACCACCTTCACCAACGCGCTGATGCCGGGGCTTGCCGCGCGCGAGGATATGGGACGGCTCTCCGGCTCGGGCTGGGCCTTTGGCTATGTCGGGGGGGTCGTCGCGCTGGTCTTCGTGCTGCTGCTTTTGCAAGAGGGGCCGGAGGGGCGCACCCTTCTGGGCATTGCGCCGATATTCGGGCTGGACCCTGCGGCGTCCGAAGGAACCCGCGCGGTCGGGCCGTTCACCGCGATCTGGTATGCGGTCTTCATGGTCCCGTTCTTTTTGTGGGTGCGCGTGCCGCATGTCCGGGGCATCCCCGTCCGCCGCGCCGCGCGCGAGGCTTGGCCAGAACTGCGCGGCCATCTGCGCGAACTGCCGAAACGGCGCAGCTTCGCCGCCTTCCTTGGCGCGTCGATGCTGTATCGCGATGCGCTGAACGGGATCTATGCCTTCGGGGGCATCTATGCCGCCGGAGTGCTCGGCTGGCAGGTGCGGGATGTGGGCATCTTCGGCATCCTTGCCGCCGTGACCGGGGCGATATTCGCGTGGCTGGGCGGGCGGGCGGACAGCCGATACGGGTCGATGCCGGTGATCGTCATCTGCACGGCGACTTTGGCCTTGCTAGCCGCCGGGGTGGTGGGCATCTCGCGCGGCAGCGTCTTCGGCATGGCGGTGGCCGAGGGCAGCCGTCTGCCCGACATCGCCTTCTATGCCATTGGCGCGCTGATCGGGGCGGCGGGCGGTGCGCTTCAGGCTGCAAGCCGCACGATGCTGCTATGGCAGTCAGACCCGGCGCGGCTGACGGAAAGCTTCGGCCTTTATGCGCTGGCGGGCAAGGCCACGTCCTTTCTTGCGCCGCTGCTGATCGGGATCGTCACCGCGATCAGCGGATCGCAGCGCGTCGGGGTGGTTCCCGTGATCGTGCTGTTTCTTCTGGGGCTTCTTCTGCTACTGTGGGTAAAACCCAAAGGCGAGCAGGCCCCATGAAGTTTCTTCTCCTTGCGCTGGCGCTGGCTGCGACGCCGCTCCATGCCCAGACAGCCGCACGGCTGTTCGGGGCCGAAGCCTCGCCCTCGCCCCATCGACCCGCCGCCGTCGGGTTCTACTCCAAGGGTTGCGGCGCGGGGATGGTCGCGTTGCCGGAAACCGGGCCGACATGGCAGGCGATGCGCCTGTCGCGCAACCGCAACTGGGGCCAGCCGGAGATGATCGATTATCTTCAGGATCTGTCCCGCGCCGCGACGAGGATCGGCTGGCCGGGGCTGTATATCGGCGATATCAGCCAGCCGCGCGGCGGGCCGGCCACCTCGGGCCATGCCAGCCACCAGATCGGGCTGGATGCCGACATCTGGATGCTGCCACCGCAACGCCTGAACCTGACGCGGGCCGAACGCGAAAACATCAGCTCCGTCCCGGTCCGCTCTGCGGACCAACGCTCCGTCACGCGCAACTGGACGCCCGCGCATCACGCGCTGATGCGGGCGGCGGCCAGCGACGACCGCGTGGACCGCATCTTCGTTGCCGCAGCGGTCAAGATCGAGATGTGCCGCAGCGCGACCCGTGCCGACACGCACTGGCTGCAAAAGATCCGCCCCATCGCGGGCCATGACACGCACTTCCACGTCCGCCTGAAATGCCCACCCGGGGCGGGCCTGTGCCAGACCCAAAGTCCGACGGTTGCCGAACTGTCCAAGGGCGGCAATGGCTGCGATGACACGCTGGCATGGTGGGTGACCGAATACCTGAACCCGACCAAACCCGCCGAGCCCGATGCGGGGCCGCGCCCACGGCACCCGCGCGAATACACGATGGCAGACCTCCCCTCCCAATGCTCCGACGTCTTGCGCGCGCGCTGATCCTGATACCCCTCGCCCTTGTGGTTCTGTTCGCATCCGCCCTGCTGGCGGTGCGGCTCAGCGCGAATGTGCCGCCGGGTCAGGGCCATGCGGGCACGTTCCAGTGGCGCATGGACGATCCGCGCTTCGGCGGCTTTTCCGCAATCGAGCTGGACGCGACCGGCACGCGGATGACCGTCATCTCGGACCGGGGCGCATGGACGCGCGGCACCATCCGGCGCGAGGCTGGCCGCATCACCGGCATCGACGCCGAACCCGTCCGCCCGCTGCTGGACCACGAGGGCAAACCGGTGCAGCGCGAGTTCGCCGACAGCGAGGGGCTGGCCATCGGCGCGGACGGCGTCGCCTATGTCAGCTTCGAGCTTTATTCGCGCGTGCTGCGTTTCCCTGATTTTACCAAGAAATCGAACCGCCTGCCGCATCACCCCGAATTTTTCCAATACCCCATCAATTCCTCGTTGGAGGCGCTGGCCATCGACGAAAACGGCGCGCTTTACACGATTCCCGAAAAGCCGCTGGCGGATGGCCCCTTCCCGGTCTATCGGCTGCGCGGCAAGGTCTGGGACAAGCCTTTCACCTTCCCGCGCCGGGGCTGGTATCTGGTGACCGGGGCCGACATCTTCGAAGGGCGGCTCTATGTGCTGGAGCGTGCCTTCTACGGCGTCGGCTTTTCGACCCGCGTGCGCAGCTTCGATCTGGACGGCGGGGGCGAGCGGGTGCTGATGAACAGCCGCCTCGGCCAATTCGACAACATGGAAGGCATCGCCGTCTGGCGCGACGGGTCGGATACCGTCCTGACGATGATCTCGGACGACAATTTCATCCCCATCGTCCAGCGGACCGAGATCGTGGAATACCGCATCCCCGATTGACGGACGCGCCGAAAAAGCGTATCGGCCAGCGCTTCCCAAGTCTCCGCGACCTTGTAAAAAACGGAAAATCGAAATGCGTGCGCAGCTTCCCGGCATCCTTGCGATGGCCGTCATCGTGGTGGTGTCCAACATCGCCGTCCAATTCCACTACGGGTACTACCTGACCTACGGGGCGTTCACCTATCCGCTGGCGTTCCTGGTCAACGACATCGTCAACCGCGTCTATGGCGCGGCGGCGGCGCGGCGCGTCGTCTGGGCGGGCTTCGTGACCGGCCTTGTCTGCTCGCTGATCGGCACGCAGATCATGGGCGAATTTGGCCCGATCGTGACGCTGCGCGTGGCGCTGGCATCGGGGGCGGCGTTCCTGTTCTCGCAACTGTTCGACGTGTTCCTGTTCGACCGTTACCGCACGCAGAACTGGTGGCGCGCGCCGATCATCGGCACGCTGGCAGGGACGATGGTGGACACCGCGCTGTTCTTCTTCATCGCCTTTTCGGCCACGCTGGTCTTCCTCGAACCCGCGAACGATGTCGCATGGGCGGCGGAACTTGGGCCGCTTCTGGGGGTTGGTCCCGTTGCGCCTTTCTGGGCCTCGCTTGCCGCCGCCGACCTGATCGTCAAGATCGTGATCGCTTTTGTGGCACTTCTGCCCTTCCGCATAATTGTTCGCCGCATGACGGCAGGAATTGCGTGAAGGCCGTTGACATATACCAGATGTGTGCCAACCTTCATGGTATCGGCAACACATTTGAAAGGAGGTGATCCAGTGTCTAGAGTGATATTGGAGAGAGGTGTCGGGACAGTCGGAGGGTTGATCGGCTAGGGGCAGCCCCCTTGCGGAAAGACCACTGATTGGGGTGATTCCTAACTGGCTCATCTCCTTGGATCTCGGAAAGGGTCGTCGGCCGTGGCGGCCCTTTCTCTATTTTGATTATGCTGCACATCACCGAAACCATCTCCATCGCCGATTGGGAGCTGACCGAAAGCTTCATCCGCGCCTCCGGTCCCGGCGGGCAGAACGTGAACAAGGTTTCCACCGCCGTCGAACTGCGGTTCGAGGCGGAACGCTCCCCAAACCTGCCCGCACCCGTGAAGACCCGCCTGAAACGTCTGGCGGGGCGGCGCTGGACCAACGAAGGCGCGCTGATCCTGCAGGTCGAAGACACCCGCAGTCAGGCTCGCAATCGCGAAATCGCACGAGAACGTCTGGCCGATCTGATCCGTCAGGCTCTTGTCGCCCCCAAACGCCGCATCGCGACCAAGCCGACGCTGGGCAGCCAGCGCCGCCGTCTGGCCGCCAAATCCATCCGCAGCGACGTGAAGGCCGGGCGCGGCAAGGTCGGCGAAGAAGACTGACGCCCGCGTAATGCGAAACTGCCGCCCAATGGGCGGCAGTTCGGGCGAGTGAGCGGTCCCCAGAGGGGGCTCGAACGAGCCCGCCCCCGTTACGGGCGATGGTTGACGACAGCCAGCCCCTTCAGGATATCCACCGCATAGGCCAGCTGATAATCCTCGTCGCGCAGCTTTGCGGTTTCCTCGACCAGCGCGCGCTCGGCTTCAAGCTGCTCGCGCTCCTCGTCGGTCATGGAATCATTGGACAAGACGCCGCGCAGGCTGGATTCCGAACGTTCGGGCAGGATCGATTCCTCTTCGTCATCGGTTGCCTGCGGATCGACCTGCGGCTGCTGCACGATGATGTCCGGTGCCACGCCCAGCGCCTGGATCGACCGGCCCGATGGCGTGTAGTACCGCGCAGTCGTCAGGCGCATCGCACCGTCGCCGCGCACCGGAACGACCGTCTGGACCGACCCTTTGCCGAAGCTCTTGGTGCCGACCACGATGGCCCGCTGGTGATCCTGAAGCGCGCCCGCAACGATTTCCGAAGCCGAGGCCGAGCCGCCGTTGATCAGCACCACCATCGGCTTCCCGCCGATCAGATCGCCCGCCGTCGCGTTATAGCGTTCGTTGTCCTGCGGGTTGCGCCCACGCGTGGACACGATCTCGCCCTGCTCCAAAAACGCATCCGACACCTTGATCGCCTGCGTCAGCAGCCCGCCCGGGTTGTTGCGCAGGTCCAGAACGATGCCGTTGACATTGTCCATGCCGCCGACTTCCTCGATCTTGGCCTTCAACTCCTCCTCGACCCCCGGCATGGTCTGGTCGTTGAAGGTCGTCACCCGCAGCACGATCGTGTGCCCGCCCACAAGACGCGAGCGGACGGCGACCAGCTTGATCGTGTCGCGGATGATCGACACGTCGAACGGCTCGGCGGTGCCTTCACGGACCACGGTGATGATGATCTCGGACCCGACCGGCCCGCGCATCTTCTCCACCGCCTCGTCCAACGGGATGCCGGACAGGGATTCCCCGTCCACCGCCGTGATGAAATCGCCCGACTGGATGCCGGCCGCATCGGCAGGCGTGTCGTCCATTGGCGAGACGACCTTCACGAAGCCGTCCTCCTGCGTCACCTCGATGCCAAGGCCGCCGAATTCGCCGCGCGTCTGCACCTGCATGTCGTCGAAATCGTTCGGCGGCAGATAGCTGGAATGGGGGTCCAGCGAGGTCAGCATCCCGTTGATCGCCGCCTCGATCAGCTTGTCGGTCTCCACCGGCTCCACATACTGGCTGCGGATGCGTTCGAAGATGTCGCCGAACAGATCCAGCTGTTCATAGACGGACGCGCTTTTCGTCTGTTCCTGCGCGATCAGCGGCTGGGCCACCTGTGTCGTGACAAGAACCCCCGCCACCGTGCCGCCCAATGCGGCCAGAACATATTTCTTCATCGCCGTCCTATTCCACAATTGCCGCGAACCATTCCGCCGGATCGACCGGGCCCGTGCCCTGCCGCAGTTCCAGGTAAAGCGTTTCGGTCCCTTCGCGGCCCGACGCGTCCTGCGCCGTGCCAAGAAAGTCCACCAGACCCTGATCGCCGCCCGGCATCAACCCCAATGGCGCACCCGCTGCGACAACTTCGCCCACTTCGCCATATACCGTTTCGATCCCGGCAAGCACCAGAAGATACCCGTCGCCCGGTTCAAGAACCATCACGTTTCCGTAGCCGGACAGCGGCCCGCGATAGCGGATGGTCGCGGCCCAGGGGTTTGTGACCAGGGCGCCGGGACGCGTCGCCAGAACCACGCCCGGTCTGCGCACGCCCGCCGCATCGGCCTCGTTCGCCCGCCGCAGCATCTGGCCATGGACCGGAAGCGGCAGCTTTCCCTTCTCCGCCTCGAACCCCGGCCCCATCGCGTCGGGCGCATTCGCGATCCCGGCGGCAAAGGCGTCCAGCGTGTCGTTGCTTTCCAGAAGCGCGCGCAGCACCGCCGGATCGTCGGTGAACCGGCGCGGCAGATCGGTACGGTCCGATATAGCCTGCGACAACGCCGTCCGCGCGCCTTGCGCGATATGCAGCCCGTTCGCCAGCGTATCCGTCGCCGCCAGCTGCACGGCGCGCAGATCGCGCATCTCCTGCAACTCGGCCTTCAGCACCTCGGCCTGTTTCTGCAGCGCGGGGGTCACGTCCGACATTATCAGCCCCGACCGCACCGTGCCCAGCGGCCCCGAGGGGTGGAGCAGCAGGACCGGACCCGGCTCCCCCTCCATCCGCGCCATCACGCCCAGAAGCTGCGAGACCTCCTCGCGCTTGGCCTGAAACCGCATGTCCAGCGCCGCCTCGCGGATCGACGCCTGACGCGACGCCTCGCGCAGCGCCGTCAGCCCCGCCTCATAGGCGCCGATGGTGCGGGTCAGCGCAGCCACGCGGTCGCCGCCGCTGGTGGCGCGCTGCATCGCCTCGACCGCCGCCTGCAATTCGTCCGAGGCAACCCGCGCCTGATCGGCGACCGAAGCCGCCGCAGGCGATGCCAGCAGAACCAGAAGGGCGGCGCGCAGGATCATGCGATCAGGCTCTGCCCCGTCATCTCGGGCGGTTGCGGCAGACCCATCAGTTGCAGCACGGTCGGGGCCAGATCGGCCAGACGACCATCGCGCAAGCTGCCGCCCGGCCCGCCATAAAGGATCACCGGCACGGGGTTCAGCGTATGCGCGGTATGCGGTCCGCCTGTGACCGGATCGACCATCATCTCGCAATTGCCGTGATCGGCGGTGACGATCATCGCGCCGCCGACCTCCTCCAAAGCCTCAAGCGCCTGTCCCAGCCCCCGGTCCACCGCCTCGCAAGCCGCGATCGCCGCCGCCAGATCGCCGGTATGGCCCACCATGTCGGGATTGGCGAAGTTCACCACGATCAGGTCATACCGATGCCGGATCGCGGCGGCCAGACGCTCGGCCACTTCCGGCTCCGACATCTCGGGTTGCAGGTCATAGGTCGCGACCTTGGGCGACAGCGGCATGAAGCGGTCTTCTTCCGCGAAGGGCACCTCGCGGCCGCCGTTCAGAAAGAAGGTGACATGGGGATACTTCTCGGTCTCGGCCAGGCGGAACTGGGTCTTGCCGTGGCTGGCGACCCATTCGCCCAAGGTATTGGCGATAGCCCGCTTGGGGTAAGCGCTGGTCATATAGGCGTTATGCGCCTCGGAATAATCCACCATTCCCAGCAGCGCACCCCATTTCACGGACCGCACGGCGAAGGCGTCGAAATCAGGCTGCCCCAACGCCGCAAGAATTTCCCGCGCACGGTCGGCGCGGAAATTCAGGCAGAAGAACCCGTCGCCATCCCTGGCACCGCGATAGCCGTCGATCACGGTGGGCTGGATGAACTCGTCCGTCTCGCCCCGCGCATAGGCGGCGGCGATGGCTTCGGCAGCGTCCGGCGCGGCATTGCCCTGCGCCTCGACCATCGCCTCCCACGCGCGGGATACGCGGTCCCAGCGGTTGTCGCGGTCCATTGCGAAATAGCGTCCGATCACCGTGCCGACCGTCACCCCCTGCGGCAGCGCGCCCAGAAGCTGCGCCACGAACTCGCGGGCCGAGGACGGGGCCACGTCGCGCCCGTCGGTGATCGCGTGGATGACGACCGGAACGCCCTCGGCGGCGATGGCCCGCGCGGCGGCCAGAACGTGCAGGATATGCCCATGCACGCCGCCATTGGAAATCACGCCCATCAGATGCGCCGTCCCGCCCGTCGCCCTCAGCTTGGCGACAAAACCGAGCAGCCCCTCGTTCTGCAGGAACGTCCCATCCTCGATCGCAAGGTCGATCTGGCCAAGGTCCATCGCGACCACGCGGCCCGCGCCGATATTGGTGTGACCGACCTCGGAATTGCCCATCTGCCCGGTGGGAAGCCCTGCATCCGGCCCGTGGGTTATCAGCGTCGCATGGGGGCAGGTCGCCATCAGCCGGTCGAAGTTCGGCGTGTTCGCCAGCGCCGGGGCATTCGCCTCGCGGCTGTCCGAAAGGCCCCAGCCGTCAAGGATGCAAAGGACGACGGGTCGGGTCATGGCGGGCCTCCGGCTTGATACGCGCCAGTTCTAGGATGCGCGGGTCTTTTCGGCAACCTCGCGCTGGCGCTGGCGCATGCGGAAACGGTCGCGGTCATCGTCCGTGTATTCGCCGATGCAGCGGGCGCAGGACACGCCAAGCTCGTAATGCGGGTGATCGGTGCCTTGCACGGGGCGGCCGCAGGCGTGGCACATCTGATAGCTGCCCTGCACCAGCCCGTGCCCGACCGAGACGCGGTGATCGAAGACATAGCATTCGCCCTGCCAGGCGGTGTCGGCCTCAGGCACCTCCTCCAGATATTTCAGGATGCCGCCCTTCAGGTGGAAGACATCCTCCACCCCCTGCCCCAGCAGGAAGTTCGTCGACTTCTCGCAGCGGATGCCGCCGGTGCAGAACATCGCGATGCGCTTGCCCTCGAAACGGTCCTTGTTCGCGGCCCACCATTCGGGAAACTCACCAAAGGATTTCGTGGCCGGATCGACCGCGCCTTCGAACGTGCCGATCTCGACCTCGTAATCGTTGCGGGTGTCGATGACGGCCACGTCGGGCTGGCGGATCAGATCGTTCCAGTCCTTTGCCTCGACATAGTGACCGACGCGAGCCAGCGGATCGACGTCGGGTTGGCCCATCGTCACGATCTCTCGCTTCAGGCGGACCTTGAGGCGGTTGAACGGCATCTTTTCGGCATGGCTCTCCTTCCACTCCAGCCCGTCGCAGCCCGGCAGGGCGCGGATGGCGGCCAGAACGGCGTCGATCCCGGCGCGGGGGCCGGCGATGGTGCCGTTGATCCCCTCGGGCGCGATCAGAAGCGATCCGCGGACGCCCGCAGCCTCCGCCAGATCGCGCAGGGGTTGTATCAGCGCGGCGGGATCGTCGAACCGGGTGAAGTGATAAAGGGCGGCAATGGTCAGCATGGCGCGCAGATGCGCCTGAATCCTGCGAAAATCAAGTGCCGCCATTGACGATCCCGCCGCCGCCTCTTACGCCGATCCAAAGGCTTTCATGGAGGGAATGCCGATGGATGCGCTGATCGTCATCGACGTGCAGAACGATTTCTGCCCCGGTGGCGCACTGGCCGTGACGGATGGCGACGCCGTCGTCCCCCGCCTCAATGCCATGATGGAGGAACACCCGGTCCGCGTGCTGACGCAGGACTGGCACCCCGCCAACCATCTGAGCTTCGCCGAAAACCATGCGATGGAGCCTTACGGCACGATCCACATGCCCTATGGCCCGCAGGTGCTTTGGCCCGCCCATTGCGTCCAAGGGACCAAGGGCGCGGCGTTCCACCCCGATCTTGCAACGGACCGGGCGGACCTGATCCTGCGCAAAGGCTTCCGCGCCGCCATCGACAGCTATTCCGCCTTCTATGAAAACGACCAGAAGACCTCGACCGGGCTGGAGGCTTACCTGCGCGCGCGTGGGGTGTCTTCGGTCACGCTGGCGGGGCTTGCGACGGACTTCTGCGTCGCGTGGTCGGCACTGGATGCGGTGGGGCTGGGCTTTGACGTGACGGTGCGGATGGGTGCCTGCCGTGCCATCGATCTGAACGGGTCGCTGGCCGCCGCCTGCGACAAGATGCGTGCCGCAGGCATCGTGCTGGAGGACTGACATGGCCGATATCGCCACCCGCGTTCACAATCACAAATGGAAGATCGACCCGATCGTCCGTTCGCTGCTGGACACGGATTTCTACAAGCTGCTGATGTGCCAGTCGATCTTCCGCAATCGCCCGGATACCGACGTCACATTCAGCCTGATCAACCGCACCAAGACCGTGCGCCTTGCCGACATCATCGACGAAGGGGAGTTGCGCCAGCAGCTTGACCATGCACGCAGCCTCCGGCTGACGCGCGGCGAGTCGACCTATCTGCGCGGCAATACTTTCTACGGCAAACGCCAGATGTTCCGCCCCGACTTCATGGAGTGGTTCGAGGGGATGCAGCTTCCCCCCTACGAGCTGGAGAAGAAGGACGGCCAATACGAACTGACCTTCCACGGCAAATGGCCCGAGGTGATGCTGTGGGAAATCCCGGCGCTGGCGATCCTTGTGGAACTGCGATCCCGCGCCGTTCTGGAACGGATGGGCCGGTTCGAGATTCAGGTGCTCTATGCCCGCGCGATGACCAAGCTGTGGGAGAAGATCGAACGGTTGAAACAGATCCCCGATCTGAAGATCGCCGATTTCGGCACGCGGCGGCGGCATTCCTTCCTGTGGCAGGACTGGTGCGTGCAGGCGATGATCGAAGGGCTGGGCGACGCCTTCACCGGCACGTCCAACTGCCTGATCGCCATGCGGCGCGAGGTGGAGGCCATCGGCACGAACGCGCATGAATTGCCGATGATCTATGCCGCGCTGGCCGAGAATGACGCGGAACTGGCGCAGGCC
Organism: Falsirhodobacter flavus; assembly: GCA_029846755.1. GTDB lineage: Bacteria > Pseudomonadota > Alphaproteobacteria > Rhodobacterales > Rhodobacteraceae > Falsirhodobacter > Falsirhodobacter flavus. The sequence goes on along the minus strand of JARWBI010000010.1, from coordinate 9,391 downwards.
CCCTATCAGGTGCTGGCCGACTGGCACGAAGAGCACGAGGGCAACCTGCGTGTCATCCTGCCCGACACGTTCGGGACCGACGGTTTCCTGAAACGCGCGCCGGACTGGCTGACCACATGGACCGGCATCCGCATCGACAGCGGGGATCCGGCAGCAGCGGCGGAATTGGCGATCCAGTGGTGGAAGGACCGGGGCGAAGACCCGCGCGAGAAGCTCGTGATCTTCTCGGACGGGCTGGATGTAGCCAAGATCGAGGAATTGCAGGCGCAGTTCCGGGGCCGGGTGAAGGTCTCCTTCGGCTGGGGCACGATGCTGACCAACGATTTCCGCGGGCTGGTGCCGGATGGCGCGCTGGACCCGTTCAGCCTTGTCTGCAAGGCCGTTTCCGCGAATGGTCGCCCCACGGTGAAACTGTCGGACAATCCCGGCAAATCGCTTGGCCCCGCAGCCGAGGTCGAACGCTACAAACGCGTGTTCGGTGTGGGCGAGCAGCAATATCAAGAGGTGATCGTATGACCGATCTTCCCTATCGCCCCTGCGTGGGTGTCATGCTGATCAACGATGCCGGGCTGATCTTTGCCGGTCAGCGTTTGGACAGCAACGCCGCCGCGTGGCAGATGCCGCAAGGTGGGATCGACGATGGCGAAAAGCCGCGCGAGGCGGCCTTGCGCGAATTGTGGGAAGAAACCGGCGTCACCGAAGATCTGGTGAAGTTCGTCGCCAAGACCGAAGGCTGGGTCACCTATGACCTGCCGCCCGAGCTGTTGGGCAAGGTCTGGGGCGGCAAGTATCGCGGGCAGAAGCAGAAGTGGTTCCTCTATCGCTTCAAGGGCCGCGACGATCAGGTGAAGATCGAGACCGACCATCCCGAATTTTCGGAATGGCGCTGGATCGGCGCGGGCGAGATGGTGGAGAAGATCGTCCCGTTCAAACGCGCCGTTTATGAGGCGGTGATCGCGGAATTCCGCGACCACCTTTCGTAATCACGCCCAGCCGGAGATCGCCTTTACCTCGAGGAACTCCTCGATCCCGAAGGTGCCGCCCTCGCGCGCGCGGCCCGAGGCCTTGACCCCGCCGAAGGGGCTGCCCGCGCCGCGCGATTGGCCGTTCATCTCGACCATGCCCGACCGCAGCTTGCGCGCCAGACGGTTGCGGCGTTCGCCATCCTGTGACTGGACGTAGTTGGTCAGGCCGTATTGCGTGTCGTTGGCGATGCGGACGGCTTCTTCCTCGGTGTCGAAGGGGATGATCGACAGGACGGGGCCGAAGATCTCCTCGCGCTCGATGGTCATGCCCGGGGTCACGTCCGCAAAGACGGTCGGTTTGACATAGAAGCCGCGGTTCAGCCCCTCGGGCAGGCCGGGGCCGCCCGCGACCAGACGCGCGCCTTCGTCGATGCCCTTCTGGATATAACCCTGGATCTGGTCCCACTGGCGGCGGTTCACGACCGGCCCGATATGGGCGCCATCTTCGGCGGCGGGGGCGACGCGGGTTTCCTCGGCCACGCGCGCCGCGATCTCTACCGCGCGGTCATAGGCGGGGCGTTCGACCAGCATCCGCGTCGGCGCGTTGCAGCTTTGCCCCGAATTGTTGAAGCAATGCTTCGCGCCGCGTTCCACCGCCCGGTCGTCGGCATCGGCGAAGATGAGGTTCGCGCCCTTGCCGCCCAATTCCAGCGTCACACGCTTCATCGTCTCGGCGGCGGCTTTGGAGATCGCGCGGCCCGCCCGGGTCGATCCGGTGAAGGAGATCATCTCGACATCCGGATGCGCGGAAAGTTGCGAGCCGACCCCCGCCCCATCGCCGTTCACGAGGTTGAACACGCCCGCCGGAACGCCTGCATCATGGCAAAACTCGGCAAACAGAAGCGAGGACAGCGGCGCCTCCTCGGACGGCTTCAGAACGCAGGTGCAGCCCGCCAGCAGCGCGGGGATCACCTTCAGCGTCACCTGATTCATCGGCCAGTTCCACGGGGTGATGAGGCCGACGACGCCGATCGGCTCCAGCGCCAGGCGGTCGTTCGGGGCATGATCGCCCAAGGGGCGGACCCATTCCAGCTTGTCGAATGCGGTCAGGAAGGCCTTCAGGTGACTGGGAAGACAGGGCGCCTGCGATTCCCGCGCCAGCTTGATCGGTGCGCCCATCTCGAGGCTGATGGCCTGCGCCATTTCCTCGGCCCGTGCCTCATATTGCGCAAGGATGCGTTCGACCACCGCGCGGCGTTCGGCGGGCGGGGTCACCGACCACGTCTCGAACGCGCGTTTGGCGGCGGCGACCGCCCGATCGGTATCGGCCTGATCGCCAAGGCTGATGACGGCGACAGCCTCCTCGGTCGAGGGGTCGATCACGTCGCAGTCGCGCGGGGCGGCGGGGGCGACCCATTTCCCGTCGATGTAGAATTCGCGTTTCTCGATCATCGCATCCTCCATTTTGCCAGCAGCGTGTCATCCCAAGACGGCGCGGGCAAGGGGAACGAAATTCCATCGCGGCAAAGCAGGGCGGCGCTTTTCTTCCTTTCGCGCAGCCCCCCGCGGATAACAGATGAAAACGCGAACGGGGCGGCTTATGTCGGAAGTCGAACCTGACCAGAGGAGCCGACATGTCCATTCGCATCAACGACATCGCCCCCGACTTCACCGCCGAATCCACTGCCGGGACCATCCGTTTCCATGACTGGCTGGGGGACAGCTATGGCATCATCTTCAGCCATCCCAAAGACTTCACGCCCGTCTGCACGACCGAATTCGGCGCAGTGGCGCAGCTGGCCGGGGAATTTGCGAAACGGAACACCAAGGTGATCGGTGTGTCCGTGGACAAGGTCGAGGAACATCAGAAATGGAAGAAGGACATCGAGGCGTTCGCCGCATCGCCTGCCGATTTCCCGATCATCGACGACACCTCGCTGACGGTGGCCAAGGCCTATGACATGCTGCCCGCCGAATTTTATGCCCCGACCGAAGGCCGCACGCCCGCCCATACGGCGACGGTGCGGACGGTCTATATCGTCGGGCCGGACAAGAAGGTGCGGCTGACGATCTCCTATCCCATGTCCGTGGGCCGCAATTTTGCCGAGATCCTGCGCGCGCTGGACGCGGTTCAGGCCACCGACGGCGTGCCGATCGCGACCCCGGCCAACTGGGTTCCGGGTCAGGACGTGATCGTGGCGCTGTCGCTGAACGACGAACAGGCGCGCGAGAAGTTCGGCGATCTGGACATCAAGCTGCCCTATCTGCGCTTTGCCAAGCAGCCCTGAGGATCAGCGCTGGCGGTCGAGCACGGTCTTGACCGCCAGCGCCACCAACGCGATCAGCGTCAGCGTGGATGCCGCCGCGAAGGCCCCGACGGTGTTCAGGTCGTTGAACAGCAGTTCCACCTGCAAGGGCAGGGTGTTGGTCTGCCCGCGGATGCTGCCCGATACGACCGAAACGCCGCCGAATTCCCCCACCGCCCGCGCCGCGCACAGCACCGCGCCATAAAGCAGCGCCCAGCGGATGTTGGGCAGCGTCACCCGGCGGAATATCTGCCAGCCGGACGCGCCCAGCGTCACCGCCGCCTGTTCCTGCTCGGACCCCTGCGCTTCCATCAGTGGCAGAACCTCGCGCGCGACGAAGGGCGAGGTCACGAACATCGTCACCAGCACGATGCCGGGGATGGCGAACAGGATCTGGATCCCATTCTCCAGCAGCAGCGGGCCGAGCAGCCCCTGACGGCCATAGAGCAGCAGATAGCAGATGCCCGCGATGATGGGCGAGACGGAGAAAGGTATCTCGATCAGCAGGACCAGCAGCCCCCGCCCCCAGAACCGGAACCGCGCGACCAGCCATGCGGCGGCGATGCCGAAGGCGATGTTGATCGGCAGCACGATCACCGCCACGACCGAGGTCAGCCAGATCGCGTGCAACGTGTCGGGATGCAGTATATTGGCCTGATAGGCCGCCCAGCCCTGCCCGAAGGCGCGGCTGAAGATATAGGCCAGCGGCACCACGACCAAAAACAGGGTCGAGATCAGGGCAGCGGCGATCAGAAGGCGGCGCGCGGTCATGGTTTGGCCTTGTAACGCAGGGCGCGGGCCTGCAGCAGGTTCGACACGACCAGCAGCAGAAGCGCGATGACCAGCAGCACCATCGCGATGGCGGCAGCGCCGTTATAATCGTATTCCTCCAACCGGATCACGGCCAGCAGGGATGCGATCTCGGTCTTCATCGGCAGGTTTCCGGCGATGAAGACCACAGCGCCGAATTCGCCCAAAGACCGCGCGAAGGACAGGGTGATGCCGACAAGGAAGGACGGCAGGATCACCGGCCAGATCACCTTGCGGAAGATCGTGAACGGATGCGCGCCCAGCGTGATCGCCGCCTGTTCGTATTGCGTGTCGAGGTCTTCCAGAACCGGCTGCACCGTGCGGACGACGAAAGGAATGGACGTGAAGCTCATCGCGATGGCGACGCCCCAGATGGTGAAGACGACCTGGATGCCCATCGGCTCCAGCAGCGCGCCGAACCAGCCATTCGCGGAAAACAGTGCCGACAGCGCAAGGCCCGCCACCGCCGTCGGCAGCGCAAAGGGGATGTCCATCAGCGCATCCAGCACCCGCTTGCCGGGAAAGTCATAGCGCACCAGCACCCAAGCCATCAGCAGACCGTAAGCGGCGTTCACCACCGTGGCCATCGCGCCCGCAACCAAGGTCAGCTGCAGGGCGGCAAGGGTGCGCGGTGCGGTCAGGATGGCCCAGAACCGCTCGGGCCCGATCTCGGCCCCGCGCAGCACCAGTGCGACAAGCGGCAGAAGGACGATGACGCCAAGATAGGTCAGCGTCACGCCCATGCTCAGGCCGAAGCCCGGCAGCACCCGCTTCATTGGTTGACGAAAACGCGGTCGAGGATGCCGCCTTCGGCCAGATGGTTCGCGGCCACGCCCTCCCAGCCGCCAAGCAGGTTTTCGACGGTCAGCAGGTTCACCTCGGGGAATTCATGCGCCTCGATCGCGGCTTTGTCATGGACGCGGAACGAGCGTTTGGCGAGGATCTCCTGCGCCTCGGGGGAATAGAGGAAGTCGAGATAGGCGGTTGCCACCTCGGTCGTGCCTTTCTGCTCTGCGACCTCGTCCACCACGGCGACGGGGAATTCGGCCAGAAGGCTGGTCGGCGGCGTCACGCGGACGAAGCCCTGGTCCGCATATTGCTGGGCGATGCCTGCGGTTTCCGCCTCGAACGTGACCAGCACGTCGCCGATGCCGTTTTCGGCAAAGGTCGTCGTGGCCGCGCGCCCGCCGGTATCGAAGACCGGGACGTTGGCGAACAGTTTCTTCACGAAATCCTGCGCGCCCGCATCGTCCAGACCCGTATTGAGCGCCCAGGCATAGGCCGCCAGATAGGTGTAGCGCCCGTTACCGGAGGTCTTGGGGTTCGGGAACACCACTTGCACGCCCTCGGCGGTCAGGTCGTCCCAGTCGTCGATGTTCTTGGGGTTGCCCTCGCGCACCAGAAAGGCGGGCAGCGAGTAATAGGGCGAGGCCTCGTTCGGGAACTTCTCGCGCCAGTCATCGGCAAGAAGGCCGCCCTCCGCCAGCACGTCGATGTCGGTCACCTGGTTGAACGTGACCACATCCGCCGGCAGCCCTTCGAGGATCGCGCGCGCTTGGCGCGACGATCCGGCATGGCTCTGGTCGATGGACACGTCGCGGCCCGTATCGGCCTTCCATTTCGCAGCGAAGGCGGGGTTGATCTCGACGAACAATTCGCGCGCGATGTCGTAGGAGACGTTGAGGATGCTGTCCTGCGCCATCACCGGCGCGGCCAGCAAGGACAGGGCGGTCGCAAGAACCAGTTTCACCGATGCGTCTCCTTTTTGAGGGGGATGGGGGCGGGCGGAGCCTTGCGCGCCGCGCCGGGAAAGATGCGGCCCGCATCCGGGCGCAGGCGGACGTGATCGCCGACCTTCAACGGATCGGCGCCGCGCTGGCGGGGAAGCTCGGCCTCCAGCACGATGCCGGTGCCGTCCAGCATCACACGGCGCAGCGCGCCGGTGGAGGTGATCTGGCGGATGCGGAAAGGCGACGCGTCGTCGCGTTCCAAGTCGATCTCGGCCGGGCGGAGGAACAGCGTGGCAAAGCCGTCCGGCAGCGCCCGCCGCTCCAAGAGCGAGGCGTCGAGCCCCGGCGCCTCGGCCCGGCCGGCGCGCAGGATCACCGGCAGTTCCACCGTCGCGCCAAGGAAGCGGGCGACAAAGGGGGAAGCGGGGTGGTCGAAAATCTCGTCCGCCGTGCCGACCTGTTCGATACGTCCCGCGCCCATGACCACGACACGGTCGGCAAGCTCGAACGCTTCCTCCTGATCGTGGGTCACGAAGATGGTGGTCGTGCCGGTCTTGTCATGTACGTCGCGCAGCCAGCGGCGCAGGTCGCGGCGGATGGCGGCGTCCAGCGCGCCGAACGGCTCGTCCAGCAGCAGGACCTTCGGCCCGATGGCCAGCGCCCGGCCTAGGGCGACCCGCTGGCGCTGGCCGCCCGAAAGCTCTGCCGGATATCGCCCGCCCAGATGCGCGATCTGAAGGAACTGGAGCAACTCGTCCACCTTGGCCGCGATCCGGTCCGCGGGCGGGCGGCGGTCCTTGGGCATCACGTTCAGACCGAAGGCGATATTGTCCCGCACCTTCATATGCGGGAACAGGGCGTAGTGCTGAAACACGAAACCTGTGCGGCGGTCCTGCGCGCGCACGCGCAGCCAATCCTCGCCATCGACCGACAGGCTGCCCGCATCCGGCCAATCCAGCCCTGCGATGATCTTCAAAAGCGTGGTCTTGCCGGAACCCGACGGGCCGAGAAGCGCGACTAACTCGCCGTCGCGGACATTCAGATCGATGCCGCGCAGCACTTCCGTCTCGCCGAAGCGCTTCATCATGCTGGTGACCTGCATGGCCATGGCGCGCCCCCTTATCCCATTGGGCGGGAAGCTAGACCGCGCAGCACGGCCGAGCAAGCGCACCGAACACCGAAATGACGCGTGGCGGGGGAATATTTTCCTTCGGCGCGATAGGCCTCCGAACCGCATTCCGGCAATCCGGGCCACCCTGGCAGGACCATCCGCGATGCGCAGCCGCAATGAAGCGGCGTTCTTTTTGCGACCTCGCCCGCTTGCATTCACACCGCAAGGGGCGCATAAGCCCTCTTTCACCGAAAGAGGGTTCGGCCTTGGCACCGCGCAAGCCCGCCATCACCAAAGTAGCGGATCTGATCCGCGAAGGTTTGGCCGATCCCACCGAGGCTGAGGTTCTGGACCAGGTTGCCGAGAACTTCCGGATCCGCATCACACCCGAAATGCAGGGTCAGTCCGAAGGACTCGCGCGTCAGTTCGTGCCCTCGGCGGAAGAACTGACCATCCGCCCAGAAGAGCTGACCGATCCCATCGGCGACGCGGCCCACAGCCCGGTGCCCGGGCTGACCCATCGCTATCCCGACCGGGTGATCCTGCACGCGACGCAGACCTGCGAAGTCTATTGCCGTTTCTGCTTCCGCCGGGAAGCCGTCGGCTCCGATGGGGCTTTGGGTGAGGACGAACTCGACGCCGCGATCGATTATATCGCGCGGACGCCCGCGATCTGGGAGGTCATTCTGACGGGCGGCGATCCGATGGTGCTGTCCGCGCGCCGTCTTTCCGCCCTTCTGAATCGGATCGCAGCGATAGACCATGTCGCGGTCGTCCGGTTCCATACACGCGTCCCGGTCGTCTCGCCCGAGCGCGTGAACGATGCGCTGATCGCGGCGCTTCGCATCCGTCCTGCGGTTTACGTCGTTGTGCACACAAACCACCCTGACGAATTGACGCCGGAGGCACGCGGGGCTTTTGGTCGTTTGGCGGATGCGGGTGTCCCGCTTTTGTCGCAGACGGTTCTTCTTCGCGGGGTGAATGCGGACGCGGAGACGCTCGAGCGGCTGTTTCGTCTTCTGGTTTCGCATCGTGTGAAGCCTTATTATCTTCATCACTGCGATCTTGCGCGGGGGACGGGTCACTTCCGGACGACGATCGCGGAAGGCGAGGCGATCATGTCTGCGCTGCGCGGTCGTGTTTCTGGCGTCTGTCTTCCGACCTACGTTCTGGATCTTCCCGGGGGGTTCGGAAAGGTTCCGCTCGGCGCGCGCTATGTCGAGGGCTCGGGGCCGTTCCGGATCACGGACTATCTGGGCCGGACACATCTTTACTCGGATTGACCTGCCCCCGATGGTCCCTCTTTCATACCGAGAGTCTGCCGGGTTGAGATTGGTAGGTGGCGGGTGGTGTCATGACAAGCGCGGCGGGTGCGGTGTCCTCAAGTAGCGCAAGCGTCCGACGCGCTTCTAGGACCGACAGCCCTTCTTTGTGATAAAGCCGATGCAGCTTTTTCGGGTTCATCAGCATGCCTCTGCGCGCCAGCAACAAACCGATCCGCCGATAGCCGAACCGACGGCAGCGCCGATGGCGGCATGCGCAAGCATACCCCTTTCGGCGTTGCCTTTCTGCCACGATTTTAGGCTGCGCGGTCCAGCAGCCATCCGGCGCTGTCGTTCCAGATGCCGGTTTCGACGATCAGCCCCCGTCGGACCATGGGCCTTAGAGATGGCGATGCTGCAGACGATGGTTTCGCCACCGCCCGGAATCACGTCATACCGCGCGATGCGTTCTTGACCCAGGCACAGCGGGCGCGTTGAAGCTGATCGCCTCGACCGGGCGGCGGAACATTTGGTTCCCGATAGAGCGGCAGACGAATCCCGGCGTTACGAGTTGCGCGGCACGTTCCGGGTTAGGCGCCATCCAGGCGGCGAGGTAGTCTTTACCGTCCGAAGATCGCATTCCGTATCCGTCATACCCCGCTCCTCCCCGAAACGAGGCACCCATTGTGGAACGTCACGCGGCCTGGTCACGCGCGTGAGCATCCGTGAGACGGACGCGGTATCAAAATCGGGTTGGAAGGGGCCATCACCACGATGATTGGATTTGCTCAGCCTTGTGCGGAGCGTCTTTTGGATCATCGTTCGGTTGAGATGGTTGCGGGAGCAGGATTTGAACCTGCGACCTTCAGGTTATGAGCCTGACGAGCTACCGGGCTGCTCCATCCCGCGTCATTGGTTTTTCATCGTTTAGAGAGATTTGGGTTCTTTCTAGGTTTGGCGGTGACCTACTCTCCCACGTCTTGAGACGCAGTACCATTGGCGCGACGGCACTTAACGGCCGAGTTCGGGATGGGATCGGGTGTTTTGCTCGTGCTATGACCACCAAACCGAGGAAGAACCCGCTCTGCGTTTTGCAGAGCGTTCCAACATCATTTGTTCCAAGTCTTTGTTTTGCTTTTGACGATCCTTGCGAGGTTTTTGCCTTGCTTTTTCTGGATCAAATCAAGCCTATCGGGCAATTAGTACC